>JOFO01000009.1 GCA_000721275.1 Microtetraspora glauca | reverse complement strand
GCACCGCCCTCTGGGCATCAGTGACAGACAACGGCGGAATCTTCGGACCAGGGCGACTCATGCCCAACTAACGACGAATCTCCGACTCAGGTCACTAGCGGGCGCGCCGTCGTGCGAGGTTTCTTCGTCCGGAATGCGAGCGACGATAAGAAGGGGCCACAACCCACCCCGGCCGCAGGACGATCGGAGATCCCGTGTCGAGAACGCAAGACGAGATCGCTGCCTCGGACGCGCACAGCGCCCACAACTACCACCCCCTGCCCGTCGTCGTCGCCTCCGCGGAGGGGGCGTGGATGACGGACGTCGAGGGGCGTCGCTTCCTGGACATGCTCGCCGGCTACTCGGCGCTGAACTTCGGGCACGGAAACCGCCGGCTGATCGAGGCGGCGAAGGCCCAGCTGGAGCGGGTCACGCTCACCTCGCGGGCCTTCCACCACGACCGCTTCGCCGAGTTCTGCACGCGGCTCGCGGAGCTGTGCGGCAAGGAGCGGGTGCTGCCGATGAACACCGGGGCGGAGGCGGTCGAGACGGCCGTCAAGACGGCCCGGAAGTGGGGGTACGAGGTGAAGGGCGTGCCGGACGGGCACGCGAAGATCGTGGTGGCGGGGAACAACTTCCACGGGCGGACGACGACGATCGTGTCGTTCTCGACCGACCACGAGGCGCGGGACCACTTCGGCCCGTACACGCCGGGCTTCGAGATCGTGCCGTACGGCGATCTGACGGCGCTGGAGGCGGCCGTCACCGAGAACACGGTGGCGGTGCTGCTGGAGCCGATCCAGGGCGAGGCCGGCGTCCTCGTCCCGCCGGCCGGCTATCTGCGCGGGGTGCGGGAGCTGACGGCCCGGCGGAACGTGCTGTTCATGGCCGACGAGATCCAGTCCGGCCTCGGCCGGACCGGCCGCACCTTCGCCTGCGAGCACGAGGACGTCGTCCCCGACGTGTACATCCTCGGCAAGGCGCTCGGCGGCGGCGTCGTGCCGGTGTCGGCGGTGGTCGCGGACGACGCCGTGCTGGGGGTCTTCCGGCCCGGCGAGCACGGCTCGACCTTCGGCGGCAATCCGCTGGCGTGCGCGGTGGCGCTGGAGGTGATCGCGATGCTGCGGACCGGGGAGTACCAGCAGCGGGCGGCGGAGCTGGGCGAGCACCTGCACGCCGAGCTGGGCCTGCTGGTCGGCGGGGGCGCGGTCGAGGCGGTGCGGGGCCGCGGGCTGTGGGCCGGCGTCGACATCGCGCCGGCGCGGGGCACGGGCCGGGAGATCTCGGAGCGGCTGATGGCCCGGGGCGTCCTGGTGAAGGACACCCACGGGTCGACGATCCGGATCGCGCCGCCGCTGGTGATCTCGAAGGAGGACCTCGACTGGGGTCTGGAGCAGCTGCGGGCGGTCCTCTCGGACTGACCGGGTCCGTTTCCGGGGCGGTGGAGGAGCCGCCGCCCCGGGACAACGGGCGCCATTGACACCGGAGTTGGTCCAGTCCAATGATGCGGCCATGTCGCGCCTCCGTCTGCGCCGCGCCGTGCGCGGCGCGCTCGCCGCACTCGTCCCGTTCGCGCTCCTCGGGGCCGCCCCGGCCCCGTCCCCCGCGCCTCCGTCCGCGCCCGTCGTGTCCCGCGTCGAGACGACCGACCCGGTCGTCTTCCTCACCGTCGACGACGGCTGGTTCCACGACCCGGCCGCCGCCGAGCTGCTGCTGGAGCGGCGGGTGCCGGCCTCGCTGTTCCTGCTCCCGGGGGCGTACGCGTACGACTCGGGGTACTTCCACCGGCTGCTCGACCACGGCCGGGTGCGGGTGGAGAACCACACGGTCGGGCACCCGGACCTCACCGCGCTCGACGCGGCCGGGCAGCGGGCGGAGGTCTGCGGGGCGCGGGACGCGCACCTCGCGGAGTTCGGCGACGGGCCGCGGCTGCTGCGCCCGCCGTACGGGGCGTACGACGCGACGACGCGGACGGCCGCCCGCGCCTGCGGGGCGAAGGCCGTGGTGACGTGGACGCACGACCTGACCACGTGGGGCGGGTGGACGCCGCCGGCGCCGGAGCTGAAGGCCGGCGACATCATCCTGCTGCACTTCAACGAGACGCTGGAGCAGGACCTGGAGCGGGCCCTGGCGCTCGCCGACGCGGCCGGTCTGACGCCGGCCCCGCTGCGGGAGTACGTACCGGAGTGAGCGTCAGAGGATCACGTGCGGGAGGAAGCGGGCGTACTCGTCGGTGACGGGTCCCGCGGACTCCCGGATGCCGAGCCCCGCGGCCTCGTCCTCGACGACCCAGGCGCCGAGCAGCGTGCGGTTGCCGTCGAAGTCGGGGAGCGGGGCGAGGCCCTGGTAGCAGCAGGGCTCGTCGCGGACGACGGGCTCGCTGCCGGGCGCGTGCAGGGTGACCCCGGCGCCCTCCCGGCCGAGCAGCGGCTTGGCGGCCCAGCCGGTGGTGGCGGCCAGCTCGCGCGGCCCGTCGAGGTAGGCGGGCAGCAGGTTCGGGTGGTCCGGGTACAGCTCCCAGAGGATCGCGAGCAGCGCCTTGTTGGAGAGCAGCATCTTCCAGGCGGGTTCGATCCAGCAGGTGGTGCCGGAGCCGCCGCCGTTGTCCAGGGTGGACAGGACGTGCTTGCCGAACGGGTCGGTGACCAGCCACTCCCACGGGTAGAGCTTGAAGCAGCTGCGGATGAACCGCAGCTTCTCGTCGACGAACCGCCGGGAGAGCCGGTCCCAGCCGATCCGCTCCACGGAGAGCGCCTCGGTGGCGAGCCCGGCCTGCTCGGCGGTCTCGCGCAGGTACGCGACCGTCATCAGGTCCTCGCCGAGCTCGTCGGTCTCCGAGTGGGCGAAGTGCACGGGGCCGGGCGGCAGCAGCGCCGCCTGCCGCTTCCAGGCGTCGACCAGGCGCTCGTGGAGCGAGTTCCACTGGTCGGCGCCGGGGAAGCGCTCCTCCATCCAGAACCACTGCGGGCTCGCCGCCTCCACCAGGGAGGTCGGGGTGTCGGCGTTGTACTCCAGCATCTTCGCCGGGCCGGTGCCGTCGTACACGAGGTCGAAGCGGGCGTACAGCGAGGGGAGTTCGGTGCGGCGGCGCCAGGACTCGGCGACCCGCTCCGCGATCCGCGGGTCGGTGATGCCGAGGTCGGCGAAACGGTTCCGCTCGACGATGTGCGCGGCGGCGGCGAGGCACATGGCGTGCAGTTCCTCGACGACCTCCTCCAGCGCCTCGACCTCGGGCAGCGTGAAGGAGTAGTACGCGCTCTCGTCCCAGTACGGGCGCAGCGAACCGTCCGGGTAGCGGGTCAGGGGGTAGACGAGCCCCTGCTCCTCGACGGTCTCCTGCCAGCCCGGGCGGGGCTCGATGGTGTGCCGTTCCATGGTGCCGGTCCGCCCGTCAGCCGCCGCTCGACCCGGAGGACGAGCAGCCGAAGCCGCCGGTCTCGACGGCCTTCCGGTCGAAGCTGCCGCCGCTCACGCGCGCGTCGCGGACGGAGCCGCCGTAGTAGTAGGCGCCGCGGGTGGTCGAGCCGTCGTCATCGTCGTCGTCACCGCCTCCGGTGTCGCACCGGTAGCTCGGCAGTTCCTCCAGCGTCACCGGGTCCGCGCACCGGCGGTCGGGTTCGGCGCCGCAGGCCGTGATCGCCGCGGCGAGCACGCCCATCCCGCCGAGCACCACCGTGCTCGACCTGAGCCTCCGCATGTCCCTCGCCCTCCCCTTCGCGTGGCCGCGCACCGTGGTGTGCGCGTGGCGTGTCCGCGCGGCCGTTCGTATGACCGCGGGGCTCGCGACCGCACAGTGTAGGCCGCCGCTTTCCGGCCTCGGCACCGCGCGTCGTTTTGCGCCGTTCGGCGGGGTCCGTGCCCGGATCAGCCGGCGGCTTCGGGGTACGCGGCGAACCTGCGGGTCGCGTGGACGAGCTTGTCGGGGTTGGAGACGTACCAGACGTCGCCGACGCGGCCGTCCGCGCGGAGCCCCACGGTGGCGACGCCGGTGACCCGGCCGCCGACGTGCACGAGGATCCCGGGGGCGCCGTTGACCTCCGCGACGGTGAGCCGGGTGCCCTCCTCGGTGCGGCGGGCGACGCCGGCGAGGAAGCGGACGACGTGGTCGCGGCCCCGGACGGGGCGGAGCGCCGACCGGACCTTGCCGCCGCCGTCGCTCCACCACACGACGTCCTGCGCGAGGACCCGCTCCAGACCCGCGAGGTCGCCGTCGCGGGCGGCGGCGGCGAAGGAGTCGACGAACGCGCGCCGCCGTCCGGGCGCGGGCGGCGCGACCCGGGCGGGCGCCCCGTCGTCGCCGGGCGCGGCGATCCGCCGGGCGGCGCGGCCGTACAGCTGGCGGCAGTGGGCCTCGCCGAGGTCCAGGACGCCGGCGATCTCGCGGTGCGGGTAGCCGAACGCCTCGCGGAGCACGTACACGGCCCGCTCGGCGGGGGTGAGCCGTTCCAGCAGGAGCAGCAGGGCCGTGGAGACGTCGTCGTGCCGTTCGGCGACCTCCGGGGGCCCGGCCTCGGCGAGGACCGGTTCCGGCAGCCAGGTGCCGGTGTACCGCTCGCGGGTGGCGCGGGCGGAGGTGAGCCGGTTGAGGCACAGGTGGGTGACGACCTTGGCGAGCCAGGCGCCGGGGTGGGCGACGGCGGCCCGGTCGGCGCCGCTCCAGCGCAGGTAGGCGTCCTGGACGGTGTCCTCGGCCTCCTCGGCGGAGCCGAGCATCCGGTAGGCGAGGCCGAAGAGCCGGCCGCGGTGGGCGGTGAACTCCCGTGCGGCGGCGTCCGCGTCGTCCGGCCGGCCGGGGGTGGGGTGCGGGGTCACGGGACCACCCTGCCAGAGGCGGCGGGCCCGCCCCCGGGCGCACCGCCGTCCCCGCCGCCTTCCCGGGACCCGCCGCCGTCCCTGGACCCGTCCCCGTCCTCGTATCCCTCCCCCACGCCCTCCAGGACGCGGCAGAGGGCCCGGAGCGCGCCCTGCCAGGCGCTGTCCGGCGGGGTGCCGTAGCCGACGACGAGGCCCTCCAGGGTGCGGGGCGCGTCGGGGTGGCGGAACTGGTCGAGGCCCTGGACGGCGAGGCCCTGCCAGGCGGCGGAGCGCAGCGCGGCCTGTTCGGTGCCGGGCGGCAGCCGGAGCACCGCGTGCAGGCCGGCCGCGATCCCGCCGGCCCGGATCCCGGGCGCGTGGGCGGCGAGCGCGGCGACGAGCTGGTCGCGGCGGTTGCGGTAGCGCAGGCGCATGGCGCGGACGTGCCGGTCGTGCGCGCCGGAGCCGAGGAATTCGGCGAAGGCGAGCTGGTCGGGGGTGCCGCACATCCAGTCCACCACCCCGCCCTTGGCGGCGGCGACCTCGTCGACCAGCTCCTCGGGGAGGACCAGCCAGGCGAGCCGGAGGCCGGGGGCGAGGGACTTGCTGGCGGTGCCGAGATACACGACCCGCTCGGGGTCGAGGCCCTGGAGCGCGCCGACGGGCTGCCGGTCGTAGCGGAACTCGCCGTCGTAGTCGTCCTCCAGGACGAAACCGCCGGTCGCCCGCGCCCAGTCGACGACCGCCGCCCGCCGGTCGGGCGGCAGGGCGCCGCCGAGCGGGAACTGGTGGGCGGCGGTCAGCAGCACCGCGCCGGCGTCCGGGCCCAGCGCGTCGACGCGGGTGCCGTGGGCGTCGAACGGCAGCGCGGGGGTGGCGAGTCCGGCGCCGCGCAGCAGCCCCGGGTACATGCCGATGCCGTACGACTCCACCGCCACCGCCCGCGCGCCGCGCGCCCGCAGGACCTGGCCCAGCAGCATCAGGCCGTGGGCGAAGCCGGCGCAGACGACGATCCGTTCGGGCCGGGCGTGCACGCCCCGGGCGCGGGCGAGGTATTCGGCGAGGGCGGCGCGGAGTTCGGGGCGCCCGCGCGGATCGCCGTACCCGAAGGCGGCGTTGGGCGCGGCGGTGAGCGCGCGGCGGTACGCCTTGAGCCATGCGGCGCGCGGGAAGGCGGCGAGGTCCGGGGTGCCGGACCGGAGGTCGTACGCGGGGGCGGGGGCGCGCCGCCGGGAGGCGCGGGCGGCCTGGCCGGAGGGCGGCTGCCAGGGGGTGCCGCCGGGGGCGAGCGCGTCCGGTGCCGGGGGCCCGGCCGGTGCGGGGGCGGGCGGCCGGGGCTCGGTGCGGTGGGCGACGCGGGTGCCGGAGCCCTGGCGGGCGGTGAGCCAGCCCTCGGCGACGAGTTCGGCGTAGGCGTCGGCGACGGTGTTGCGGGCGACGCCGAGGTCGGCGGCGAGCTGGCGCGAGGACGGCAGCCGGCTGCCGGGGGCGAGGCGCCCGCCGCGCACGGCCTCGCGGAGGGCGTCCATGAGGCCGGCGCGCAGCCGGGTGCCGCGCAGGTCCAGGTGGAGGTCGGCGCCAAAAGTGGCCCAGTCGTTCCGCATGGGAATGGACCATAGCGGCATGCCATCGGCTTCGTACGGTGGCGCCATGACCACCACCACGACGCACTCCTCCGCCACCCCGTCCCTCGCCCACGCGCACACCCCGCGCATGAACATGTTCGAGCGGGCTCCCGAGTTCTACCGGGCCATGAGCCGGCTGGAGCAGGAGGCCGCCAAGGGCGTGGACCCGGTGCTGTACCACCTGATCAAGATCCGGGCCTCGCAGCTCAACCACTGCGCCTTCTGCCTCGACATGCACACCAAGGACGCCGTCGCCGAGGGCGAGACGGTGGAGCGGATCGTCCAGCTGTCCGCCTGGCAGGAGTCCCGGCACTTCTACACGGAGCGGGAGCTGGCCGCGATCGCCCTCACCGAGGCGGTCACCGTGCTCACCGACGGCTTCGTCCCCGACGAGGTGTACGCGGCGGCGGCCGAGCACTTCGACGAGGACGAACTGGCGCGGGTGATCGGCGCGATCGTCGTCATCAACGCGTGGAACCGGATCGCCGTCACGACCCGGATGGTGCCGGGCCAGTACACCCCGCGCAAGGGCTGAGCCGGGACGCCTGACGGTACGGAGGCCGTGCCGTCAGGCGTCCGCGTCGGCGGGCTCGTCCTCGGTGCGGAGCATCGCGATCCACAGCGGCATCATGCGGTGCACGACGAACACGCCGACCATCAACGGCAGGGCGAGCCCGCCCAGTTCGACGTCCGTGGTCCGGGCCAGCACCGCCAGGGCGGCGGTGGCGGCGAGCAGCAGCCAGCCGGTGACGCGGTGGGCGGTCGCCCGGACCCGGTCCCGCTCGACGAGCTGCCGCTCGTCGAGCATCCGGCCGCGCAGTTCGAGCAGGCCCCGGGTGGCGGCGTTGATCGCGCCGGTGGCGATGATCCACGGCAGCAGGACGGCCAGGACGGCGATCAGGCCGATGGTGTCGTCCGCGAAGACGGTGGCGTTCCAGGCCACGACGCCCACGGCCGTGAGGGCGACGTGCACGCCGACGACGGCGCGGCGGCGGGCCGCGGTGGCGTAGAGGGCCGCCGCCTCCCGCCGGTTCATGACGGTGTACATGCGCTGGTCGAAGCGCGTCGCGGTCATCACTGCTTCCTCCCGTAGACCTCTGCGGTGAGCGGCTGGAACGGCTCCAGGGAGAACAACGCCTCCACCGGCAGCTCGAAGAACCGGGCCAGCTTGAGGGCCAGGTCGAGGCTGGGGTTGTACTGGCCGCGCTCGATGTAGCCGATGGTCTGGTAGTGGACGCCCACTGCCTCGGCCAGCGCCTGCCGGGAAACCTTCCGCTCGGCCCTGACGACCGAGAGCCTGTTGTGCACCTGCTCGCTCATGTATAAGAAGTACTACATTCCGAGGGACACACACAACACGGGATGGCAGAAACACCTCCCGAACGCACCACGCCCCCGGCCGGGGACCCGGCCGGGGGCGTGGGAGGAACTGCTGCGGGACGGCTCAGATGAGGCCGAGCTCGCGGACGGCGTCGCGCTCCTCGGACAGCTCCTTGACGGAGGCGTCGATGCGGGCGCGGGAGAAGTCGTTGATCTCCAGGCCCTGGACGATCTCGTACTTCCCGTCCTTGCAGGTGACCGGGAAGGAGGAGATCAGGCCCTCCGGGACGCCGTAGGAGCCGTCGGACGGGACGCCCATGGAGGTCCAGTCGCCCTCGGCGGTGCCGTTGACCCAGGTGTGGACGTGGTCGATGGCGGCGTTGGCGGCCGAGGCGGCGGAGGACGCGCCCCGGGCGTCGATGATCGCGGCGCCGCGCTTGGCGACGGTCGGGATGAAGGTGTCGGCCAGCCACGCCTCGTCGTTGACGACGTCCGCCGCGTTCTTGCCGGCGATCTCCGCGTGGAAGATGTCCGGGTACTGGGTGGCGGAGTGGTTGCCCCAGATGGTCAGGCGCTTGATGTCGGTGACCGAGGAGCCGGTCTTCTGGGCCAGCTGCGTCAGCGCGCGGTTGTGGTCCAGGCGGGTCATCGCGGTGAAGCGCTCGGCCGGGACGCCCTTGGCGTTGGCCTGGGCGATGAGGGCGTTGGTGTTGGCCGGGTTGCCGACCACGAGGACCTTGATGTCGTCGGCGGCGTGCGCGGCGATGGCCTCGCCCTGCGGCTTGAAGATGCCGCCGTTCGCCGCGAGCAGGTCGCCGCGCTCCATGCCCGGACCGCGCGGGCGGGCGCCGACGAGCAGGCCGATGTTGGCGCCCTCGAAGCCCTTGTTCGGGTCGTCGAAGATGTCGATGCCCTTGAGCAGCGGGAACGCGCAGTCGTCGAGCTCCATGGCGGTGCCCTCGGCGGCCTTGACGCCCTGCGGGATCTCGAGGAGGCGCAGCTTGACCGGCACGTCCTTGCCGAGCAGGTGGCCGGAGGCGATGCGGAAGAGCAGCGCGTAGCCGATCTGGCCGGCCGCGCCGGTCACGGTGACATTCACGGGAGTGCGGGTCATGGCGATCTCCGTAAGACAGCTGGCGGTGGGGGTCCCTGCCCCTGAGTCTGGATACCGCTTCATGATCGATCGATGTCTCGACGTGAAGAGATATCCGGCGGTCAGGCTATCGGACCCGGGCCCCCGCGCACCCCCACCCCCTTGTGGTGCGGCTCACCCCGCCGGCGTTTCACTCTCCCGTGCAGCCGTCCTCGCCGCCGGTGAGGGCCGCGCAGGCGCGCGCGTCGCCTCCGGAGCCGACCGGGATCATCGCGGTGTACGCGTCGGTGTCGCCGCCCGCCAGGACGTTCGCCACCCGGACGGCGGTCCCGGACTGGACGCTGACCTCGTCGCCGGCCGACCCGGCGGTGATCCGGGCCCAGGCGGCGGCGCAGACCTCGCTGTAGCGGACCTCGACGAACGCGGTGCCGATCCGGGTGCTCGCGACGGTGACCGCGTGCGGCCCGCCGCAGCCCATGTCCTCCGGGTCGAGGCCGCCGCAGTCGGCGCCGGTGCAGCGGACCCCCTCGGGCAGGCTCGGGGTCGGCGCGGGCGCGGCGGTGGTCGCGGACGGCGTCGGGGCGGCGGCCGGCGCGGCGCCACCGCCGGACCCCCCGAGGTCGGCGAGGAGGACGGCGGCGGTGACGACGAGCGCGGCCCCGGCGATCCCGGCGGCGTAGAGCAGCGGCCCACCCCGCCGCGCCGCGCGCGGGGCGGGGGCGGGTACGGGAGGGGGTACGGGCGCACTCGCGGGTCCCGGCGCGGGCGCGGGTACGGAGGCGGGCGCGGGTCCCGCCGCGGGCGTGGCGTCCGGCGGTACGGCCTTGCGGAAGCGCAGGGTCTGTTCGGCGGGCGGCTCGTCCCGCGGCTCCGGGCTCCGCTCCCGTACGCCCTCCGGCGCGCGCCCCCGGCCCTCCGGCGCGCGGCCCCCGTACCGTGCGCCGTCCTCCGGCTCGGCTGCCTCGGCCGGTACGGCCCGCTCGCGCAGGAGGCGCTTCCAGGCGCGGTCGGCGTGCTCCCACGCGGCGGTGAGGGGGCCGAGGTCGGCGCCGGTGACGTCGGAGAGCGCGACGACGGCGCTCCGGGGCACGGGCCGGCGGGCGTGGAGGTAGGCGTCCCAGTCGGCCCGGTCGTGTCCGGTGCGTTCGGCGACGGCGACGACGCCGAGGCCGCTGCGGTCGATGACCAGCCGCAGGCGCGCGGTGAACGCCCGTACGTCCGGATCCAGTTCGCCGGACAGCGACTTCCACGCCGACATGTGTGCCCCCCTCGTCCCTGCCGTCCCGCCTCCCCCCGAAGGATGGCAGCTCGCGGCGGCGAGCGGGACCCCGTCCCAAGGGTCCGGATGTACCGGAATGGTCACCTCCGTGCCACAGCGCGCGGCCCGAACTTGCCCTTTCGTTGGCGCGTACATGACCCTTGATCACGACGGCGCCCGCCCTCCCACGGGGGAGAGGGCGGGCGCCGTCGTCGTGCCCGGACGCGGGCTCAGGTCACCGTCAGATGGAGGATGTCCTCCAGGAACGGGATCTTCAGCCAGGGCTTCGGCTGCACCATGAGCGCGAGCAGCACGATCAGCGAGCCCATCACGCCGTACGTGATCATGTCGGTGAAGCGCGAGCGGACCGCGAGCATGCCGACCGAGGGCAGCACCCGCCGCAGCACCGCGCCGAGCAGCAGCGCGGCGCCGACCATCATCGTCCCGACCCGGAAGGACTGCCAGAAGGGGTCCGTCCCCACCACGAGCAGTCCGAGCGCCGCCGTCCCCAGCACGAGGAGCAGCGGCCACTGCCGGGCCGGCGCGGGGGCGTCGCCGCCGGCCGCCCGGCCGCCGCCCTCGGGCGTGGCCGTGTCGGTGGTGACGGTCGGCGGCCGGCGCGATCCCCGCACCCGCCGCGACTTCGCCACCCGGCCGCGCGGCAGCTCCCGCGGGCCGTCCGGGGCCCCGGGCGACGCCGGGCTCCCCGAGGTCATGTCAGTGGGCCGCGGCCGCGCGCTCCGCGGCCTCGACGACGTTGACGAGCAGCTGCGCGCGGGTCATCGGGCCCACGCCGCCGGGGTTCGGGGAGATCCAGCCGGCCACCTCGGCGACGTCGGGGTGCACGTCGCCCATGATCTTGCCCTCGGCGTTGCGGGAGACGCCGACGTCGAGGACGGCCGCGCCGGGCTTCACGTCCTGCGGCTTGATCAGGTGCGGCACGCCGGCGGCGGCCACGATGATGTCGGCGTTCCGCAGGTGCGCCGAGAGGTCGCGGGTGCCGGTGTGGCACTGCGTCACGGTGGCGTTCTCGGAGCGGCGGGTCAGGATGAGCGGCATCGGGCGCCCGATGGTGACGCCGCGGCCGACGACGACGACCTCGGCGCCGTTGATCTCCACGCCGTGGGCGCGGAGCAGGGTGACGATGCCGTTCGGCGTGCAGGGCAGCGGGGCGGGCTCGTTGAGGACGAGCCGGCCGAGGTTGGTCGGGTGCAGGCCGTCGGCGTCCTTCGCCGGGTCCATGAGCTCCAGGATCCGGTTCTCGTCGATGCCCTTCGGCAGCGGCAGCTGGACGATGTAACCGGTGCACGCCGGGTCCTCGTTGAGCTCCCGGACGACCGCCTCGATCTCCTCCTGCGTGGCGGTCGCGGGGAGTTCGCGCTGGATGGACGCGATGCCGACCTGCGCGCAGTCGCGGTGCTTGCCCGCCACGTACTTCTGGCTGGCCGGGTCGTCGCCGACCAGGACGGTGCCGAGTCCGGGCGTGACGCCCTGCTCCTTGAGGGCCGCCACACGGACGGTCAGGTCGGACTTGATCGCGGCCGCGGTGGCCTTGCCATCGAGAATCTGGGCGCTCATGGGGACATCCTCCCGGATGACCCCCGCCTGATTCCAATTCGCCGCCGTCCCGGCTCCCGCCCGGGGCGCGGCCCGGGGGTCCGGCGGCGCCCCGCGCGGCGGAGCGGGGCGGGCGCGGAGGATTGCACGTGCACAACTCCGGCCCGTACCGACTGGACAACACCTCGCGGCTGCGACGACGATAACCAGCCAGTGCCGCGGAAAGTGCCGGGGGGAATCCGCTCACACACCGGGAAAGTCCCTCCTCGCGGGCCGCGTCCGTCCCCGCACGAGACCTTCACGGAGGAACCCCGATGAGCTTCGGCGAACCGAACAACCCCTACGGCCAGCCCCCGCAGGGTCAGCCGGGCTACGGCTACCCGCAGGCCCCGCAGGGCGTCCCGCAGCAGGGCGCCTACGGCTACCCGGCCGCCCCGCCCGCCTCCCCGTACGGCCCCTACCCGGGCGCCCCGTACGGCGCGCCCGGCATGGCCGTCATGCCCGGCACCGTCAAGACGGCCCGGGTGCTGGTCTGGATCATCGCGATCCTCCAGATCCTCGGCGGCATCGCGGTCGCCGCCCTGGCGGGCACCTACGCGAACAGCAGCTCCTCCTCGTCCGACGCCGTGACCGGTGTGGTCCTCGGCCTCGCCGTGTTCGCGATCGCGCTCGGCATCTGGGGCGTCGTCATCGCCGCCAAGGTCGCCAACGGCGGCAACGGCATCCGGATCTCCGCCATCGTCTACGGCTCGCTGGTCACCTTGGGCGGTGTGGCGAACGTGGCCCAGGGCCAGAACGCCTCCGTGGCCGCCCTGGCGCTCGGCGTGCTGATCATCGTCTTCTTCGCGAAGGCCGACGCCGCCGCCTGGTTCAAGCGCCCGCGCTTCTGAGCCGTCCGCACGCCGAAGGGCCCGGTTCCGCCTGGAACCGGGCCCTTCGGCGTGTCCGCCGCTTCCGCTGCGGCTACCTCCGCTTCAGCACCGCGAAGCCCTCGGAGCGGTGGACGACCTCGTACGCCGCCTCCGGATGCAACTGCGAAGCCGTCACGGCCGGGTCCTGCGTCTGGCCCGACCAGCCGCGCAGGTCGAGCGCGAGGTAGTCGGGGGTGGCGCCCTTCGAGGTGCCGACCCAGTAGACCGTGTGGTCCGCGGTGAGGTGGGCGAGGAGCGGCACGTCGGCCTCCACGCTGGCGCCCTCGGGGACCGCGGCGACGGCGGCGCGCGCCTGCTCGGCGCGGGCGTCGGCGGCGTACGTCTCCGGCTTCAGCAGGTCGCGCAGCGGCAGGTTCGCGGCCAGGGTGAGCGCGACGGCCGTGGCGGCGGCGACGGCGACCTTCCCGTACGCGGCGAGCCAGGCGCGCGGCGAGGTGCGGACCGCGCGGACGGCGTCGGCCAGGGCCAGGAAGACGACCGGCATCAGGACGGCGCTGTAGTGCCAGTGCATGCCCCAGTGGTTGGCGTCCTGGGAGACGAAGCGCCAGCCGAGGGTGGGCAGGACGAGCAGGACCAGCGGGGAGCGCAGCGCCAGGAAGCCGGTGATGGCGAGCAGGTACAGGACCATCTCCCAGCGCTCGCCGGAGGTGACCGCGGAGACGGCGATCTGGCCGAGGGAGGTCTCGGCGCCGGCGCCGGTCTTCTCGATCTTGGCCCAGTAGTCGTACTGGCCGAGCTTGCTGGCGGCGGGGATGAGGACGAGGACGGTGAGGGCGAAGAAGGCGACGCCGAAGCCCGCGAGGGCGGCGCCGAGCTTCTTCTGGCCCTTGAGGGCGAGGACGACGCCGACCATGGCGACGGTGAGCCCCATGTCCTCCTTGACGAGGACGAGCGGCGCCGACCAGGCGACGGCGGCGGTCCAGCGGCCGAGGAGGAGGGCCCGGCAGGTGAGGGCGAGCAGCGGGACGGCGAAGGCGATCTCGTGGAAGTCGGACTTCACGGCCTCCTGGAGGCCCCAGGAGAGCCCGTACGCGACCGTGAGCGCGAGGCCCGCGGCCCGGCTGCCGAGGATCTGCTGGGCGGTGCGGCCGACGATCACGGCGGAGCCGGCGAAGAGCGCGGCCTGCGCGAAGAGCAGGCAGACCGGCGAGGGCCAGATCCAGTAGAGCGGGGCGAGGAGCGCCGTCACCGGGCTGAAGTGGTCGCCGAGTATGGGGAAGCCGGGGCCCTTGATGTCGGAGACCGGGAGCCGGAACTCGGCGTAGGAGCGGACGGCCTGCCCGAAGATGCCGAGGTCCCAGGAGGGGGTGCGGAAGTGGTCGTACTGCACCCAGGAGTAGAGGAAGTACAGACCGGTGAGGACGACCGCGATCAGGACGTACGGGAGGTACGGGACGGGCGCGGCGGCGGGGTCCTCGGCGGGCCGTTCACCGGCGGGGTCCGCCGACGGTCGTCTCAGTACGTCCAACACCACGTCTCCACTACTGCCGGCCGGGCCAGGGCCCGTCCATTAGACCAGAGACGCCCGTGGGGCCCTCCTGACGAGGAGGGCCCCACGGGCGCGTGCCGGTCAGTGGAAGAAGTGGCGGGTGCCGGTGAAGTACATCGTCACGCCGGCCTTCTCCGCGGCCTCGACGACGAGCTCGTCGCGCATCGAGCCGCCGGGCTGGACGACCGCCTTCACGCCGGCCGCGGTGAGGATCTCCAGGCCGTCGGGGAAGGGGAAGAAGGCGTCGGAGGCCGCGTACGAGCCGCGGGCGCGCTCCTCGCCGGCCCGCTCGACGGCGAGCTTGGCGGAGTCGACGCGGTTGACCTGGCCCATGCCGACGCCGACGGAGGCGCCGTCCTTGGCGAGCAGGATCGCGTTGGACTTGACCGCGCGGCACGCCTTCCAGGCGAAGGCGAGCTCGGCGAGCTCGTCGGCGGACAGGGCCTCGCCGGTGGCGAGGGTCCAGTTCGCCGGGTCGTCGCCGTCGGCCTGGAGGCGGTCGGTGACCTGGAGCAGGGCGCCGCCGTCGACGGGCTTCACCTCGACCGGGTTGCTCGGGGCGCCCTCGGCCTTCAGCACGCGGATGTTCTTCTTCTTGGCGAGGATCTCCACGGCGCCGTCCTCGTAGCCGGGGGCGACGATGACCTCGGTGAAGATCTCGGCGACCTGCTCGGCCATCTCCACGGAGACCGGGCGGTTGACGGCGATGACGCCGCCGAACGCGGAGAGCGGGTCGCACGCGTGGGCCTTGCGGTGGGCCTCGGCGACGTCCGCGCCGATCGCGATGCCGCACGGGTTGGCGTGCTTGATGATCGCGACGCAGGGCTCGGCGTGGTCGTACGCGGCCCGGCGCGCGGCGTCGGTGTCCGTGTAGTTGTTGTACGACATCTCCTTGCCGTGCAGCTGCTCGGCCTCCGCGAGGCCGCCGGTGCCGTCGACGTAGAGCGCGGCGCCCTGGTGCGGGTTCTCGCCGTAGCGCAGGACGTTCTTGCGCGTGTAGGTGGCGCCCAGGAAGTCGGGGAAGCCGCTGTCGTCCGCCGCCGCGTAGTCGTCGGCGAACCAGGAGGCGACGGCCACGTCGTACGCGGCGGTGTGCTGGAACGCCTCGGCGGCGAGCCGCTTGCGGGCGGTCAGGTCGAAGCCGCCGGCCTGGACGGCGGCGAGCACGTCGGCGTACCGCTCGGGGCTGGTGACGATGGCGACCGACGGGTGGTTCTTGGCGGCGGCGCGGACCATCGACGGGCCGCCGATGTCGATCTGCTCGACGCACTCGTCCGGGGTGGCGCCGGAGGCGACGGTCTCGCGGAACGGATAGAGGTTCACGACGACCAGGTCGAAGGGCTCGACGCCCAGCTCGGCCAGCTGCTCGCGGTGCGACTCCAGGCGCAGGTCGGCGAGGATGCCGGCGTGCACGCGCGGGTGCAGCGTCTTGACGCGGCCGTCCAGGCACTCGGGGAAGCCGGTCAGCTCCTCGACCTTGGTGACCGGGACGCCGGCGGCGGCGATCTTCCCGGCGGTGGAGCCGGTGGAGACGAGCTCGACACCGGCCTCGTGCAGACCGCGGGCCAGCTCCTCCAGACCGGTCTTGTCGTAGACGCTGACCAGCGCGCGGCGGATGGGCTTAACGGTGTCCGTGTTCACCGATCTGAACCTTTCGTCCCTCAATGCGGTAGCCGTGCCGGGCGAGGCGCCCCACGACGTCGACGAGCAGCGAGCGCTCGACTTCCTTGATGCGCTCGTGCAGAGCGGCTTCATCGTCCGACTCCCGCACCTCGACCACGCCCTGGGCGATGATCGGGCCGGTGTCGACGCCGTCGTCGACGAAGTGGACGGTGCACCCGGTGACCTTCACGCCGTGGGCGAGCGCGTCACGCACACCGTGGGCACCGGGAAAACTGGGGAGGAGCGCCGGGTGGGTGTTGACGACCCGGCCGCCGAACCGGGCGAGGAACTCCTTGCCGAGGATCTTCATGAAGCCGGCCGAGACGACGAGGTCCGGCGCGTACGCGGCGGTGGCCTCGGTCAGGGCGCGGTCCCATTCCTCACGGCTGGCGTGGCCCTTCACCCGGCACACGAAGGTGGGGATCCCGGCGCGTTCGGCCCGCTCCAGGCCCACGATGGCGCCGCGGTCGGCGCCGACGGCGACGATCTCCGCGCCGAAGCCCTCGGGGTCGGCGGCGATGCCGTCGAGCAGGGCCTGGAGGTTGGTACCCGACCCGGAGACCAGAACGACAAGGCGGGCGGCAGCCACTGGGTCACTCTTTCCGTGGTTATTGTGCGGTCCTACGAACGAATCGTGCCCGTCGATACGGGGAACCCTACGAATGGCTCGACCGTCAGCAACGATACCGGCACTCCTGGCGGCCCCCACGGGACGGGGGCGGGGCAGGGCGGTAGCGTCAGGGTCCGACGCCGGTGTGCCACCCGGTGCGACGACGGTCACGACGACAGAGGGAAGACGTCCAGCAGATGCCGGATCGCCAGTCCACGAACGACAACAACCCGTTCGCCCCGCCGCCCGAGGGCAAGCCCGACCAGCCGTGGCAGCCGCGTCTGCCGGAGGGGTCGGACGGCCGGGAGGGCCAGGACGGCGACCGGGCCGAACCGTCGTCGTCGCCCGTGACGGGCTCGCCCGACGGGCGCTGGAGCCCGCGCCAGCCGGGCCGTTCGTCGGACGGCTTCGGGCGCGGCCCGGAGCGCCAGGGAGGCCAGGGCGGCGGGACCGGCGGGTCGGGGCCGGAGCGGCCCGGGCTGCGCTGGGACCCGACGGACCCGGCCCAGCGGCGCGCCCGGTACGCGGTCCTCGGCGGCATGTGGGCCTTCTTCTTCGCGATCTTCGACATCCCCGAGCTGGCACTGCTGCTCGGCGCCCTCTCGCTGTACTGGGGGATCAGCGCGCTGCGGGCCAAGCCGAAGCGGGCGGCCGAGGTGTCGCCGGAATCACAGCCCGCGTCCCAGCCCTCGGGACGCCCGTCCACGGCGCCGGCCGCCCCGAGCCCGGCCCGCTCGATGCGGACGGCGGCGATCAGCGGCCTGGTGGCCTCGGCGGTGGCCCTGGCGATCGTGGCCGTCGGCTTCACGATGCAGCTGGTCTACAAGGACTTCTACGAGTGCCGGGACGACGCCCTCACCCACGCGGGGGCGATGGCCTGCAACGACCTGCTGCCCAAGCCGCTGCGGGACGGCTTCGGGGTCCGCGACTAGACGGACGCGGGGCCGTCGGCCGCGGGGCTGCCGGCCGCCGGGCCCTCGTGCGGGGCGCCTGCGTCCGGTGCGCCCTCGTGCGGTGCGTCTTCGCCCGTCGGGGCCTCCCCCGCCGGGCCTTCCGCCCCGGTCGTCGCCGACGGCCGGGGCGGTCGCGCGTCCGGGGCGGGCGGGGCCGGGGTCTCCCAGGCGGCCGGGAGGTAGTCGTACGGCTCGTAGCCCTCGTCGTCCAGGGACAGGTCGGGGCCCGTATGGCGGCCCTGCCGCTCCCGGGAGCCCGAGGCGGCTCCGGCCGCCGCGAGCACCGGCTCCGGCTTCCCCGGCCGCTTCGGCGGCTTCGGGGGCCTCGGGGCCTTCGGCGTCCGCACCCGGGGCTCCCGGCGGCGCCAGGCCCGTACCGCCAGCGCCGTCGGCAGGCCCACGGCCACCCCCCACAGCACCGCCGCCGCGCCCGCCTGCCACGCCACCGGCCCGAAGGCCAGCAGCCGGCCCGAGCCGAGCGGGCCGCCGGCCGCGCCCGCCAGCACCGCGACCGCCGCCCCGGAGACCCAGGCCGCGCCCAGCGCCGCCAGCGCCGTCTCCCGGGCCCGGCCGGTGCCGGCCGCCCGGCCCACCGAACGGCCCAGCGCCACCGCCGCGACCAGCGGCACGGCCGCCGCGGCCCACTGCGGCCAGCCGCCGCGCCCCTCCGGCGGCAGCGCCGCGAGCAGCGGGAACGGCGGCACGGCCGGGTCGCCGGCCAGCCCCAGCGGCGTCGCCAGCGCGCCCGTGCCGAGAACGAGCCCCGGGCCCAGGCCGTACGCCGCCGCCCAGACCGCCGCGTTCGGCAGCAGGGTGACGACGAGCAGCGCCAGCATCACCCGCCCGGACCACTCCCCCGCAAGGCCCTCGTACGACGCCCGGGCCGCGCCCGCGCGCCAGACCAGCGCGGTCCCCGCGAGCACCGCCCCGCCGGCCAGCAGCGTCACCAGTCCCGTGGCCGCGCCGCGCAGCGCCGCCGCCGTCTCCTCCCGGCCCGGCAGCGGCCGGCCCAGCGCGGTCCAGACCCCGGCGCCCGCCGCGCCCAGCACCACGCCCGGCAGCCACAGCCCGGCGGTGACCAGGTCGGCGGGCAGCGGGCCGCTCGCGCTGAAGACCACGATCACGGCCGCGACCAGCAGGTATCCGCCGGAGACCGCGCCGAGCGCGCCCGCCGGCGAGGGCCGCGGGCGGGTCGCGTCGGCCGGATCGAGCGTGGACCGGGCGGTCCGGAAGACCAGCCAGACCGGCAGCACGGCGGTCAGCAGCGGCACGATCCCGAGCGGCGCGGGCACCCCGCTGAGGGTGTCGGTGCGCACCAGGTCCACGCCGTGGGCGAGCAGCCACAGTCCGGCGGCGAGGTGCAGGGCGCCGCCCGCGCCGCTGTCGGCGAACGGCGAGCCGATCCAGGCGACGATCACCAGGACCGCGAGCGCGCCCAGGCCCAGCCCGGCGGCGACCCCGCCGCGCACGCAGGCGGTGGCGAAGGCGGCGGAACGCCCGCCCTGGACCAGGGAGTGCTCGGTCAGCTGGGTCACGGGGCCATGCTGCCAACGACACGCGCTTTCGCGGCGTAACAGGCAAACCTCCGTTGTGTCGCTCAATATACGTTTATGTACTTTTCCGCCCAGAGGTGCTCCGCGGGAGGTCGACGTCGATGAGCCAGACGAGCCGGGGCGGCGACACCGCGCCCCCCTCCACCGCCGCCGCGCTGCCGGCACCGAAGGAGCGGCGCCGGCTGCGCGAGGCGCTCGCCCTGAGCGAGGCACAGGTCGCCGAGGCCATGGGCGTCACGAAGGCCACGGTCAAGGCGTGGGAGACCGGCCGCTCGTCCCCCCGGGGCCGCAAGCGCGAGGCGTACCTGAAGCTGCTCACCGGGGCGCCGGCGGACCGCGGCCCGACCCCGCCGCCGGCCGGCAACGTCCGGCCGAGGGCCGCCGCGAAACGCGCCGCCAAGCCGCCCCGCGCCCCCTCCCCCGCACCCGCCGCCGCTTCGGCGCCCACGCGGCGCGCCCCGGAGGAGCGCCTGAAACCGGAACCGCCGGCGGAACGCGCGCCGGAGCGGTCGGCGCGAGGCCGGGAGCTCGCACCGGAGCAGGAGCCCGCGCCGGTGCAGGAGCCGGAGCGCGCACGGGAGCGGGCGCCGGAGCCGGCGGCGCTCACGCCCGAGCAGGCGTTCGACGCGCTGTACGGGTACGCGGCCCCGGGGCTCGCCCACCAGACGTTCCTGCTGACCGGGCGCCGCCTGCTCGCCCGGGAGGCCGTCGAGCACGCCTTCCGGCACGCCTGGGAGCACTGGCCCGAGGTGGCCGTGGACGCCGACCCGGTCGGGTGGGTGCGGGCGGCGGCGTACGAGTACGCCCTCTCGCCCTGGCACCGGCTGCGCCGCACCCACAAGCACCCCGACGCCCCGCCCACCGAGGCCGGGCGGCGGGCGCTGCTGGGCGCGCTGCTGGACCTGCCGGCGCCGTACCGCCGGACCGTGCTGCTCTACGACGGGCTCGGGCTCGACCTGCCCGAGACGGCGGCGGAGACGGAGGCGAGCACCCCGGCCGCCGCGAACCGCCTGCTGTACGCGCACGCGACCCTCGGCCGGGCGGTGCCGGAGCTGGCCGACCCGGACGCGCTGCAGCGGCGCCTCGCCACGCTGGTCGCGGAGGCGCCGACGGCGACGCTGCCGGAGGCGCGGGCGGTCCGCGGCGGCAGCGAGCGGCGGGCCCGGCGGATGACGCGGACGGTGGCCGGCGTGACGGCGGCCCTCATCGGTGTGACGGCCCTGACGGCGGTGACCGCGCCCACCCGCTACATCCCGGACATCGCGCCCGGGCAGGTCGTGAACGGCGTCCCGGTGCGCGGCGGCCCGCAGAAGCTCGGCGAGGAGGACGTGGAGCTGCGCGACAGGCTGCGGTCCGAGCCGAACCCGGGCCCGGAGCGGCTGGTGCCCTTCACGGGGTAGCCGGCACGCGAGTGGGCCCCGCCCCCGCCCGGTCTCCCGGGAGGGGCGGGGCCCACTCGCTTACGGTCTCGCCGTGGTGCGTCAGCCCGCGAGGATGGCGCGCGCCAGCTTGGCGGTCTCGGTGGGGGTCTTGCCGACCTTCACACCGGCGGCCTCCAGGGCCTCCTTCTTCGCCTGGGCGGTGCCGGAGGAGCCGGAGACGATGGCGCCGGCGTGGCCCATGGTCTTGCCCTCGGGCGCGGTGAAGCCCGCGACGTAGCCGACGACCGGCTTGGTGACGTTGGCCTTGATGAAGTCGGCCGCGCGCTCCTCGGCGTCGCCGCCGATCTCGCCGATCATGACGATCAGGTCGGTGTCGGGGTCCGCCTCGAACGCCGCGAGGGCGTCGATGTGCGTGGTGCCGATGACCGGGTCGCCACCGATGCCGACGGCGGAGGAGAAGCCGAGGTCACGGAGCTCGTACATCATCTGGTACGTCAGCGTGCCGGACTTCGAGACCAGGCCGATGCGGCCCGGCTTGGTGATGTCGCCCGGGATGATGCCGGCGTTCGACTGGCCCGGGGTGATGAGGCCGGGGCAGTTCGGGCCGATGAGGCGGGTCTTGTTGCCCTTCTCCACGGCGTACGCGTAGAACGCGGCGGAGTCGTGGACGGCGATGCCCTCGGTGATGACGACGGCGAGCGGGATCTCGGCGTCGATGGCCTCGACCACGGCGGCCTTGGCGAAGGCCGGCGGCACGAAGAGGACCGAGACGTTGGCGCCGGTCTTCTCCATGGCCTCGGCGACGGTGCCGAAGACGGGGACCTCGGTGCCGTCGAAGTCGACGACGGTGCCGGCCTTGCGCGGGTTCACGCCGCCGACGATGTTGGTGCCGTCACCCAGCATGAGCTTGGTGTGCTTCATGCCCGTGGCACCGGTCATGCCCTGGACGATGACCTTGCTGTCCTTGTTGAGGAAGATAGCCATGGCTGTTCTGTCCCTCTTCCCTTACTTCGCAGCCGCGAGCTCGGCGGCCTTGTCGGCCGCGCCGTCCATGGTGTCCACGCGCTGCACCAGCGGGTGGTTGGCGTCCGACAGGATCTTGCGACCCAGCTCCGCGTTGTTGCCGTCGAGGCGCACGACCAGCGGCTTGGTGACCTCCTCGCCCTTCGAGGCGAGGAGCTCCAGGGCCTGCACGATGCCGTTGGCGACCTCGTCGCAGGCGGTGATGCCGCCGAAGACGTTGACGAACACGGACTTGACGTCCTTGTCGCCGAGGATGATCTCCAGGCCGTTCGCCATGACCTCGGCGGAGGCGCCGCCGCCGATGTCGAGGAAGTTGGCCGGCTTCACGCCGCCGTGGTTCTCACCGGCGTACGCGACGACGTCCAGGGTCGACATGACCAGGCCGGCGCCGTTGCCGATGATGCCGACGGAGCCGTCGAGCTTCACGTAGTTGAGGCCCTTGGCCTTGGCCGCGGCCTCCAGCGGGTCGGCCGCGTCCTTGTCCTCCAGCGCCTCGTGCTCCGGCTGGCGGAAGTCGGCGTTGGCGTCCAGGGAGACCTTGCCGTCGAGGGCGATGACCTCGCCGGAGGCGACCTTCGCGAGCGGGTTGACCTCGACGAGGAGGGCGTCCTCGGCGACGAAGGTCTTCCACAGGGTCACGAGGACGTCGGCGACCTTGTCCGCGACCTCGGCCGGGAACTGGGCGGCGGCGACGATCTCGCGGGCCTTCTCGATGTCGACGCCCTTGTTGGCGTCCACCGGGACCTTGGCGACCTTCTCGGGGGTCTCCTCGGCGACCTGCTCGATGTCCATGCCGCCGGCGACGGAGGCGATGGCGAGGAAGGTGCGGTTGGTGCGGTCGAGGAGGTACGAGACGTAGTACTCCTCGACGATCTCCGGAGCGGTCTCCGCGATCATCACCTTGTGGACCGTGTGGCCCTTGATGTCCATGCCCAGGATGTCCGTCGCGCGGGCGACGGCCTCGTCCGGGGTGGCGGCGAGCTTGACGCCGCCGGCCTTGCCGCGGCCGCCGACCTTCACCTGGGCCTTGACGACCGACTTGCCGCCAAGACGCTCGGTGGCCTCGCGCGCCGCCTCAGGCGTGTCGATGACTTCACCGGCCAGCACCGGTACACCGTGCTTGGCGAAGAGGTCCCTCGCCTGGTACTCGAACAGGTCCACGCGCGTCCCTTTTCTAGATGATCGCGGTTCGTTGTCTGCGTGGGCGTGCCGCGGAGGGCAACGTGACTGCGCTGTCACTAGGGAGGCGTACACGGTGTCCGTGGACGCGGCATGTCCGTCTCGCAGGTTATCCCCGTGGGACGTGGGTCCCTAAATCGCAGATCACAACCGCGCGGTGATACGGGTCACAGAACGTAGGGGCGAACGGGCTGTCCGTGGCCCCCCGCACGGACACCTCCGGCCCCGACGGGGCAGGCGGGGGGCGGGGGTTGCGCCCCTCACGCCACACCGGCGGACGGGGTGAGGGGCACTCGGCCGGGAGTGTGATATGGGCCTCAGTCGGCCCGCGGCCACCCGTCCGGGTGGCCCGGCGACGACGGATTCCGTACGGGGCCGGCCGACGGTCAGGCGGTGTCGGGTATCGGCAGCGGCCGCTTCTCCAGGGCGGCGGCCATCACCTCGGGGAAGAGGTCGGGGGTGCAGGCGAAGGCGGGGGCGCCGAGGGCGGCGAGCGCGGCGGCGTGCTCGCGGTCGTAGGCGGGGGCGCCCTCGTCGGAGAGGGCGAGCAGGGCGACGAACTGCACGCCGGACGCCTTCATCGCGGCGACCCGCTTCAGCATCTCGTCGCGGATGCCGCCCTCGTACAGGTCGCTGACGAGGACGACGACGGTGTCGGCGGGGCGGGTGATCCGGGACTGGCAGTAGGCGAGCGCCCGGTTGATGTCGGTGCCGCCGCCGAGCCGGGTGCCGAAGAGGACGTCGACGGGGTCGTCGAGGGCGTCGGTGAGGTCGACGACGGAGGTGTCGAAGACGACGAGCCGGGTGGCGACGGACCTCAGCGAGGCGAGGACGGCGCCGAACACGGAGGCGTACACCACGGACGCGGCCATCGAGCCGGACTGGTCGATGCACAGCACGACCTCCTTGCGGACCCCACGGGAGGCGCGGCCGTGGCCGATCAGCCGCTCGGGGACGACCGTGCGGTGCTCGGGGAGGTAGTGCTTCAGGTTGGCCCGCAGGGTGCGGTCCCAGTCGATGTCCCGGTGGCGGGGGCGGCTGATCCGGGCGGTCCGGTCGAGGGCGCCGGTGACGGTCGCCCGGGTACGGGCCGCGAGCCGGGCCTCCAGGCCGGCGACGACCTTGCGGACGACGGCCCGGGCGGTCTCCCGGGTGGTCTCGGGCAGCGCCTTGTTCAGCGACAGCAGGGTGCCGACCAGGTGGACGTCGGGCTCGACGGCCTCCAGCATCTCCGGCTCCAGGAGCAGCGCGGAGAGCCCGAGCCGGTCGATGGCGTCGCGCTGCATGATCTGCACGACGGAGCTGGGGAAGTAGCCGCGGATGTCGCCGAGCCAGCGGGCGACGGAGGGCGCGGAGCCGCCCAGCCCGCCGGCGCGCTCCCCGCCGCCGTCGCGGCCGTCCCGCCCGTCCCGGCTGTCGTAGAGGGCGGCGAGGGCGGCGTCCATGGCGGCGTCGGTGCCGGAGAGGGCGCGGCCGGCGGTCTCGTCCGCGGCGCCGCCGAGGACCAGCCGCCAGCGGCGCAGCCGCTCGTCGGTGCTGCTCATGCGGGTTCCTCCGTGTCGGGGCCGTCGAGGACGAGCCGGAGCAGGGGCAGGACGCCGTCGGCGCGCTCCGCGTCGAGCGCGGCGGCGAACCCGGGGACGGGGGCGGCGGGGCCGGGGGCGGTGGACCCGGGCCCGCGCGCGGCCAGCTCGCCGAGGGTGCGGCGGACACCGGGCTCGTACGCCCCGAAGGTGCGCCGCAGCAGCGGGAGGACGTCGGTGAACGCGTCGGCGGGCACGCCGGCGAGCCAGCCGTCGAGGAGGGCGAGGAGCCGGTCGTCGTGGACCAGGAGCAGTCCGCCGCCGGGTCCGCCGACGAACCCGTCGATCCAGGCGGCGGCGTCGGCGGGCGGGGTGCCGGGCGAGAGGGCCAGTCCCATGAGCCGCGCGGTCTCGTCGTCCGCGAGCCGTCCCTCGTCCAGCAGGGTCCGGGCCGCCCGCCCCCGGATCACCCCGGGCACCCGCTCGCCGCCGGCGAGCCGCCGCAGCACCCCGGCCCAGCGGAGCACGAGCGCGTCCGGGCCCTCGTCCGGTCCGGGCAGGAGGCCGATGGCGGAGTGCACGGCGTCCAGGCGGTCCCGCATCTGCGCGGCGGCGTCGGCGTCGAGGTGGACGCAGGCGGGCGGGAGGCCCACGCAGATCCGCTCGGCGAGGCCCGCGGCGACGCCGGCGAGCGCGGCCGTGTCGGTGCCGCGCACGTCCCCGTACCGCAGCGCGCGGGCGAGGGCGGGCAGCGCGTCGGCCAGGTGCGCCACGTCGGCGTCGAGCGCGGCCCGGTCGGCGAGGGCGCCGAGGACGGCGGGGAGCGCGTCGGTGAGCCCGGCGAGCAGGCACCGCTCGGCGAGCGCGGTGATCTCGCCGAGGGTGTCGGCGGCGAGGGCCCGGGCCTCGGCCCGCGCGGTGGCGGCGGCCTCGACGGTGGTGCCCCAGACGCCTGCCTCGGCGACCCGGACGTGCAGTTCGGGCTGCCAGCGCAGCCGCCAGGTCTCGCGGAAGGTGCCGGTGCCGGCGCGGCCGGCGGCGGGCTCGCCCCAGTCGACGCCGAGGAGCCGCAGCCGGTGCAGCAGGCGGCTGCGGGCGGCGTCGGTCTCGCCGCGCAGGTCGAGGCCGAGCTCCCGCTCGTCGGCCTCGGGCTTGAGGCGCAGCGAGCGCTGGAGCCGGCTGAGGTCGCGCTGGAGGGGGACGGCGGGGGCGGCGGCCGGGACCTCGCCGAGGACGTCGCCGACGACGAGCCGGTCCCGGACGAGGGCGAGCGGCACGTCGGAGCCGTCGCAGAGGACGGCCCGGACGGCGTCGGTGGTCTCGTCGAGGCCGGGGCGGGGCCGGCCGCGCAGGGCGGCCAGGGTCTCGGCGAGCCGGACGGCCTCGATGACGTGGGCGGAGGAGACGGGGTGGTCGGCCTCCCGGAGCAGTCCGGCGACCTTGGTCATCCAGCGTTCGACGGGCCGGTCGGGGGCGGCGAACAGGTGGCCGTACCAGCCGGGGGACTCGATCCCGGCGCCGTATCCGGAGCGGCGGGCGAGCCGGCGGTGGGTCCAGGGCACCCAGGTCAGTTCGGTCTTCACCTTGGGCAGGCCCTTGAGGAGGGCGCGGTCGGCGGTGACGGTGGTCCGCCGGGCGAGGGCGGGCACGTGCCAGGCGCCGCAGACGACGGCGACGGCGTCGCCGAACTCCTTGCGGGCGGCGCGCAGCCGGAGTCGCATGTGGGCCTCGCGGACGAGGTCGCGCGGGTGCCCGCCGTGGCCGTACCGCTCGCGGAGGGCGGCCATGGCGTCGGCGACGGCGGCGAAGGGGGCGAGCGGGTCGGCGCCGTCGCGGAGTTCGACGACGTCCTCCCACCACTGCTCGGGGTCGTCGCACCCGGCGGCGCGGGCGAGTTCGGCGAGCGGGTCGATCCGGGCGCCGCCGTCGGCCTCGTCCTCGCCGTCGCCCCAGGTGGGGTCGGCGGTGGCGAGGGTGTGGGCGGCGGGCAGGTCGACGAAGCGGACGGGGACGCCCCGGCCGATGGCCCAGCGGACGGCGGTCCACTCGGGCGAGAAGGCGGCGAAGGGCCAGAAGGCGGCCCGGCCGGGGTCGTCGGCGGCGTGCGCGAGGAGGGCGACGGGCGGGCGCATCTCCGGGTCGGCGGCGAGGGCGACGAGCGCGTCGGCCTCGGCGGGTCCCTCGATCAGCACCGCGTCGGGCCGGGCCGCGTCCAGGGCGGCGCGCACCCCGCGGGCGGAGCCGGGACCGTGGTGGCGGACCCCGAGCAGCAGGGGCCAGTCGGCCCGCCCGCGCGCGTCCGCCGGGGCGTCCGCCGCGGCGAGGGCCGTCATGCGCTCACCTCGCGGCAGGCGCGGTAGAAGTCCTTCCAGCCGTCGCGCTCCCGGACCACGGTCTCCAGGTACTCCTGCCAGACGACGCGGTCGGCGGCCGGGTCGCGGACGACGGCGCCGAGGAGTCCGGCGGCGACGTCCGAGGGGCGGAGCACGCCGTCCCCGAAGTGGGCGGCGAGCGCGAGGCCGCCGGTGACGACGGAGATGGCCTCGGCGGTGGAGAGCGTCCCGGACGGGGACTTGAGCCGGGTGCGGCCGTCGGCGGTGACGCCGTCGCGGAGTTCGCGGAAGACGGTGACGACCCGCCGGATCTCCTCGACGCCCTCGGGCAGGGCGGGCAGTTCGAGGGAGCGGCCGAGCTGTTCCACGCGGCGGGCGACGATCTCGACCTCGTCCTCGGGGCTGGCGGGCAGCGGCAGCACCACGGTGTTGAACCGGCGGCGGAGCGCGCTCGACAGGTCGTTGACGCCCCGGTCGCGGTCGTTGGCGGTGGCGATCAGGTTGAAGCCGGGGACGGCCTGGACCTCCTCGCCGAGTTCGGGGACCGGCAGGGTCTTCTCGGACAGGATGGTGATGAGCGTGTCCTGCACGTCGGCGGGGATGCGGGTCAGCTCCTCGACGCGGGCGGTCGCGCCCTGGGCCATGGCCCGCATGACGGGGCTGGGGACGAGGGCGGCGCGGCTGGGGCCCTCGGCGAGCAGCCGGGCGTAGTTCCACCCGTACCGGATGGCTTCCTCGGGGGTGCCGGCGGTGCCCTGGACGAGGAGGGTGGAGTCGCCGCTGACGGCTGCCGCGAGGTGCTCGGAGACCCAGGTCTTGGCGGTGCCGGGGACGCCGAGGAGCAGCAGGGCGCGGTCGGTGGCGAGCGTGGTGACGGCGACCTCGACGATGCGGCGGGGTCCGACGTACTTGGGCGTGATCACGGTGCCGTCGGGGAGCGTGCCGCCGAGGAGGTAGGTGGCGACGGCCCGGGGCGAGAGGCGCCAGCGGGCGGGCCTGGGGCGGTCGTCGGTGGCGGCGAGCGCCGCGAGTTCGTGGGCGAAGGCGTCCTCGGCGTGGGGCCGCAGGGCCTCCGCGGCAGGCCGGGCGCCGCCCGGGCCGGTGTCCGTGACGGCACCGGCGCCGGGCTGCGGGATGGTTTCGGGCACGGTCATGGATCCCCCTCCAGATCGTTCGACCTGCTGTGCGATCCACGGTGCACCACGCCACTGACAATCGGCTGCCGCCGCAGGTCAGGGGTGGTTTCGGGGCCCGAATGCCAGCCCGGGGAGGGTCAGTTGAAGACCGGGGAGACGGCGACGCAGCCGCCGGCCATGGCCTGCTCGCCCTTGGCCTCCTTGATGACCTTGCCCTCGTAGACGACCTTGCAGACGAGGTCGGCCGGCTTGGCGGTCACCGGCATGACGGCGGGCGGCATGATGCCGTGCAGCTTCACCGTCTTGCTCCACGGCGTGGCGGGCTTCTTCTCGGTCTCGACCTTCGGCTGCATCGCGGTGCCGTCGCCGGCGTGGTACTCGATGGACGTGATGTCCGTGCCGGTGACCTCGTAGGTCACCTCGTAGCTCTCGGTGACGGCCTTGTCGACCTCGTCGGCGGCCTTGTCGGCCACCTCGGAACAGGCGCCGAGCCCGAACGCGAGGCCGACTGCGGCGAGGGCCGAGACGGCGGTGCGGACGGTGCGGTTCATGGTGGTACTCCCCCTGCACGATCAGTGCGGACGTAAGGTCGCGCGCTGGTTCACGCGAGCTCGCACAGCACCGTAAAGGACCGGCAAAGCTGTTCCGTCCCCGGGGCGGCCCTGGAGCGACGAACCGCAGGTCAACTGCGTTGTCAGTGGCGAAGAATACCGTCAGGTACATGAATGCGACGGGGATGCGCTGGACGTCCGACCAGGTGCTGGCACTGGCTCCTGACGACGCGTCGCGCAGAGCGGGGAGCGGGCTCGGCGCGGCCGGGCCGTGGAGCGGCGCGGGCTGCTCCGAGGGGGCCGTCTGGGGGAGCTGCAAGGGCAGCGGCCGCACGCCGTACCGGGCGGTCGCGGACCTCGCCGGGCCGGCGTACGCGTGCACCTGCCCGAGCCGCAAGTCCCCGTGCAAGCACGTGCTGGGACTGCTGCTGCTGTGGGCGGCGGACGGGGCGGCCGTGCCGGACGGGGCCGGGCCGCCGGAGTGGGCGGCCGCGTGGCTCGCGGGGCGGCGCGGGGGGACCGCGGCGGCGGTCCGCCGGGCGGAGGGGGGTCAGCCGGCCGATCCGGAGGCGGCCCGCCGGCGGGCGGAGCGGCGGGCCGCCCGGGTGACGGCGGGCGCGGAGGAGCTGGAGCGCCGCCTCGCGGACCTGGTGCGCGGCGGGCTCGCGGCGGCCGGGCAGCGGGGGTACGGCCTGTGGGAGGAGACCGCGGCCCGCATGGTCGACGCGCAGGCGCCGGGGCTCGCGGGCCGGGTCCGGGAGCTGGGGGCGATACCGGGCTCGGGTCCGAACTGGCCGGCGCGGCTCCTGGAGGAGTGCGCGCTCGTCCATCTGCTGGACCGGGCGTGGCTGGCCGCCGACCGGCTGCCCGGGCCGCTGGCGGCGACGGTGCGGACCCGGGTCGGGCTGCCGGCCGCGCCGGGCGGCACGGCGGTGCGCGACCGGTGGCTGGTCCTCGCCCAGTACGACTCCGGGGACGGCCGGCTGACGACCCGTCGCCTCTGGCTGTACGGCACGGACAGCGGCCGGACGGCGCTGCTGCTGTCGTTCGGGGCGGCGGGCCGCGCGCCCGCGCTGACGCTGCCGGTCGGCGCGCTGGTGGAGGGCGAGCTGACCCCGCACGCGGGCGCGGGTCAGCTCCGGGCGGAGCCGGGCGAGCCGCTGGTGCCGGTGGCCGGTCCCGTGGTGCCGCCGCCGGGCGGCCCGGTGGGGGCGGCGGCGGACGCGTACGGGCGGGCGCTGCGGGAGGACCCGTGGCTGGAGTCGTGGCCGGTGACGCTGACCGGGGTGGTGCCCGCGCGGGCCGCGTACGGCTGGCAGCTCGCGGACGCCGACGGCCGCGAGGCGCTGCCGCTGACCGGCGGCGACCGCTCCCGCCCCGGTCTGTGGCGCCTGCTGGCCCTGTCGGGCGGCGGGCCGCTGACCGTCTTCGGGGAGTGCGGCCACCGGGGTTTCACGCCGCTCGCCGCCTGGTCGCCGGAGGCCCCGGCGGAGACGGTGCCGCTGCTGTGACCCTCCGCCGCCGTTCCGCACCCGCCGCCGAGCCCCTGACCGAGGAGGAGACGTGACGACGACCGACACCCCGCCCGAGGCGAGCTGGGAAGACCTGATGACGTCCGCGCTGCTCGGGACCGACCGCCGCCCGCCGTCCGGCACCCGCGGCGCCGGCGCCGCCGCCGCGCTGCTCGGCGCCGCCGCCCGGCAGACCCTGCGGCGCCGCGCGGGGCTGCGGCCCGGGCCCGCCGCCGTACCGCCCCCGCCGGCCGCGGACGACCCGCGCCCGCCGCTGCCGGAAGCGGCCCGGCGCCGACTCGACCTGCTGCTCGCCGGGCGCGCCGCCCCGGCCCCGTCGGGGGGCCGCCGGGGCACCGCGCCGGACCTCGCCGAACTGCTGCCGCAGTGGCTGGCGCTGGCCGTGGAGCGCGGTTTCCGGGCGCCGGCCGCCGCGCTGCCGGCGCTGCTGGACGCGGCCAGGGCGCGCACCGATCTGCGGCCGCACGCGCTGGCGTTCGCGGGCCCGCGCGGGCTGTGGCTGGCGGGGCTCAACCCGGAGTGGCGGTTCGCGCTGCGGGGTGCCGGCGCGGGCGGCACGCTGCCGGACCCTCAGGACGCCGAGGCGGTGCGGGAGCTGTGGGAGGAGGGCCTGTTCGCGGAGCGGGTCGCGCTGCTCGGAGCCGTACGGGCGCAGGATCCGGCGGCGGGGCGGGCGCTGCTCGCGGCGACCTGGTCCGGGGAGCGGGCCGAGGACCGGCTGATGTTCCTGGACTCGCTGCGCGCGGGACTGTCCGCGGCGGACGAGGAGTTCCTGGAGGCGGCCCTCGCCGACCGCAGCCGCAACGTCCGGGCGACCGCCGCCGAACTGCTCTCCGCGCTGCCGGAGTCGGCGCTCGCGGGCCGGATGGCGGACCGGGCGGTCACCTGTGTGGGCCTGGACCGGACGGCGTCCGTGCCGACGGTCGTCGTGGAGGCGCCGCACGAGTGCGACGAGGAGATGCGGCGGGACGGCGTGGCGGCGGTGCCGCCGTCGGGGCGCGGCGAGCGGTCCTGGTGGCTGGGGCAGCTGGTGGAGGCGGCGCCGCTGTCCTGCTGGCCGGCCCGGTTCGGCGGGCGGACGCCGGAGGAGATCGTGGCGCTGCCGGTCGCCGACGACTGGCGGGCGGAGCTGCACGCCGCCTGGTGCCGGGCGGCGGTGCGGCAGCGCGACGCGGCCTGGTCGCGCGCCCTGCTGGGCGCCCCGTCGGTGCCGCCGGCGACGGGCCCCGGCACCTCGTCGCTGGCCGAGCGGGCGCAGCTGCTGGCGACGCTGGACCCGGCGGAACGGGCCGCGTGGGTGGCGGCGTTCGTGGCGGCGCACGGCCTGTCGGAGGCGTTCCAGCTGCTCGGGGTCTGCGCGGTGCCGTGGGCGGAGCCGCTGGGCGAGGCGGTGATCGACGCCCTGGACATCGCGCGCGACGCGGGCAGCTACCCGTGGAGCTTCAGCGGGGTGATGGGCCTGGCGGAGCGCTGCCTCTCCCCCACGGCCGCCCGGCATCTGGAGGCCCTGGCCGCCGCGGCCCCGGAAGCGGAGGACACGGCGCCCGGCGCGGGCGCGTACTGGGCGGAGGCGTTCCAGCGCCTGGTGGCCACCCTGGACCTCCGGGCCCGGATGTGCGCGGAGCTGGACGGGGCGGGCGCCTGAGGTGAAGGCGGCGCGCGCCCGCGGCCGGGAGCCTCGTCGGAGGGGGCTCCCGGCCGGGTGCGGCGGGGCGCGGGGTCAGGCGGCCGTCACGCGGACGTTCGCGTTGACCCAGTCGACGATCGACGCGGTCGTCGCGCCCGGCGTGAAGATCTCCGCGACGCCCTTCTCCTTCAGCGGCGGGATGTCGGCGTCGGGGATGATGCCGCCGCCGAAGACCTTGATGTCCTCCGCGTCGCGCTCCTTGAGGAGCTCGATGACCTTGACGAAGAGCGTGTTGTGCGCCCCCGAGAGGATCGACAGGCCGATCGCGTCGGCGTCCTCCTGGATCGCGGTGTCGACGATCTGCTCCGGCGTCTGGTGCAGCCCGGTGTAGATCACCTCCATCCCGGCGTCGCGCAGGGCGCGCGCGATGACCTTGGCCCCGCGATCGTGGCCGTCGAGACCCGGCTTGGCGACGACCACGCGGATCGGACCGGTCACACCCATCACTGCCTCCACATGCGACCCCCGCGCAACTCTGCCGGGGAGGTGAACGAACGTTATCGACAGCATCCCGCAACGGGCCGTTTCGCGGAGCCCCGCGAGGGGGAAATCACACGTGGGACACGTTCGTTCCGCGCTCTGCCCCGTTCCGGCCCTCCTCCTGGGCCACACCAGCCGCCCGCGGGGCCGTGCGCGAAAGGAGCCGCGACGCCGGTCGCCGGGGTTCCGTGCCGCCGTCCGTACGGCACGGGACCCCGGCGGTCCGGCGCACCGCCCTGCCCTGTGCCGCACGGGAGGTCGGCGATGGAGTTCTCCAAGGTCACCACCCTGCTGAAGGCCACCACCCTCGAAGCCGCGGTCCTCACCGGCCGCCTCGTCCTCTACCCGTCGGGACTCGTCCCCGGCGGCCGGGACCACCGGTACGACGACCGGAAGGACGACCGGAACGAGCGGAACGACCGGGAGGGCCGGGGCAGCGGGGGCGACGGGGACGGCCGGGACAACGGCGCCGGGCGGCCGGTCGTGCTGCTGCACGGTCTCGTCGACAACCGGTCCGTCTTCCTCGTGCTGCGCCGCGCGCTCGCCCGGCACGGCCGCACCCGCGTCGCCTGCCTCGACTACTCCCCGTTCACCGGCGACCTGCGGACCGCCGCGGTGGCGCTGGGCCGGCACGTCGACCGGATCCTGGAGCGCACCGGCCGGGCCGAGGTGGACGTGGTCGGGCACAGCCTCGGCGGTCTGATCGCCCGCTATTACGTACAGCGTCTGGGTGGTGACGCGCGGGTGCGGACGCTGGTCACGCTGGGCACTCCGCACGCGGGCACGACGGCCGGGTCGCCGCTCGCGGACGCGCACCCGCTGGTGCGGCAGATGCGGCCGGGGTCGGAGGTGCTGCGGGAGCTGGCGGAGCCGGCGCCGGGCTGCCGGACCCGGTTCGTGAGCTTCTGGAGCGATCTGGACCGGATCATGGTGCCGGTGGAGACGGCCCGTCTCGACCACCCCGACCTGCTGACGCACAGCGTGCGGGTGAGCGGCATCGGGCATCTCGCGCTGCCGGTGCATCCGACGGTGGCGGCGGGGGTCCTGGAGGCTCTGGACGCGGAGGGGGCGGGCGGGGCGGAGGAGGCGGCAGGCGAGGGGGCGGCCTCGGTGGCCTGACGCGCCGCCGGCGGGCGACACCCCCGGGGCCGTTCTTCGAACGTTCCTCGAACACAAGGCCAAAGCTCTGTGTGTGAGCTGGCGAAACACGGCCGATTGCCCGTTTCCTGCGCCCGCAAACCCTTCCGAAGATTGTCGGTCCCGCATACCGCCGGGTACAGTCGCGCCACTGCTTCCCCCCGGGACACCCCCTGACGGGCCCGCCCCGGACTGGTCCTGCTGCCGAGGCGAGAGAGACGTTGGTGAACGACCAGCACCCCCACGCCGGGTACGCCGGAGACGGCGCCCACACCACCGGCAGTTTCGCGGCCGACCCGCTCTTCGGGGCCTGGTCCGACACGGACTCGACCGGCCACAGCGGCCAGTGGGACCTGGGGCAGTACGCCGCCTCCGGCGCGTACGACACGACGGGCCAGTGGGACACCACCGGCCAGTGGACCACCGCGACCGCCACCGTCGCCGACCCCTACGCGGCGACGGCGTACGGACAGCCCGACGCGTACGACACCACCGGCCAGTGGGACGCCTCCGCCTGGACCGCGGCCCCCGCCACCGGCGCGTACGAGACCCTGCACTCCGGCGCCTACGCGGCGCAGGGCGCGTACGGCCACGAGGCGTACGACACGACCGGCCAGTGGGCCGCCCCCGCCTTCGCGACCGACACCGGCGCCTTCGACGCCACCGCCTGGAACCAGGCCGCGGACCTCGCCGAGCCGGTCGTCCCCCAGCAGTACGTCCCCGAGACCGAACGCGTCGACCACACCGCCGAGTTCACGTTCCCTGGCTACGAAGCCGCCTCCGAGACCAGGTACGAGCCCGAGCCGGGGTACGAGCACCCCGAGCCGTCGTACGAGCCCGAGGCCGGATACGCGCGGCCCGACGGGGGGTACGAGCCCGAGGCCGCCGGCGAGCCCGGGACGGAGACCTACGAGGTCGTCGCGCACGACGGGCCCGGGGACGAGGCCGGCGAGCCCGCCGCCGAGGTCCGTGCCGACGCCGCCGCCCGCCCCGGCCGCCGCGCCGCCGGCGGAGCCCGCGCCCGCCGCCGTACCCCCGCCAAGCGCTCCGCGCTGCTGACCGTCGCCGTCCCCTCGGCCTGCGTCATGGGCGTCGCCGGCATCGCCGCCGCCTCCGTCAGCGGCCTCACCGGCACCGAGCCCGAGGCCCCCCAGAAGAAGACCACCACCGCGCTCGCCGCCGCCGACCCGGCCGCCGTGAAGCAGGTCCCCGCCAACACCGCGCTCGACACCCAGCTCAGCGCCCTCGACGCCGACGTCCGCGACTTCGGCGACCGCGCCAGCCGCACCCAGGAGCGCATCGACCTCAAGGCGCGCCAGGCCGCCGAGAAGAAGAAGCGCGCGGAGGAGGCCGCCCGCCGGGAGGCCATGCGGCCCAAGTTCATGCTGCCGGTGGAGCTGCACCAGCTCAGCGCCCGCTTCGGCCAGTCCGGCGTCAACTGGATGTCCGTGCACACCGGCATCGACTTCCCCGTGCAGTACGGCACCCCCGTCATGGCCGCGACCGACGGCACCGTCCGCACCCAGTGGAACTCCGCCTACGGCAACATGGCGATCGTGACCGCCGCCGACGGCACGGAGACCTGGTACTGCCACCTCAGCAGCACCAAGATCCGCTGGGGTCAGGTCAAGGCCGGCGACGTCATCGCCTACTCCGGCAACTCGGGCAACTCCACCGGCCCCCACCTGCACTTCGAGGTGCGGCCCGGCGGCGGCTCCGCGATCGACCCGCTGACGTGGCTGCGCAGCAAGGGCCTCGACCCCACGAGCTGAACCCCACGCACCCGTACGCATCCTGTACGCCGTGAGGGCCCGGTCCGGGAACGGACCGGGCCCTCACGCGTCGTGGCCTACAGCTTCTCGACCGGCGCGTACCGCAGCAGCAGCCGCTTCGGCTTCTCGTCGCCGAAGTCGATCGTCGCCTGCGCGTCCGAGCCGGAGCCCGTCACCGCCATCACCGTGCCCAGGCCGAACTGGTCGTGCGTGACCCGGTCGCCGACCGCCAGCGCGACCACCGGCTTGTCCGAGGCCGCGCGGCGCGTCGCGAAACCGGACGGGCCGGAGCGGGCGCGCGACGAGGACAGCGACGACGACAGCGAGGACGCGATCCCCGAGGTCGGACCCGCCGGCTTCGCCATCGCCCCGGTCCGCTTCCACTCCAGGTACGCGGGCGGGATCTCCTCCAGGAAGCGGGAGGCCGGGTTGTACGAGGGCTGGCCCCAGGCGCTGCGCATCGACGAACGGGTCAGGTACAGCCGCTCGCGGGCGCGGGTGATGCCCACGTACGCCAGGCGCCGCTCCTCCTCCAGCTCCTTGGTCTGGCCGAGCGCCCGCATGTGCGGGAAGACGCCGTCCTCCATGCCGGTGAGGAAGACCACCGGGAACTCCAGGCCCTTCGCGGTGTGCAGGGTCATCAGCGTGACGACGCCGGAGCCCTCCTCGTCCTCGTCGGGGATCTGATCGGAGTCGGCGACCAGCGCGACCTTCTCCAGGAACTCGGCGAGCGTCCCCGCGCCCGCCGTCTCCGCGCCCTCGGCCTCCGCGCGCTCCTGCTCGAACTCCAGGGCCACGGCGGCGAGTTCCTGCAGGTTCTCGATCCGGGTCTCGTCCTGCGGGTCGGTGGACGCCTGCAGCTCGGCCAGATAGCCGGTCCGCTCCAGGACGGCCTCCAGGACGACCGCAGGGCCCGCGCCGGACTCGGCGATGGTGCGCAGCTCGTCCATGAGCGTGTTGAACCGCTTCACCGCGTTGGCCGAGCGGGCCGCCATGCCGTACGCCTCGTCGACCCGCTTCAGGGCCTGCGGGAAGGTGATCTTCTCGCGCAGCGCGAGGGCGTCGATCATCGCCTCGGCGCGCTCGCCGATGCCGCGCTTCGGCACGTTGAGGATCCGGCGCAGCGGCACGTTGTCCTCGGGGTTGGCGAGGACGCGCAGGTAGGCGAGGACGTCCCGGACCTCCTTGCGCTCGTAGAAGCGCACGCCGCCGACGACCTTGTAGGGCAGGCCGACGCGGATCAGGATCTCCTCGAAGACGCGGGACTGCGCGTTCGTCCGGTAGAAGATCGCCACGTCGCCGGCCTTCGCCTCGCCCGCGTCGGTGAGCCGGTCGATCTCGTCGGCGACGAACTGCGCCTCGTCGTGCTCGGTGTCCGCGACGTAGCCGGTGATCATCGCGCCGGCGCCGGCGTCGGTCCACAGGTTCTTGGGGCGGCGCGACTCGTTGCGCTCGATGACCGCGTTGGCCGCGGAGAGGATCGTCTGGGTGGAGCGGTAGTTCTGCTCCAGCAGGATCGTCGTCGCGTCCGGGTAGTCCTCCTCGAACTGGAGGATGTTGCGGATCGTCGCGCCGCGGAACGCGTAGATCGACTGGTCGGCGTCGCCGACCACGCACAGCTCGGCCGGGCCGAGGTCGTCGTAGCCGGTGCCGACCAGCTCGCGGACCAGGGTGTACTGGGCGTGGTTGGTGTCCTGGTACTCGTCGACGAGGACGTGGCGGAAGCGGCGGCGGTAGTGCTCGGCGACGTCCGGGAACGCCTGGAGCAGGTGGACCGTCGTCATGATGATGTCGTCGAAGTCCAGCGCGTTCGCCTCGCGCAGGCGCGCCTGGTACATCCGGTACGCCTCGGCGAGCGTCTTCTCGAAGCCGTCGGCGGCCTGGTCGGCGAAGGTCTCCTCGTCGATCAGCTCGTTCTTCAGATTGGAGATCTTGGCGCTGAAGGACTTCGGCGGGAACTTCTTCGGGTCGAGGTCCAGGTCGCGGCAGACCAGCGCCATCAGGCGCTTGGAGTCGGCGGCGTCGTAGATCGAGAAGGACGAGGTGAAGCCGAGCTTCTTCGACTCGCGGCGCAGGATGCGGACGCAGGCGCTGTGGAAGGTCATCACCCACATCGCGGCGGCCCGCGGGCCGACCAGCTGCTCGACGCGCTCCTTCATCTCGCCGGCGGCCTTGTTGGTGAAGGTGATCGCCAGTATCTGGCCGGGGTGCACGTGCCGCGTGCCCAGCAGGTGGGCGATGCGGTGGGTGAGCACCCGGGTCTTGCCGGAGCCGGCGCCGGCCACGATGAGCAGCGGGGAACCGGTGTGGACGACGGCGGCGCGCTGCTGCTCGTTCAGCCCGTCCAGCAGGGCGGCCGGGTCCACGACGGGACGGTGGGCGCCGTCGCGGTAGTACGGGTCGCGGGGCGGGGGCGCGTCGAAGTGCTCCCCGAACAGGTCGTGCGGGACCTCCTCCGCGGCCGGGGCGCCGTGCTCGTCGTCCTCGGGCGGGGGCGGGACGTCCTCCGGGGAGTGGGACTGGAGGCCGGCCAGGAAGCTGTCGTCAAAGAGGCTGCTCATCGCCTCCCGAGTCTAGGACGCCGCGCCGACAACCGGGCCCGCCTTCGGCGTCCTCCCGGTGTGAGGGCGCACACCGGGAGGCGCCGGAGCGGTCCGGACCGGCCGGGGGGCTCAGGTCCAGAGGGTGGCGATGAAGATGTTCGCCGTGGTCAGACCGCCGACGGCGGCGAAGAGGCCCTTGTCGGCGGTCTCGTCGTCGCGCTTGACGTAGACGATGCCGAGGATCACCACGAGGATCAGCAGCTTGATGCCGACCTTGATGTTGTTGACCGTCTGGTTGTCGGCCTGGTTGAGGCCGACGAGCGCGACGCCGGTGACCAGCATGGTCAGCGCGCCGTGCAGCATCGCCGGGGTGAAGCGGGCCGTGCCGGCGCCGATCGCCTTCATCTGGGTGAGGAATCCGCCCAGCAGCGAGGCGATGCCGATGATGTGGAGCGCGACGAAGACATTGATGAGGACGTCCATGGGGCGGAGCCTAACCGGGCCCTTAGCAGCGCTCGGCGGCCGGGTCCACCCGCTCCCCCGCTTCGGTCGCCCGCCCCCGGGAAACCGTCGCCGACCGCCCCCGCGCGCGAAAGGGAACGGTCCCCGGGGGTCATCCGGCGCCAATAGCGGTCAACCCGCCGCCGGGGCGTGACGCCCGGGTCTAGCGTCCTGCCCCAGGTGGCTGGCTCCCCACCCCGCCGGTCCGCCCGGCGGTGCCGGCCGCCCCCGCCGGAGAACCCCGGCGGCGGTCCGTCTCCCCTGTGCGGTCCGCCGCCGGCCCCGGCCGGCACCGTCCCCCACAGGGAGAGGATGTGACCCGCCCTCGTGGCAGCGCACCGAAAACCCCGGCCCCCGTCGCCGGGCCGCCCCGCGGCCCGCACGGCCGCCACGCTCGTCCTGGCCTCGGCCGCCACCGCCACCCTCTTCGAGGGCGCGGGACACGCCGACCCGGTCCGCCCCGACCGCACCCCCGCCCAGGTCAGGGCCGAGGTCGACCGGCTCTACGAGGAGGCCGGGGCCGCCACCCAGCGGTACAACGGCGCCCGGGAACGGGCCGACGCCGCCCGCGCCTCCTTCGACGCGCTCCGCGACGAGGCCGCCCGCCGCACCGAACGCCTCAACGCCGTCCGCAGCGGCCTCGGTGCCGTCGCCGCCGCCCAGTACCGCTCCGGCGGCCTCGGCCCGGCCGTCCAGCTGGTCCTCACCTCCGACCCCGACGCGTACCTGGAGCGGGCCGCGCTCGCCGAGAAGGCGGGCGCCCGGCAGGCCGCCGCCGTCACCGCCGTACGCCGGGAGCTCGCCGCCCTCGCCCAGCTCCGCGCCGAATCCGCCGGCCGGCTCGCCGCGCTGCGCGCCCACGAGGCGGAGCTGCGCCGCCAGAAGGCCGCCGTCCTCACGAAGCTGACCGCCGCACGACGCCTCCTCGCCCGCCTCACCGCCGAGGAACGGGCCCGGTACGAGGCGGCCTCCGCCGCCCGCACCACCGCCCCGGCCCCGGCGAGCGGCTCGACCGGAGCGAACAGCGCGAACGGAGCGGCCGGCATCGCCAGCGGCTCCCCGGCACGCGCGGACCGGGCGTCCGCGGACCGGACCTCCGGCGGCCGGGCGCCGGTGGCCGCTCCCGCCGGCCGTGCCTCCGCCGCCCTCTCCTTCGCCCGCGCCCAGCTCGGCAAGCCGTACGTCTGGGGCGCCACCGGCCCCTCGGCGTACGACTGCTCGGGACTCACCCAGGCCGCCTGGCGCGCGGCCGGCGTCTCGCTGCCGCGCACCACATACACCCAGATCAACGCCGGGCGCCGGGTCTCCCGCTCCGAGCTGGCCCCGGGCGACCTGGTCTTCTTCTACTCCGGCATCAGCCACGTGGGCCTGTACATCGGCGGCGGCCAGATGATCCACGCGCCCCGGCCGGGCGCCCCCGTCCGGATCGCACCCATCGACGAGATGCCCTTCGCCGGCGCCACCCGCGTCGCCTGACCGGTACACCCGGCGAGCGCCTGCTCCGTCAGACCAGCCGGCGCGCGGCGGCCCAGCGGGTCAGCTCGTGCCGGTTGGACAGCTGGAGCTTGCGGAGCACCGCGGAGACGTGCGACTCGACGGTCTTCACCGAGATGTAGAGCTGCTTGGCGACCTCCTTGTACGCGTAGCCGCGGGCGATCAGCCGCAGCACCTCGCGCTCCCGCTGGGTGAGCCGGTCCAGGTCCTCGTCCACCGGGGGCGCGTCGGTGGAGGCGAAGGCGTCCAGGACGAAGCCGGCCAGCCGCGGGGAGAACACGGCGTCGCCCTCCTGCACCCGGAAGATCGAGTCCACCAGGGCGTCGCCGGTGATCGTCTTGGTGACGTAGCCGCGGGCGCCGCCCCGGATGACGCCGATCACGTCCTCCGCCGCGTCCGACACGGAGAGCGCGAGGAAGCGGACCGGGTCCTCTGCGGCGGCCATCAGCCCGGCGCAGCGGCGCAGCACCTCGACCCCGCCGCCACCGGGCAGGTGCACGTCGAGGAGGACGACCTCCGGCCGGGTCGCGGTGATCACGGTGACGGCCTGGTCGACGTCGGCGGCCTCGCCGACGACCTCGACCCCGGTGACGTCGGTCCGGCCGATCTCGGCCTGCACCCCGGTACGGAACATGCGGTGGTCGTCGACGAGGACGACCCGCACCCGGCGGCCGGGGCCGCCCGCCGCACCCGGCTCCGTCGTCCCGCCGGCCCCGGCCGCCGCCCCGCTGTCGTCGCTCATCCGTCCGCCCTCTCCATCTCCAGCTCGACCTCGGTGCCCCCGCCCGGCACGGCCCGCAGCCGGGCCGTGCCGCCGTTGCGCTGCATCCGGCCGATGATCGATTCTCGTACGCCCATTCTGTCCTCGGGGACCTCGTCCAGGTCGAACCCGGGGCCGCGGTCGCGCACCGACACGAACACCGTGCGCCCCTCCACCTCCGCGTACACCTGGACCGCCCCGCCCTCGCCACCGTACTTCGCGGCGTTGACCATCGCCTCGCGCGCGGCCTTCATCTGCGCGGTCAGCTTCTCGTCGAGCGGGCAGTCGCCGACGACCACGACCTCCAGCGGCACCCCGTGCTTGTCCTCGACCTCGGCGGCGGCCCGCTTCACCGCCTCCGCCAGGGTCTCCGGCTCCTCGTCGTCCCCGCCGGAGCCCTCCGGCCGGTACAGCCAGTTCCGCAGCTCGCGCTCCTGGGCGCGGGCGAGTCTGCGGACCTCGCCGGCGTCGTCGGCGTTCCGCTGGATCAGCGTGAGGGTGTGGAGGACGGAGTCGTGGACGTGGGCGGCGACCTCCGCCCGCTCCTGGGCGCGGATGCGCAGGGTCCGCTCGGCGGAGAGGTCCTGCGACATCCTTATCAGCCAGGGACCGGCGAGCAGCGCTATGCCGGTGAGCACGGCGACGGCGGCGGTCAGCGCGGTGCCGATCTGGGCGACGGAGCCGCGCACGACCACGAAGACGGCGAGGCCGGTGCCGACCAGGGCGACGCCGACGAGCCCCCGGACGAGGTGGAAGCCGCGCCCCTGACCGACGGTCCGGCCGGTCCACGTGTCGCGGCGGGCGTTGTCGGCCTGACGCCACACCAGGACGACGCCGAGACCGATGAGCATCGCCGGCCACACGTACCGTCCGGTCTCGCCGTCGATCCGCAGGTTCGCGATGAACACGGACGCGCCGGCCGCGAGGGCGACGAGGGCGACGATCTGGCCGCGGTCGGGTTTGCGGAGCCGGCGTCTGCCGTCCTCCGTGCGCTCGAAGAGGGAGAGGGGTTCGGCCCGGCCGGCGAGACCGAGCGGGACGACAATCCAGAAGACGGCGTAGAGCAGCAGCCCGAGGCCCTCGGTGAACACGAGCACCGCGAACACGGCGCGCACCCAGGCGACCGGCAGGCCGAGGTGTCCGGCGAGACCGCGGGCGACACCGCCGAGCCACCGCCCGTCGGCGCTGCGGTAGAGCCTGCGCACGGGCGGTTCGTCGAGGTCGGTGACGCGAGCGGTTGCGGACATGCACCGATCGTCACACGTCCGGCCGCCGCCGGGCATCAGGGTCGGCCCTGAGATCGCCCCCTGGTTCTCCTCGGGGTCGGCACCGGCGTGCCGGGCCCCCGAATATCAGGGTCGTGCCAGGGTCGTTCCCGGTGCCGACCCGGGGCCCCGGGCGTTCACCATGGAGCCATGACGAGTTCGACGCCTTCGCGGCCCACGCAGCACGAGGCCCCACCCGCGGCCGGTGACGCTCCCGCGTTCCCGCCGCGCCGCTCGCGGACGAGCCGAGTGGTCGGCGGGGTCTGCGGCGGTCTCGGCCGGCACTTCGACATGGATCCGGTGATCTTCCGGATCGTGCTCGCGGTGCTGGCGGTGACGGGCGGCATCGGGCTGATCTTCTACGGCTTCGCCTGGCTGCTGATCCCGCTCGCGGGCGAGGACGAGAGCGAGGGCAGACGGCTGCTGACCGGCCGGGTGTCCGGGGCGACGCTGGCGGCGATCCTGATGGCGCTGGTGGGCTGCGGGATCTTCCTGTCGATGCTGCGCACCAACTCGATGGTGGGCTTCGCGGTGCTGCTGTCGCTGGTGACGGCGGGTGCCGCGTACTGGTCGCAGCGCCGGCACACGGCCGAGGAGGAGGCGGAGCGGGACCCGGAGGCGCGGCCGAAGGTGCCGCACGTGCGGGTCCCGGTGCCGCCGGAGGCGAAGGCGCCGCCGCTGACGTACATCGAGAGCCAGATGATGTCGTGGTGGCGCGACCCGATCGTGAAGGACGGTTCGACGGGCAAGGTGGCCTTCGGTTACATGTGGGGGCCGGCCGGGATCGTCGACGCGGAGGGCCGGGTCGGCGGCGAGGTGCCCCGACCGGGCAGCCGATGGGGCGCGCCCGTCGGCACGCGGCCGGAGCCGTCGGTGCGGCGCGGCCCGGCGTCGATCGCGGGGCTCGTCCATCTCCTCGCGCTGGCGGCGGCGATCACGGGCACGGCCCTGACGTGGGAGTCGCAGCCGCTGGGCGTCAGCCTGGCGACGGGGCTCACGGCGGCGCTGGCCGTGTTCGGCACGGGGCTCGTGGTCAGCAGTTTTCTGGGCCGGACCGGGTTCGGCACGATCTTCCAGGTGGTGGTGACGGCGGCGCTGCTGGCCGGTGCGGTCGCGCTGCCGGAGAAGATCACCACGGAGTGGACGCGCCGGACGTGGACGCCGGCCGCGGTGGCCGCGGTGGAGCCGCGGTACGACCTGGGTGCCGGGGTGGGGACGCTGGACCTGTCCCGGCTGTCGGTGCCCGAGGGGACGACGGTGCGGACGGCGGTCGATGTGGGCGCGGGCAAGCTGGAGGTGCTGGTGCCGCGGGACGCGGTGGTGCGGCTGCGCGCCCAGGTGGGGCTCGGCGACCTCCAGCTGCCGGGGCAGCCGGCCGACGACATCGACATCGCCCCGGACCGCGACGAGACGCGGACGCTGAACCCGCCCGCCGGCACGGAGCCGGCGGGGACGCTCGACCTCTCGCTGGAGGTCGGTCTCGGACAGGTGGAGGTCACCCGTGCTGCTTCATGAGTTCCGGCCCGGCCGGCTGGTCGTGGGTCTGGCCGCGCTCGGCCTGGCCGCCGCGTACGGCGGGGATCTGGCCGGCTGGTGGACCGCCCCGTGGTGGCTGGCGGTGCCGGTGATGTGCGGCGGGCTGGGTCTGGCGGGGCTGCTGACCTGGGTGGCCTACGGCCTGCGGCGGCGTTCGGCGAGGAGACGGTCGACGGACAGCACCGGGGCGCCGGCGAGCAGCAGCGGCAGCCAGGCCATGAGATAGGCGAGGTCGTTGCCGAGGTAGTACGGGTGCACCTGCCAGCTCACGGTGAGCCAGAGGCTCAGCGAGATGAGGGCGCCGCCGAGAGCGGCCGGCCGGGCGAGGAGGCCGAGGAGGGTGCCGAGGCCGACGGCGAGTTCGCCGAGGGCGAGGGCGTAGCCGAAGCCGCTGGGGCTGTGGAGGGCCAGGTCGACGAGCCACGGGACGGCGGAGGAGTCGCGGACGCCGCGCATGGTCTCGCCGATGGAGCCGGTGCCGGTGTCGGCGAGGAAGGCCGGGTCGGTGAGCTTGTCGAGGCCGGCGTAGACGAAGGTGACGCCGAGGAAGATCCGGAGCGGGAGGAGCGCGTAACGGGAGGCGGTGGCCTTCCAGGCGTCGGTGCGGTCCCTCAGGGTGGGTCCGCCGGGGCGGTCCGTGTGCTCGCTCATGTCCGGTCACCTCTCCACGCAGCCGTACGACTGTTCGCGGACTGATTCTCTCCGCTCGGCCTGTGGAGGGACACAGGAAGGGGCCGGATGTTCAGTCGGCGACGTCGATCGTGACCCGGTCGGTCTCGAATCCGGCGGCGGTGACGACGGAGACCTCGACCCGGCCGGGTTCGACGTCGGCGGGGAGCGGCACGGTGAGGAGGGTGTCGGTGGGGTTGGCGAAGCCGCCGGGGACGGGCACCAGGGGGACGTGGGCGTGGACGGCGCCGATCCGGACGACGAGCCGGGTCAGTGGGTCGGGGGCGGCGGCGCCGGGCGGGACGAAGCCGTGGCCGCGGATCTCGATGTCGTCGCCGACCCGGATGGGGGCGTCGAGGTCGCCGGCCTCGCGGGCGCGGACGACGGCGTGGACGACGGGCGGGCCGCCTTCGGTGCACTTGGCGGCGAGGTGCCAGGCGGCGGAGACGGCGACGAGGAGGGCGAGGGACCAGGGCGGTGCGGGGAGGCGGTCGGGGGCGGTGGCGAGCCGGACGGCGGTGAAGACGAGGACGGCGCCGGAGACGAGGACGTACTGGACGTCGGCGAGGTCGGCGCGGCCGTTGTCGTCGCAGAGGAGGTCGGCGGCGCGGGGCCGTTCGGCGCGGACCTTCTGGAGCCGCCGGGCGGCGATCCGGGTGGAGACGACGAGCCGGGCGGTGACGGCGACGGCCGAGACGAGGGCGAGGACGGTGACGAGGGCGGCGGCGCCGGCCAGGTCGAAGGGCCCCGGGGTGGGGGTGGGAGTGGGAGTGGGCGTGGTGAGGGAGCGGAGGGTGAGGAAGAGAAGGGCGTAGCAGAGCAGGAGGAGCCAGGCGGCGGCGACGGCCCGGGTGGTGGAGAGCCGGTTGTCCTCTCCGGTGACGGCGGCGAGCAGGCCGCCGCGGGCGCGGTGGGCGTGGGCGGCGGCGGTGAGGGGGACGGCGAGGAGGACGGCGGTGCAGAGGCCGGCGGTGCGGGCGGCGGTCCAGCCGGTGCCGAGGGCGGTGAGGGCCTGGCCGAGGAGGAGGGCGAGGACGGCGGCCCAGATCGCGGCGAGGCTGCCGGTGCGGACGCGGGCGAGCCAGGCGAGTCCGGCCTCCCGGCCGTGGGCGGTCACGGCGCGGGCGGACTGGGCGAGTTCGTCGGAGACCCACTGGCGGGCGGCGACCGGGGAGTGGGCGACGGCGGCGGGGACGCCGTGGCCGGCGGCGAGTTCCTCGCGGCGGGCGAGGAAGGCGGCGACGGCGCGGCGGTGGCCGGTCTCGCCGCAGTGGGCGCAGCCGGCGCAGGCCGTCGGATGGTCGCCGGCGCCGTGGCGCCCGCCGTACTGTCTCGCCTCTTGAACCGCCACGGTGCCGTCACTTCCCGAGTCCCGAGCCCAACGTGCCGCTAGTTCCTCGGAATTGTGCCGCACCGAGGGGGCTCGGAAGGGCCGCGTGCGCCCCGCCGGAGAGTGATTGCCGGGCCATCGCCTTGACGTACAGAAGGGTGAAGCGATGGTGCTACGACAGGAGTTCGGGCTCCGCGCGGCTGATCCTGCGCCAGAGCGGCTGGTAGTTGATCCAGGCGACGAGGTCGCCGCCGAGTTGTTCGCGGGTGGCGACGGCGTCCTGGTGGGCGATGAGGACGGGTTTGCCGGCGGCGCGGGCGGCGAGCTGGATGCGGGCGCAGCGGTCCATGGAGAGGAACCACCAGGCGGCGGCGTCGACGGAGGTGCCGACGGTGAGGAGGCCGTGGTTGCGCAGGACGATGCCCTTGAAGGGGCCGAGGGCGACGGCGACGCGGCGGGCCTCCTCGGCGTCGACGGTGACGCCGGTGTAGGCGTCGTAGAGGGCGTGGTCCTGGTAGAAGGCGCAGGCTTCCTGGGTGAGGGGGTCGAGGAGTTCGCCGAGGGCGGCGAGGGCGCGGCCGTGGGTGGAGTGGGTGTGGGCGACGGCGACGGCGTCGGGGCGGGCCCGGTGGACGGCGGCGTGGACGGTGAAGGCGGCCTGGTTGACGTGGTGGTCGCCGTGGACGACCTGGCCCTCTCCGTTGGCGAGGACGAGGTCGCTCGCGGTGAGGTCGCCGAAGGGTTCGCCGAAGGGGTTCACCCAGTAGCAGTCGTCGTACTCGGGGTCGCGGACGGTGATGTGGCCGGAGACGCCCTCCTCGTAACCGAGCCGCCCGAAGAGCCGGAGGGCGCCGGCGAGCCGCTGCTTGCGGTGGGCGCGTTCCTCCTCGGCCGTCGCGTGGACGGGCGGCATGGCGAAGTGGAGCCGGTCGACGGGGACGGGGGCCGGTGTCTCGGTCATGCGCCGGAAGGTAACGCCCGGCCGGTCAAGTCACCAGAGGCCGGACGGGACCGGTCTGGTCGGACGGGTCGCAGCACTCAAACACACGGGGCGGGAAGCGGCGAGGCCGCCGCCCGCGGTGCGGGGCGGCGGCCTCAGGCGCGTGCGGGAGGGGTCACTCCCACTCGATGGTGCCCGGGGGCTTGCTGGTGACGTCGAGGACGACGCGGTTGACGTCGGCGACCTCGTTGGTGATGCGGGTCGAGATCTTGGCGAGGACCTCGTACGGCAGGCGGGACCAGTCGGCCGTCATGGCGTCCTCGGAGGAGACCGGGCGCAGGACGATCGGGTGGCCGTAGGTGCGGCCGTCGCCCTGGACGCCGACGGAGCGGACGTCGGCGAGCAGCACGACCGGGCACTGCCAGATCTCGCGGTCGAGACCGGCGGCGGTCAGCTCCTCGCGGGCGATGGCGTCGGCCTCGCGGAGCAGGTCCAGGCGCTCCTTGGTGACCTCGCCGACGATGCGGATGCCGAGGCCGGGGCCCGGGAAGGGCTGGCGCTGGACGATCTCCTCGGGCAGGCCGAGCTCCTGGCCGACCATCCGGACCTCGTCCTTGAAGAGCTGCCGCAGCGGCTCGACCAGCTCGAACTCGATGTCGTCGGGGAGGCCGCCCACGTTGTGGTGCGACTTGATGTTGGCGGTGCCGGTGCCGCCGCCGGACTCGACGATGTCCGGGTAGAGGGTGCCCTGCACGAGGAAGGCGACCTCGGGGCCCTCCTCCTGGAGGATCTCCAGCTGCGCCTGCTCGAAGACGCGGATGAACTCACGGCCGATGATCTTGCGCTTGGTCTCCGGGTCGGAGACGCCGGCGAGGGCGGTGAGGAAGCGCTCCTGCGCGTCGACGACGACCAGGCGGGCGCCGGTGGCGGCCACGAAGTCCTTCTCGACCTGCTCGGTCTCGCCCTTGCGCATCAGGCCGTGGTCGACGTAGACGCAGGTGAGCTGGTCGCCGATGGCCTTCTGCACGAGGGCGGCGGCCACGGCGGAGTCGACGCCGCCGGAGAGGCCGCAGATGGCGCGCTTGTCGCCGACCTGGGCGCGGATGGCCGCGACCTGCTCCTCGATGACGTTGCCGGTGGTCCAGGTGGGCTGGATGCCGGCGCCGCGGTAGAGGAAGTGCTCCAGGATCTGCTGGCCGTGCGTGGAGTGCAGCACCTCGGGGTGGTACTGGACGCCGTACAGCTTCTTCTCGTCGTTCTCGAAGGCGGCGACCGGGACCACGTCGGTGGACGCGGTGACGGTGAAGCCCTCGGGGGCGGCGGAGCAGGCGTCGCCGTGCGACATCCACACGGACTGCTCGACCGGGGTGCCCTCGAAGAGGGTGGAGCCGGCCTTGGTGACGTGCAGCGGGGTGCGGCCGTACTCGCGGGCGCCGGTGTTGTCGACGGTGCCGCCGAGGGTCGTCGCCATGAGCTGGAAGCCGTAGCACATGCCGAAGACGGGGACGCCGGCCTCGAAGAGCGCGCGGTCGAGGCGCGGGGCGCCCTCGGCGTACACGGACGACGGACCGCCGGAGAGGATGATCGCCTTCGGGTTCTTGGCCAGCATCTCGGCCACCGGCATGGTGGACGGGACGATCTCGCTGTAGACCCGGGCCTCGCGGACGCGGCGGGCGATGAGCTGGGCGTACTGGGCGCCGAAGTCGACAACGAGGACTACGTCCGGGTTGGTGACGTCGGGCGCGGCAGCGGGGGACGCTGATGACACTACGGCGGCCTTCCGGCGGTAGGGGGTTCCCGAAGGAGGGGGCTATTTGTCGATTCTACCGGCGTGCGCGTGTCGCTTTTCGTCTCACCATCCGAACGCGGGTGGCCTTCGTCTCACCATCCGGGCCCGGCTTGCCCCGGGGTGCCGGGCGGGGTCCATACTGGGCGCCATGCGCACGCACTCGACCTTCCTGTTTACCTATGGCAACCGGCCCACCGGCTGCCATGGTCGTGCTGCTTGAGCAACTGACAACAGCGACTTCCCCAGGCGCCCCGGGCCGACAAGGCCCGGGGCGTCTGGCGTTTCCCGGGCCGTGCCGGGCCGGGGCCTCCACCCCACGAGGAACACCAGGAGCCCCGCATGACCACGAAGACCCCCACCGAGCTGACCGGCGCCCGCACCGACGAGGCGGCCTCGCTGATCGGTGACGCGCGCGAGCGGATCGACGCGCTGGACGACCGGATCATCGGCCTCATCCAGGAGCGGATGGCGGTCTCGGCGGTGATCCAGGAGGCCCGGATCTCCTCGGGCGGCCGGCGGGTGAACCTGGCGCGTGAGATGGAGGTGCTCGCCCACTACCGGGACGCGCTGGGCAAGCCGGGCACGGCGCTGGCGATGACGATGCTGGAGCTGTGCCGGGGCCGCGTCTGAGCCCGCCCCGATCCGACGGGAGAGCCGCACCCCGCGAGCCGAGAGCCCAGCCCCGCCGCCCGGAGAGCCCCACCCCGCGGGTGGGGTTCCGCACCCGCGTTCGGTGCCGGACTCACCCGTACGGCGCGTGACCGGCCCCCGCCGGGCTTCGTTGAGCGGGGTGTCCGTGCCAGCCAGGGGCGGGCCCGTAAGAAACCACGCGTGGCTTCGCTGGAGCGTGTGACGTGCTTCTCGTACGTCGTGGGACCTCGCTCCAGCGCGCGTGACCGGACGGCAGGGGACAGCAGCCCGGTCACCCAGAAAGGGCGGTCGGTCCCGGGGACGCCCGGGGCCGACCGCAACCGGCTCATCCTCCTCCCCCACCGTTCCGACCCGTCCCCTCCGACTTCCCTCCCCCGACGCGGCGCGACCCCCCGGCGCCGCTCCGCTCGGCACCGCCGCTGCCCTGACACCGGTGCCGACCCAGGGCCCGTGCCGCGACCGGAATCGCGGCACGGGCCCTCTTCACGCCCAGCAGGACCCTACCCCTCCGCATGTGACGCGCATCACACGAAGATCCCGCGCAACGCCTACAACCAATGACGGGGCCCGCTGGTCATCTATGCAGCAACACCGAAAAGCCGGAAGGGCGCTGCACTCGGAGGGGGGTGCAGCGCCCTTTCCGCGCTCTTTCCACTTTCTTACGCCTCAGGGCGTCTTCTTCGGCGGGACCGCCGGGATGCCGAGGAAGGGCAGCCGCAGGGCGCCGAACGCCTCGGCCGGGACCGCCGGCGTCTTCGGCTCGACCGCCGCCAGGCGCGCGTACGCCTCGCCCTGCCGGGGCCGCGGGTCCTCCTCGCCCTTGTTGGGCCAGAAGGACATGGCCCGCTCCGCCTGGGCGGTGATCGTCAGGGACGGGTTCACCCCGAGGTTGGCGGAGACCGCCGAGCCGTCGACGACCGAGATGCCGGGGTGGCCGTAGAGCCGGTGGTACGGGTCGATGACGCCGGACTCCGCGTCGGCGCCGATCGGGCAGCCGCCGAGGAAGTGCGCGGTCAGCGGGGTGCCCATCAGTTCGCCGATGTTGGAGCCGGCGAAGCCGTTGATCTCCTCGGAGAGCAGGGTGGCGGCCCGGGTCGCGGCCTCGATCTGCGTCGGGTTGGGCGCGCCGTGCCCCTGCCGGGCGGTGAGCAGGCCCTTTCCGATGCCGCCGGGCTTGCGGTAGGTGGTCAGCGAGTTGTCGAGGGACTGCATGACCAGGCCGATGATCGTCTTCTCGGACCAGCGCCGGTTGGAGAGCGAGCGGAGCGCGAGGACGGGGTGCCGGGCCATGTGGAGGGCCCAGTCGCGCACCCGGTGGGCGCTGTAGGGGACCTGGAGGACGGTGAGGCCGCCCATCGAGTTGGAGCCCTTGCCGTAGCGGACCGGTTCGATGTGGGTGTGCGCGTCGGGGTGCACGGACGAGGTGATGGCGACGCCGCGGGTGAAGTCGGCCTTCGGGTGGCCGTGCTTGCGCCGGTAGCGGCGGTCGGTGGTCTGGGCGCCGACCAGCCCCTCGGAGTTGGTGCGGGTCAGCTCGCCGAGCCGGGCGGAGATCCGGGGCAGCAGCCCGCTGTCCTTCATCCGGTGCAGCAGGGTCTGGGTGCCGTACGTGCCGGCGGCGAGCACCACCCGGCGGGCGGTGAAGGTGCGGCCTCGGCCCTTCCTGCGGTCGTCGGTGGGGAGGGTCTTCACGGCGAAGCCACCGCGCGAGTCCTCGGTGACGGCGACGACCGAGGTCATCGGGTGGACGACCGCGCCCGCCTGTTCGGCGAGGTAGAGGTAGTTCTCGTTGAGGGTGTTCTTGGCGCCGTGGCGGCAGCCCGTCATGCACTCGCCGCACTCGGTGCACGCCCTGCGGGACGGGCCCGCGCCGCCGAAGAAGGGGTCGGGGACCTCGCCGCCGGGCTTGGCCCGTGCCGTGCCGTCGGCGTCCTGCCCGTCGCCGAAGAAGACGCCGACCGGCGCCATGTGGAAGGTGTCGCCGATCCCCATGGCCTCGGCGGTGGCCTTCAGGTGCACGTCCGAGGGGGTCATCGTCGGGTTGAGCCGCACGCCCAGCATCCGCTTGGCCTGGTCGTAGTACGGGGCGAGCTCGGCCCGCCAGTCGGTGATGTCCTTCCACTGCGGGTCGTTGAAGAACGGCGCCAGCGGCTCGTACAGCGTGTTCGCGTAGTTGAGCGAGCCGCCGCCGACGCCCGCGCCGGCCAGTACCATCACGTTGCCGAGCAGGTGGATGCGCTGGATGCCGTACAGGCCGAGCGCCGGGGCCCACAGGAAGTTCTTCAGGTCCCAGGAGTTCTTCGGCAGGGTCTCCCGGGTGAAGCGGCGGCCGGCCTCCAGGACGCCGACCCGGTAGCCCTTCTCGGTGAGCCGGAGGGCGGTGACCGAGCCGCCGAAGCCGGAGCCGACCACGACGACGTCGTAGTCGTACGCGTCGTCCTCGTCCTGATTTCGGGCAGGGGGTACCGCGGTCATGGCTCTCCTCGCAGGACGTCGCCGGGAAAAGGGCGGGAAAGGGCGGGAAAAGGACGGGAAAGGGGCGGGAACGGGCGCGGCGGGTCAGCTCAGGCGCAGGGCCTTGAGCGCCTTCAGGGAGAGGCTCATCACCTTCGCGTACGTCTCGTCGTCCATCCCGAAGGACGGCGCGAGCGGCATCACGCGCTGCTGGGCGACGGTCTGGGCCTCGGTGTACTTGAGGATGCCCTCGGAGCCGTGGCGGCGGCCGAGGCCGGAGTCCTTCATGCCGCCCATCGGGGCGCGGACGCTGCCGTACGCGGGCGCGTACCCCTCGTTGATGTTGACGGTGCCGGTGCGCAGCCGGGCGGCGACGGCGTGACCGCGGCGCGCGTCCGTGGTCCAGACGGAGGAGTTGAGGCCGTACGGGGTGGCGTTGGCGCGCTCGATCACCTCGTCCTCGTCGCGGAAGCGGTAGACCGAGACGACCGGGCCGAAGGTCTCCTCGGCGCAGACGGACATCGGGGCCTCGACGCCGTCGAGGATGGTCGGCTCGTAGAAGAGGGGGCCGATGTCGGGGCGGGCGACGCCGCCGGCGACCAGTCGGGCGCCCTTGGCGACGGCCTCGTCGACGTGCCGGACGACGGTCTCCAGCTGCCGCTCGCCGACGAGGGAGCCCATGTCGGCGCCGTACGCGAGGGAATTGCCGAGCCGCATGGCGCGGGTGCGGGCGGCGAAGCGCTCCAGGAAGGCGTCGGCCACCGACTCGTGCACGTACAGGCGCTCGATGGAGATGCAGAGCTGGCCGGCGGAGGAGAAGCAGGCGCGGACGGCGCCGGCGGCGGCCTTCTCGACGTCGGCGTCCTCCAGGACCAGCATGGCGTTCTTGCCGCCGAGCTCCAGGGAGACGCCGACGAGGCGGGCGGCGGCGCCCTGGGCGACCTCGCGGCCGGTGCGGGTGGAGCCGGTGAAGGAGACGTAGTCGGCGTGCCGGACGACCTCGGGGCCGACGACCGGGCCCTCGCCCAGCACGACCTGGAAGACCTCGGCCGGGAGTCCGGCCTCGATGAGCAGGTCGCGGGCCCAGAGCGCGGTGAGCGCGGTCTCGGTGTCGGGCTTCATCACGAGGGCGTTGCCGGCCACGAAGGCGGGCAGGGCGTCGCCGACGGAGAGTTCGAGCGGGTAGTTCCAGGGGGCGATCTGGCCGACGACCCCGCGCGGCTGGCGCAGCTCGGTGACCTTGGTGAGGGCCGGGACGACGCCGGTGTGCCGCTTGGGACGCAGGTACGCGGCGGCCCTGCGGCCGTAGTGGCGGGCGGCGACGGCGACCGCGAGGACTTCTTCGTGGGCGTGCAGCCGGGCCTTGCCGGTCTCCAGCTGGATGAGGTCGAGGACCTCGGACTGGCGGGCGAGGACCAGGTCGTGGAAGCGGAGCAGGACGGCGGCGCGGGCCCGGACGGGGGTGGCGGCCCAGGCGGTCTGCGCGGCGCGGGCGCGGTCGAACGCCTCGGCGACGTCCTCGGGGGTGGCCTCGGGCAGGTCCGCCAGCTTCTTCCCGGTGAAGGGGGTGTGGTTGGCGGTGCGGCCGGATCCGATCACGCCCCGGGTGAGCCGGGCGACGAGGTCGGGCGTGACGACGTCGGCGGCGGTCCGGGCGCCGGCGGGCGCGGGGGCGACCGGGTTGGTCGCGCCGGCCGGGGCGGCGGGGCGGGCCGCCTGCGCGGCGTCGGCGGGAACCGGGGAAGCGGCGGTGGCAGCCTGCGTGTCCGTCATGACGCCGAGGGTAGGCGGCGTTCCGGCCTTTGGGTACCCGCCGGTAACGCGTTTTCACCCCCCGCACACATACCGCCAGTGATCACTGGCACATAAGCCCTGATCAGGGGCTTACGGCCGACGAGGGGTCCTGGGGAAGATTTTTCCGGCCGTCAGGCGCCGGGTGCCCGCCAGTGCTGGAGGACGGTGTCGAACTGCTGCCGGGTCGTCTCCCAGCTCGACTCCGGCGACGTCATGTAGAGCGCGTACTCGGTGCCGTCGTCGGCGAAGTACATCTGGTCGATCGCGTGCCGCGGCCCCGGGAAGTTCTGCTTCTCGGTCCAGGTGAACTCCCAGAGCGCGGACCGGACCTGGTCGCGGTAGGTGTTCTGGTTGAGCCACACCCGCCGGTAGTCCATCCGCTTCTTGAGCGTCTTCTCCAGGTCGAGGAGGTGGAGGTACGGGTTCTCGAAGTCGGGGCTGGTGTCGATGCTGATCCGCAGCCGGTGGCGCCCGCCGTCCGGGGTGTAGTCGATGTTGTCGCCGTCCGTCTGGCGCTTCCAGCCGTCCGGCACGACGAGGCTGAAACCCGCCGGGTCCTCGACCCGGTGCCAGCCCTCCGGGACGCCGTCCGCCGCCACGCCCTCGCGGCCGGCCGCCGTGGGCCCGGACGCGGTGACGCCGGTGGTCGGGGCGGGGCCGGGGCCGGGGCCGCGGTCGTCGCCGCCGTACTGCATCACGGCGAAGACGGCGCCGCCCGCGACGACCGCGCCGAGCACCGCCGTAAGCACGGCGGACCGCCAGCGGCCCTTCCCTCCGGCGGGGACGGAGGCGGGCGTCGGCGCCGGGCCGGCGGGGTCCGGGACCGGTGCGGAGTGCCGGGTGGTGGAGGTCTGCCCGGCGACGGGCCACTCGGCGGTGCGCGGCGCCCCCGCCGGCCCCTCCTCCGGGCCGCCCGGCGCGCCCGGCCGCCCCTCGTCCAGCCGCATCCGCTGCGTCGGCACGTACGCCTGCGCGGTCTCCGGGCTGCGGCCCTCCATCGCGTCGAGCAGCATCCGCCCGGCCTCGTCCGCCTTGGGCCGCTTCTCCGGGTCCTTCCGCAGCAGCGCCACGATGACGGGGGCGAGCGGCCCCGCGTTCGCCGGGTACGGCGGTTCCTCGCCGACGACGGCCTGCATGGTGCTGATCGGGGAGGTGCGGCGGAACGGCGAGGTGCCCTCGACCGCCGTGTACAGGGTCGCGCCGAGCGACCACAGGTCGGACGCCGGGCCGGGGTCGCCGCCGCGGACCCGCTCGGGCGCCAGGTAGTCGATGGAGCCGACGAGTTCGCCGGTGCGGGTGATGGTGGAGTCGCCCTCGATCGCCGCGATGCCGAAGTCGGTGATGAGGACCCGCCCGTCCCGGGCGAGCAGCACGTTCCCGGGCTTCACGTCCCGGTGGAGCACCCCGGCCGCGTGCGCGGCCCGCAGCGCGCCGACGACGTGCAGGCCGACCCGGGCCGCCTCGCGGGGCTCGATCGTGCCGGCCTCCTTGACGGCGTCGGCGAGCGACGGGCCGTCGACGAACTGCATGACGATCCAGGGCCGGTCGTCGTGTTCGAGGACGTCGTGGACGGTCACCACGCCGGGGTGGGTGATCCGGGCGGCGGCCCGCGCCTCCTTCTGGGTGCGGGCGTGCAGCACCAGCCGGTCGGCCTCGGCGACGAACCGACCCGCCGTCAGCTCCTTCACCGCCACGACCCGGTGCAGCACCTCGTCGTGTGCGCGCCAGACCTTGCCCATGCCGCCGCGCCCGATGGACTCGCTCAGCCGGTACCGCCCGGCGAGCAGCAGCCCCGCCCCTGTGCCCTGAGTGTGTTCCACGTGCCCCCGCCCCGTTGCTTCGGATGCCAGGTTACGGAGGAGGGCACGGCGGACGGAACCTCGGGGCCCGCAAAGGAACCGCACCGTGACGCGGGCCGGCCGCCGGGGAGCCGGGGGCCGGAGGGGACGGCCCGCCCGGCGACCCGTTCAGCGGCCCGTTCAGCGGCCCGGGCGGAAGCCCTTCACGGCCTCGCCGTAGATCTCCGAGACCTTGTCGCGGTCGCTCTCCGGCCCGATGACCTGGACGACGTGGTAGCGACCGCCGTCGATCAGCGCCAGGTTGTGGACGAAGACCTCGCGGCCGGTGCTGTCCAGCCAGGTGTACTGCCCTTCGGCGGTGGGCGTGCGGCCGATGTCGACCCGCCGGGCCTTCACCTGCTGCGACCAGCTGGACTGCCGGTACGGCTCCAGCTCCCGCTCGCGCGCGTTCTGGTACTCCAGCGGGTCGGAACCGTGCTCCTGGACGCTGTCCCGGCCCGGCACCACGATCAGCGTGAAGTCGCCGCCGGTGTACCGGACCTGACCGGCGTCGTTGATGGGGCTGCGCCGCCAGTCGCGCGGCACGCCGATCCGGAAGCCCTCGGGGTCCTCGCGGAGCGCGTACCCGGCGGCCAGGGCCGGACCGGGGGCGGACGGCGGGGCGGACGGCGGCGGGGCGGAGGACGGGGGCCGGGTCGACGGCGTCGACGGCGCCGACGGGGTGGCCGCCGGTGAACCCGGCGCGGCGGGCGCGGTGGTGGCCTGGGGCGCGGACGCGGACGGGCGGGCGCCGGGCGGCTCCTCGTCCCCCCGCGGCAGCGCGACCGCGATGTACGCGAGGGCGCCGCCGGTCAGCAGCAGGACGAGGAGCAGCACCCGCCGCCCCAGCGCGCGCGGGGCGGCCCCGGCGCGCCCGGACCGGCGCGGCGGCTCGGGCACCGCGTGCTCGTAGCCGTCCTCGTACCCGTCGCCGTACCCGTCGCCGTAGGCGCCGTGCCCGTCGTCGTACGCGGCGGCCCGGCGGGGCTCGTACGCCTCGGGCGGCTGTTCCTCGAACAGCGGCGCCGCCGGCTGCTCCTCCGGTACGGGGGCGGGCGGGGCGGCCTGCTCGCGGCGGGACTCCTTGCCGCGCCGGTGCCGGTGGCGGCCCGACCCGGCGGCCCCGCGACGGCGGCGCACCAGCTCGCCCCTGCGGCGCAGGATCGGCAGCCGCCTGGCGTCGAACCTCGGCGGCGCGGCGGCGGGTTCCGGCTCCGGTTCGGGCGCGGACCGGACCAGCGACCGCAGCCAGCCGCGCAGCTCCTCGAAGTCGGGTCGCTCGGTGGGGTCCTGGCGCAGCAGCGACTCCACCACCGGCCGCAGCGGGCCGCACTCCTCGGCGAAGGCGGGCGGCTCGGCGCAGACCAGCTGGACCAGTTCGGCCGCGCTGTCCTCGGGGTACGGGGCGTGGCCCTGCACGGCCCGGTAGAGCAGGGCGCCCAGCGCCCACAGGTCGGTGGCGGGGCCGATGGGTGGGGCGAGCCGCCAGTTCTCGTGCACGGGCCCGGCCTGTTCGGGCGCCCAGCGCTCGGTGACGGCGCCGACGACCGCGATCCGGGTCTGCCGGGCCCGCTCGGCGGCGAGCCGGGTCTCCGGGCCGCGGTACCGCTCCCCCGCCGGCACCGGGGGGGCCGGCACCGTGCGCGCGGGCTCGGGGGCGGGCGCGAAGCCGGCGGGCAGCGCGGGCCGCCCGGAGCCGGGCAGGACGGACCCGCCGCCGGCCGGCACGTGCGGCGCGCCGTCGCGGGAGGCGTGCGGACCGTCGCTCCAGGTGCCCTTGAGCATCAGACGGGGCGGGTGCGGGCCGCCACCGCCCCGGTCGTACCCGCCGTCGTACCCGTCGTACCCGTCGTCGCCGTCCTCGCCGTCGTCGTCCTCGTCGTCCTCGTCGTCCGGCGTGCGGGCCCACCACTGGGGCGCCGGGCCGGGACGGGTGGCCTCCGGTCCGGTGACGGCTTCGGGTCCGGCTTCCGCTTCGGGGGCGGGCTCGGCGGGGCGCGGGGCCGGGAGCGCGTGAGTGTCGCCGAGGCGGGCGGCGGCGGCGCGGGTGGCCGCGCGGTAGGCGGCGATGGCGCCCGCCCGGGCGGCCCGCGGATCGGCGCTGGGCGGCACGGCCGGGACCTCCGGCGGGCTCGCGGGCCGGGGCGCCGGTGCCGCCCGGCCGTAGGGATCGACACCGTAGGGAACGGGATCGGGCTCGGGATCGGGCTCGGACTCCGGCGGCGCCTCGGGAGCCGCGTACTCGCCCGTGTCGTAGACCTCGGAGTCGTCCCCGGGGTCGTACGCCTCGGGCTCGTACACCTCGCCGGTCTCCCCGGCGTACTCCTCGTACTCCTCGTGCTCCTCGTGCTCCACGTATCCCTCGTGCTCCTCCGGGTCCTCTTCCTCTCCGGGCCCCTCCCCGAACCCGTACCCCTCCCCGTACCCCTCCGCCTCCCCGAACTCCGCCGCGGGCGTGCGGAAGGCCGGGTCCTCGGGGTCGGGGACGGGGGCGTAGCCGCAGAGGGCCTCCTCGGCGGCGCCGGCGGCCAGGCCGGTGAGGACGACGCGCCCGTCGTCGCAGACGAGGACCGTGCGGGCGGTGATGTTGCGGTGGACCCAGCCGTGGGCGTGGAGGGCGCGCAGGGCGGTGAGGACGTCCGCGGCGATCTCGGCGGCGCGGAACGGGTTGAGCGGGCCCTCGGCGAGGAGGGCCGAGAGCGGGCGGGCGGCGACGTACTCGCTCACTATCCACAGCGAGCCGGCCTCCGCGAAGACGTCGAAGACCTGGTCGAGTAACGGGTGGTCGGGGACCTGGGCGGCGGCCTGGGCCGCCTCGATCGCCCGGCGGACGACCGGCTCGGCCGGCCGGCGGGTGGCGCCGCCCCCGTACGGGCCCGCGGGCTCCGGTCCCTCGCCGAGGACCTCGGCGTCGACGAACTCGGGCAGCGGGACCTGACGGATCCGCACCTCCTGCCCGCTGTACGTGTCGAAGGCCCGGATGTCGGTCTCGGCCGGGTCGGCGAGCGCGCCGTCACCGGCGGACGGCGGCAGGCGGTAGCGCTCCGCGAGGACTCTTCCCGCGTACTCGTCCACGGCGCCTCCCCCTGCGCTTCGGTCGTCCCGGGTCCCTCACGATACGGGCGTCGGTCAGTCCTTGGGGCTGAACGTGGCGAACGCCGTCTCGCGCAGCGTCCGGCACTCCGCGCCGTTCCACTCCTCGGCCCTGCAGCTGACCATGATCGAGTAGCCGTGCTTGGCGTCCACCTTGAAGCCCCGGTTGAGGACGTGGACCCGCGTGCCCTTCTGGGTCCGCTCGAACTCCCAGTCCGCGACGGTCGGGTAGCCCTTGTACGAGACGGCGTCGACGCGGATGTGCTGGTAGGCGGTGCTGGTCAGGCGGACGCTGCCCATGGCGGCGAGCCAGGCGGCCTTGGCGTCGTCCTTGGGGCTGGCGTTGAAGTCCACCTGGACGCGCGGGAAGCCGCCGCTCTCGCTCCATATGGCGCCGCCGTCGTAGCCGGGTATGGGACGCATGGTGAAGCCGGCGGGCATGGCCATGGAGAAGCGGAAGCGGTCGTTGGTGACCATGGCGTAGCCGGCGGGGAGGGTGGGGCCGGTGCTGGGCTTGGCGGTGGGCGTGGTGTCCGTCCGGCCGGTGGAGCCGTCCGCGGCACCGGTGGCGCCGTTCGCACCGGTGGCGCCGCCGTCTCCCGTGGCGCCGTTGTCGCCGGGCTGGGCGCCGCCCTGTTCGGTGGGGTCGCCGGACGCGCCGCCGGTGTTCGCGCCGGCGCCGGAGCCGCCGTCGCCGCCGGCGGTGGTGCCGGCCGAGACGGTGGTGTCGCCGCCCTTGCCCTCGGAGCCCTTGTCGTCGCCGTTGAGGGAGACGGCGAGGATGGTGCCGAGCACGGCGAGGACCGCGACCGCGGCGATGATCACCAGGGTGCGCCGGGGCACGACGTCGGTGAGCGGGGCGCGGACCGGCGCCGGGCGGGAACCGCCCTGCGCGGGCACCGGCCGGGCGGGCTCCCGGCCCTTCTCCCTGGCCCGGTCCTTCGTCCGGTCCTTCGCCTTCGCCTCGGCCTTGGCCGCCGCGGCCGCGTTCCGTACGGAGGCGAGCGCGCCCCGCACCCGGTCGGCGGCGGGCTCGGGGGCCTTCTCGCGGCCGGTGACCGGCGCCGTCTGCTCCCGCTCGGGGCGGGTCGGCAGCGGAACGATCCTGGTCACCTCGGGCGACGGCTCCGGCGCGGCCTCGGGGGCGTCGAGGACGGCACGCAGCAGCACCCGGGCGCGGGCGTCGTCGAGCCGCTGCGCCGGGTCCTTGGCGAGCAGCCCGTAGATGACCTGCTCCAGCTCGGGTCCCGCGTTCTTCGGCGGGTCGACGGGTTCGGTCATGACGGCGGTGAGCGTCGCGATCGCGGAACCCTTGTCGTACGGCGGGCAGCCCTCGACCGCCGCGTACAGCAGGCCGCCCAGCGACCACAGGTCGGCGGCGGGGCCGGGCTTGTGGCCGCGGGCGCGCTCGGGGGAGATGTACGAGGGGGCGCCGACGAGCATGCCGGTGGAGGTGATGGACGGGTCGCCCTCCACCTGGGCGATGCCGAAGTCGGTGAGGACGACGCGGCCGTCGTCGGCGATGAGGACGTTGGACGGCTTCACGTCCCGGTGCAGGATGCCCTCGCGGTGCGCGGAGCGCAGCACGTCGAGGATGGCGAGGCCGACCTCGGCGGCGCGGCGCGGGGTGAGGACGCCGTCCTCGCGCACGGCGTCGGCGAGCGACTTGCCCTCGATGAGCTCCATGACGATCCACGGGCGGTCGTCCTCGTCGACCACGTCGTAGACGGTCACGGCGCCGTTGTTGCGGATCTTGGCGATGGCCTTGGCCTCGCGCAGGGTCCGGGTGATGAGGCGGCGCTTCTCGTCCTCGTCGATGCTGCTGGGGAAGCGGAGTTCCTTGACGGCGACGGTGCGGCCGAGGGTCTCGTCGACGGCGCGCCAGACGGTGCCCATGCCGCCGCGGCCGACGAGGGCGCCGAGCCGGTAGCGGCCGGCGAGCAGCCGGCCCTCGGTCTCGGCGGTGGTGGACGCGGCGCCCTTGCGGAGCCGATCGGCCGGGGGCCGCTGCCCGTCGCCGTCCCCGGCGCCGAACCCGGCCCGCCCGGTGGACGGCTCGGTCCCCGGCACCCGGTCCCGCGGCGCTCCGGCGCCGGTGTCCGGCCGCGCGTCCTGCGGTACGGCCCGCGGGGGCACGGCGTCCTGAGGCGCCGTCGGCTCCTCCTCCGGTGCCGCGGAGGCCGCGGTCCCGGCCGCGCGTCCCGCCACCGGGGCGTCGCCCTCCGTACCGCCCCGGCCCGTGCCGGCCGCCGGGTCCGCCGCGGTCGCGCCGGGCGCTGCCGCGCCCCGCTCCGCCGCGTCCCGCTCCGTCTCGCCCGCGGCCGGAACCGTCCCCCGTCCGCCGTCGGTCGCGGCCCCCGCGGCGGCGTCCCGCCGGGGGTCCTTCGCCGTGTCCCGCGACTGCTCCGACTCCGACATGCGTCCCCTCTGCGATCCCTGATCTCCGCCGCGCCCGCCGCACTCCGCACGCTGCGGCAACCCGCCCTGGAAGAGAGCCCATTGTCCCTCACCTCGCGGCGGCGGGCGCCCCCGGGTCCAGACTCCGGTATGACGACGCGCCACCGGTGCCCCGGGGTTCCCTCCCGTCCCGGACGCTCCGTCAGGCGGAGCCCCCGTCAGATCGGGACGATGTCGGGCGCACCGAGCCGGGCGGCGTCCGCCGTCTGGTCGTCGGGCTGCCGCTGCGACTCGCGCTCCGCCTCGACCCGCTTCTCGTAGTGCTCGACCTCTCTCGCGATCCGGCTCTCGTCCCAGCCGAGGACCGGCGCCATCAGCTCCGCCGCCTCGCGGGCGCAGCGGGTGCCGCGGTCGAAGGTCTCGATGGAGACGCGGGTGCGCCGGGTGAGGACGTCGTCGAGGTGGCGGGCGCCCTCGTGGGAGGCGGCGTAGACGACTTCGACGCGGAGGTGGTCCTCGGCGCCGGTGAGCGGCGCGCCGAGCGCGGGGTCCTCGGCGACGAGGGCGAGCAGTTCCTCCGTCAGGGAGCCGTACCGGTTGAGCAGGTGCTCCACGCGGGCGACGTGGAGGCCGGTGCGGGCGGCGGTCCGGGCGCGCGCGTTCCACAGCGCGCGGTAGCCCTCGGCACCGAGCAGCGGGGTGTCCTCGGTGACGCAGGGGGCGACGCCTCCCCAGCCGCTCCGCGCGGGGGAGGCTCCGAGTCCGAGGCCGTGCACGGCCTCGTCGACGGCGTCCTTGGCCATCGCCCGGTAGGTCGTGTACTTGCCGCCGGCGACGACGACCAGGCCGGGCACCGGGTGGGCGACGGTGTGCTCCCGGGAGAGCTTGCTGGTGGCGTCGGACTCGCCGGCGAGCAGCGGGCGCAGGCCGGCGTAGACGCCTTCGACGTCGTCGCGGGTGAGGGGGGTGGCGAGCACGGTGTTGACGTGTTCCAGCAGGTAGTCGATGTCGGCGCTGGAGGCGGCCGGGTGGGCTTTGTCGAGGTCCCAGTCGGTGTCGGTGGTGCCGATGATCCAGTGCCGTCCCCAGGGGATGACGAAGAGGACGGACTTCTCGGTGCGCAGGATGAGGCCGGTGGTGGAGTGGATCCGGTCCTTGGGGACGACGAGGTGGATGCCCTTGGAGGCGCGGACGTGGAACTGGCCGCGCTCGCCGATGAGGGCCTGGGTGTCGTCGGTCCAGACGCCGGTGGCGTTGACGATCTGCTTGGCGCGGACGATGTGCTCGCCGCCGGTCTCGACGTCCTGGACGCGGGCGCCGACGACCCGCTCGCCCTCCCGGAGGAAGCCGGTGACCCGGGCCCGGGAGGCGGCCAGGGCGCCGTAGGCGGCGGCGGTGCGGACCAGGGTGAGGACGAAGCGGGCGTCGTCCATCTGGGCGTCGTAGTACTGGAGGGCGCCGGTGAGGGCGTCCTTGCGGAGGCAGGGGGCCACGCGGAGGGCGCCCTTGCGGCTGAGGTGGCGGTGGACGGGGAGGCCGCGGCCGTGCCCGGAGGAGACGGACATGGCGTCGTACAGGGCGACGCCGGAGCCGGCGTACAGCCGCTCCCAGCCCCGGTGCTGGAGGGGGTAGAGGAACGGGACGGGTTTCACCAGGTGGGGGGCGAGCCGTTCCAGGAGCAGGCCGCGCTCCTTGAGGGCCTCGCGGACCAGGGCGAAGTCGAGCATCTCCAGGTAGCGGAGGCCGCCGTGGATGAGCTTGCTGGAGCGGCTGGAGGTGCCGGAGGCCCAGTCGCGGGCCTCGACGATGCCGGTGGAGAGCCCGCGCGTGACCGCGTCGAGGGCGGTGCCGGCGCCGACCACGCCGCCGCCGACGACGAGCACGTCCAGCTCGCGGTCGGCCATCTCCACCAGGGCGGCGGCGCGCTCGGCGGGTCCCAGTGTCGCTGTCCTCACGGCTGCCGCCTCCCGTCGTCCGTACGTGCCCCGGCCGCCGCCCGTCGTCGCGCGTCCGGGCAGGGGCGAACCGGACCGCCTGTGGCCCGGCTCACAGTCCGATTCTGGACCGGCCCGGTGGCTTCGGCCACCGCCCCCGCACGGACCTGTGGATAACACTCGGCGATCTTCGCTCCCGCAATGCCGCATATCGGTCATATTTACTCCTAGTCTGACATTGCATACGTACGGTACGCACGTCAGTCACGGCTCCCGGGAAGGACGGCCCACCATGCCCGCAGACCTCGCCGTCATCGGCCTCGGCCACCACGGACTCCCCCTCGCCCAGGCCGCGACCGCCGCCGGCATCGCCACCGTCGGCTTCGACACCGACCCCCGCCCGGTCGCCGAGCTCGCCGCGGGCCGCCCCCCGGTCGACGGCTCCCTCACCGCCTCCGAGATCCGCCGGATGCTCTCCGGCGGCTTCCGCGCCACCACCGGCCCCGCCGAACTCGGCCGGGTCCGCACGGCGGTCATCTGCGCCCCGACCCCGGCGGGCCCCGACGGCGACCTCGACCTCACCGCCGTCACCGCCGCCGCCCGCGCCCTCGCCGCCCGGCTCCGCCCGCACACCACCGTCGTCCTGGAGTCCCCCGTCCCGCCCGGCACCACCGAGGGCCCGCTCCGGGAGCTCCTGGAGGAGGGCTCGGGCCTGCGGGCCGGCCGCGACTTCCACCTCGCGTACTCCCCCGGCCGCGTCGACCCCGGCTCCCGCCTGCCCGGCCTCGCCGGCACCCCCAAGGTCATCGGCGGCCTCACGCCCGCGTGCACCGAGTCCGCCGCCGCCTTCTACGGCCGCTTCACCGACAAGGTGGTCCGCGCGCGCGGCCCCCGCGAGGCCGAGACGGTCAAACTGCTGGAGACCAACTTCCGGCACGTCAACATCGCCCTCGTCAACGAGATGGCCGTGCTCTGCCACGAACTCGGCGTGGACCTCTGGGACGTCATCCGCTGCGCCGAGACCAAGCCCTTCGGCTTCCAGGCGTTCCGCCCCGGCCCCGGCGTCGGCGGCCACGGCGTCCCCGTCGAACGCCTCGGCGGCCACCGCCCGCTCCGCCTCGTCGAACTCGCCGGCCAGGTCAACCAGCGCATGCCGGCGTACGTCGTCCAGCGCGCCGCCGCCCTCCTCAACGAGCACGGCAAGTCCGCGCGCGGCGCCCGGATCCTGCTGCTCGGCGTCACGTACAAGCCCGACCTCGCCGACCGCGAGGGCTCCCCCGCCGACGAGATCGCGGGCCGCCTCATGGACCTCGGCGCGGCGGTCAGCTTCCACGACCCGCACGTCCCCGACTGGCGGGTCCGCGACGTCCCCGTCCCCCGCGCGGACTCGCTCTACGAGGCCGCCGCCCACGCCGACCTGACGGTCCTGCTCCAGCACCACCGCGTGTACGACCTCCAGGGCCTCGCCGTGAAGGCCCAGCTCCTCCTCGACACCCGGGGCGCGACCCCGGCGGGCACCGCGCACCGCCTCTAGCGCCTCCGCCCTCCGCGCGACGGATGGGCCGCTGTCCGGGACGGCTGCTAGTCTCCGGCCCTCTCGGTCGCACACCCGTGCGCCACCGTCCAGGGGGACCACCATGAGCCAGCCCGTTCCGCCGCCCGGCAACCCGTACGGCCCCGGCGGGCAGCCCGCCGACCAGAACCCGTACGCGCAGAACCCGGCGGGCCCGAACCCGTACGGCCAGGGTCCCGCGGGCCAGAACCCGTACGGCCAGCCGCCGGCCGGGCAGAACCCGTACGGTCAGGCCCCCGCCGGGCAGAACCCCTTCGGCGCCTACCCGGCCGCCCCCGCGCCCGCGCCCCGCCGGAACAACGTCGGCCTCGGCATCCTCGCCGCCCTCGCCGCCGCGCTGGTCACCGCCGGCGTCTACGGCGCGATCCTCGGCGGCATCGAGGCCCAGATCGGCTGGGCGGCGGTCGGCGTCGGCTTCGCGGTCGGCTTCGCCGCCGGCAAGGTCGGCGGCGCCAACCCCGTGCTGCCGGTCGTCTCCGCGATCCTCGCCCTCGGCGCCGTCTACCTCGGCCAGCTCGTCGGCATCGCGGTCTTCGCCTCCAAGGAGTTCGGCTTCTCCTTCACCGAGCTCTTCTTCGAGCAGTTCGGCATGCTCACCGACGCGTGGAACGACGGCAAGGACGCCATGACCTTCCTCTTCCTCGCGCTCGGCCCCGTCGCCGCCTTCTCCGGCGCCAGGAAGGCCGCCTCCTGACGACCGGGCGGATACGCGCGAGGGCCCCGCACCGGTCGGTGCGGGGCCCTCGCGCGTACCTGCCCGTGGGTCAGCGCTTGTGCTGCGCGTCCGCGACGGTGACCTCGACGCGCTGGAACTCCTTGAGCTCGCTGTAGCCCGTGGTGGCCATCGCGCGGCGCAGGGCGCCGAAGAAGTTCATCGAGCCGTCCGGGGTGTGCGACGGACCGGTGAGGATCTCCTCGGTGGTGCCGACGATGCCCAGGTCGACCAGCTTGCCGCGCGGCACGTCCTCGTGGACGGCCTCCATGCCCCAGTGGTGGCCCTTGCCCGGCGCGTCGGTGGCGCGGGCCAGCGGGGAGCCGATCATCACGGCGTCCGCGCCGCAGGCGATCGCCTTCGGCAGGTCGCCGGACCAGCCCACGCCGCCGTCGGCGATCACGTGCACGTACCGGCCGCCGGACTCGTCCATGTAGTCACGGCGGGCCGCGGCCACGTCGGCGACGGCGGTCGCCATCGGGACCTGGATGCCCAGCACGTTGCGGGTGGTGTGCGCGGCGCCGCCGCCGAAGCCGACCAGGACGCCCGCGGCGCCGGTCCGCATCAGGTGCAGGGCGGCGGTGTACGTGGCGCAGCCGCCGACGATCACCGGGACGTCCAGCTCGTAGATGAACTGCTTCAGGTTCAGCGGCTCGGCGGCGCCGGAGACGTGCTCGGCGGAGACCGTGGTGCCGCGGATGACGAAGATGTCCACGCCCGCGTCGACGACGGCCTTGGAGAACTGGGCGGTGCGCTGCGGGGAGAGCGCGGCGGCGGTGACGACGCCGGAGTCGCGCACCTCCTTGATGCGCTGCCCGATCAGCTCCTCCTTGATCGGAGCGGCGTAGATCTCCTGCAGACGGCGGGTCGCGCGGGCCTCGTCGAGCCCGGCGATCTCGTCGAGCAGCGGCTGCGGGTCCTCGTACCGGGTCCACAGCCCTTCGAGGTTCAGGACGCCCAGGCCACCGAGCTCGCCGATCCGGATGGCGGTCTGCGGGGAGACGACCGAGTCCATCGGGGCGGCCAGGAAGGGCAGCTCGAAGCGGTAGGCGTCGATCTGCCAGGCGATCGAGACCTCCTTCGGGTCCCGGGTGCGCCGGCTCGGTACGACGGCGATGTCGTCGAACGCGTACGCCCTGCGGCCGCGCTTGCCGCGCCCGATCTCGATCTCAGTCACGATGTGTGGCCTTTCCCTCTATGTCTGCGCCTACCAGTATCCCCGACACACGCGCGGGGGGCGGCTCCGGCCACATGCCGGAACCGCCCCCTCCCGTGCGCGCGGACTTACTTCCTGCTGTAGTTCGGCGCCTCGACCGTCATCTGGATGTCGTGCGGGTGGCTCTCCTTGAGGCCCGCCGAGGTGATCCGCACGAAGCGGCCCTTCGACTCCATCTCCTCGATGGTGGCGGCGCCCACGTAGCCCATCGTCTGGCGCAGGCCGCCGACGAGCTGGTGCACGACCGAGGAGAGCGGGCCGCGGTACGGCACCTGGCCCTCGATGCCCTCGGGCACGAGCTTGTCGTCGGAGGTGACGTCGGCCTGGAAGTAGCGGTCCTTCGAGTAGGACCGGCCCTGGCCGCGTGACTGCATGGCGCCGAGCGAGCCCATGCCGCGGTACGACTTGAACTGCTTGCCGTTGATGAAGAGCAGCTCGCCGGGCGACTCCTCGCAGCCCGCGAGGAGGCTGCCGAGCATCACGGTGTCGGCGCCGGCGGCGAGCGCCTTGCCGATGTCGCCGGAGTACTGGAGGCCGCCGTCGCCGATCAGCGGGACGCCGGCGGCGCGGGCCGCGAGGGACGCCTCGTAGATCGCGGTGACCTGCGGGACGCCGATGCCGGCGACCACGCGGGTGGTGCAGATGGAGCCGGGGCCGACGCCGACCTTGATGCCGTCGACACCGGCGTCGATCATCGCCTGGGCGCCGTCGCGGGTGGCGACGTTGCCGCCGATCACGTCGACGTTCACGCTGGACTTGATCTTCGCCATCCAGCTGAGGGCGTTGCTGTTGTGGCCGTGCGAGGTGTCGACGATGAGGAAGTCGACGCCGACGGCGGCGAGCGCCTGGGCGCGCTCCAGGGCCTCGGGGCTGGCGCCGACGGCCGCGCCCACGAGCAGCCGACCCTCGGCGTCCTTGGCGGCGTTGGGGTACTTCTCCGCCTTGACGAAGTCCTTGACGGTGATGAGGCCCTTGAGCACGCCGTCGTCGTCGACGAGCGGCAGCTTCTCGATCTTGTGGCGGCGCAGCAGCTCCATGGCGTCGACGCCGGAGATGCCGACCTTGCCGGTGACCAGCGGCATCGGCGTCATGACCTCGCGGACCTGACGGCTGCGGTCGGTCTCGAAGGCCATGTCGCGGTTGGTGACGATGCCGAGGAGCTTGCCGTCCGGGGCGGTGACCGGGACGCCGCTGATGCGGAACTTGGCGCAGAGGGCGTCGGCCTCGGCGAGGGTCGCCTCCGGGTGGACGGTGATCGGGTCGGTCACCATGCCGGACTCGGAGCGCTTGACGAGGTCCACCTGGTTGACCTGGTCCTCGACGGACAGGTTGCGGTGGAGGACGCCGACGCCGCCCAGACGGGCCATGGCGATCGCCATGCGGGACTCGGTCACCTTGTCCATCGCCGCAGAGAGCAGCGGGATGTTGACCCGGACGTTGCGAGAGATGCGGGACGAGGTGTCGACCGCGTTGGGGAGGACCTCGGAGGCTCCCGGCAGCAGCAGCACGTCGTCGTAGGTCAGCCCGAGTGTCGCGAATTTTTCGGGCACTCCGTCGACGTTGGCAGTCATGACACCTTCCCAAATGGCCTTGATCGGTGCGGGATGTCCATGCTAACGGGCCCGAGCGGTGTCTCATTCCACGAGCAAGATCAGCCGCGAGCTTTGGACCTTCGTACGTGGACGAAAGGGATGACCGGGGCCGGTGCTGCTTACTGCTCGGCGAGGGCGCGCAGCCGGCTGAGGGCGCGGTGCTGGGCGACGCGGACGGCGCCGGGGGACATGCCGAGCATCTGGCCGGTCTCCTCGGCGGTCAGCCCGACGGCGACCCTCAGGACGAGGAGTTCGCGCTGGTTCTCGGGGAGGTTGGCGAGGAGCTTCTTGGCCCATTCGGCGTCGTCGCTGAGGAGGGCGCGCTCCTCGGGGCCGAGGGAGTCGTCGGGCCGCTCGGGCATCTCGTCGGAGGGGACGGCGGTGGAGCCGGGGTGCCGCATGGCGGCGCGCTGGAGGTCGGCGACCTTGTGACCGGCGATGGCGAAGACGAACGCCTCGAAGGGGCGGCCGGTGTCGCGGTAGCGGGGCAGGGCCATGAGGACGGCGACGCAGACCTCCTGCGCGAGGTCCTCGACGAAGTGGCGGGCGTCACCGGGGAGCCGGCTGAGCCGGGTGCGGCAGTAGCGCAGCGCGAGGGGGTGGACCCGCGCGAGCAGGTCGTGGGTGGCCTGGGCGTCCCCTTCGACGGCGCGGTGGACGAGCGCACCGATCTCCCCCTGCCCGGCAGGCATGGGGGAACCCATGGTCTCGTCGTCGCGCATCGCTCCATGGTGCCTTGACGCCTGTCCGTCCGCGGCACCGCGTCCGTAGTTGTGCCCCGAAGCGTTATGAGCAGGTGCGCCGGGATTCATCTCTGGCGCCCTCCCCTTCCGCTCGATCGACTCGTCCCCGAGGAACTCCACACCTCAAGGATGCGGCATCGGGCGGGGAATCGACACAGGCCCGCCCCGTCCGCCGCCCGGCGGACGGGGAGAGGCCGGTGTCCGCGGCTTCAGCGGACCAGGCCCCAGCGGAATCCGAGCGCGACGGCGTGCGCCCGGTCGGAGGCGCCGAGCTTCTTGAAGAGGCGCCGGGCGTGGGTCTTGACGGTGTCCTCGGAGAGGAAGAGCTCGCGCCCGATCTCCGCGTTGGACCGGCCGTGGCTCATGCCTTCGAGGACCTGGATCTCGCGCGCGGTGAGGGTGGGCGCGGCGCCCATCTCGGCCGAGCGGAGCCGGCGCGGGGCGAGCCGCCAGGTCGGGTCGGCGAGCGCCTGGGTGACGGTGGCCCGCAGCTCGGCGCGCGAGGCGTCCTTGTGCAGATAGCCACGGGCACCGGCGGCGACCGCGAGCGCGACGCCGTCGAGGTCCTCGGCGACGGTGAGCATGATGATCCGGGCGCCGGGGTCGGCGGAGAGCAGCCGGCGGACGGTTTCCACACCGCCGAGGCCGGGCATGCGCACGTCCATCAGGATGAGGTCCGAGCGGTCCGCGCCCCAGCGGCGGAGGACTTCCTCGCCGTTGGCCGCGGTGGTCACGCGCTCCACGCCGGGCACGGTCGCGACCGCGCGGCGAAGCGCCTCTCGGGCAAGCGGGGAGTCGTCGCAGACGAGGACGGACGTCATGACTGACCTCCGCGGCTCTCGCAGCTGATGCGCGTCACCTTGAGCCTCCAGGGCTGGTACGTATCGTCACCTGTGCGGTTGACGCTCCCGGACACCTGCCCGATCGCTTGTTCATTCAACCGCCTCGCACTCTCAACGATGGTCACTCGAAAGAGTTACGGGTCGGACGGGACCTTCGGCACTCCTTGTGAGCGGCCGTGCACGGAGAAGAGCGTCGCAGGTCGTGCGTCCACACAGCAGAAGCTATGCCCCATTTAGCGGGTTTTCTTCCCTTTTCGCGGTGTCTGTGGCTAGATTCGCAATGAGTCATATTTACATCTACTTCGACAGTAGGCGGAGTGATCCGCACCGAGCGGGGCACGAGGAACCCCGGGCCGAAAGCCACTCACCGCCCACCCACCCACCCGTTTCGACACGGTTTCAAGGGGACTAGCGCAATGGCAGATTTCTCCCGCCTTCCCGGACCCAACGCCGATCTGTGGGACTGGCAACTGCTCGCGGCCTGCCGCGGCGTCGACAGCTCCCTGTTCTTCCACCCCGAGGGAGAGCGCGGCGCGGCACGGAGTGCGCGTGAGAACTCGGCGAAAGAGGTCTGCATGCGGTGCCCGGTCCGCGCGGAGTGCGCGGCCCACGCACTCGCCGTGCGGGAGCCCTACGGCGTCTGGGGCGGCCTCACCGAGGACGAACGCGAAGAACTCATGGGACGTGCGCGCAACCGTCTGGTCACCGCGGCGCCGGCGACCGGACGCTCGATCGTGGGGCACGCGTGAAGGAACGTTTCCTCGTGAGCTGAGGCCCCGCTTCCGGGGCCCTGACATCCGGGCTGGGATCCGGGCCGAGATCCGGGCTGAGATCCGGGCGCACGCGCGCGTGGCGACGCGCCGCCCGGGACGCGGCTACGCGCGCGTGGCCGCGCGGGTCAGTTCGTCCAGGGTGGCCGCGACGGCCGGCACCTGGGCCAGGTCCGGCAGGGTCAGCGCCACGATCTCCCGCTCCACGGCCGGCTCGACCGCGACGGTCCGCGCGCCCTTGGGCCGTACGGACTCGATGGCCAGCTCCGGCAGGACGGCCACGCCGAGGCCCGCGCCGACGAGCCCGACCACGGCCGGGTAGTCGTCGGTGGCGAAGTCGATGCGCGGCGCGAAGCCGGCCTCCTCGCAGACGTCGACGAGCTGGCGGCGGCAGCGGGGGCAGCCCGCGATCCAGGAGTCCCCGGCCAGCTCGGCGATGCCGACCGAGCCGGCGCCGGCGAGCGGGTGCGCCTCGGGGACCAGGCCGACGAGCCGGTCGGTGAGCAGCGGGCGCACCACGAGGTCGTCCCATTCGCCGGCCGTGTGGCCCGAGCCGTAGCGGAAGGCGAGGGCGATGTCGCAGTCGCCCTCGCGGAGCATCTCGACGGAGCGCGGCGGCTCGGCCTCGACGAGCGAGACGCGGGTGCCGGGGTGGGCGGCGCGCAGTGCGGCGAGGGCGGTGGGGACGAGGGTGGAGCTGCCGCTGGGGAAGGAGACGAGGCGCACCCGGCCGGCCCGCAGGCCCGCGATGGCGGCGACCTCCTCCTCGGCGGCGGTGAGTCCGGCGAGGATGCCGGCGGCGTGCCGGACCAGGACCTCGCCGGCCTGGGTGAGGCGCATCTCACGGCCGGTCCGGATCAGCAGCGGGGTGCCGGCCGAGGTCTCCAGGGCCTTCATCTGCTGGCTGACGGCGGGCTGGGTGCAGCCGAGTTCGCGCGCGGCGGCGGAGAAGGAGCCGGTGGCGGCGACGGCCCGCAGGACGCGGAGGTGGCGTGCCTCGATCATGGGTCGAGCATAAGCGACGCTTGGATGCGAGCACGAATCTTCGATCAGATCTTTGAGGCCCGGGGGTGCGTGCCCGCTTACGCTGCCCCCATGACGACCTTGCTGAGTGTGAACGCGGGCCGCGCGAAGCGCGCGGACTACACGGACGCCCCCTCCGGGACGACGGGCATCGACAAGCGCCCGGTCGAGGGGCCCGTACGGATCGAGTCGCCGGGCCCCAACGGCGTCGGGGCGAGCGGGGTCGCCGGCGACGCCGTGTGCGACCTGCGCTTCCACGGCGGCGCCGACCGCGCGGTGTACGCCTTCGCCCGCGAGGACCTGGACCGCTGGGAGAAGGAGCTGGGCCGGGAGTTGGCGAACGGTTCCTTCGGGGAGAACCTGACGACGAGCGGCCTGGACGTGAACGGGGCGCTGATCGGCGAGCGCTGGCGGATCGGCGGCTCCGTGGTGGTCGAGGTCACCGGCGGCCGGATACCCTGCCGCACCTTCCAGGGCCACCTGGAGGAGCGGGGCGTGGACGCGAAGGGCTGGGTGAAGCGGTTCACGCGCGCCGGGGCCGGGCCGGGGGCGCTGCTGCGGGTGATCGAGCCGGGCGAGGTGCGGGCCGGCGACCCGGTGACGGTGGCGCGCCGGCCGGACCACGACGTCACGGTCGCCCTGCTGCACCGGGCGGCGACGACCGAGCGGGAGCTGCTGGCGCGGACGCTGGTGGCGGCCGAGTGGATGGAGTCCGGCCTGCTGGCCCTCGCCCGCCGGCACGTGGAGCAGTACGGCTCCTGAGGCCGCGGCCGTACGGGCCCCGGGTCCGCGGCCGTACGGAGGCGGGCCGGGGGGTGGCCGCGCGGGCACTACGGTTCCGGTATGACCACTGCACTGATCACGGGAGCCACCGCCGGCATCGGCGCCGCCTTCGCGCGCCGGCTGGCGGCCGACGGGCACGACGTCGTCCTGGTGGCACGGGACCTGAAGCGCCTTCGGGAGCAGGCCACCGAGCTGCACGACCGGCACGGGGTGGAGGCCGAGGTGCTCGCCGCGGACCTCTCCGCCGAGGACGGGATCGCCTCGGTGGAGGCCCGGCTCTCCGACCCGCGCCGCCCGGTCGACCTGCTGGTGAACAACGCGGGCTTCGGCAACAAGGGCCGGTTCCTCGACGTGTCGATGGCCGACGAGCTGAAGATGCTGACCGTGCACTGCGAGGCGGTGCTGCGGCTGACCTCGGCCGCCGCCGCCGCGATGCGGGAGCGTCGGCGGGGCGCGGTGGTGAACGTGGCGTCGGTGGCCGCCTTCGTGCCGCGCGGCACCTACGGGGCCTCGAAGGCGTGGGTGGTGCAGTTCACCCAGGGCGCGGCCCGGGACCTCGCGGGGAGCGGGGTGCGGCTGATGGCGCTCTGCCCCGGCTTCGTGCGCACCGAGTTCCACGAGCGGGCCGGGATGGGGACGGACAACATCCCCGGCTGGATGTGGCTGGACGCGGACAAGCTGGTGGCGGCGGCCCTGTCGGACCTGGCGCGCGGCAGGACGGTGTCGATCCCGGACCCGCGCTACAAGGCCCTGATGGGCGTGGTGAAGCTGGCGCCGCGCGCGCTGCTCGGCGGGGTGTCGTCGAAGGCGGGCCGCAAGTACGGGCCTCAGTAGCCGCACGTACGGGCCCTCAGTAGCCGCACGTACGGGCCTCAGTGGGCGGCGTACGGCTCCAGCGCGAGCCGTGCGGTGGTCCCGTCCGCCCAGGTGACCCGCAGGTCCGGCCCGTCGGCGACCCGCACCTCGGCGAGGGCGGCGGCGGGGGCGGGGTCGGGCTCGGCGGTGAGCGAGGCGAGGGCGGCGAAGAGCGCGACGGGCCCCCGGGTGGTGCCGTGCAGCGCGAGGGTACGGGTCGGGCCCGGGCCCTGGAGGGTGGCGCCGGTCGGGAGGACGGCGGCCCCGGGGTCGTAGCCGTGGACCGGGTGGAGCTGACCGGCGGGCGCGTCCGGGCCCGGGCCGGTCGTCCAGCCGGTCTGCCGCACGCGGGTCCCGTCGGGGGCGCCGAGGACGAGGTGGGCGCGGAGTTCGGCGCGGCCGTGCGCGAGGACGGCGGAGACGACGCGGACGCCCGGGAGCGGGTGGTGCGCGGAGACCGCCCGGTCGGGGCCGGTGGCCAGCGGTTCGGCGGGGCCCCGGTGGGTGGCGGTGCCGTCGGGGCGGAGCAGCGCGAAGTGGTTGTCGGCGGGGTCGGGGGCGGCGGTGGGGCCGGTGCGGGTGGCGTAGGCGAAGCGGGCGTAGCCGGGGTCGTCGCCGTCGGGGCCGCCCGCGGCGATGTGGTTGCTGCCGTGGTTGTGGAGGCGGACGAGGCCGTCGGCGGCGGTGGTCTGGACGAGCAGGCCGGTGGGGCCGAAGGGGCGTACGGTGTCGGCGCGTTCGGCCGGGAGGGGTTCCTCGGTGGCGGTCCAGGCGGGGTGGCCGGGCGGGAGCAGCAGGCCGAGGAAGCCCTTGGCGGCCCAGTACGGGGAGCCGGGGCCGGAGTACGCCTGGACGAGCGGCGGGTGGGGGCCGTGCCAGCCGAGGGTGAGCAGGCCGCGGGCGTCGGTGGCGCCGCGGTCGAGGAAGTACCGCAGGGTGCCGGAGGCGAGGCGGCGGGTGGCGCCGGGGGTGAGCGGGGTGTGGCCGGTGAGGGTGCCGAGCCAGGGGGCCGCGGCGGCGGCGAAGCGGTAGATCAGGGAGCGGCCGTACGGGACGGGGGCGCCGTTCGCGTCGAAGAGGTGCGCGTGGTCGGCGAGGTGGGCGCGGAGCCGGGGCCCGTACCGGGCGAGCAGGGCGCGGTCGCCGGCCAGGTGGGCGTGGAGCACCGGGTAGAAGTGCAGGGCCCAGGCGTTGTAGTGGTCGAAGGCGCGGTTGTCGCCGTCGCCGTACCAGCCGTCGCCGAGGTACCAGTCCTCGACGCGGGCGAGGGAGCGGTCGATCGTGGCGGCGGCGCGGTCGGTGGCGACGCCGACGTCCTGGAGGAAGCCGGCGACGGTGAGGCCGAAGAGCCACCAGTTGTTGTCCACGGGGGACGGGCCGAGGGCGGGCAGCAGCCAGTCGGCGACCCGTTCGCGGGCGCGGTCGCCGAGGCGGTCCCAGAGCCAGGGGCGGGTGAGGCGCAGGGCGAGGGCGACGGAGGCGGCCTCGACGATCGCCTGGGGGGTGTCGGCGGTGCGGGGCCAGGCGTCGGGGTCGCCGCCGGTGCCGGGGGCGGCGGTGCCGGCGGCGAGTCCGGCCGCGTACCGGTCGAGGTGGCCGTGCGGGTCGTCGCCGTGGGCGCCGGCGACGCGGAGGGCGGCGAGCAGGAAGGTGCGGGCGTAGCCCTCCAGGCCGTCGGAGCGGGCGCCGGACCAGCTGGGGCGGGGGCCGGGGAGGTCGATCCGGCCGCCGCGCGGGGAGGCGTACGGGCGGACGGCGAGGAGCAGCCGGTCGGCGGCGTCCTCCCAGTGGGCGCGGGTCCAGCCGGTGTACGGGCTCCGCTCACGGTCCTCGGGCGGCGTGGGCATGATGCTCCCTGGGGTCCGTGGGTCCGTGGGGTGGCTGCGGGTGCCGCCGACGCGGGCGTGCTTCGGCGGGAGCCGCTGGTGCCCGGCCGGCCTCGGCCGGTCGCCGGAATCCTCGGCGGGGGCCGATCGCCGCGTCAAGAGATACGGATCGAATGATCGAAACTCCCACCGTTCGATCATCGTCGTCTAAGGTCGGTGGACCACCACCACCGCGAGGGGGAACCGCACGTGCGCGAGAGTGCCGCCGAACGACACGCCCGACTGCTGGACCTGGTCCGCGAGCGCGGCACGGTCCGCGTCGCCGAGCTGGCCGGCCTCCTGGGGGTCTCCCCCGTCACCGCCCGCCGCGACGCGGAGGCGCTGGCCTCGCGGGGGCTGCTCGACCGGGTGCACGGACAGGTCTCCTGGCCCCGTCCGGCCGCGTCCGGCGACCCGCGGCCCGGGGCCGGCGAGGGCCTGGTGCTCGGCCTGCTCGCGCCCTCCGCCACGTACTACTTCGCCGAGGTCATCCGGGGCGCGCACGAGGCCGCGGCCCGGGCGGGCGCGCGGCTGGTGCTGCGGATCTCGGACTACCGGCCGGAGGAGGACCGGGCCCGCACCGAGGGGCTGCTCGCGGCCGGCGCCGAGGGGGTCCTGGTGGCGCCGGGCTGGCTGGGGCCGGAGGACCGGCGCGCGTACGGCGACTGGCTCGCCCGGCTGCCGGTGCCGGCGGTGCTGCTGGAGCGGCGCGCCGAGCCGGGCAGCGCGCTCGACGGGCTGGACCGGGTGGCGTCGGACCACGCGCACGGAGTGCTGCTCGCCCTGCGCCACCTGGTCGGGCTGGGGCACGCGGCGCCGCTGCTGGTGGCGCGCGGCGACTCGCCGACGGCGCTCGCGGTGCGGGCGGGGTACGCGGAGGCGCTGGCGGTGCTGGGCCTGGCGGAGCCGCGGCCGGTGATCGACTCCGTACCGGCCGACGCGGATCCAGAGGGGTTCGAGCGGGCGGTGCGGGCGCTGTACGAGGAGGTGCGCTCGGGCCGGGCGAGCGCGGCGCTGGTCCACAACGACGTGGACGCGATCGAGATCGTGCAGCGGCTCGCCCCGCTCGGCGTGCGAGTCCCGGAGGACCTGGCCCTCATCGCGTACGACGACGAGGTCGCCGCGCTGGCCGACACCCCGCTGACGGCGGTCGCCCCGCCGAAGCGGGAGGTGGGCCGGCACGCCACGGAACTGCTGGTGGAGCGGCTGACCGGGGGCGCCGGCGAGGAGGCGGCGGGCCGGCACGTGAGCCTGCTGCCGCGGCTGCGGGTGCGGGCGTCCTGCGGGGCGGCCCGCCCCGTACCGTTCGCCTGATCGATCTGTTGTTTTTTCGATCATTCAATCTTTCGCTCTTGACTTCGTTCAGGAACGGTCCCAGGATCACGGCCAACCCCGTCCGCGCCGCCGATCAGGAGCCGTGCCGTGAGCCTCATCCGGAGCAGAACGTCCCGCGTCATCGCCGGCACCGCCACCGCCCTGGCCGTCCTCACGGCCTGCGGCGGAGGCGGTGACACCGCCGATTCCGCCGCCGGCGGACCCGTCACGATCACCTTCTGGGGCTGGGCCAAGGGCTCCAAGGACGTCGTCGACGCCTTCAACGCCTCCCACACCGACATCAAGGTCGTCTTCGAGGAGATCCCCTCCGGCAACGCCGGCGGCTACGCCAAGATCTCCAACGCCGTGAAGGCCGGCAACGCCCCCGACCTCGTCTCCGTCGAGTACCCCTCGCTCCCCGAGTTCGTCTCCTCCGGCGCCCTCCAGGAGATCGGCGACGTCTTCCCCGCCTCCGCCCGCGCCGGACTCCTCCCCCAGGCCGTCGAGCTCACCACCCTCGGCGGCAAGAACTGGGCCGTCCCCTTCGACGCCGCCCCGCAGGCCCTCTACTACCGCAAGGACCTCTTCGCGAAGCACCGGATCGAAGTCCCCGCCACCTGGGACGCCTTCCGGAAGGCCGCCGAGCAGGTGAAGAAGGCCGACGCGAAGGCCCGCATCGCCACCTTCTTCCCCGACGACCCCACCACCTTCGAAGCCATGGCCTGGCAGGCCGGCGCCCAGTGGTTCAAGGCCGAGGACGACACCTGGAAGATCGACACCACCGACCCGGCGACCGCCAAGGTCACCGCCTACTGGCAGGGCCTCCTCGACGCCGGCCTCGTCCACAAGAACGCCTCCTTCAGCCCCGAGTGGACCGGCTCCCTCAAGAACGGCACCACCCTCGCCTACCTCGGCGCCTCCTGGGGCGCCGGCGTCCTCAAGGGCACCCTCCCCGAACAGGCCGGCAAGTGGGCCGTCGCCCCGATACCCACCTGGGACGGCAAGCCCGCCTCCGGCATGCTCGGCGGCTCCACCTTCGCCGTGCCGAAGAACAGCACCAAGAAGAAGGCCGCCGTCGCGTTCGCCACCTGGATGGCCACCACCGAGGAGGGCGTGAAGGCCCGCATCGCCTCCGGCACCTCCAGCGCCTTCCCCGCCGCCACCGCGCTGCGCCCCGCCGCCAAGAAGGCGTTCGACGCGAGCTTCTACGGCGGCCAGGACATCTACGCCCTCTTCGAGGCCGCCGGCGCCTCCATCCGCCCCCAGTGGTCCTGGGGCCCCACCACCGGCACCACCAACACCGCCATCAAGGACCGCTTCGGCGCCGTCGCCCCCGGCGGCCCCACCCTCGCCGACGCGGTGAAGGCCGGCCACGACGCCACCGTCGCCGAACTCACCAAGCGCGGCCTGAAGGTCGAGGGCTGAGCACGTGAAGGCCCGCACCCGTGCCGCGGCACTCCTGCTGACCCCGTTCTTCCTGCTCTTCACCGCGGTGCTGGTGGTGCCGATCGGCTACGCGGTCTGGCTGAGCCTCTTCACCGAGAAGCAGTCGGGACTCGGCTTCGGCGGCTCCGAGACCGTCTTCACCGGACTCGGCAACTACGCCGCGGCACTGGGCGACCGGGCCTTCCGCGACGGCTTCGGCGTGCTGCTCGGCTACTGCCTGCTCTACCTGCCGCTGCTGCTCGCCGGAGCCCTCGGCCTCGCCCTGCTCCTCGACACCGCGCTCGCCCGCGCCCGCCGCTTCTTCCAGCTCGCGCTCTTCCTGCCGCACGCCGTCCCCGGCATCATCGCCGCCCTGATCTGGGTCTACCTCTACACGCCCCAGCTCAGCCCGGTCGTGCAGGCGATGGAGGCCGGCGGGATCGGCTTCGACTTCTTCTCCCCCGAAGGCGCCCTGCCGTCCGTCGTCAACATCGCCCTGTGGGAATGGCTCGGCTACAACCTGATCATCTTCTACGCCGCCCTCCAGGCCATCGACCGCTCCGTCCTCGAAGCCGCCACCGTCGACGGCGCCGGCGCCTGGCGCACCGCCTTCTCCGTCAAGATCCCGCTGCTGCGCGGCTCCCTGGCGATGGTCGGCCTCTTCACCGTCATCGGCTCCCTCCAGCTCTTCACCGAACCGCTGATCCTCAGCAGGGGCACGGGCTCCGCCGTCACCTCCACCTGGACGCCGAACATGTACGCGTACTCCGCCGCCTTCGACCGCAACGACTACGGACTGGCCGCCGCCGCCTCGATCCTGCTCGCCCTCACGGCCGCGCTGCTCTCCTTCGCCGTCACCCGCCTCACCCGGGACCGGAAGGAGAAGACCGCATGAGCACCCCCCGCTCCCGCTGGCTGTCGAAGACCGCCGTCAACGGCGTGCTCCTCCTCGCCACCTGCTACATGCTCTTCCCGCTGGTCTGGCTGGTCACCGCCGCCACCAAGGACGCCGGAGGCCTCCTCGCCGGGAACGCCTTCTCCTTCGAGGGCTTCGACCTCGGCGGCAACCTCGCCCGGCTCGCCGACTACCACGACGGCCTCTACTTCCGCTGGTACCTCAACAGCCTGCTCTACGCCGGACTGGGCGCCGCCGCCTGCGCGCTGATCAGCGTCGCCGCCGGATACGCCTTCCACGTCTACGACTTCCGCGGCAAGGAGAAGCTCTTCGGCCTCGTCCTCCTCGGCGTCCTCGTCCCCACCACCGCGCTCGCCCTGCCGATGTACCTGCTCGCCAGCGAGATCGGCATCGTCAACACCTACGCCGCCGTCCTCCTGCCGGTCCTCGTCAACCCCTTCGGGGTCTACCTCTCCCGGGTGCTCTGCGCCGCGTACGTGCCCGACGAGGCCCTGGAGGCCGCCCGGATCGACGGCGCCGGCGAGATGCGGGTCTTCTGGTCGATCGGGCTGCGCACGGTCATGCCGGGCTTCGTGACCGTCTTCCTCTTCCAGTTCACGGCCGTCTGGAACAACTTCTTCCTGCCCCTGGTGATGCTCTCGGACCAGAAGCTCTTCCCGCTGAGCCTCGGCCTCTACGCGTGGAACAGCAACGCCCACGCCGAACCCGACTACTACCCCCTCGTCGTCACCGGTTCGCTGCTCGCCGTCGTCCCCCTCGTCGTCGCCTTCGTCTCGCTCCAGCGCCACTGGAAGGCCGGACTGACCGCCGGCAGCGTCAAGTGAGGAGCACCCGCCCCGCCATGCGCCCCACCACCGACCACCGCCCCGCCCTCCTCCTCGCGATGGGCCCCGGCGTCGCCGGCCGGCTCCTCACCGGCGCCCACCGCGCCCGCCTCGCCGAACTCACCCGCACCGACCCGGACCTGGTCGCCCACGACCTCGCCGACCCCGGCCCGCGCGCCGCCGCCGCCCTCGCCGAGGCCGAACTCCTCCTCACCTGCTGGGGCGCCACCCCGCTCACCCCCGAGGTACTGGCCCGCGCGCCCCGCCTCCGGGCCGTGGTGCACGCCGCCGGTTCGGTCAAGCACCACGTCACCGACGCCTGCTGGGAGCGCGGCCTGCGGGTCACCAGCGCCGCCGCCGCCAACGCGCTGCCGGTCGCCGAGTACACCCTCGCCGCGATCCTCTTCGCCGGGAAGGGCGTGCTGCGCTCGGCCCAGCGGTACGCCGAACTCCGCACCGGCCACGCCTGGCTCGCCGAGTCCGCCGCCTGGGGCAACTACCGCCGCACGGTCGGCGTCGTCGGCGCCTCCCGCATCGGCCGCCGGGTCGTCGAACTGCTCCGCCCCTTCGACCTGGAGGTGCTGCTGTACGACCCGTACCTGACGGACCCGCCGCCCGGCGCCACCCTGGCCGGCCTGGACGAGCTGTGCGCCCGCAGCTCGGTGGTCTCCGTGCACGCGCCCCAGCTCCCGTCCACGTACCGCATGATCGGGGCCCGCCAGCTCGCCGCCCTGCCCGACGGCGCCACCCTGGTCAACACCTCCCGCGGCTCCCTGGTCGACGAGGACGCCCTCCTGCCCCACCTCGTCGCGGGCCGCCTCCACGCGGTCCTCGACGTGACCGACCCGGAGGTCCCGCCCGCCGACTCCCCCCTCTACCGCCTGCCCAACGTGCTGCTCACCCCGCACATCGCCGGCTCGCTCGGCAACGAGCTGCACCGGATGGCCGACCAGGCCCTGGACGAGATCGCCCGCTACACCCGCGGCGAGCCCTTCGCCGAGGAGGTCCGGGCCGCCGACCTCGGCCGCTCGGCCTAGACCGGCCTAGACTGGAGGGGTCCATCCGCGGCTTCGCCCGTTCGGAGGCGGCCATGACCTTCGTGCAGATCATCGATTGCAGGACGAGCCAGGTCGACGAGCTCAACCGGCTCATGGACCGGTGGGTCGAGCAGACCCGGGGGAAACGGACCGCCACCCACAGCATCGTCGGGACCGACCGGTCCGACGCCACGCACGTCGTGGAGATCGTCGAGTTCCCCTCGTACGACGTGGCCATGCGCAACTCGCAGCTGCCGGAGACCGACCGGATCTTCCACGAGATGGTCGCCCTCTGCGACGAGATGCCGGTCTTCACCGACCTGGACGTGATCCGGGACGAGGCCCTGTACAAGGCGAACGCGCGGCAGCTGTTCGAGCGGATCGCGGACGGCACGGACGTGGCGCTGCTCGACGTCCTGCTCGCCGAGGGCTACCACGACCACGATCCGGCGAACCCGCAGGACGTCATCGGGATGGACGCGGTCCGGCGCGAGGTGGAGGAGTGGCGCGCGGGCTTCGACTTCGCGTTCACCGTCGAGGACCAGATCGCCGACGGCGACCGGGTGTGCACCCGGTGGTCCTGGCGCGGCACCCACGTCGGCGACTTCCGGGGCCTCCAGCCGACCGGCATGGAGGTGACCATGACCGGCACCACGATCCACCGCTTCGGCGACGACGGGAAGATCGCCGAGGGCTGGTGGCAGTACGACCAGCTGGGTCTGATGGGCCAGCTCGGCGCGGTCGAGGTCTGAGGCGGCGAACGCCGAGGCCCGGTGCCCCCGCGACGGGGGCACCGGGCCTCATGACGTGGGAACGTCAGTGGGAGTGGCCGTGACCGTGGCCGTGGCCGTGGTCCGCCGGCTCCTCTTCCTTCTTCTCCACCACGAGGGTCTCGGTGGTGAGGAGCAGGGAGGCGATGGAGGCGGCGTTCTCCAGGGCGGAGCGGGTGACCTTGACCGGGTCGATGACGCCGGCCTTGACCAGGTCGCCGTACTCGCCGGTGGCGGCGTTGAAGCCCTGGCCCTTGTCGAGCTCGGCGACCTTGGAGGTGATGACGTAGCCCTCCAGGCCGGCGTTCTCGGCGATCCAGCGCAGCGGCTCGACGGCGGCGCGGCGGACCACGGCGACACCGGTGGCCTCGTCGCCGGTCTTGCCGAGGTTGTCGTCCAGGACCTTCACGGCGTGGACGAGCGCGGAGCCACCACCGGAGACGATGCCCTCCTCGACCGCGGCGCGGGTCGCGGAGATGGCGTCCTCCAGACGGTGCTTCTTCTCCTTCAGCTCCACCTCGGTGGCGGCGCCGACCTTGATGACGCACACGCCGCCGGCCAGCTTCGCGAGGCGCTCCTGGAGCTTCTCGCGGTCCCAGTCGGAGTCCGTGGCCTCGATCTCGGCCTTGATCTGGGCGACGCGGCCCGCGACGTCCTCGGCCTTGCCGCCGCCGTCGACGATCGTGGTGTCGTCCTTGGTGACGGTCACGCGGCGGGCGGTGCCCAGCACGTCCAGACCGGCCTGGTCGAGCTTGAGGCCGACCTCCTCGGCGATGACGGTGGCACCGGTGAGGGTGGCCATGTCCTGGAGCATCGCCTTGCGGCGGTCGCCGAAGCCGGGGGCCTTGACGGCCACGGCGTTGAACGTGCCGCGGATCTTGTTGACGACGAGGGTGGAGAGGGCCTCGCCCTCGACGTCCTCGGCGATGATCAGCAGCGGCTTGGAGGCACCGGCCTGGATGACCTTCTCCAGGAGCGGCAGCAGGTCCTGGATGGAGGAGATCTTGCCCTGGTTGATCAGGATGTACGGGTCGTCGAGGACGGCCTCCATACGCTCCTGGTCGGAGACCATGTACGGGGAGAGGTAGCCCTTGTCGAAGGCCATGCCCTCGGTGAACTCCAGCTCCAGGCCGAAGGTGTTGGACTCCTCGACGGTGATGACACCGTCCTTGCCGACCTTGTCCATGGCCTCGGCGATGAGCTCGCCGACCTGCTGGTCCTGGGCGGAGAGGGCGGCGACGGCGGCGATGTCCGACTTGTCGTCGATCGGGCGCGCGGTGGCGAGCAGCTCCTCGGAGACGGCCTTGACGGCGGCGTCGATGCCCTTCTTCAGGGCGGCCGGGGAGGCGCCGGCGGCGACGTTGCGCAGACCCTCGCGGACGAGCGCCTGGGCGAGCACGGTGGCGGTGGTGGTGCCGTCACCCGCGATGTCGTTGGTCTTGGTCGCCACCTCCTTGACGAGCTGGGCGCCGAGGTTCTCGTACGGGTCCTCGATCTCGACCTCGCGGGCGATCGTGACACCGTCGTTGGTGATGGTGGGGGCGCCGAACTTCTTGTCGATGACGACGTTGCGGCCCTTGGGGCCGATCGTCACCTTCACCGTGTCGGCCAGCTTGTTGACGCCGCGCTCAAGGGCGCGACGGGCGTCCTCGTCGAACTTCAGGATCTTCGCCATGGGAGCGATTCAGCCCTCTCGGAAATCGTGTGGAGAAAGAACCGCGCCCCTGGACGCCCATGGGATCAAGGGGTCAGGGGCGCGGTGCGAAGCAGATACGTCGTCTCTTACTTCTCGATGATCGCGAGCACGTCGCGGGCCGAGAGGACGAGGTACTCGTCGCCGTTGTACTTCACCTCGGTGCCGCCGTACTTGCTGTAGAGCACGACGTCGCCGACCTTGACGTCGAGCGGCAGGCGCTCGCCGTTCTCGAAGCGGCCCGGGCCCACGGCGAGGACGGCGCCCTCCTGGGGCTTCTCCTTCGCGGTGTCCGGGATGACCAGGCCGGAGGCCGTGGTCTGCTCGGCGTCGAGCGGCTGGACCACGATGCGGTCCTCAAGCGGCTTGATGGCAACCTTGGAGCTGGCGGTCGTCACGATCCGACCTCCCCCTTCGGAGATCTCGCGGGGTTAACTGTCTGGGGCCGCGACCAGCCGGATCCGTCGTCGCGGGTGCCGGACCTGCCCGTCGCTGTCCTGGCACTCTCCGGTGGGGAGTGCCAGAGCCGAGACTATGACCGCGATTAGCACTCGGTCAAGCGGAGTGCCAATTCCTCACTCCGTGGCGGCGTCCGCGCGGACGGCGTCCCCGGCGGGACCCCGCTCGCCGACCCGCTCGACCGCCTTCCGGCCGAGCCGTTCCAGCGGGTCGACGGCGGAGGCGCAGCCGGTGAGGGCGACGAGGAGCGCGGCGGCGACCAGCGCGCGGAGCGGGGTCGTACGCGGTCCTCCGGGCCCGCTCATACGTAGTCCTCCAGCCGGGCGACCGCGTACCCCTTCGCCGTGATCACGTTCATCGCCCTGCGGATCATGTCCGGCATGCTGCCCTTCCAGTCCTCCTCGCCGCGGAAGTGGGTGAGGACGATGTCGCCGGGGTGGAGGTCGCGGTCCCACTCGCGCCACTCCATGTGGTCGGGGAACGCCTCGGAGGCCCACAGCGGGACGGCCTTGACGCCGCACGCCTTCGCGGCGCGCAGGGTGTCCTCGTTGTAGTTGCCGTAGGGCGGGCGGAACAGCTCGGGCCGCTTGCCGTACCGCTTCTCGATGACGTCCTGCATGCCGCAGATCTCGCGCTTCTGGCGGGCGTAGGAGAGGGCGGGCAGGTACTTGTGGTTGAGGGTGTGGTTGTGGAGGGCGACGCCTCGGGGCTGCGACTTCTGCATCTTCGCGAAGTAGGCGTAGTCGTCGCTGACCACGTAGTCGCTGAGGAACGCGCTGTACGGGATGTCCAGTTCGGCCATCATCCGGATGAGCTCGGGGTCCTTCTCGGCGCCGTCGTCGATCGTCAGGAAGACGACCTTCTCCTTGGTGGGGACGGTGGTGAAGACGGGCGGCAGGCCCTCGCCGTCGGTCTCGAAGCCCTTCCGGGTGGTGATTTTCGGCTTCGTCCTCGGCGGGGCGGGCGCCTCCAGGGGCGTCAGCTTGAGGCCCCACTTCCTGGCGGCGGCGGCCCGGGCGGCCTGCCGCTTCGCCAGCGCGGCCTTCTTCTCCCGGGCGAGCTGGGCGGCGGTCTTCGCCGGGGCCTGCTGTCCGGCGGCGGGGGCGGGGGCGCCGCCGGAGCCGGCGGCGGGGCCGTCGGGGCCGCCGGAGCAGGCGGCGGTGGAGGTGAGCGCGGCGACGAGGAGCGCGGCCCCCAGGACGCGGCGCGAGCCACCCTTAATCATCATTTGTTCCTTTTGTCGTACGGGCCGTATGGCGCCGCATCCTGTCAGCGCGACCCGCCCGCCCGGCCGCGACACCGCCGTACCGGCCCCACCGTCCCCCGCCCGGCCCACACCGCGCCCCCGGGGAGAATGGGACGGTGACCGACCTCGCCGCCTTCACCGCGCTGCTCGCCCCCGAGGGCCAGACCCTCCTCGCCGCCCTGCGCGACTACGACCCCGCCCAGGAGCTGGCCGTCGCCTCCCGGCTGCGCCGCGACCACCCCGCCGAGCTGGTCTCGGCGGCCCTCGGGCAGGCCCGGCTGCGGCAGCGCGCGGTGGCGAAGTTCGGCGCCGAGGACGCGTACCGCATGTACTTCACGCCGAACGGCGTCGAGCAGTCCACCCGCGCGACCGTCGGCACCCACCGCGCGGCCCGCCTCAAGGCCCTCGGCGTCGGCTCGGTCGCCGACCTCTGCTCCGGCGTCGGCGGCGACGCGCTCGCGCTCGCCCGCGCCGGCATCTCCGTCCTCGCCGTCGACCGCGACCCGCTCACCGCCGAGGTCGCCCGCGCCAACGCCGCCGCGCTCGGCCTCGACGGCCTCATCGAGGTCCGCTGCGCCGACGTCACCGAGATCGACACCCGCCCGTACGACGCCGTCTTCGTCGACCCGGCACGGCGCGGCGGCCGTGGCCGGATCTTCGACCCCGAGGCCTACTCGCCGCCGCTCTCCTGGGCCATGGACGCCGCCCGGAAGGCCCCGCACGCGGCCCTGAAGATCGCGCCCGGCATCCCCCACGAGACCGTCCCGGACGAGGCCGAGGCCGAGTGGATCTCGGACGGCGGCGACGTGAAGGAGGCCGTGCTCTGGTTCGGTACGGAGCCGGGCGCGCGCCGCGCCACCCTGCTGCCCTCCGGCGCGAGCCTCACCGGCCGCGGCCTGCCCGACCCGCCGGTCCGCCCGGTCGGCCGCTACCTGTACGAGCCGGACGGCGCCGTCATCCGCGCCCACCTGGTCGCCGAGGTCGCCGAGGAGCTGGACGGCGGCCTGATCGACGCGACGATCGCCTACGTCACCGCCGACGCCCTGGTCCCCACCCCGTACGCCTCCGCCTACGAGATCACCGACGAACTCCCCTTCAACCTCAAGAAGCTGAAGGCCCTGCTGCGCGAGCGGGAGGTGGGCAACCTGACGGTGAAGAAGCGCGGCTCGGCCGTCGAGCCCGAGGAGATCCGCCGCAAGGTGCGGCCCAAGGGCCCGAACGCGGCGACGGTGCTGCTCACACGTGTCGCGGGCGCCCCGACGATGCTGATCGGCCGGCCGGCGCGAGCCTGAGCGCCGTCCGGAAGTGCCCGACGGCCTTGAAGAGCCCGATCAGGCCGTTGATCCAGAAGATCAGGGCGACGCCCATGCCGTACGCGACGAGGCCGTAGCCCTCCGACGGGCTCGCCGCGGCGGGCACGGCGAAGCCCAGCCACAGCCCGAGCCCGCACAGCAGGCTGGAGACCACCATCCAGCAGGCGCTCAGCACCGGCCTGCGCAGCCGCGCGTCCGTCGGCCCGTGCCGGTCCAGGGCCGCCCACAGCAGCAGCCGCTCGCCCGCCACCCGGTCCCGGCGCACCCCGCGCACCACGAGCCACACGCCCGGCACCATCACGCCGAGGCCCAGGAGGGCGGCGAACAGCCCGACGAAGAACGCGATCGGGTCGAAGGCCGACCCGTGGCCCAGCTCGACGAGCAGCATGCCGGTCATGCCCCAGCCCACCTGGAGCACCAGGACCGCGCCCGCGAACAGCCCGAACCGCCCGCCCCCGAGCAGACGCCGCGTCAACTCCTCCAGGGCCATCGCCCGGTCGGCGAGCAGCGCGTCCCGGTCGGGCCAGCTGCGGAGTTCGGCGGGCGGGGGCGGCGGGGGCAGCGGTATGCGCGACGACATGCCCCGCACCCTAGGCGGTACCGGCCTCCGGCTGCCCGGCCCGGGCCCGCAGCAGCGCCCGTTCCCGCTCGTTCCGGGTCAGTTCCGCGGCCCGCGCGAACTCCGCCCGCGCCTCCGCGTCCCGCCCCAGCCGGGCGAGCAGGTCGCCGCGGACGCTCGGCAGCAGGTGGTAGCGGGCCAGGGCCGGTTCGGCGGCGAGCGCGTCGACCAGCGGGAGGGCTGCGGCCGGGCCCTCGGCCATCGAGACGGCCACGGCCCGGTTGAGTTCGACCACCGGCGAGGGGACCAGCTCCACGAGCCGCCCGTAGAGCCCGGCGATCACCGCCCAGTCGGTCTCCTCGTACGAGGCGGCCCGCGCGTGGCAGGCGGCGATCGCGGCCTGGAGGGCGTACGGGCCGTAGCCGCGCCCTCCCCCGGACTCCGTCCGGGGGGACCCCCAGGCCCGGGCGAGGGCGGCGTAGCCGCGCCGGACGAGCAGCCGGTTCCAGCGCCGCCGGTCCTGCTCGGCGAGGAGCACCGGCCGGCCGCCGGGACCGGTGCGGGCGGGGATGCGGGACGCCTGGAGTTCGAGGAGGGCGGCGAGGCCGTGCGCCTCGCTCTCGCCGGGCATCAGGGCGGCGAGGCCGCGGGCCAACCGGAGCGCGTCCTCGCAGAGCGCGGGGCGCAGCAGGTCGTCGCCGGCGGTGGCCGCGTACCCCTCGTTGAAGATCAGGTAGACGACCTCCAGGACGGAGCCGAGCCGGGCGGCCCGGTCCGCCCCGTACGGCACCTCGAACTCCACGCCCGCCTTCGCGAGCGCCCGCTTGGCCCGGGTGATCCGGGCCGCGACGGTCGCCTCGGGGACGAGGAAGGCGCGGGCGATCTCGTCCGTCCGCAGCCCGCCGACGAGCCGGAGGGTGAGGGCGGCGCGGGCCTCGGCGGAGAGCACCGGGTGGCAGGTGGTGAAGACCAGCCGGAGCACGTCGTCGTCGATGTCGCCGGGGCCGGAGGGCTCGGGGTCGTACGCCTCCTCCGGGAGCGTCCGGCCGACCTCGGCGAGCTTGCGCGCGTACGTCTCGCGGCGCCGCACGAGGTCGACGGCGCGGTGCTTGGCGGTGGCCGTCAGCCAGGCGCCCGGCCGGTCCGGGACGCCCGCCTCGGGCCACTGCTCCAGGGCGGCGACGAGGGCGTCCTGGGCGATCTCCTCGGCGATGCCGACGTCCCGGACGATCCGCGTCACCGTGGCGATGATCCGCGCCGACTCCATCCGGAAGACCGTCTCCAGCGTGCTCTCCACCGTCACGCCCCTATGACAGCACGGCGCGGGTCAGCCCTCGGGCATCTCCTCGACCTCGCGGACCTCCAGGCCGACCTTCCAGTGCGGCGGGTGGACGGCGAGGAACCGCTTGCCCCACTCGACGGCCTCGGCCATGTCCTTGCACTGGAGCATCGCGTAGCCGCCGACGACCTCCTTGGTCTCGGTGAAGGGGCCGTCGGTGAAGGACAGCTTCCCGTCCGACCAGGTGATCCGGGTGGCCTCGGCGGTCGGCTTCAGCCCGGCGGTGTCCACCATGGCGCCGCCTTTGGTGATCTCCTCGAAGAGGGCGCCCATCCGCTCCTCGAAGCCGGGGTCGGCGCTCTCCATGTCGATGGTGTTCTCCTCGATGCGGACGAGGGAGAGGAAGCGGGGCATGGTGACTCCTGGGGTGCGGTGGCGGGGCCGTTCCCCGCCTTCCACTCGTACGTCGAACGGGCCGGGCCCGCATCGACACCGCGCCGGATTTTTCTCGGACGTTCTCAGACGTAGTCCTCCAGGCGGGCCACCGTGAAGCCCTGTTCCTGGATCCTGCGGAGCATGGTCGCCGTCATCTCGGTCATCGTGCGGCCCTTGAGTTCGGCGGGGCCGCGGAAGTGGGCGAGGACGATGTCGCCGGGGTGCAGCTTCCGGTCGCCGCGCTGGTACTGCATGTTCTTGATCTGCATGGACTCGCGCCACAGGACGATCGCGTCGATGCCGCAGGCGCCGGCGGCGGCGCGGGTGGCCTCGTTCCAGTTGCCGTAGGGCGGGCGGAAGAGGCGCGGGGCGGTGCCGTACCGCTGCTTCAGCTTCTCCTGCTGCCCGCAGATCTCGCGGCGCTGGGCCTCCGGGGAGAGGGTGCGCAGGTTCGGGTGGGTGAGGGTGTGGTTGGCGAGGCCGTGGCCCTGGGCGACGAGCGGCGCGAAGTACGCGTAGTCGCCGCGGATCGCGGAGTCGGTGAGGAACATCGTGAAGGGGACGCCGAGCTCGTCCATCATGCGGGTGAACTCGGGGTCCTTCTCGGCGCCGTCGTCGATGGTGAGGAAGACGACCTTGTCGGTGGTCGGGACGTCGCTGATGACGGGCACCGGGCCGCCGGGCGTCCGCCGCACCGGCTTGACGGCGGGCGGGGCGGGCGGCGCGGCGAGCGGCTTCAGGCCCCAGGCGCGGTACGCGGCGGCCCGGGCGGCCTCCGGGGCGGGCGCCGGTTCCGGAGCGGCGGCGGTCGTCGCCGGCGCCGCCGGGGTCTGCGCGACCGCCGGCGGCGGGGTCTCGGCCGTACAGCCCGTCATGAGGAGGGTCACCGCGGTCAGCGCCGCCCACACCGCGATCTGCTTCTTCACGGGCTGTGGGATGCCCGTTCGCGCCGAAAGGTTGCCCCGAAAGCGGGACGGTTCGCCTATTCGACCGATTCGAAGCGCCAGCGGTGCACCGGACGGGTGATCAGCTCGGCGTCCGGTTCGGGCAGCTCGGGCAGCTCCGCGTCGAGGGCGTCCGCCTCCCACCAGGTGAGCACGAGGACCCGGTCCTGCGGGGCCCGGAGGTGCTCCCGGCGCAGCGGCTCGCGGGCCAGGACCGAGGCCCGGGCCCACTCCAGGAGCTCGGCGCCGCGGCCCTGGACGGCCCGGGCCTCCCACATCAGCGCGACCCTCACGAGTACAGGTTCTCCTTGCTGATCTCGTGCACGTGGTCGTGGTCGTGGGCGTGCGCCCCGGGGACGTGCGGGTCGGTCACCGGCAGGGACGAGTCCGCCGACAGCTCCAGGTCGGAGGCGGCCCGGCCGCGGGCGACCATCTCGGAACCGAGCGCGGCGACCATGGCGCCGTTGTCGGTGCACAGGCCCGGCCGGGGCACCCGGAGCCGGATGCCCGCGCGCGCGCAGCGCTCCTCGGCGAGCGCCCGCAGCCGCGAGTTCGCGGCGACGCCGCCGCCGATCATCAGGTGGTCGACGCCCTCGTCCTTGCAGGCCCGGACGGCCTTGCGGGTGAGCACGTCGACGACGGCCTCCTGGAAGGACGCGGCCACGTCGCGGACCGGCACCTCCTCGCCGGCCGCCTTCTTCGCCTCGATCCAGCGGGCCACCGCGGTCTTCAGGCCGGAGAAGGAGAAGTCGTACGCGGGGTCCTTGGCACCGCTCAGGCCGCGCGGGAACGCGATGGCGGCCCGGTCGCCCTCCCTGGCGAGCCGGTCGATGACCGGACCGCCGGGGAAGCCCAGGTCGAGGACGCGGGCGATCTTGTCGAACGCCTCTCCGGCGGCGTCGTCGATGGTGGCGCCCATCGGCCGCACGTCGGAGGTGATGTCGGTGGAGAGCAGCAGCGAGGAGTGCCCGCCGGAGACCAGCAGCGCCATCGTCGGCTCGGGCAGCCGGCCGTGCTCCAGCTGGTCGACGCAGATGTGCGAGGCCAGGTGGTTGACGCCGTAGAGCGGCTTGCCGAGGGCGTAGGCGTACGCCTTGGCGGCGGAGACGCCGACGAGCAGGGCGCCCGCGAGACCGGGACCGGCGGTGACGGCGATGCCGTCGAGGTCCTTCGGGGAGACGCCGGCGGTCTTCAGGGCCCGCTCGATCGTCGGGACCATGGCCTCCAGGTGGGCCCGGGAGGCGATCTCGGGCACGACGCCGCCGTAGCGGGCGTGGGTGTCCACGCTGGAGGCCACGGCGTCGGCGAGCAGGGTGGTGCCGTGCACGATGCCGACGCCGGTCTCGTCGCAGGAGGTCTCGATGCCGAGCACGAGGGGTTCGTCAGCAGCCATCAGATATCGGTCCCAGTTCCTTGAACGATCAGTCGCATCACGAGCGCGTCGACATTGCCCGGCTGGTAGTAGGCGCGCCGGAAGCCGATGGGCTCGAAGCCGAAGCGCTCGTACAGCTTCTGAGCCCGGGTGTTGTCCACCCGCACTTCGAGCAGGACCTCGTCGCACTCGAAGGCGGTGGCGTGCTGGAGGAGGTCGGTGAGCAGCCGGGCGCCGAGCCCGGTGCCCCACTGCTCGCGGGCGACGGCGATGGTCTGCACGTCGCCGAGGCCGCCGGCCGCCGCCAGCCCCGCGTACCCGGCCAGCTTCCCGTCCGGGGTCTCGGCGACGACGTACCGCCGGGTGGCGGCGGGGCCGCGCGCGTGCGCCAGCTCGGACCAGAACATCCCCTCCGACCAGGCGTCCTCGGGGAAGAGGTCGGCCTCCAGGGCGAGCACCTCCGGCAGGTCCCACCAGCGCATCTCGCGCAGGACGGCACCGCCGGTCACCGCTGCCCCGCTCACTGGGGGGTGACCACCTTGTAGTTCTTCGGCACCTGCGCGTCGGGCCGCCGCAGGTACATCGGCAGCGGGTCGAGGAAGCCGTCGCCGCCGGCCGCGATCCGCTCGGCCGCGAGGGCGGCGAGCGCGGCGGCGGACTGGTGCTCGGGGCCGCGGGCGTCGGGGAAGGCGTCCGGGTAGAGCAGCGCGCCCGCGCCGACGACGGGAAGGCCGGCGAGCTCGGCGGCGATGTCGGCGGGCCGGTCGACGGAGGCGTCGGTGACGCGGGTGCGGGCGTCGGCGTAGCGCGCCCAGTAGACCTCCTTGCGGCGGGCGTCGGTCGCCACCGCGAAGGGTCCCTCGATGCCGGAGGCGTAGGCGAGGCCGTCGAGGGTGCACAGGCCGTGCACGGGCACCCCGCCGAGGGCGGACGCGAAGGTCGTGGCGGTGACGAGGCCGACCCGGAGGCCGGTGTACGGGCCGGGGCCGACGCCGACGACGATCCCGGTGACCGCGTCGAGAGCGGTCCCGGCCTCCTTGAGGACCCGGTCGACGGCGGGCAGCAGCAGCTCCCCGTGGCGGCGGGCGTCGACTCCGGTCGACTCGGCGACGACGTCCGTGCCGTCGTGGAGGGCGACGGTGACGGCGGGGGTGGCGGTATCCATGGCGAGCAACAGCACGCGAACAGCCTACGGCGCCACGAGCGGGCGATGCGGCGCGCGGCCGTCCGGGGGCCCGGCTGCTACCGTCGGGCGCGACAGCTCGTCAGGCTCGGCACGTACGTACGAAGAGGTGGAGACGGTGGCAAGGAGCAGCTCGGGATTCGTGGCCGGGCTCACCGCGGCGGCCGTCGCCGTGGTCGCCTTCCTCGCCTACCAGGCGTCGGCGAGCGTGCCGGCGGACCTCGCGGAGCAGCCGCGGACGCCGGGCACGGTGGCGCCGTCGGCGTCGGCGTCGGCCGGCGCGACGAAGCCGGCCGCGGACCCGCTGGCGGTGCCGGCGGCCTCCGGCACGGGCGAGCGGGTGGTGTACGCGCTGCGGGACCGCCGGGTGTGGCTGGTCGACGGGAAGAACAAGGCGGTGCGCACCTTCGTGGTGGCGCCGAGCTCGGTCTCCCCGGCGCCGGGGGCGTACGCGGTGACGTCCCGGTCGGGTTCGGTGACCGGCTCCGACGGGGTGCAGATCGAGCACGTGGTGCGCTTCGCGAGCGTGGACGGGGTGACGGTCGGCTTCAGCGCGGCGGTGGACGGCTCGATGCCGGCGGCGGACCCGACGAAGCGGACCGGCGGCATCCGGATGAAGCGGGCGGACGGCGACGCGATGTGGACCTTCGCGTCGATCGGCGCGAAGGTCGTGGTCGTCCCCTGACGGACCCGCCGGCCGCCGCGCCCGTCGCGCGGTCAGGCCGCCCGGTCCCGGCGTTCCTCGGCGGCCTCGGAGTCCTCGGAGTCCTCGGCGGGGGTGGTCCTGGGCGGGGTCGAGACGGCGTTGGCCGCGGCGCAGGAGGCCAGCAGCTCGCTCATCGAGACGCGCTCCTCGGCGCCGCGCTCGTCGCGCTCCGGCCTCTGCGTCGCCATGCATGCCTCCCGTAGGTTAGGTACACCTAACCAGCTCCTGCCTCCATGTGACCACGGCGCGGAGCTGCGGCGCAACATTTTCCCGACATGCTGTCGGAATCTGTCGGAACCTACGGACGTGCCTCCCGGGCGCACGGCTCAGAGCAGCGCCAGGTCCTCCCCGGCCCAGCGCTCCCCGATCCCCCGCAGCACCACCGTGCGCCGGTCGTCGTCGGTGTCGCCGGTGACCCGGTGGATCAGCACGTGCAGCCGGTCGTCGGTCAGCTCCTCCACCTTGCCGTCGCCCCACTCCACGACGATCACGGAGTCGGGCAGCGACACGTCGAGGTCCAGGTCCTCCATCTCGTCGAGCCCGCCGCCGAGCCGGTAGGCGTCCACGTGCACCAGGGCCGGGCCGCCGGTCAGCGACGGGTGGACGCGGGCGATCACGAACGTCGGCGAGGTGACCGCGCCGCGCACGCCCAGGCCCTCGCCGAGGCCGCGGGTCAGCGTGGTCTTGCCGGCGCCCAGCTCGCCGGTGAGCATGACGAGGTCGCCGGGACGGAGGATCTTCGCGAGCCGGCGGCCGAGCTCCTGCATGCGCTCGGGGGAGTCGACGGAGAGGGTGGCGCCGGAGACGGGCGGGTGCGCTGCTTCCATACCCGCCAACCTATCCGTTGTCCGGACCCTCCCCGGCCCGGGCCAGCAGGGCGGTGAGCGCGTCGGTGACGGTGCCGGGGCGCTCCAGCATCACCAGGTGGCCGGCGTCGGGGACGACGAGCAGCGCGCTGCCCGGCAGTTCGGCGGCGATGGCCTCGGTGTGCGAGGCGGGGGTGACGAGGTCCTGCTCGCCGGCCAGGGCCAGCGCGGGCAGCCCGCGGAACGCGGCGAGCGCGGCCAGCTTGTCGTGGGCGCCGAAGGCCGGGTAGAAGTCCGCGACCACGTCGACCGGCACCGACTCGATCATCCGCTCGGCGAAGCGGACCACGGCCGGGTCCACGTCCGCCGAGGCGAAGGAGTACTTCTTCACCAGCCCGGCGAACAGGTCGGCGGTGGCCCGGCGCCCCTTCTCGACCAGCTCCGCCTGGGAGCCGAGGGCCCGCAGCATCCCCGGCAGGACCCGCCGGACGGCGTTGACGCCGGCGAGCGGCAGCCCGTACGAGACCTCCTCCAGGCGCCCCGGGGAGGTGCCGACGAAGGCGACGGCGACGACCCGGTCCCGGATCAGCTCCGGGTACCGGTCGGCCAGCGCCATCACGGTCATGCCGCCCATCGAGTGCCCGACGAGCACGAGCGGCCCCTCGGGCGCGGCGGCGTCGACGACCGCCTTCAGGTCGCGGCCGAGCCGGTCGATGGTGACGGGCTCCTCGGGGCCGCGGGCCGAGCGGCCGTGCCCGCGCTGGTCCCAGTAGACGGCCCGGACCCGGCCGCGCAGGGCGGCCCGCTGGTAGTGCCAGGAGTCCTGGCTCAGACAGAAGCCGTGCGAGAAGACCACCGTCACGTCCGCGCCGCCGGCCGCCTCCTCGGTCTCGTACGCGAGGGCGGTGCCGTCGTCGGCGAGCGCCCGGCCCGGCGTGCCGCGGAGGGTGCCGTACGGACCGGTGGCGTCCAGCGCGAGCCGCGCCTTCCGGCGTACGGAGCGGCCCACCGTCAGGCGCTCGATCGCCACGCCGGCCGCCGCGCCCGCGGCGAGCACGCCTATCGCGGCCCCCGCGATCCCCGCGCGCCGCCAGCCCCCGCCGCCGCTCGTCTCCCCCACGCCGGGCTACTCCCCCACGTACACGCGCGGCACCCGCGCGCCGATCCGGGTGACGATCTCGTACGCGATCGTGCCCGCGGCGTCCGCCCAGTCCTGGGCCGTCGGCTCGCCGTGGTCGCCGGGGCCGAAGAGGACGGCCTCGCTGCCGGGTGCGGGCCGGTCGCCGCCGAGGTCCACCACGAACTGGTCCATGGCGACCCGCCCGGCGACCGTCCGGACCCTGCCGCCGACCAGGACCGGGCCGCGGCCCGAGGCGTGCCGGGGGATGCCGTCGGCGTAGCCGGCCGGGATCAGGCCGAGGGTGGTCTCGCCGCCGGTGACGTAGTGGTGGCCGTACGACACGCCGTGGCCGGGCGGCACCTCCTTCACCAGGGCGACACCCGCCTTCAGCGACATCACCGGCCGCAGCCCCAGCTCGGCGGGGGTGCCCAGCTCGGGCGCGGGCGACACGCCGTACATCGCGATGCCCGTCCGGACCAGGTCGAAGTGGGCCTCGGGCAGGGTCAGGGTGGCGGGCGAGTTGGCGATGTGCCGGACCTCCGGCTCGACGCCGGCCTTCTCCGCGTGGTCGAGCATCGCGCGGAAGACGTCGAGCTGGGCGGCGATCGACGGGTGGCCCGGTTCGTCCGCGCACGCGAAGTGGGACCACAGGCCCGTCACCTTGACCAGGCCCTCCTTCTCGGCGTCCAGGGCGGCGGCGACCAGCTCCGGCCAGTCGGCGGGCTGGCAGCCGTTGCGGCCGAGACCGGTGTCGGCCTTGAGCTGGACACGGGCCGTGCCGCCGGTGCGGCGGGCCGCGGCGGTGACCTCGTCCAGGGCCCACCGGCCGCTGACCGCCATGTCCAGCCCGGCCTCGATGCCCTCGTCCCACGGGTCGCCCGGGGTCCACAGCCAGCACATGACGGGGACGCCGGTGATCCCGGCGGCCCGCAGCGCCAGCGCCTCCTGCGGGGTGGCCGTGCCCAGCCACTCCGCGCCCGCCTCCAGGGCGGCGCGGGCGCAGCGCACCGCGCCGTGCCCGTACGCGTCGGCCTTGACCACGGCCATGACCCGGGCGTGGGGGGCGACGCGGGCGCGCAGCGCGCGGACGTTCGCGCGCAGCGCCCCGAGGTCGATCTCGGCGCGGACTCGGCGGGGCGGCAGTGCTGTGTCAGTCATCGCGCCCAGTCTCTCAGGTGGTCACCGCCCCGGCCGCTTGCCCCAGATGTAGACCCGGTCACCCTTGCGGAGGACGGACCACAGCTTCTCGGCGTTGCGATAGCTCAGGTTCACGCAGCCGCGGCTGCCGGTGGGGGTGGCGATCGGCCCGTACACGCCGTGGAACGCCTGGCCGCCGTCGAAGAACTGGGCGAACGGCATCGGCGTGTCGTAGAGGGTCGACCAGTGGTCCTTGTTGCGCCAGTAGACGGTGTGCCAGCCGGTGCGGGTGCGGTAGCCGGGCCGGCCGCTGCGGATGTTGACCACGGCGTACGTGACCTTCCGGCCCTTCTGCACCCACATCAGCTCGCGGTTCAGGTCGACGCAGGCGACCGGGTGGGAGCGGACCGGGCACTTCCCGGCGGCGTTGGGGTTCTTGCGGGCGGCGAGGAGTTCGGCGCGGCCCCAGGTGACCGGGCCCGCGTAGCCGTTGGCGGGCTTGATCTTCTCCCGGACCTGGAAGGCGCGGATGGCCCGGCAGTCGGCGGCCGACTGCTTCCCGTCCACCCTGAGCTTCAGCAGCCGTTCGACCTGCCGCTGGTAGAGCCCGGTCTCGGCGGTGCAGGCGGCCTTCACGGCGCGGCGCGGCAGGTACTCGACGAGTTCGTCGACCTCCTCCGCCGGCTCGGGCACCGGGACCTCGCCGTCGGGCGCGGTCGGCGGCAGCACCTGGTCGGGGGTGTCCATCGGGTACGCGGGGCGCCCGGCGCCGGCGATGCCGGGGACGAGCGCGTCGGGCGCGGGGCCGGGCTCGTCCGCGTGCGTGGGGGCGGCGCCGGCCAGGAGGGCGGCGGCGAGCAACGGCGGCAGGATGCGGCTTCTCCATCGGGTCACCGGTCCATCCGAACCCGCCGCCGGCCGGCCCGGCGCGCGCTGACCCCCGCCCGGAGCAGCGGAGTTGGGCCGACCGTGGGCGTGCCGCCGGTCAGGGCTCGCGGACGTCCCGCCAGGCGGCGCGCAGCGCGCCGGCGACCTCGGTGGCGGTGATCGGGCCGGTCCCGGAGGCGGCCCGGCGGGCGGCGAGCCCGTGCAGGTACGCGGCGCAGGAGGCGGCGTCGACGGGGCCGAGGCCGCCGGCGAGGAGCGAGCCCGCCAGACCGGACAGCACGTCACCGGAGCCGGCGGTGGCGAGCCACGGGGTGCCGGTGGGGTTGACCCGGACCGGGCCGGTGCCGCCGGCGCCGCACACCAGCGTGGTGGAGCCCTTGAGCAGGACGGTGGCGCCGTAGCGGGCGGCGAGCTCGCGGACGGCGGCGAGCCGCCCGGCCTCCACGGCGGCCCGGTCGGTGCCGAGCAGCGCCGCCGCCTCGCCCGCGTGCGGGGTCAGCAGCGTGGGCGCGGACCGCGCGCGAACGGCCTCCGGGGTGACCTGGCGCAGGCCGTCGGCGTCGACCAGGACCGGCACCGCCGAGGCGAGCACCCCGGCGACCGCGGCCTCGGCGTCCGGCCCGTCGCCGAGCCCCGGCCCGACCGCCCACGCCTGGACCCGCCCGGCCTTCTCCGGCGGCCCGGAGTGCACCAGGGTCTCCGGATGGGCGGCGATCACCGCCTCGCCCGCGGGGCCGACGTACCGCACGGCGCCGGCGCCGCCGCGCAGCGCGCCCGCGACGGCGAGGACGGCGGCGCCGGGGTAGCGCGCGGAGCCGGCGACGATCCCGAGGACCCCGCGCCGGTACTTGTCGCTCTCGGCGGACGGCACGGGCAGCAGCCGGGCCACGTCCTCGTGCTGGAGCGCCTCCAGGTCCGGCACCGACGGCAGGTGCGGGCCGATGCCGATGTCGACGAGCCGCAGGGCGCCCGCGTACTCCCGGCCGGGGTCGACGAGCAGCCCGGGCTTGTACGTGCCGAAGGTGACGGTGGCGTCGGCGCGCAGCGCCTCGCCCGTGACCTCGCCGGTGTCCGCGTCGACGCCGCTGGGCAGGTCGACGGCGACCACGACCGCGTCCGAGCCGCGGGCGGCCCGGACGACCGGCACGGCCTCGGGGCGCAGCCCGCCGCGCCCGCCGATGCCGGTGATGCCGTCCAGGACCAGGTCGGCGGCGGCCAGCGCCTCGTACGGGTCGTCGGCGACGCGCCCGCCGGCCGCCCGCAGCGCGCCCAGCCCGGCCTCGTGCACCCGGCCGCCGAGCAGCACGGCGGTGACGCCGGCGCCGCGCCGGGCGAGCCGGGCGCCGGCGTACAGGGCGTCGCCGCCGTTGTCGCCGCTTCCGACGAGCAGCACCACCCGGGCCCCGTACACCCGGCCCTTCCCGAGCAGCGAGCAGCAGGCGGCGGCGAGCCCGGCGGCGGCCCGCAGCATCAGCCCGCCCTCCGGCACCCGCGCCAGCTCCACGGCCTCGGCGGCCCGGACGGTCTCCACGCGATGAGCGGTACGCATGCCCAGCAGTCTGCCCCAGCCGCGCGCCCGCCGCCGGAAGGACGGACGCCGCGCCCGCCCCCGTACGGGTCAGCCCTCCGCGATCACCACCGCGGACGCGACACCGGCGTCGTGGCTGAGGGACACGTGCCAGTGCTTCACGCCCAGTTCGGCCGCGCGGGCCGCGACCGTGCCGCGGACGCGGATGCGCGGCTGGCCGGTGGACTCGGCGTACACCTCCGCGTCCGTCCAGTGCAGGTTCCCCGGCGAGCCGAGCGCCTTCGCCAGCGCCTCCTTCGCGGCGAACCGCACCGCGAGGGACGCCGGGCCGCGGCGCTCACCGCTCGGCAGCAGCAGCTCGGCGTCCACGAAGAGGCGCTCGACCAGCGCCGGCGTCCGCTCCAGCGACGCGGCGAAGCGGTCGATCTCCGCCACGTCGATCCCCACCCCGATGATCATCTGTCGTCCTCACTCCACCGTCACGGACTTGGCCAGGTTGCGCGGCTGGTCCACCTCGTTGCCCCGGGCGGTGGCCAGCTCGCAGGCGAAGACCTGGAGCGGCACCGTCGAGACCAGCGGCTGGAGCAGCGTGGGCGTGGCCGGGACGCGGACCAGGTGGTCGGCGAAGGGGACGACGGCCTCGTCGCCCTCCTCCGCGATCACGATCGTCCGGGCGCCCCGGGCCCGGATCTCCTGGATGTTCGAGACGATCTTGTCGTGGAGCACCGAGCGGCCCTTCGGCGAGGGCACCACGACGACGACCGGCAGGTCCTCCTCGATGAGCGCGATCGGCCCGTGCTTCAGCTCGCCGGCCGCGAAGCCCTCGGCGTGCATGTACGCCAGCTCCTTCAGCTTCAGCGCGCCCTCCAGGGCCACCGGGTAGCCGACGTGCCGGCCGAGGAACAGGATCGTGTCCTTGTGGGCGAGGGAGCGGGCGAGGGCCCGCACGGGCTCCATCGTCTCCAGGACCCGCTCGACCTCCTCGCCGATCCGGGCCAGCTCGCGGACGACGGCGTGGATCTCGTCGCCCCACTTGGTGCCGCGGACCTGCCCCAGGTACAGCGCCAGCAGGTAGCAGGCCACCAGCTGGGTCAGGAACGCCTTCGTGGAGGCGACGGCGACCTCCGGCCCGGCGTGCGTGTACAGCACGGCGTCCGACTCGCGCGGGATCGTCGACCCGTTGGTGTTGCAGATCGCGAGGACCTTCGCGCCCTGCTCGCGGGCGTGCCGCAGCGCCATCAGGGTGTCCATGGTCTCGCCGGACTGCGAGATCGCGATGACGAGGGTCCGCTGCCCGAGGATCGGGTCGCGGTAGCGGAACTCGCTGGCCAGCTCCACCTCGCACGGGATCCGGGTCCAGTGCTCGATGGCGTACTTGGCGATGAGCCCGGCGTGGAAGGCGGTGCCGCAGGCCACGATGACGACCTTGTCGGCCTCGCGGAGCACCGCGTCGGCGATCCGCACCTCGTCGAGGGTGAGCCGCCCGTTCGCGTCGATCCGCCCGAGCAGGGTGTCGGCGACCGCCTTGGGCTGCTCGGCGATCTCCTTCAGCATGAAGTGGTCGTAGCCGCCCTTCTCGGCGGCGGACGCGTCCCAGTCGACGTGGAAGGCGCGGACGTCGGCGGGCGCGCCCTCGAAGTCGGTGACGGTGACGCCGTCCCGGGTCAGCTCGACGACCTGGTCCTGGCCGAGCTCGATCGCGGACCGGGTGTGGGCGATGAACGCGGAGACGTCGGAGGCGAGGAAGTTCTCGCCCTCGCCGACGCCGACGACGAGCGGCGAGTTGCGGCGGGCGCCGACGACCACGTCCGGCTGATCGGCGTGCACGGCGACCAGGGTGAACGCCCCGTCGAGCCGCCGGCAGACCAGCCGCATCGCCTCGGCGAGGTCGCCGACCGACGAGAACTCCTCCGCCAGCAGATGGGCGACGACCTCGGTGTCGGTCTCGGACAGCAGGTCGTGGCCGCGTTCGGTCAGCTCCTCGCGCAGGGCGGCGAAGTTCTCGATGATGCCGTTGTGGACGACGGCGACCCGGCCCGCGTTGTCGAGGTGCGGGTGGGCGTTGGCGTCGGTGGGGCCGCCGTGGGTGGCCCACCGGGTGTGCCCGATGCCGACGGAGCCGCCGGCCAGCGGCCGCTCGACGAGTTCCTTCTCCAGGTTGACGAGCTTGCCCGCCTTCTTCGCGGCGGCGAGCCCGCCGTCCGCCAGCACGGCGACGCCGGCCGAGTCGTACCCCCGGTACTCCAGCCGCTTCAGCCCCGCGACGACCACATCAAGCGCCGACTGCCCGCCGACGTATCCCACGATTCCGCACATGGCGGCAGCCTACGGCCGAACCCCGCGCCGGGCCCGTAGCCCGCACGGCACGGGTCCGCCCGGCGTCAACCGCGCGGCACGTGACCCACCCCACGACCCACGCGGCCCGGAGAGCCGGGACAATGGCGGGGTGATCACTTCGCCGCCACGAAGCGCCAACGGCAACGGAGCCGGAAGCGGAGGCCCCCGCAGGGCCGCCGAGCCGACCCCGTACGTCGACCTCACCCGCGCCGAGTGGAGCGCCCTGCGCGACAAGACCCCGCTCCCCCTCACCGCCGAGGAGGTCGAGCGGCTCCAGGGCCTCGGGGACGTCATCGACCTCGACGAGGTCCGGGACATCTACCTGCCGCTGTCCCGGCTGCTCAACCTGTACGTGCAGGCCACCAGCGGTCTGCGGGGGGCGCTGAACACCTTCCTCGGGGAGAGCGGCGAGCAGCGCGGCACCCCGTTCGTCATAGGGGTGGCCGGGTCGGTCGCGGTCGGCAAGTCGACGGTGGCGCGCCTCCTCCAGGCGCTCCTCGCCCGCTGGCCCGAGCACCCCCGGGTGGAGCGGATCACCACGGACGGCTTCCTGTACCCGATGGCGGAGCTGAAGGCGCGCGGCCTGATGTCCCGGAAGGGCTTCCCCGAGTCGTACGACCGGCGGGCGCTGACCCGGTTCGTCGCCGACGTGAAGGCGGGCAAGGAGGAGGTCACCGCCCCGGTCTACTCGCACCTCATCTACGACCGGGTGCCGGGCGAGCAGCTCGTCGTCCGCCGCCCCGACATCCTGATCGTCGAGGGGCTGAACGTGCTCCAGCCGGCGCTGCCCGGCAAGGACGGCCGGACCCGGGTGGGTCTGGCGGACTACTTCGACTTCTCGGTGTACGTGGACGCGCGGCCGGAGGACATCGAGGGCTGGTACCTCAACCGCTTCCGCAAGCTGCGCGAGACCGCCTTCCAGGACCCGTCGTCGTACTTCCGCCGGTGGACGCAGGTGTCCGAGGAGGAGGCGCTGGAATACGCCCGCACGATGTGGCGGACCGTCAACAAGGTGAACCTGCTGGAGAACGTGGCGCCGACGCGCGGCCGGGCGACGCTCGTCGTCCGCAAGGGCCCGGACCACAAGGTGCAGCGCCTGAGCCTGCGCAAGCTCTGACCTCCGTAAGCTCGGGGGATGTTGCATCTGCGGATGATCGTGCCCCCGGACCGCACGGAGGCGGTGACCGAGCTGATCGGCGCCACGGTCGGCACCACCCACCTGGTGGTGCTCGCCGGGGCGGCCCGGGACCCGTCCGGGGACCTCGTGCTGTGCGACGTGGCCCGCGAGGCGGGTGACGAACTGCTGCACGGGCTGCGGGAGCTGAAGCTCGATCAGGACGGTTCGATCGCCGTCGAGAACATCGACCTGTCGATGTCGGAGCGGGCGGACGCCGCCGAGGAGGAGGCCCCGGGCGAGGGCGCGGACGCGGTGATCTGGGAGCAGCTGGCGGAGTCGACCCACGAGGAGTCGACGCTCTCCCTCACGTATCTCGCCTTCATGCTGCTGGCGACGATGATCGCAGCCTGCGGTGTGGTCCTCGACAACGCGATCCTGATCGTCGGCGCGATGGCCGTCGGCCCGGAGTTCGGGCCGCTCGCCGGGGTGTGCACGGCGATCGTGAAGCGGGTGCCGCGGCTGGCGGTCCGCTGTCTGGTGGCGCTGCTCGTCGGCTTCCTGGCGGCGATCGCGGTGACGGCGCTGTTCAGCCTGGTGATGGACGCGCTGGGACTGTTCAGCAGGGCGCAGCTGGACGCGGAACGGCCGCAGACGTCGTTCATCTGGCAGCCGGACCCGTTCTCCTTCGTGGTGGCGCTGCTCGCGGGCGCGGCCGGCACCCTGTCGCTGACCTCGTCGAAGGCGGGCGCGCTGGTGGGCGTGGCGATCTCGGTGACGACGGTCCCGGCGGCGGCGAACGCGGCGGTGGCGCTGAGCTACGGCGAGGTCGGCCAGACCTGGGGCTCGGTCGAGCAGCTGCTGCTGAACCTGCTGGGCATCATGCTGGCGGGCACGGCGACGCTGCTGGCGCAGAAGTGGCTGTGGGACACCCAGCGGGGCAAGCTGAAGCGCCGGCTGCGCAGGAGCTGAGCCGGGTACGGGACGGGCCCCGCCGCACCGGAGTGCGCGGGGCCCGTCCCGTACCGCTCAGGGGGTTCAGCCCAGCGCGGACTTCACCGCGTCGGCGAGGCGCTGCGCGACCGAGCGGGCCTGCTCGATGTCGGCGGCCTCGACCATGACGCGGACCAGCGGCTCGGTGCCGGAGGGGCGGAGCAGCACGCGGCCGGTGCTGCCGAGCTCGCGCTCGGCGTCGGCGACGGCGGCGGCCAGTTCGCCGGAGGTGGCGACGCGGGACTTGTCGACGTCCTTCACGTTGATGAGGATCTGCGGCAGCCGCTCCATCACGGAGGCCAGCTCCGCGAGCGGCTTGCCGGTGGCGGCGACCCGGGCGGCCAGCATCAGGCCGGTGAGGGTGCCGTCGCCGGTGGTGGCGTGGTCGAGCACGATGACGTGCCCGGACTGCTCGCCGCCGAGGGCGTAGCCGTGCTCCTTCATGGACTCCAGGACGTAGCGGTCGCCGACCGCGGTCTGGACGAGGGTGAGGCCCTCGCGCTCCATGGCGAGCTTGAAGCCCAGGTTGGACATGACGGTGGCGACGACGGTGTCGCCGCGCAGGGTGCCGGCCTCGCGCATGGCGAGGGACAGCACGGCGAGGATCTGGTCGCCGTCCACCTCCGCGCCGGTGTGGTCGACGGCGAGGCAGCGGTCGGCGTCGCCGTCGTGCGCGATGCCGAAGTCGGCGCCGTGCTCGACCACGGCGGCCTTCAGCAGCTCCAGGTGGGTGGAGCCGCAGCCGTCGTTGATGTTGAGGCCGTCGGGGGCGGCGCCGATGGTGACGACCTGGGCGCCGGCCCGGGTGAACGCCTCGGGCGAGACGCGGGAGGCGGCGCCGTGGGCCTCGTCGAGGACGATCTTCAGGCCGTCGAGGCGGTTGGGCAGCACGTCGAGGAGGTGGGAGACGTACGTCTCGAAGCCCTCGTCGTAGTCGCGGACGCGGCCGACGCCGGCACCGGTCGGGCGGTCCCAGGGGGCGCCGGTGCGGTGCTCCTCGTACACGGCCTCGATCTTGTCCTCCAGCTCGTCGGCGAGCTTGTGGCCGCCGCGGGCGAAGAACTTGATGCCGTTGTCGGGCATGGCGTTGTGGCTGGCGGAGAGCATCACGCCGAGGTCGGCGCCGAGGACGCCGGTGAGGTGGGCGACGGCCGGGGTCGGCAGGACGCCGACGCGGAGCACGTCGACGCCGGCGCTGGCGAGGCCGGCGACGACGGCCGCCTCCAGGAACTCTCCGGACGCGCGCGGGTCCCGCCCGACCACGGCGGTCGGCCGATGGCCCTCGAAGGTCCCCGCCTCGGCGAGCACGTGCGCCGCCGCGACCGACAGGCCGAGCGCGAGCTCCGCCGTCAGGTCGGCGTTGGCGACGCCGCGTACGCCGTCGGTGCCGAAGAGTCGTCCCACAGCTGTCCTCCGAAATTGCGTGTCCGAAGACGGGAAGGTGAAGAGGTTACGAAAAAACGTACGCCCCGACGGCACGCGCAGTGCGCCGGGGCGTACGTACAAGCAGTGCGAGCAGGCGATTAGCGCTTGCTGTACTGCGGAGCCTTGCGGGCCTTCTTGAGACCGGCCTTCTTCCGCTCGACCGCACGGTCGTCACGGGAGAGGAAGCCGGCCTTCTTCAGCGCCGGGCGGTTGTTCTCGACGTCGGCCTCGTTCAGGGCGCGGGCGACACCGAGGCGCAGGGCACCGGCCTGGCCGGAGACGCCGCCACCCGCGATGCGGGCGATCACGTCGTAGCGGTTGTCGAGCTCGAGCACCTTGAAGGGCTCGTTGACTTCCTGCTGGTGGACCTTGTTCGGGAAGTAGTCCTCGAGCGTACGCCCGTTGATCTTCCACTTGCCGGTGCCCGGGACGATCCGGACGCGGGCGATGGCGTTCTTGCGACGGCCCAGGCCGGCGGCCGGCTGCGGGTCGCCGAAGCGCGACGCGAGGGACTCGGAGGTGTAGTCACCCTCGACGACCTCGGTCTCGGTGGTGTACTCCTCGACGCCCTCGAACTCGTCGACGGGGGTCTCAGGGGTGGTCTCGGCCACGATGCTCCTCAGATTTCTTTCGTTCTTAGGGGGTGTGGCCGGAACTACTGCGCGACCTGGGTGATCTCGAACGGGACCGGCTGCTGGGCAGCGTGCGGGTGGTTCTCGCCCGCGTAGACCTTCAGCTTCGAGAGCATCTGACGGCCCAGGGAGTTCTTGGGGATCATGCCCTTGATGGCCTTCTCGACGGCCTTCTCGGGGTTCTTCTCCAGAAGCTCGTCGTAACGGACGGAGCGCAGACCACCCGGGTAGCCGGAGTGGCGGTACGCCATCTTCTGGGTCTTCTTGTTGCCGGACAGGTGGACCTTGTCGGCGTTGATGATGATGACGAAGTCGCCCATGTCCATGTGGGGGGCGTAGACCGGCTTGTGCTTGCCTCGCAGGAGGTTCGCAGCCGTCGTCGCCAGACGGCCCAGGACGATGTCCTGCGCGTCGATGATGTGCCACTGGCGAGTGACATCGCCGGGCTTGGGGCTGTACGTACGCACTTCGTAGCCTTCGCTTCTTCAGTGGATGGAGTCCAGACACACCTGAAGCGATCATGCAGCTGGGGCACACACTGCCGGGACACCGCCCGTATGCGAGCCACTGGTAACTGCTCCAGGGAACCGCGTAAGGCCCCTCCGCGTGAGAACGAAGAAGCCAATACGCATAACAAACCAGAAGCGTACCCGGGCGCCCCCGGGCGGGTCAAAACGCGCCCGGGGGCGCCCCCGCCGTACGCCGCCCGGGGTCAGCGCGCCCGCTCGACCCGCCGCTCGTCCCACACCGGCTCGCTCGTCTCGCGGACGACGCCGTCCGAGCCGAAGACCAGGTAGCGGTCGAAGCTCTTCGCGAACCAGCGGTCGTGGGTGACCGCGAGGACCGTGCCCTCGTACGACTCCAGGCCGTCCTGCAGGGCCTCGGCGGACTCCAGGTCCAGGTTGTCCGTCGGCTCGTCCAGCAGCAGCGCCGTGGTGCCGGCCAGCTCCAGCAGCAGGATCTGGAAGCGCGCCTGCTGGCCGCCGGACAGCTTGTCGAAGGACTGGTCGCCCTGCCGCTCCAGCTCGTACCGGCGCAGCATGGACATCGCCGCGCCGCGGTCCTTGGCGTGCTCGGTCCACAGGATGTCCACCAGCGGGCGGCCGGCCAGCTCGGGGTGGGCGTGGGTCTGCGCGAAGTGCCCGGGGACGACCCGCGCGCCCAGCTTCCACGCACCGGTGTGGGCGACCGACTCGTCGCCGGCCAGCAGCCGCAGGAAGTGCGACTTGCCGGAGCCGTTCGAGCCGAGGACGGCGACCCGCTCCCCGTAGAAGATCTCCAGCGAGAACGGCTTCATCAGCCCGGTCAGCTCAAGGTTCTCGCAGGTCACGGCGCGGACACCGGTCCGGCCGCCGCGCAGCCGCATCCGGATGTCCTGCTCGCGCGGCGGCTCCGGCGGCGGCCCGGCCTCCTCGAACTTCCGCAGCCGCGTCTGCGCCGCCGCGTACCGGGACGCCATCTCGTGGCTGACCGCCGCCGCCTGCCGCAGGTTGACGACCAGCTTCTTCAGCTGCGCGTGCTTCTCCTCCCAGCGCCGCTTCAGCTCCTCGAAGCGGGCGAACCGCTCCCGCCGCGCCTCGTGGAAGGTGTCGAAGCCGCCGCCGTGCACCCACACGTCCGAGCCGGCCGCGCCGGGCTCCACCGCGATGATCTTCTGCGCGGCCCGGGCCAGCAGCTCCCGGTCGTGGGAGATGAAGAGCACGGTCTTGCGGGTCTCCCGCAGCCGCTCCTCCAGCCACCGCTTGCCGGGCACGTCCAGATAGTTGTCCGGCTCGTCCAGGAGCAGCACCTCGTCGGTGCCGCGCAGCAGCGACTCCAGGACGAGCCGCTTCTGCTCGCCGCCGGACAGCGTCCGCACCTGACGGAACTGCGCCTTCTCGTACGGCACGCCCAGCGCCGCCATGGTGCAGATGTCCCACAGCGTCTCGGCCTCGTACCCCTGCACCTCCGCCCAGTCGGCGAGGGCCTGCGCGTACCGCATCTGCGCGGCCTCGTCGTCGACGGTCATGATCAGGTGCTCGGCCTCGTCGACCGCCTTCGCCGCCTCCCGGATCCTCGGGTGCGCCACGGAGACGAGGAGGTCGCGGACGGTCGACTCGTCCCGTACGGAGCCGATGAACTGCGGCATCACACCGAGTCCGCCGCTCACGGTGACGGACCCGCCGTGCGGCTGGAGGTCCCCGGCGATCATCCGCAGCAGGGTGGTCTTGCCGGCGCCGTTGGCGCCGACCAGCGCGACGACCGCGCCCTCCCCGACCCGGAAGGAGGCGTCCCCGAGGAGGACCCTCCCGTCGGGAAGGTAGTACTCCAGATGCGCGGCCTCGACATGTCCCATGAGGTGCATTGTCACCGCCCACGTCCGCTTCCCCCAAGCGGTTTAGGATGCGCGGCATGAGCTTTGGGGGACCGCAGTGGCCGCAGGAGCCGCAGCAGCAGGGGCAGGGGCAGGGGCAGCCGGGGTACGGACAGCAGCCCGGGTACGGCTACCCGCCGCAGCCGGGGCCGTACGGACAGCAGCAGCCGCCGCAGCAGCCGCGGCACGGGTACGGCTACCCGCCGCCGCAGGACCCCTTCGGCAGCGCGCCCGGCGACGGCACCCCTGACTGGAGCGCCCTCGCCGCGGCCTCCGAGGCCGGCAGCCGCCGCAAGCGCCGCCTGCTCGTCGCAGGCGGCGTCCTCGCCACCGTCGCGGTGGGCGCGCTCGTCGCCACCGCCGTCGTGGCGACGAACAAGAAGAACGACGAGGCCAAGACCGGCGGCCCGACCCCGACCAGCCCGGTCCTCACGGCGACCACCCCCACCCCCGCGCCGACCTTCTCCTCCGTGGCCCCGCCGCCCCCGCCGGACCCGAAGGACTACATCACCGACCCGAAGAAGGACAAGGCGCCGCTGACCGCCGAAGGGCTCTTCCCCGGCAAGAAGCTCACCATGTTCGGCCGCCCCTACAAGAAGGGCGCGACCGCCGCGACGAAGAACTGCGCCGCCGTCACCCAGGGCGGCCTCGGCCCGGTCCTCCAGAAGAACGGCTGCGAGCGCGTGCTGCGCGCCACCTACGTCAAGGACGGGGTGGCGATCACCGTCGGCGTCGCCGTCTTCCCCTCCGAGAAGGCGGCCCTGGCCGCGAAGAAGCAGGCGACCGGCGGCATCGCGGTCCTCGCCGGCCAGGGCGTGAACACCTTCTGCCACGCCACCGTCTGCCTCCGCCGCGCCAACTCCGTCGGCCGCTACGCCTACTTCACCCAGGCCGGCTTCACCGACGGCACCAAGGTCACCACGAAGGACAAGCCCGTCTTCCAGGCCAGCGACGACCTCGGCACCTTCGTCTTCAACCAGATCTACGCCCGCGGCAAGAGCCAGGCGAACGCCGCCGCGGCGGCCTCGGCCCCGCCGCGCTGACCGGGTCGCCGCCGGCTCAGCAGCAGCCCGCGACGCCGGGGAGGGTGCGCTTGTTGCGGGCCTCGCGGCTGCGGGCGGCGAGCTGGTCGTCGGCCGGGTAGCCGACCTCTTCGAGGGTGAGGCCGTGCGGGCGGACGACGTGCACGGCGGAGTCGCGGACGCCCGCGGCCAGCACCTTGCCCGGCCAGTCGACCGGCCGGTGCCCGTCGCCGACGAAGAGCAGCGCGCCGACCAGCGAGCGGACCATGTTGTGGCAGAAGGCGTCGGCCTTGACCGTGGCCTCCAGGATGCCGTCCGGCCGCCGCTCCCAGCGCAGCGCCTGGAGCGTGCGGATGGTGGTGGCGCCCTCGCGCTTCTTGCAGTACGCGGCGAAGTCGTGCTCGCCGATCAGCGCGGCGGCGGCCTCGTTCATGGCGTCCATGTCGAGCGTCCAGTCGTGCCACAGCACGTGCCCGCGCAGCAGCGGGTCGACGCCGCCCGGGTGGTCGGTGACCCGGTACGCGTACCGGCGCCAGATCGCCGAGAAGCGGGCGTTGAAGCCCTCGGGGGCCTCCGCGACGCGCCACACCCGCACGTCGTGCGGGAGCCGTCCCGCGAGCCGCCGCAGCAGCTTCTCGCGGTGCTCCTCCCACAGCTCCGCCGGCAGGTCCACGTGCGCGACCTGCCCGCGCGCGTGCACCCCGGCGTCGGTCCGGCCGGCGACGGTCAGCTCGTACGTCTCCGGGGACCGCGTCACGGTCCTCAGCGCGTCCTCGATCTCGCCCTGCACGGTCCGCTGCCCGCGGGCCTGCTTGGCCCAGCCGGAGAAGTCCCGGCCGTCGTACGAAAGGTCCAGCCGTACCCGTACGAACCCGGGCTGCACGTCATCACTCACCGGGGAATCCTCTCAGACGCACGGGAACGGGCCCGCACCCCAGGGGGTACGGGCCCGTTCCGTGAGAAACGTCGGCGGAACGCTTACGCGTCCTTCGCCTCGTCCTCGGTCGCCTCGACGGCGGCGGCCTCGTCGGCCTCCTTGACGGCGCGCTTGGTGGCGGCCTCGGCCTCGGCGACGGTCGCCTTCTTGGCGATCTCGCCCTCGACCAGCTCGATCACGGCCATCGGGGCGTTGTCGCCACGACGGTTGCCGATCTTCGTGATGCGGGTGTAACCACCCGGACGCTCCGCGTAGCGCGGGGCGATCTCGGTGAAGAGGGTGTGGACGATGCCCTTGTCGGTGATCGTCTGCAGCACCAGGCGACGGTTGTGGATGTCGCCCTTCTTCGCCTTGGTGATCAGGCGCTCGGCGACCGGACGCAGGCGGCGGGCCTTGGCCTCGGTCGTCGTGATGCGGCCGTGCTCGAAGAGCGACTTCGCCAGGTTGGCGAGGAGCAGCTTCTCGTGCGCGGCGGAACCGCCGAGGCGGGCACCCTTGGTGGGACGCGGCATTGGTGTTTCTCCTAGTGTCTGCCCCGGCCGTGTCAGGTACCGGAGTCAGTGTCCGAGCAGGCGGATACCTGTCGGAGACCGGGGCGTACGCCCCGGAAAGGGGCGCGGGGAACTGCGCGAACAGCCACAGTCCACCCGCACCCGAGTACGGACCCGAAGGCCCGAGCCCTTAGTACTGCTCGGTCTCGACGAACCCGGCGTCCGCGTCGTCGTCGGCGCCGAAGGCGTCGGCCGCGGCGGTCGGGTCGAATCCGGGCGGGCTGTCCTTGAGCGCGAGGCCCATGCCGGCCAGCTTCGCCTTGACCTCGTCGATCGACTTCGCACCGAAGTTGCGGATGTCGAGCAGGTCGGCCTCGGAGCGCGCCACGAGCTCACCCACGGAGTGGATGCCCTCACGCTTGAGGCAGTTGTAGGAGCGGACGGTGAGCTCCAGCTCCTCGATCGGCAGCGCGAGGTCGGCGGCCAGGGCGGCGTCCGTCGGGGACGGGCCCATGTCGATGCCCTCGGCGTCGATGTTCAGCTCGCGGGCGAGACCGAACAGCTCGACCAGGGTCTTGCCGGCGGACGCCATGGCGTCGCGCGGGCGCATGGCCTGCTTGGTCTCGACGTCGACGATGAGCTTGTCGAAGTCGGTGCGCTGCTCGACTCGGGTCGCCTCGACCTTGTAGGTGACCTTGAGGACGGGCGAGTAGATGGAGTCGACCGGGATGCGGCCGATCTCCTGGCCCACCTGCTTGTTCTGGACGGCGGAGACGTAGCCGCGACCGCGCTCGACGGTCAGCTCCATCTCCAGCTTGCCCTTGGCGTTCAGGGTCGCCAGGACGAGGTCGGGGTTGTGCACCTCGACACCGGCCGGGGGCGCGATGTCGGCGGCGGTGACCAGACCCGGGCCCTGCTTGCGCAGGTACATCACGACCGGCTCGTCGTGCTCCGAGGAGACGACCAGCTGCTTGATGTTGAGGATGAGGTCGGTGACGTCCTCCTTGACGCCCGGCACGGTGGTGAACTCGTGCAGGACGCCGTCGATGCGGATGCTGGTGACGGCGGCACCCGGGATCGAGGACAGGAGGGTACGGCGGAGGCTGTTGCCGAGGGTGTAGCCGAAGCCCGGCTCCAGCGGCTCGATCACGAACCGCGAGCGGAACTCGTCGACGACCTCTTCGGTCAGCGACGGACGCTGAGCGATAAGCATGTGTGTTCCTTCAGTCGTGGACGCCCACTATTTGACGCCCGACGGGGGTCTTGCGGTACTGCGGGTACTGCGTACTGCAAGGGTACGGGCGGTACGCCCCCCGAGGGGGGCGCACCGCCCGAATGCCCAGGTCAAGCAGGCGACGCGTCAGACGCGGCGGCGCTTGGGGGGACGGCAGCCGTTGTGCGGCGTGGGGGTGACGTCCTGGATCGAGCCGACCTCGAGGCCGGTGGCCTGGAGGGAGCGGATCGCGGTCTCACGGCCGGAGCCGGGACCCTTGACGAAGACGTCGACCTTGCGCATGCCGTGCTCCTGCGCGCGGCGGGCGGCCGACTCGGCGGCCATCTGCGCGGCGAAGGGGGTGGACTTGCGCGAGCCCTTGAAGCCGACGTGGCCGGCGGAGGCCCAGGAGATCACGTTGCCGGACGGGTCCGTGATCGAGACGATCGTGTTGTTGAACGTGCTCTTGATGTGCGCGTGGCCGTGAGCGACGTTCTTCTTTTCCTTGCGGCGCACCTTCTTGGCAGCGCCCTGACGACCCTTGGGGGGCATCTCTTACTCCTACGGGAGGTGGTCGGTCCTACAGCGAAGACCGCTTGGTCAAGCGTCCGCTGAGGACTACTTCTTGCCCGGCTTCTTCTTGCCGGCGATGGCGCGACGCGGGCCCTTGCGGGTACGAGCGTTCGTGCTGGTGCGCTGACCGCGGACGGGCAGGCCACGACGGTGGCGCAGACCCTGGTAGCAGCCGATCTCGACCTTGCGGCGGATGTCGGCGGCGATCTCGCGGCGGAGGTCACCCTCGGTCTGGAGGTTGGCGTCCACGTACTCGCGGATCTTGACGAGGTCTTCCTCGGCAAGGTCGCGGACACGGGTGGACGGGTTCACGCCGGTCGCGGCGAGAATCTCCTCGGACCGGGTGCGCCCGATGCCGAAGACGTAGGTGAGTGCGACCACCACACGCTTTTCGCGCGGGATGTCAACACCGGAAACGCGTGCCATTCAATGGCTCCTGTGTTCTCGGGGGTCTGCCGCAGAACCGGTCCCGACCGCCGTATGAGGTACGGATCGGGTCCCCGGCCCCCGCCGGAGGTGTCGCCGACCCTTGATGGGCTGGGCGGGCTCTGCGTATGTACGTGTTGCTATGCGTCGCGCGAAGAACTGCGAGATGCAGGTTCGGTCGGCGTGCGTCAGCCCTGGCGCTGCTTGTGGCGCAGGTTGTCGCAGATGACCATGACCCGGCCGTGACGGCGGATCACCTTGCACTTGTCGCAGATCTTCTTGACGCTCGGCTTGACCTTCATGGGATGTGAGGTTCTCCGGGTCAGTGCCACCACCCGCGCGCGGAGGCGGGGGTGCGGGCAAGATCTACTTGTACCGGTAGACGATCCGGCCACGCGTCAGGTCGTACGGAGACAGCTCCACGACGACCCGGTCGTCCGGGAGGATACGGATGTAGTGCATCCGCATCTTGCCGGAGATGTGCGCGAGGACCTTGTGACCGTTCTGGAGCTCCACCTTGAACATGGCGTTCGGCAGGGACTCGATCACGGTGCCCTCGATCTCGATGGCACCTTGCTTCTTGGCCACGCTTCGCCCTTCGAATCGGCTACCTTGATCGACTCTCGTTCTCCGGTGCGGACACACGGGTACACGAGAGCCGACGCATCAGTCTACGCCAGGCCCCAGGAAAAAACGAATCCCGGGAGTGTGCCCAGCGCGGAAGATCCTTACTCCGGACTACGCCAGCGGGTCCGGGGCCGCGGTGACGCCCAGTTCCGCCAGCTTCGCCCTGCCGCCGTCGACGGCGGTCAGGACCAGCGGGCCCTCCTCCGTCAGGGCGACGCTGTGCTCCCAGTGCGAGGACCAGGTGCCGTCCGTGGAGACGACGGTCCAGTCGTCCTCCAGGACCTCCGTGCGCGGGGTGCCGAGGGACACCATCGGCTCGATCGCCAGGCAGAAGCCGGGGACCAGCTTGGGGCCCTTGCCGCGCTTGCGGGAGACGTAGTTCAACAGGTGCGGGTCCATGTGCATCTCGGTGCCGATGCCGTGGCCGCCGTAGTCCTCGACGATGCCGTACCGGCCGAGGCTGTGCTCGCCGACGGCCGGCCGCGGCTGGCGCTTGATGTACGTCTCGATCGCCTTCGAGATGTCGACCAGCCGGGCGCCCACCCGCATCGCGGCGATGCCGGCCCACATCGACTCCTCGGTCACCCGGGACAGCTCGATCAGCTCCGGCGCGTGGCCGGTGCCGACGAACGCCGTGTACGCGGCGTCGCCGTGCCAGCCGTCCACGATCGCGCCGGCGTCGATGGAGATGATGTCGCCGTCCTTGAGGACCGTCTTCTCGTCCGGGATGCCGTGGACGACGACCTCGTTGACCGAGGTGCAGATGGTCGCGGGGAAGCCGCCGTACCCGAGGAAGTTCGACTTCGCCCCGTGGTCGGCGATCACCTTCCGCGCGACCTCGTCCAGGTCCTTGGTCGTGGCGCCCGGCACGGCCGCCTCGCGGGTCGCCGCGTGGATGGCGGCGACGACCAGCCCCGCCTCGCGCATCTTCGCGATCTGCTCGGGGGTCTTGATCTGCACCATCGTGACGGGGGCCTTTCCAGGGGAGTACGGGACAGAACAACGATACGGCCGCGGCGCCCGTCAGGGGCACCGCGGCCGTACCGCGTGAGCGTGGGGTTACTTCTTCAGCGCGTCCATCGCACGCGCCGTGACCTCGTCCACCTTGCCGAGCGCGGAGATCGTCACGACCAGGTTCTGCGCCCGGTAGTAGTCGATGATCGGCTCGGTCTGCGTGTGGTAGACCTCCAGGCGGGTGCGGACCGTCTCCTCGGAGTCGTCCGCGCGCTGGTAGAGCTCGCCTCCGCAGACGTCGCAGACACCCTCGGTCTTCGGGGCGTTGTACGTCACGTGGAAGACGTGCGAGGAGTCGTTGCGGCAGATGCGGCGACCCGCGATCCGCTTCACGACCTCGTCCTCGGGGACCTCCAGGTCCAGGACCGCGTCCAGCTGCATGTCGTCGGCCTTCAGCACGACATCCAGGGCCTCGGCCTGGGCCACGTTGCGCGGGAACCCGTCGAGCAGGAAGCCGTTCGCGGCGTCCGCCTGCTCCATGCGGTCCTTGGCCATCCCGATGGTCACCTCGTCCGGGACGAGCTCGCCCCGGTCCATGTAACCCTTCGCCTCCAGGCCCAGCGCCGTGCCCTGCGAGATGTTGGCACGGAACAGGTCACCCGTGGAGATGTGCGGGATGGCCAGGTTCTTGGCAAGAAACGCGGCCTGCGTTCCCTTGCCGGCCCCGGGCGGTCCGACGAGGACGATTCGCATCAGCGGAGGAACCCTTCGTAATTGCGCTGCTGGAGCTGGCTCTCGATCTGCTTCACGGTCTCCAGCCCGACACCCACGATGATGAGGATGCTCGTCCCGCCGAACGGGAAGTTGGCATTGGCACCGCCGAAGCCTGCCAACGCCATCGTCGGCACAAGAGCGATCAGACCCAAGTACAGCGAGCCCGGCCAAGTGATCCGGTTGAGCACGTAGCTCAGGTACTCGGCAGTAGGTCGACCAGCCCGGATACCCGGGATGAAGCCACCATACTTCTTCATGTTGTCGGCGACTTCCTCGGGGTTGAACGAGATCGCCACGTAGAAGAAGGCGAAGAACACGATCAGAAGGAAGTACGTCGCGATGTAGTAGGGGTGGTCACCCTTCACGAAGTGGGCTTCGATCCAGGTCTTCCAGCCGGCGGTGCTGCTGGAGAACTGCGCGATCAGCGCGGGGATGTAGAGCAGCGACGAGGCGAAGATGACAGGAATCACACCTGCCTGGTTCACCTTCAACGGGATGTAAGTGGACGTACCGCCGTACGACCTGCGGCCGATCATGCGCTTCGCGTACTGCACCGGGATGCGGCGCTGGGCCTGCTCGACGAAGACGACGAGGGCCACCATCACGAAGCCGATGAGGATGACGGTGCCGAACTCGATCCAGCCCTGGGCGAGCTTGCCGCTCTCCTTGATGGCCCACAGCGCGCCCGGGAAGCCGGCGGCGATCGAGATGAACATCAGGATCGACATGCCGTTGCCGATGCCGCGGTCGGTGATGAGCTCACCGAGCCACATGACGAGGGCGGTGCCCGCGGTCATGGTGATGACCATGGTGGCGATGGTGAAGATCGACGGGTCCGGGACGACCTGGTTCGCGACGTTGCAGCCGCTGAAGAGCGCGCCGCTCTTCGCGGTGGCCACGAGACCGGTGCCCTGGAGGATCGCCAGCGCGATCGTCAGGTAGCGGGTGTACTGCGTGATCTTCGCGGTGCCGCTCTGGCCCTCCTTCTTGAGGGCTTCCAGACGCGGGATCACGACGGTCAGCAGCTGCAGGATGATGCTCGCCGTGATGTACGGCATGATGCCGAGCGCGAAGATGGTGATCTGCAGCAGTGCGCCGCCACTGAACATGTTCACCAGGCCGAACAGGCTGTTGTTGCCCTCGCTCGCCTGGTCCACGCACATCTGGACGGCCTCGTAGCTGACGCCGGGGACGGGGACGTGGGCCCCGAGGCGGTACAGCACGATGATCGCCAGCGTGAAGAGCAGCTTCTTGCGCAGGTCGGGCGTCTTGAACGCCCGGGCGAAGCCGGTGAGCACGGTGCCTCCTGCGACCCCCGCGCTAAGCGTCAGAGGTGACGGTCTTGAGATTCGATAAGGACTGAGAGAGATCGGTCCCGGCCCTCGCGGTCTATACCGCATGAGCATGGACGGTGCACGCCACCTTACCGGCGACCATGCCCCCCTAGGAACGACCAACCGGGGATGCCCCTTTTGGGAGGCATCCCCGGTCGGATGTTCATGCCATCGAGTCGTCTCAGACGAGCTCGGTGACGGTGCCGCCGGCGGCGGCGATCTTCTCCTTGGCGGAGCCGGAGACGGCGTCGACCGTCACCTGCAGCGCCACGGAGACCTCGCCGGTGCCGAGCACCTTGACGAGCTGGTTCTTACGAACCGCACCCTTGGCGACCAGGTCGGCCACCGTGACCTCGCCACCCTGCGGGTAGAGCGCGGCCAGCTTGTCCAGGTTCACGACCTGGTACTCGGTGCGGAACGGGTTCTTGAAGCCCTTGAGCTTCGGGAGGCGCATGTGGAGGGGCATCTGCCCACCCTCGAAGCGCTCCGGAACCTGGTAGCGGGCCTTGGTGCCCTTGGTACCACGACCGGCCGTCTTACCCTTCGACGCCTCACCACGACCCACACGGGTCTTGGCGGTCTTGGCGCCCGGGGCGGGACGGAGGTTGTGGATCTTGAGCGGGTTGTTCTCCGCCATGATCAGTCGACCTCCTCAACCGTCACGAGGTGGCGGACGGTGTGCACCATGCCGCGGAACTCGGGACGGTCCTCCTTGACGACCACGTCGTTCAGGCGCTTGAGCCCGAGCGAACGCAGCGTGTCGCGGTGGTTCTGCTTGCTGCCGATGTACGACTTCGTCTGCGTGATCTTGAGGCGAGCCATTACGCACCCGCCCCAGCACGCGCACGAAGCAGAGCCGCGGGGGCGACGTCCTCGAGCGGCAGACCGCGGCGGGCCGCGATCTCCTCGGGACGCTGCAGGCCCTTCAGGGCCTCCACGGTCGCGTGCACGATGTTGATCGCGTTGTCGGAGCCGAGCGACTTCGACAGGATGTCGTGAACGCCGGCGCACTCGAGAACCGCGCGCACCGGGCCACCGGCGATCACACCGGTACCGGGGGAAGCAGGCTTGAGCAGGACGACGCCCGCGGCCTTCTCACCCTGGATGGGGTGCGGGATGGTGCCCTGGATACGGGGAACCTTGAAGAAGTGCTTCTTGGCCTCCTCCACACCCTTGGCGATGGCGGCCGGCACCTCCTTGGCCTTGCCGTAACCGACACCCACGGTGCCGTCACCGTCGCCCACCACGACCAGCGCGGTGAAGCTGAAACGACGACCACCCTTGACAACCTTGGCGACGCGGTTGATCGCGACTACGCGCTCAACGTACGCGGTCTTCTCGGCGGCGGCAGCGCCACCGTCGCGGCCCTTCCGGTCCCGCCGCTCGCCGCCACCGGCACCGCTGCCGCGGCGCTGGGGTCCAGCCATTGGAATACCTCTCTCTGTTACGTCCGTTAGTCCCGGAACCGGGGCTTAGAACTTCAGCCCGGCTTCGCGGGCGGCGTCAGCCAGAGCGGCAATGCGCCCGGCGTACCTGTTGCCACCACGGTCGAACACGACGGCCTCGACACCGGCGGCCTTGGCGCGCTCGGCGACCAGGGCGCCGACCTTCTGGGCCACCGAGGACTTGTCGCCCTCGCCACCGCGGACGGAAGCGTCCAGGTGGGAGGCCGACGCCACGGTGTGACCCTTGAGGTCGTCGATGACCTGCGCGGTGATACCGCGGTTCGTGCGCGTCACGACGAGACGCGGACGCTCCGCCGTACCCGACACGTTCTTACGGATGCGCAGGTGACGGCGCGCCTTCGCGGCGCGCTTGTAAGCGTCGCCCTTGGCGATCTTGACACCGTATGCCATGGCTTACTTACCAGCCTTTCCGACCTTGCGGCGGATGACCTCGCCCGCGTACTTGACGCCCTTGGCCTTGTACGGGTCGGGCTTCCGCAGCTTGCGGATGTTCGCGGCGACCTCGCCGACCTTCTGCTTGTCGATGCCCTCGACCGAGAACTTGGTCGGCGACTCGACCTTGAAGGAGATGCCCTCGGGGGCCTCCACCAGGATCGGGTGGCTGTAGCCGAGCTGGAACTCCAGGCTGGAGCCCTTCGCGGCCACGCGGTAACCGACACCGCTGATCTCGAGCGCCTTCGTGTATCCCGTGGTCACACCGGTGATCATGTTGGCCACCAGCGTGCGGGACAGGCCGTGGAGGGCCTTGTTCTGACGCTCGTCGTTCGGACGGGTGACGTTCAGAACGCCGTCCTCGCCCTTAACGATCTCGATCGGCGCGGCGACGGTGTGGCTCAGGGTGCCCTTGGAACCCTTCACCGTGACCGTGCGGCCCTCGATGGTGACGTCCACGCCGGCGGGAACCGTGATGGGGAGCTTGCCGATTCGCGACATTGCTATTCCTCCGTTCCCGACTACCAGACGTAGGCGAGGACTTCCCCACCCACGCCCTTCTTCTGCGCCTGCTGGCCGGTCAGGAGACCGTGGGACGTGGAGATGATCGCCACGCCCAGGCCGCCGAGGACCTTCGGCAGGTTGGTGGACTTCGCGTAAACCCGGAGGCCCGGCTTCGAGATCCGCTTGATGCCCGCGATGGAGCGCTCACGGTTCGGACCGAACTTGAGGTCGATGACGAGGTTCTTGCCGACCTCGGCGTCCTCGACCTTCCAGCCCGTGATGAAGCCCTCCTGCTGGAGGATTTCCGCGATGTGAGACTTGATCTTGCTGTGCGGCATCGTCACGGAGTCGTGGTACGCCGAGTTCGCGTTACGCAGACGCGTGAGCATGTCTGCGATCGGATCAGTCATGGTCATGAATTGGCCTTCGGCCTCTCTCGCCGGGGTTTCCTGGTGCACCATCCCTCTCCCCGATCCGAGACGGGGCGGGTGCGGTGCGGTGGACCTACGGCGTAGTAAGTCGTACGGGCGGCGGACGCCCAACCCTTCAAGCCTACGGCATGCCGGGTCGGGCCTCCGCCGGCCCAATGCCTACCGAGAGACTCCTGTCGTTCCCAACGCCCAGAGGGCGAGGGGGAATTACCAGGAGCTCTTGGTCACGCCCGGCAGCTCGCCACGGTGAGCCATCTCACGGAGGCACACGCGGCACAGGCCGAACTTGCGGTACACGGAGTGGGGGCGACCGCAGCGCTGGCAGCGGGTGTACGCACGCACACCGAACTTGGGCTTACGGGCAGCCTTCGCGATGAGAGCCTTCTTCGCCATCTCGCTTACGCCTCCTTGAACGGGAAGCCGAGGTGACGCAGAAGGGCACGGCCCTCGTCGTCGTTGGTCGCCGTGGTGACCACGGTGATGTCCATACCCCGGACACGGTCGATCTTGTCCTGGTCGATCTCGTGGAACATGACCTGCTCCGTGAGACCGAAGGTGTAGTTGCCACGGCCGTCGAACTGCTTCGGGGACAGGCCGCGGAAGTCGCGGATGCGCGGCAGCGCGAGCGACAGGGTGCGGTCCAGGAACTCCCACATGCGGTCGCCACGGAGCGTGACGTGGGCACCGATCGGCTGACCCTCGCGCAGCTTGAACTGCGCGATGGACTTGCGGGCCTTGGTGACGGCCGGCTTCTGACCGGTGATCGTGGTGAGGTCGCGGATGGCGCCCTCGATCAGCTTCGAGTCACGGGCGGCGTCGCCGACACCCATGTTGACCACGATCTTCACGAGGCCGGGGATCTGCATGACGTTCTCGTACTGGAACTCGTCACGCAGCTTGCCCGCGATCTCCTCGCGGTACTTCGTCTTGAGACGCGGAGTGGTGGTAGCCATCAGATGTCCTCACCCGTCCGCTTGGCAACGCGGATCTTGTTGCCCTCGTCGTCGAAGCGGTAACCGACACGCGTGACGACCTTCTTGCCGTCCTTCTCCACGACCAGCTGGACGTTGGAGACGTGGACCGGCGCCTCGGTGGTCACGATGCCGCCGGCCTGGTTCGGGCCGGCCTTCGTGTGCTTCTTGACCCGGTTGACACCCTCGACGAGGACACGGTTCTCCGCCGGCATGGCCGCGATGACCTTGCCCTGCTTGCCCTTGTCCTTGCCGGTGATGACCTGAACCAGGTCGCCCTTCTTGATCTTCATGCTTACAGCACCTCCGGCGCGAGCGAGATGATCTTCATGAACTTCTTCTCGCGCAGCTCACGGCCGACGGGGCCGAAGATACGGGTGCCGCGAGGGTCGCCGTCGTTCTTCAGAATGACGGCGGCGTTCTCGTCGAAGCGGATGTACGAGCCGTCCTGGCGGCGGCGCTCCTTGACGGTGCGAACGATGACCGCCTTGACGACGTCACCCTTCTTCACGTTGCCACCGGGGATCGCGTCCTTGACGGTGGCGACGATGACGTCACCGATGCCCGCGTAGCGGCGACCCGAGCCACCGAGAACACGGATGCAAAGGATCTCCTTGGCACCAGTGTTGTCGGCGACGCGAAGTCGCGACTCCTGCTGGATCACGTCTATCTCCTGATTGTCTGCCGGTTCCCGGCAGGGGCACCGGAGTGCCCCTGCCGAGCCTGGCGGAACTGTTCCTAGGGGGTCCCCCTAGGAGGGATTACTTGGCCTTCTCGAGGATCTCGACGACGCGCCAGTGCTTCGTCGCCGACAGCTTCCGGGTCTCCATCAGGAGGACGCGGTCACCGATGCCGGCGGCGTTCTGCTCGTCGTGAGCCTTGAGCTTGTTGGTACGGCGGATGACCTTGCCGTACAGCGCGTGCTTGACGCGGTCCTCGACGGCGACGACGACGGTCTTGTCCATCTTGTCGCTGACGACCAGGCCCTCGCGGACCTTGCGGGCGTTGCGCTCCGTCTTCTCAGTCACGTTGCTCTCGCTCATCAGGCGTTCTCCACCGTCTCAATGCCGAGCTCACGCTCACGCATGAGGGTGTAGATCCGGGCGATGTCCTTACGGACCGCCCGCAGACGGCCGTGGTTCTCGAGCTGACCCGTCGCCGCCTGGAAGCGGAGGTTGAACAGCTCTTCCTTGGCCTCGCGGAGCTTGGCGACAAGCTCCTCGTTGCCCAGCTCGCGCAGCTCGGACGCCTTGGTACCGGCCGACATCACAGCTCACCTGCCTCGCGCTTAACGATCTTGCACTTCATCGGCAGCTTGTGAGCCGCACGAGTCAGAGCCTCACGCGCGATCTTCTCGTTCGGGTAGGACAGCTCGAACATCACCCGACCGGGCTTGACGTTCGCGATCCACCACTCCGGGGAACCCTTACCGGAACCCATGCGGGTCTCGGCAGGCTTCTTCGTGAGCGGGCGGTCCGGGTAGATGTTGATCCAGACCTTGCCGCCACGCTTGATGTGGCGGGTCATCGCGATACGCGCGGCCTCGATCTGGCGGTTGGTCACGTAGGCCGGGGTGAGGGCCTGAATGCCGTACTCGCCGAACGCAACCTGCGTGCCACCCTTGGACATGCCATTGCGCTTCGGGTGGTGCTGCTTGCGGTGCTTGACCCTACGGGGGATCAGCATTTCGGTCAGGCCTCCGTTCCGGTGCTCTCGGCAGCCGGAGCGGCGGCGGCCTCGGCCTTGGGGGCCTCGGCAGCGGGAGCCGACTGCGGCTTGCGACCGCGACCGCCACGCTCGCCACCGCGGCCACCGCGGCCGGCCGGGCGGTCAGCACCGCCACGGGCCGGACGGTTGCCGGCGCGGGCGGCGGCGTTCTCGGCGCGGACCTCGGCGATGTTCTTGACGTCGCCCTTGTAGATCCAGACCTTCACGCCGATGCGGCCGAAGGTCGTCTTGGCCTCGAAGAAGCCGTACTCGACGTTCGCGCGGAGCGTGTGCAGCGGCACACGGCCCTCGCGGTAGAACTCCGAGCGGGACATCTCGGCGCCGCCGAGGCGGCCACCGCACTGGATCTTGATGCCCTTGGCGCCGGCCTTCATGGCGGACTGCATGCTCTTGCGCATGGCCCGACGGAAGGAGACGCGGGAGGAGAGCTGCTCGGCGACGGCCTGGGCCACGAGCTGAGCGTCGACCTCGGGGTTCTTGACCTCGAGGATGTTCAGCTGGACCTGCTTGCCGGTCAGCTTCTCCAGCTGGCCGCGGATCTTGTCGGCCTCGGCGCCGCGGCGACCGATGACGATGCCCGGACGAGCGGTGTGGATGTCCACGCGGACACGGTCACGGGTGCGCTCGATCTCCACCTTCGAGATGCCGGCGCGCTCCATGCCGGACGTCAGCATCCGGCGGATGGCGACGTCTTCCTTGACGTAGTCCTTGTACAGCTTGTCGGCGTACCAGCGGGACTTGAAGTCCGTGGTGATGCCGAGCCGGAACCCATGCGGGTTAACCTTCTGGCCCATTACCGGGTTCCTTCCTTGCTGCTGACGACCACGGTGATGTGGCTGGTCCGCTTGCGGATCCGGTAGGCACGGCCCTGGGCGCGCGGACGGAACCGCTTCAGGGTCGGGCCCTCGTCGACGTACGCCTCGCTGATGAACAGCGAAGAGGCGTCCGTGTGGTCGTAGTTGTGCGCGGCGTTGGCGATGGCGCTGTCGAGCACCTTGCCGACCGGCACGGAGGCTGCCTGCGGAGCGAATCGCAGAACAGCCTGAGCCTCCGTGGCATCCATGCCACGGATCAGGTCCACCACGCGGCGGGCCTTCATGGGCGTGACGCGGATGTACCGCGCCTGGGCCCTGGCTTCCATGGTTGTCCCTTCAGTTACTTACGTGTCTGAATGCGATCCGCTACTAGCGGCGCTTCGACTTCCGGTCTTCCTTGACGTGACCCCGGAAGGTACGCGTCGGCGAGAACTCGCCGAGCTTGTGCCCGACCATCGACTCGGTGACGAACACCGGGACGTGGGTCTTGCCGTTGTGCACCGCGATCGTGTGCCCGAGCATCGCCGGGATGATCATGGAGCGACGGGACCAGGTCTTGATGACGTTCTTGGTGCCGGCTTCGTTCTGGGCGTCCACCTTCTTGATCAGGTGGTCGTCGACGAAGGGCCCCTTCTTGAGACTGCGCGGCATCTAAACCCGCTCCTAGCGCTTCTTGTTCGTCTTGCGGCGGCGGACGATGTACTTGTTCGAAGCCTTCTTCGGCGAACGAGTACGACCCTCCTTCTGACCCCACGGGGAGACCGGGTGGCGACCACCGGAGGTCTTGCCCTCACCACCACCGTGCGGGTGGTCAACCGGGTTCATCGCCACACCGCGAACGGTCGGGCGAACGCCCAGCCAGCGCTTGCGGCCGGCCTTGCCCCAGTTGATGTTCGACTGCTCGGCGTTGCCGACCTCGCCGATGGTGGCGCGGCAGCGGGCGTCGACGAGACGGATCTCACCGGAGGGCATGCGGAGGTGGGCCATGGTGCCCTCCTTCGCCAGCAGCTGCACGGAGGCACCCGCGGAGCGGGCGAACTTGGCGCCACCGCCGGGACGGAGCTCGATCGCGTGGATCGTGGTACCGACCGGGATGTTGCGGAGGGCCAGGTTGTTGCCGGGCTTGATGTCCGCGCCCGGGCCGTTCTCGACGCGGTCACCCTGCGTCAGACCCTTGGGAGCGATGATGTAGCGCTTCTCGCCGTCCGCGTAGTGGAGCAGCGCGATGCGCGCGGTGCGGTTGGGGTCGTACTCGATGTGAGCGACCTTGGCCGGCACGCCGTCCTTGTCGTGACGACGGAAGTCGATCACGCGGTAGGCGCGCTTGTGGCCACCGCCCTGGTGACGGACGGTCACACGACCGGTGTTGTTACGGCCGCCCTTGCTGTGCAGGGGGCGGACCAGCGACTTCTCCGGCGTGGACCGCGTGATCTCGACGAAGTCGGCTACGGAGGAGCCACGGCGGCCCGGCGTAGTCGGCTTGTACTTGCGGATACCCATTTCTCAGTCCTCGTCCGATATCGGACGACTCGACCGCCGTCAGGCGGTCGGGCCGCCGAAGATGTCGATTCGGTTGCCCTCGGCGAGGGTCACGATGGCGCGCTTGGTGTTGGCGCGCTTGCCGAAACCGGTGCGGGTGCGCTTGCGCTTGCCCTGGCGGTTGATCGTGTTGACCCCGGTGACCTTGACCGAGAAGACCGCCTCGACGGCCTGCTTGATCTGCGTCTTGTTGGCGCCCGGCGCGACGATGAACGTGTACTTGTTCTCGTCGAGCAGCGCGTAGCTCTTCTCGGAGACAACCGGCTTGACGAGGACGTCGCGCGGGTCCGTGAAGGTCTTGCTGGTGATCTCGGCCATCAGGCGTCGTTCCCCTCGTTGTCGTCGGCCTTGGGGCCAGACACGAAGGACTCGAAGGCGGCCTGGGTGAAGACCACGTCGTCGGATCGCATCACGTCGTACGTGTTCAGCTGGCCCGGCTCCAGGATGTGGACCTGGGGCAGGTTGCGGGCGGACAGCCACGCGGCCTCGTCGGTGCGCTCGGCGACCAGGAGCAGGTTCTTGCGCTCCGAGATCTTGCCGAACAGGACCTTGGCGGCCTTGGTGGAGACGTCACCCTCGACCACGCCGGAGACGACGTGGATGCGGGAGTGGTTCGCCCGGTCGGAGAGGGCACCGCGGAGGGCGGCGGCCTTCATCTTCTTGGGGGTCCGCTGCGAGTAGTCACGCGGCACGGGACCGTGCACGACGCCACCACCGGCGAACTGCGGGGCGCGGGTCGAACCCTGACGGGCGCGGCCGGTGCCCTTCTGGCGGTACGGCTTCTTGCCACCACCGCGGACCTCGCCGCGCGTCTTGGTCTTGTGGGTGCCCTGGCGGGCAGCCGCAAGCTGCGCGACGACGACCTGGTGGATCAGCGGGACGCTGATCTTGGCGTCGAAGATCTCGGCCGGGAGCTCGATGGTCCCCGCCTTGTCGCCGGAGGGCGACAGAATGTCAATGGTGCTCATATCCTCAGGCCCCCTTGGCCGCGGTGCGGACCAGGACGAGGCCGCCGTTCGGACCAGGAACCGCGCCCTTGATGAGCAGCAGGCCCTTCTCCGCGTCAACGGCGTGAACGGTCAGGTTCTGGGTGGTCACGCGCTCGTTGCCCATGCGGCCGGCCATGCGCATGCCCTTGAAGACGCGGCCCGGGGTGGCGCAGCCACCGATCGAACCGGGCTTGCGGTGCACGCGGTGGGCACCGTGGGAAGCCTTGCCACCACGGAAGTTGTGGCGCTTCATGGCACCGGCGAAGCCCTTGCCCTTGCTCTTGCCGGTCACGTCGACCTTGATGCCCGCCTCGAAGACCTCGGCGGTGATCTCCTGGCCGAGGGTGTACTCGCCGGCGTCGGCGGTACGGATCTCGACAAGGTGACGGCGCGGGGTGACGTCGGCCTTGGCGAAGTGGCCCTTGAGGGGCTTGTTCACCTTGCGCGGGTCGATCTCGCCGAAGGCGATCTGGACCGACTCGTAGCCGTCGACGTCGTTCGTACGCACCTGGGTCACGACATTCGGGCCGGCCTTGACGACGGTCACCGGGACGACCCGGTTGTTCTCGTCCCAGACCTGCGTCATGCCGAGCTTCTCGCCCAGGATGCCCTTGATGTTCTTAGCCATCTCGCGCGTCACCTCAGAGCTTGATCTCGATGTCGACGCCCGCCGGCAGGTCGAGACGCATCAGCGAGTCAACCGTCTTCGGCGTGGGGTCGAGGATGTCGATGAGGCGCTTGTGCGTGCGCATCTCGAAGTGCTCGCGCGAGTCCTTGTACTTGTGCGGCGACTTGATGACGCAGTACACGTTCTTCTCAGTGGGCAGCGGCACCGGGCCCGCGACCGACGCACCAGTGCGGGTCACCGTCTCGACGATCTTCTTCGCCGAGGAGTCGATGACCTCGTGGTCGTAGGCCTTGAGCCGGATGCGGATCTTCTGTCCCGCCATGGCTACTTCGTAGTCCTGTCTCTTCGTAACGCTCCGGAACCCGGGGGGTTCGCGTTCTTCCTCCGACCCACGCGGTCGGGCGTGTCGCACTCCCTCTACGAAGAAGTCCCGAAGGATTTCCCAACCAAGGGGGTGCGGGCCGTGGACCGCGGAACGGGGGCAGAACACCCACCGGGTGCCTGGCCGGTACCCCGCTGACGCTTCCCGGAAGATTCCCGTACGTCCGCCCCTGAGAAGGGGCGACGAGTACTGTGGGACTCGCTTCCGGTCCTCCCGGCGGGAGGCGCGCAGCATCGGCACTCAACCGAGCAACCCCGCTAGTCTGCCATACGGCCCCGGCGGGCCGCCAATCGGGGTCGAAGACTGTACCCCACGTCACGTCCGGGTACACGCAGGGGGCGCGCGGATTCCCGTACGCGCCCCTCCCGCTCAGCCCAGCCGCCGGCCCCGCTCCGACAGGTGCCGCCGCTCCGGCGCGCTCGTCGTCCGCCGCGCCGCCTCCCGGTACGCCGCCGCCGCGGCCTCCGGCTCGCCGGCCAGCTCCAGCAGGTGGGCCCGGGTGGCGAGCAGCCGGTGGTGACGGGCCAGCCGCTTGTCGGCGGCCAGCTCGTCCAGCAGCGCGAGACCGGCCCGCGGGCCGTCCACCATGGCCACCGCCACCGCCCGGTTCAGGGACACCATCGGGTTCGGGCCGGCCTGCTCCAGCAGGTCGTACAGGGCGAGGATCTGCGGCCAGTCCGTCGCCTCCGCCGTCTCCGCCTCGTCGTGCACCGCCGCGATCGCCGCCTGGATCTGGTACGGCCCCACCCGCCCCTTCGGCAGCGTCCGGCTGATCAGCGCCACGCCCTCGGCGACCAGCGCCGCGTCCCACCGGCCGCGGTCCTGCTCCGCCAGCGGCACCAGCTCGCCGTGCGAACCGGTGCGCGCCGGGCGGCGGGCGTCGGTGAGCAGCATCAGCGCCAGCAGGCCGGCCGTCTCGGTGTCGTCCGGGACCAGCCGGTGCAGCAGCCGGGCCAGCCGGGTCGCCTCCGACGACAGCTCGGGCGCCGTCAGCGCCTCGCCGCCGCTCGCCGTGTACCCCTCGTTGAAGACCAGGTAGAGCACGTGCCGCACCTCGGCGAGCCGGGCGGTGCGGTCCTCGCCCTCCGGCAGCGCGAGGGAGTCGTCCCCGGCGGCCCGGACGGTCTGCTTGTCGCGGCTGATCCGCTGCGCCATCGTCGCCTCCGGCACCAGGAAGGCCGCCGCGATCTGCGCCGTGGTGAGGCCGCCGACGGCGCGCAGGGTCAGCGCGATCCGGCTCGGCGGCGACAGGTCCCGGTGGCAGCAGAGGAACAGCAGCGCGAGCGAGTCGTCCGCGTCCCCCTCCCCCGCCCGGTCGGCGGGCGGCGCGAGCAGCTCGGCCGCCGGGGTGGCGAGCGCGAGGGTGTCCTCGCGGCGCCGGCGCGCGGCCTCGCTGCGCACCTGGTCGACGTACTTGCGCTGGGCGACGGTCAGCAGCCAGCTGCCGGGGCGCTCGGGGACGCCCTGCTCGGGCCACTGCCGGGCCGCCGCGATCAGCGCCTCCTGGACGGCGTCCTCGCAGCCGTAGAAGTCGCCGTGGCGGCGGACGAGCGCGCCGAGGACCCGCGGGGCGCTCGCCCGCAGCAGCTCCTCGACGCCGGCCGGCTCGCTCACACGTCCGCCGCGGACTCGTGGAGCACCGGCCACAGCTCCACCGGGTCGACGTCCGCGAAGGGCATGTCCGCGGCGATGGCCTGGGCGCGCTCCAGTGACTCGCAGTCCAGCAGGTAGAAGCTGGCCAGGTACTCCTTGGTCTCCAGGTAGGGGCCGTCGGTGACGGCGGGGGCGCCGGCCTCGCGGCGGACCAGCATCGCGGAGGCGGCGTCGGCGAGTCCGTACGCGCCGATCAGCTCGCCGGTCTCCCGGTACTTCCGGTTGAACGCCTCCTGGCGGGCGATCGCCTCCGGCCACGCCTCGGCCGGGAGCGCGTCCCACTTGGCCTGGTTGCCGTAGATCATCGCGACGTACTTCATGCCGGGTCCCTCCCCGTCCCGCGCGCCCCGTCGGCGCGCTGTCACCCTACGGTCGGAGCCGGTGTCCGGGTCCTCGACATCCCCCGGAAAGATCTTCCGAAGAATTCTTTCCGGGGGGAGAGACCGTACGGGGACCGGGTCAGATCACGCCCTGCGCCAGCATCGCGTCGGCGACCCGCTCGAAGCCGGCGATGTTGGCGCCGGTGACGTAGTCGCCGGGGGCGCCGTACCGCTCGGCGGTCTCGTGGCAGGTGCGGTGGATGCCGGTCATGATCGCGGCCAGCTCCTCCTCGACGCGGGCCGCGGACCAGGATGTCCGGGAGTGGTTCTGGGCCATCTCCAGGGCGCTGACGGCGACGCCGCCCGCGTTGGCCGCCTTGCCGGGGCCGAAGGCGACGCCGGCCTCCTGGAGGAGGTGCACGGCGGCGGCGGTGGTGGGCATGTTGGCGCCCTCGGCGACCGCCTTCACGCCGTTGCGGACCAGCGCGGCGGCGTCGTCCGCGTCCAGCTCGTTCTGGGTCGCGGACGGCAGGGCCACGTCCGCGGGGACCTCCCAGACCCGGCCGCCGGGCACGAAGCGGGCGGAGCCGCCGCGCCGCTCGGCGTAGTCGGCGACCCGGCCGCGCTCGACCTCCTTGACCTGCTTGAGCAGGTCGAGGTCGATGCCCTTGTCGTCGTAGACGTAACCGCTGGAGTCGGAGCAGGTCAGCGGGTTGGCGCCGAGGGCGAGCAGCTTCTCGATCGTGTACAGCGCCACGTTGCCGGAGCCGGAGACGACGGCGCTCTGCCCCTCCAGGTCCTCGCCGCGCTCGCGGAGCATGGCGGCGGCGAAGAGGACGCTGCCGTAGCCGGTGGCCTCGGGGCGGATCGCGGAGCCGCCCCAGCCGGTGCCCTTGCCGGTGAGGACGCCGGCCTCCCAGCGGTTGGTGATGCGCCGGTACTGGCCGAAGAGGTAGCCGATCTCGCGCCCGCCGACGCCGATGTCGCCGGCGGGGACGTCCGTGTGCTCGCCGAGGTGCCGGTACAGCTCGGTCATGAAGGACTGGCAGAAGCGCATGACCTCGGCGTCGCTGCGGCCGTGCGGGTCGAAGTCGCTGCCGCCCTTGCCGCCGCCGATGCCGAGGCCGGTGAGGGCGTTCTTGAAGATCTGCTCGAAGCCGAGGAACTTGACGATGCCGAGGTTCACCGACGGGTGGAAGCGCAGGCCGCCCTTGTAGGGGCCGAGGGCGCTGTTGAACTCGACGCGGAAGCCGCGGTTGACGTGCACGCGGCCCCGGTCGTCCTGCCACGGGACCCGGAACACGATCTGCCGCTCGGGCTCGACCAGCCGCTCCAGGAGGCCGGGTTCGGCGTACTCGGGGCGCGCGGCGAGCACCGGCGCGAGGCTGTCGAGCACCTCGTGGACGGCCTGGTGGAACTCGGGCTGGGCCGGGTTGCGCTGTTCGATCTCGGCGCGCAGCGCGTCGAGCGCGGACCGGGCGGCGGTGGTCTCGGCGGTGGGACGGGACGGCACGGAGTACCCCCTTCTGGCACGCCGGTGCGCGCCAGGGAAGCGGTGCGGAGCTCGGCGCCGTTGCCGAGCGTTGACGGGCGGCGTCCTCGCGCGCCCCCGCACCTGTGGGACCGCCGCCTGCCGCAGTGTGACATCCAGGTGAATGCACGCACCAGTAAGCGATCCGGTCCGTCCCGGCATGCAAGACGGCGGCCGGTCCGCGCCGGAGGGGCAACCCGGGGCCCGCGCGGGCCGTCTAGCCAGGGACCGACCTTGGGGGAAGGGCCATCCGCCGTGCACCGACCGTCCCGCCGTACGCTCCTGGCCACCGCCGTGACCACGGCCCTGGCCGCGGGCTGTTCCGTACCCGCTCCGCGCCGCGCCGTCCCGGCCGCCGACCCGGCCCCGGGCAAGCCGTTCGCGGGCGGGGAGCCGCGCCGGGCGCTGCTGCTCCAGATCGTGGCGCACCCGGACGACGACCTGTACTTCATGAACCCGGACGCGCAGCGGCTGCTCGCCGCCGGGGTGCCGCTGGTCTGTGTGTACGTGACGGCCGGCGAGCACACCGGCGTCAACCGGGTCGCGGGCATGCCGGAGGCGCGGCCGGACCGGGCCGCGTACTCCTCGGCCCGCCGCCAGGGCCTGCGGCAGAGCTACGCGGAGGCGCTGGGCCTGCCGCTGTTCACGCCGTGGCGGCGGGAGGCGGCGGCGCTCGGCGGCGGCCGGACCGCCGAGCGCGCGGTGCTGGCGCACGGCGGGCGCCGGGTGGAGCTGGTCTTCCTGGACCTGCCGATGCACACCCCGCGCCGCTACATGGCGCTGCCCGCGCTCTGGGAGGACCGGGCGCTGGAGCTGGCGCCGCACCGCTCGGCGGGCTCGCCGGTGACCCGCCCGGGGCCGTACGACCACGAGGGTCTGGTGGCGGCGCTGACCGGGCTGCTGCGCCGCTACCGGCCGACGGTGGTGCACACCCTCGACCCGGACCCGGACGTCCAGCCCGGCGACGAGGCGACCCGCCGCCGGAACTCCGAGCAGCCGGGCTTCTCGGACCACGGCGACCACACGGCGGCGGCCTGCTTCGCGTGGGCGGCGCTGGTCCGCTGGGTGGCGGAGGAGGTACGGGCCGGGGCGCCGGTCCCGGTGTTCACGGCGACCGCCTTCCGCGGCTACTACAACCGGCACTGGCCGAAGAACCTGCCGCCGGCCGTGCTGGCGGCGAAGGCGGCCCGGCTGGTGCCGTACGGCGGGGACCCGTCCTGGGCGTGCGGCAATCCGTCGGGGTGCGGCGACTACGGGGTCGGCGGCGACCGGCCGCTGACCAACCGCAAGGGCTGGGTCCGCTCCACCCACCGCCGCTGGCCGGGCCCGGCGCTCGCGCTCGCCGAGGAGCCGGACGGGCGGCTCGCCGCGTACGGGGTGCTGGGGCTGCGGGCGGTGCGCCGGCGGGAGACCTCCCCCGGGGTGTGGAGCGCGCCGGAGGACCTGGGCGGCGGGCCGCTGGCGCCCGTGCTGGGGTCGGCGGTGCTGCCGGACGGGCGGGTGCTGCTCTTCGGGGTGCGGTTCGCGGCCCTGGCGGGGCGCGGCGGCCCGAACCGGCGCGAGGTCGTCCTGCTCGAACAGCGGTCCCCCGGCGGCCCGTTCCTCGCCTGGCGCGGTCTCGGCACCCCGGACCGGGGCGCGGACCGCAGCCGCCGGCTGGGCGCCCCGGTCGCGGTGGCGGCCCCGGACGGCCGGGTGCGGCTGTACGTGCGGAACGCGGCGCGGGGCGTCGCCGAGCGGGTCCGCGAGCCGGACGGCGCCTGGGGGCCGTGGCGGGCGCTGCCGGGGGACGCGGTGGTGCAGGACGGCCTGGCGGTCTCGGTGGACGCGGCCGGCCGGACGCACGTGTACGCGGCGGGCGAGCGGTCCGTACGGCACTGGGTGGACGGCCGGGAGGCGCCGGGGGCCCTGCCGCCGTCGGGTTCGACGGTGGCGAGCGCGGGCGGCCTGCTCTACCTCCGGGCGCCGGCGTCGGCGCGGCTGACCGGTCCGGACGGCACGGACGCGGGTCTGGACGGCTTCGGGGAGGTGCGGGCGGCGGTCGACGCCGGCGGGGGCACGGTGCTGGTGGGCGCGGACGCCGCGGGGCGGGTGTGCGCGCGGGCCGGCGGGCGGCTGCGGACCCGGACGGAGGGGCCGCCGGCGGTGGGGACGCCCGCGCTGCACGTGGGCGCGCGCGGGGTGACGGTGGTGGGGCTCGGCCCGGACGGGCGGCCCTGGTCCTGGCGGCCGTAGCGGCGGCGTACGGCCGGGAGCGCGAGAAGGCCCCGCACCTTCCGGTGCGGGGCCTTCCCCTACTGCTCAGCGGCTCCTGCGAGCCACCAGGTCAGTTCAAGATCAGGCGTTGATCTTGACGACCTGGCCGGCGCCGACGGTCCGGCCACCCTCACGGATGGCGAACTTGAGGCCCTCCTCCATGGCGACGGGCTGGATCAGCTCGACGGACATGGAGGTGTTGTCGCCCGGCATGACCATCTCGGTGCCCTCGGGGAGGGTCACGACGCCGGTCACGTCCGTGGTACGGAAGTAGAACTGCGGGCGGTAGTTGTTGAAGAACGGGGTGTGACGGCCACCCTCGTCCTTCGACAGGATGTACGCCTGGGCCTCGAAGGAGGTGTGCGGCGTGACCGAGCCCGGCTTGATGATGACCTGGCCGCGCTCGACGTCCTCGCGCTTGATGCCACGGAGGAGCAGACCGACGTTCTCACCGGCCTGGCCCTCGTCGAGGAGCTTGCGGAACATCTCGATGCCGGTGACCGTGGTGGTGGTCTTCTCCGGCTTGATGCCGATGATGTCGACGGTCTCGTTGACCTTGAGGACACCACGCTCGATGCGGCCGGTGACGACGGTGCCACGACCGGTGATCGTGAAGACGTCCTCGATCGGCATCAGGAACGGCTTGTCGACGTCGCGCTCGGGCTGCGGGATGGACTCGTCCACGGCCTTCATGAGGCCGAGGAGCTTCTCGCCCCACTCCTTGTCGCCCTCGAGGGCCTTGAGCGCGGAGACGCGGACGACCGGCAGGTCGTCGCCCGGGAACTCGTACTCGGAGAGGAGCTCACGGACCTCGAGCTCGACGAGCTCCAGGATCTCCTCGTCGTCCACCATGTCGGCCTTGTTCAGGGCGACGACGATGTACGGAACGCCGACCTGGCGGGCCAGGAGCACGTGCTCCTTGGTCTGCGGCATCGGGCCGTCGGTGGCGGCGACCACGAGGATGGCGCCGTCCATCTGCGCGGCACCCGTGATCATGTTCTTGATGTAGTCCGCGTGACCGGGGCAGTCGACGTGGGCGTAGTGACGCGACTCGGTCTGGTACTCGACGTGCGCGATGGAGATGGTGATACCGCGCTGGCGCTCCTCGGGAGCCTTGTCGATCTGGTCGAAGGCCGAGGCCTCGTTCAGGTCCGGGTACGCGTCGTGCAGCACCTTGGTAATGGCGGCCGTGAGGGTCGTCTTACCGTGGTCGATGTGACCGATGGTGCCGATGTTGACGTGCGGCTTAGTCCGCTCGAACTTCGCCTTCGCCACTGGGGTCCTCCTGGAGTGGTTCTGAACGCCTTGCTTCATCGGCGCCAGGTGATCTTTGCTGGGGTGCCGTCCGACAGGGGGTGTCCCTCTCGGGACAGCCCCCATCGGTCGGTGACAAGCCTAAAGCGTGTGGACGCGGTGCGTTGAACGCGGTGCGTTACTCGCCCTTGGCCTTCGCGATGATCTCCTCGGCGACGTTCCGCGGAACCTCGGCGTAGGAGTCGAACTGCATGGAGTAGCTGGCACGGCCGGACGTCTTGCTGCGCAGGTCGCCGACGTAGCCGAACATCTCCGAGAGGGGCACGAGGCCCTTCACGACGCGGGCACCGGCCCGCTCCTCCATGGCCTGGATCTGGCCACGGCGGGAGTTGATGTCGCCGATGACCTCACCCATGTAGTCCTCGGGCGTGGTGACCTCGACGGCCATCATCGGCTCGAGGAGCACGGGCGAAGCCTTGCGCGCGGCCTCCTTGAAGGCCTGCGAGCCGGCGATCTTGAAGGCGAGCTCGGAGGAGTCGACCTCGTGGTACGCACCGTCGTGCAGGATGACGCGGACGCCGGTCATCTCGTAGCCGGCGAGGATGCCGAACTGCATGGCCTCCTGCGCACCCGCGTCCACCGAGGGGATGTACTCCTTGGGGATGCGGCCACCGGTGACCTTGTTCACGAACTCGTACGACGCCTCGCCGCCCTCGATCGGCTCGATGCCGATCTGGACCTTGGCGAACTGACCCGTACCACCGGTCTGCTTCTTGTGCGTGAAGTCGACGCGCTCGACGGCCTTGCGGATCGTCTCGCGGTACGCCACCTGCGGCTTGCCGACGTTCGCCTCGACCTTGAACTCGCGACGCATGCGGTCGACGAGGATGTCGAGGTGGAGCTCGCCCATGCCACCGATGATGGTCTGGCCGGTCTCCTCGTCCGAGTGCACCTGGAAGGAGGGGTCCTCCTCCGCGAGACGCTGGATGGCGACACCCAGCTTCTCCTGGTCACCCTTGGACTTGGGCTCGATCGCGACCTGGATGACCGGCGCCGGGAAGTCCATGGACTCCAGGATGACCGGGTTCTTCTCGTCGCACAGCGTCTCACCGGTGGTGGTCTGCTTCAGGCCCATGACGGCGACGATGTCGCCGGCGCCCACCGAGTCGATCTCCTCACGCTTGTTCGCGTGCATGCGGTAGATCTTGCCGATGCGCTCCTTCTTGCCCTTGACGGAGTTCAGCACCGCGGTGCCGGCGTCCAGGCGACCGGAGTAGATCCGGACGAAGGTGAGCTTGCCGAGGTGCGGGTCGCTCGCGATCTTGAACGCGAGGGCGGCCAGCGGCTCCTCGTCGGACGGCTTGCGCCGGACGACGACCTCGGCGTCCTTGACGTCCTGGCCCTCGATGGCCTCGACGTCGAGGGGCGACGGCAGGTAGCGGACGACGGCGTCGAGCAGGGGCTGGACGCCCTTGTTCTTGAACGCGGTGCCACAGAACACCGGGGTGACCGTGGTGTCGCCGCCCTTGCCGGAGGCGATGGTGATGCGACGGATCGCGGTGTAGAGCTGCTCCTCGGTGGGCTCCTGGCCCTCGAGGAAGAGCTCCATGAGCTCCTCGTCGTTCTCGGCGACGGCCTCGACGAGCTTGGCGCGCCACTCGTCGGCGAGCTCCTGCATGTCGGCCGGGATGTCGACGACGTCGTACATCTCGCCCTTGGTCGCCTCGGCGGACCAGACGAGGGCCTTCATCCGCACGAGGTCGATGACGCCCTGGAAGTCGGCCTCGGCACCGATCGGGAGCTGCATGACGATCGGGGTCGCGCCGAGGCGGCTCACGATCATGTCGACACAGCGGAAGAAGTCGGCACCCGTGCGGTCGAGCTTGTTGACGAAGCAGATGCGCGGAACGCCGTAGCGGTCCGCCTGACGCCAGACGGTCTCGGACTGGGGCTCGACACCGGCCACGCCGTCGAACACGGTGACAGCACCGTCGAGCACGCGCAGCGAACGCTCCACCTCGACGGTGAAGTCGACGTGACCCGGCGTGTCGATGATGTTGATCGTGTGGTCGACGTTCTCGAGCGGCCAGTGGCAGGTGGTGGCAGCGGACGTGATCGTGATGCCACGCTCCTGCTCCTGCTCCATCCAGTCCATCGTGGCAGCGCCGTCGTGGACCTCACCGATCTTGTACGAAACGCCGGTGTAGAACAGGATCCGCTCGGTGGTGGTCGTCTTGCCCGCGTCGATGTGGGCCATGATGCCGATGTTGCGCACCTTGGCCAGGTCAAGCGAAGTGGTAGCCATAAGGCTTCAGTCTTCTCTCGGTCTCGATGGGGGTTGCGACTACCAGCGGTAGTGCGCGAAGGCCTTGTTGGACTCGGCCATCTTGTGCGTGTCCTCACGCTTCTTGACCGAAGCGCCCAGGCCGTTGGAGGCGTCCAGGAGCTCGTTCATGAGGCGCTCGGTCATGGTCTTCTCGCGACGGGCGCGGGAGTAACCGACGAGCCAGCGCAGCGCGAGGGTGGAGGCACGACCGGGCTTGACCTCGATCGGCACCTGGTAGGTGGCGCCACCGACACGACGGGACTTGACCTCGAGAGCCGGCTTGACGTTCTCGAGGGCGCGCTTCAGCGTGACGACCGGGTCAGCACCGGTCTTCTCGCGCAGGCCCTCCATGGCGCCGTAGACGATGCGCTCGGCGGTGGAGCGCTTGCCGTCGAGCAGGATCTTGTTGATCAGCGACGTGACAAGAGGAGAACCGTAGACCGGGTCGATGATGACCGGGCGCTTCGGGGCGGGGCCCTTACGAGGCATTCTTACTTCTCCTTCTTGGCGCCGTAGCGGCTGCGGGCCTGCTTGCGGTTCTTGACACCCTGGGTGTCGAGGGAACCGCGGATGATCTTGTAACGAACACCAGGCAGGTCCTTCACACGGCCGCCACGCACGAGCACGATGGAGTGCTCCTGCAGGTTGTGTCCCTCACCCGGGATGTAGGCCGTGACCTCGATGCCGCTGGTCAGACGCACACGCGCGACCTTACGGAGGGCCGAGTTCGGCTTCTTCGGGGTGGTCGTGAACACACGCGTGCAGACGCCACGGCGCTGGGGCGAACCCTCGAGAGCGGGCGTCTTGTTCTTCTCGACCTTGTCCTGCCGGCCCTTCCGGACCAGCTGCTGGATCGTAGGCACTACTTCTCCGGTTTCTGTGTGCCGTAAGTACTACTAACCTGGAACATTCACCGACCCACGCGGTCGGGCGTGTCGGACCCGGCGTACTTCCGCAGAGCGCGGAAAGGGCGCGGATCACGGCGGCCGGTCTAGGGACTCACGTGCGGTTGTGGACACGCACAGGAGCCCAGGCACACCCCAGGCACAAGGCATGAGCGTACCTACCGCACGGACTGCGGTCAAAAGAAAAGGAACCCGGCGGCCCGGGGACGGCCGGGGCCGATCTTGATACGACCCGCCCCGGCGGCCCCCGGCGGCACCGCACCAGCGCCCGGCCGGCACCGCGCGGCGCCCGGCGGGGCGGGGTCAGTCGCGGGCGGTGCGGCGGGATTCGGGGCGGACGTCCTCGGCCTCGGGGGCGGCGTCGGGCTCCAGGAACTGGCTGACCACCTTGACGAAGACGCCCATGCGCTCGTCGGGGACGCCGAGCCAGCGCGCGAAGTCCTCCATGGTGGGCTGCCAGTCGGTCGGCGGGAGCAGGTCCGCCGCGAGCGGGAGTTCCTCGGGGGTGACCCGGCCGGAGCGGATCAGCATGTCCCGGACGGAGACCCCGAGCAGCGGGGCGATCCGGCGCATGGTCTCCAGGTCGGGCATGCTCTGCCGCTGGAGCAGGCGGGTCACCGCGGCCCGGTGGACCCCGGCCTCGTCCGCGATCCGGGACTTGCCGCCGCCGCGCGGGCTGTCGATGTCGTACCCGCGCCGTCTCATCAGGTCTTCGACCCAGCCGGCGAACTCGTCGAGCCCATGACTGTTCATGCTCTACCGCTCCCTCATCATCCCCACCCTCCGGGCCCCTCACTCTAGCGTGCTTGCGCGCACGGAATTACGTGCTTTCGGGCACGCAATCGTGTCGAAACGATGAAGACCACCACCGGAGCGGCAAGATGACCGCCTGGGCGTTAGTTGCGAGCTCGCACGCAACATGTCAGTCTGCTGTCCGCCGCACTCGCCGGCCCCGGACGCCGGCCCTCGTGGCCCGCGCCCCGCGGCCCCGGACCGTGGAGAGAACGTCTTGTCCCAGCCCGACCCGACCCCCTGGCAGGCCGCCGCCGCGTGCGCCGGCCTCTCCCCGGCCGTCGTCTTCGCCCGCCGCGAGCGGCAGGCAGCCCCCGCCCTGCGGGCCTGCGCCGCCTGTCCCGTCCCCCGTGAGTGCGAGGCCGCCGTCGCCCCCGCCGAGAGCTGGTTCGACGGCGTCTGCGCCGGCCGCCTGTGGCGCAACGGCCGCCCGGTGCAGCCCCGTTCGGCCACCCGTCACACGACACCGGGCACCGCCGGTCCCCTCGACCCCCGTGCCGTCGCCGCGCAGCTCGACGCCGCGCTCGCCGCCGTCGCGGGCGGCGGCCGCGCCGGGGGGACCGCGTGACCGGGCGGGCCGCCGCCGAGGCCGTCCTGCGGGACGTGACGCTCTGGGCCGCCGCGCTCGTCCGGCAGTTCCCCGAACTCGCCGAGGAGCTGGCCCCCGTCCGCCGCTCCCCCGCCGGCGCCGCGCCGGCCGTCCCCCGCCCCGGCGACGCCGGACTCCTGCGCCAGGAACGGCGCGAGGCGCTGCTCATGGAGCAGCGGCACGGGCTCGCCGTCCCCGGCCACGGCGCCGCCCCGATCCGGCTGCACGTCTCCGACTGCATCCGGGACGTGACCGACGGCGTGGTGGAGCTGGAGGAGGCCGTGTGCGCGCGGCTCGGGCTGCCGCGGCCGCCGCGCGCCGGGGTCACCGACCGGGTCCGCCGGGTCGTCGGGCTCCTCGACGCCGTCGCCGCCCACCCCGACCTGGCCCGCCACGTGCGGGACGAGCTGCGGCGGATGGCCCGCCGGTGCGCGCGGACGCTCGGCGCGGCGGAGCCGGTGGTGCGGGTGGCCGGCCGCTGCCCGTGGTGCGACTCGGTCTCGCTGCGCGCGTTCCCGGACCGCCGGGCGGTGCTGTGCGTCAACCCGGCCTGTGTGTGCGCCGATCCGGTGTGCGGCTGCCAGGACGACCCGGCCTACCGGCACCTGTGGCGGGAGGACGAGTGGCGGGAGCTGGCGGCGGCGTCCGGCGCCCGCGCGGAGGAGATCGAGGCGGCGATGGACGACACGGAGGAGACCCCATGCTGAGCACGCCCCACCTGCCGGCCCTGATCCCGGGGCCGCTGGCCGCCGCCGAGGCCGGGGTCGCGCCCGCGACCATCCGCAAGTGGGTCCAGCTGGGCCACCTGCGGGCCGCGGGCCGCGCGGGCCGCGCCCAGCTCTTCCGCCTGGAGGACGTCTTCGCGGCGGAGCGGGCGGCCCGGCGGCGGGCCCGGCCCCGTACGACCTGATCCAGCCCCTCGACCGCGCGCCCGCGCGGGAACGGCGGAGCGCCCCGTGTCCGGACCGGACACGGGGCGCTCCGCCGTTCCGTCATGCCGCCGTCACGCCTCCAGGAAGGCGCGGAGGGAGCGGGTGAGGGCGTCGGCGAAGCGGGCGCGGACGGGCTCGCCGACGCGGTCGAGGGAGAGGTACGGGTTGAGGTCCTCCAGCTCCACGAGGAGCAGCCCGCCGTCCCGGGTGCGGCAGGCGTCGACGCGCTGGACGCCGTGCCGGAGCGTGTTCCAGTCGATGAAGCGGCGGGCGAAGGCGAGGTCGTCCGGGGTGGGCTCGTACGGCTCCAGGACCCAGCGGCGCTCGGGGTCGGGGGCGTGGACGGCGTACTGGAAGAGGTCGTCCACGAAGACGAAGGAGACCTCGTACACGAAGTCGATCCGCGGCTGGACGAGCAGTCCGCCGTCGAGGGCCAGTCCGGTCAGTTCCTCGTACGGCAGGAAGCGCAGCCCTATGGAGTCGGCGCCCGCCTTCGGCTTGACCGCGTAGAGCGCGGCGTCGGGGAGCCGGTCGAGGTCCTCGGCGCGGTCGACCGTGGGGATGACGGGGAACCCGGCGGCGGTGAGGTCGAGCAGGTACTGCTTGCCGGCCATGTCGCCGCGCCCGTGCAGCGGGTTGTAGACGCGCGTGCCGAGGGTGGCGGCCCGCTCGCGGAACCGGTCGTACGCCTCCTGGTGGTGGAGCACGGGCCCGCTGTTGCGGACGACGACGCCGTCGAAGGCGTCCATCAGCGCGGCGGCGTCGCCCGGGTGGCACAGCGCGAGGTCGAACGCCTCGCGGAGCCGGGCGGTGAGCGCGATGTCCTCGTCGCCGTAGCGGCGCCCGCGCGCGGGATAGGCGAGGTCGGTGACGTACAGCAGCCGGGGGCGGGCGACGGCGGACACGGGCGGCTCCTCAGGGGTACGGCCCGGCCCGCGGGCCGGGAACGGTCAACCTACCGGTCCCCCGCCTCCCGCCGGAACCGGTATCCGCCGGGGTCGCGCCGCAGGTCAGAGCCGTACCGACCCGCCGCGGACACAGCGCGGCCCAGCACCTCGCCGTTTTAGTTGCGCGCGCGCACGCTCTCTGTCACAGTTGGTGCAGCGGCGGAGCTGTGCCCGGACGGGGCGCGGCTCCGCCGTCGGCCGTCCGGGAGCGGCGCCGCGCCCCTCCCCTCCCCGCCGGCGCCCCCGGACGGCCCCCTCCCTTCCCACCGCCCCTCCCGAGGAGAACCGCGATGACCACTCCCCCGAGTGCGTTCCCGGACGTCGAGAAGCTGGTCGTCGACGTCCTCAAGGCCGACCCGGCGCTGGCCGGGGCGGTGATCGCCGTGCAGGCGCCCGCCGGTTTCGACGGCACCCAGCGCGCCGTCCTGGTCAACCGCCGCGGCGGCGCCTGGATCGGCGACCTGCACGTCGACATGCCGCTGATCGAGTTCGAGGTGTACGGCCCCACCAAGAACGAGGCCCACGTCCTCGCCAACGCCGCCCGGCGCGCCCTGCTCGCGACCCTGGGCAAGCAGATCGGCGTCAACACCGTCCACGACGTGGAGGAGCAGGACGGGCCGCGCTGGCTGCCCGACTACCTCTACCGCGGCGCCAACCGCTACCTCTGCGTGCTGCGCCTCTCCCTCACCGTCTTCTGACGGCCCGCCGGACCCGCCCCGTCCCGTCCGGCCCCACCGACCAGGCCCCGCCGTCCGGCGGGGCCTTTGCCGTGCCCGGGTCCTTCCCTTCGCCCGGGCGCGGCGCCCTCACCCACCCAAGGAGAAACCCACCATGGCAGGAAACAACTCCGCCGAGATCCGCGTCGCCGGCACCGGCAAGCTCTTCGTGGCCGCGGCCGGCGCCGCCGCCCCGTCCTTCGGCGCCGACCCGGCGACCGACTGGTCCGCCACGACCTGGACGAACCTCGGCTACACCACCGGCGACGGCGTCACCTTCTCCAAGAAGGACAAGCTGGAGCCGATCGACACCTGGCAGTCGGTCTCCCCGGTGCACTTCATCTACTCCAGCCGCGACCTCTCGCTGAAGTTCTCGATGCTCCAGTTCAACGAGGACACGCTGCCGTTCTTCATGGGCGGCGGCAAGGTCGAGGCGGAGCCGGCCGCGGCGACCGACACGTACAAGTACGAGATCGCCGAGCGCCCGTACGCGGACGTCCGCGCCCTCGGCCTGGAGTTCACCGACGTCAAGGTCGGCGGCACCGCGGTCACGTACCGCTTCATCATCCCGCGCGGCCAGGTCACCGCCTCCGACGACATCAAGCTGGCCCGCAAGGCGGCGTCCACCCTGGGCATCACCTTCACCGCCATGTCGAACGGGGCCGGCCAGCCGCTGGCGACCTTCCTCATGAAGGACGACCAGTACAAGACCGGCGCCTCGGCCTGACCCTCCTCCGGGGCGGGACGGCCGGCCGCCGTCCCGCCCCGGGCCCCTCTCCGCCCCGCACGCACCCGATCAAGGAGTACGCATCGCCATGGCCCGTTTCGACGTCAACGCCGCCCGTGCCCAGCGCCAGGAGGCCCACGGCCGCACCTGGTCCTTCGAGCTGGACGGCGACACTTTCACCCTTCCGACCGAGCTGTCCCGCGCGACCGCGAAGGGCCTGCGCACGCTCGACGACAACGACGTGGACGGCCTGCTCGCGCTCCTGATGGGCGAGGAGCAGTTCGCCCGCTTCGAGGAGCACGACGTCACCATGCAGGACATCGCCGCCGTCCTGGAGGCGTACGGCAAGGAGACCGGGCTCGGCCTGGGGGAAGACTGAGCCTCGTCGAGTTCGTCGACGAACACGCCGAGGCCCTCGAAGCGGACCTCCTCCGCCACTACGGGATCGACCTCCTCGACTGGCACCGCGGTGAGCTCTCCAGCCGCCGGCTGCTGCTGCTGATCAAGCACCTGCCCCCGGGCAGCGCCGTCCAGCACGAGCTGCACGGCGAGGCGGCCGGGTGGTCGGTCACCGACCACCTGCTGGCGGCGGTGGTGGACCACCTGGCCGTCGCCAACTGGATGTTCCTGTCCGTCAACGGGACCGAGGACGGCGACCAGCCCGAACCCCCGAAGCCGGTGCCCCGGCCGGGCAGCGGAGGGGACGGGGAGGAGAGCCGGGACGGAGAGCCGGAACGGCCCGCCGAGGCGGTCTCCGCCGGCGAGCTGGCCCGTTTCTTCGGCTGACCGGTCCGCGCCCCGGCCCCCCGGGGTCCGGCTCCCGTCAGGGGGCGGACCCCGGGGGCGCTTCCGGTGTCCGCTCGGCGGCCAGGTCCTCCTCCAGGGCCTTGGCCCGCTCGGAGAGGCGCCGGCCCCGGCCGGGGCGCTGGTCGGGGTCCCTGCGCTCGCCGCCCGCGCCCTGCTGGCCGGGGACGTGGGAGAGCGGCGGGACGATCGGGCGGCCGCCCTTGCCGCGGACGACCTTCCGGACGGGCTGCGGGTTCCGGCGCGTGCGGCCCTCCTGGGCCGCGGGCGGGAACTCCGGCTCCGGGCCGGGGGCGGGCTCCTTGTCGTCCTCGGGCTCCGGCTCGCGCGCGCCGAAGTCCGGCTCGTGTACGCCGAAGTCCGGCTCGTACGCGCCGGATTGCTCGTACGGCTCCTCGCGCGCGGGGCGCTGTTCGAAGAGCTCGCGCTCCCGGCGCACCCGCTCCTCCGCCTCGACGACGGCGGCCGGCGGTTCGAGGAGCCGGGCGAAGGGCAGCGCGATGACGCGGGCCCCGTCCCGGGGGCCGTCGTCGGTCCGGCGCTGCGGCCGCCGGATGCCCCGCGCGTCGCTCTGCCCCTGGGCGTACGCGTCGGCGACCCGGCGCTCGTACTCCCGGCGTATCCGGGGGAGTTCGTCGGAGACGGCCTCGGCCCAGCCGGAGGTGAAGGCGGTGGTCTCCCGGCGGTCGATCTCGGACCGGGGGATGACCACGAGCTCCTCGGGGGCGTGCCCGTGGACGTGGACGAGCTCGGAAAGGCGTGCGAAGAGGTGGGGCAGATCGGGATGGGAGGCGAGCCAGTCGACCACCCGCTCCCGCCGGTTCGCTCCGGGATCCGTGTCCATGCGTCAGTGCTGCCTTCCAGCCCCCTGGGGATCCCCCGCGCGCCCCTCGCGCCCCTCGCTCCCCGAGCGGTCGGTCCGAGGGAACGCGTCGTCCAGATTACCTGCTCGAACTTTCCCTTCGATCACCGCCAACTCGTTCGGGAACGTGACGAGAAGACACGCCGTCACACCTATCCCGCTCGACAAACCCCGAACAGATATCCCACACTCTGTTCGCACAACAGTTCGAAAACGTGGTGCCCCCGCTCCCCACCCCGCGGCGCCGCCACGCACGCACGGGCAAGCAACGGAAGGCAGGCGTCCATGACTCAGCCGGGCGAGGCATCGCGACCGCACATCCCGCTCCAGGACCGCCTCCGCCGGCTCCTCGACGGCCCCGTCGCCCTCGACAGGAGAGCGCTGCTCGGCACGCTGTGCGCCGAGGTCTCCCGGTACGAGGCCCTTGCGTACGCCGCCGGCTGGAACGACGCCCTGGCGGCGGTGCGGCGCGGCCCCCGCCGGGCCCCCGACGCCTAGCCCCAGCGCACCGCCCCTGCGAACGAGCCCCTGCCGGAGACCGGCAGGGGCTTTTCGGCGCTTGGCCCGCACGGGCCGGAAGCGGAGCAACCATGGCAGAAACGAACGTCCCCGACCTGATCGCGGACCTCAAGATCACGGTGGTCCAGGGGCACATACGGCAGATCCTGGAGCACGCCGAGGTCCTCGGCGAGCTGTCGATCAACTTCTCCTACCTCAAGGAGAAGGTCGACGAGATGCACAAGGAGATCGTCAAGAACCCCGTCACGGAGTACTGGGAGGCCGCCGGCTTCGGCGGCATCGCCGCCGGCATCGAGAAGCTGTACGAGGGCGAGGGCATCGGCACCGCCATCAACTACTGGCTGTCGAACGGCGCCGGCGCCCTGGCGGCCATCGTCATCGGCGGCGTCGCCCTCTACATCTCGGGCAAGCTCACCAACATCCAGCGGTCGATCCAGGAGTTCTTCAGTCGCGACGGCCTCATCCGGGGCTACGACGCGAACGGCGACGTCACCCGGCAGACCCGCCAGGCGATCGAGGACCGGGAACGCCGGGTCGCCAACGGCGGCACCAGCCTCGCCGACCTCGTGAGCAACCCGGCCAACGCCCAGCAGGCCGAGACGCTGGCCAGGGCGCTCGAAAAGCTGAACCCGCAGGTGGAGAGGTTCGACGCGAAAGCCCCCTCGTTCCTGAACTCGTTCCAGAGGCTGCCGAACCAGAGCAAGGCCGACAAGGCGGCGACCGTCCTCGGAACGGTGGGCGAGGCCATCAAGAAGGTCAACACCACGAAGCTGAAGAAGATCGCCGACGGCCTCGAAAAGCTCAACAGGGAGCTGGACACCTTCCAGCCCGCCAAGCTGCCCACGGACACCCAGCTCGGGAACACCGCCCAGGCGATGAGCAACCTCGTCACCCAGACCGAGTCCCTCCGGGAGAAGTTCCAGGGCCTGCGCGGCAGCATCAGCTCCCTCGACGACGTCATCGCCGGCTCCGGCGCCCGCTGACCCCACCCACGAAAGGAGGTACACCATGTCTCTCGTCAGGAACCTCAAGAACGCGTCGACCGCCCTCAGCGGTTTCAAGTCCCAGGCGGCGAACGCCGGCACCTCGGTCAGGAAGGTCGGCGACGCCGGCCGGTCCGCGTCCGGTCAGCTCAGGACGCTGCGTACGAACGCCCAGGGCGCCGGCACCCAGCTCAAGAACCTCAAGACCGCGTCCGACCAGGCCGAACGGGCCATGCGGAAGGCCGGCTCCACCGCCCAGTCGGCCGGCGGCAAGCTCGCCCGGTACGAGTCGGGCGCCGGCAAGGCCGCCAAGGGCCAGGACAAGCTCAACCGCTCCATGAAGGGCAACTTCCTGGTCCGGCTGCTCGAACTCTTCATGCCGCTCATCGAGGCGATCGTCGACATGGCGCTGCGCTCGAAGACGATGCAGACGGTCCTGAAGAAGGCGTTCAGCGCGATCAAGAGCGTGATCAGCTCGGTCATGAAGGCCATCGGGCCGATCATGAAGAAGGCCGGATCGCTGATCAAGAGCGTCTGGAACGGCATCAAGAAGGCCATCTCGACCGTCGTCAAGGCGGTCGCCACCGTCATCAAGACCTATGTGAAGGTCTGGAAGACGGTCATCACCACGGTGATGAAGGCGATCAAGACGGTGATCAGCACCGTCTGGAACGGCATCAAGCGCGTCATCACCCCCGTCGTCAACTGGATCAAGTCCGCGATCCCCCGGGCGTTCAGCGCGGTCAAGGACAAGATGTCCTCGATCTGGAACGGCCTGAAGTCCATCGCGTCCCGTGCCTTCGACGGCATCAAGAACGGCGTGAAGGGCCCGATCAACTCCGTCATCGGGCTCATCAACCGCATGATCGGCGCCCTGAACAAGGTCAAGGTCAGCGTCCCCGGCTGGGTGCCCGTCGTCGGCGGCAAGACCTTCGGCGTCTCCATCCCGACCATCCCGATGCTCGCCACCGGCGGCGTCGTCATGCCCCGCACCGGCGGCGTCCCCGCGATCCTCGCCGAGGCCGGCGAGGCCGAGGCCGTCCTGCCGCTCTCCAAGCTCGACCGGCTGCTCGCCCTCACCGCCCGCCGGGCCCGCCAGGCCCAGGGCCAGGCCGCCTCCGCCGGCGGCGGACTGCACATCGAGCACTACCACGCGGCCCGCGACAACAACCCGAAGGCCACCGCCGACGCCCTCATGTACCTCGTGAAGGCGCGGGGAGCCCGCGCATGAGTGCCGCGGCCGTCGCCATGCCGCGGTTCCGCATGGCGCTCTCCCCCATGAGGAGCCTCCAGCAGGGGGCCGCGGGGGCGAGCGGAGCGGCCCGGAACCTCCGGCAGGCCGTCCAGCGGGCCGCCGGCGGCACCGGCGCCCTCGGCACCGCGGCCCGCACCGCGGGCACGGCCGTGCGCACCCTCGGCCAGAACGCCGCCGGGACCCGCACCACCCTCGACAAGCTCCGCCGCTCCCCCGCCACCGCCCGCGTCAAGCGGCTCGGCACCGCCGCCGGCAAGGCCCGCACCGCCACCCGGAGGATCGCCACCGGCGCCGGCGCGGTCCTCGGCGTCCTGCTGCCCCTGCTCCCCGTCACCGACGTCATCGCCGGCCTGATGGGCACCTTCGGCACCGTCATGACCGTCGCCTCGGTCGCCATGACAGGCGTCAACGTCGCCATGCGGGCCAACCCGCTCGGCTTCCTCGTCGGCCTGATCGTCCCCGTCGCGGCGTACCTCATCGAACTGGCCGTCAGCTCGCGGACCGGGCAGCGGATCGTCCGGCAGGGCCTCCAGCAGGCCCTCAAGGGCTTCCAGGCGGTCTGGAACTTCCTCCAGCCGGTCCTGAAGCTCATCGGCAAGGCCGTCACCACCTACGCCAAGGCGTACCTGACGGTCTTCAAGAGCGCTCTGCGGAGCGTCGGCGCGGCCATCGACGGGATCGCGAGGATCGGCTCCGCCGTGCGCTCGGCGACCACCGCCCTGCGCTCCATCGCCTCCCGCACCATCGGCGGCGTCAAGAGCGCCGTCCAGCCCGTCCTCCGCTGGATCACCGACAAGATCCCCGGCTTCTTCCGCACCGCGAAGGACGCCGTCTCGAAGGCCCTGCGCGGCATCGGCGAACTGGTCAAGGGCGGCCTCAGCGCCGTCCTCGGCGTCGTCAAGGGGCCGGTCAACGGCCTCATCGCCTTCGCCAACTGGATCATCGACGGACTCAACAAGCTGTCCTTCGAGATCCCGCTCACCGGCAAGAAGTTCGGCGTCGAACTCGACAAGCTCCCGATGCTCGCCGAGGGCGGCATCGTCTCGCCCGGCACCCCGGACGAGCACCGCATCGACCCGCTGTCCCAGCTGGAGAACCGCCGCGTCCCGGCCCTCACCGAGGCGCCGCCGCGGCCGCACCGCATCCGGGACTTCCACGAGGAGCCCGGGGCCGGCCCCCGGTCGGCCGCCGAGGACCTGCTCTTCCTGCTGACCGCCCACACCGGGCCGCAGGACGCGGCCGACTGGCCGGCCCTCACCGGCGCCCGCGCCTGAGCCGCCGCCGGCCTCCGCGCCGCGCCGCCGGGCCTCCGCGCCGCCCCCCGAAGGCCCGGCGGCCCGAACCCCCGAAGGACCCGGGCCGCCCGGTCCTTTCCGCACGCCCATCCGAAGTGAGGTGACGGCCGCATGGCCGAGACCACGATCCCGTACGCCGGAAACTCCCACACCGCCGACCTCGCGCCCGGCTCGCTCATCACCCAGGACGGGCAGATGCAGTGGGCCGGGCTGCTCATCGGCCCCGGCACCCCCTTCGCCGTCGACAAGTCCGGCCTGTCCGGCTGGGAGGACCTGCCCGAGTACGACTCCTCCGACGCCGACCGCCCGACCTCCCACGGCGCCTGGCCCGGCTCCCGCTACGCCAAGCCGCGCAAGACCGGCGGCACGATCGTGCTGGTGCCCGAGCACGGCGGCGCCCCCGCGGCCGTCCGGGCGCTGCGGCAGGCGCTGGCCCTGCTCGACGAGGAGCGCTGGCTCGCCGTCCGGCTGCACGGCGAGACCCTCGCCGTACGGGCCCGGATCGCCCAGCGGGTGGTCCCCGCCGACCAGGGCTTCGCCACCCAGGGCAGCTCCCGCATGTCCGTGCAGTGGCTCGCCGCCGACCCGCGCCGGTACGCGGTCAACGAGCAGATCGTCTCCACCATGCCCCCGCAGCCGGAGGCCGGCATCACCTGGCCGCTGACCTGGCCGCTCGACTGGGGCGAGGCCAAGAGCACCGGCGACGCCGTCGTCGAGAACACCGGCTCCGCGCCCACCCACCCGGTGATCGTCTTCCGCGGCCCCTGCTCGATGCCGAGCGTCACCGAGCGGCTCAGCCGGCGCCGGCTGCGGTACGCGATCGACCTGGCCGCCGGCGACGAGCTCACCGTCGACACCCGGGCGGGCACGGTCATGCTCAACAACTCCGCCTCCCGGCTGCACACGGCGATGGCCGACTCCACCCCGGAGGAGCTGTTCGTCCTGGAGCCCGGCCGCACCGACCTGTCCTTCCGGCCCGAGGAGGGCACCGAGCAGGCCCTCATGACCGTCCGCTGGCGCAGCGCCGAGTGGTGACGGCCGCCCCGGCCCGCTCCGTACGCCCCGCGCCGCCCGACCCGTGCCGCACGGCCCGCTCCGCGTGAGCCCCGGCGCCCGGACCCCGGCGGCCGTACCGCTTCCCCTCTCCCGACCCGAGGTGACCCCATGACCGTACGAGCCGCCTGGCTCCAGCCCACCGGGCAGACCCGCGAGGACACCCGGCTGGCCCTCGCCGCCCTCCTCACCCCCAGCGGCCAGAGCACCGCGGAGACCCCGCTCCGCTCCCGCCCCGGCGTCCTGCCGGGCGGGCTCGCGCTCACCGGCAGCGCGCCCATGCAGGCCACCATCGGCACGGGCCGCGCGATCGTCCAGGGCAAGGACACCGCCCAGGGCGCCTACCTGGTCGCCGTCACCGCGCCGGAGACCCTGACCCTGGCGGACGGCGACGCCCAGTACGACCGGATCGACCTGATCGAACTGGCCGTCGTCGACGAGCCCTACGACCGCACCGGCACCACCGAGGCCGTCATCCGCCTGGTCAAGGGCGAGGCGAGCGCCACCCCGGTCGTGCCGCCCAGCGGCACGGGCAGCGTCCTCCCGCTCTACACGGTCAAGGTGCCGAAGGGCACCTCGGCCGGCACCGGCGGCATCGGCTGGAACTCCGGCGCGGTCACCACCCAGCACTGGCCGGTCGTCGCCCTCGGCGGGATCATGCCCGCCAGCGGCTTCAGGGGCGCCTACCCCGGCCAGTACCGGGACACCGCCGGGCTGCTCCAGCGCTGGGACGGCACCACCTGGGTCTCGTACCCGAAGGCGATCGGCGGCATCGCGCCGACCACCACGACCTCCGGTTCCTACGCCGGGCAGTTCCGGGACACCGGCCGCGGCCTCCAGCGCTGGGACGGCGCCGCCTGGCAGTACACCGACGGCGCCGCGACCCTGCTGCTCAGCGCCACCCAGTGGCTGACCACCCAGCAGCAGACCGTCCCGGTGAACACCTGGACCACGCTCAGCCTGCCCACCGTGGAGGTCGACGACGGCGCCGGCTGGAACGGCACCACCACCTACACCGTCCCGCGCGGCGGCTGGTGGCGGGTCTCCGCCCACGCCACCTTCGCCGGCGACGGCCAGACCGGCATGCGCGGCGCCCGGATCCTGGTCAGCGGCGCCGGACAGTCCCGGATGACCTGGCTCCTCCCGGCCGGCAACGGCGCCGTCTCGGTGGGCGGCAGCGGCGTGCTCAAGCTCGTCGCCGGCGACACCCTCCAGCTCGCCGGCTTCCACAGCCACACCGCGTCGCTCAAGACCCTCGGCGGCTCCGGCTACGCCTGCAACCTCACCGCCGAGTGGCTCAGGTCCTGACGCCCGCCGCCCCCTCCTCCGGCCTTCCCCTGATTGGAGAACCCCCGTGAACCTGCGCAGCAGCTGGGTCGCCGAGATCGGCCAGACCCGCGAGGACACCCGCCTCACCCAGACCGGCGTCACCACCCTCGCCAACCCCGTCCAGGTCCGCTCCGGCATCCTGCCCGGCTCCTACGACGGCCAGTACCGGCTCGCCGGCTTCTGGACCTTCGGCTCCGCCCCGATGACCGCGACCGTCTCCGAGGGCCGGGCCGTCATCCAGGGCGAGATCTCCCAGGGCGCCTACCCGGTGACCCTGCCGACCTCCGAGACCCTCACCTTCGCGCCCGGCAACGCGTACAACCGCATCGACCTGATCGTCCTCAAGATCTACGACGACCTGTACGACGACAACCAGCGGTACGAGGCGAAGCTGGAGATCATCCAGGGCACCGCCGAACCGAACCCGCAGGTCCCGCTGGTCCCCGAGCGCTGCCTGCCGCTGTACGAGGTGCTGGTGCCGGCCGGCGTCAGCGCGGGCAACGGCGGCATCCCGTGGAACACCTCGCTCAAGGACCTGCGCACCCCGGTGGTGAGCCTCGGCGGCATCCTGCCGGTCGAGGGCCCGGTCCAGCCCGGCGCCTACCCGGGCCAGTACCAGGACGCCGGCGGCGCCCTCCAGCGCTGGGACGGCGGCGCCTGGGTGTCCTACCCGTCCGCGCTCGGCGGCATCGTCCCGAACTCCGCTTCCTCCCTCACCGCCAGCTACACCGGCCAGTACCGGGACTCCCCCACCGGCATCCTCCAGCGCTGGAACGGCACCGCCTGGGTGCCGGCCGTGCCCGGCCCGTACTTCGCCGACACCGCCGACGCGGGCGAGACCGGGTCCGGCACCTACACCCCGACGCTGGAGAAGAGGGCCACCAACCCGCTCCGGGTCAGCTTCGTCGCCCCGCCGTCGAAGGCGGTCGCCGTCGGTTTCGGCTCCCGCATGCGGTCGCGCGACGACCACTACGCGTACATGGCGCTGGAGCTGAGCCTGGGTTCGACGGTCATCAGCGCCCCCCTGGACGAGTACGCGGCCATGGCCGCCAGCGCCACCACGGTCTCGGTCTCCAGCACCCGCCGGATCTCGAACCTCACGCCGGGCGCGACCTACACGCTGACGGCCTTCTTCCGGATCGTCCCCAACACCCTCGGCTACAAGGCCTCCTTCGACAACTCCTTCATCAAGGTCGACCCGCTGCCGTAGCCCCGCCCCGGCCATCCGGCCACCGAGAGGAGAACCCCATGCCCCTGCGCCCCGGCTGGCTGCTGCCCAGCGGCCAGACCCGCCGGACGACCCGCCTCACCGACCTCGGGGCCGGCGTCCCCGTCGACCCGCTCGTCTCCCGCTCCGGCATCCTGCCGGGCTCCACCGACGGCAAGTACCGGGTCAGCGGCCTGTCCATGGCCGGCAGCGGCCCGATGACCGCGACCGTCCACGCCGGCCGGGCCCTCGTCCAGGGCCGCCCCGAACAGGGCGCGTACCCCGTCGCCCTCGACGGCGACACCGTCCTCACCTTCGGCGACGGCGACCCGCTCCACCCGCGGATCGACCTCGTCGTCCTGCGGGTGTACGACGACGAGTTCGACAGCCTCACCCGGTACGAGGCCGTCCTGGAGGTCGTCGTCGGCCAGGCGAAGGCCGACCCGGTCGCCCCGCCCGTCCCGCCCGCCTCGCTGCCGCTCTTCACCGTCCGGGTCAAGGCCGGGACCTCCGCCGGCACCGGCGGCATCGCCTGGACCGGCGGCGACCTCACCGACCTGCGGGCCACGACCGTCGCGGTCGGCGGCATCCTGCCCGTCTACAACAACGCCGGCGTGCCGGGCGCCTACCCCGGCCAGTACCAGGACAACGACATCGCCCACCACCTCCAGCGGTGGAGCGGCACCGGCTGGGTCGCGTACCCCCGGGAGATCGGCGGCATCGCCCCCCAGGGGGCGCTCTCCGTCGGCGGCTACACCGGCCAGTACCGCGAGCACAACGGCGTCCTCCAGCGGTGGAACGGCACCGCCTGGGCGACCTACCACCCGCCGGTGGAGACCGAGTCCGTGACGGCCGGCGCGGTCGCGCTCACCGGCTGGACCCTGGTCGGCTACGAGGCCCGGCGCACCCGCGGCGGGCTGTGCACCACGCAGGTGACGCTCACCCGCAGCGGCGCCCAGATCGACGCCAACAGCGCCGGGAACATCAACGACGAGCCGCTGTGCACCCTGCCCTCCGGCTGGCGTCCCGCCCTCGGCATCGACGCGATCGCCTCCGACGGCTTCGGCGACGGCTCGGCCTGGCTCTCCCCGAGCGGCCAGGTCACCCTGCGCACGTGGGTCTCCAACGGCGCGCTCGTCCCGGGCCGCAACGTCCGCGTCAGCGCCACCTACATCCTTCCGTGAGGTCCGTCCCATGAGTCTCGACACCCCCTACCGGGCCGTCTTCTGCGACCTGGTGACCGACCAGACCCTCGACATCCTGCCGCTGCGGGACGTCTCCTTCGAGGACTACATCGGCCGCGCCGGCTCGCTCTCCGGCACCGTCCCCGTGCCCGACCGCGCGATGGCCGAGCGGGCCCGCAAGATCAAGCCCGGCCGCACCACCGTGTACCTGGAGCGCGGCGGCTTCCTGTGGTGGGGCGGCATCGTCTGGACCACCAACCTCCAGGGCAGCGACCGCGGCGTGGTGACCCTCGGCGTCCAGGCGTCCACCTTCGACTCGTACGCGGCCCGGCGCCGGATCCGCACCGAGGTCAAGTACCACCAGGTCGAGCAGTTCGGGATCGTCCGCGACCTGTGGGCGCGGCTCGGCGCCGGCCTCGGGGCGAGCGCCGTCGAGCCCGGCGACGACGTGCCCGCGCAGGAGGTGCCGCGCTCCGCCTCCTACCAGCTCGGCGACGAGACCGCCTACCAGGAGGCGCTCGACCAGCTCGCGGCGTACGAGGACGGCGTCGAGTACCAGATCCTCGTCTACCGCGACCCGTCCGACGGGCGGCGGGTGCGCCGGCTCCGGCTCGGCTCCCCCAGGATCCGCGCCGGCGCCACGGACGTCGTCCTCGACCGCCCCGGCACGATCCTCAGCTACTCCCTCCCGGACGACGCCACCCGCGGCGGCACCACCTCGCTCGCCCGCGGCGCCACCGTCAACAACAACGCCGCCGCCCCCTCCCGGCCGACCCTGTCGGACGAGATCACGGCGACGGACCTGCCCGACCGCTGGCCGCGGCTGGACCTGTCGGCGGACTACAACGACATCAGCGACAAGGCCACGCTCGACGCGCTGGCCCGGGCCGCCCTGAAGGAGGCCCAGGGCTCGGTCCTCATCCCCGAGCTCAGCATCCGGCTCTCCGACGTCGTCCCCTCGACCCTCCTCGGCCGCACCGCCCGCGTCCGGATCACCGACGAATGGCACCCGACGGGCCTCGACGCCCGTTACCGGATCGTCGGCGTGAAGGTCCGGCCGGCCGAGCGGGGCCACCCCGACACCGCCGAACTCGCCCTGGAGGAAGCCTGATGGCCCTGCTGCCCGAGGACATCGTCGACCGGCTGATCCAGATGGAGCGCCGGATCAACGCCCTGTCCACCGCGGTCAACGTCCGCCCGCCGCTGACCGAACTCACCAACGGCTCGCTCACCCTGAAGCGGCAGTCCGACCCGCACGACCCCGCGACGGCCGTCCTCGTCGCCCAGTTCACCACCAGCGGCCCCGGCGGCACCAAGCCCGTGCTGCGGGTCAACGACGCCTACGGCCACGAGATCCTCTCCGACGACATCCTCACCGGCGGCCTCGCCCGGCCCTGGCTGCCGATGCTGCCGCCGCAGGACCTGGCCCCGGCGAACTGGCCGGCCACCACCGCCACCTCCTGGACGACGATCGCCCAGTCCCAGAACCCCCTCTGGCAGCCCAAGATGCGGCTGCGGATGCTCACCCGGGTCTCCTCCGGGGCCACCGGACAGGTGCGGGTGCTGGTCGGCGGCGCCCCGTTCGGTCCGACGGTGGCCGCCGGAACGGTCTTCGACCACACCGCCGCCGTCACCACCGACCCGCAGGCCGACTTCGGCAAGGACCTCACCGTCGAGGTGCAGGCCGTCGTCACCAGCACCTCCGGCACCGTCTACGCCCAGCCGGTGCTGATGCACGGCCGCCAGACCTGACCCCTCCCGAGAAGGAGCACCCCGTGATCCCCGATCCGCACCACCCCTGGGGCGTCGAGATCGACTACGCGGGCCGCGGCACCGTCGCCGAGCACGGCCACACCGTCGACCTGCGGCTGTACGACAACACCCTCGGCGGCCCGCTGGAGCGCGACCCGATGACCGGCGAGTACCCGGCGGTGTACGTCACCGCCCAGGTCGTCGAGAGCGGCGAGGGCGGCGCCCAGCTGCGCGGCCACGGCCTCACCATGGTCCAGCCCGCGGGCGGGCGCCCCGCGGTGCCCGACCCGGACGCGGTCGTCCGGGCGGTCGCGGCCGCCCTCGCCGACTTCGAGTCCCGCCGGGCCGCCTTCGCCGCGCTCTGCGCCGCCTGGGCCCCGGCCCCCGCCCCGGAGCCCGCACCGGATCCCGCCCCGGAGCCGGAGCCCACCCCGGCACCGGAGCCGGAGCCCGTCCCGTAACGCCCGCTCCCCGCCCGCACGCCCGCCCCGCGCCGCCGACGGCCGGGGCTCCCGCATGTCTGGAGGACCACAGATGGCCACTCCCCTGTCCGCGGACCGGCTCGTCGCCGCGCTCCGCGCCGAAGGCGTCACCGTCGTCGAGCACCCCGGCTGGCGCACCCACCACCGCAACGGCGCCGGCGCCTGGGGTCCCGTCGCCGGCGTCATGATCCACCACACCGTGTCCACCGGCACCGCGTCCTCCGTCGCGATGTGCTTCGACGGCTACGAGAGCCTCCCCGGCCCGCTCTGCCACGGCGTGATCGCCAAGGACGGCACCGTCCACCTGGTCGGCAACGGCCGCGCCAACCACGCCGGCGGCGGCGACCCGGCCGTCCTCCGGGCCGTCGTCACCGAGGCGTACGGCGACCGGCCCCCGGCCCCCCGCGAACACCAGGGCAGCCCCGGCGCCGTCGACGGCAACTCCCGCTTCTACGGCTTCGAGTGCGTCAACCTCGGCAACGGCACCGACCCCTGGCCGGCCGCCCAGCTCGACGCGATCGAACGGGTCTCCGCCGCGCTCTGCCGCGCCCACGGCTGGGGCGCCAGGTCGGTCATCGGCCACCTGGAGTGGTCCGACTGGAAGAGCGACCCCAAGGGCTTCGGCATGCCGGGGATGCGCGACCGGGTGCAGCGGCGCCTCGGCACGGCCCCGCGGCCGGCGCCCCCGGCGAAGCCCGCCACCCCCGCGTACCACCCGTTCCCCGGCACCTCCTTCTTCCGGAGCGCGCCCAGCTCCCCGGTGATCACGGCGATGGGCCGCCGGCTGACGGCCGAGGGCTGCGGACGGTACCGGGTCGGGCCCGGGCCGCGCTGGTCCGAGGCCGACCGGCAGTCGTACGCGGCCTGGCAGCGCAAGCTCGGCTTCCGCGGCGCCGACGCCGACGGCTGGCCGGGCGCCGCGTCCTGGAACGCGCTCAAGGTCCCGTACACGACGTAAGGAGAGACCCCCATGTCCGATGCCGCGAAGCGCACGGCCCGCACCGTGCTGCAGACCGCCGTCGCCCTCGCCCTCGTCCTGCCCGCGCTCGTCGACGCCGCCGGGATCCCCGCCACCCTGCCGTGGGTGGCCGCCGCCCTCGCCGTCGCCGGCGGCCTGACCCGGGCCATGGCGGTCCCCGCCGTCCAGCGCCTGCTGCCCGCGTGGCTGCGGACGGAACCGGGCGGTGCCGATGACCGAGGCTGACCCGAACGACCCGGTCGCGGTCGCGCTCGAACTGGAGCGGCTGCGCGGCACCCTCGAAGCCGGCTTCGCCCGCGTCGACGGCTCGCTCGCCCTGCTCGTCCAGCGCAGCGACCAGACCGACAAGCAGCTCGCCGACCACGAGGCCCGCCTCGACGACCTGGAGCGGGCCCGCTGGCCGCTCGGCTCCATCGCCGCGATCACCGCCGGCGCCGGCGTGCTGGTCGCCCTGTGGGAGCTGACCTCCCGGTGAAACGCCGCAGGGCGGCACCCCCGGAAAGGGGTGCCGCCCTGCGGTCTCGCGCTCTTACTGGTTGTACGGACCGTAGTCGTAGTCCTCCAGCGGAACGGCCTGGCCGGAGCCGGTGCCGAACGGCGAGTAGTCGAGGTCGTCGTAGCCGACGGACGAGTACATCGCCGCCTTGGCCTCCTCGGTCGGCTCGACCCGGATGTTGCGGTAGCGGGACAGACCCGTACCGGCCGGGATGAGCTTACCGATGATCACGTTCTCCTTGAGGCCGATGAGGCTGTCGGACTTGGCGTTGATCGCCGCGTCCGTCAGGACTCGGGTCGTCTCCTGGAAGGAGGCGGCCGACAGCCAGGACTCCGTGGCCAGCGAGGCCTTGGTGATACCCATCAGCTGCGGACGGCCGGAGGCGGGGTGACCGCCCTCGGTGACCACACGACGGTTCTCCTGCTCGAACTTCGAGCGCTCGACCAGCTCGCCCGGGAGGAGCTCCGCGTCGCCGGACTCGATGATCGTCACGCGGCGGAGCATCTGCCGGATGATGATCTCGATGTGCTTGTCGTGGATCGACACGCCCTGCGAGTTGTAGACCTTCTGGACCTCGCCGACCAGGTGGACCTGGACCGCGCGCTGACCGAGGATCCGGAGCACGTCGTGCGGGTTGGTGGCACCCACGGTGAGCTTCTGGCCCACCTCGACGTGGTCGCCCTCGCCCACGAGCAGACGGGCACGCTTCGAGATCGGGTAGGCCGTCTCGTCGGTGCCGTCGTCCGGGGTGACGACGATCTTCTTGGTCTTCTCGGTCTCCTCGATGCGGACGCGGCCGGCCGCCTCGGAGATCGGGGCGACACCCTTCGGCTGACGCGCCTCGAAGAGCTCGACGACACGCGGCAGACCCTGGGTGATGTCGTCACCGGCCACACCACCGGTGTGGAAGGTACGCATCGTCAGCTGGGTACCGGGCTCACCGATGGACTGGGCGGCGATGATGCCGACCGCCTCACCGATGTCGACCAGCTTGCCGGTGGCCAGCGAGCGGCCGTAGCAGAAGGCACAGGTGCCGACGGCGGACTCACAGGTCAGGACCGAGCGGGTCTTGACCTCCTCGACGCCCGCGTTGACCAGGGCGTCGATGAGCACGTCACCCAGGTCGACGTTGGCCGGCGCGATGACCTTGCCGTCCACGACGACGTCCTCGGCGAGCATCCGCGCGTACACGGAGGTCTCGACGTCGTCCGTCTTCCGCAGGACACCGGCCTCGTCCTTGGCCGCGATCCGCAGCTTCAGACCGCGCTCGGTGCCGCAGTCCTCCTCGCGGATGATCACGTCCTGCGAGACGTCCACCAGACGACGGGTCAGGTAACCCGAGTCGGCGGTACGCAGGGCGGTGTCGGCGAGACCCTTACGGGCACCGTGCGTCGAGATGAAGTACTCGAGGACGGACAGACCCTCGCGGAAGGACGCCTTGATCGGACGCGGGATGGTCTCGTTCTTCGCGTTCGACACCAGACCGCGCATACCCGCGATCTGCCGCATCTGCATCATGTTTCCTCGGGCACCCGAGTCGACCATCATGAAGATGGGGTTGGTCTTGGGGAAGTTCGCGTTCATCGCCTCGGCGACCTCGTTGGTCGCCTTGGTCCAGATCGCGATGAGCTCCTGCGTGCGCTCTTCCTTGGTGATCAGACCGCGCTCGTACTGCTTCTGGACCTTCTCGTCCTGCTCCTCGTAGCCCTTGACGATGGCCTTCTTGGCCTCGGGCACGACGACGTCGGAGATGGCCACGGTGACGCCCGAACGGGTCGCCCAGTGGAAGCCGGCCGCCTTCAGGTTGTCGAGCGTCGCCGCCACGATGACCTTGGGGTAGCGCTCCGCCAGGTCGTTGACGATCTCGGAGAGCTGCTTCTTGCCCACCGAGTAGTCGACGAACGGGTAGTCCTCGGGCAGCAGCTCGTTGAAGAGCGCGCGGCCCAGCGTGGTCTTCAGACGGAACGAGTCGCCCGTCTGCCACTCCGGCTCGCCCTCCTCCGCGACCGGGGGGACCCAGCCGCGCGGCGGGACGGTGCCGATCGGGAAGCGGATGTCGATCTGCGACTGCAGCGACAGCTCGCCGGCGTCGAACGCCATGATCGCCTCGGCCGTGGAGCCGAACGCACGGCCCTCGCCCTTGACGTCCCGCAGCTCGCCGTCGGTGGTGAGGAAGAACAGACCGAGGACCATGTCCTGGGTCGGCATCGTCACCGGACGGCCGTCGGCCGGCTTGAGGATGTTGTTCGAGGACAGCATCAGGATGCGGGCCTCGGCCTGCGCCTCCGCGGACAGCGGCAGGTGCACGGCCATCTGGTCACCGTCGAAGTCCGCGTTGAAGGCGGTGCAGACGAGCGGGTGGATCTGGATGGCCTTGCCCTCGACCAGCTGCGGCTCGAAGGCCTGGATGCCGAGGCGGTGCAGGGTGGGCGCACGGTTCAGCAGAACCGGGTGCTCGGCGATGACCTCTTCGAGGACGTCGTACACGACCGTGCGGCCGCGCTCGACCATCCGCTTCGCCGACTTGATGTTCTGCGCGTGGTTCAGGTCGACCAGGCGCTTCATCACGAACGGCTTGAAGAGCTCCAGCGCCATGGCCTTCGGCAGACCGCACTGGTGCAGCTTGAGCTGCGGGCCGACGACGATGACGGAACGCGCCGAGTAGTCGACACGCTTGCCGAGCAGGTTCTGACGGAAACGACCCTGCTTGCCCTTCAGCATGTCGCTGAGGGACTTCAGCGGACGGTTGCCGGGGCCCGTCACCGGGCGACCGCGACGGCCGTTGTCGAAGAGGGCGTCGACCGCCTCCTGGAGCATCCGCTTCTCGTTGTTCACGATGATCTCGGGGGCACCGAGGTCGAGCAGACGCTTCAGACGGTTGTTGCGGTTGATCACACGGCGGTACAGGTCGTTCAGGTCGGAGGTCGCGAAGCGGCCACCGTCGAGCTGCACCATCGGACGGAGGTCCGGCGGGATGACCGGCACGCAGTCCAGAACCATGCCCTTGGGGCTGTTCGCGGTCTGCAGGAACGCGGAGACGACCTTGAGGCGCTTGAGCGCACGGGTCTTCTTCTGGCCCTTGCCGGTGCGGATGATCTCGCGGAGCTTCTCCGCCTCCTCCTCCAGGTCGAAGGACTCCAGGCGCTTCTGCAGCGCCGCGGCACCCATCGAGCCGTCGAAGTACGTGCCGAAGCGGTCACGCAGCTCGCGGTAGAGGAGCTCGTCGCCCTCCAGGTCCTGGACCTTGAGGTTCTTGAAGCGGGACCAGACCTCGTCCAGACGGTCGATCTCGCGCTGCGCGCGGTCGCGCAGCTGCTTCATCTCGCGCTCGGCACCCTCGCGCACCTTGCGGCGCACGTCGGCCTTGGCGCCCTCGGCCTCCAGCTCGGCCAGGTCGGACTCGAGCTTCTTGGCGCGGTTCTCCAGGTCGGAGTCGCGGCGCTGCTCGATCTGCTGGCGCTCGACGGAGACGTGGGCCTCCAGCGACGGCAGGTCGCGGGTACGGCGCTCGTCGTCGACGTACGTGATCATGTACGCCGCGAAGTAGATGACCTTCTCGAGGTCCTTCGGGGCGAGGTCGAGCAGGTAGCCCAGACGCGACGGAACGCCCTTGAAGTACCAGATGTGGGTGACGGGAGCGGCCAGCTCGATGTGGCCCATCCGCTCACGGCGCACCTTGGCGCGGGTGACCTCGACGCCACACCGCTCGCAGATGATGCCCTTGAAGCGGACGCGCTTGTACTTGCCGCAGTAGCACTCCCAGTCCCGGGTCGGACCGAAGATCTTCTCGCAGAAGAGTCCGTCCTTCTCGGGCTTCAGGGTGCGGTAGTTGATGGTCTCCGGCTTCTTGACCTCGCCGTGGCTCCACTGACGGATGTCGTCAGCGGTGGCCAGACCGATCCGGAGCTCGTCGAAGAAGTTGACGTCGAGCACTATGCGTCAATCCCTCTCAGGGTTGTAAGGCTGTGGGGTCTGATACGGGGGTCCTGGGGCCGGCGGGCCTTGATCACTCAAGGCCCGCCGGACTCCCGTCAGACCTCTTCGACGCTGCTCGGCTCGCGCCGGGACAGGTCGATGCCGAGCTCCTCCGCTGCGCGGAAGACGTCCTCGTCGGTGTCGCGCATCTCGATGGACATGCCGTCCGAGGACAGCACCTCCACGTTGAGGCACAGGGACTGCATCTCCTTGATGAGCACCTTGAAGGACTCGGGGATGCCGGGCTCAGGGATGTTCTCGCCCTTGACGATGGCCTCGTAGACCTTCACGCGGCCGGTCACGTCGTCGGACTTGATCGTCAGCAGCTCCTGGAGGGCGTACGCGGCGCCGTAAGCCTCCAGCGCCCACACCTCCATCTCACCGAAGCGCTGACCACCGAACTGGGCCTTACCACCCAGCGGCTGCTGGGTGATCATCGAGTACGGACCGGTCGAACGGGCGTGCAGCTTGTCGTCGACCAGGTGGTGCAGCTTGAGGATGTACATGTACCCGACCGAGATCGGGTCCGGGAACGGCTCGCCGGAGCGGCCGTCGAACAGGCGCGCCTTGCCGGACGGGAGCACCATGCGCTCGCCGTCGCGGTTCGGGATGGTGTGCTGGAGCAGGCCGGCGAGCTCGTCCTCACGGGCACCGTCGAAGACCGGGGTCGCGACGTTGGTGCCGGGGGCGACGGAGTCGGCGCCGATGGCCTGGAGGCGCTGCGCCCACTCGTCCGCGAGGCCGGAGACGTCCCAGCCGCGGCTGGCGAGCCAGCCGAGGTGGATCTCCAGGACCTGTCCCGGGTTCATTCGGGACGGGACACCCAGCGGGTTGAGGATGATGTCGACCGGGGTGCCGTCCTCGAGGAAGGGCATGTCCTCGATCGGGAGGATCTTGGAGATGACACCCTTGTTGCCGTGGCGGCCGGCGAGCTTGTCACCGTCGGTGATCTTGCGCTTCTGGGCGACGTAGACGCGGACCAGCTGGTTCACGCCCGGGGGAAGCTCGTCGCCCTCCTCGCGGTCGAAGACGCGGACGCCGATGACCTTGCCGGTCTCGCCGTGCGGGACCTTCAGCGAGGTGTCGCGGACCTCACGGGCCTTCTCGCCGAAGATCGCGCGGAGCAGGCGCTCCTCCGGGGTCAGCTCGGTCTCGCCCTTGGGCGTGACCTTGCCGACCAGGATGTCGCCGGCGACGACCTCGGCACCGATGCGGATGATGCCGCGCTCGTCGAGGTCGGCGAGGACCTCCTCGGAGACGTTCGGGATGTCCCGGGTGATCTCCTCGGGGCCGAGCTTGGTGTCACGGGCGTCGACCTCGTGCTCCTCGATGTGGATCGAGGAGAGGACGTCGTCCTGGACGAGGCGCTGCGACAGGATGATCGCGTCCTCGTAGTTGTGGCCCTCCCACGGCATGAACGCGACGAGCAGGTTCTTGCCCAGCGCCATCTCGCCGTTCTCGGTGGCCGGACCGTCGGCGAGGACCTGGCCCTCGATGACGTGGTCGCCCTCGGCGACGACGACCTTCTGGTTGACCGAGGTGCCCTGGTTCGACCGGGAGAACTTGTGCAGGCGGTACGTGTTGTACGTGCCGTCGTCGTTGGCGACCGTGATGTAGTCGGCCGACAGCTCCTGGATGACACCGGACTTCTCGGCCTTGAGGACGTCGCCGGCGTCGGTGGCGCAGCGGTACTCCATGCCGGTGCCGACGAGCGGGGCCTCCGCCTTGATGAGCGGGACGGCCTGGCGCATCATGTTCGCGCCCATGAGGGCGCGGTTGGCGTCGTCGTGCTCGAGGAACGGGATCATGGCGGTCGCGACCGACACCATCTGGCGCGGCGAGACGTCCATGTAGTCCACGTCGGCGGGCTCGACGTAGTCGACCTCGCCGCCACGCTTGCGGACGAGGACGCGGTTCTCGGTGAAGCGGAGGTCGTCGTCGAGCGCGGCGTTGGCCTGCGCGATGACGAACCGGTCCTCCTCGTCGGCGGTGACGTAGTCGACCTCGTCGGTGACCTGGCCGTCGACGACCTTGCGGTACGGCGTCTCGATGAAGCCGAACGCGTTGACGCGGCCGTACGAGGCGAGCGAACCGATCAGACCGATGTTCGGGCCTTCGGGGGTCTCGATCGGGCACATGCGTCCGTAGTGGGACGGGTGCACGTCTCGGACCTCGAAGCCGGCCCGCTCACGGGAGAGACCACCGGGGCCCAGCGCGGACAGACGACGCTTGTGCGTCAGACCCGAGAGCGGGTTGTTCTGGTCCATGAACTGGGACAGCTGGCTGGTGCCGAAGAACTCCTTGATGGAGGCGACGACCGGCCGGATGTTGATCAGGGTCTGCGGCGTGATCGCCTCGACGTCCTGGGTGGTCATGCGCTCGCGCACGACCCGCTCCATACGGGCGAGACCCGTACGGACCTGGTTCTGGATGAGCTCGCCGACGTTGCGCAGGCGGCGGTTGCCGAAGTGGTCGATGTCGTCGGTCTCGACGACGATCGAGGAACCGTTGTCGCCGACCGTCTCGGTCTCGCCGGCGTGCAGCTTCACCAGGTACTTGATCGTCGCGATGATGTCCTCGACGGTCAGGATCCCGGCGTCCAGCGGGGCGTCGGCGCCCAGCTTCTTGTTGACCTTGTAGCGGCCGACCTTGGCCAGGTCGTAGCGCTTCGGGTTGAAGTACAGGTTCTCCAGCAGGGTCTGCGCGGCCTCGCGGGTCGGCGGCTCGCCCGGACGGAGCTTGCGGTAGATGTCGAGCAGCGCGTCGTCCTGGCCCTGGGTGTGGTCCTTCTCCAGGGTGGCGCGCATGGACTCGTACTCGCCGAACTCCTGGAGGATCTGCTCGGTGGTCCAGCCGAGGGCCTTCAGGAGGACGGTGACCGACTGCTTGCGCTTGCGGTCGATGCGGACGCCGACGAGGTCGCGCTTGTCGATCTCCATCTCCAGCCAGGCACCCCGGGACGGGATGATCTTGGCGGAGAAGATGTCCTTGTCGGACGTCTTGTCGATGGAGGAGTCGAAGTAGACGCCCGGCGAGCGGACGAGCTGCGACACGACGACACGCTCGGTGCCGTTGATGACGAAGGTGCCCTTGTTGGTCATGAGCGGGAAGTCGCCCATGAAGACCGTCTGGGACTTGATCTCGCCGGTCTCGTTGTTGGTGAACTCGGCGGTGACGAAGAGCGGGGCGCCGTACGTGAAGTCACGGTCCTTGCACTCGTCGATGGAGTTCTTCGGCGGCTCGAAGCGGTGGTCGCGGAAGGTCAGCGACATCGACCCGGAGAAGTCCTCGATCGGGGAGATCTCCTCGAAGATCTCCTCCAGACCGGACTTCGTGGGGACGTCCTGTCCCGACTCGAGAGCAGCCTCGACGCGAGCCTTCCAGGCGGCGTTGCCGAGCAGCCAGTCAAAGCTCTCGGTCTGCAGCGCGAGGAGGTTCGGAACCTCGAGGGGCTCCTTGATCTTTGCAAAGGAGATGCGCAGCGGGGCGGTGCTTGCGCCGGTGTTCATGTTGTTCGAGGCGTTGCGCGAGGCGGCCAAGAGGGGGTCCTTCCGAGGGCTCGGACTCACTACGCGCGTACCGGTCCCCAGCAACGCTTCACGGCAGACGTTTCCTGAAGTGGCCAAAAGACCAGGTCAGACGGGGTCGGTCCACGAAGCTGATGCGAAGGTATGCCCCTGGTGACGGGCAGGGGGCAGCTAACAGGCAGCGCAAAGGGTCAGTGTAGCCACTTGGCTCACTGATGTCCAGGGCGACTGCTGCGCGACCCTCGTTGCTCTCAACTCCGCGGTACTCGCGCCGTGCGGCGCACCTCGATACTGCCCGTTCGGTCGTCGATCCATGCCTCGGAAACGGATCGTTGTGACGACGCGTCCTGAGAATTGCGCGCGGCGTGCCGTTCGTCAAGGCCCCCGCCGGTGTGCGGCGCACGGCGAAGATCACCATACTCCGCTTCCGGAGGCCCGCGGGACCCCCGCCACGCGGGTCCCGGGAACGCCGAAAGGCGACCACCCAGATGGATGATCGCCTTTCGGTGCCTCCGCGTTACACGGGGGCGAGAGTCAGCTCAGCGAGCCGAAACGGTCTTACTTGACCGTGACGGTGGCGCCGGCGGCCTTGAGGGACTCGGCAGCCTTCTCGGCGGCCTCCTTCGCGACCTTCTCGAGGACCGGCTTCGGGGTGCCGTCGACGAGGTCCTTGGCCTCCTTGAGGCCCAGGGAGGTGAGCTCGCGCACGACCTTGATGACCTGGATCTTCTTGTCGCCGGCACCCTCGAGGATGACGTCGAACTCGTCCTGCTCCTCGGCGGCACCGGCAGCGTCGCCACCACCGGCGGCGGGGGCGGCAACGGCGACGGCCGCGGCGGCGGTGACGTCGAACTTCTCCTCGAAGGCCTTCACGAACTCGGAGAGCTCGATGAGGGTCATCTCCTCGAACTGGGCGAGGAGGTCGTCCTGAGAGAGCTTCGCCATGATGGGCGATCCTTCCACTAATTCGGCAGGTGCCGATGTGTCTATAGAGGCGGGCGTAACGGCCCGCTACGACCCGCGCACTAGGCGGCGCGGATCAATGCGCGAGCCGAATTACTCGGCACCGCCCTGCTCGGCCTGCTTGGCACGGAGCGCGTCCACGGTGCGGACGAGCTTCGACGGCAGAGCCTGGAAGAGCTGAGCAGCCTGAGACTGCTTGCCCTTGAAGGCGCCGGCCAGCTTGCTGAGCAGAACCTCGCGGGACTCGAGGTCCGCAAGCTTCTTGATGTCGTCGGCGGAGAGAGCCTTACCGTCAAGGACACCGGCCTTGATGATGAGGTTCGGGTTCTCCTTGGCGAAGTCACGCAGGGCCTTCGCCGACTCCACCGGGTCACCGGTGACGAAGGCGACCGCGGTCGGACCAGCGAAGTGCTCGTCCAGTGCGGTGATCCCGGCCTCGTTGGCCGCAATCTTGGTCAGCGTGTTCTTCACCACGGCGTACTGGGCGTTCTCACCGAGCGAGCGACGCAGCGTCTTGAGCTGCGCCACGGTGAGACCCCGGTACTCGGTCAGCACGGCGGCGTTGGAGCTGCGGAACTGGTCCGTGAGCTCGGCCACCGATGCAGCCTTGTTGGGCGTCGGCATAGTGCGTTCGCCTCCTTCCGGGTGATGAGGACCGCTCAGAAGGGGCTGAACAAACGAAAACGCCCCGGGCGCAGGCGCACGGGGCTCAGCTCGACCGGACGGAACATCCGGGAACTCTCCACAGTCACCTGCGCGGGTCGTCCGTTGTCAACGGATCCTTCGGCCACCGCACCCGGTAAGGGCACAGCAACGACCAGCGGTCTTTGGCTTCTGTGGAAGAGTACGTGACGTCGTCCGTCCGGGGCAAATCAGCCCTGAGCGGCGTCGGCGTCCTTCATGGCCTGGCCGGCGTCCTTGAGCATCTGGAAGAGGTCGACCGTGTCCTTGGCCGGCGGGGCCTGGACGGCGGCCTTGGTGCCGTAGTCGGAGTACTCGGCGACCATCTTCACGGTGCCCTGCGGCATCTTCATGCCGACGTCCATCTTCACCGGGTAGCCGTTCCCGTCGACCCAGACCTCGGTGTCGTACGCGGTGATGCCGGCCTTCTTCACCCCGTCGACGAGCTCCTTGCGCTCCTGCTCGGAGAGGACGTCGAAGGACGTGTTGGCGTCGACCATCTGCTCCAGGGTGAGCGTGCCCTTGTAGTGCTGGGCCTCGACCCCGCCGACCTTCTCCGCGCCGACGTGCTTGAGGTTCGGCGAGTCCAGGAGCAGGGCCAGCTGCTTGGCCGGGTCCTGGTTCATGTTCTCCATGCCGCCCGTCATGGACTTCTGGAGGTTCTTGTCGCCGGACGCCTCGGCGATGCCCTTGAGGTCGAACTTCATCCAGCGCTTGCCGTCGAGCTTGGCGGCCTGCTCGGCGCCCATGTCCATGTACATGACGTTGTCGAGCATGAGCATGCGCATCTGCTCCGGCCCGCCGGCACCGGCGGCGGCGGAGAGCATGGAGCCCTTGACCGTGATGTCCATGAGGGCGGGGTCCCAGCCCTGGACACCGGTCATCTCCATGGTGCCGCCGCCCTCCATGCCGGCCGGCATGGTGAGCGTCATGTGGATCTTGGCGGCCTTGGCCTCGGAGGTCTTCTCGAAAGCGGCCTTCAGGACCTGCGTCACGTCACCGGCGCCGCCGGACTTGGCGCCCGTCTTGCCGTCGTCGTTGCAGCCCGCGAGTCCCGCCACGAGGCCCGCGGCGGTGAGCGCGACGCCCGCGCGCTTCCAGGTCGACTTGCCCATAGGTGTTCCCCACCCCTTGATCATCGTCTTTGCGTTCTCTTGAACCGTAACGCACGCCTACGACAGCGGAGACGCAATAAAAGCCGCCCCCCGTTCCTCCGGAGAGGAACGGGGGGCGGCTTTCAGGACTGACTGCTACCGAGCCGGAAGGGCTCAGACCGCGGCCGGGTCCTCCTCGACGAGGAGGTTGCGGGTGCGGTTCGAGTCGACCGGGATGCCGGGGCCCATCGTGGTGCTGATGGCGGCCTTCTTGATGTACCGGCCCTTGGCGGCGGACGGCTTCAGACGGAGGATCTCCTCCAGGGCCGCGCCGTAGTTCTCCACCAGCTGCGTGTCGTCGAAGGACGTCTTGCCGATGATGAAGTGCAGGTTCGAGTGCTTGTCGACGCGGAACTCGATCTTGCCGCCCTTGATGTCGTTGACAGCCTTGGCGACATCGGGGGTGACGGTGCCGGTCTTCGGGTTCGGCATGAGACCACGCGGACCGAGCACGCGGCCGAGGCGGCCGACCTTGCCCATGAGGTCCGGGGTGGCGACCACGGCGTCGAACTCGTTCAGGCGGTTGCCCTTGGCGATCTCGTCGATCAGCTCGTCGGAGCCGACGATGTCGGCGCCCGCGGCGACCGCGGCCTCGGCACGCTCACCGGTCGCGAAGACCAGGACCCGGGCGGTCTTGCCGGTGCCGTGCGGGAGGTTCACGGTGCCACGGACCATCTGGTCGGCCTTGCGCGGGTCGACACCCAGGCGGAAGGCGACCTCGACGGTGCCGTCGAACTTCGTGGTGGAGGTCTCCTTGGCAAGGCGGACGGCCTCGAGCGGGGCGTAGAGCTTCTCCCGGTCGATCTTGGCGTCCGCAGCGCGGAGGGACTTGCTGCGCTTCACTGCTGCTCCTGTGTTGTCTCAGGTGTGGAGTCGTGGTGCGGACCAAGCGCTGGTCCTACCACTGCGGTCACGAGGGGGGGTGATCAGCCCTCGACCGTGATGCCCATGGAACGGGCGGTGCCGGCGATGATCTTCGACGCGGCGTCCAGGTCGTTCGCGTTGAGGTCGGGCATCTTGGTGGTGGCGATCTCGCGGACCTGCGCCTCGGTGATCTTGGCGACCTTGGTCTTGTGCGGCTCGCCGGAGCCCTTCTCCACACCCGCGGCCTTGAGGATCATCTTGGCGGCCGGCGGAGTCTTGGTGATGAAGGTGAAGGAACGGTCCTCGTAGACCGTGATCTCCACCGGGATCACCCAGCCACGCTGCGACTCGGTCGCGGCGTTGTAGGCCTTGCAGAACTCCATGATGTTGACGCCGTGCTGACCGAGCGCGGGGCCGACCGGCGGGGCCGGGTTGGCCGCACCGGCGTTGATCTGGAGCTTGATAAGCCCCGTGACCTTCTTCTTCTTGGGAGGCATAGCTCTCTCCGGGTCCTAGTGAGAGTTTTCAGCCGATCCATCCGGTCATCCGGATGGAGGCATACCGCACAACGATAACGGGTATAGCTGCGCGTCCAAAAACCGAGCAGGTCAGAGGGGCTGTGGCAGCCCCTCTGACCTGTTCGGAAACTCGTGTGGATCGAGAAGAACGATCAGTTCTTCTGGATCTGGTCGAAGCTCAGCTCGACCGGGGTCTCGCGGCCGAAGATCTCGACGAGGCCCTTGACCTTCTTCGAGTCCGGGTTGATCTCGTTGATCGTGGCCTGGAGGGTGGCGAAGGGGCCGTCGGTGACGGTGACCGAGTCGCCGACCTCGAAGTCGAGGACCTGGACCTCCAGCTTGCGGGCCGGAGCCGGCTTGCCCTCGGCCTCGGCGGCCTCGCGGGCGGCCTTCTCCTCGGCCTCCGGGGCGAGCATCTTGACGATCTCGTCCAGGGTCAGCGGGTACGGGTCGTAGGCGTTGCCCACGAAGCCGGTGACGCCGGGCGTGTTGCGGACGACGCCCCAGGACTCGTTCGTCAGGTCCATGCGGACGAGGACGTAGCCGGGGAGCTTGTTCTGCTTGACGTTCTTCCGCTCGCCGCCCTTGATCTGGACGATCTCTTCCTCGGGCACCTCGGCCTGGTAGATGAAGTCCTCGACGTTGAGCGAGACGGCGCGCTGCTCCAGGTTCGCCTTCACGCGCTTCTCGTAGCCCGCGTAGGTGTGGATGACGTACCACTCGCCGGGCAGGGTGCGCAGCTCCTCGCGGAGCGCGGCGACCGGGTCGACGGGGGCGGCCGGCTCGGCCTCCTCCTCGGCGTCCTCGACCGCGTCCTTGGCGTCGGCGGTCTCGGCCGCGTCGGCAGCCTGGTCCGCCTCGTCCTCGTCGGTCTCCTCGACCTCGTCGGCGGACTCGGACACCTCGTCCTCGACGGCGGAGTCCTCGGCGGTCTCGTCCGCCGCGGCGTCCGCAGCCTCGGCCTGGTCCTCGTCCTCGTCGGCGGCCTCGATGGCGTCCAGCTCGTCCTCGGCGGGCTCGGACTCGAAGGCGTCGTTCAGGTTCGCGTCAGACACGGTGGCTGCTTCTTCCTGCGATACAGATGGGGTGGAACAAAAAGTCAGCCGAAGACGTACTTGACTGCTTCCTGGAAGCCAAAGTCAATCACGGTGACCAGACCGATCATCACGACCACGAAGATGATCACGACGGTCGTGTACGACGTCAGCTGGCTCCGCGTGGGCCAGACGACCTTGCGGAGCTCCGCGACGATCTGGCGGTAGAAAACGGCGAGACGGCCCAGGGGGCCCTTCTTCCCGCGCTTGCCGCCCTTGCGGCCCTTCTTCTTCGACTCCGGAGACGCGTCGTCTTCGGCATCAGGCATGTCGATGGAGCCAACGGCGTCCGTCACGATCTCTCACCTGATTCCGGGTCGTGGCCGTGCCGCGCCCGGGTGGAGCCGCACGGCGGTGCAATGAAGTACGTACATGCGCACACAACCTGGCGGTGTGTGTAGCAGGGCCGGAGGGACTTGAACCCCCAACCGCCGGTTTTGGAGACCGGTGCTCTACCAATTGAGCTACGACCCTTTGCGGTGTCCCCCAACCTACCCCATCGGTGATCGGATCGGTGCGGGCCAACGAGGAGAGAGTGTACGTGGTCCGGGGGCCTCCCGTCGAACAGGAACCGCGGCGACCTGCCGACGGGCCTCTTCCCGACCGTTGCCGACCGGTCCTGTCCGCTCCCTGAAACCTGTGTGCCGGGCCGGGAAACGGTCTGGGACGATGGCGGGTATGAGCGCTGCTACCCCTCCCACCGAGCGTCGGGTCTCCGCCCGGATCGGTGCGATCTCCGAGTCCGCCACCCTCGCCGTCGACGCCAAGGCCAAGGCCCTCAAGGCCGCCGGGCGCCCGGTGATCGGTTTCGGCGCCGGCGAGCCCGACTTCCCGACCCCGGACTACATCGTCGACGCGGCCGTCGAGGCCTGCAAGAACCCGAAGTACCACCGGTACACGCCGGCCGGCGGCCTGCCCGAGCTGAAGGCCGCGATCGCCGCCAAGACGCTCCGCGACTCCGGCTACGAGATCGACGCCTCCCAGGTCCTGGTGACCAACGGCGGCAAGCAGGCGATCTACGAGGCGTTCGCCGCGATCCTCGACCCGGGCGACGAGGTCATCGTCCCCGCCCCGTACTGGACCACCTACCCGGAGTCGATCCGCCTCGCCGGCGGCGTCCCGGTGGAGGTCGTCGCCGACGAGACGACCGGCTACCGCGTGTCGGTGGAGCAGCTGGAGGCGGCCCGCACCGAGCGGACCAAGGTCGTCCTCTTCGTGTCGCCGTCGAACCCGACCGGCGCCGTCTACAGCGAGGCCGACGCCGAGGCGATCGGCCGCTGGGCCGTCGAGCACGGCCTGTGGGTCCTCACCGACGAGATCTACGAGCACCTGGTCTACGGCGACGCGACGTTCACCTCTCTGCCGGCGATCGTGCCGGAGCTGCGCGACAAGTGCATCGTGGTCAACGGCGTCGCCAAGACGTACGCGATGACCGGCTGGCGCGTCGGGTGGATCGTGGGCCCGAAGGACGTGGTGAAGGCCGCGACGAACCTCCAGTCGCACGCCACCTCCAACGTCTCCAACGTGGCCCAGGTCGCCGCGCTCGCCGCCGTCTCCGGGAACCTGGACGCGGTCGCCGAGATGCGCACCGCCTTCGACCGCCGCCGCCAGACGATCGTCCGGATGCTCAACGAGATCGACGGCGTCTTCTGCCCGACCCCGGAGGGCGCGTTCTACGCGTACCCGTCGGTGAAGGAGCTGATCGGCAAGGAGATCCGCGGCAAGCGCCCGCAGAACTCGGTCGAGCTGGCCGCGCTGATCCTGGACGAGGCCGAGGTCGCGGTCGTCCCCGGTGAGGCCTTCGGCACCCCCGGCTACCTGCGCCTGTCGTACGCGCTCGGCGACGAGGACCTGGTCGAGGGCGTGTCCCGGATCCAGAAGCTGCTGGCCGAGGCCCGCGACTGAGCCTCCCCGCCCCGAGGGACGGGCCCCGGTTCCAGTGGAACCGGGGCCCGTTTCTGCGTTCGGACGGGTACCGATCGGGGAATCGCCGTGCATACCGCCGTTCGGGTAAGGCAGGATCGGCCAATGGAGCACCCCCGCGATCTCACCCTGTTGCCCAAGGCCCACCTGCACCTGCACTTCACCGGTTCGATGCGGCCCTCGACCCTCCTCGAACTGGCCGACAAGTACGGGGTCCACCTCCCGGAGGCGCTGAAGGGCGGTACGCCGCCGCAGCTGCGGGCCACCGACGAGCGCGGCTGGTTCCGCTTCCAGCGCCTGTACGACATCGCCCGCTCCTGCCTGCGCTCCCCCGAGGACATCCAGCGGCTGGTGCGGGAGGCGGCCCAGGAGGACGTGCGGGACGGCTCGGGGTGGCTGGAGATCCAGGTCGACCCGACCTCCTACGCGCCCCACCTCGGCGGTCTCATCCCGGCCCTGGAGGTCATCCTGGACGCGGTCGACGCGGCCTCCCGGGAGACCGGCCTCGGGATGCGGGTGCTGGTCGCGGCGAACCGCATGAAGCACCCGCTGGAGGCGCGCACGCTGGCCCGGCTCGCGGTGCGGTACGCGGACCGGGGCGTGGTGGGCTTCGGGCTGTCCAACGACGAGCGCCGGGGCATGGCCCGGGACTTCGACCGGGCCTTCGCGATCGCCCGCGACGGCGGTCTGCTGGCCGCCCCGCACGGCGGCGAGCTGACCGGTCCCGCGTCGGTCCGGGACTGCCTGGACGACCTGCGGGCGGCCCGCGTCGGGCACGGCGTGCGGGCGGCGGAGGACGAGCGGCTGCTGCGGAAGCTCGCCGAGCGCGGCGTGACCTGCGAGGTGTGCCCGGCGTCCAACGTGGCGCTGGGCGTGTACGAGAGGCCCGAGGACGTCCCGCTGCGCACCCTCTTCGCGGCGGGCGTGCCGATGGCGCTGGGCGCCGACGACCCGCTGCTCTTCGGCTCCCGGCTGGCGGCCCAGTACGAGATCGCCCGCCGGCACCACGGTTTCACGGACGCGGAGCTGGCGGAGCTGGCCCGCCAGTCGGTCCGGGCCTCGGCGGCGCCGGAGGACGTGCGCCGGAAGCTGCTGGCGGGCGTGGACGACTGGCTGGCGTCACCGGTGCCGACGGCGTCGGGGCGGGTGCCGGGGCCGGGTGCGGTGCCGGTGACTACAGGCTGACGCCGACCGTCACGGGTTCGTTGACGAGGGTGACGCCGAAGGCGGCGCGCACGCCGGCGACGACCTCGCGGGCGAGGGCGAGCAGGTCCTCGGTGGTCGCCTCGCCGCGGTTGGTGAGGGCGAGGGTGTGCTTGGTGGAGATCCGGGCGGGCCCGGAGCCGTACCCCTTGGTGAAGCCGGCCCGGTCGATGAGCCAGGCGGCGGAGGTCTTGGTGCGGCCGTCGCCGGCCGGGAAGGCGGGCGGGGTGACGTCGGGGCCGAGCCGGTCGGCGACGCGCGTGAGGAAGGTCTCGTACTCCTCCGCCGTGAGGATCGGGTTGGTGAAGAAGGAGCCGGCGGACCAGGTGTCGTGGTCCTCGGGGTCGAGGACCATGCCCTTGCCGGCCCGGAGCTTGAGGACGGTCTCCCGCGCGTGGGCGAGCGGCACCCGGTCACCGGCCTCGACGCCGAGGGCGCGGGCGGTCTCCGGGTAGGCGATCGGCGCGGAGAGCCCGCCGGCGTCCTCCAGCGCGAAGCGGACGCGGAGCACGACGTACCGGTCGGGGTGGTCCTTGAAGAGGCTGTGCCGGTACGAGAAGGCGCACGCGGCGTTGGTGAGGGTGACGGTCTCGTCGGTCCGGCGGTCGTAGGCGACGACCTCGGTGAGGGTGGCGGAGACGTCCTGGCCGTAGGCGCCGACGTTCTGGATCGGGGTGGCGCCGGCGGATCCGGGGATGCCGGCGAGGCATTCGATCCCGGCGAGCCCGGCCTCGACGGTCCGGGCGACGGCGTCCGTCCAGACCTCGCCGGCGGCGAGCTCCAGGCGGGTCCCGTCGAGGGAGAAGCCGGTGGTGGCGATGTGCAGGGCGGTGCCGTCGAAGCCCTTGTCGGCGATGACCAGGTTGGAGCCGCCGCCGATGATCAGCAGCGGGGTCCCGGCCGCGTCGGCCTCGCGGACGGCGGCGATCACCTCGTCGTCGGTGGTGGCCGTGACGAGTCGGGTGGCGGGGCCGCCGAGCCGGAAGGTGGTCAGGGGGGCGAGGGGGGCGTCCTTGAGCTGCTGCACGGGCCCAAGGGTACTCACGTGAGTGCCTTCGCCCTCCTGACCGGAGGCGCCGGTCAGGCCAGGCGTACGACGGCCCGGCTCATCCCCAGCACCTTCTGGCCCGCGCTGGTCGCCGTCAGGTCGACCCGGACGAGGCCGTCGTCCAGCTTGGCGCCGACCTTGGCCGAGACCTCGATCACGGCGCCGGCGTCGTCGTTGGGGACGACGACGGGCTTGGTGAAGCGGACGCCGTACTCGACGACGGCGGCGGGGTCGCCGACCCAGTCGGTGACGACGCGGATCGCCTCGGCCATGGTGAACATGCCGTGGGCGATGACGTCCGGGAGCCCGACCTCGACGGCGAACTTCTCGTTCCAGTGGATCGGGTTGAAGTCCCCGGAGGCGCCCGCGTACCGGACGAGGGTGGCGCGGGTCACGGGGAAGGTCTGCGCGGGCAGCTCGGTGCCGGCCTCGACCTCGTCGTAGGCGATCTTCGCGGTCATGGTCAGGCCTCCTCGGGGGCGCGGGAGACGAGCTTGGTCCAGGCGGTGACGACGTGCTCGCCGGTCTCGTCGTGGACCTCGCCGCGGATGTCCAGGATGTCGTTGCCGGCCAGCGACTTGATCGCCTCGATGGTCGAGGTGACCGCGAGGCGGTCGCCGGCGCGGACGGGCCGGGTGTACGCGAACTTCTGGTCGCCGTGGACGACGCGGCTGTAGTCGAGGCCGAGCTGCGGGTCCTCGATCACCAGGCCGGCGGCCTTGAAGGTGATGGCGAACACGAAAGTCGGCGGGGCGATCACATCGGGGTGACCGAGTTCCTTGGCCGCCTCGGGATCGGTGTAGGCGGGATTGGCGTCGCCGATCGCCTCGGCGAATTCGCGGATCTTCTCGCGGCCGACCTCGTAGGGCGCGGTGGGCGGATAGGTCCGGCCCACGAAGGACTGGTCGAGCGCCATGCCTCGGTACCTCCAGGATTGTTGCCGACAAACGCCGCGAGGCCGCCCCCGGTTGGGGACGGCCTCGTCGAACGAGCCTGACTAGCGCGTCTCGCGGTGCGCGGTGTGCGAGTTGCAGCGGGGGCAGTGCTTCTTCATCTCAAGACGGTCCGGGTTGTTACGCCGGTTCTTCTTGGTGATGTAGTTCCGCTCCTTGCACTCCACGCAGGCCAGCGTGATCTTCGGGCGGACGTCGGTGGCAGCCACGTGAGTGCTCCTTGACGGACGGATGGATGGATGGGCGCACCCCCGCGCTCCGGAAAGTTCGGGGGGACATGAAAGAGTAGCCGATCGCAGGACCGACCCCACAATCGGCTACCGTGTGTAGCGGTGACCGGACTTGAACCGGTGACACAGCGATTATGAGCCGCTTGCTCTACCGACTGAGCTACACCGCTTTGATGTCGGGATCCCCGCCCGAAGGCGGGATTCCCGTCACCAGAGCCCCAATACGGAATCGAACCGTAGACCTTCTCCTTACCATGGAGACGCTCTGCCGACTGAGCTATTGGGGCGAGCGAGGAAGACATTACACGGTCTGCGGCCCATCACCCAAATCCGTTTCGCCGGGCCGCCCGCCCGGGGCGCCGCCCCCGCCCCGTACGCCACTCGTGCACTCATCGGTACGACTATTGCGCTCCTTCTCGAAGGCGGCGGCGCCCGCCCCTAGGCTCTGCCCCACGCTGCGTGATCTCGATCTTGGTGACTTGGTGAGGAGCCCGATGTCGGCCGACAGCAAGCAGCCCCGTCAGCCCTCGGACGACGGGGGCGGCGCGGCCACCGAGGACGCGCACGCGCTCCTGCTGTCGAACGCGCGGCTCACCGACGGGCGGACCGTGGACGTACGGCTGGTGCGGGGCCGGATCGAGGCCGTCGGCACCGCGGGCAGCCTCAGCACCGCCGGCGCCCGGGTGGACCTGGCCGGCTATCTGCTGCTGCCGGCGCCGGCCGAGCCGCACGCCCACGCCGACACCGCGCTGTCCGCCGAGAGCCCCGGCCCGGTCTCGTACGCCCCCGAGGAGGTGCGGCGGCGGGCCACCGAGGCGGCGCTGCTCCAGCTCGGGCACGGGGCGACGGCGCTGCGGGCCCATGTGCGGATCGGCGGCGTGGACGCGCTCGGGCCGCTGGAGGCCGTCCTCCAGGCCCGGCGCTCGCTGCACGGCCTGGCGGAGCTGACGGCCGTGGCGGTGCCGCGGCTGCTGACCGGCGCGGCGGGCGCGGACGGGCTCGCGATGCTGCGGGACGCGGTGAAGATGGGCGCCGGGGTGGTCGGCGGCTGCCCGGACCTGGACCCGGACCCGGCGGGGTACGTGGAGGCGGTGCTGGAGGTCGCGGCCGAGCACGGGGTGCCGGTGGACCTGCACACGGACGGCGACGACCCGGCGCGGCTGGCCCGGTTCGCGGCGATGGCGGGCGGGCTGCGGCCCGGGGTGGCGATCGGCCCGTGCGCGGGGCTCGCCCGGATGCCGGAGGAGGTGGCGGGCCGGGCGGCGGACCGGCTGGCGGCGGCGGGCGTGACGGTGGTCTGCCTGCCGCAGGGCGGCTGCGCGGGGACGGAGCGGCGGGGTACGGCCCCGGTGCGGCTGCTGCGGGCGGCGGGGGTGCGGCTGGCGGCCGGGAGCGGCGCGCTGCGGGACACGGCGAACCCGGTGGGGCGCGGGGACCCGCTGGAGGCGGCCTTCCTGCTGGCGTCGGTGGAGGGGCTGGGGCCGGCGGAGGCGTACGGGGCGGTGAGCGCCCGGGCGCGGGAGGCGATGGGCCTGCCGGAGGTGCGGGTGGAGGCCGGTTTCCCGGCGGAGCTGGTGGCGGTGCGGGGCGAGCGGCTGGCGGGCGTGCTGTCGCTGGCGTACAGCCGGATCGTGGTGCACCGGGGGCGGGTGGTGGCGCGGACGAGCGCGGTGCGGGAGTACTGCGACTCGGCGGCGGCGCTGGACCTGCCCCGGCAGGCGCGCTCCGACCCGGGAGGCCAGGCGGCCCGCTGAGCCGTACGGTCGGAGCATGCGCATCGTCATCGCTGGAGGACACGGTCGGATCGCCCTGCGCCTGGAGCGGCTGCTCGCGGCGGGCGGGCACGAGCCGGTGGGGCTGATCCGCCGCCCGGAGCAGGCGGCGGACCTGCGGGCGGCGGGCGCGGAGCCGGTGGTGCTGGACCTGGAGTCGGCGCCGGTGGAGCAGGTCGCGGAGGTCCTGCGGGGCGCGGACGCGGCGGTCTTCGCGGCGGGCGCGGGCGCGGAGGGCGGGGCGGCCCGCAAGGAGACGGTGGACCGGGCGGCGGCGGTGCTGTTCGCGGACGCGGCCGAGCGGGCCGGGGTCCGGCGCTTCGTGGTCGTGTCGTCGATGGGCGCGGACGCCGGCCGCCCGGGCGACGAGGTCTTCGACGCCTATCTGCGGGCGAAGGGCGCCGCGGACGACGCGATCCGGTCCCGTACGGGCCTGGAGTGGACGGTTCTGCGCCCCGGCATGCTGACGGACGACGCGGGGACGGGCCTGGTCCGCCTGGAGGCCCGCACGGGCCTCGGCCCGGTCCCCCGGGACGACGTGGCGGCGGTCCTCGCGGAGCTGGTGGACTCCCCCGGCACGGCCGGCCTGACCCTGGAACTGGTCACGGGCTCGACGCCGGTGGCGGTCGCGGTGACGGACGTCGCGGGCAACTGACCGCGCGGACGACGAAGAAGGTCCCCGGTGCGAACACCGGGGACCTTCTCGTATCGCGTGGCGGCGCCAGGATTCGAACCTGGGTAGGCTAAGCCGACGGATTTACAGTCCGCTCCCATTGGCCACTCGGGCACACCGCCATGGGATCTGTCGCCGTGGTTTCCCGCTTTTCGGCGGTGCTCCCTGGCAACGACGTAAACAATACCTGATCCCGGAGGGTGCTTCGCCACCGGATTGATCGACGGGTGATCAGGGGTTCGGGCCGGGGCGCACCCCCTAGGCTTTGGGGGTACCCCACAGCATCCGAGCAAGGAGCCACTAGTCATGGCCGACTCCAGTTTCGACATCGTCTCCAAGGTCGAGCGGCAGGAGGTCGACAACGCCCTCAACCAGGCCGCGAAGGAGATCCAGCAGCGCTACGACTTCAAGGGGACCAACGCCTCGATCTCCTGGTCGGGCGAGAAGATCCTGATGCAGGCGAACGGCGAGGAGCGCGTGAAGGCGATCCTCGACATCTTCCAGTCCAAGCTGATCAAGCGCGGGATCTCGCTGAAGTCGCTGGACGTCGAGGGTGAGCCGCAGCTGTCCGGCAAGGAGTACAAGCTCTTCGCGTCGGTCACCGAGGGCATCTCGCAGGAGAACGCCAAGAAGGTCGCGAAGACCATCCGGGACGAGGGCCCCAAGGGCGTCAAGGCGCAGGTGCAGGGCGACGAGCTGCGGGTCAGCTCGAAGAGCCGGGACGACCTCCAGGCCGTGCAGGCGCTGCTGAAGAGCAAGGACTTCGACTTCGCGCTGCAGTTCGTGAACTACCGCTGACCCGGCGTCCGGCCGTCCAGGGTCGTGTCCGGAAGCCGCCAGCGGTGCGGCGGCGGGGCTCGCACACTGGAGGCATGGACGACATCACCGTGTACGCGTACGCCGGCGGCCCCCTGGGCGAGATGCTGCTGACCGGGCGGCTCTCGACGGGGGGCCGTGCCGTGCTGCGGTCGCTGTCGCTGCCGGGGCAGAAGGGCGGCGTGACGGTCCGGGAGGGCTGGGTCCGGGACCAGGGGGCGTTCGCCGGGGTCGTGGGGCAGCTGGAGGAGTACTTCGCGGGGCGGCGGCGGCGGTTCGACGTGCCGCTGGCCGGGGACGCGGGGACGGAGTTCCAGCGGCGGGTCTGGGCGGCGCTGGAGGAGATCCCGTACGGGACGACGGTCAGCTACGGCGAGATCGGGCGGCGGGTCGGGGCGGCGGGGGCCGGGGTCCGGGCCGTGGGGACGGCGATCGGGCGCAATCCGCTGCTGGTGGTGCGGCCCTGCCACCGGGTGGTCGGCGCGGACGGGACCCTGCGCGGGTACGCGGCCGGTCCGGAGCGCAAGCGGTCGCTGCTGGACCTGGAGGGGGCGCTCGGAGTCCTCGCGTGACCGAGGGGCTGTTCCCGCGCGAGCGGGCGGAGCCGGCGCCGGGCGCGGTGCACGTGCCGGGGTGGCTGCCGCTCGACCGGCAGCGGGAACTGGTCGCGGCCTGCCGGGAGTTCGGGCGCGGACCGCTGGCGTACCGGCACACCGTGCTGCCCGGCGGGGGCGTGATGTCGGTGCGGTCGCTGTGCCTGGGGCGGCAGTGGGTGCCGTACCGCTACCTCGACGCCGTCGCGGTGCCGGTGCCGGACTGGCTGGTGGCGCTGGGGCGGGCGGCGGTGGCCGAGGCGTACGGGGACGACGGCGGGTTCGCGCCGGACGCCGCGCTGGTGAACTTCTACGGGGACGGCGCCCGGATGGGCATGCACCAGGACAAGGAGGAGCGGTCCGGGGCGCCCGTGGTGTCGCTGAGCCTCGGCGACCGGTGCGTGTTCCGGCTGGGCAACGCGGAGGGGCGCGGGCGGCCCTGGAAGGATGTGGAGCTGGGCTCGGGGGACCTGTTCGTCTTCGGACGGGAGTCGCGGTGGGTGTACCACGGCGTGCCGAAGGTGTTTCCTGGGACCGCCGATCCGTCGCTCGGGCTCGCCGGGCGGCTCAACATCACCCTCCGGGAGACAGGCCGACCGTGACCTCCGACATGCGCCGGTCCCTCGGCGTCCTCGACGCCGTCGTCATCGGGCTCGGCGCCATGGTGGGCGCCGGCATCTTCGTCGCGCTCGGGCCGGCGGCCGGCGCGGCCGGCACCTCGGCGGCGCTGCTGACCGCGCTGGGGATCGCCGCCGTGGTGGCGTACTGCAACGCGATGGCGTCGGCCCGGCTCGCCGCCCTGTACCCGGAGTCCGGCGGCACCTACGTGTACGGCCGCGAACGGCTGAGTCCCTTCTGGGGGTACCTGGCGGGCTGGGCGTTCGTGGTGGGCAAGACGGCCTCGTGCGCGGCGATGGCGCTGACCGTCGGCGCCTATCTGTGGCCGGACCAGGCGCACGCGGTGGCGGTGGCCGCGGTGGTGGCGCTGACCGCCGTGAACTACGGGGGCGTGCAGAAGTCGGCGCTGCTCGCGCGGGTGATCGTGGCGGGGGTGCTGGCGGTGCTCGCGGCGGTCGTCACGGTCTCGTTCGCGGGTGCTCCGGGGGGCCGGTTCGGGCTCGGCGGGGAGGTCTCGGCGGGCGGGGTGCTGCAGGCGGCGGGGCTGCTGTTCTTCGCGTTCGCGGGGTACGCGCGGATCGCCACGCTCGGCGAGGAGGTGCGCGACCCGGCGCGGACGATCCCCCGGGCGGTGCCACTGGCGCTGGGCCTCGCGCTGGCGGTGTACGCGCTGGTCGCGGTGGCGGTGCTGGTCGCGCTGGGGCCGCGGGCGCTGGCGGACTCCGCCGCGCCGCTGGCCGACGCGGTGCGGGCGGCGGACGCCGCCTGGCTGGTGCCGGTGGTGACGGCGGGGGCGGCGGTGGCGGCGCTGGGCTCGCTGCTGTCGCTGATCCTCGGGGTGTCGCGGACGACGCTGGCGATGGCCCGCGACGGCTATCTGCCGGGCGGTCTCGCGGCGGTGCACCCGCGGTTCCGGGTGCCGCACCGGGCGGAGTTGGCGGTGGGCGCGGTGGTGGCCGTGGTGGCGGCGACGGCGGACGTGCGGGGCGCGATCGGCTTCTCGTCCTTCGGCGTGCTGGTCTACTACGGCGTCGCCAACGCGTCGGCGTGGACGCTGGGCGGCCGGAACCGGTTCCTGGCGGCGCTGGGCCTGGCCGGGTGCGCGGTGCTGGCCGGGGCGCTGCCGCTGGGGTCGGTGCTGGCGGGGGCGGGGGTGCTGGCGGCGGGTGTGGTGGCGTACGCGGTCAGTCGAGGACGACCCGGACACCTTCGGCCCTGAGTCCCGCGACCCATTCCCGGAAGGTGGCGGGGCGCGGTTCGGCGAGCAGCGGGGTGACGCCGAGGCAGGCGCGGGCGACGGCGGAGTGGCGCCAGACGAGGGTGGTGCCGGAGAGTTCGGCGCCGAGGGCGCGCGGGGAGCCGGTGGGGTAGGCGTGGCCGGGGCCGTGGACGGCCTCGGTGAGGGCGCAGACGAGCGCGTCCTCGTCGGTGACGCCCCGGCCGTCGAGGGTGTACGTGGCGCCGGGGACGGGTTCGGGCAGGTCGTGCGAGCGGAGGGCGGCCTGCTGCCGCCAGGCGGTGCGGGCGGCGCCGGTGAAGCGGCGCCAGGTGCCGGGCTCGGCGGGGCCGCGGTGGTCGTGGAAGAGGTCCCAGACGGCGCGGGTGGGCGGCGGGACGAGGTCGGTGCGGGGGAAGGCGACGGTGAGGTCGAGCAGGCCGCCGTGGCCGGGGGCGGTGTCCCAGCCGGTGACGGGGCCGGCGGCGGCCTCGTGCTGGGGGTTCCCGTCGGCGCGGAGGACCTGGTAGCGGACGTCGCCGTCGGGTGCGGCGCCGGTGGCGAGGGCGGTGCGGAGGGGGCCGCGCGGGGCGCAGCCGAGGAAGGTGACCTCGGTGCGGGGCGGCGGGGTGTCGGGGAGCGGGATGAGGTGGGCGCAGGGGGTGGCGCCGGTGGCGCCGCCGGGGAGGCGGCGCGGTGGTCCGGCGGCCTCGACGGTGACGACGTCGCCGCGGGCGCCGAGGACGCGGACGGCGTCGAAGCGCCAGGGGCCGTCGGGGGTCTCGACGTCGAGGGTGCCGAGCGGGGCGGTGCCTTCGACGACGGCCTGGGTGACGGCGCGGGCGAGTTCGCCGCGCGGTTCGCAGCCGCGGAGTTCGTGGCGGAGGCGGGGGTGCGGGGCGGGGTCGCCGTAGAGGCCGTCGACGTCGTGGCAGAGGGCCAGGACGCGACGGCCGGCGAGCAGCGCGTAGCGCGGCGGGCGCACGGGTCAGAAGCCCGGGCGTCCGTACGTCTGCTGGGGGTGGGACGGGCCGCCGTACGCCTGGTCGGTGGGGACGATGTCCTTGCCGAGGGGCAGCAGGGAGACGGGGATGAGCTTGAAGTTCGCGAGGCCGAGGGGGATGCCGATGATCGTGACGCACAGGGCGATGCCGGTGACGATGTGGCCGATGGCGAGCCACCAGCCGGCGAGGACCAGCCAGAGGACGTTGCCGACGCAGGAGGCGGCGCCGGCGCCGGGCTTGTCGACGACGGTGCGGCCGAAGGGCCAGAGGGCGTAGAGGCCGATCCGGAAGGCGGCGAGGCCGAAGGGGATGCCGATGATCGTGACGCACAGGAGGAGGCCGGCGAGGAGGTAGCCGAGGAACAGCCAGAAGCCGGAGAGGACGAGCCATATGACGTTGAGGACGGTCTTCACGGACGGCGACCTGCCATCTCTTCGAGGCGAGCGATCCGCTCGGCCATGGGCGGGTGGGTCGAGAACATCTTGGACAGCCCCTGCCCGGGGCGGAAGGGGTTCGCGATCATCATGTGGCTGGCGGTCTCGATCCGGGGCTCGGGCGGCAGCGGGAGCTGCTTGGTGCCGGTCTCCAGTTTCCGGAGGGCGCCGGCGAGGGCGAGCGGGTCGCCGGTGAGCTGGGCGCCGGAGGCGTCGGCCTCGTACTCGCGGGAGCGGGAGATGGCGAGCTGGATGATCGAGGCGGCGAGCGGACCGAGGATGATGATCATCAGGTAGCCGAGGAGGCCGGGTCCGTCGTCGTCGCTGGAGCGGCCGACGGGGATCAGCCAGGCGAAGTTGACCAGGAACATCACCACGGAGGCGAGCGCGCCGGCGACCGAGGAGATGAGGATGTCCCGGTTGTAGACGTGGCTGAGCTCGTGGCCGATGACGCCGCGGAGTTCGCGCTCGTCGAGGAGGGCGAGGATGCCCTCGGTGCAGCAGACGGCGGCGTTGCGCGGGTTGCGGCCGGTGGCGAAGGCGTTGGGCGCCTGGGTAGGCGAGATGTAGAGCCGGGGCATCGGCTGGCGGGCCTGGGTGGAGAGTTCCCGGACCATCCGGTAGAGGGCGGGTGCCTCGAATTCGCTGACGGGGCGGGCGCGCATGGCGCGCAGGGCCAGCTTGTCGCTGTTCCAGTACGCGTACGCGTTGGTGCCGATCGCGACGACGAGTCCGACGATCAGGCCCGTACGGCCGAAGAAGCTGCCGATGACGATGATGAGGGCGGAGAGCCCTCCGAGGAGTACGGCGGTCCTCAGCCCGTTGTGCCGGCGGTGCACGGTACGCCCTCCAGGTGGTGCGGCAGGGGAACCCTTTGCTGGGGTCCACGTTCCAGTGGACCCTCCCGTACTGGTCAACGCCAGGCGGGAGGCTGCGGTTCCCCCGGCCGTACCGGAGGCGCGCTGGGCCGTCCGGGTGATCAGCGCGTGGCGGGGATCCTGTCCAGGACGGCCGCCGGGGAGGTGGGCTCGACCTCGCTGGTGCAGTGGGCGCAGCGGGTGGCGATGGCCGGGATCTCGGTGTAGCAGCGGGGGCAGTCGCGCTTCTCGGACTTGGGGTCGGCGGCCTCCTCCTTGGCGAACCGCTCCTGGACCTTGGCCATGGGGACGACGAAGAGGAAGTAGAGGACGAGCGCCGTGATGGCGAAGGCGATGGTGGCGGAGATGGCGAGGCCGTACGGGAAGACGGTCTTGCCGACGCTGAACCTCGCTTCGCTGAAGTCGCCGACGGAGCCGGTGGCGAGGCCGATGAGGGGGGTGATGAACGCCTTGCTGAAGCCGGTGACGACGGCCGTGAACGCCGAGCCGACGGCGAGGCCGATCGCCATCGAGACGACGTTCCCGCGGAGGATGAAGTCCTTGAATCCGTTCAGCACGGCGTGTTGCTCCCAGGGTGGTACATGGTGGTGGGGGGTCAGAAGAGGCCGGCCGTCGCGAAGCGGAGCACGGACTGCGGGTAGCCCGACAGGACGGCTCCGGCCGCGGCGGTCAGCGCGATCGCCAGGGTGACGGGCGCCGGGGCCCGGTGCCGGGTGCCGTCGGCGGCGTGCTCCGGCGTGCGGAACAGCAGGGCCGTCCACCGCAGGTAGTACGCGAGGCCGATGACGACGTTGGCGCCCATGACCACGGCCAGCCAGCCGAGGCCGGCGTCGACGGCCGACGCGAAGACGGTCACCTTGGCGAAGAGGCCGATGATACCCGGGGGCAGTCCGGCCAGGTTCAGGAGGAAGAAGGCGAGCGCGAGGGCGGCGGCGGGGGCGGTCGCGTACAGCCCGGCGTGGTCGGCGATCCGCCTGCCGGGGTGCGTACGGGCGACGAGGGCGACGACGGCGAAGGCGCCGAGGTTCACGACGGCGTACATGAGGGCGTACGCGACGGTGGCGCCGACCTGGTCGTCGCTGGAGTACGCGGCGGAGGCGATCGGCACCAGGAGGTAGCCGGCCTGGGCGACGGAGGACCAGGCGAGCAGCCGGACGGCGCTGCCCTCGCGGGCGGGGTCCTGGCGGAGCGCGGCGACGTTTCCGGCGGTCATGGTGAGGGCGGCGAGGACGGCGAGGGCGGGGCCCCAGACGTCGGCGTACGCGGGGAAGGCGACGACCGTCACGAGGATGAGGCCGGTGAAGCCGACGGCCTTGCCGACCACCGACAGGTAGGCGGCGACGGGCAGCGGGGCGCCGCTGTAGGTGTCGGGGACCCAGAAGTGGAAGGGGACGGCGGCGAGCTTGAAGGCGAAGCCGACGAGGGTGAGGGCGACGCCGGTCTCGGCGAGGGTCTGGAGGCCGCCGGGGACCTCGTCGAGGCGGGCGGCGATCTCGGTGAGGTGGAGGGTGCCGGTGGCGGCGTAGACGAAGCTGACGCCGAGGAGGGTGACGGCGGTGGCGGTCACCGAGGAGAGGAAGAACTTGAGGGCGGCCTCGCTGGAGCGCCGGTCGCCGCGCTTCAGGCCGACGAGCGCGAACGCGGGCAGCGAGGCGACCTCCAGGGCGACGACGAGGGTGGCGAGGTCGCGGGCGGCGGGCAGCAGGGCGGCGCCGGCGGCGGAGGACAGCAGCAGGAACCAGTACTCGCCGGCGGGGAGCTTGGCGCGGGTGGCGGGCAGCGAGAGCAGCGCGGTGAGGAGCGCGCCGCCGAGCACCAGGAGCTGGACGACCAGGGTGAAGGTGTCGGCGGTGTAGCTGCAGCCGGCGGTCTGGGCGTGGCTGTCGGTCTGGGCGCCGGCGGTGAGGCAGAAGGTCGCCCGGTCGCCGGAGCGCAGCGGCAGCAGGAGGGCGAGGGCGGCGGCGAGGCCGGCGATCGAGATCCAGCCGAGGAGCTGCTTGCGCTCCTGGGGGACGAAGAGGTCGGCGACGAGGACGCCGAGCGCGACGAGGGCGGTGAGCGTCGGGGGCGCGATCGTCAGCCAGTCGACGGACTGGACGAGCGTGCTGCTGGCTGAGGTCACGGGGTGCCTCCGGCGAGGAGCTGCTGGACGGCCGGGTCGGTGAGGCCGAGGAGGACCGCGGGCCAGAGTCCGGCGAGGACGGTGAGGGCGACGAGCGGGGTCCAGGCGGCCAGCTCGTACGGCTGGACGTCGGCGAGCTCGGGTTCGCCGGCGGGGCGGGGGCCGCCCATGCAGACGCGGCGGACCACGATCAGCAGGTAGGCGGCGGTGAGCAGGGTGCCGAGGCCGCCGAGCGCCATGAAGACGAGGTACGCGGGGCGGCTCAGCCCCTCGGCGGGGTCGAAGGCGGCGAAGAGGGCGAGCATCTCGCCCCAGAAGCCGGCCAGGCCGGGGAGGCCGAGGGAGGCGACGGCGGCGAAGGCGAGGAGGGCGCCGAGGCGGGGGGCGCGGCCGTAGAGGGCGGCGCCGGTGGCGCCGGCGAGGGTGTCGAGGTCGGCGGTGCCGTACCGGTCCTTCACGGCGCCGACGAGGAAGAACAGCAGGCCGGTGATGAGGCCGTGGGCGATGTTGGCGAAGAGGGCGGCGTTGACGCCGGTGGGCGTCAGGGTGGCGATGCCGAGGAGGACGAAGCCCATGTGGCCGACGGACGAGTACGCGATGAGCCGCTTGAGGTCGCCCTTGGCGCCGGGCCGCGCGAGGGCGAGGCAGGCGAGGGAGCCGTAGACGATGCCGGCGGCGGCGAAGGCGGCCAGGTAGGGGGCGAGGGTGTGCATGCCGTCGGGGGCGATGGGCAGGGCGATGCGGACGAAGCCGTACGTGCCCATCTTGAGGAGCACGCCGGCGAGGAGCACCGAGCCGACGGTGGGGGCGGCGGTGTGGGCGTCCGGCAGCCAGGAGTGCAGCGGCCACATCGGGGTCTTCACGGCGAGCCCGAGGCCGATCGCGAGGACGGCGGTGACCTGCACCGAGGTGGTGAGTCCGCGGCCGTTGTCGGTGGCGAGCGCCACCATGTCGAAGGTGCCCGCCTTGATCCCGATCAGGAGCAGGCCGAGCAGCATGATCACGGAGCCGAGCAGCGTGTAGAGGATGAACTTCCCGGCGGCGGCGCGCCGGCCGTCGCCGCCCCAGCGGGCGATGAGGAAGTACATCGGGACGAGGACCGTCTCGAAGGCGAGGAAGAAGAGCACCAGGTCGAGGACGGCGAAGGTGGCGAGGGTGCCGGCCTCCAGCAGGAGCAGCAGGGCGACGAACGCCTTCGGGGACGGGCCCGCGGGCGGCTTGAAGTAGGAGTGCAGCGCGCAGAGGAAGGTCAGCAGCGCCGTCAGCAGCAGGAGGGGGAGCGAGATGCCGTCGACGCCGAGGTGGATCCGCACGTCGAGCGCCCGGATCCAGCTGATGTCCGTGGTGGCCTGCATCCGCGACGGGTCGTCGTGGTCGAAGCCGAGGGCGAGGACGATCGCGGCCAGCAGGATCACGCCGGTGACGGTGACGCCGTGGCGGAGCACCGCCTGCTCGGGCGACTTCCCCTTCAGTCCGGGCGGGGCGGGCAGCAGGGCGGCGGCGGCGCCGAGGAGCGGCGCGGCGACGAGGAAAGCGAGGAGGTACTGCATCACGGATTCGCTGATATCGATCACGGCTCACGCTCCGGCGAAGGCGTTGGCGAGGGCGACGGCGGCGATCGCCAGGACGACGGAGCCGGCGAGCAGGGCGCTGAGGTAGGTCTGCGCGTTGCCGGTCTGGGCGCGGCGGACGAGCCGGCCGAGGCCCTGGGCGGTGCCGGCGGCGCCGCGCACGTACGTGTCGACGACCTCGCGGTCCAGGAAGCGGACCAGGGAGGCGGCGCCGAGCACCGGGCGGACGAAGACCTTGGTGTAGAGGGCGTCCAGGTGGAAGCCGGCGGCGGCCGGGCCGTACAGCGGGCCGAGGAGGACGCGGCCGGGGTCGGCCGGGTCCTCGGCGGGGTGCGGCAGGTGCAGCGCCTCGGCCTCGACCAGGCCGGCGTCGGCGTCCGGGTGGGCGACGTGCGGGGCCGCCGGCACGGGTACGGCCCTGGCGGACACGGTCCGCCAGACGGCGTAGGTGACGGCGCCGCCGGCGACGGCGAGGCCGGTGCCGAGGACGGCGGTGGTGAGGGTCGGCAGCAGGCTCTCGCCGTCGAACCAGTCGTCGAGGACGAGCGCGCTCAGACCGAAGCCGAGGGAGGGGATCGCGAGGATCCACAGGACGCTCGTCATGGCGATCGGCTGGCGGCCGTGGTCCGGGGCCTCGGCGCCCCTCCCCCGGAAGGCGCGGAGCCAGAGGCGGAGCGCGTACGCGGCGGTGAGGAGGGCGGTCAGCAGGCCCGCGACGAGGACGGTCCAGCCGGCCCCGGCGGGGATGCCGGGGCGGTCGCCGAGCGCGGTGTGCTCGGCGGCGACCAGGACGGCCTCCTTGGAGAAGAAGCCGGCGAACGGCGGGATCGCGGCGAGCGCGAGGAGGGCGACGGTCATCGTCCAGTACGCGTCGGGGATCCGCTTCGCCAGGCCGCCCATCCGGGACATGGCGGTGAGCGAGTTGGTGCCGGCGGCGTGGATGACCGCGCCGGCGGCGAGGAACAGCAGCGCCTTGAAGGCGGCGTGCGACAGGAGGTGGAAGACGGCGGCGCCCCGGTCGCCGACGGCGAGCGCGCCGGCCATGTAGCCGAGCTGGCCGATCGTCGAGTAGGCGAGGACCCGCTTGATGTCGTCCTGGGCGAGCGCGGCGAGCGCCGAGCCGACCATGGTGACGGCGGCCATCACGGCGAGGACGGTCAGCGCGGCGGCGGAGGCGGCGAAGACCGGCAGCAGCCGGGCGACGAAGTAGACGCCGGCGGCGACCATGGTGGCGGCGTGGATGAGCGCGGAGACCGGGGTCGGGCCGGCCATGGCGTCCGGGAGCCAGGTGTGCAGCGGGAACTGCGCGGACTTGCCCGCGACGCCGGCGAGGAGCAGCAGCGCCACCACGGTCGGGTGGTCGAGGCCGCCGCTCGCGACGGTCGACAGGATGCCGTCGATGCGGAAGGTGCCGGCGTCGGCGGCGAGCGCGAAGAGCCCGAAGAGGAAGGGGACGTCGCCGAGCTTGGTGACGAGGAACGCCTTCAGGGACGCGGAGCGCGCCTCGGGGGTCTCCCAGTAGTGCCCGACGAGGAAGTACGAGCAGATGCCCATGATCTCCCAGCCGACCAGCAGCACCATGAGGTCGCCGGAGTAGACGACGAGGAGCATCGCGGCGGTGAAGAGGGAGACGAGGGCCGCGTACGAGGGGTAGCGCGGGTCGTCGCGGAGGTAGCCGGTCGAGTAGATCTGCACGCAGGTCGCGACGACGCCGACGAGGACCGCGACGAGGGCGGCGAAGCCGTCGATGTGGACGCCGAGCGTGATCGGGACGGAGCCGGTCGGCGTGAGCTCGGTGGCCGCCTCGATGACGGTGTTCCCGCCCTGGCGGACCGCGACGAGGACGGCGAGGACGGCGGCGGCGAGCGTCGGGAGGACGGCGAGCGGGCGGACGAAGCCGGGTGCGGCGCGGCCGGCGGCGAGTCCGGCGGCGGCGCCGAGGAAGGGCAGGACGGGGACGAGGACGGCGAGGGTCGTGGTGGTCACGCGGCGGCCTCGGCCTTCTCGTCGGTCGCGTCGGTCGCGTCGGCGCCGTGCCGGGTCTCCGCCGTGTCGCGGAGGCGGTCGACGTCCGACGTGCGGCTGTTGCGGTACACCATGAGGACGATCGCGAGGCCGATGCCGATCTCGGCGGCGGCGATGGCGATGGTGAAGAGGGTGAGGGCCTGGCCGGCGTGGAGGGCGTCGCGGAGCCAGACGTCGAAGGCGACCAGGTTGAGGTTGACGGCGTTGAGCATCAGCTCGACCGACATCAGGACCAGGATCGCGTTGCGGCGGGCGAGGACGCCGTACAGGCCGACGCAGAAGAGGAGCGCGGCGAGGACGGCGGGGTAGGCGAGGTGCATCAGTCCCGCTCCCCTTCCGGCTTCTTGCGGGACAGGACGATGGCGCCGACCAGGGCGGCGAGCAGCAGCACCGAGAGCGCCTCGAAGGGCAGCACCCAGTGCCGGAACAGGATCTCGCCGGTCACTCCCGTGGAGCCCTGCGCGGGTCCGTCCAGCTCGATCCAGGTGGTGCGGAAGGCGTCCACGACCACCCAGACGAGTGCCGCCGCGGCGGCGCCGGCGACGGCCAGGGCGACCGGGCGGTTGCCGGAGTCGGCGTCCGGGGAGCGGCCGATGGGGGCCTTGGTGAGCATGAGCCCGAAGAGCAGCAGGACGACGACGGAGCCGACGTAGATCAGCACCTGGACCCAGGCGATGAACTCGGCGGTCAGCAGCAGGTACTCGACGGCGAGGCCGCCGAGCGCGACGACGAGCCAGAGCGCGGCGTGCACGAGCTGCTTCGTGGTGACGGAGACGATCGCGGCGCCGAGGGTGACGAGGCCGACGAGGACGAAGGCGATCTCGACGCCGGTGGGCGACAGGAAGCCGGGGGCGGTCTGGGCGGCGAGGTTCACGCGTCGCCCTCCTGCTGCCGGCCGGCCTCGGCCGCGGCCTGGGCGGCGGCCTTCTCGGCGGCCTTCCGGGCGGCGGCGATCTCCTTGGGCTCCTCGGCCGCCGGGTCGAGCGCGGGCGGCTCGGGGACGGTCCACATCCACGCGCGGAGCTTGTCGCGCTCGTGGGTGAGCTCCAGGATGTCGGTCTCGGCGTACTCGAACTCCGGCGACCAGAAGAGGGCGTCGAAGGGGCACACCTCGATGCAGATCCCGCAGTACATGCAGAGCGAGAAGTCGATGGCGAAGCGGTCGAGGACGTTCCGGCTGCGCTCGCGCCCGCCGGGGACGGCGGCCGGCACCGTCTCCTTGTGGGAGTCGATGTAGATGCACCAGTCGGGGCACTCGCGGGCGCACAGCATGCAGACCGTGCAGTTCTCCTCGAACAGCCCGATCACGCCGCGCGACCGGGGCGGCAGCTCGGGCTGCGCGTCCGGGTACTGCGCGGTGACGCTCCTGCGCGTCATGGTGCGGAGGGTGACGGCGAGGCCCTTGGCGAGGCCGGAGCCGGGGATCGGGGGCATTACTGGATCGCCACCTTCACGATGCCGGTGAGCGCGATCTGCGCCAGGGCGAGCGGGACGAGGGTCGTCCAGGCCAGCTTCTGGAGCTGGTCCTCGCGGAGCCGGGGGTAGCTCACCCGCAGCCAGATGACGACGAAGGCCAGGACGGCGGTCTTCAGCAGCGTCCACAGCCAGCCGAGGCCGTCCGCGCCGCCGGGGCCGTGCCAGCCGCCGAGGAAGAGGACGGTGGTGAGGCCGCAGAGGACGACGATGCCGGCGTACTCGGCGAGCAGGAACAGCGCGAAGCGGAGGCCGGTGTACTCGGTGTACGCGCCGAAGATGATCTCCGAGTCGGCGACCGGCATGTCGAACGGCGGGCGCTGCAGTTCGGCGAGGCCCGCGACGAAGAAGACCAGCGCGCCGACGATCTGCCACGGCACCCACCACCACTCGAAGGCGTCGAGGACGCCGGTGAGGGAGACGGTGCCGGCGGCCATCGCGACGGACGCGGCGGCGAGCAGCATCGGCAGCTCGTACGCGAGCAGCTGGGCGGCCGTCCGCAGACCGCCGAGCAGCGAGAACTTGTTGGCGGACGCCCAGCCGGCCATCAGGCTGCCGAGCACGCCGACGCCCATGACGGCGAGCACGAAGAAGACGCCGGCGTCGACGACGGCGCCGACGGAGCCCGGTGCGACCGGGATCGCGACGAGGACGAGGAGGTACGGGAGGAGGGCGACGGCCGGCGCGAGCTGGAAGACCCGGCGGTCGGCGTCCTTCGGGACGACGTCCTCCTTCTGCGCGAACTTCACGCCGTCCGCGACGAGCTGCGCCCAGCCGTGGAAGCCGCCCGCGTACATGGGTCCGAGCCGGCCCTGCATGTGGGCCATCACCTTGTGCTCGGTCTGGCCGACGACGAGCGGCAGCACGAGGAACGCGGCGAAGACGAGCAGCAGCCGGACGGCGACGTCGAGTGCGTCAGTCACGCGGATCGCCTCCGGCGGGGTCGGGCTTGGGCTCGGGCTCGGGTCGCGGGTCCGCGTCGGGCTCGGGTCGCGGCTCGGGCTTCGCCTCCGATGCGGGCTTCGTCTCCGGCGGGTCGTCGAAGGCCGGGCGGGCGTGGTGCCAGGGGGCGTCCGCGCTGCGGGTGCGCGGCGCCGGGCGGGGGGCCGCCGGGGTCTCCGGGGTCCCGGAGGTCGCCGGGGTCGTCTGGCTCGCCGAGCCCTCCGACGCCGAGCGCGTCCGGCGGGGGCGGGCCGCCGGGGCTTCGCCGGGTGCCGGGGTCGGCGGGGTCCCGGGGGTCTCCGGGGGTGTCTGGCTCGCGGAGCCGTCCGCGGC
>JOFO01000008.1 GCA_000721275.1 Microtetraspora glauca | reverse complement strand
GCCGCGGCGGGCGGGGGCGGTGGGGCGGGGTGCGGTGGCGGTGGTCACGCGGCGGCCTCCTCGGTGGGCTGGGAGCGGACGATCTCCCGGTAGGTGGGGCTGGTGGCGAGGAGTTCGTCGTGGGTGCCGGTGCCGACGGCGCGGCCCCGGTCGAGGACGACGATCCGGTCGGCGTGGCGGATGGTGGAGACCCGCTGGGCGACGAGGAGGACGGTGGCGCCGGCGGTCTCGCGGCGCAGGGCGGCGCGGAGCCGGGCGTCGGTGGCGTTGTCGAGGGCGGAGAAGGAGTCGTCGAAGAGGTAGACGCGGGGGCGGGCGACGAGGACCCGGGCGATGGCGAGCCGCTGCCGCTGGCCGCCGGAGAGGTTGGCGCCGCCCTGGCTGACGGGGGCGTCGAGGCCGTCGTCGAGGGCGCGGACGAAGTCGGCGGCCTGGGCGGTCTCCAGGGCGTGCCACAGCTCGTCGTCGGTGGCGTCGGGGCGGCCGTACCGCAGGTTGGTGGCGATGGTGCCGGTGAAGAGGTAGGGCTTCTGGGGGACGAGGCCGACGGTGGCGGCGGTGAGGGCGGGGTCGAGGGTGCGGACGTCGGTGCCGTCGAGGAGGACCCGGCCGTCGGTGGCGTCGAGGAGCCGGGGCACGAGGCCGAGGAGGGTGGACTTGCCGCTGCCGGTGGAGCCGATGATCGCGGTGGTCTCGCCGGGGGCGGCGTGCAGGGTGACGCCGCTGAGGACGGGTTCCTCGGCGCCGGGGTAGCGGAAGCCGACGTCCTCCAGGGTGAGGCGGCCGGCTCCGGGGAGGGTGCGGACGGGGTCGGCGGGCGGGGTGAGGGCGGGGACGGTGCCGAGGAGTTCGCGGACGCGGGCGGCGCCGGCCTCGGCGCGGGGCAGGTGCATGAGGAGGAAGAGCGCCATCATCACGGACATGGCGGTCTGGAGGAGGTAGCCGAGGAAGGCGACGAGGGCGCCGGCCCGGACGGCCCCGGAGTCGATGCGGTGGGCGCCGGCCCAGATGAGGACGATCGTGGTGGCCTCCCAGATCAGCAGGACGACCGGGTACATGACGGCCTGGAGCCGGCCGGCCCGCAGGCCGGTGTCGAGGAGGGCGTCGTTGGCGGCGGCGAAGCGGGCGCGTTCGTGGCGGTCGCGGACGAAGGCGCGGACGACCCGGACGCCGGTGATCTGTTCGCGCAGGACGCGGGTGACCCGGTCGAGGTGGTCCTGCATGCCCCGGAAGTGGGGGCGCATGCGGAGGACGACGGCGCCGACGGCGAGGGTCATGACGGGGACGAAGAGGAGCAGGACGAGGGCGAGCGACACGTCCTGGCGCAGGGCCATGGCGAGTCCGCCGGCGCACAGCAGCGGGGCGGCGACCAGCAGGGTGAGGACGAGGACGGTGAAGGTCTGGATCTGCTGGACGTCGTTGGTGGCGCGGGTGATGAGGGAGGCGGTGCCGAAGCGTCCGCGTTCCAGGGCGGAGAAGTCCTGGATGCGGCGGAAGACCTCGGAGCGCAGGTCGCGGGCGACGGCGAGGGCGATCCGGGCGGCGGTGAAGGTGACGGCGACGGCCGCGGCGGCCTGGAGGAGGGTGACGCCGGCCATGACGGCGCCGCCGGAGAGGATGCGGCCGGTGTCGCCGCGGAGGACGCCCTCGTCGATGACGCCGGCGTTGAGGGCGGGCAGGGTGAGGGAGGCGAGGCTCTGGAGGAGCTGGAGGACGACGAGTAGGGCGAGGGGGGCGCGGTGGGGCCGGAGCCGCCCGGCGAGGAGGCGCAGCAGGGTCATGGCCGGGCTCCTCAGGCGGCGTACGGGCGGAGGGACTTGGCGTCCTTGAGGGCGCGTCCCCACCAGGCCAGCTGGTCGAGCATGAGCTTGGCGCCGTTCTCGGGGCCGGTGGGGTCCTTGAAGGAGCCGTCGTCGTCGAACAGGCCGTGGGCGTTGGGGAGGACGACGCCGTCGCGGACGGTGACGGCGTGCATCTCGGCGTAGACCTGACGGAGCTGCTCGACGGCGCGGATGCCGCCGGAGATGCCGCCGTAGGAGACGAAGCCGACGGGCTTGGCGCGCCACTCGGTGTAGTGGCGGTCGATGAGGTTCTTGAGGGAGGCGGGGAAGGAGTGGTTGTACTCGGGGGTCAGGACGACGTACGCGTCGGCGGCCTCCAGGACGGGGGTGACTCGGGCGAGTTCGGCGCGGACGGCGGGGTCGGGGTCGTAGGAGAGGGAGGTGGGGAGGCGGACCTCGGCGAGGTCGAGGACGGTGAGGGTGAAGTCGGGGCGCTCGGCGACGCGGGTGCGGAACCAGTCGGCGATGACGGGGGCGAAGCGGCCTTCGCGGTCGCTGGCGACGACGAGGGCGAGGGTCAGGGGGGCGGCGGCCTGGGCGGCGGGGTTCGTGATGTCCATGACGAGAAGCGTGGTACCTCAAGTTTGGTTGAGGTCAAGCGCGGCCGAAAAGATCTTCGCCGGGGCCGCCGGGACTACCGTGGGGCCATGACGACGACACCCTCCCCGGCGCCCGTGCACATCGAGCTCGACGGGGTCCCCGCCGCCGATCCCGGGCAGCTCGCCGCCGTGATGGGCGGCTACGGCCACTTCACCGCGATGCAGGTGCGGGACGGCCGGGTGAAGGGCCTCGGCCTGCACCTCGACCGCCTCGACGGCGCGACCCGCGAGCTGTTCGGCGTGCCGCTGCCGGGCGACCGGGTCCGGGACCTGCTGGCGCGGGCCGTCCGGGCGTCGGGCCGGCGGGACTGCTCGGCGCGGGTGTACGGGTACGAGGACGGGCCCCGGGTCCGGGTGGTCGTCGCGGTCCGGGAGGCCGCGCCCGACGGTCCGGGAGCCCCGCAGCGGCTGATGTCCGTCGGCTACCTGCGGCCGGCGGCGCACCTCAAGCACCTGGGCGGCTTCGCGCAGCGCTACCACGGGGACGCGGCGCGCCGGGCCGGGTTCGACGACGCGCTGCTGACCTCCCCGGAGGGCGAGGTCGCCGAGGGCGCGGTCGCCAACGTCGCCTTCTGGGACGGCACTTCGGTGGTGTGGCCGGCGGCCCCGCAGCTCGCCGGGATCACCATGGCGCTCCTGGAGCCCCGGCTGCCGTCGGTCCGCCGGCCCGTCACTCTCGCCGAACTGGCGGGATTCCGGGCGGCGTTCACGGCGAACTCGCGCACGATCGCGCCGGTGACGGGCGTCGACGGGGTGACGTACCCGGTCGACGAGGCGCTGATGGCACGGGTCTTCGCCGCCTACGCGGAGGTGCCGGGCGAGATGATCGTCTCCGGTGACGGGGGCGGTTCCGCCGACTAGCCTGCGCCCATGGTGTTCAAGAGACTTTTCGGCGGCGGCGGGGTTCCGCTGGAGATCGACACGCTCATCCCCGACGAGCCGGTCCGCCCGGGCGGCAGGCTGCGCGGCGAGGTCGTGGTCCGCGCGCCCGAACGCGACCTGAAGATCGAGTCGATACGCATGCGGATGGTCGTCAACGCCTCCCTCCACCACAAGGGCGACGGCGACGGCACGGACGACGGCACGACCCTCTGCTACCCCGGCGCGAGCGGCTGGTTCGAGCTGAAGAAGGGCGAGGAGCGGCGCATCGCGTTCTCCGAGCGGCTGAAGTGGGAGACCCCGCCGAACGAGTCGCGCGGCGAGCGGCTGGGCGTCTCGATCGGCGTCCGGACCGAGGTCGAGGCGGTCGGGGTCAAGGCGGCGACGGACCTGGACCCGGTGCGGGTGGAGACGCTGCCGCTGCACGAGGCGGTCCTCGACGCCTTCGCGGCCGAGGGATACGCCTTCGAGAGCTCCCGGGTCCACGAGTCCCCGCCGGGCCGCGCCGAGTACCACCTCTACCTGTGGCAGGGCTTCCGGCTCGCCGACCGGCGGGGCGGGGAGGGCCGGGCGCCCCGGGTGGAGCTGACCTTCCACACCAACGCGGTCGGCTGCGAGATCTTCCTGCGCCGGTTCCGGGAGGGCGCCGACCCGTACTGGGACAAGAAGCCGAAGGCCCTGCGCTTCGTGGCCGCGCACCACGAGGTCGGCAGCCGCGACTTCGGCGCCGACGCCCGGCAGTGGCTGGAGCGGCTGGCCACGATGAAGCGGGGCAAGGGCGACCCGGCGGACGAGGACTGACGTACGCCCCGGGGCCCGCCGGACTCACTCCGGGAGCCCTCACGGGCTCGGCTCCCGGGCCCCGCTCGGCCCCTCCTCCGGGCCCCGCCCGAACCCTCCTCTCGGCCCCGCCCGGCCCCTCCTCCGGGCCCCCGCTCGAACCCTCCTCCGGGCCCCGCTCGGGCCCCCTTCCGGGCCCCGCTCACCCGTTCGGCACGACACGCCACCTGACGCCGCGAAACCCGCCCCGACCTGCGGAAACGCCGTGATTCCAGTCGACGCGCCGTATCGGACGGAGCAATCCTGACGCGCCATCAGCAGGCGGGGCGCGCGCCGGGGCCGTTTCCTCGGTCGTACGGAAGACCGAACGACCGCGCGCCCCGGAGGAACCCCACCATGCGCCCCACTGCCCGCCTGCTCACCGGAACCGCGCTGACGGTCGTCGCGCTCGGCGCCTTCGCCGCGCCGACGGCGTACGCGAACGAGAACGAGAACGACGGCCGCCCCCAGACGCTGGAGATCTACCCCTCCACCGCCTCCCCCGGCACCACCGTCACCGTGAACACCCTCGCCTGCGGCAAGAACGGGCACGGCGTCGGCGACGCGAACTCGGTCGGCGCCGGCGAGTTCCAGCTGAGCCCCAGCACCCACAAGGAGGTCGTGGTCGGGCAGTTCACGCTGCCCCAGCACGCCAAGCCGGGCACCCACTGGATCGCCGTCGCCTGCGACAACGGCCGGACCGCCCGCGGCGAGCTGACCGTGAAGCACCGCGAGCCCAGCGGTCACGTCAAGACCGGTGTCGGCGGCAGCATCGGCCCCGACACCGCCCAGGTCACGGCAGGCGCGGCGGTGCTGGCCGCGACTGCCGTCGGCGGTGTGTGGCTCATGCGGCGCCGGGCGAGCGGCGCCCAGGGCCACTGATCACACCGCCCGTCCCGCCCCCGCCCGGCTCCCGCACACGGCCGGCCGGGGGCGGGACCTTCCCGCTGACACCCCCGTGAGGAAGGCAGACGTGAGCAACAGGAGCAAGGGCTGGGGCCTGGCGGTGGCCGCCTGCGTCGGCCTCTGGCTCGTCCAGAACGGCTCGGAGGACGTCACCCCGCCCGTCCCGTCCGCCGCCCAGGCGTTCGCCGCCGGGCCGAGCGTGCACACCGACGCCGCCGCCGACCCGCTGCCGTCGTCGCCGCCGGTGCGGCTGCGCATCCCGGAGACCGACGTGGACGCGCCCATGACCCGGCTCGGCCTGGACGCGAAGGGCGCCCTGGAGGTGCCGCCCGCCGAGGACCGCAACCTGGCGGGCTGGTACGCGGACGGCGTCACGCCCGGCGCCAACGGCACCGCGATCGTCGCCGGCCACGTCGACAACGCCGGCGGCCCCGCCGTCTTCTACACCCTCGGCGCCCTGAAGAAGGGCCACCGGATCGAGATCGACCGCGAGGACGGCAGGACCGCCGTCTTCACCGTCGACGCCGTCGAGGTGTACGACAACGACGCCTTCCCCGACGAGAAGGTGTACGGCGCCACCGACCGCGCCGAGCTCCGCGTGATCACCTGCGGCGGCGGCTTCTCCGCGAAGAGCGGCGGCTACCAGGGGAACGTGGTGGCCTTCGGGCACCTCATCGGCGTGCGCTGAGCCGGACCGGTCAGCCGCTCCACTGGTCCCAGCCCAGCTTGGCGACCATGCCGAGGACCACCACCAGCAGCACCGCGCGGACGAACCCCGAGCCCTTGCTCAGCGCCATCCGGGCGCCGATCGTCCCGCCCGCCAGGTTGAAGGCCGCCATGAGGGCGGCCAGCTGCCAGTAGACCGTGCCGGCCAGGGCGAAGGTGACGAGCGCGCCCGCGTTGGTGCAGACGTTGACGATCTTGGCGGTGGCGGAGGCCGTCACCAGGTCCAGGTGGAGCACGGCGGTCAGCGCGAGCACCAGGAAGGTGCCGGTGCCGGGCCCGAACAGACCGTCGTAGAAGCCGATCCCGCCGCCCACCAGGACGATCGCCGTGACGATCCGGGCCCGGGTGAGCGGCGCCCGGTCCGCCTCCGCCCGCACGCCGAACGACGGCCGCAGGATCACGAAGGCGGCCACCGCGACCAGCACGACGATGATCAGCGGACGCAGCACCTCCTTGCTGACCATGGTCACGAACAGGGCGCCGAACGACGAGCCCGCGAGGGCCGCGAGCCCGACCCGCACCGCCGTCCCCACCGGCACCTTCGTCTTGCGCGCGTACGTGACGGCCGCGCCGGTCGTGCCCACGATCGCGACCGCCTTGTTGGTCCCGAGGACGTAGCCGTTCGCCGCGTTCGGGAAGGCGATCAGCAGCGCCGGCAGGAGCAGCAGCCCGCCTCCCCCGACCACGGCGTCGATCCAGCCCGCGACGAGCGCGGCCAGACACAGCAGGACCAGGGTGGTGAGCGTGATCTCGGGCATGCGGCGAGCCTAGGGACGGGATCGTTGCCCCGTCCACGGATCCCGTGATCGTTGAGCGAACTCTGAGCTTGCGGGGCCCGCCGCCCTCACAGCCCGCCCCCGCGCCCGCGGAGATCAGCGTTCCGTACGGGAAACAGACGGGATGCCACCGGGAAACACCCGGCCCGCACCCTTCCCGGTATGAGTACACGGATCGTGGTGGTCGGAGGCGGAACGGCGGGCCTCCGCCTCGCCCAGCGCCTGCCGGTCACCCTCCTCGGCGAGGAGCCGCACGCCCCGTACAACCGGGTGCTGCTCGCCGACGTCCTCGCCGGGCGGTACGCCCCCGAGGTCATCGCCCTGCCCGAGCCCTGCGAGCCGGTGCGCCGCGGGATCCGGGCGGTGGCGATCGACCGGGCGGCCCGCACCGTCACGTGCGCGGACGGCTCGCGGGTCGGCTACGACCGGCTGGTCCTCGCCACCGGCTCCAACCCGGTGCTGCCGCCGCTGCGCGGACTGCGCGGCGCGGAGCTCCCCCGGGGCGTGCACTCCTTCCGCACCCTCGACGACTGCCTCGCCCTGCGGGAGGCCGTCCGCCCGGGCGTCCGCGCCGTCGTGATCGGCGGTGGCCTCCTCGGCGTGTCCGCGGCGCGGGCGCTGGCCGCGCTGGGCGCCGAGGTGGTCCTCACCCAGCAGGGCGAGGGCCTGATGGAACGCCACCTGGACCCGCACGCCTCCGTCCTGCTGCGCGCGCACCTGGACGGGCTCGGCGTCGAGACCCACACCGAGTGCCGGGTCAGCGGCCTGCGGCAGCGGGACGGGGCGGTGACGGCGGTCGAGCTGGCCGACGGCTTCGTCCTGGACGCCCAGGTCGTGGTCCTCGCCTGCGGGGTGCGCCCCCGGGTCGCGCTGGCCCGCGAGGCCGGGCTCGACGTGCGGACCGGGATCGTCGTCGACGACGAGCTGCGGACCTCCGACCCGTCCATCCACGCGATCGGCGACTGCGCCGAGCACGACGGCAGGGTGTACGGCCTCGCCGGGCCCGCGCTGGAGCAGGCCGACGTCCTCGCGGACGTGCTGTCCGGCACCGCGGGCCCCCGCTACACCGGCACCCGGGCCCTCACCCGGCTCACGCTCGGCGGGGCCCGGCCGCTGGACCTCGCCGCCTTCGGCGAGGCCACGCCCCTGCCGGGCGACGACGTCGTCCAGCTGACCGACGCCACCCGGGGCGCGTACCGCAAGGTCGTCGTCCGCGACAACCGGCTCGTCGGGGGCGTCCTCCTCGGCGACCTGGCCGCGGTCGGCGCGCTCGCCCGGGCCTGGGAGGGCGACGAAGCCCTGCCGGAGGCCCCCCTGCTGCACCTGCTCACCCACGACGGAGGCTCCGCATGACCACCCCCACCATCGTCCTGGTCGGCCACGGAATGGTCGGCCAGCGCTTCCTGGAGGCGCTCGCCGACCGGGGCGTCACCGAGCGGGCCCGGATCGTGGTGCTCTGCGAGGAGCCCCGCCCGGCCTACGACCGGGTCCAGCTGACCTCGTACTTCTCCGGGAGGACGCCCGACGAGCTGTCGATGGTCGAGGACGGCTTCCTGGAGCGGCACGGCATCGAGCTGCACACCGACGAACCCGTCGTGAGCGTCGACCGGGCGGCCCGGACCGTGACCACCCGGTCGGGCCGGACCGTCGGCTACGACCACCTGGTGCTCGCCACCGGCTCGTACCCCTTCGTGCCGCCGGTGCCCGGCAAGGACGCCGCCGGCTGCTTCGTCTACCGCACGATCGAGGACCTGCTCGCCATCGAGGAGTACGCCAAGACGGCCACCACCGGCGCGGTCGTCGGCGGCGGCCTGCTCGGCCTGGAGGCGGCCGGCGCGCTGAAGGGCCTCGGACTCGACACCCACATCGTGGAGTTCGCGCCGCGGCTGATGCCGGTGCAGGTCGACGACGGCGGCGGCGCCGCCCTGCTGCGCACCATCGAGCAGATGGGGCTGACCGTGCACACCGGCACCGGCACCCAGGAGGTCCTTGCCGCCGACGGGTCGGTGACCGGCATGAAGCTGTCGGACGGCACCGAACTCGGCGTCGACATGGTGGTGTTCTCGGCCGGCGTGCGTCCCCGGGACCAGCTGGCCCGGGAGTGCGGGCTCGACGTGGGCGAGCGCGGCGGCATCGCCGTCGACGCGCACTGCCGCACCTCCGACCCGGCCGTCTTCGCCATCGGCGAGTGCGCGCTCGCCTCCGACGGGCGGGTCTACGGCCTGGTCGCGCCGGGCTACGAGATGGCGCAGACGGTCGCCTCGGTGCTCGCCGGGGAGGAGACCGGCGACGGCTTCACCGGCGCCGACCTCTCCACCAAGCTGAAGCTGCTCGGCGTGGACGTGGCCTCCTTCGGCGACGCGCACGGCACCGCGGACGGCTGCCTCGACGTCGTCTACTCCGACTCCCGGGCCGGCGTCTACAAGAAGCTGGTGGTGGACGGCGAGGGCCGGCTCCTCGGCGGCGTGCTGGTCGGCGACGCCGAGGCGTACGGGCTGCTGCGCCCGCTCACCGGCTCGAAGCCGCCGGTCTCCCCCGAACAGCTGGTCCTCCCGGCGGGCGCCGGGGCGCCCGTGGCGCTCGGCCCGTCCGCGCTCCCCGACGACGCCGTCATCTGCTCCTGCCACAACGTCACCAAGCACGCCATCACCCAGTGCGCCACGCTGCCCGAGGTGAAGAAGTGCACCAAGGCCGGCACGGGCTGCGGCAGTTGCGTGAAGGTCATCGAGAAGCTGCTGCCGAAGGCCGCCGACAAGGGGCTGTGCGGCTGCTTCCCGTACACCCGCAGCGAGCTGTACGAGATCGCCCGCACCCTGCGGGTGACCTCCTTCGCGGCGCTGCTCGACTCGCACGGGCGGGACGGCGCGAAGGGCGGCGAGGGCTGCGAGGTGTGCAAGCCGACCGTCGGCTCGATCCTCGCCTCCCTCAACAACGGGTACATCCTCGACGGCGAGCAGGCCGCGCTCCAGGACACCAACGACCACCACCTCGCCAACCTCCAGCGCAACGGCTCCTATTCGGTGGTCCCCCGCATCCCCGGCGGCGAGATCACCCCGGAGAAGCTGATCGTGATCGGCGAGGTGGCCCGCGACTTCGGCCTCTACACGAAGATCACCGGCGGCCAGCGGATCGACCTCTTCGGCGCCCGCGTCGACCAGCTCCCGGCGATCTGGACCCGGCTGGTGGACGCCGGCTTCGAGTCCGGACACGCCTACGGCAAGGCGCTGCGCACGGTGAAGTCCTGCGTGGGGCAGACCTGGTGCCGCTACGGCGTCCAGGACTCGGTGCGGATGGCGATCCGGCTGGAGCTGCGCTACCGGGGCCTGCGCGCCCCGCACAAGCTGAAGTCGGCGGTCTCCGGCTGCGCCCGCGAGTGCGCCGAGGCCCAGTCGAAGGACTTCGGCGTGATCGCCACGGCGAACGGCTGGAACCTGTACGTCGGCGGCAACGGCGGCGCGACCCCGCGCCACGCGGACCTGCTGGCCCAGGACCTGTCCGACGCCGAACTGGTGCGGCTCATCGACCGGTTCCTGATGTTCTACATCCGGACGGCGGACCGCCTGGAGCGGACGTCGGTGTGGCTGGAGCGCCTGGAGGGCGGGCTCGACCACCTCCGCGACGTGATCGTGAAGGACTCGCTGGGCCTGTGCGGCGAGCTGGAGGCGCTGATGGCGGCGCACGTCGCCGGCTACCGGGACGAGTGGGCGCAGACCCTGGACGACCCGGAGCGGCTGCGCCGCTTCGTCTCCTTCGTGAACGCGCCGGAGACCCCCGACCCGACCGTGCGGTTCGTGCCCGAGCGGAACCAGATCAAGCCGGACCTCACCGTCCTGACCATCGGCACCCCGGAAGGAGCCCTGTCCCGATGAAGACCCTCGAACTCTCGCCCGCCGAGGACTCCTGGATGACGGTCTGCGAGGAGGCCCGGCTCACCCCGGGCCGCGGCCTGGCGGCGCTGCTGCCGGACGGCCGGCAGGCGGCCGTCTTCCGGGACCGGGCCGGGCGGGCGTACGCGATCGACAACCGCGATCCCTTCACCGGGGCGCAGGTGCTGTCCCGGGGGCTGCTCGGCACGGCGGACGGGCGTCCGTACGTGGCGTCGCCGCTGCTGAAGCAGCGCTTCGACCTGGTGACCGGGCGCTGCCTGGACGACGACGAGGTGGCGGTGGCGGTCTATCCGGTCCGCCTCAGCTGACTTGACCGCTCGTTCCAGAAAGACGTACGGTCACCGCGTGGCCAGGACCAAGGAATTCGATCCCTCGGCCGCGCTCCAGGCGGCGCTCGACCTGTTCTGGGCGCGCGGCTACGAGGCGACGTCGATGGCGGACCTCGTGGAGCACCTCGGCATCGGCCGGGCCAGCCTCTACGCGACCTTCGGCAGCAAGCACGAGCTGTACCTGAAGGCGCTGGAGCGCTACCAGGAGACCCGGGACGGGGAGCTCTTCGGGGAGCTGGCCGGACCGGGCCCGGCGCTGCCGGCCGTGCGGGCGCTGGTCCGCCGCTTCGCCGCCGAGGCGACGGACGGGGACGGGCGGCGGAACGGCTGCTTCGTCACCAACTCGGCGTCGGAACTCGCCGCGCGCGACCCGGCGGTGGCCCGGCGGGTGGAGCTGAGCTGGGAGCAGGTCGAGACCCTGCTGCACGCGGCGCTGGTCCGGGCCCGCGCCCAGGGCGAGCTGCCGGAGGGCCGCGATCCGCGCGCGCTCGCCCGGACGCTGCTCGTCCTGCTCCAGGGGATCCGGGTGGTCGGCAAGGCGTCGGCGGACCCGGCCCGGGTGCGGGACGCGGCGGAGGAGGCCCTGCGCCTGCTGGACTGAGCCACCGCTCGACGGGCGCCCTCAGGGGCGCCCTTTTTCCGGCCTTCATTCTGGAACGTACGGTCCATAAAGCTGTGGTCCGCAACTCTTCGGGGAGGAACCCATGTCCGCTCGCTTCACCGGCCGCGTCGCCCTCGTCACCGGCGCCGGCTCCGGCCTCGGCAGGGAGATCGCCCGCGCCTTCGCCGCCGAGGGCGCGCGGGTGGTGGCGGCCGGCCGCACCGCCGCCGCGCTCGACGGGACGGTGGCGCTGATCGAGGCCGCCGACGGGACGGCCACCGCCGTCACCGCCGACGTCACCAGCGCCGAGTCCACCCGCGCCCTGGTCCGCCGCACGGTGGAGACGTACGGCGGGCTGCACGTCGCGGTGAACAACGCGGGGATCTTCCGGGGCGGCCACAGCGCCGCCGACTTCCCCCTCGACGACTGGCAGGCCCTGCTGGACACCAACGTCACCGGCGTCCTGCACGCCCTCCAGGCCGAGGTCGCCCACATGCGGGCGCACGGCGGCGGCGCGATCGTCAACATCTCGTCCAACCTGGGCCCGCACGTCCGCGTCCCGGGCGTCTTCGGCTACCAGGTCTCCAAGGCCGCCGTCTCCGCGCTCACCCGCGCCGCGGCCCGCGACCACATCGCCGACGGGGTGCGGATCAACGCGGTCAGCCCAGGCGCAGCCGAGTCCGCGATGTCGCTGCTTCCCGGCGAGACGGAGGCCGACCGGGAGCTCCGGATGAAGGAGCAGTCGCCGCTCGGGCGGGTCGTCTCGGCGGCCGAGGTGGCGGCGGCGGTGCTGCATCTCGCCTCGGACGCGGCGGGCTCGACCGTCGGCACCGACCTGGTGATCGACGGCGGCGTCTCCGCCTGAGCCCGCCGGAGGGGGCGGTCAGCCCTGCGCGGCGGACTCGTCCATCCAGAAGACCTCCCAGTGGTGCCCGTCCGGGTCGGCGAAGGAGCGGCCGTACATGAAGCCCAGGTCCATCGGCTCCTTCGCCGGGCTGCCGCCCACCTCCAGGGCCCGGTCGGCCAGCTCGTCGGCCTTCTCGCGGCTCTCCGCGTTCAGGGTCAGCAGGACCTGGGTGGTGGCGGAGGCGTCGGCGATCGCCTTGCCCGGCGCGGTGAAGCCGGCGAACTTCTCCTCGGTGAGCAGCATGACGAAGATGGCGTCGCTGATCACCACACAGGCGGCGGTCTCGTCGCTGAACTGCGGGTTGATCGCGTACCCGAGCTTCTCGTAGAAGTTCTTGCTGGCGTCGAGGTCCTTCACGGGCAGGTTCACGAAGATCATCTGCGGGGCCATGGCGCTCTCTCTCCTCCGTCGTGCGGTGCTGTCGAGAGGTAAGACGGGCGGGACGGCCCGAACTCATCGCCCGCCGGACGGATTTTTTCGCTCAGCCCGCCGCGCGCAGGGTGAGCGCCGCCAGCGGGACGAAGCCGCCGGTCCCGCCGGACGCGGCGGCGGCCTCCGCGCCGGGCCCGCCGAGCCGCTTCAGCATCGAGACGGCGATCCGCTCCCCCATCGCCTTGGCCCGGTCCGCGCGCGGGCCGCGGTGCCGCCCGTCGACGGTGGCGTGCCAGAGCTGGACCCAGCGCCCGAAGTGGGCGGGAGTGAGGGGGCGGGCGGAGTGCAGCGCGGCGTGCGGGGCGAAGGCGTCCCGGCCGTACGCGGCGGTACGGAAGAGGGCGCGCTCCCAGAAGTCGGCGATGCGCGGCAGGTGGAGCTCCAGGTCGGTGCCGGCGACCTCGGTGAAGAACGGCCCGATGAGGGGGTCGGCGAAGGCGGCCCCGTAGAACCGGCGCAGCAGCACGTCGAGGTCGTCGCGACCGCCGATGTCGGTGGGCTCCCGTGTCTCGCGCATGCGTCCAGTCTCCCCTCCCCCGCCCCCGCACCCCCAGTGCCGAAGGTCCCGCCCGCGCTCAGGACGCCGCGCGGGTCCAGCGGCTGAGGGTGCCGGTCGCCCGGTCGTGGGTGAGCCAGGTGCCGTCGCCGAGGGGGCGGACGCAGCCGGAGACGCGGGACGGATACGCGACGGGGCCGAGCGGCCGCAGCTCTCCGTCGAGGAGCCAGTGGCCCGGGCCGTCCTCGCCGCCGGCGGTCTCGGCGACGGCGACGACGGTGTCCGGGCCGGCGAACCCCGCCGCGAAGTCCCACCTCCGGTCGCCCCCCAGGTCGGCGGCGTCCCGTTCGGCGAGGACGGTGCCGTCGGGGGCGTGCAGCTGGAGGTCGTGGCAGCCGTGCTCGACGGTCAGGTGGCGGGGGCGCGCGGGGTGGACGTCGAGCAGGATCCGGTCGAGCCCGTCCCCCAGGTCCCGTACCGTCACCGCCGCTCCGTCCCGGCGCCCCGCGTACAGCAGCACCCCGTCCTGGCCCATCCCTACGCAGAGCAGGACGGTCTCCCCGTCCGGCAGGGTGCGCTGGTGGGAGCCCGCGGCGACGCTGTCCTCCAGCGGGATCCGGCCGATCTCGGACCCGTCCCGGGCGTCGAGCACCGCCCACCGTTCTTGCTCGTCCTCCCCGACGACGTGGGCCCAGACGAGCCGCCCGTCGGCGGAGACCAGCACCGAGCCGTGCTCCAGGCCGGAGCAGACCTCCTGGTCGTCGCCGGTGTGGGGGTGGCCGATCACCGGGCCCCAGCAGCCGTGCCGGTACTCCCACAGCGCGCGCCCGTCCGCGGCCACCGCCCGGACCGCCCGCTGGCCCGCGAAGACGGCGAAGCCCAGGTCCGGGGCGACCGCGTCCACGCCCCGGTCCCAGCCGGGCCAGGGCGCGGGGAAGACGGCGGCCGGCTCCGGCGCCCCGGAGAAGAGCGCCGGGAGCCGGTGGACCTCCAGGCGGCCGGCCCGCCGCAGCGCGAGGCCGCCGGGGCCCGCCTCGCGGACCGGGCCGTCCACGAGGTCCGCCCCGCCCGGCAGCCGTACCGATCCGAGCAGCTGTGCGGTGATCGTCATGGCGCGAACCTAGCGTTCGCCGCCGGCCCCGGGTCCCCCGCCCCCCGCCCGCCCCTTCCCCGTCACCGTTTGTTGATGCACAGTCAACTCCGCACTCCTAGATTCCCCTCGCGCGGCCCCGCCGCTGACCGTGCGGCGGGCGGTCACACACCCCCTGGAGAAAACGTGGAGCGACGCAGTTTCCTGCGTGGAGCGGTCATCGGCACCTCGGCGGCGGCCTTCGGCGGCACCCTGATGCGTGGCGCGGCCTACGCGGCCCCGGCCCAGCCCGGCGCCGGGCCGTACGGGGCACTCGGCGCGGCGGACGCGAACGGCATCATGCTGCCGGCCGGGTTCACCAGCCGGGTCATCGCCCGCTCGGGACAGACCGTCCCCGGCACCTCGTACACCTGGCACAACGCCCCCGACGGCGGCGCCTGCTACGCCGACGGCACCGGCTGGATCTACGTCTCCAACTCGGAGATCAACCCCGGCGGCGGCGCCAGCGCGGTCCGGTTCTCCTCGACCGGCGCCATCACCGGCGCGTACCGGATCCTGTCGAACACCCGGCAGAACTGCGCGGGCGGCAAGACCCCGTGGAACACCTGGCTCTCCTGCGAGGAGGTCAGCCTCGGGTACGTCTACGAGAGCGACCCCTACGGCGTGAACGCGGCCGTCCGCCGGGACGCCATGGGCCGCTTCAAGCACGAGGCCGCCGCCGCCGACCCGGTCCGCAAGGTGATCTACCTGACCGAGGACGAGTCGGACGGCTGCTTCTACCGGTTCATACCGACCACCTGGGGGAACCTCTCGTCCGGCACCCTCCAGGTCCTCAAGGCCGGCACGGCCACCTCCGGCTCCTTCACCTGGCAGAACGTGCCGGACCCGGACGGCTCCCCGACCACCACCCGCACCCAGGTCTCCGGCGCGAAGAAGTTCAGCGGCGGCGAGGGCTGCCACTACGCCAACGACACCGTCTGGTTCACCACCAAGGGCGACAACCGCCTCTGGCAGCTCAACCTGCTGAACAACACCTACGAGCTCGCCTACGACGACTCGCTGGTGCCGAGCGGCGCCGCCCCGCTCACCGGCGTGGACAACGTCACCGGCTCCTCCTCCGGCGACCTGTTCGTCGCCGAGGACGGCGGCAACATGGAGATCTGCCTGATCACGCCGGACGACACCGTCGCGCCCTTCCTGCGGATCAACGGCCAGTCCTCCTCCGAGATCTGCGGCCCCGCCTTCTCCCCCGACGGCAAGCGGCTGTACTTCTCCAGCCAGCGCGGCACCTCCGGCAGCTCCTCCGGCGGCATCACCTACGAGGTGACCGGCCCGTTCCGCGCGTAACAGCGCTCCTCCCCGCGCCGCTGGGCCGCCCCGCCTCCGCCGAGGAGCGCGGCGCCCAGCGGCGTCAGCGTGTGCAGCACCGCGTTCCCGTGCCGCAGGGTCGCTATCAGGCCGGCCTCCCGCAGCACGCCCGCGTGCTGGCTCGCCGAGGCGAGCGACACCCCGGCCCGGCGCGCCAGCTCGCTCGTCGTCCCGCCGTCCCCGATGGCCTGGAGGACCTCCGCGCGGGTCTGGCCCACCAGCTTCGCCAGCGAGGAGGCGCCCGGCGGGCGGACCGTCGGCGCCTCCCCGTGGGTCACCGGGTAGACCAGCACCGGCGGCAGCGCCGGGTCCCGCAGCATCACCGGCGTCCCCCGGCAGAAGTACGACGGCTGGAGCAGCAGCCCCCGCCCGTCCAGGTGCACGTCCCGGTCGACCGGGTAGGCCGCCTCCAGGACCGGCGCCCGCCACGTCAGCATCGGCGGCAGCGAGCCCAGCAGCTCCTCCGCCCCGCCGTCGAGGACGGCCCGGCCCCGGCGCGCCCGGTCCGCCTCCACCCGGGCCTGGATGTGCGGCCAGTACGGCTCCACGGCCGCCCGGTGGTAGCTGCGCAGCGCCCCGAGGAGCCGGTCGAAGGGCTCCGGGCCGCCGTCGGCGAGGGCCCGCAGCGAGTGCGGCACGGTCCGGCCGCCGCTCCGGTCGGCGGCCAGCAGGGACAGCTCCGAGCGGAGCCGGCCGGACGGGGTCGCGCGGACCGCCTGGAGCCCGTCGTCGAGGCCGTGCAGGCCCTCCGCCGGGGTGAGGAAATCGGGGAAATAGCCGCGGCTCGGGACGAGGGCGGCCAGCAGCCGGGTCTCCCCGCCGAGCCGCGTCCGCGTTTCCGTGCGCCATCCGCCGAACACCACCGGTCCGCGCCGGTCCCTTAAACGGTGAAAGCTGAGAATCGTTTCCCACAGGACGTCAGGACGGGCGGCGATCCGCACCCCCGCCAGATCGTCCGCGGTGAAATGAATACGAAGCATGAAGTCCCCACCTGTGCACTCGCAACCACCCCGCGATCGAGTATGCACTCCATCACTGCACGTTACCAGGGTGTTTCAGCCACAGTTGAAAAGCATCGCGGCGAACAGGGCCCACCGGAAATGCTGTGCGGGTCGGGCAGGAAACCTTCAGGACCGAGGTGACGTGGTGAAGACCGTGGGGGGCTTTGCCCGTCCGGCGGCGGTCGGCGAGGGTTGCGGCTCACCTGCCCGACACCGTGAAAAGGCTGGGGCCCCCGGGTGGGGATCCGGGGGCCGCGGCCGAAACATCCGCAAACACAGACGTTCAATTTCCAATAATTCAATGCGGACGTAATTGCGCATGAATCTGACGTGAAAACGACGGGACGGACACCTCCGCACAAGGTGTCCGTCCCGTCTCTTTCGGATCCGGGGCCGCCGCCCGCCGGTGAGGGTTCGGAAGGGATGGCCGGCGGCGGCCCCGGGGGCTCTGCGGGGCCCGGGGGCCCCTCGGGTCAGCGGCTGTCGCTGCCCTTCGACCCGGCCGCCGCGCGGCCCGCCTCCAGGCGCGCCACCGGGATCCGGAACGGCGAGCAGGAGACGTAGTCGAGGCCGACCTCGTGGAAGAAGTGCACCGACTCCGGGTCGCCGCCGTGCTCGCCGCAGACGCCGAGCTTGATGTCGGGGCGGGTGGCCCGGCCGGCCTGCACCGCGGAGCGGACCAGGGAGCCGACGCCGTCCTTGTCGATGGTCTCGAAGGGGCTGACGCCGAAGATGCCCTTCTCCAGGTAGGCGGTGAAGAAGCTGGCCTCCACGTCGTCCCGGGAGAAGCCCCAGACCGTCTGGGTGAGGTCGTTGGTGCCGAAGGAGAAGAACTCGGCGGCCTCGGCGATCTGGCCGGCGGTGACGGCCGCGCGGGGCAGCTCGATCATGGTGCCGAGCGCCAGCTTCAGCTCCACGCCGGTCTCCGCCACGACCTCGGCGATGACCTTCTCGGCGTCCTCGCGGACGATCTCCAGCTCCTGGACGGTGCCGACGAGCGGGATCATGATCTCGGCGCGCGGGTCGCCCTTGGCGTCGATCCGCGCCGCCGCGGCCTCGGCGATCGCCCGGACCTGCATGGTGAACAGGCCGGGGATGACCAGGCCGAGGCGGACGCCGCGCAGACCCAGCATCGGGTTCTGCTCGTGCAGCCGGTGCACGGCCTGGAGCAGGCGCAGGTCGTTCTCGTGCGGCTCCTTGCGGGACTCGGCGAGGGCGACGCGCACCGACAGCTCGGTGATGTCGGGCAGGAACTCGTGGAGCGGCGGGTCGAGCAGGCGGACCGTGACCGGCAGGCCGTCCATCGCCTCGAAGAGCTCGACGAAGTCGGCCTTCTGGAGCGGCAGCAGCGCCTTGAGGGCGTCGTCGCGCTCGGCGTCGGTGTCGGCGAGGATCAGGCGCTCGACGTACTGGCGGCGCTCGCCGAGGAACATGTGCTCGGTGCGGCACAGGCCGATGCCCTGGGCGCCGAAGCGGCGGGCGCGGGAGGCGTCCTCGGCGTTGTCGGCGTTGGCGCGGACCCGCAGGCGGCGGACGCGGTCGGCGTAGGCCATGATCCGGTGCACGGCCTGGACCAGCTCGTCGGCGTCGTCGGCGCCGGCGTGCATGCGGCCCTCGAAGTACTCGACGACCGGGGACGGCACGACGGGTACCTCGCCGAGGTACACCTTGCCGGTGGAGCCGTCGATGGAGACGACGTCGCCCTCCTCGACGACCGCGCCCGAGGCGGTGGTCATCCGGCGGCGCTTGGTGTCGACCTCCAGCTCCTCGGCGCCGCAGACACAGGTCTTGCCCATGCCGCGGGCGACGACGGCGGCGTGCGAGGTCTTGCCGCCGCGCGAGGTGAGGATGCCCTCGGCGGCGATCATGCCGTCCAGGTCGTCCGGGTTGGTCTCGCGGCGGATCAGGATGACCTTCTCGCCGGAGCGGGACCACTTGACGGCCGTGTACGAGTCGAAGACGGCCTTGCCGACGGCCGCGCCCGGGGAGGCGGCGATGCCGCGCCCGATCTGCTCGACCTTGGCGTCCTCGTCGAACTTCGGGAACATCAGCTGCGCGAGCTGGGCGCCGGTGACGCGCTGGAGCGCCTCGGCCTCGTCGATCAGGCCCTGGTCCACGAGCTGGGTGGCGATGCGGAAGGCGGCACCGGCGGTGCGCTTGCCGACGCGGGTCTGGAGCATCCAGAGCTGGCCGCGCTCGATCGTGAACTCGATGTCGCAGAGATCCTTGTAGTGGGTCTCCAGCGTCTCCATGATCTGCATCAGCTGGTCGTACGACTTCTTGTCGATCGACTCCAGGTCGGCCAGCGGCACCGTGTTGCGGATGCCGGCGACGACGTCCTCCCCCTGCGCGTTCTGCAGGTAGTCGCCGTAGACGCCCTGGTGGCCGGAGGCGGGGTCGCGGGTGAAGGCGACGCCGGTGCCGGAGTCCGGGCCGAGGTTGCCGAAGACCATGGAGCAGACGTTGACGGCGGTGCCGAGGTCGTGCGGGATGCGCTCCTGGCGGCGGTACAGCTTGGCGCGGTCGCCGTTCCAGGAGTCGAAGACGGCCTTGATGGCCAGGTCCATCTGCTCGCGCGGGTCCTGCGGGAAGTCGCGGCCGGTGTCGGCCTTCACGATCTCCTTGAACCGCGCGACGAGCTTCTTGAGGTCGGCGGCGTCCAGGTCGGTGTCGCTGGTGACCTTCTTGGCGGCCTTGGCCTCGTCGAGGGCGTCCTCGAAGTGCTCGCCGTCGACGCCCAGCACGGTCTTGCCGAACATCTGGATGAGGCGGCGGTACGAGTCCCAGGCGAAGCGCTCGTTGTCGGCCTGGCGGGCCAGGCCCTCGACGGACTCGTCGGAGAGGCCGATGTTGAGGACGGTGTCCATCATGCCCGGCATGGAGAACTTGGCGCCCGAGCGGACGGAGACGAGCAGCGGGTCGTCGGCCTGGCCGAGCTTCTTGCCCATCTTCCGCTCGAGGGCGTCCAGGTGGGCGGAGACCTCGTCGCGCAGGGCGGCGGGCTCCGAGCCGGACTCGAGGTAGACCTTGCACGCCTCGGTGGTGATCGTGAAGCCCGGAGGCACCGGAAGGCCGAGGTTGGTCATCTCGGCGAGGTTGGCCCCCTTGCCACCGAGCAGGTCCTTCAGGTCCCTGTTGCCCTCGGTGAAGTCGTACACGAACTTCTGATCATTGTTTTCCGACACGGGTCTCGACTCCTCGACGACTCGGTTGGCTGCCCTGACGGCGAGGAACATACCCAGATCGAAGGCTTCTAGGGAGGTACGCCTAGCGGTCACACGGTCGTAACCACCCGTCCGCCACCACTTCGAAAGTTACCGACGCGAAGCTTCCGCATTCACGGCCCGAAGTCCGCTTGACCCAAACCAGGGACAACGCGCTCAGATGAGCAGGTTCTCTGCGCATTTGCGTTCAACTCTTGAACGCAAAAGGGGTGGCACCCCGTGCCACCCCTTCAGATGCCGCAACCCTCGGCAACACGCTCATCTGAGCGTCACCCCCCTCAGGGGTGGCGAGGATCACTCCCCCGGCAGGCCGGAAATCTCAGCCCCCGGACGTGTCCAGCTCGGCGTCCTCGCTCACTCCGGCGCAGTCGTAGGGGTCCTTCAGCCAGCCGTCCGGCAGCACGACCCGGTTGTTCCCGGACGTACGGCCCCGGGGACCGTCCGCGCCCGCCGGCCACGGCTGGTCCAGGTGCAGCTCGCTCAGCTGAGCGCGCAGCTCGTCCAGGGACGAGGTCACCGCCAGCCGCTTGCGCATCTCCGAACCGACCGAGAAGCCCTTCAGGTACCAGGCCACGTGCTTGCGGAAGTCGATGACACCGCGCGACTCGTCGCCGATCCACTCACCCAGCAGCGTCGCGTGCCGCACCATCACCTCCGCGACCTCCCGCAGCCCCGGCGTCCGGTACTCCCCGCCGCCCTCCAGCGCCGCCACCAGGTCCGCGAAGAGCCACGGCCGGCCCAGGCAGCCCCGGCCCACGACCACGCCGTCGCAGCCGGTCTCCCGCATCATCCGCACCGCGTCGTCCGCCGACCAGATGTCGCCGTTGCCCAGCACCGGGATCTCCGGCACGTGCTCCTTGAGCCGCGCGATCGCGTCCCAGTCGGCCGTGCCGCCGTAGTGCTGCGCCGCCGTCCGCCCGTGCAGGGCGATCGCCGTCACGCCCTCCTCGACCGCGATCCTGCCCGCGTCGAGGTACGTGATGTGGTCGTCGTCGATGCCCTTGCGCATCTTCATGGTCACCGGCAGGTCCCCGGCGTTCGACACGGCCTCGTTCAGGATCGCCCGCAGCAGCGGGCGCTTGTACGGCAGCGCCGAGCCGCCGCCCTTCCGGGTCACCTTCGGCACCGGGCAGCCGAAGTTGAGGTCGATGTGGTCGGCCAGGTCCTCGTCGACGATCATCCGGACCGCCTTGCCGACGGTCACCGGATCCACCCCGTACAGCTGGATCGAGCGGGGCTGCTCCGTGGCGTCGAAGCGGATGAGCTGCATCGTCTTCTCGTTGCGCTCCACCAGCGCCCGGGTCGTGATCATCTCGCTCACGAACAGCCCCTTGCCGCCGGAGAACTCGCGGCAGAGGGTCCGGAAGGGGGCGTTGGTGATGCCGGCCATGGGCGCGAGCACCACCGGGGGCTGCACGACGTGCGGGCCGATGGAGAGGGGGGAGAACGCGGTCATGGGCCCATTGTCCCGCACCCGCGCGGGTGACCTCAGGCCGCGGCGAGCGGGCGCCCCTCCCGCGCCACCAGCTCCAGCAGCCGGGCGCAGCCGGACCGGGTCTCCTCGTCCAGCGGCACGTACGTGACGAGGACGGGTCCGGGGGCGGGGCCGAGCCACAGGTTGGTGTGCTCGAAGCGGAGCGGGCCGACGAGGGCGTTGCGCACGACCTTGGTCCGGCCGCCGGGGGCGACGACGTCGTGCCGGGCCCAGACCGCGCGGAACTCGGGCGAGGCGGCCTCCAGCCGCTGGACGAGCCGCTTCCAGGCGGGCTCGGCGAGGTGCTCGGCCATCTGCGCGCGGAGCTTCCCGGCGAGCAGCGGGATCAGCTCCTCCAGGTCGGTGACGGCGGCCCGGAACTCGGGATCGGTGCAGGCCAGCCAGAGCGTGTTGCGGTCCTCCGGCGGCAGCGCGTCGAGGTCGCGGAAGAGCCGCCCGAAGGTGCGGTTGTGGGCGAGGAGGTCGAAGCGGCTGTTCTGGACGGCGGCGGGCACCGGCTCCAGCTGGTCGAGCAGGGCGCGCACCGCCGGGGTGACGGCGGGGCTCGGGGTGCCGGGGCGCGGGTCGGGCTGCCCGGCGAGGGCGAAGAGGTGGGCGCGCTCGGTGGGGTCGAGCAGCAGCGCGCCGGCGAGGGCGTCGAGGACCTGCGGGGAGACCTGGATGTCCCGGGCCTGCTCGATCCAGGTGTACCAGGTGACGCCGACGGCGGAGAGCTGCGCGACCTCCTCGCGGCGCAGGCCCGGGGTGCGGCGCCGGCGGCCGGGCACGAGGCCGACCTGCTCGGGGGTGATGCGCTCGCGGCGGCTGCGCAGGAAGGCGGCCAGTTCCCGCCGCCGGGCGTCCGGTCCGGTCGTCGCGACGATGTCCATGGGTCCAGCCTGCCCGTCCGGGCAGCCGGGTGCCAGGCACTTCTGGTACCAGGATGAGGAGGCTCTGGTACCAGGCGGGCGGGCGGCCGATCGTCGGGGGGTGACCACGACAACGACCCGGGCCGCCCGGCCGCCCGTGCCCGCCCTCGGCCCGCTGGGCCTGTGCACCGTCCTGCTGGGGGCGGCGCTGCCCCTCGTCGACTTCTTCATCGTCAACGTGGCCCTGCCGTCGATCGGGCAGGACCTCGGCGCGGACGAGACCGTGCTGGAGCTGGTGGTCGCCGGCTACGGGCTGGCGTACGCGGTGCTGCTGGTGCTCGGCGGACGGCTCGGGGACCTGTTCGGCCGGCGCCGGCTCTTCCTTGCGGGCCTGCTGGCCTTCGGCGTGACGTCGCTGCTGTGCGGGGTGGCGCCGACGGCGTGGAGCCTGGTCGCCGCCCGGGTGGCACAGGGTGCCGCGGCGGCGCTGCTGCTGCCGCAGGTGCTGGCGACCCTTCACTCCTCGACGACGGGAGCCCGCCGGGCCCGGGCGCTCGGGCTGTACGGGGCGACCAACGGCCTCGCGTTCGTCTCCGGCCAGATGCTGGGCGGCCTGCTGGTCGCGGCGGACGTGGCGGGGCTCGGCTGGCGGGCCGCGTTCCTGGTGAACGTACCGGTGATCCTGGCGGTGCTGCCGGCGGCCCTGCGGGCGGTCCCGGAGACCCGGGCGGCGGCTCCGGCGCCCCTGGACGTGCGGGGCACGGTGCTGCTGGCCGTCGCGCTCGCCGCGCTGCTCGTCCCGCTGACGGAGGGCCGGGCGGCGGGCTGGCCGGTGTGGGCGTGGGGGGCGCTGGCGGCGTTCCCGGTGGCGGCGGCGGTGTTCTGGCGGACCGAGCGGCGGGTGGAGCGCGCGGGCGGCACCCCGCTGGTCCCGCCGTCGCTGCTGCGGCTGACGCCGCTGCGCCGGGGCCTGGTGCTGGTGCTGCCGCTGTCCGGCGGCTTCGGCGGCTTCATGCTGGTGATCGCGGTGGCGCTGCAGCAGGGTCTCGCGCTGGGCCCGGTCGCGTCGGGCGCGGCCCTCGCGCCGATGGCGCTGGCCTTCTTCGGCGCCTCGCTGGCCGGTCCCCGGCTGGTGGCCCGCTGGGGGACCCGGGTGATCCCGGCGGGCGCGGTGGTGCAGGCGGCCGGGCTGGGGATGCTGGCGTGGACGGCCTGGCACTCCTGGCCGGACGTCACGCCGTGGACGCTGGCGCCGGGGATGGCGGTGGCGGGACTGGGGCAGGGGCTCCAGCTGCCGGTGCTGTTCCGGGTGGTGCTGTCCGAGGTCCCGGCGGAGCGCGCGGGCGTGGGCAGCGGGGTGATGGTGACGACCCAGCAGGCGGCGCTGGCGCTGGGCGTGGCGACGCTGGGCTCGCTCTTCCTGTCGCTGGCGGCCTCGGGCTCCGTGGGGACGGCGCTGGCGACGACGCTGCTGGTCCAGCTGGGCCTGGCCCTGCTGACCGGCCTGTACGCCCTCCGGCTGCCGCGAGCGGCGGGCTGAGGGGCCCGGCCGGCCGCGTGGGGCGGCGGGCCGGGGGTACGACGAAGGGCCCGGGCCGCGCATGGGCGGCCCGGGCCCTTCGCCCCGGGTCCTACTCCGCGGAGGTGCCTGCGGAGTCAGCGGTGGCAGCGCCGGCGGCGCTGTCTGCGGTGGCAGCGGTGTCCGCGCTGTCACCGCTTTCCGCGCTCCGGCTGCGCTCGCGCATCTTCTTCAGGAGGTCCTGCTTCTTCTCCTCCGCCGTGCGGCGGTCGGCGGCGCGGTCGCGCTGCGCGCCCTGCTGGTCGGCGCGGGACAGCTTCTTGCGCTGTCCGCCGACGCCGAGAAGGTTGTTGCGGCCCTTGGCCATGGGGTTCTCCCCTTCGGTGAGGTGTGCGGTGGGTCGTCGGTGGTCCGCCGGAGCGGCACCGCTCTCACTCGTAGATCGGGAGGTGTGCGTGCATGCCCCGCACGCTAGCGGGGCGGCCGGGCCCGGGGCATCCGGTTTTTTCCGGCCCGGGGCACGGGAGAGCCCCCGGTCCCGCTCTCGGGACCGGGGGCTCCGCCGTACGCGCGGGTCCGGGTCAGCAGCCGATCAGGCGGGCGGCCAGGTAGCCCTGGATCTGGTCCAGGGAGACGCGCTCCTGCTTCATGGTGTCGCGCTCGCGGACGGTCACGGCGTTGTCGTCGAGGGTGTCGAAGTCGACGGTGATGCAGAACGGGGTGCCGATCTCGTCCTGGCGGCGGTAGCGGCGGCCGATGGCGCCGGCGTCGTCGAAGTCGATGTTCCAGTTCTGCCGCAGGTCCGCCGCGAGGCCCTTGGCCTTCGGGGAGAGCTGCGGGTTGCGGGAGAGCGGCAGCACCGCGGCCTTGACCGGGGCCAGGCGGTGGTCGAGGCGCATGACGACGCGCTTCTCCATGACGCCCTTGGCGTTGGGGGCCTCGTCCTCGGTGTACGCGTCGAGCATGAAGGCGAGCATGGTGCGGCCGACGCCGGCGGCGGGCTCGATGACGTACGGCGTGTAGCGCTCGCCGCTCTCCTGCTCGTGGAACATCAGGTTGGCGCCGGACGCCTTGGCGTGCGCGGAGAGGTCGTAGTCGGTGCGGTTGGCGACGCCCTCCAGCTCACCCCACTCGCTGCCGCCGAACTGGAAGCGGTACTCGATGTCGGCGGTGCGCTTCGAGTAGTGGGAGAGCTTCTCCTGCGGGTGCTCGTACCAGCGCATGTTCTCCTCGCGCAGGCCGAGGCCGGTGTACCAGTTCCAGCGCTGCTGCATCCAGTACTCCTGCCACTGCTCGTCCTCGCCCGGCTTGACGAAGAACTCCATCTCCATCTGCTCGAACTCGCGGGTCCGGAAGATGAAGTTGCCCGGAGTGATCTCGTTCCGGAAGGACTTGCCCATCTGCGCGATGCCGAACGGGGGCTTCTTGCGCGCGGTCGTCTGCACCTGGGCGAAGTTGGTGAAGATGCCCTGGGCGGTCTCGGGACGCAGGTAGGCGATGGAGCCGGAGTCCTGGGTCGGGCCGAGGTGGGTGGAGAGCAGGCCGGAGAAGTTCTTGGGCTCGGTGAAGGTGCCCTTGTTGCCGCAGTTGGGGCAGTTGAGGTCGGCGAGGCCGTTCTCGGGGAGGCGGCCGTGCTTCTCCTCGTACGCCTCCTCCAGGTGGTCGGCGCGGAAGCGCTTGTGGCAGGAGGTGCACTCGGTCAGGGGGTCGGTGAAGGTCGCGACGTGACCGGAGGCCTCCCAGACCTCGGTCGCCAGGATGACCGACGAGTCGATGCCGACGACGTCCTCGCGCGAGGTGACCATGTAACGCCACCACTGGCGCTTGATGTTCTCCTTGAGCTCGACGCCCAGGTGCCCGTAGTCCCAGGCGGCGCGCTGACCGCCGTAGATCTCACTGCAGGGGAAAACGAAGCCACGGCGCTTGCTCAGGCTGACGATGGTGTCGATCTTGTCGGCGGCCACGGTGCTCTCTTCATTACGACGACGAAGTGCGAATGCCACAGGTTACCGGCGCCCGCACCCCCCGTATCAAATCGGTTCGGCGGCCGGCTCCCGGCGGGGCGGGCGTGGCCGGTACCACAGTTCAGGCAATTGACAACCGTTTCCACTTTTGTTGAAAATGAGTGTCATGAACGTACGCCGTCTGATACCCACCACCGCCGTCGCCGGAGCCGTCACCCTCGGCCTCGTCACCCTCTCCGCCTGCGGGGGAAGCTCCTCGGCCGCCGACCAGGCGGACGGCAAGCTGGACGTCATCGCGTCGTTCTACCCCATGCAGTACCTGGCAGAGCAGATAGGCGGCGGCCACGTGGCCGTCCAGACCCTCACCAAGCCCGGCGTCGAACCCCACGACCTGGAGCTGAAGCCCCGGCAGATCGGCGAGCTCGCCGACGCCGACGTGCTCCTCTACCTCAAGGGCATCCAGCCCGCCGTCGACGAGGCCATCGCCCAGGCCGGCGTCACGCACACGGTCGACGCCGCCACTCTCACCACCCTCGAAGCCCACGGCACCGGGGCCGGCGAAGGCCACGAGGGCCACGACCACGCCGGCGAGGAGCACGCGGGCGAGGAGCACGCCGCCGAGGAGTCCCACGAGGGCCACGACCACGGCTCCGAGGCCGGGAACGACCCCCACGTCTGGCTCGACCCCGTGAAGTACGCCGAGGTCGCCAAGGGCGTCGGCGCCGCCTTCGCCAAGGCCGACCCGGACCACGCGGCGGACTACGAGAAGAACACCGACGCCCTGGTGAAGAAGCTCGGCGCGCTGGACACCGAGTTCGAGACCGGCCTGAAGAACACCGCCACCCGCACCTTCATCACCACCCACTCCGCCTTCGGCTACCTCGCCGAGCGCTACCACCTGGACCAGGAGGGCATCTCCGGCATGGACCCCGAGTCCGAGCCGAGCCCCGCCCGCATCAAGGAGCTCCAGGACGTCGCGAAGGCCGACAAGGTCACCACCGTCTTCTTCGAGACCCTCGCCAGCGACAAGACCGCGAAGACCCTCGCCGCCGACACCGGTCTGAAGACCGACGTGCTCGACCCGCTGGAGGGAATCACGGACGCGTCCCGGGGCGATGACTACATCGAGGTCATGCGGTCCAACCTCGCCGCGCTGAAGAAGGCCCTCGGCGCCAAGTGATCCACCCCCGCACGCAGGAGGCACCCGTGAGCGACGAGCCCGTCCTTTCCGTCCGTGGAGCCACGGCGGCCCTCGGCGCCCGCCCCGTCCTCCGGGGCGTCGACCTCACCGTCCGCCGCGGTGAGGTCGCCGCCCTGCTCGGCGCCAACGGCTCCGGCAAGTCCACCGCCATCCGCGCGATCATCGGCCAGGTCCCGCTGACCGGCGGCACGATCGAGCTGTTCGGCACCGACCGGAGGCGGTTCCGCGACTGGGCCCGGGTCGGCTACGTCCCCCAGCGCACCACCGCCGCCTCCGGCGTGCCCGCCACCGTCCGCGAGGTCGTCTCCTCCGGCCGGCTCGCCCGCCGCCGCTTCGGCCTGCCCGGCAAGGCCGACAAGGCCGCCGTCCAGCGGGCCCTGGAGCTGGTCGGCCTCGCCGACCGCGCCGGCGACTCGGTCTCCGCGCTCTCCGGCGGCCAGCACCAGCGGGTCCTCATCGCCCGCGCGCTCGCCTCCGAACCCGAGCTGCTGATCATGGACGAGCCGATGGCCGGCGTGGACCTCGCCAGCCAGGAGGTCCTCGCCTCGACCCTGCGCGAGCAGGTCGCCGGCGGGACGTCGGTCCTTCTCGTCCTGCACGAGCTGGGCCCCCTGGAGCCCCTCATCGACCGGGCGATCGTGCTGCGCGACGGCTGCGTCGTCCACGACGGCCCGCCGCCCGAGGCGCTCGGCCAGCACGCGCTGCCCGGCCACGACCACGTACATCCGCACGCGGCCGGCGAGCCGCTCCGCACGGGACTGCTGACCTGACATGGACTTCCTCGAACCCGCCTTCATGCAGCGGGCGCTGCTCGCGGCCGTGCTCGTCGGCATCACCGCGCCCGCCGTCGGCATCTACCTCGTCCAGCGCCGGCAGGCGCTCATGGGCGACGGCATCGGGCACGTCGCCATGACCGGTGTCGGCCTCGGCTTCCTGCTGAACTCCAGCCCGGTCTGGATGGCCACCCTGGTCGCCGTCGCCGGCTCGGTCGCGATGGAGCTGATCCGGGCGTACGGCAAGACCCGCGGCGACCTCGCGCTCGCGCTGCTCTTCTACGGCGGCATGGCGGGCGGCGTCCTGCTGATCAACCTCGCGCCGACCGGCTCCAACGCCAACCTCAGCTCGTACCTCTTCGGCTCGCTGTCCACGGTCTCCGCCGAGGACGTCACCGCCATCAGCGTCCTCGCGGCCTTCGTCGTGCTGGTCACGGTCGGCCTGCGCCGGCAGCTCTTCGCGGTCAGCCAGGACGAGGAGTTCGCCCGCGTCACCGGCCTGCCGGTGCGGATGCTCAACCTGCTGATCGCCGTCACCGCCGCCGTCACCGTCACCGTCGCCATGCGGGTCGTCGGCCTGCTGCTGGTCAGCGCGCTGATGGTGGTCCCGGTCGCGGCGGCCCAGCAGCTGTCGAAGTCCTTCCGGGCGACCTTCGTCCTCGCCGTGGCGACGGGCGTCGCCGTCACCCTGGCCGGCACGGTCACCTCGTACTACCAGGACGTCCCGCCCGGCGCGACGATCGTCCTGTACGCGATCGGGGTCTTCGTCCTGCTGACGCTGCTGGCCGCGCCGCTCGCCAAGCGGCGGGCGAAGGCCGACGCGCGGGCCAGCGAGGAGTGCGACGCCCGCTGCGTCCCGGGCAGCCGGCGGGCCACGGACGACGTCAACGTCTGATCCGGCCCAGGGGGTACTGGCAGAATGGCGGGGGCAACGGATACATCAAGGAGGCCCCCGTGGCGACGGCAGGACCCCCCGTACGCGGCCGCTCGACGAAACAGCGGGCCGCGGTGGCGGCAGCGCTGAGCGAGGTGGACGAGTTCCGCAGCGCCCAGGAGCTGCACGACATGCTCAAGCACCGCGGCGACTCCGTCGGCCTGACCACCGTCTACCGCACCCTCCAGTCGCTGGCCGACGCCGGCGAGGTGGACGCGCTGCGCACCAGCGACGGGGAGACGGTCTACCGCCGCTGCGCGTCCGACGACCACCACCACCACCTCGTCTGCCGCGCCTGCGGCAAGGCCGTCGAGGTCGAGGGGCCGATGGTGGAGCAGTGGGCCGAGGCGGTCGCGGCCGAGCACGGCTTCGTGAACGTGGCGCACACCGTCGAGATCTTCGGCACCTGCGCGGAGTGCGCGGCGAAGTGACCTGACATACCCGAGGGGCCCGCACCGGATCGTCCGGTGCGGGCCCCCGTGTCTGTCAGGTCACGCCTTGTCGAGCACGGCGAGGTCCGCCGGGTCGACGCCGCCGAAGCGGCGGTCGCGCTGGGCGAACTCCACGCACGCGCGCCACAGGTCGCGGCGGTCGAAGTCGGGCCACAGCACGTCCTGGAAGACCAGCTCGGCGTACGCGCTCTGCCAGATCAGGTAGTTGGAGGTGCGCTGCTCGCCGCTGGGCCGCAGGAACAGGTCGACGTCCGGCATGTCCGGGTAGTACAGGTACTTCTGGATCGTCTTCTCGGTGATCTTCGCCGGGTCGAGCCGGCCCGCCTTCACGTCCTCGGCGAGCGCCTGCGCCGCGTCCGTGAGCTCGGCGCGCCCGCCGTAGTTCATGCAGAAGTACAGCGTCAGCTTCGTGTTGTCCTTGGTCTGCTCCTGGGCGACCTGGAGCTCCTTGGCGACCGACTTCCACAGCTTCGGCATGCGGCCCACCCAGCGGACCCGGACGCCGAGCTCGTCGAGCTGGTCGCGGGTCTTGCGGATGAAGTCGCGGTTGAAGTTCATCAGGAAGCGCACCTCCTCGGGGGAGCGCTTCCAGTTCTCGGTGGAGAAGGCGTAGAGCGAGATCGCGCCGACGCCCATCTCGATCGCGCCCTGGAGCACGTCGAGGACCTGCTCGGCGCCGACCTTGTGGCCCTCGGTGCGCGGCAGCCCGCGCTCCTTCGCCCAGCGGCCGTTGCCGTCCATGACGATCGCGACGTGCTGCGGCACGAGCTCCGGCTGGAGCTTCGGCGGCCGGGCGCCGGACGGGTGCGGCTCGGGGGTCCTGTACTCCCGGCGCTGGCGCCCGAGGAGTCGTGCGATGGCCATGCGATGGATCTCCTAGCTCTTCTCTACGTACCGCAGGGAGCGCAGGCCGCGCTCCAGGTGCCAGTGCAGATAGGCGGACACGAGCCCGCTGCCCTCCCTGACGTGACGGGGCTCGCACGCGTCCGCCGTCGCCCAGTCGCCGGTGAGCAGCGCGCTGAGCAGGCCGATGGCCTCCGCCGAGGGTACGACGCTGCCGGGCACCCGGCAGTCGCCGCAGATGACGCCGCCCGCCGCGACCGAGAAGAACCGGTTCGGCCCGTCGAGTCCGCAGCGGGCGCAGTCCGAGAAGGACGGCGCGTAGCCGTTGACGGCGAGGGAGCGGAGCAGGAAGGCGTCGAGGATCAGGTGGGGGGCGTGCTCGCCGCGGGCGAGGGTCCGCAGCCCGCCGACGAGCAGCAGGTACTGCTGCACGGCCGGCTCGCCCTCGTGGTCGGTGAAGCGCTCGGCCGTCTCCAGCATGGCGGTGCCGGCGGTGTAGCGGGCGTAGTCGGTGACGATGCCGCCGCCGTACGCCGCGATGGTCTCGCTCTGGGTGCAGAGCGGCAGGCCGCGGCCGACCAGCTCGCTGCCGCGGGCGAAGAACTGCACGTCCACGTGGGAGAACGGTTCGAGCCGTGCCCCGAACTTCGACTTGGTCCGCCGCACCCCGCGCGCGACGGCCCGCACCCGTCCGTGCCCGCGGGTCAGGATCGTGATGATGCGGTCCGCTTCCCCCAGCTTCTGGGTGCGCAGCACGATGCCGTCGTCGCGGAACAGACTCATGCCCCCCATTCTCCCGCACGCCCACCCTCCGCCGACCCGCCCGGGCCCTGGACGCCCCTGGGGCGGGGCCGGGGGCGCATGGGCCCAGGGGTCCGGGTTCGGGGGCCGGGCCGGGGCCGAGGGCGGGCGGGGGCTGAGGCGAAGGGGCCGGTGGCGGGCCGGAGGGCCAGGGGTGAGGTCGGGGGACCGGGGGTGCGGAGGCGCGAGGGGGAACGGGGGACGGGGGCCGGCCCCGGGGGTCAGGGGACTTCGCCGCGGCTTCGGGCGTTGGCGTGGGCCGTGGCGGCGCGGAGGCGCTCGGTGGAGGTGGCCTCGCGGAGTTCCTCGGGCGGCACGTCCCACTCGCGACCGCCGCCGAGCGGGCGGATCTGGACGTAGGGGCCCTGGTGGCCCATCACCCTCGCGACCCGTCCGGTGCTGATCTCCACGACGTACGCCCCGATCGGCAGTGTCATGACCGGCCCTCCTCCCCGGCGGTCCGGGCCCGGCTGTGCCGGGCGGGTCCGCCGTGCGGTGTCCCTGTGCGAACGAGCGGCCGCGGGGAGGGCGGGGCCCGGGGCCGGACGCCGGGTCCCGGGCGGGCGGGCATTCCCGCCGCCGTTCCCGCGCATTTCCGGCTCCGTGTGCCGTACCGCTCCGACTTCCCCCGTGGTCGTTCTCTCCTGGTGTCTTCCTCACCAACGTATGCCTTTCCGAATCCATTTCCCGCCTCCCCGCTCCCGGCTGATCCGCGTGCCGCGGAATCGCGGGGCCGCCCAGGGGAGTTCGGGCGTTCCCGCACGCCACCGGCCCCGGACCCGCCCGCGCGCGGAATTCGGCGCCCGGTGAAGTCCCGTAAATCCGGGGGAAAGTCGAACGGCCGTGCCGGGGTGGGTGCGGAATTGTTCCCGGGGCCGCGGGGTCCGCCCGCGCGTCCGCCCCCGCTTTCGCCTCACGTTCGCCCCCGCCTTCGCTCCGGCGCACGCCGGGGCGCGCGCCGCGCCGGGCGCCCCGGACGTGGTGCGGGGCGGTCCGTACCCCTACGATCGGCGGGAGCGCCGTCCCGTCGCCCGGCGGCGCCCCGGGTCCGACCGACGGCGCGGCGGCGGAGGAACACGGACGATGACGGCCACCCCCTCTCTGGTCCTGCACGGTGGCGAATCGGTTCTCCACTTCGCGGGCGGCCCGGTGACCCTGCGCCGCCCCGGCAAGGAACACCACATACCGCTGCCGGCGATCTCGTTCGTGCACGCCGAGGGGCCGTCCATCGCGATCGTGCTGACGGCCTCCGGCACCCACGAGCCGACGATCTACCGGGTCACCGGCGTCGACGAGGCCGCCGCGCTCGCCTTCGCGGACGCCGTGACCGCCGCCCTCCCCGCCGTCCCCGCGCCCGACGGCGCCGCCCTGGTCACGACCAGCGCGCCCCGCCCCGCGGAGCCGCCCCGGCCCCGCCGTCCGGGGATCGCCGCGGCCCTCGCCGCGCTCCTCCCCCGCAGGGGCCGGGGGGACGGCGGCCCGAGGGGCTGACCGGGGCGGCGGCCGACTCTACGATCATGCCCATGCCGAACCCCATCTCCTCCCTCCCGGTGCTGCGCGGCCGGGGCGGGGCCGTCCTGACCGCCGAAGACCTGGGCCTGGTCCTGGACCTTCCGCGCGAGCAGATCACCTTCACCCCCGACGGTCTCGGCCGGATACGCGCCGAGGGACGCTCGGTCCTGATCGAGCTGCGGGCGAAGGCGGGGACGACCCCGCGCGTCCACCGGATCGACGACGTGGACGCGGCGGACGCCGTCCGCTTCGCCGAGGGGGTCAACGCGATCCTGGCGAACCGGACGGACAGCGACGACGTCGACGGGACCCCGTTCGCGCTGATCCGCTCGCTGGCGCCGACCTGGTGGAGCACCTTCCGCCGCCGGTTCTGGCGGGGCGTGCTCGGCTCGTTCCTGGTGTTCGTCGCCCTGTGCGTCCTCGCCGCCGTGCTGGGCGAGGGGGAGCTGCTCTTCTTCCTGATCCCGCTCGGCGGGCTCGCCTGGCTGTCCCTCTGCTGCGGCACGTACGGGACGGTGCGCGCCCGGCGGGAGCGGTTCCTGACCGAGCGCGGCGTCACGGTGACCGCCGTCCGGGCCACGACCCCGGGGGGCTACTTCTTTCCGGACGGGACCGGCGACTACCGCTGCTTCTCGCACCCCGACGCCGGCCCCGCGCTCACGGTGGCCCACCCGCCGGGGAACCCGGCCGACGTGCTGGTGCTGTCCACTCCGTTCACCCAGTTCGCGAACACGCTCTCCGGCCCGGTCCTGCTCATCGGCGGCGCCCTCCTCGCCCTGCTGAACGGCGCGCTGGCGGTGGGCTTCCTCATCGACTGACGCGCGACGCCCGGCACCCCCGCCCCCAGCCTTGCCTTTGAGAAGTCATAAGCTGGCCTTATGAGGGCATAGACCGGGGTCGGGTACCACCTCGCCCGCGGGGTTAATTAGGGTGGCCTAAGTGTCGGCGGCTCCGCCGCACCCCGTTTGCGAAGGGAACCCAGTCATGCCCCGCCCCCTCCGGGTCGCGATCGTCGGCGCCGGCCCCGCCGGCATCTACGCCGCCGACGCGCTGCTGAAGTCCGACACCGCCGCCGAGCCGGGCGTGTCCATCGACATCTTCGAGCGGATGCCGGCCCCCTTCGGCCTCATCCGCTACGGCGTCGCCCCCGACCACCCGCGGATCAAGGGCATCATCACCGCCCTCCACCAGGTCCTCGACAAGCCGCAGGTCCGCCTCTTCGGCAACGTGAACTACGGCACCGACATCCACCTCGACGACCTGCGCTCCTTCTACGACGCGGTGGTCTTCTCCACCGGCGCCATGTTCGACCGCGAGCTGAAGATCCCCGGCGTCGACCTCAAGGGCTCCTTCGGCGCCGCCGACTTCGCCTCCTGGTACGACGGCCACCCGGACGTCCCGCGCACCTGGGACCTCTCCGCCGTGAAGGTCGCCGTCCTCGGCGTCGGCAACGTGGCCCTCGACGTCGCCCGCATCCTCGCCAAGACCGCCGAGGAGCTGCTGCCGACCGAGATCCCGGCCAACGTCCACGAGGGCCTGAAGGCCAACAAGGCCGTCGAGATCCACGTCTTCGGCCGCCGCGGCCCGGCGCAGGCCAAGTTCAGCCCCATGGAGCTGCGCGAGCTCGACCACTCGCCGAACATCGAGGTCATCGTCAACCCCGAGGACATCGACTACGACGAGGGCTCGATCGCCGAGCGCCGCAAGAACAAGCAGACCGACATGGTCGCCAAGACCCTGGAGAACTGGGCGATCCGCGACGTCGGCGACCGCCCGCACAAGCTCTTCCTGCACTTCTTCGAGTCGCCCGTCGAGATCCTCGGCGAGAACGGCGAGGTCGTCGGCCTGCGCACCGAGCGCACCGAGCTCGACGGCACCGGCAACGTGAAGGGCACCGGCGTCACCACCGACTGGGACGTGCAGTCCGTGTACCGCGCCGTCGGCTACCTCTCCGACGAGCTGCCCAAGCTCCCCTGGGACACCGTCAGCGGCACCGTCCCGGACCAGGGCGGCCGGGTGATGGAGGGCGAGGAGCACATGGCCTCCACCTACGTCACGGGCTGGATCCGCCGCGGCCCGGTCGGCCTCATCGGCCACACCAAGGGCGACGCCAACGAGACGGTCGCCAACCTCCTGGAGGACTTCGCGGCCGGCCGGCTCCTCACCCCGGCCAGCCCGGAGACCGACGCGGTCGTCGCCTTCCTGGAGGAGAAGGGCCTCACCTACACGACGTGGGACGGCTGGTACAAGCTGGACGCCGCCGAGAAGGCGCTCGGCGAGCCGCAGGGCCGTGAGCGCGTGAAGATCGTCGAGCGCGAGGACATGCTCCGCGCCAGCGGCGCGATCGACTGACGCGGCACCTCACCGCGACGGTGAAGGGGGCACCCGGCGGGTGCCCCCTTCACCGTGTCCGGGACCCGGCTCAGGACACCGTCCGGGCCGTGGCCAGCAGGCGCAGCACGTCCTCGGGCGGCAGCCCGAGCGCCGTCCCGACGGTGCCCAGGACCTCCTGCTCGGCCGGGCTGTAGCCGCCGTCGGCCAGCGCGATCCGGGCCGCCTGGAGCAGCAGCGCCTCCCGCCCGGCGGGCTCCAGGTGCGGGGTGAGCGGGGCGACGGCCTCGTGGATCTCGATGGCGAGCAGCGCGCCCTCGGGGTTGATCTCCGGCATGAACCGGCCGGTGTCGGCCTCCAGCGCCTCGACCAGGTCGACGAGCTGGACGGCCGTGCAGTCGGCGTACCCGGCGGACCGGACGGCGTGCACGGCCCGGTCCAGGACCTCGCGGGAGCCGGTGCCGCCGGCCGCGAGGACGGCGAGGGCGACGGTGTGGACGGCGTCGCGCAGCATCCCGGAGAAGCGGCCGGTGGTCGGCCGCTCCAGGACCTCGGTGCCGAAGTGGGTCTGACAGGCGGCGCACTCCACGACCGGGCCGGTACAGCCCCGGGGCAGCAGCGGGACGCCGAGGACGGCGAACCGGCGGCGTCCGGTGCGCCGACGGTAGTTGCGGTCGCCGCCGCATTCCTCGCAGAAGAACTCGCCGTCCCCGATGGTGTTCCAGGAGGTGCGGATGCCGCAGACGGTCAGCTTCCCACCACGTGTTTTCCGGGCAGAACGCACGCGCACCTCCTCAACGGTCCGGCTGCACTGCCGGTGCGTTGGCGTGATGTTAGCCACATCCGTGATGTGGCGTCAGCACCTCGTCCGTACTTCGCACCGGATCTGGCCGAGACACGACACCGGGGTTTCAGGCCCGGCGACGGCGCTTCGCGAAGGCCAGGACGCCTCCGCCGAGCAGTACGGCGCCGACGGCCGCCCCGATGACGCCGGGCCCGATGGCCGAACCGGTCGAGGCGAGATCACCCTCCGGGGTGGTCGGGGACGGCGCGGGCGTCGTCCCGGTCTCCTCGGGGGCGGCGGGCGGCTCGGTGCCGCCGGCGTCCTCGGTGGGGGTGGCGGAGGGGGCACCGGACGGGGCCTCGGTGGGCGTCGCGGAGGGCGCGGGGCCGGTGGTCTCGGGGGCGCCGGGCGCGGAGGTGGCGGGCGCCGGGGTGGCGGGCGGCGCGGTGGTGGCCGGCGGGGTGGGGACGGGCGTCTCGGTCGGCTCCGGGGGCGCCGGGGTGACGGCCGGGCCGGGGGTCTCGCCCTGCGGGAGGCAGCCGGCGAAGGTCATCTGGTGGGTCTCGGCGCCGGGCACGCTGACCAGGTTCTCGGCGATGACGGCGCCGTTGACGTGGCCGGGGCCGACGCCCGGGCCGCCCAGGTGGACGGTGGCGTTCGGGGCGAGGATCGTGCCCGGCCAGGAGGTGTAGTTCTTCTTCACCGTGGTGGCCTGCGGGAAGTTCCACAGCAGCTTGGAGCGGATCGTCCGGTAGGCGTCCGGCACGGTGTAGTCGTCGATGACGGCGGGGCCGCCGGAGGCGTTCTTGTAGTAGACGCCGTAGGTGGCGTGCGCGCTCATGTCGTACGCGGCGCCGAGCACGTTGACCAGGGTGGAGGCGCCGACGGGCACGTCCAGGGTGATGGCGCGGGCCTTCTGGAGGTCGGCGGCGTCCACGGCGAAGACGTTGAGGCCGGTGTCGGTGCCGGTGAGGAAGAGTCCGTCGCCGGAGGCGGAGACCGTGCCGTTGGGCTTCTGGCCCGCCCAGCCGGACGACAGGGTCCGCAGGGCGGTGAACTCCTTGCCGAAGTCCACCGGGGAGGCTCCCTCGGCGATCGGACCGTCGACGCCGAAGTTCTTGCCGCCGGAGGCGTTCACGACCTTGCCGGCGATGCCGGTGCCCCGGGTGAGGACGACCTGGTTGGCGGAGAGGGTGCCGCCGACCACGAGGCTGTGGCCGCCGGGGAGCTCCGCCAGGTCGCCGGAGGTCAGCCGGTAGCCGACGGAGAAGCCGGAGGGCGCCTTCGGGTCGCCGAACGCCGCGTCGCCGCCGACCGCGACGGCGCCCTCGGAGTCGGAGTGGCGCACCGAGTCCTTCTCCACGAACTCCGCGTACAGCCCGGCGGTGCCGAGCGGGTTCGGCGCGCAGGCGGTGGTGGTGGCGGATGCGGCGGGGGCCCAGGCGAGGGCGGCTCCGGTCACCGCGAGGACGGTGGCCACGGAAGCGGACGTGCGCATGCGGAACTCCAGGTCAGGGAGTGCGGGGAGGGAAGAGAAAGGGGGGCCCGTGGGGAGTGGTCTGTACCATCCGCCAGACCGTGATGTGCCGTCAACTCACCGCATATGACGCCGATTCCGTCATGTCTCCACGATCTTCCTTAAGCGAACCTGAAACCGTGGCGCACCTCACACACGACGGCGCCCCGTCCCCTCACCGAGGGAACGGGGCGCCGGGCGGAGCGTGAGATTCCGGAGGTCAGCGGGCCGAGCGGTTGACCGCCGAGATGACCGCCTTCAGGGACGCGCGGGTGGTGTTGGCGTCGATGCCGATGCCCCACAGGACGCGTCCGTCGATGGCGCACTCGATGTACGAGGCGGCCTGCGCGGAGGCGCCCTCGCTCATGGTGTGCTCCTGGTAGTCCAGCAGGCGGGCGTCCACGCCGATCGACTGCAGGGCGTCGAAGAAGGCGGAGATCGGGCCGTTGCCGGAGCCGGTCAGGACGGTGTCGACGCCGTCGACGACCGCCTCGACGCGCAGCGTGTCGGTGCCGTCGGTGTCCGAGGTGGACTGGCCGGAGCGCAGCTGGATGCGCCCCCAGGCGTTGTCCGGGTTGGGCAGGTACTCGTCCTGGAAGACGGACCAGATCTGCGCCGGCGTGACCTCGCCGCCCTCGGCGTCGGTCTTGGCCTGGATGATCCGGGAGAACTCGATCTGCATCCGGCGGGGCAGGTCCAGCTTGTGGTCGTTCTTCAGGACGTACGCGATGCCGCCCTTGCCGGACTGCGAGTTGACGCGGATGACGGCCTCGTAGGAACGGCCGACGTCCTTGGGGTCGATGGGCAGGTACGGGACGGCCCACTCGATGTCGTCGACGGTCTTGCCCTGGGCGGCCGCGTCGGCCTCCATCGCGTCGAAGCCCTTCTTGATGGCGTCCTGGTGGGAGCCGGAGAAGGCGGTGTAGACCAGGTCGCCCGCGTAGGGGTGGCGCGGGTGGACCTCCATCTGGTTGCAGTACTCGCTGGTGCGGCGGATCTCGTCGATCTGCGAGAAGTCGATCTGCGGGTCGACGCCCTGGCTGAACAGGTTCATGCCCAGGGTGACCAGGTCGACGTTGCCGGTCCGCTCGCCCTGGCCGAACAGGCAGCCCTCGATGCGGTCGGCGCCGGCCATCAGGGCCAGCTCGGCGGCGGCGACGGCGGTGCCGCGGTCGTTGTGCGGGTGCACGGACAGGCAGATGTACTCGCGGCGGGTCAGGTTGCGGGACATCCACTCGAAGCGGTCCGCGTGCGTGGACGGCGTCGAACGCTCCACGGTGGCGGGCAGGTTGAGGATGATCTCGCGGCCGGGGCCGGGCTGCCACACGTCGCAGACCGCCTCGCAGACCTCCAGGGCGAAGTCCAGCTCGGTGTCGGTGAAGATCTCCGGGCTGTACTGGTAGCCGAAGGTGGTCTCCGGGCCCAGCAGCTTCTCGGCGTACTCCATCACCAGGCGGGTGCCGTCGACGGCGATCTGCTTGATGTCGTCCTTGGAGCCGCGGAAGACGACCCGGCGGAAGGTCGGCGCGGTGGCGTTGTACAGGTGGACGGTGGCGCGCTTGGCGCCGACCAGGGACTCCACGGTCCGCTCGATCAGGTCCTCGCGGGCCTGGGTCAGGACGGAGATGGTGACGTCGTCCGGGATCGCGCCCTCTTCGATGATGGAGCGGACGAAGGCGAAGTCGGTCTCGCCGGAGGACGGGAAGCCGACCTCGATCTCCTTGTAGCCCAGGCGTACCAGCAGGTCGAACATCTCGCGCTTGCGGGCGGGCGACATCGGGTCGATCAGGGCCTGGTTGCCGTCGCGCAGGTCGGTCGACAGCCAGCGGGGCGCCTTGGTGATCCGCTGCTCGGGCCAGGTGCGGTCGGGGATCTCGACGGCCTCGTACCGGCCGTACTTGTGGATCGGCATCCCGGACGGCTTCTGGGTGTGCGTCGCGTTGGTGACCGGCGTCGGGCGGCTGACGAAGGGCGACTGAGACATTGCGTAGGGCTCCTCGGGGGTGTCCTTGGAAGGGACGGCCGACTGTCGAACGCAACACCGAAACCCGCGGGGAGGGGGTCGGCCTACGACTACAGGCCCTCGCCGCGGCAGCTAAGGAGAAGCAGCCCGAAACGCATGATGTGCGTCACCATAGCCCAGGCTCCGGGAAGGCGGACGTCCCGTTCCAGTATGCGGGACGACGCCGGCGTCAAGCCCGGATGGTGACCCATCACTCCATTTCGCCAATCCCCGTCACACCTCGTGACAGAGCCATCGCGCAGTGCCACCTTTGCGGGCATGACCTCCGTCTTCTGCACGATCGTCCCGCCCCACATCCTCGACAAGCTGGCCCAGGACGGCCGCGAGTCCGCCGCCCGCACCCTGCAGGCCGACTCCGCCCTCCGCACCCGCCGCCGGGTGACCGCCCTGCGGTTCACGCCGTCGCCGTCCGTGCCCACCGGCACCCCCCAGCGCACCGTCTACGACGCCGAGAACACCGAGACCCTGCCCGGGCGCAAGGTCCGCGGCGAGGGCGACGGCCCCGTCGGGGACGCGACCGTCAACCGCGCCCACGCCGGCCTCGGCGCCACCTTCGACCTCTTCCTGCAGGTCTACGGCCGGGACTCGATGGACGGGACCGGTCTGCCCCTGGACGCGACCGTCCACTACGGCGTGGACTACGCCAACGCCTTCTGGGACGGCACCCAGATGGTCTTCGGCGACGGCGACGGCGACCTCTTCCTCGACTTCACCCTCCCGGTCGACGTCATCGGCCACGAACTCGCCCACGGCTTCACCCAGCACACCGCGAACCTGGAGTACTACGGCCAGTCCGGTGCGCTCAACGAGTCCGTCTCCGACGTCTTCGGCGCGCTGGTCAAGCAGTACGCCCTCGGCCAGAGCGCCGCCGAGGCGGACTGGCTGATCGGCGCCGGGCTGCTCGGCCCGGGCGTCGACCGGGGCGTGGCGCTGCGCTCGATGAAGGAGCCGGGGACCGCGTACGACGACGACGTCCTCGGCAAGGACCCGCAGCCCGGCCACATGGACGACTACGTGCGCACCAGCCGGGACAACGGCGGCGTCCACATCAACTCCGGCATCCCCAACCGCGCCTTCCACCTGCTGGCGACCGAGCTGGGCGGCAACGCCTGGGAGCGGGCCGGGCAGATCTGGTACGACGTCATGACGGGCGACGCGCTGACCCCGGAGACGCGGTTCACCGAGTTCGCGGCGGCGACCGCGGCGGCGGCGAAGGCCCGGTACGGCGACGCGGTGGAGCTCCAGGCCGTCGCCAAGGCGTGGACGGCCGTGGGCGTGCCGGTCGACTGAGCGGGCTGATAGACAGGGCCCATGCGGATTCGAGTGCGGCGCACGGGTGGTTTCGCGGGCATCGAGCGGTCGGCGGAGGTGGAGGTCTCGGGCCCCGAGTGGGAGTCCCTGGCCTCCGCCGTCCTCACCGACCCGGAGGCCGTCCGGGTGGTCCCGGACGGCTTCGCGTACGAGATCACGGTCGACGGCCGGACCGTGCGGTGCGCGGACCCGCACCTCACCGACGCCCAGCGGACCCTCGTGACGAGGGTCCTCGAGGAAGGCGCCTGACCTACCGCCCGAACAGGCGGCTCCAGAACCCGCCGCGGGGCGCGGGCGCGGGTTCCGGCCGGGGCTCCCGGACCTCCAGGGACCACGCGCCCTCCCCGCGGACGACCGCCACGAGGACGGGCCCCTCGGGCAGCGCGCGGGCGTCCTCGTACGGCTTCCGGTAGGCGCTCGCGAGGACGTCCGGGGAGGGGGCGGGGGCGTCGGGGCGGCGCGGCCGGTGGCCGTCGACCCGCAGGTCGCCGTTCTTGTCCGGGGCGAACCGGGCGGCGAGTTCGGCGGCGGGCCCGGTGTGGAGCAGCACCTGGGTGCCCCGTCCGGTGGCGCCCGCGCCGAGCGCCCGCGCGCCGCTCACCGGCCGGACCACGATCACCCAGTCGTCGTGCTCCCCGCAGTCGACGCGGAAGCGCAGCGGATAGAGGTTGTCGCACCACATCGTCCGCTGCTCGAACCGCCCGGGCGTGTCCGCGCCGCCGAGGGCGACGGCCTCGCGGCCGTTCCAGTCGATGGAGTGCAGGTCGAACCAGCCGGTGCCGGTCCGGGCGAACTCGACCAGGACGTAGCCGGGCGGCGGCTTCTCCTCCATGGCGAAGCGGGCGTCGCCCCGGCCGGTGTACACGAGGGTGTCGAACGTGCCGCCGAGGGCCGCGGCGGCCTCGGCCGTCCCGGGCGCGGGGGCCGGCGCGGCGGCGATCAGCTCCGCCCACGGCCCGGCGTCCGCCGCGTCGACCCGGCGCGGGGGCAGCGCCGGCAGCGGGGCACCGGCACCGGGTCCCTTGCCGAGGCCCGCGCCGGACCCCGTACCCGTACCCGGGCCCACGCCGGACCCCGTACCCGGGCCCGTACCCGGGCCCGCCGTCTTGCCGACGTGCGGGAGGGCGGCCGGGACCGGGGGTTCCTCCCCCTTGCTGATCTGCGTCACGGCGTCATGCTGGCACGCCGGTTCAGGGCACGTCCACGGTCGGGCGAGAAGGGTCAGAAGCCCAGGCGGCGCAGCTGCTTCGGGTCGCGCTGCCAGTCCTTGGCGACCTTGACGTGCAGGTCGAGGAAGACCGGGGTGCCGAGAAGGGCCTCGATGTGCTTGCGGGACTTCATCCCGACCTCCTTCAGGCGGCTGCCCTTGGGGCCGATGATGATGCCCTTCTGGCTGGGGCGCTCGATGTACACGTTGGCGTGGATGTCGAGCAGCGGCCGGTCGGCGGGGCGGCCCTCGCGGGGGATCATCTCCTCGACCACGACCGCGATGGAGTGCGGCAGCTCGTCGCGTACGCCTTCGAGCGCGGCCTCGCGGATCAGCTCGGCGACCATGACCTGCTCCGGCTCGTCCGTGAGGTCGCCCTCCGGGTAGAGCGGCGGGGACTTCGGCAGCAGCGGGATGAGCAGGTCGGCGACGAGCTGGACCTGCTTGTCGCCGACGGCGGAGACCGGCACGATCTCGGCCCACTCGATGCCGAGCTCGCGGCCGAGCTGGTCGACGGCGATCAGCTGCTCGGCGAGGGTCTTGGAGTCGACCAGGTCGGTCTTGGTGACGATGGCGACCTTGGGGGTCTTCTTGATCTCGGCGAGCTCCTTGGCGATGAAGCGGTCGCCGGGGCCGAGCTTCTGGTCGGCGGGCAGGCAGAAGCCGATCACGTCGACCTCGGCCCAGGTGGTGCGGACGACGTCGTTGAGCCGCTCGCCGAGGAGGGTGCGCGGCTTGTGGAGCCCGGGGGTGTCGACCAGGATCAGCTGCGCGTCCGGCCGGTGCACGATGCCGCGCACGGTGTGCCGGGTGGTCTGGGGCCGGTTGGAGGTGATCGCCACCTTCTGGCCGACCAGAGCGTTCGTGAGGGTGGACTTGCCCGCGTTGGGGCGCCCGACGAAGCAGGCGAAGCCCGCCCGGTGGGGGGCGGTGTTCTCGACGGTCTCTTCACTGCGCACGCTCATGGGGGCCATTGTCCCCGATGAGCGGGCGCCCCACGTACATCAGTGCCCCGGCCGGGTCCGGCGGCGCCGGATCCGCCACCCGGCGAGGCCGCCGGCGGCGCCCAGGAACAGCACCGCGGCGAGCAGCCAGGGCAGGGCGAGGAAGCCGACGCCGGCGCTCGCCCGGACGTCCTTCGCGGTGGCGACGAGGGTGAGCTCGCCCCAGTCGAGCTGCGGCGAGCCGATCCACCGCTCGGTCAGCCGGATCCGCTGCCGGGGCAGCAGTTCGGACGGCACCTGGGCGAGGGCGCGGTCGAGCAGGGTGCGGCCGAAGAGCCCCTCGGCGGTGAGGACGACCTTGGGGTCGAGGGTGACGTTGCCGCGGTTGTGGAGGGTGTACGTGAGGACGGCGGTGGAGTCCCGGGTGCCGGGGACGACCGGCCGGTCCTGCTCCAGGGTGACGTCCTCGACGGCGAGTGCGGGCACGGCCGGGCCGTTGACCCGTAGGTAGACGCGGGCGCCGACGGCCCGCTGGACGCCCATGGCGACGGCGCCGCCACCGGGGGTGATCCGCTCGTCGAGGGCGACGACGGCGCCGGGGTGGTCGCCGGGGTCGGCGTCGGCGGGGACGGTGAGGGTGAAGGGGACGGTGGCGGAGGAGCGGGCGGGGACGGTGACCGTGGTGCGCGCGGGCCTGATCCAGGCGCCGGTGCCGGTCTGCCGCTCGGTGAGGGTGCGCAGGGCGAAGCCGCCGTCGCGCTCGGTGTTGTAGGCGTCGGCGCCGTACAGCCGGAAGGTGAGCGGGGCGGCGGTCTTGTTGGCGACGGTGACGCGGTCGCGCAGGGTGGTGCCGGGGTCGGCGGTGAGGAAGAAGTACGGGCGTTCGCCGAGGCGGGCGGCGGCCGGATACACGGCCCATTCGCCGTTGTCGGCGGCCTGGGCGGCCGGGGCCCCGAGGAGCAGCAGGGCGGCGCTCAGGAGGAGGGCGTACAGCTTGCGTCGCACGGTGCGGAACCCCCGGGTGCGGTGGAGGGGACGGGAGGGGCGGCCCGGGGGCCGGCCGGGGTGTGCGCCCGGCCGGCCCTTCGGTCGCGGTCAGGACAGCGTCAGCGTCAGGACGCCCGCGTAGCTGCCGGGGGCGGTGAACGCCGGGACGTCCAGCGAGAGCCGGGCGTCGAGGGTGAACTCGCCGCCGGTGAGGGTGCCGTTCGCCGTGGAGGCGAGGGTGGCTCCGGCGCCGACGGGTCCGGCGGAGCCGGCCGCGCAGGCGCTGGGGCTGCCCGGCTTGGCGGCGCAGGCGGGGGTCCAGCTGAGCCGGTCCGCGCCGATGGCGCCGCCGGGTCCGGTGAAGTCGGTGACCTTGCCGGTGACGGTCCAGCCCGCGGGGCCGCCGCGGAAGTCCTTGACCGTCACGGTGCGGAGGTCGCCGGTGGCGGCGCCGCCGGTGCCGAAGTCGACCGCGGAGAGCGCGACGGCGTCTCCGGCCTGGGTCATGGACAGCTCGCCCGCGGTGACCGAGGCGGTGATCCTCTGGCTGTTCGGCGGGGTCGGGGTGTCGTCGACGACCTGGTACGCGACCGGGCCGGCGCCCTTGTCGGCGTCCCAGGTGCCGCCCTCGTAGGCCACGATCCCGGTGGTGGCGGGGTCGTTCACCTTGAGGCGGGCGGTGAAGCCGCCGGCGCTGTCGGTGGTGACGGTCATCCGGTCGGCGGTCTCGGCCGCTCCGGCCCGGGCGGCGACAGTCACCTGGCTGAGCGGGGTGAACCTGGCGCCGGTGACGGTGACGCGGACGCCGGGGGCGCCGGAGGTGGCGCCGAGTTCAAGGGTCCGCTCGTTGGGCACGGTCTGGTCGCCGGCCCGGACCGTCTCGGAGACGGGGGCGGGCGGGCTGAGGACGGTGCAGGGGGTGTCCAGCTCCATGATGTAGCTGGTGTGGATGTTGTAGTCGCCCGGCGAGAGGGTGATCGCGCCGGGGGCGGTGACCGTGAAGCTGCCGGTCATGGAGAAGCCGGGGAAGGTGCCCTTGCCGGGGACCGGCGGGTTCTTCTTGGGGCCGGTGACGCTGACCGTGCCGGTCTGGGCGCCGCCGAGGACGACCTTGCCGGTGGGGGTGAGGATGTCGGCCGGGAGCGCGAGGTCCACCGGGTTCGACGCGGCCGGCTTGGTGATCGAGTAGGTCACGGCGACGGTGTCGCCGACCTCGGGGCTGGCGTTGTCGACCGAGATCACGGCGGTGGTGACGCCCTCGATGGGCGGGATGCCGGCGATGGGCGGCGGGACGCAGCGGGTGGGGAATTCCACCGACTGCCCGGTGCCGGAGGCGTGCGCCGGGGCGGCGAGCGCGCCGCCGGCCGCGAACGCGAGGGCGGTGGCGCCGAGGACGGCGGTCCAGCGCCGTCTTCGGGCCGCCGCCCGGGTTCGGGTGAATGCCATGGGTGTGCCCCCTCCTGAGGGTCGAGAGGGCGCCATTGACGGCGGCGGGGCGAGAGAAGTCAAGAACGACGGACCCCTTTGTCTGATGACCCATCAGATCCTGTCAAGATCCGCTGGTGGAGGGGCCGTTGCCGCCGGCCGGCGGGCACGCCGGGGACCGGCGCCGCGCGGGGCGGCACCGGTCGGGACGAGCGGGTGCGGACCGGGATCGGGACCGGGGTCAGCTGATGACGAACGGGCCCGGGGACTGCGACGTGACCGCGTCGCAGTTCACCGTGACGCCGAAGATGACCAGCTTGAGGGCGACGCCGGCGAAGTACGAGTCGAGCCTGTCGCCGGTCACCACGTTCGCGGCGGTCAGCGGGCCGAGCTTGGCGGCCCCGCCGGCCGGGATCGCCGGGTTCTTCTTTCCGGTGAAGACCCGGTCGGGACCCGTGGTGTTGTCCAGGACCAGCGTGGAGCTGATCGTGTCCGCGCCGACCGCGATCGGGGTGGTGACGGGGGCATTGATCGAGACCTGGGCCGTGGTCCCGGAGTGGGTCATGGTGAGCGTGGCGGTGCCGCCGCCCCAGGAACCGCAGTCGTACGACGCCGTGACCGAGCCCGGCGAGACGGCCGCGGAGGCCGTGGGGGCGAAGGCGAGCGAGGCCGCGGCGAGGCCCGCGGCGAGCGTTCCGGCCGCCCCCCAGGTGCTTCTTCTCATGACGGGTTCGTACCCCTTCCGTTGACGGACGCAGGGGTGCGGGCACTGCGTGGAATGGCGAAGATCTGACGGTCCGTCGGACCTTCCGCCGCCTATTGACGCGCAGACACCCGGGGAAGGCAAGAGAAGGCACGGAGATCCTTCACGAACGCGCAAGGGCCCGGCCGGCGGCCGGACCCGTACGCGGGAAGCGCTCCGCTCAGCCCGCCGTGACGGCCGACCGCAGCTGCCCGTCCGGACCCGCGAGCAGCACCGGCGTCTCCGGACCGCCCAGGTCCCGCACGGCCGCCCGGTCCTCGTCGGACGCGGCCTCCGCGGCGGACACCACGGCCGCCGCCTCCAGCGACCGCGCCCCGCTCGCCACCGCCATCGCCACGGCCGTCCGCAGGGCGCTCAGCTTCAGCGACTCCAGCTCCACGGTGCCCGCCACGTAGGTGCGGCCGGTCTCGTCCCGTACGGCCGCCCCCTCCGGCACGCCGTTGCGGGCGCGGGCGCTGCGCGCCAGCGTGATGATCTTCAGGTCCTCGGCGCCGAGGTCGCCGTGCTCACTGCTGAGTGTCATGGACCGAGCATAGGTCGGGGCGCCCGGTCAGCCCGCCAGCGGGTACAGGGCCCCCCGCCGCCCCTCCGGCGACACCAGCCACTCCAGCTTCTCGGCCGTCCCCGCCTCCGGCAGCGGCGTGTGCAGCACGATCGCCAGGTCGGGCCGGGCCGGCACCCTCAGCTGGGTGGCCTCCACGACCAGGAGACCGGCCACCGGGTGGTCCATCTCCTTGCGGTTCTGGCCGCCGGGCAGGATGTCCCGCCGCTCCCACAGCTCCGCGAACTCGGCGCTCGCCGCCTTCGCCTCCTCGACCACCGCCCGGAAGCCCTCGTCGTCCGGGCACTCCGAGCACGCCGACCGGAACTGCGCCACCACCTTCGGCGCCAGCTCCTCCCAGCCGCGCATCCGCCCCCGGTAGCTCTCGTCGGTGAAGAAGTCGATCAGGCAGTTGCGGTGCACGTCCGGCCGCAGCCCGAAGACGGCCGCCGCCGCCTCGTTGAACATCACGATGTTCCAGTACGCGTCCATGATGTGCGCCGGGAACGGCATCCACGCCTCGATCAGCCGCCGCAGCCCGTCGCACATCCCCCGGTCCTCCGGGGCCGGTTCGAGGGCCGGCGGGTTCAGCGCCGCCAGGACGTACAGATGGCGGCGCTCGGCCGGGCTCAGCCGCAGCACCCGCGCCACCGAGTCCAGGACCTGCGGCGAGACGGTGATGTCCCGCCCCTGCTCCAGCCACTGGTACCAGCTGACCCCGACGCCCGCGAGGACGGCGACCTCCTCGCGGCGCAGGCCGGGCGTGCGCCGCCTGCCGCCGCCGTCCGGCAGGCCCGCCTCGGCCGGGGTCACCCGGGCCCGGCGGCTCATCAGGAACTCGCGCAGCTCGGCCAGCCGGTGCGCCTTGGCGCCGCCGCTCTCCACCGCTGTCACCACGTGTGCTGCCTCCCCCGGTCGCCTGGTGGTGCGACCAACAGGATAAGTTCCCGCTACCCGGCGATGTTCCCGGACCGTGAGAGTCGTGGGCATGGCAACCGTGACCTCCGCCCCCGACACCCCCGGCACCGCGCCGGCTCCCCCGGCCCTCACCGGCCGCTCCCGGCTCGTCCTCTTCGTGCTGTGCGCCGCCCAGTTCATCGTGGCGCTCGACTTCTCCGTCCTCAACGTCGCACTGCCCGTCCTCGGCGCCGACCTCGGCCTCGACCCGTCCGCCCTCCAGTGGGCCGTCACCGCCTTCGCCCTCCCCTCCGGCGGCTTCCTGCTGCTCTTCGGGCGGATCGGCGACCTCTACGGCCGCAAGCGGCTCTTCCTCGGCGGCCTCGGCCTCTTCGCCGCCGCCTCCGTGCTCGCGACCGTCGCCTGGGACCCGGCGTCCTTCCTCACCGGCCGCGCCCTCCAGGGCGTCGGCGCCGCCGCGATCGTGCCCACCGGCATGTCCCTGCTCACCACGTCCTTCCCGGAGGGGCCGCTGCGCGACCGGGCGCTCGGCATCTCCGGCACCCTGATGTCGCTGGGCTTCACCGTCGGCATGGTCCTCGGCGGCGTCATGACCGACACCCTGGGCTGGCGCTCCACCATGGGCCTGCTCGCCGTCGTCACGCTGATCGTGCTGCCGCTCGCGCCGGGCCTGCTCACCGAGTCCCGCACCCCCGACCGGCCCCGGCTCGACGTGCCCGGCGCGGTCACCGTCACCGGCGGCCTGCTCGCCCTCATCTACGCCCTGACCACCGCCGCCGAACGCGGCTTCGGCGGCACCGACGTGCTCGTCGCCCTGGCCGCCGGACTGCTCCTGCTGACCGCCTTCGTCGTCGTCGAGTCCCGCCACCCGGCGCCGCTGGTCTCGCTGCCGATGCTCCGCCGGCGCACGGTCGCCTTCGGCAACCTCGGCGGCCTCGTCACCTTCTCGATGATGTCGACGATCGTCTTCGTCCTGACGCTCTACCTCCAGTCGACGCTGGGCCTCTCGGCCTTCGCGACCGGCGTCGTCTTCGGGATCCAGGGCCTGTTCTCGGTCCTCGCCGGGACGCTCACGCCCAAGGTCGTCGGACGAATCGGCGCCCGCCGCACCCTCGTCGTCTCGCTCGCCGGACAGGCGGTCCTCACGGCGGCGCTGCTCGGCATCGGCGAGCGCTCCGGCGCGGTCGTGGCGACCGTCGCGGTCACCCTCGCCTCGATGTTCCACCTCGGCGCGATCATCTCGTACGGCCTCACGGTCACCTCGGGCGTCCGCGACGAGGAGCAGGGCCTGGCGACCGGGCTCGTCACCACCACCCAGCAGGTCGGCCTCACCGTCGGCATCCCGATGCTGGGCGTCCTCGCCACCACCGGCGGCGGCCTGTACGAGGGGGTGCGCACCGTCGTCGCCGTGGACGCGGCGATCGTGCTCGGCGCGGCGGTGCTGGTCGCCCTCGGTCTGCGCCGCGCGCGGTGAGCTACGGCCGGTCGAGCCGGAGCCGTACCGCCTTCGGCAGACCGGCGACGACCAGGTCGTACGAGTCCTCGATGAGCTCCCGGACCATCCGGTCCGGGAGCCCGGCCACCTCGACGGTGTTCCAGTGGCGCTTGTTCATGTGGTAGCCGGGGGTGATCGCCGGGTACTCCTCGCGGAGCCGCACGGCGTCCTCCGGGTCGCACTTGAGGTTGACCCGCAGCGGCTCGGCGTCGAGCCACGAGAGCGCGAAGAGCTTCCCCGCCACCTTGAAGACGGAGACGTCGGGGCCGAAGGGGAACTCCTCGGTCGCGTCGCCGAACTCCAGGCAGAAGGCGCGCAGCCGCTCCGGGGTCACGCCCGCTCCTCCCCCGCCGCCGCGGCCGGGGCGACCGGCTCGACGAGCACGGTGACGATCTTGTTCCGGCGGCCGGCCGACGCCTCGGCGGTCAGCTTCAGCTCCCGCCCGTCCGGCAGGGCGACGACGGCCGTGGCGCCGGAGATCGGGACCCGGCCGAGGGCCTTGGCGAGCAGTCCGCCGACGGTCTCCACGTCCTCGTCGTCGAACTCGTCCGGGCCGAAGCCGTACAGCTCGCCCAGGTCGCCGATGTCGAGGCGGGCGGTCACCCGGTGGCGGTCGTCGCCGAGCTCCTGGACCGGCGGCAGCTCCCGGTCGTACTCGTCGGTGATCTCGCCGACGATCTCCTCCAGGATGTCCTCGATGGTGACGATGCCGGCCGTGCCGCCGTACTCGTCGATGACGACGGCGACGTGGTTGCGCTCCCGCTGCATCTCGCGCAGCAGGTCGCCGGCGTTCTTGGTGTCGGGGACGAACGACGCCGCCCGCATCGCGGTGGAGACCAGGTCGGCCTCCGCGTCGCGGTTGATGTGCGTCTTGCGGGCCAGGTCCTTCAGGTACACGATCCCGACGACGTCGTCCTCGTTCTCCCCCGTCACCGGGATCCGGGAGAAGCCGGAGCGCAGCGCGAGGGTGAGCGCCTGCCGGACGGTCTTGTACCGCTCGATGGAGACCAGGTCGGTGCGCGGCACCATCACCTCGCGGACCAGGGTGTCGCCCAGCTCGAAGACCGAGTGCACCATCCGGCGCTCCTCGTCCTCGATCAGCGACTCCTGCTCGGCCAGGTCCACCAGCGCCCGCAGCTCGGCCTCGGAGGCGAAGGGGCCCTTGCGGAAGCCCTTGCCGGGGGTGAGCGCGTTGCCGATGAGGATCAGCAGCTGCGGGACCGGGCCCATGATCCGGGCCAGCGGGAGGAGGACGTACGCGGCGGCGGTCGCCGTGTTCAGCGGGTGCTGGCGGCCGATGGTGCGCGGCGAGACGCCGACCGCCACATAGCTGACCAGCACCATCACGGCGATCGCGACCAGCAGCGCCTCCCAGGTCTCCGGGAAGTACTCCAGGCAGGCGTACGTGACGAGGACGCCGGCCGCCATCTCGCAGGCGACGCGGACGAGCAGCGCCACGTTCAGGTAGCGGGTGGGGTCGGCGGCGACCTGGGAGAGCTTCCCGGCGCCGCGCCGTCCGGAGCGGACGGCCTCGGCGGCGCGGAAGCTGGAGACGCGGGCGAGTCCGGCCTCGGCGCAGGCGGCGAGCCAGGCGACGACGACCAGGGCGACCGCGCCGAGGATCAGCTGGATGCTCATCGGGCGCGCGGGGTCAGTTGACGGTCGGCGCGGGGGACGGGCCGGTGAGGCCCTTCTCGGCGCGCCAGCCGTCGACGATCGCCGCCTGGAGGCCGAACATCTCGGCCTTCTCGTCGGGCTCCTCGTGGTCGTAGCCGAGCAGGTGGAGGACGCCGTGGACGGTGAGGAGCTGCAGCTCCTCGTCCATGGAGTGCTTGGTCGGGGCGTCCTCTCCCTGCTTCTTCGCGACCTCGGGGCAGAGCACGATGTCGCCGAGGAGCCCCTGCGGGGGCTCCTCGTCGTCCTTGGCCGGCGGGCGGAGCTCGTCCATCGGGAAGGACATGACGTCCGTCGGTCCGGGGAGGTCCATCCACTGGATGTGGAGCTGCTCCATCGCCTCCGCGTCCACCACGATCACCGACAGCTCGGACAGCGGGTGGATGCGCATGCGGCCGAGGGCGTAGCGGGCGATGTCGAGGATCGCCTGCTCATCGACCTCGGTGCCGGACTCGTTGTTGACGTCGATCGACATGTGCGGTGCTCTTCTACTTCCCGTTACGGCCGGTGCGCTGCTCGTTGGCGCTGTCGTACTTCTCGTACGCGTCGACGATACGGCCGACGAGCCTGTGCCGGACGACATCCTGCGACGTGAGGGTCGAGAAGTGCACGTCGGGGACGCCGTCGAGGATGTCCCGGACCTGCCGCAGGCCGCTCTTCACGCCGCCGGGGAGGTCGACCTGGGTGATGTCGCCGGTGATGACGATCTTCGAGTCGAAGCCGAGGCGGGTGAGGAACATCTTCATCTGCTCGGGGTTCGTGTTCTGCGCCTCGTCGAGGATGATGAACGCGTCGTTGAGGGTGTTGTGCGTCAGCAGGTAGTCCTGCGTGACGTACAGCGAGTCCTCGGCCGCGACCTGGATGCAGACGGTCTCCTCGCGCCCTGCGGGCTCGATGGAGTCGATGAACCGCATCGGACGACCGCCGCCGCCCGCCGCGTGGTACGCGTCCCGCTTGCGGGCGAGCCGGAAGGGCTCGATGCCTTCGGGGAGGCGGATGTCGACGACGTGGGAGTCGTGGCGGTGCTTGCCCAGGGCCGTCCCCTGAGGGCGCCCTTCGGCGGCGCGGCGCCTGGTGTAGGCGACACCGCCGAGCGACTGGACCAGGGCGATCACGTCGTCGCGGAGCGCGATCGAGGCGGTCGAGTACTGGATCCGGCAGGTGCGGTCCTTCTGCGTGACCGGACCGCCGTCGGAGTCGAGGAGGCCCTGGAGCACTGCGAGGCGGACCTCGGCGGTGTTCTGCAGGTAGTCATCGGGAACGAACTTGGAATGGGACCGGGTGCCGAGGAGGTCGAGCTGCCGGAGGACCCTCGTCACGGGGTTCTCGAGGGTGATGACATCGCCGGGGGCCGAGACGCGGTTCAGAACGTAGTCAGGACCGCCCTTCGCCCGGACCGAGACCCCGGGCAGCACGGCTTCCAGCTCCTTCGCCAGCTCGGGGTCCTCCGTGGAGAACGTCGGCGTGGTGGAACCGGTCAAGCAGCCGTCCCCGAGCAGCAGCCCCAGCGCGTACGGGTCCATCGGGACCTCGCGCTCGGGCATCGCCACCGGCGCGGTGAGCAGCGGGAGCTCGTACCGGCGGGCGTGCGCGGCCCGCAGGTTGCCGATCATGTCCTGGGTCTCCAGGACCCGCCACGGCTTGTTCCGGCGCGCGTCGTCACGCGTCCTGACTGTCCACAGGTGCTCGCCGCAGCACAGCGTCCAGGAGCCGTCCTGGGCGGAGACCCGGTAGATGTCCCGCTCGCCCTGCGGGTAGACGCCGAGGACAGGGGTGGGTTCGCCGTTGGAGCCGATGACGAGGTCACCGACCTCAAGGGACCCGATGGGGCGCCAGCCGTCCGGCGTCAGCACGTTCGTAAAGACGGGCTGGCTGCGCCCACGCATGTATGCCAGCGGCGCGACCTCGATCGTCCCGTTCGCCATCAGTTTGGGGATGGAGTCCGGGTCGAGCATGTCGTGCAGGGCGTCGTAGAGCGGCCGGAGGTACGGGTCGATCTTCTCGTACAGGGTGCCGGGGAGGAAGCCGAGGCGCTCGCCGGCCTCGACCGCCGGGCGGGTCAGGATGATCCGGGTGACCTGCTTGGACTGGAGGGCCTGGACGGCCTTGGCCATGGCCAGGTAGGTCTTGCCGGTGCCGGCGGGGCCGATGCCGAAGACGATCGTGTGCTTGTCGATCGCGTCGACGTAGCGCTTCTGGTTGAGCGTCTTGGGGCGGATGGTGCGGCCCCGGCTGGACAGGATGTTCTGGGTGAGCACCTCGGCCGGGGTCTCTTCGGCGCCTTCGCCGTTCTCGGTCGCCTTGAGCATGGCGATGGAGCGTTCCACTGCGTCCTCCGTCATCGGCTGTCCGGTGCGGAGCACCAGCATCATCTCGTCGAACAGGCGCTGGATGAGGGCGACTTCCCTGGCGTCGCCGACCGCGCTGACCTCGTTGCCCCGGACGTGGATGTCGACGTCCGGGAAGGCGTGTTCGATCACGCGGAGCAGGGAGTCGCCGGAACCGAGGACGGTCACCATGGGGTGCTTGGCGGGCACCGCGAAGTGGGCACGGGCCTCGCCCGGCGTTCCGTTGGGGGCTGTGGGTGTCTGCGTCATGGGCCGGCCCTCTGGCCTGCGCATACCTCCTGCTGCGGGGTTCTCGCTGCTCGACAACCTCTCGCCCCCAGCCTACGACCTGGCACCGGGGTGCCCGAAGCGGTTTACGGGACGGCGGCCCGGAAGCCGATGGTGGGCACGGCGCGGCGGGGCGGCCAGGGGCGCGCGGGGGCGGGGAGCAGCCCTTCGAGGAAGGCGTAGCGGGCGCGCAGCGCCTCCGGGTCCTGCCGGTCGTCGTGCTGGACGTGCTGCCACCAGGCGGCGACCTCGGTCCAGGTGGGGGCGGAGAGGGAGCCGCCGAACTCCTGGACGGAGAGGGCGGCGGTGAGGCCGGCGAAGGCGAGCCGGTCGGCGAGCGGCCAGTCGGCGAGGGTGCCGGTGACGAAGCCGGCCACGAAGACGTCGCCGGCGCCGGTGGGGTCGAGGGCCTCGACGCGGATGGCGGGCACCTCGGCGGTCTCGCCGGTGGCGCCGTCGACGGCGTAGGCGCCCTCGGAGCCGAGGGTGACGACGGCGTAGCGGACCTTGTCGGCCAGCGCGCGGGCGGCGGCGCGCGGGCAGTCGGTGCGGGTGTAGCGCATCGCCTCGGCGGCGTTGGGCAGGAACGCCTCGCAGTGCTCCAGGTCGGCCAGGGCCGCCAGGTCCCAGCGGCCGGTGTCGTCCCAGCCGACGTCGGCGAAGACCCGGGCGCCGTCGCGGGCGGCGCGCGCGACCCACTCCTCGGTGCGGCCGGGGGCGAGGGAGGCGACGGCGGCGCGGGCGAGCGGGGGGCGGACGGCGGGTCCGTCGGGTCCGGGCGCCTCGTGGCCGTGGGAGACCATGGTGCGCTCGCCCTCGTAGGCCATGGAGACGGTGACCGGGGAGTGCCAGCCGGGGACGGTGCGGGAGAGCGAGAGGTCGATGCCCTCGCCCTGTTCGAGGGCGTCCCAGCAGTACTCGCCGTAGTGGTCGTCGCCGAAGGCGGCGGCGAGGGAGGTGCGCAGGCCGAGGCGGGCGAGGGCGGTGGCCATGTTGGCGACGCCGCCGGGGCTGGAGCCCATGCCGCGGGCCCAGGACTCGGTGCCGCGGACGGGGGCGCTGTCGAGGCCGGTGAAGACGATGTCGAGGAAGACGGTGCCGGTGAGGAAGACGTCGCAGGCCGGGTCGGCGGCCTCGCGGACGGTCTCCAGCGGGTCGATGCCGGGCTCGGGGCGGGGCCGCGCGGGGGTCGTGCCGGGTTCGGGGCGGGCGCCGGGCCGTCCGGCGCGCCGGTCGCCGTCCGCCGCGGGGTCCGTCGCGGCGGGCCGCGCGTCCTCTCCGTACCGCTGTGCGCGCTGGTCTCCGCTGGCTGTGCTCACGGCGAAACTCCCCGGTCGTGGTGCGGCGGGATCGGCACCGGGTGCCGATCCGGACAGTGTGCCCGATGGGACCGGCGTGGCGGGGGTGACGCGGCGGATCGCCGGTCCCTACCCCGGATCACCCCGGCCAAACCGATGGTGTCCTGTCTCACAGGATGAATCGGGGGAGAGTGCCTTCTCCGCCCCTTCGGTCGCTTGATACACATGGTGCCGCGCCCCCGTGGATCACCGGGGCGCCGTCTCATCTCCCCGTTCGGTTCCTGGAACGCCCATGTCTGCGCGCCCGCGCGCCCGGGGGCCCCTCGCCGCCCTCGTCGCCCTCTTCACGGCCGGCTATCTCGCCCCGTACCTGCTGCCGACCGTCGTCGGCCGGCTCGCCTCCGGACTCGGCCTGGGTCCGTCCCAGGCGGGGCTGACCGGTTCGGTGCTGCTGCTCGGCTCCGCCTCCGCCGGCTTCACGCTCGCCGCGCGGGTCGAGCGGATCGGCCCCCGCCGGGCCGCCCGCCTCGGTCTGCTCGCCATGGCGCTGGGGTACGGCTGCGCCGCCGCGGCCGACGGCCTGCCGCCGGTGGTCGCCGGGGTGGTCCTCGGCGGCTTCGGCTCCGGTACGGCGACGGCGGTGGCCGCCTCCGGGATCGCCGGGCAGCCGGATCCGCAGCGGGCGTCCACGCTGGGCCTGCTGTCGGTGTCGGCGGCGGCCGGCGCGCTCTATCTGACGCTGCCGCGGCTCGGCGGTGGCCACGCCCTGCCGCTGCTCGCGCTGGCGGGCGCGGCGGTCCTGGTGTGGCCGGTCACGGGCCGGCTGCCGGGTGCCCCGCGCGCGTGCCGGGGCGCCGCCGTCCCGGAGGCCTCCGGCCCGCTGCCGTACCGCCGGGCGGGCGCCGTGCTGGCCGGGTGCGTGCTGTGCTGGTCGCTCGCCCAGAACGCGCTCTGGGGCGTGAGCGGGCGGATCGGCACCGGCCAGGCCGGGCTGTCCGAGGTGACCGTCGGCGCGGTCTTCGCGGTGGCGCTCGGCGCGGGTCTCGCCGGGGTGACGGCGGCGGGGGCGCTGGGCTCGCGGCTGGGCCGGGCGGTGCCGATCGGCGCGGGCACGGCTCTGATCGCGGGCTGCGTGCTGCTCAGCGCCGCCGCGGAAGGCCTCGGCGCCTTCGCGGCCGGCGAGATCCTCTGGAACGCGCTCTACCCGGTCGTCCTGTCCTATCTGCTCGGCCTCGCCGCCTCCCTCGACCCGCGCGGCCGGTGGGCGGTCCTCGTCGGCTCGGCGTCCTCGCTCGGCACGGCCTGCGGCCCGGTCACCGGCAGCGTCCTGTCGGAGACGGCCGGCTACCCCGGCATGGGCGCGGTCCTCGCGGGCCTGCTGCTGCTGGTGGCCGCCCCCATGGCCGCGGTGGCCCGGCACGCCTCCGGCCGTCCGCTGGTTCCCGGCTCGGTCCGCCGCCGCGGGGGCGCCGCGGCGGCGTACGTCGCGGGCGCGTCGCCGGCCCCGACGGCGCTCCTCCCCCAGGTCGGCGCCCCGGAGCAGCCCATCGCCCCGATCCCGCCGCCTCGGGCGGCTTCCCGGGCCCGTCAGAAGGTGTGGGCCTCCACCTCGGCGAGGTAGCGGGCGCGGCGCGGCTCGTCGTCGTCGAGGAACGCCGCTTCGAAGGAGTGCCGGGCCAGCACCCGCAGCTGCTCCGCGGTGAGGCCGAGCGCGTCGCGGACCCCGTCGTAGTTGTCGCCCGCGTAGCCGCCGAAGTAGGCGGGGTCGTCGGAGTTGACCGTCACCAGCAGCCCGGCGTCCAGCATGTCCCGCAGCGGGTGGTCGGCGAGCGTGTCGATCACCCGCAGCCGGACGTTCGACAGCGGGCACAGGGTCAGCGGGATCCGCTCGCGGACCAGCCGCTCGACCAGCTCCGGGTCCTCCATGCAGCGCAGTCCGTGGTCGATCCGCTCCACGCCGAGCACGTCCAGCGCCTCGCGGACGTACGCCGCCGGGCCCTCCTCGCCGGCGTGCGCGACCCGCCGCAGACCGAGCCGGGCGGCCTCCTCGTACACCGCCCGGAACTTGGCGGGCGGGTGCCCGACCTCGGCCGAGTCGAGGCCGACGCCGGTGATCCGGTCCAGGTACGGCTTCGCGGCCTCCAGGGTGGCGAGCGCCGACTCCTCGGACTCGTCGCGCAGGAAGCAGAGGATGAGCCGGGTGGAGATCCCGTACCGCTCCTCGGACCGGTCGAGGGAGGCGGTCAGTCCCTCGATCACGGTGCCGATCGGGACGCCCCGCGCGGTGTGGGCCTGCGGGTCGAAGAAGATCTCGGCGTGCCGGACGCCCTGCGCGGCGGCCCGCTCCAGGTAGGCGTCGGCGAGCGCGGTGAAGTCGTCGGCGGTGCGCAGGACCGCCATCAGCGCGTAGTAGAGGTCCAGGAACGACTGGAGGTCGCTGAACCGGTATGCCTCGCGGAGCGCGGCGGTGTCGGCGTACGGGAGGGTGACGCCGTTCCGTTCGGCGAGGGCGAAGGCCAGCTCGGGTTCGAGGGTGCCTTCGATGTGGAGGTGGAGTTCGGCCTTGGGGAGGACGGCGGGGTGGGGCATGGTCACGTTCGTTTCGGTACGGGGACCCGCAGGAGGTCCCGGGCGACGCTCAGCTCGCCGTCGAAGCCGGCGGCGCGGGCCTGCCGCTCGAACTCCGCCGGGTCGGAGTAGCGCTGCGAGAAGTGGGTGAGGACGAGGTGCCGGACGCCCGCGTCGCGGGCGACGGCGGCGGCCTGGCCGGCCGTGAGGTGGCCGTGGTCGCGGGCGAGCCGGACGTCCTCGTCGAGGAAGGTCGACTCGATGACGAGCAGGTCGGCGCCGTCGGCGAGGGCGTGCACGCCGTCGCAGAGCCGGGTGTCCATGACGAAGGCGAAGCGCTGGCCGCGCCGGACCTCGCTGACCTCGTCGAGGGTGAGGCCGCCGAGGCGGCCCTCCCGCTGGAGCCGGCCCACGTCGGGGCCGGCGATGCCGTGCGCGGCGAGCCGCTCGGGCAGCAGCCGGCGCCCGTCGGGCTCGGTCAGCCGGTAGCCGAAGGACTCGACGGGGTGGGAGAGACGGCGGGCCTCCAGCGTGAAGGCGCCGGTGACGGCGACGACGCCGTCGTCCGCGACCGGGGCCTCGGTCAGCTCGACGGTCTCGCGGTAGGCGGTGGCGTACCGCAGCCGCTCGAAGAAGTGCTGCCCGCTCGCCGGGTAGTGGGCGGTGACCTGGTGCGGGACCTGGTCGAGGTTGATCCGCTGGATCACCCCGGCCAGGCCCAGCGAGTGGTCGCCGTGGAAGTGCGTGACGCAGATCCGGTTCAGGTCGTGCGCGGCGACCCCGGCCCGCAGCATCTGCCGCTGGGTGCCCTCGCCGGGGTCGAAGAGCAGGCCGTGGCCGTCCCAGCGGAGCAGGTACCCGTTGTGGTTGCGGTGGCGGGTCGGGACCTGGCTGGCGGTGCCGAGGACGACCAGTTCGCGGACGGACACGTGCCTATCCGGGGGGCCAGTTGAGGCCGCGGCCGCCCAGCACGTGCGCGTGCGCGTGGAAGACGGTCTGGCCGGCGCCGGCACCGGTGTTGAAGGTGATGCGGTAGCCGCTGCCGTCGACCTTCTCCTGCGCGGCGACCTCGCCGGCCTCGCGCAGCACGTCGGCGGCGACGGTCGGCGCGGCGGCGGCGAGCGACGCGGCGTCCGGGTAGTGGAGCCGCGGGATGACGAGCACGTGGGTGGGCGCCTGCGGGTTGATGTCGCGGAAGGCCAGCGTGGTCTCGGTCTCGCGGACGAGGGTCGCCGGCACCTCCCCCGCCACGATCTTGCAGAACAGGCAGTCGCTCTGCGGCTCTCCGGCCATGCTCCGGGCCTCCTCGCCTCCGGTGGATCAGTACCCGCGCATGCTATCGGGCGGCCCCGCTCAGTCCTGCGGCATCCGCCGGCGCAGGGCGGACCGGCTGAACCAGTACGTGAGGACCACGGCCCAGAACAGCGGGCTGCCCAGCCCCGCGACCGCCCCCGCGTCGACGGTCCACAGCGCCATGGAGACCGCCGAGTACAGCCCGAGGAGGCCGACGGCGGCGGCCATCGCGAGCACCGGCCGGCAGGTGCGGGCGACCAGGAGCAGCGGGCGGCGCAGCCGCGGCGGCACCCGGCGGGCCATCCACACGGCCCAGCCGCCCCAGGCGCCGGCCAGCACGGCGGCCCCGACGGCGAGCGGCACGAACGCGTCGGCGCCGGTCGCGCCGGTACGGATCGGGGCGGTGCCGACGGCGGAGGCGAGGAACCCGACGAGGGCGACCCAGCGGGCGCCGGCCGCGGTCCCCCACGCCATGGCCTCCAGGTTGAAGCGGGCCTTGCGGTCGGTGAGGTCGAGCGCGGCGGAGGCGACGAAGCCCTCGGCGGCCTGCGTCCAGGCCCCGCGCCGCAGCCAGCGGCGGCGCAGCCGGACGAGCGAGAGGTTGTTGTGGGCCTCGCTGCTCTGCGGGTTGAGCCGCAGGGTCGTCTCGTACGCCTGCCGGGCGGTGGCGTGGTCGCCGCGGCGCTGGGCGGTGAGCCCGACGAGGAAGTGCGCCGCGTCCTCCTCGGGGCCGAGCGCGACGGCGGTCCTGGCGGCCTCGTAGGCGGCGGTGAGCCGGGCCCGGTCGCGTCCGCCGCCGGCCTCGGCGGTCGCGGCGAGCGCGGTGCCCATCGCGTAGTGGCTGCCCCAGAACTGCGGGGCGAGCTGGACCGCGCGCTGGGCGGCGGCCTCGGCGTCCCCGTACCGCTTGAGGGCGAGCAGCACCTGGGCGTGCGTCAGGTGCGCCCCGAGCAGCTCGGGTGCGGCGCGCAGCGCCTGCTCGGCGGCGGCGAGGGCGGCGGGGTGGTCCCCGGCCCGGTGCCGGCAGCGGGCGAGGAGGACGAGGGCGTCGGCGTCCTCGGGGGCCTCCGCGAGGTGCCGGGCGGCGAGCTCCCCGGCCTGCTCGTGGCGGCCCGCCTCGTACAGCGCCTCGGCCCGGGCGAGCGCGGAGGGGGCGGCGGGACCGGTGGGCGTGGCGGGGGTGGTCACAGCTTCCGCTTCCGCTTCAGGTAGGCGAGGAGGTCGTCGTAGAGACCGCCCTCGTTGGCGAACATGGCGACGTTCCGGGCGGCTGCGAACCACGGTTCGGTGGACGGCCTGAGCTGCTTCGCTGCGCCGAGCAGGTCCTTGGTGGTGATGAGGCGGACCTTGCCGGTGCGGGCGGAGTCGAGGAGGGCGGACTCGGCGGCGGTCTCGCACAGATGGGCGAGGTCGGCGCCGGAGAAGTCCTCGGTGACCTTGACGAGCTTGCCGAGGTCGACGGCCTCGATGGGCCGCTCGCGCAGGTGGTAGCGGAGGATCGCCTCGCGCGCGGGGGCGTCCGGCGGCAGCACGAGCAGGGTGCGGTCGAGGCGGCCGGGGCGGCGCAGGGCGATGTCGACGTCCCAGGGCACGTTGGTGGCGGCGAGGACGAAGACCCCCTCGTTGCCGGCGCCGGACGCGATGCCGTCGAGTTCGGTGAGGAGCTGGTTGACGACGTTGCGGAGCCCGTTGCTGTGGGTGCGGGAGCGCTTGCCGCCGAGGGCGTCCAGCTCGTCGAGGAAGACCACGCAGGGCGCCTGGCGGCGGGCGGTCTCGAAGATGTCGTGGATGTTCTTCTCGGAGGCCCCGATCCACATGTCGAGGACGTCGGAGAGCGAGACGGTGAGGAAGTTCGCGCCGAGTTCGCCGGCGACGGCCCGGGCGATGAAGGTCTTGCCGCAGCCGGGAGGGCCGTACAGGAGGAGCCCGCCGCGCAGCGACTTGCCGTAGAGGCGGCGGAGTTCGGGGTTGCGCATGGGGGCGAGGAAGGCGGCTTCGAGCCGTTCCTTGACGTCGGTCATGCCGCCGACGTCGGCAAGCCGGACGGCCCCGGGCGCGTCCACGTCCCAGGCGGCGGCGTCCCCGGCGAGCCCGTCCCCGCCGTCGGCCTGCGGCGCGTCCAGGAACCGCGGCCCGACGACGTCGGCCACCTGCTCCTCGGCGGCGGCCCAGTCGAACGCGGGCTTCGCGTCGGACGGCTGTACGGGGGCGGGCGGGGTCTCCGGCACGGGCGCGCGCGGCGGTACGGGGCCGGGCGGCGGTACGGGGCCGGGCGGCGGCTCCGGCGCGGCCGGCGGCATCCCCATGGCGCGGACCATCAGGGCCCGGACGGCGGCGTCGCCCGGCGCGTGCTGGAGGGCGACGGCCGCCTCCGTGACGGCCTCGTCGTTCCGCCCCTCCGCGAGGAGGAGTTCGGCGAAGTGGAGGCGCAGGGGCACGTCGGCGGGCGCGGCGGCGACCGCGGCGCGCAGACTGCGGATCAGGGGGGACTCGTCGGCCATGGGGGCCAGCCTAGAAAAGACCCGCCGCGCCCGGACAGCCGGTCCCCCTGGGGGTTCAGCCCCAGCGGCCGGTGCGGCCGAGGACGAGGGCGGTGGCCGCCGTGCCCGCCGTGGAGGTCCGCAGGACGCTCCGGCCGAGCCGGTACGGCTTCGCTCCCGCCGCCTCGAAGGCGGCCAGCTCGTCCGGCGACACCCCGCCCTCGGGGCCGACGACCAGCACGACGGAGCCCCGCGCGGGGAGGTCGGCGGTGGCGAGGGCGCCGCTGGGGTGGGCGCGGTCCTCGTGCAGGACGGCCGCGAAGTCGGCGGCGGCGAGCAGCTGCGCGACCTGCTTGGTGGTCATCAGGTCGGCGACCTCGGGGAAGCGGGTGCGGCGGGACTGCTTGCCGGCCTCGCGGGCGGTGGCGCGCCACTTGCCGAGCGCCTTGAGGCCGCGGTCGCCGCGCCACTGGGTGATGCAGCGGGAGGCCGCCCACGGCACGATCGCGTCGACGCCGGTCTCGGTCATGGTCTCGACGGCGAGTTCGCCCCGGTCGCCCTTGGGGAGGGCCTGGACGACGGTGATCCGGGGCTCCTCCGCGGGCTCCTCGTGGTCCGCCGTGACCTCGACGGTCAGCCGGTCCTTGCCCTCGGTCTCCCGCACCACGCACTCGGCCCAGCGGCCCCGGCCGTCGGTGAGGACCAGCTCCTCGCCGGCCTGGAGGCGCTTCACGGAGACGGCGTGCCGCCCCTCGGGGCCGTCCAGGACGAAGGGGCCGGCGCCGGGGACGGCGTCGACGACGAAGACGGGGGCGGTCATGGGGCACTCCTGGGGGCCGGGCCGGCGGGTTCGGTGAGTTCGGTGAGGGCGGTGTCGAGTTCGGCGGCCAGCACCTCGACCAGCTCCCCGGCGGGCAGCTCGCGCGCCAGCCGGTGGCCCTGGCCCGCCCACAGGGCCATGCCCTGGGCGTCGCCGGCGCCGGCGGCGGCTTTCCGCAGCGGGGCGGTGAGGTGGTGGATCTCGGGGTAGGCGGCGGGGGCGTACGGGCCGTGCTCGCGCATGAAGCGGTTGACGAGCCCGCGCGCCGGGCGGCCGGAGAACGCCCGGGTGAGGGCGGTGCGGGTGAAGAGCGGGTCGGTCAGGGCCCGTTTGTGCAGCGGGTCGGCGCCGGACTCGGGGCAGACGAGGAAGGCGGTGCCGAGCTGGGCCGCGCCGGCCCCGGCGGCGAGCACGGCGGCGATCTGCGCGCCGCGCATCAGACCGCCGGCGGCGACCAGCGGCAGCGCGGTGGCCTCGCGGACCTGGGCGAGGAGGGCGAGCAGGCCGGTGCCGGGCTGCTGGTCGGCCGGGTCGTCCCGGTACGTGCCCTGGTGGCCGCCGGCCTCGACGCCCTGGACGCACAGCGCGTCGGCGCCGGCCGCCTGCGCCGTACGGGCCTCCTCGGCGGAGGTGACGGTGACGATCGTGAACGTGCCGGCGCGCGCGAACGCCTCGAAGGTCTCGGGCTTCGGGCAGCCGAAGGTGAAGGAGACCACCGGGACCGGGTCCTCCAGGAGGATCGCCAGCTTGGACTCGTAGCCGTCGTCGCGCGAGTCGTCGGTCTCGCCGAGCCGGGTCCCGTACCAGCCGGCCTCCCCGGCCAGCTGGTGCCGGTAGACCTCGATGGCGGCGGGGTCGGCCGTGGGGCCGGTCTGCGGCATGAAGACGTTGACGCCGAAGGGCTGTCCGGTCAGCCCGCGGACCTGCTTGATCTCCTGGTAGAGGCTTCCGGCCGTCTTGTACCCGGCCGCGAGGAAGCCGAGCGCGCCGGCCGCGCAGACGGCTCCGACGAGCGCGGGACAGGAGGCGCCACCCGCCATGGGGGCCTGCACGATCGGGTACCGGAAGAGATCGTTCAGTGCGGTGGTGGACATATGGGCATCGTGTCATGCCCGTTCCCGGGCAGCGGAAAGGGGCGGCACTCAGAGTGCCGCCCCGATCACAGCGCCGTGCTCAGCACCCGTCGGGCGCGCCCTCCGGGAGCCCGGGGGCGCCGCCCGTCAGCGTCCGTTGAACGCGTCCTTCAGGCGGGAGAACAGGCCCTGCTGGCCCGGCTGGAACTGGCCCTGGGGCCGCTCCTCGCCGCGCAGCTTGGCCAGTTCGCGCAGCAGGCGTTCCTGCTCGGCGTCGAGCTTGCCCGGGGTCTGGACCTCGACGTGGACGATCAGGTCGCCGCGCCCGTTGCCGCGCAGGTGCGTGACGCCCCGGCCGTGCAGCGGGACCGACTGCCCGGACTGGGTGCCCGGGCGGATGTCGATCTCCTCCGGCCCGTCCAGCGTCTGGAGCTGCACCTTCGTGCCGAGCGCCGCCGCCGTCATGGGCAGGGTGACCGTGCAGTGCAGGTCGTCGCCGCGCCGCTGGAAGACCTCGTGCGGGGTCTCCTGGATCTCGACGTACAGGTCGCCGGCGGGGCCGCCGCCGGGGCCGACCTCGCCCTCGCCCGCGAGCTGGATCCGGGTGCCGTTGTCGACGCCGGCGGGGATCTTCACGGTCAGCGTGCGCCGCGAGCGGACCCGGCCGTCGCCCGCGCACTCGGGGCACGGGGTCGGGACGACGGTCCCGAAGCCCTGGCACTGCGGGCAGGGCCGGGAGGTCATGACCTGGCCGAGGAACGACCGGGTGACCTGGGAGACCTCGCCCCGGCCGCGGCACATGTCGCAGGTCTGCGCGGAGGTGCCGGGCGCGGCGCCCTCACCCGAACAGGTGGTGCAGACGACGGCCGTGTCGACCTGGATGTCCTTGGTGGTGCCGAAGGCCGCCTCGTTGAGGTCGATCTCCAGGCGGATCATGGCGTCCTGGCCGCGGCGGGTCCGCGAGCGCGGGCCGCGCTGCGAGGCTGTGCCGAAGAACGCGTCCATGATGTCGGAGAAGTTGCCGAAGCCACCGGCCCCGAAGCCGCCCGCGCCGCCCCCGCCGGAGTTGGACAGGGGGTCGCCGCCGAGGTCGTAGACCTGCTTCTTCTGCGGGTCCGACAGGACCTCGTAGGCGGCGTTGATCTCCTTGAACCGCTCCTGCGTCTTCGGGTCCGGGTTCACGTCCGGGTGAAGCTCGCGGGCGAGGCGCCGGAACGCCTTCTTGATCTCGTCCTGGGACGCGTCGCGGCGCACGCCGAGTGTGGCGTAGTAGTCCGTGGCCACTTACGACTCCGCCAGGATCTGTCCGACGTAACGTGCCACTGCGCGTACCGCTCCCATCGTTCCGGGGTAGTCCATGCGGGTCGGTCCGACCACGCCGAGTTTGGCGACTGCCTCGCCGCCCGAACCGTAGCCGACCGAGACGACGGACGTGGAGTTCAGCCCCTCGTAGGCGTTCTCGTGCCCGATGCGTACGGTCATGCCCGATTCCTTGACCTCGCCGAGGAGTTTGAGGAGCACGACCTGCTCCTCCAGGGCCTCCAGGACGGGCCTGATCGTCAGCGGGAAGTCGTGTCCGAAGCGGGTGAGATTGGCGGTGCCGCCGATCATCAGCCGCTCCTCGTGCTCCTCCACGAGCGTCTCCAGGAGCGTCGCGAGCACGGCCGAGACCGTGGCGCGCTCCTCGGCCTCCTCGAAGGACTCGGGGAGGTCCTGCACCAGCTGCGGCACGTCGGCGAAGCGACGGCCGCCGACCCGGCTGTTGAGCCGGGCCCGCAGATCGGCGAGGGAGGACTCGCCGAAGGGCGCCGGGCAGTCGATGACCCGCTGCTCGACCCGTCCGGTGTCCGTGATGAGGACGAGCATCAGCCGGGCCGGGGCCAGCGACAGCAGCTCGACGTGCCGGATGGAGGAGCGGGTCAGCGACGGGTACTGCACGACGGCGACCTGCCGGGTCAGCTGCGCGAGCAGCCGCACCGTACGGCCCACGACGTCGTCGAGGTCCACGGCGCCGTCGAGGAAGTTGTGGATGGCGCGCCGCTCGGGGGTCGAGAGCGGCTTGACGCCGGCCAGCCGGTCCACGAAGAGCCGGTAGCCCTTGTCGGTGGGGATCCGCCCGGCGCTGGTGTGGGGCTGGGCGATGTACCCCTCCTCCTCCAGCACCGCCATGTCGTTGCGCACGGTGGCGGGCGAGACGCCGAGCTTGTGGCGTTCGGTGAGCGCCTTGGAACCGACCGGTTCCTCGGTGCCGACGTAGTCCTGGACGATGGCGCGCAGCACCTCGAGTCTGCGTTCGCTCAGCACGCGCACACCTCCCGTTCCAGCCGTTCCGGTTGCTCCGCTTTTGGCACTCGCCCTGTCCGAGTGCCAGGAAACCCCCGGCCAGTGTACGGCCGGGCCCGTCGCTCCTGGCAAGGAGGCGGACCCGCTAGCGTCGGCGGCATGGACATCGAGGAAGCGGTCTGGGCGGCTCAGGGGTGGGAACGGCTCGCGGCCGGAGTGGGCCGGCGACGGCTCCCCGGCTGGGACGCCACCACCGGACTCGTCGTGGGAGAACGGGCCGTGCTGCTGTACGACACCGGCTCCTCGCTCGCCGAGGGCGCCGCGATCCGGGCCCAGGCGGAGGCGGTCACCGGCGGCCGGCGCGTGACGCACATCGCACTCGGCCACCCCCATTTCGACCACGTCCTCGGCACGGCCGCGTTCGCCGGCGCGGAGGTCTTCGGCGCGGTCGGCACCGACGAGCTGCTGGGCTCGGCCCGGGCCCGCGAGGAGCTGTGCGCGGACGCGGTGCGGCACGGGGCGGACGAGCGGGCCGCGGCCGAGGCGGCGGAGGCGCTGGTGGCGCCGCGCCACACCGTCACCGGCGAGTGGACGCTCGACCTGGGCGGCCGGCAGGTGCTGCTGGCCAATCTGGGCCCGGCGCACTCGGGCCACGACCTGGTGGTGTGCGTGCCGGGCGAGCGCGAGGTGGTGTTCTGCGGCGACCTGGTCGAGGAGTCCGGCGAGCCGCAGGCCGGCCCGGACGCGGTGGGCGCCCGCTGGCCCGACGCCCTCGACCGCCTGCTGGCCCTCGGCGGCGAGGACGCCCTGTACGTGCCCGGCCACGGCGCGGCCGTCGACGCGGCTTTCGTCCGACGCCAGCGCGATGAACTGGCACGCCGCTTCCCGGTGTCGTAGCGTCCCCGGATGCGCGGCCACCGCCCGGACCCGACGCCGCCGTGGCCGCCCGGCAGAGACGACCCGCCCGTGCACCCGGAGGACCAGGAACCCGTGCGCAGCTACGACCCCGACCTCACCCCGCCGTGGAAGCGCACGGCGCCTGCCCCGGAGGTCCCGGCCGAGACCGACCTGGTCGTGGAGGAGGTGGCGACGGGCTTCTGCGGGGCGGTGATCCGCTGCGAGGCGGGCACGGTGACGCTGGAGGACCGCTTCGGCAAGCACCGGGTGTTCCCGCTGGAGCCGCGCGGCTTCCTGCTGGAGGGCCGGGTCGTCACCCTGGTCCGCCCGCCGTCCGGCGGCCCGGCCCGCCCGGCCCGTACGGCCTCCGGCTCGATCGCCGTGCCCGGGGCACGCGCGCGCGTGGCGCGGGCGAGCCGCATCTATGTGGAGGGCCGCCACGACGCCGAGCTGGTCGAGCGGGTCTGGGGCGACGACCTGCGGGTCGAGGGCGTGGTGGTCGAGTACCTGGAGGGCGTGGACCACCTGCCGGAGATCGTCGCCGGCTTCGCCCCGGGCCCGGACGCCCGGCTGGGCGTCCTGGTCGACCACCTGGTGCCGGGCTCCAAGGAGTCCCGGATCGCCGCCGGGGTCGCCTCGGAGCACGTCCTGGTCGTCGGCCACCCGTACATCGACGTCTGGCAGGCGGTGAAGCCCTCCGTCCTCGGCATCCCCGCCTGGCCGGAGGTCCCCCGCGGCCAGGACTGGAAGACGGGCACCTGCCGGGCCCTCGGCTGGCCCGCCGACAACACGGGCGCGGTCTGGCAGGCCATCCTGAAGCGCGTCACGTCCTACAAGGACCTGGAGCCGGCGCTCCTGGGCCGCGTGGAGGAGCTGATCGACTTCGTGACGGCCTGAGGCGCCACGCGGTCCCCGCGGGCCCGTCAGTCGACCAGGTCCCGCACCACCGCGTCCGCGAGGAGCCGGCCGCGCAGGGTCAGGACGGCCCGCCCGGCGGCGTACGGCGCGGCGTCGAGGAGTCCGTCGTCCAGCGCCTTCCGCGACGCCGCCAGGCCGGCGGGCTTCAGCAGGTCCAGCTCGACGCCCTCCCGCAGCCGCAGCTCCAGCAGGATCCGCTCGACCCGCCGGTCCTCCGCGGACAGCACCTCGCGCCCGGCGCCGGGCGACCTGCCCGCGCCCAGCGCCGCGGCGTACGCGCCCGGGTGCTTGACGTTCCACCAGCGCACCCCGCCGACGTGCGAGTGGGCTCCGGGGCCCGCGCCCCACCAGTCGGCCCCGCGCCAGTACAGCTCGTTGTGGAGGCAGCGGCCCGCCTCGGAGGCGGCCCAGTTGGACACCTCGTACCAGGAGAACCCGGCGGCCTCGAAGGCCTCCTCGGCGATCAGGTACCGGTCCGCGTGCACGTCGTCGTCGGTCATCGGCACCTCGCCGCGCCGGATCCGCCGCGCCAGCTGCGTGCCCTCCTCGACGATGAGGGCGTACGCGCTCACGTGGTCGGGCCCGGCGCCGAGGGCGGCGTCGAGCGAGGCCCGCCAGTCGTCGTCGCTCTCCCCGGGCGTGCCGTAGATCAGGTCCAGGTTGACGTGCTCGAACCCGGCGGCGCGGGCCTCGGCGACGCACGCCTCCGGCCGCCCGGGCGTGTGGTTCCGGTCGAGGACCTGCAGCACGTGCGGCCGGGCGCTCTGCATGCCGAAGGAGATCCGGTTGAAGCCGCCGGCCCGCAGCTCCTCCAGGTACGCCGGGTCCACGGACTCCGGGTTCGCCTCGGTCGTCACCTCGGCGTCGTCGGCGAGCCCGAACTCGTCCCGGATCGCCCCCAGCATCCGCACCAGGTCGCCGGCGGCGAGCAGCGTCGGCGTGCCGCCGCCGACGAACACCGTCCGCACCGGCCGCGGGTCGTCGCCGAGCACCTTCCGGGCGAGCCGGATCTCCTCGGCGACCTGCCCCGCGTAGTTGTCCCGGGAGGCGAGCACGCCGCCGGCACCGCGCAGCTCGCTCGCGGTGTACGTGTTGAAGTCGCAGTAGCCGCACCGCGTGGCGCAGTACGGCACGTGCAGATAGAACCCGAGCGGCCGCTCCCCGGCCCCTTCCAGGGCGTGCGCGGGCAGCGCCCCGTCCTCGGGCATGGGCTCACCATCGGGCAGTACGGAAGGCATGGGGTCCATTGTCCCGTACCGCCCGAGGTGGCGGCCCGCCGCGCGGTCAGGCCTCGCGCGACCCGGCGTACATCTCCTCGATGAGGTCCTTGTACGTGCGCTCGACGACCGGGCGCTTCAGCTTCAGCGACGGGGTGAGCTCGCCGTGCTCGATGTCGAGGTCGCGGGGCAGCAGGCGGAACTTCTTGATCGTCTGCCAGCGCTGGAGGCCCTCGTTGAGCCGGTCCACGTACCCCTGGACGAGCTGCTCGGTCCGCGGGTCGGCGACGACCTCGGCGTACGGCTTTCCGGCGAGGCCGTGCTCGGCGGCCCAGCCGAGGAGGGCGGGCTCGTCGAGGGCGATGAGCGCGGTGCAGTAGTTCCGGTCGGCGCCGTGCACGAGGATGTTGGAGACGAACGGGCAGACGGCCTTGAACTGGCCCTCGACCTCGGCGGGGGCGATGTACTTGCCGCCGGAGGTCTTGATCAGGTCCTTCTTGCGGTCGGTGATCTTGAGGTAGCCGTCGGCGGACAGCTCGCCGATGTCGCCGGTGTGGAACCAGCCGTCGGCCTCCAGGACCTCGGCGGTCTTCTCCGGCAGCCCGTGGTAGCCCTCCATGATGCCGGGGCCGCGGAGCAGGATCTCGCCGTCGTCGGCGATGCGGACCTCGGTGCCGGGGAGCGGCTTGCCGACGGTGCCGGTGCGGTACGCCTCGCCGGGGTTGACGAAGGAGGCGGCGGAGGACTCGGTGAGGCCGTACCCCTCCAGGATGTGGATGCCGGCGCCGGAGAAGAAGTAGCCGATGTCGGGGGCGAGGGCGGCGGAGCCGGAGACGCAGGCGCGCAGCCGGCCGCCGAACGCCTCGCGGATCTTGGCGTAGACGAGCGCGTCGGCGACCTTGTGCTTGGCGCTCAGGCCGAAGGGCGCGGAGGCGGTGCCGGTGCGGCGGAAGTTGTCCTGGGTGACCTTGGCGTACTCGCGGGCGACGCCGGCGGCCCACTGGAAGATCTTGTACTTGGCGCCGCCGCCGGCCCGGGCCTTGGCGGCGACCCCGTTGTAGACCTTCTCGAAGATGCGGGGGACGGCCGCCATGTAGGTCGGCTGGACCACCGGCAGGTTCTCGATGATCTTGTCGACGCGGCCGTCGACGGCGGTGACGTGGCCGACCTCGATCTGGCCGGAGGTGAGGACCTTGCCGAAGACGTGGGCGAGCGGCAGCCACAGGTACTGGACGTCGTCGCGGGTGACGAGGCCGGTGGCGGCGATGGCCTTGGCCATGTACGACCAGTTGTCGTGCGGGAGGCGGACGCCCTTGGGGCGGCCGGTGGTGCCCGAGGTGTAGATGAGGGTGGCGAGCTGGTCGGCGGTGATCGCGGCGACCCGCTCCTTCACCGCCTCGGGGTGCTTCTCCAGGTACGCCGCTCCGCGCGCCTCCAGCTCGGCGAGCGTGAGGACCCACTCGTCGGAGGTGTCGGCGCCCTCGGGGTCGACGACCACCACGTGGTGGAGCCCGGGCAGCTCGGCGCGGCGCTCGACCGCCTTGGCGAGCTGGGCGGCGTCCTCGGCGATGAGCACCTTCGACTCGGAGTCCGCGAGGATGAAGGCGGACTCGTCCGCGTTGGTCTGCGGGTAGACCGTGGTGGTCGCGGCGCCCGCGCACATCACGCCGAGGTCGGCGAGGATCCACTCGACCCGGGTGGCGGAGGCGAGGGCGACCCGCTCCTCGGGCCGCACGCCGAGGTCGATGAGGCCGGCGGCGATGGCGAAGACGCGCTGTGCGGCCTGCCCCCAGCTGAGCGACTTCCAGTCGTCCGGGCCCGTGCCGGAGGCGGCGGGGACCGGGTGGCGGTACGCCTCCGCGTCGGGGGTGCGCTCGACCCGTTCGAGGAAGAGCGCCGCGACGGAGGGCGGCCGGTTGTCGATCGGGGTCTGGTTGTCGCTCACGTCGTCCTCCGGGCGGCGGCGGTGCCTGTTGGGGTGCAACTACGGATGCGTAACTAACTCATGAGTAACCTCGGGGGGCTTCAGATTAGAGCTCCGGCGTCCGGCGCGTAAGGGTCTGTGGATAACGAACGGGTCCGCGCGCCGGTGGCACACGGACCCGTTCCCTCCGGCCGAGCCGGCTACTTCTTGCCCTTCCCCGCGGACTCGTCGCTCGACAGGACGGCGATGAACGCCTCCTGCGGGACCTCCACGGAGCCGACCATCTTCATCCGCTTCTTGCCTTCCTTCTGCTTCTCCAGCAGCTTCCGCTTGCGGGAGATGTCACCGCCGTAGCACTTGGCGAGGACGTCCTTGCGGATGGCGCGGATGGTCTCGCGGGCGATCACCCGGGAGCCGATGGCGGCCTGGATCGGCACCTCGAACGCCTGCCGCGGGATGAGCTCGCGCAGCTTGGCGACGAGCCGCACGCCGTACGCGTACGCGGCGTCCTTGTGGGTGATCGCCGAGAAGGCGTCCACCTTGTCGCCGTGCAGCAGGATGTCGACCTTGACCAGGCTGGAAGACTGCTCGCCGGTGGGCTCGTAGTCCAGCGAGGCGTAGCCGCGGGTCTTCGACTTCAGCTGGTCGAAGAAGTCGAAGACGATCTCCGCGAGCGGCAGCGTGTAGCGGATCTCGACCCGGTCCTCGGAGAGGTAGTCCATGCCGAGGAGGGTGCCGCGCCGGTTCTGGCACAGCTCCATGATCGAGCCGATGAACTCGGTGGGCGCGAGGATCGTGGCGCGCACGACCGGCTCGTACACCTCGCTGATCTTGCCCTCGGGGAACTCGCTCGGGTTGGTGACCGTGTGCTCGCTGCCGTCCTCCATGACCACGCGGTAGACCACGTTGGGGGCGGTGGCGATCAGGTCGAGGCCGAACTCGCGCTCCAGGCGCTCGCGGATCACGTCGAGGTGGAGCAGGCCGAGGAAGCCGACGCGGAAGCCGAAGCCGAGCGCGGCGGAGGTCTCCGGCTCGTAGACCAGCGCGGCGTCGTTGAGCTGGAGCTTGTCGAGCGCGTCGCGCAGCTCCGGGTAGTCCGAGCCGTCCAGCGGGTACAGACCGGAGAAGACCATCGGCTTCGGGTCCTTGTAGCCGCCGAGCGCCTCGGTGGCGCCCTTGGACTGCGAGGTGATGGTGTCACCGACCTTGGACTGCCGGACGTCCTTCACACCGGTGATGAGGTAGCCCACCTCGCCGACGCCGAGGCCGTCGGCCGGCAGCATCTCGGGCGAGTTGGTGCCGATCTCCAGCAGCTCGTGGGTGGCGCCGGTCGACATCATCTTGATGCGCTCGCGCTTGTTGAGCTGGCCGTCGACCACCCGGACGTACGTCACGACGCCCCGGTACGAGTCGTACACGGAGTCGAAGATCATCGCGCGGGCGGGCGCGTCGGCGACGCCGACGGGCGCCGGGATGTCCCGGACCACGCGGTCGAGCAGCGCCTCGACGCCCATGCCGGTCTTCGCCGAGACCTTGAGGACGTCCTCCGGCTGGCAGCCGATGAGGTTCGCCAGCTCCTCCGCGAACTTCTCCGGCTGGGCGGCCGGCAGGTCGATCTTGTTGAGCACCGGAACGATCGTGAGGTCGTTCTCCATCGCCAGGTAGAGGTTGGCGAGGGTCTGCGCCTCGATGCCCTGGGCCGCGTCGACCAGCAGGATCGTGCCCTCACAGGCGGCGAGCGACCGCGACACCTCGTACGTGAAGTCGACGTGCCCGGGGGTGTCGATCATGTTGAGGATGTGCGTACGCCCCTGCTCCGGCCCCTCGGAGGGGGCCCAGGGCAGCCGGACCGCCTGGGACTTGATCGTGATGCCGCGCTCACGCTCGATGTCCATCCGGTCGAGGTACTGGGCGCGCATCTGCCGCTGGTCGACCACACCGGTGAGCTGGAGCATCCGGTCGGCGAGCGTGGACTTGCCGTGGTCGATGTGCGCGATGATGCAGAAGTTGCGGATCAGAGCCGGGTCGGTACGGCTCGGCTCGGGCACGTTGGTAGGAGTCGCGGGCACGCAGGGTTCTCGTCTCGGGCGGTGTTCGGAACGGATACGTAGCCCCCATCGTCCCATGCCCGCCGCCGGGCGTCCGGTTCGGGCGCTCCCGCTGCCCGTTTGGGCGGCCACGAGGGCGCCTGATACCGTGGACAGCTGTGTCTCGTGTGCCCTCTCAGCTGCGTGGCACATACCTGAAGAAACATCGAACCTGTAAAGGCTCTCTCAGTGGCGAACATCAAGTCCCAGATCAAGCGGAACAAGACCAACGAGAAGGCGCGCCTGCGCAACAAGGCCGTCAAGTCGTCGCTCAAGACCGCGATCCGCAAGGCCCGTGAGGCTGTCGCCGCCGGCGACCTCGAGAAGGCCACCGTGGCCGCCCGTGCCGCCTCGCGTCAGCTCGACAAGGCCGTCTCGAAGGGTGTCATCCACAAGAACGCCGCCGCCAACAAGAAGTCGGCGCTGGCGATCAAGGTTGCCTCCCTCCAGGGCTGAGTCCGGATCTCCTGATCTCAGGCTGTACCCGGCCGCACGGGACCCAGCGGACCCTCTCTACCGCTCCCACCCGGCCCCCCGGCCCGTACGCGAGACGCGTTCGCCACGCGTGTACGGACCACCCCTAGCAGTACCCCAAGGCCCCGCTCACCCCTTCCCCAGGGGTTGGCGGGGCTTTTGGCTTGGGTGGGGGTGGGGGTGCGGAGGTAGGGGGCCGGCCCCCGGGGCCCGGGGCGGAGCCCCGTGGACGGGCGCGGAGAGGGGTCCGGGGTGCGGGCCGTCTTGGTCCGGGGCGGAGCCCCGGGGCGCCCCCGGCAGGGTTTCGGGAAGGGTCGGGGTGGGGGACTCCGAAGCGGTCATCCGACGACGGCCGCACCGACCCAGCGCCTACGCCCCCGCGCCCGCCCCCGCACCCCGCGCCGCAGGCTCAGCGCCCCCGTCCCGCCCTCGCCGCCCGCGCCACCGCGACGACCGCCTTCTCCAGGGCGTACTCGGGATCGTCCCCGCCGCCCTTCACCCCCGCGTCCGCCTCCGCGACGGCCCGCAGGGCCAGGGCGACGCCGTCCGGGGTCCAGCCCCGCATCTGCTGCCGCACCCGGTCGATCTTCCACGGCGGCATGCCCAGCTCGCGCGCGAGGTCGGCGGGCCGCCCCCCGCGCGCGGACGACAGCTTGCCGATGGCCCGTACGCCCTGGGCGAGCGCGCTGGTGATCAGTACGGGCGCGACCCCGGTCGACAGCGACCACCGCAGCGCCTCCAGCGCCTCCGCCGCCCGCCCCTCCACGGCCCGGTCGGCCACGGTGAAGGACGACGCCTCGGCCCGCCCGGTGTAGTACCGCCCGACGACGGCCTCGTCGATCGTCCCGTCGACGTCCGCCGCCAGCTGCGTGACCGCGGAGGCCAGCTCCCGCAGGTCGCTGCCGATGGAGTCGACGAGCGCCTGGCACGCCTCGGGCGTGGCCGACCGTCCGATGGCCCGGAACTCCTGCCGGACGAAGGTCAGCCGCTCCGCGGGCTTCGTCGTCTTGGGGCAGGCCACCTCCCGCGCCCCGGCCTTGCGCGCCGCGTCGAGCAGTCCCTTGCCCTTGGCGCCGCCGGCGTGCAGGAGGACGAGCGTGATGTCCTCGACGGGCGCGTCGAGGTACCCCTTGACGTCCTTGACGCTGTCCGCCGACAGGTCCTGCGCGTTGCGCACGACCAGCACCTTGCGCTCGGCGAAGAGCGAGGGGCTGGTGAGCTCGGCGAGGGCCCCGGGCTGGAGCTGGTCGGCGGTGAGGTCCCGTACGTCCGTGTCGGCGTCGGCGGCCCGCGCGGCCGCCACCACCTCCCGGACGGCGCGGTCGAGAAGCAGCTCCTCCTGGCCCACGGCGAGCGTGACGGGCCCGAGGAGATCGTCGCTGGAAGTCTTTCTGGTGGCCATCGCGCTCCAGCATCCCACGCCCCACCGACACCGCCACCGACACCGCCCCCGGCCCCGCCCCCTCCCCCACCCGGGCGAGAATGACCCCGTGAGTGAACGACACGTACTGGTGCTCCCCGACCGCGACGCCGCCGAGGAGGTCGCCGAGGAACTGGCCGGCCGCTTCGGCGTGGCCGAGGAGCCGCAGCTGGTCCGGGACGCGCTGGCCGGCGAGGACGACGCCGAGGACGCCCAGTGGCTGGTGGTCGTCGAGGACCCGGAGGGCCGGCTCGACCCGACGGCCCTGGACGCCTTCGCCGCCGAGTACGAGGGCTGGCTGGAGGCCCCCTGACGGCCCGCCTCAGCGGGTCTTCGGCACGATCTGCACGTCGAGGTCGATGGAGATGCTGGAGCCGACCGCGGCGATGCCGCGGGCGAGCAGCGTCTGCCAGGTGAGGGTGAAGTCCTCGCGGTGGAGTTCGGTGGTGGCCCGGCAGGCGCAGCGGGTCTCGCCCTCCAGGCCGCTGCCGAGGCCGAGGTACTGGGTGTCCAGGGTGACGGTGCGGTTCACGCCGTGGAGGCTGAGCGCCCCGGTGACGTTCCAGCGGGTGCCGCCGCGGTGGGTGAAGCGCTCGCTGAAGAACTCGATGGTCGGGTGGACGCCGACGTCGAGGAAGTCCCCGGACCGCAGATGGTCGTCGCGCATCTGGACGCCGGTGTCGATGGAGGCCGCGTCGATGACGACGTGCATCGCGGACTGCTCCATGCGCTCGGCGATCCGGATCGCGCCGGCGAAGCTGTTGAACCGGCCGTGGATCCGCGCCAGCCCGATGTGCCGGGCGGTGAAGCCGATCTGGGAGTGGCTGGGGTCGATCTCCCAGTCGCCGGGCTCGGGCAGCGGCGGCTGCGGGGCGACCTGGAGCATGACGTCGCCGAGGTCGGCGTGGGCGCCCTGGTCCACGACGGCGGTGGCGTGGTGCGGCGTGTAGCCGTCGGAGGTGACGGCGATCCGGTACTCGCCGGCCGGGACGGTGGCGAGCAGGGTGCCGTACGGGTCGGTCTCCCCGCCCAGCACCCGGCGGCCCGCCGGGTCGGAGAGCACGACCTCCGCCTGCCGCACCGGCTCGTGCACGGGGTCGAGCACCCGGCAGCTCAGCACTCCGGCCGAGGCGGGCACGGCGACCCCGGCGAGGGCACCGCCCCGGCCGCCGGCCGCGCCGTTCCCGCGCTTCCCGAAGAGACCACCGAACATCCTTCACGCACCCCCGTGCGACTCGTTCACTATGCAACGAGTCGGCATTCGATCATCCCTGAGGTGTTCGAGGCAAACGCGCCCTTGTTACCGAGGAGTCCGAATTACGGATTCCGTTTGTCCGCCACGGGGACGACGGGCAGCTCGTCCAGCACGATCCCGAACAGGTCCCGGTACGCCTCCCGCAGCTCCTCGTCCGTGCCGAGCTCCCGCTCGGTGCGCTCGCCCGCGACGGTCCGGTACAGCTTCCGGCCGGCGATGCTCACCCGGCCGTCCTCGGTGAGCAGCGAGCAGATCACCCCGCGGGTGAAGTGCGACTCCGGCGACGTCCGGTGGTACCAGGCGCCGGCCGCGAAGTCCGCGAGCTCCCGCGGCCGCGGCTCCAGCCGGTACTGCGGGCCGCCGTCCCGCACCACGTCGAGGTCCCCGTCCGCTCCGGGTACCTCCCGGACGACGAAGACCCCGGACGGGTCGGCCTGCTCGCCGCGCTCGTCGAGGGCGAGCGGGTGGTGGCTGTGGTCGCCGAACCCCACGTCGGCCAGCCACCGCTCCCCGTCCTCGGTCTCCACCCGCAGCGCCATGTGGTCGTACGGGATCCCCAGCCGCCCGTCCGGGCGGACGACCCGCGCCTGGAGCAGCTCGACCCGGTAGCCGAGCGCCCGCAGCAGCGCGGCGAACGCGCCGTTCAGCTCGTAACAGAACCCGCCCCGCCGGGCCACGGTCACCTTGTCGACCAGGGCCTCCTCGTCGAGGACGACGTCCTGCCCGAGGTGCAGCGACAGGTTCTCGAAGGGCACGGTCAGCAGGTGCCGCAGGTGCAGCTCGCGCAGCGCCCCGGCGTCCGCCCGGTCCGGCCGCGCGGCGCCGATGCGCGCCAGGTACCGCTCCACGACGGCCTCGGGCAGCCCCGCCGGCTTCTCATGATCGGTCATACCGGCAGTGTGCCCGCTCGCCGGCCGTCAGGGAGCGGCGGTGGCCTGCTCCCGTGCCGGGGTGGGCAGTTCGCGCATGCGCGGGAGCGGCGAGGGCAGCAGCCACAGGACCGCGAAGACCGCGCCCACGGTGGCGATCCAGAGGGTGGGGCGGACGCCGAGCGCGGTGCCCAGGAGGCCGCCGACGAGGGCGCCGATCGGCCGGAAGCCGTGGTTGAGGGTGCGGAAGGCGCCCATGACCCGGGCCCGCATGGTCTCGGGTATGAGGGCCATCTGGAAGGAGCCCGCGGCCACGTCGACGATCATCACGCCGGCGCAGGACAGGAACTCGGCGGCGAACAGCACTGCCACCACGACCGGCAGCGGACCGCCGGCGGCGGGTATGAGCACCAGCGGCAGGGTGAAGCCGATGAAGCCGGCGACGAGGGAGCCGCCGATGCCGATCCGGCGGACGACGGCGCCGCTGACCGCCGCGCCGATCAGCCCGCCGACGGCTCCGGTGCCGAGCACCAGGCCGAGCAGCCCGGCGCCGAGACCGAGGTCCTTGGTCACGTAGAGGACGAAGAGGGTGTGGAACATGTAGTTGAAGAACTGCACGGTGCCGGAGGCGGCGAAGAGCGCCCGCATCGACGGCTCCCGCACCACCCAGCGGATCCCCTCGCTGAAGTGCCCCTTGGTCACGGGCGCGGGGGCCGGCTCGACCGGCCGGATCTTCGCCAGGTAGCCGGCGGACACCAGGTAGGTGACGGCGTCGGCCAGCAGCGCCAGCGGGGCGGTGAGCACCTGCACCAGCACGCCGCCGATACTGGGGCCGGCGAGCCAGGCCATCGAACGGCTACCGTTCACCAGCGAGTTGGCCTGCACGAAGCGGTCGGTGGTGACGAGGGACGCGAAGATCGTGGAGTTGCAGACCTCGAAGAGCACCGACAGCGAGCCGACCCCGAGGGCGACGACGTAGAGCTGTCCGAGCGTCAGCAGGTCGAGGGCGTACGCGACGGGCAGGGAGACCAGCAGGGCGGCCCGGCCCAGATCCGTGGCGATCATGATCCGGCGGCGGTCGGCCCGCCGGTCCGCCCAGGCCCCGAACGGCAGGTTGAGGAGGAGGGCCGGGAGGAGTTCGAGGGTCTTGAGCCAGCCCATCTGGGCCGCGTCCGCGCCGAGCACGAGCACGGCGGCGAGCGGCAGCGCCATGAGGGAGATCTGGTCGCCGACGAGCGAGACGGTCTGGCCCGTCCAGTAGCGGCGGAAGGTCCGCTCGCGCAGCAGCGCCGGAACCCGTGCGGTGAGGCTCATCTCTGCCGTTCCTCGCTCTCGTCGACGTCCGGGTCCAGGTAGGCGATCTTCAGGAAACTGACGGGCTGGGCGCCCGGGGGCCGCAGCGACGGGTCGTCCTCGCGGTCCGCGTAGGCGCCGATCAGCGCGTCGATCCGCTTCCCGAGGTCCGCGAGTTCCTCGGGCGTGAGGTAGACGAGGGCGTCCCCGAACAGTTCGGCCTCGCGCCACTCCTTCGGCACCCCGGCCCGGTTCTCCAGCACCTTGGCGAACCGGCCGAAGTAGCGCTCGGCGACCGCCACGTTGAGGTCGTCGGCCGCCTGCGCGACCGACGGGTCGTCGCTGTAGCCGGGCCATTCCGTGTACCGCGCGGTCGCCCGCCAGGGCTTCTCCCGGCCGCGCCCGCCCGGCGCCTCCTCCACCAGCCCGTACTTGGCGAGTATCCGCAGGTGGTATGAGCAGCTGGCCACCGATTCGCCGGTGAGCTCGGCGGCCCGGGTGGCGGTGAAGGGCCCGTGCCGGCGGAGGAGCCCGACCAGGGTCATCCGCAGGGGGTGGGCGTAGGCCCGGAGGGCCAGGGGGTCGGTCAGCTGGATGCTGCGGGGCTGCTCGCCCCCGGCGGACGGAGCACTGTTCTCGGGCATGTTCCCAAGCTATCTATAGAAAGACTCCTTTACAAGGACTCGTTTACAAGCATTCATTTACAAGCTTTCGTTTACAAGCGCTCGTTTACAAGCCATCTCCCGGGAGCGCTCCGCAGCCCCGGTCACCACCCCCTCGCCACAGCCACCAGTTCCCTCCCCGCACCCGCCACGGCGATCGCTCCGTCCCGGTCGGTCCGCAGCACGCGCGCCCCGCCCGCCCGCAGCGCCTCCAGCGTCCTCGGGTGCGGGTGGCCGTACGGATTCCCGGTCCCGGCCGAGACCAGCGCCAGCCGGGGCCGCACCGCCGCCGTCAGTCCCGGGTCCTGGTGCGCGGATCCGTGGTGCGCGACCTTCAGCACGTCCACCGCCCCCAGCTCCGGATGCGCCCGCCACAGCGCCCGCTGCGCCGGCGGCTCCAGATCACCGAGGAGCAGCAGGCTCACCCCGCCCGGCCCCCGGACCAGCAACGTGACGCTGGCGTCGTTCGGCCCGCCGTCCGGCGGCCCCGGCCCCGCCGGCGGCCACAGCACCCGCCACTCCAGCGCCCCGGCCCGCCGCACCTCCCCCGGCACCGCCCGCACCACCGGCACCCCCGACGCTCCCGCCACCCGCCGGACGAACTCCGCCTGCCCGGGCGGCTCGTCGAGCCCCGTCACCTGCACCGCCCCCACACCCCGCCCCCTCAACACCCCTGGCAGCCCGGCCACATGGTCGGCGTGGAAGTGCGTCAGCACCAGCAACGGCACGTGTCTCACCTCCAGTTCGCGCAGGCAGCGGTCCACCGCCGCCGGATCCGGCCCCGCATCCACCACCACCCCCGACCCCGGTCCCGCCGCGAGCACCAGGGCGTCCCCCTGCCCCACCTGGCACATCGCGAACAGCCAGCCCGGCGGCGGCCATCCGGTGACCCAGCGCACCAGCGGCACCGGCCGCGCCACCACGAGCACCAGCGCCACGGCCACCGCGACCACCAGCCGGCGCCGCCACCGCACCCGCCGGACCGCTGCCACCACCGCCACCGTGACGAGCGCCAGCGCCGCACCGCCCCACCAGCCCCCTGGCCACGCCACCTCCGCCCCCGGCAGCTCCGCACCCGCCCGGGCCACCGCGGCGATCCACCCCGCCGGCCAGCCCGCGACCCACGCCGCCCCCGACGCGCCCGCCGCCCACACCGGCGCCAGCGCGAGCGCCGCGAACCCGAACACCGTCGCGGGCGCCACCGCCAGCTCCGCGAAGAGGTTCGCCGGAATCGCCACCAGACTCATCCGGCCCGCGAAGACCACCACCACCGGCGCACTCACCGCCTGCGCGGCGAGCGCGGCGGCCAGCGCCTCCGCGAGCCGCCCCGGCACCCCGCGCCGCCGCAGCCCCTCGCTCCACCCCGGCGCCACCACCAGCAGGGCCCCGGTGGCCAGCACGGACAGCAGGAACCCGTAACTCCGCGCCAGCCACGGGTCGTACAGCACCAGCAGCAGGACCACCGCCGCCAGCGCCGGAATCAGCGACCGGCGGCGTCCGGTGGCGACGGCCAGCAGTGCGACCAGTCCGCACGCCGCCGCCCGCAACACGCTCGGCTCGGGCCGGCACACCGCCACGAACGCCAGCGTGAGTCCCACCCCCATCAGCGCCGTCCCCCGCAGCGACAGCCCGATCCGGGGCGCGAGTCCGCCCCGCTCCACCCGCCGCGCCCGTCCCGGGCGCCCGACGAACAGCAGCAGCACGATCGACAGGTTGCTGCCGGACACGGCCAGCAGGTGCGTGAGATCGGTGGCCTCGAACGCGTCCCGCAGGTCGGTGCCGATCCGCGAGGTGTCCCCGACGACCAGCCCCGGCAACAGCGCCCGCGCGTCCGGCGCGAGCCCGTCGGTCGCCTCCCGCAGCCCGGCCCGCAGATCGCCGGCGGTCCGCTGGAGCGCGCTCGGCGGCCCCACGATCCGCGGCGGCCCCGATCCGGCCTTGAGCACCGCCGCGTACGGATCGCCTGGTTCCCGCGGCGGCGTGAACCGCGCCCCGACCCGCAGCCGCGTCGACGGCAACAGCCGCAGCCACTCCTCCCGCCGCTCCCCCGGCGGCACTATCAGCAGCACGGGCGCCCGGGTCCGTACGGCGGCGCCGCCCGCCCTCTCGACCCGCACCACCTCCGCGTCCATCACCACCGACACCGGCACCATCGCCCGCCCGCTCACCCGGGGCCGCGTGAGCCGGGGATCCGAGGTGACCGTCACCTCGACCGAGGCCCTGCCGTACTCCTGCGCCAGCACGGGCACCGGACCGCGCCGCAGATCCGCCGCGTGCAGCCCCGCCGACGCCGCCCCCGCGGCGGCACACAGCAGCACCCCGCCCCAGGCGGTGGCCCTCAACCGCCACCCCGGCACCACCCCCACCCGACCGCGCCCCGGCCCGGCGTCCGGCGCCGCATCCCGCCCTCTGGTCAGCCGCCGCGCCACCGCCGGCGTCAGCAGCACCCCGGCGGCCGCGAGGCAGACCCCCACCCCGGCGACCACCCACCAGCCCGCCACGCCCAGCGCCACGGCAGCGGCACCCCACGCGGCCAGCGCCGGCGGGACCAGCCGCAGATCGGCGGCCTCCTCCCGGGGCGCCCGCGCCTCCCGCTCCCGGTCCGCCACCTGCTCGCCCCCGGTCATGGCCGCACCAGCGGCTGGAGGTCCGCGTAACGCCGCTCGCCGATCCCGTCGACCTCGCGCAACTCCTCCACCGAACGGAACCCGCCGTGCTCCGACCGGTGCTCGACCAGGCGCCGCGCGAGCACCGGCCCCACCCCCGGAAGGCTGTCGAACTGCTCGACGGTCGCCGTGTTGAGGCTCAGCGGCACCCCGTCCCCGCCCGTCCCCGCAGCGGCTCCCCCGCCGCCCCCGGCCGGCCCTCCGCCGGCCGCCGCTCCCACCGCTCCCGGCACGCCGACCAGCACCTGCTCCCCGTCGAAGAGCACCCGCGCCCGGTTGAGCCCCGTCAGATCCGCCCCCGCGCGCACCCCTCCGGCCGCCCGCAGCGCGTCCGCGACCCGCGACCCGGCCGGAAGCGTCAGCACCCCCGGCCGCCGGACCTTCCCCGCCACATCCACGACGACCTTCGCCGAGCCCCCACCGCTCGCGGCGGAACCCGGCACCGAGGCCGACGCCGGGGCCGACGCCGACGGGACCGAGGACGGAGACGTGGCCACCACCGGAGCGACCCCGACGACCTCCGGCGCACGGACCGCCTCCGGCCGTCCCGCCCAGTAGAACCCCCCGGCCGCGCAGGCGGCCACCACCAGGACCACGGCGAGCGCCGCCAGCGACCGCGGCTCGAGCCCGCACCGCGTCTGCACCCACCACGGCAGCCGCTCCCGCACCGCCTGCCGCCACCGCCGCTCCCCCGCACCGGCGGTCACCGGCTCCGCGGCCACCACTTCGTCCGGTGGCACCGGCGGCGGGAACAGCGCGTCCCCCCGCTCCCGTACGACCCCCGCCTCACCCCCGACGGGCCCCGGCGGCGCGACCACCCGCCTCACCCGAGCCCGCCGCTGGGCACGCCCGGGCGGCGCCTCTCGCCGGGGCCCGGTGAGCCCGGCAGGCCCGGCAGGCCCGGTCGAGGTGCCCGAGGAACGCAGGGAAGACGTAGACGTCGTACGAAGATCCATGCCTGCGACCGTAGGGTCCGCCACCACCCCGTGCCGTCGCCCGCCGACTTCTGTGGAAAGCGGCGTTCCTGTGGACAACCCGCTCACCCTCCCGGGTGAGAAAGCACCCTCCCGGGGGAGAAAGCCACCCGGCCACCCGGCAGCGCGGCTCAGCGCGGCGAGACGACCACCGCGAGCAGCCCGGGCCCGGTGTGCGCGCCGATCACGGCGCCGACCTCGCTGACGTGCAGTTCGGCGATGCCGGGCACGCGTTCCCGGAGGCGTTCGGCCAGCGCGTCGGCCCGGTCCGGCGCGGAGAGGTGGTGGACGGCGATGTCGACGGGACCGGAGCCGGCCTGCTCGGCGGCCAGCTCCTCCAGCCGGGCGATCGCCTTGGAGGCGGTCCGCACCTTCTCCTTCAGTTCGATGCGGCCGCCGTCGAGTTCGAGGAGCGGCTTCACGGCGAGCGCGGAGCCCAGCAGCGCCTGCGCGGTCCCGATCCGTCCGCCGCGGCGCAGGTAGTCCAGCGTGTCGACGTAGAAGTAGGCGGAGGTGTCCCCGGCGCGCTTCTCCGCCGCCGCGACCGCCTCGTCGAGCGACCCGCCGGCCTCCACGGCCTCCGCCGCCGCGACGGCGCAGAAGCCGAGGGCCATGCCGATCATGCGCGTGTCCACGACCCGTACGGGGACGGGCGCGTCCTTCGCCGCGAGCACGGCGGCGTCATAGGTGCCGGAGACCTCGGCGGAGAGGTGGAGGGAGACGATTCCGCGCGCTCCCGCCTCGGCGGCCTCGCGGTAGGTGGCGGCGAAGACCTCGGGGCTGGGCCGGGAGGTGGTGACGGACCGTCGTTTCTGCAGCGCCTCGGCGAGCGATCTGGCGGAGATCTCGGTGCCCTCCAGGAGGGCGCGGTCGCCGATGACGACGGTCAGCGGGACCGCGGTGATGCCGTGCCGCTCCATCGTCTGCGGTGGCAGGTAGGCCGTTGAATCGGTGACGATCGCGACATGCCGGGACATGAGCGGGAGGTTACCCGCCGCGACGGCCGCTCGGCAGCCCGGCCCCGCTCACAGCCGGTCCGACGATCCCACGGAACGCGCGCCCGCCCGCTCGCGGAGGTCAGCTCGCGGACTCGGGCCGGGCCGTCTTCTCCCACGGGTAAGCGGTCGTCCGCGGGTCGGGAGCGGTGATCGCCTGCGGCCCCTGCGCCCCGCCGGCACCCTGAGCACCCCCCGCCTCCGGCCGCTCCGACCCGGCCGGCCCTTCCGCCCCCGGCGCGGTCTCGTACCAGGCGGGCTCCCCCGCCCCCGCCCCCGGCGCCGTCGCGCCGTACCCGGCCTGGGTGGAACCGGCGGTGTCGTGGGTCGTCGTCCAGTGCCGCAGCGCGCCCGTCTCGACGTCGATCTGGGCGCTCAGCGTGTCCAGGTCGTCCTCGGCGAACCGCCGGGCGCGGTCGCGGGCGGCCTGCCGCAGCGCGTCGGCCGACCCGGTGATCCGCTCGGTCCGCTCGGTGAGCGACGGCAGCTGCCCGGCCACGTACGCCTTGTCGGGCTCCCGCTCCAGGCGCTTGAGGTCCTCGTCCAGCTCACGGCCATGGGCGCTGAGCCGGCCGAAGAGGTCGAGCGACTCCCGCAGCGAGGCGTCCTCGGCCACCCCCGCCTGGAGCGCGTCCTGGGTGGCGCGCATCGAGGTGCGCAGCGAGAGCCGTAGCCGGGCCAGTTCGGCGGCGACGCCGACCTGGCCGAGGCTCTTGGCCCGCAGCGTGGTGTCCTCCACGGTGCGCCGGGCCTGGTCGAGGGTGCGGTCGACGCCGCGCTTCGCCGCCTTGGCCACCTTCACCGTGGCGTACACGCCGAGCGCCACGAACGAAAGGAAGAGCAGCGCCAGGATCGTGACAATCGTGGCTTCCATGTGCGTCGCTCCTCAGCTCCGTCGGCGTCCCACGGGTGTGGTTCTTCCACGGTAAACGGAGCGGGCAGGCCGAGGGTTCCATCGGAACCCCCAACCTGCCCGTAGGGGAAACCCCTAGGCCCCTCGTGGCACTCAGGCCACGATGTTCACCAGCTTCGGCGCGCGCACGATCACCTTGCGGATCTCGGCGCCGCCGAGGGCGGCGACGACGTGCGGGTCGGCGAGGGCCAGCGCCTCCAGGTCGGCGTCGGTGATCGACGGGGAGACCTCCAGGCGGGCCTTGACCTTGCCCTTGATCTGCACGACGCAGGTCACGGTCTCGTCCACGACGTACGCCGGGTCGGCGACCGGGAAGTCCTGGTGGACGACCGAGTCGGTGTGGCCGAGGCGGTGCCACAGCTCTTCCGCGATGTGCGGGGCGAGCGGGGCGACCAGCAGCACCAGCTGCTCGGCGACGGTCCGGGAGATCGCGCCGCCGGTCTTGGTGAGGTGGTTGTTCAGCTCGGTGATCTTGGCGATGGCCGTGTTGAAGCGCATGCCGGCCATGTCCTGGGAGACGCCGTCGATCGCCTTGTGCAGGGCGCGCAGGGTGTCCTCGTCGGGCGCGGCGTCGACGACGGTGACCTCGCCGGTCGCCTCGTCGACGATGTTGCGCCACAGCCGCTGGAGCAGGCGGTACTGGCCGACGACGGCGCGAGTGTCCCACGGGCGGGAGACGTCTAGGGGGCCCATCGCCATCTCGTACAGGCGCAGGGTGTCGGCGCCGAACTCGGCGCAGATCTCGTCCGGCGTGACGGCGTTCTTCAGGGACTTGCCCATCTTGCCGAGGACGCGGCTGACCTTCTCGCCCTCGTACCAGTAGGCGCCGTCGCGCTCCTCGACCTCGGCGGCGGGGACCGCGATGCCGCGGGCGTCGCGGTAGACGAACGCCTGGATCATGCCCTGGTTGTAGAGCTTGTGGAACGGCTCGGCGGAGGAGACGTGCCCCAGGTCGAAGAGGATCTTCGACCAGAAGCGGGCGTACAGCAGGTGGAGCACGGCGTGCTCGGCACCACCGACGTACAGGTCGACGCCGCCGGTGGGCATGCCCTCGCGCGGGCCCATCCAGTACTGCTCGATGGCGGGGTCGACGAGCTTCTCGCCGTTGTGCGGGTCCAGGTAGCGCAGCTCGTACCAGCAGGAACCGGCCCAGTTGGGCATGGTGTTGGTCTCGCGGCGGTACTTCTTCGGCCCGTCGCCCAGGTCGAGGGTGACGTTGACCCACTCCTCGTTGCGGGAGAGCGGGGTCTCGGGCTGGGTGTCGGCGTCGTCCGGGTCGAAGGTCCGCGGCGAGTAGTCCTCGACCTCGGGCAGCTCCAGCGGCAGCATCGACTCGGGCAGCGCGTGGGCGACACCGTCCTCGTCGTAGACGATCGGGAAGGGCTCGCCCCAGTACCGCTGGCGGCTGAACAGCCAGTCGCGGAGGCGGTAGTTGACGGTGCCCTCGCCGATGCCGCGGTCGGCCAGCCAGGCGGTGATCTTCGCCTTGGCGTCGACGACGCCGAGGCCGTCCAGGGAGATCTCGTCGTTGGCGGAGTTGACCAGCTTCGCCTCGTACGAGCCGAAGGCGTCGTCCCAGGTGGACGGGTCGGTGCCGCGGTCGTCGCTCGGCTCGACGACGCAGCGCATCGGCAGCTCGAAGGCGCGCGCGAAGGCGAAGTCGCGGCTGTCGTGCGCGGGGACGGCCATGATGGCGCCGGTGCCGTAGCCCATGAGGACGTAGTCGGCGATGAAGACGGGGACCTGCTCGCCGCTGACCGGGTTGGTGGCGTACGCGCCGGTGAAGACGCCGGTCTTCTCCTTGGCGTCGGCCTGCCGCTCGACGTCGGACTTGGAGGCGGCCTGCTTGCGGTACGCGTCGACGGCCTCGGCGGGGGTGGCGTGACCGCCGGTCCACACCGCGTGGGTGCCCTCCGGCCAGGCCGCCGGCACGATCTTCTCGACCAGGTCGTGCTCGGGCGCGAGGACCATGTAGGTGGCGCCGAACAGGGTGTCCTGGCGGGTGGTGAAGACGGTGATGGCGCCGGTGTCGCCGACCTGGAAGTCGACGCGGGCGCCCTCGGAGCGGCCGATCCAGTTGCGCTGCTGCAGCTTGATCGCCTCGGGCCAGTCCAGGCCGTCGAGGTCGTCCAGCAGGCGGTCCGCGTAGGCGGTGATGCGCATGTTCCACTGGCGCAGCTTGGCCTTGAAGACCGGGTAGTTGCCGCGCTCGGAACGGCCGTCGGCGGTGACCTCCTCGTTGGCGAGGACGGTGCCCAGGCCGGGGCACCAGTTGACCGGTGCGTCGGAGGCGTACGCCAGGCGGTACTCGCCCAGGACGGCGTCGCGCTCGACGGCGCTCAGGTCGGCCCACGCGCGCGTGGTGCCGGGGATCTCACGGGTGCCGTTCTCGAACTGCTCGATCAGCTCGGCGATCGGGCGGGCCTTGCCGGCCTCGGTGTCGTACCAGGAGTTGTAGATCTGGAGGAAGATCCACTGGGTCCACTTGTAGTACTCGGGGTCGATCGTGGCGAACGACCGCCGCTTGTCGTGGCCCAGGCCGAGCCGGCGCAGCTGGGCCTTCATGTTCTCCATGTTGGCCTCGGTGGACACGCGCGGGTGCGTGCCGGTCTGCACGGCGTACTGCTCGGCGGGCAGGCCGAAGGCGTCGAAGCCGAGGGTGTGCAGCACGTTGTGGCCGGACATGCGCGCGTGCCGGGCGAAGACGTCCGTGGCGATGTAGCCGAGCGGGTGGCCGACGTGGAGGCCCGCACCGGAGGGGTACGGGAACATGTCCATGATGAACTTCTTGGGCCGGGCGGCGATCGCGGGGTCGCCCGCCAGGTCACCGGAGGGGTTCGGCGCCTCGTAGGTGCCCTCGGCGTCCCAGACGTCCTGCCAGCGTGCCTCGATGTCGGCGGCCATGGCCGCCGTGTAGCGATGCGGGGCCGCCGTCTCGGCAGCCGTGTTGATCTCGGTCATGGTCCTAGAAGCTCCATCGATCGTCTCTGCCCACTGCCACGAACTGCCACGAAATGAAAAATCCCCTCGCACAGGAGGGGACGCCGCGCCGACTCCGACGGGATCTCTTCCGCCCGTCGGGACTGATCAGCGCGGCTCGATAAGCAGGAGGCGTACGGCACGCATGGCGCCAGGGTACCGCAGCGCCCCCAGGGGCCGCATCGACGTCCACGGGCCGACACGGGCCCGCCGGACCGCGGGGGAAGGTCCTGAGCGCCTTCAGAACACGAAGAAGCGGGCCATCCGATCCGGATGACCCGCTTCCCTGCTGTGGAGCTAAGGAGAATTGAACTCCTGACCTCTTGCATGCCATGCAAGCGCTCTACCAACTGAGCTATAGCCCCTCAATGCGGCATATCAGCGTACCGCAGAAGCGCGGAGAGCCACCCGGTACGGATGGCCCGTCTGCCTTCTGTGGAGCTAAGGAGAATTGAACTCCTGACCTCCTGCATGCCATGCAGGCGCTCTACCAACTGAGCTATAGCCCCTCGTGATCGTCTCCGCCCGGCTCCCTCGCGGGTCTTCCTCGCGGCGACGGACAGAACAGTAACCGCCCGCCGGGCAGATCTCCAAATCCGTTTCTCCGGCACTGTCGGAGGCTCCGGGTAGGGTCGCCCCCTGTGTCCCCCTCCGCACCTTCCCCGTCCCGCGCCCGGCCGTGGCCCCTGGTCGCCGCCGCGGTCACCTGCCTGATCTCGTTCGCGGCCTTCTGGGTGGCGCAGCGCGCCGCCCACGTGAACATGCTCGACGTGATGGTCTACCGGGCCGAGGCCGAGACCCTGCGGGCCGGCGGCGACCTGTACGCCATGCGCGCCACCTCGGCGAACCTGGCGATGACGTATCCGCCTTTCGCGGCCGTGCTGTTCCTGCCGCTGACCCTGGTCGGCGTCCCGCTGATGCGGACGCTCTCCACGGCGGGGAACCTGCTGCTGGTGCTGGCGCTGGTCCGGCTGTCGCTCCAGCTGGTCCGGCCGACGCTCGCCGCGCCCGGACGCCGGGCCGACCTGTGGCGTACGACGCTGTGGGTCGCGGCGGTCGTGGTCTGGTCCGAGCCGGTGTGGACGACCCTCCGGTACGGGCAGATCAACCTGCTGGTCGCGGTGGCCGTGCTGTGGGACTTCACGCGCCGCGAGGGCAGCCGCTGGGCCGGCCTCGGCATCGGCCTGGCGACCGCGGTGAAACTCACACCCGGGCTCTTCGTGGTGCTGCTCCTCGCCGCCGGCCTGCTGCTGTGGCGCCGCGACCGGTCGGTGAACCAGTGGCTGCGCACGGCGCTGACGGCGACCGGGGTCTTCCTGGTGACGACGCTGGCGATGGCGGTGGCGCTGCCGGCCGACTCGAGGACGTTCTGGACCCGGACGCTGTTCGAGACGGGCCGGGTGGGTCACGCGGAGGAGACCGCCAACCAGTCCCTGAGCGGGGTCCTGGCCCGGCTGATGCACACGGACGCGCCCGGCCTGTGGTGGCTGGCGGCGGCGGTGCTGCTCGGCGGCGCGGCGATGGCGCTCGCGGTGCGGGCGGCGGTACGCGGCGACCGGGCGGTGGCCGTGGTGATCACCGCGTTCACGGCGCTGATGGTCTCCCCGATCTCCTGGTCCCACCACTGGGTGTGGTGCGTGCCGCTGCTGATCCTGCTGTACGACCGCGCCACGCGCGCGTGGCTCACGACGGGCGCGGTGGCGCTCGCCTTCGCCTCGTTCGCGCTGTGGTGGGTACCGCACGACCCGGGGCGTCCCGAACTCGACCAGAACCCCGGACAGATGCTGCTGTCGGCGGTCTATCCGCTGACGGCGGCGGCGGTCTTCGCCGGGTACGCGCTGGCGGTGCGGCGGACGCGCCGGCCGGTGGCCCCCGAGGGCTCGGAGGGCCCTGCGGAGGCCGTCGCGGGCCGGGAGCCTCAGGCCGTGGCGAAGGAGTAGAAGCGCTTGAGGGTGCAGTGCTCGTCGAGGAGTCGGCCGTAGATCGGCTCCCCTTCGAGTTCGCGGTAGGTCTCGATCGGGTCGCCCTTTATGATCAGCGCCCGTGCGCACTCTTCGCACCAGTACTGGTAGTCCGGGTTGACGGGGTCCATGTCCCGCACGATGGGCGTGCCGCTGCCGCACCAGTCGCACTTCCGCCTGTGCGCACCCAAAGGCCACCCTCCCGTCCGGACCCGGTCCCCCTCCGGCCGTCCGATTCTGCCATGGCGGGGCGGCCGCCCAGAAGTGACAGAACGACAGATCCCGCCCCCCTGGTCGGGGGACGGGATCCGGTGACTGTGGAGCTAAGGAGAATTGAACTCCTGACCTCTTGCATGCCATGCAAGCGCTCTACCAACTGAGCTATAGCCCCTCGTGTTCTTCGCGCCGGAGCGCTGCGAACAAGATGAACTTTAGCCTGTGACCTGCCGGAAAGTGAAATCCGGGCCGCGGGGGCCCGGACCGGCCCGTCAGGTGTCGTCGCCGAGCACCGGCTCGGGCAGCGAGCCGGCGTTGTGCTCCAGGAGGCGCCAGCCGCGCACGCCCTGGCCGAGGACGGACCAGCAGCAGTTCGAGACGCCGCCCAGGCTCTCCCAGTGGTGCGGCTCCAGACCGAGGAGCCGGCCGATGGCGGTACGGATGGTGCCGCCGTGGCTGACCACGACCAGGGTGCCGTCCTCCGGGAGCTTGTCGGCGTGGTCCAGGATCACCGGCGCGGCCCGGTCGGCCACCTCGGTCTCCAGCTCGCCGCCGCCCCGGCGGACCGGCTCGCCGCGCTTCCAGGCGGCGTACTGCTCGCCGTACCGCGCGACGATCTCGTCGTGCGTGAGGCCCTGCCAGTCGCCCGCGTACGTCTCGCGCAGGGCGGCGTCGTGGGCGACGGAGAGGCCGGTGAGCGCCGCCAGCTCGGCGGCCGTGGCCGCCGTCCGCTTCAGGTCCGACGCGACGATCGCGTCGGGGCGCAGGGCGGCGAGCAGCCGGGCCGCCCGCCGGGCCTGGTGGACGCCGGCCTCGGTGAGCTCGATGTCGGTCGAGCCCTGGAAGCGGCGCTCCAGGTTCCAGGAGGTCTGGCCGTGGCGCCACAGGACGATACGGCGGCCGGTGCCGCCCTTGGCGGTGGCGCTCAGCTCAGCTCACCGTCCGCCGGCAGGTCGGCGCCGGTCAGGGCGGCGTGCTCGGCCGCCTTGCCGCGGGTCTTGACGGCGTCCTCGGGCAGCGGGAGCTCGGGGCAGTCCTTCCACAGCCGCTCCAGGGCGTAGAAGACCCGCTCCTCGCTGTGCTGCACGTGGATGACGATGTCGACGTAGTCGAGGAGGATCCAGCGGGCGTCGCGGTCGCCCTCGCGGCGCACCGGCTTGGCGCCGAGCTCCTTCTGGAGCCGCTCCTCGATCTCGTCGACGATCGACTTGACCTGGCGGTCGTTGGGCGCGGAGGCGAGCAGGAAGGCGTCGGTGATCGACAGCACGTCGCTGACGTCGTACGCGATGATGTCGTGAGCGAGCCGGTCGGCCGCCGCCTGGGCGGCGGCGTTGACGAGCTCGATGGAGCGGTCCGTAGCGGTCACAAGCAGGCTTTCGTCGGCGGTCCAGTACCCCTCCAGGGTCTCACGGACCGCCGACGACCCCGCAAACGATTACCGGGCGCCCGGAATCTCGTAGTCCCGGCCGAGGACGACGGTGATCGTGGCGGTGCCGGTGGGCTTGCCCTTGGTGATCGCGGACTCGGGCAGGTCCAGGGTCTTGGCGACCTCGGCGGCGGTGGCCTTCTGGGCGTCGTCGCCGTAGACGACCTCGGACTTCGCCCGGCTGTCGGCCTTGGTGCCGCCGACGAAGGCGTAGCCGCCGTTGATCAGGACGACCTTGGCCGCCTCGACGGCGTCCTCGCCGGTCGCGTCCTTGATCGAGACGCGCGGCACGCCGCCCGGGTCGACGGCGGTGACCTTGCCGCCGAGGATGTCCTTGACGACGCTGTCGCCGGCGCCCTCGGTGAGCGTGCCGTCCTCGCCGACGGGCAGCATCGCCGTCTTGTAGGCGCCGGTCTTGGCGTGCTCGGCGAGCTTGGCGAGGGAGGCGCCGAGGTCCTTCTCCGGGAGGGACGGGTCGGCGATCTGCTGGAGGTACTCGATGGCGGTGGTGGCGTTCGCGGCGTCGCTGGGCATCTTCCGCAGCATGCCGTTGACGACCTGGCCGAAGCGCTGGAGCTGCTTGGCCTCGGCCTCGCCGGAGGCCCGGTAGGTGGCGTAGGCGACGGCGGCGCGGCCGTTGAGGGTCTGCTTCTCGCCCTGGGTGACGAGCGGGTCGGCGCCTTCCTTGCCCTTGGGGTCGGGGACGGTGGTGTCGGTGTCGACCTCGATGCCGCCGAGGTACTCGACGAGGTTCTCCAGGTACGGCGTGTCCAGGCGCCAGGTTCCGGCGATCTTGGCGCCGAGGAGGGTGTCGAGGGCTTCGCGGGTGCCGCTGGAGCCGTCGTCCTCGACGGAGTTGCCGAGGGTGGTGGCGGTGCCCTCGCTGTCGGCGACGGCGAGCGCGTTGGGCAGCAGGACGGTGGTGCCCTGCTTGGTGGTGGAGTTGTCGACGAGGAGGGCGGTGGAAGTGCCGCCGCCCTGGATGTCGTGCAGGTGGAGGACGATCGTGGCGCGCTGCTGCGGGCCGGTGGCGGTGCCCTGCTGCTTCGGCCCGGAGTCGCCGGTCCCGGGGAGCAGGCCGGCCGACCAGAGGTAGCCGACGCCGCCGGCGACCGCGAGGACGAGGAGGGTGACGAGCGCGATGATCCGGTTGCGGCCGCGCCGCCGGGCCTCCTCGCGCCGCTCCGACCGGCTCTCGGTGAACTTGAGCCAGTCGATGACGTCCTCGGAGTCCTCGTCGGGCTCCTCGATGAAGGAGAACTGCTCGGTGCGGTACTCCCGGTCCTCGTCCGTCGCGCCCCGCCGGGGCGTCCTGGGGGGCGCGGGCGCGGCGGGCGGCTCGGGGGCGGGCCGCTGGCCGGGGACGGCGGCCGGGGCCTCGACGACGGGCGCGGAGGGTTCGGCGGCCTGCCACTGCTGCCCGGCCCCGCCGTAGGTTCCGGGGGTCCCGGGGGTCCCGGGGGTCCCGGGGGTCCCGGGGGTCCCGGGGGTCCCGTAGGGGTCGTAGCCGTACGTCTGCTGCTGCCCGGCGTAGGGGTCGTACGCGGCCTGCTGGGGCTGCTGGGGGGCCTGGGGCTGCTGAGGCTGGGCGTAGGGGTCGTAGCCGTACGTCTGCTGCTGCCCGGCGTACGGGTCGTACGCGGGCTGCTGCGGGGGCTCGGCCTGCTGCTGGTACACCGGCTGCCCGTACGCGTCGTAGCCGATGATCTGCGGCTGCGGCTGGTACGGGTCGTACGGGTTGTGCTGGTCGTTCACCGGTGCCCCTTCCCGGGAGTCACTTGCCGCGGTACAGCTGGCGCTTGTCGATGTAGCGGACGACGCCGTCCGGGACGAGATACCAGACGGGGTCGCCCTCGGCGACCCGTGCGCGGCAGTCGGTGGACGAGATGGCGAGGGCCGGGACCTCGACGAGCGAGACGCCGCCCTCGGGCAGTCCGTCGTCGGTGAGGTCGTGGCCCGGCCGGGTGACGCCGATGAAGTGGGCGAGGGAGAACAGCTCCTCCGCGTCGCGCCAGGTGAGGATCTGCGCGAGCGCGTCGGCTCCGGTGATGAAGAAGAGGTCGGCGTCGCCGTTGAGAGCGCGCAGGTCGCGCAGCGTGTCGATGGTGTAGGTGGCGCCGCCGCGGTCGATGTCGATGCGGCTGACCGAGAACTGCGGGTTGGAGGCCGTGGCGATGACCGTCATCAGGTAGCGGTCCTCGGCGGGCGACACGGCCTTGTGGCTCTTCTGCCACGGCTCACCCGTCGGTACGAACACCACCTCGTCCAGGTGGAACAGGGCGGCGACCTCGCTGGCCGCCACCAGGTGTCCGTGGTGGATCGGGTCGAACGTCCCGCCCATCACGCCGAGGCGGCGCTTGCCGCGGCCGCCAGTAGGCACTTCCTGCTCTCCCATGCGTGCAGAGCCTACTGGCACGGCGGCGGACGCCCGCTCAGCGGCCTCCCGGTCGGCGTCCGGCTCAGCGGTCGCGGTTGAAACGGGTGGTGATCCAGAGCAGCAGCATCAGCGCGAGGAAGGCGCCGCCGCCGGTGACGTACGGGTTGAGGCTGTCGTGGTTGCCACCGTGCTCGGCGCCCTCGGAAGCAAGCGTGACGAGGTTGGCGGCGGTGCTGTGGAGGCTCATCTTCGGCAGACCTATCCGATCGGGGGTGGGAGCGGAGACTTCGCGCACATCGTATGCGGGCCGTCGCGGCTCTCTCACGCCGACTCAGGCGTTGGCGTCCCCGGCGTCACCTGCGGCCCCTCGGGCGGGCGTGTCCGCGGACCGGTCGCGGGCCGGCGCGGGGGGCGCGGCCGGGGTGTCGTCCGTGCTCTCGCCGCTGCGGTAGCCGCGCAGCAGGAACCAGGCGAGGAGGGCGCCACCGACCATGGAGACCAGCAGGACGACGCGGAGGGTGCCGCCCGGTCCCTGCTGCGCCGCCTCGGCGACGCGGGTGAGGGCGGTGGCGGCTGCGGCGATGTCCGGCATGCGGTCGTGCTCCCTCGTTTTCCACAGGGCCCGAGTTGTCCACAGGTCCTCCGCCCACGGTAGCGCCCTCGCCTAGGGTGGGGCGTGTCAGGGGGACGAGTACGGATACGTACGCAGGGACAGGGGGCGTTCATGACCGACAACCACGGCGGGAACCACGAGGGCGGCGTGCCGAGCAGGCGGCGCAGGCGGTTCCCCGGCATCTCCTCGCGGGCCTACGAGCACCCGGCGGATCGTTCGGCGCTGGTGGCGCTGCGGAAGCTGAGCGGTTTCGACACGGTGTTCAAGGCGCTCAGCGGGCTGCTGCCGGAGCGGAGTCTGCGGCTGCTCTACCTCTCGGACTCCGTCCGGGTGAGCGACGCGCAGTTCTCGCACCTCAACGACATGCTGCGGGACGCCTGTTACATCCTCGACCTGGACCGGGTCCCGGCGATGTACGTCACGCAGAACCCGGTGCCGAACGCGATGTGCGTGGGCCTGGACGAGCCGGTGATCGTGGTGACGACGGGGCTCGTCGAGCTGCTGGACGAGGAGGAGATGCGGGCGGTCGTCGGCCACGAGGTCGGCCACGCCCTGTCGGGGCACGCGGTGTACCGGACGGTGCTGCTGTTCCTGACGAACGTGGCGCTGAAGGTCGCCTGGATCCCGCTGGGGAACGTGGCGGTGATGGCGATCGTGACGGCGCTGCGCGAGTGGTTCCGCAAGTCGGAGCTGTCGGCCGACCGGGCGGGGCTGCTGGTGGGGCAGGACCTCCAGGCGTCGATGCGCGGGCTGATGAAGATCGCCGGCGGCAACCATCTGCACGAGATGAACGTGGACGCGTTCCTCGCGCAGGCGGACGAGTACGAGAAGGCCGGCGACCTGCGGGACTCGGTGCTGAAGATCCTCAACGTGCTGCCGCGCTCGCACCCGTTCACCACCGTGCGGGCGGCCGAGCTGAAGAAGTGGTCGGAGAGCCGGGACTACCAGCGGCTGATGGACGGGCACTACCCGAAGCGGTCGGAGGACAAGGACACCTCGGTCACGGACTCCTTCCGGGAGTCGGCCGGGCACTACGCGCAGACCGTGCGGGACAGCAAGGATCCGCTGGTCAAGCTCGTCGGGGACATAGCCGGCGGCGCCGGGGAGCTCGCGGGCGACCTGGGCGGACGGCTGCGGACGGTGTTCGGCGGCGGCGCGAAGGACGCGAAGGACCAGGGCGGGGACACCGGCAAGGGCTCCGGGGAGGACGGCGGCTCGGAGGAGTAGCCGGGCGTCAGGGCCGGGGCTGGGCGGCCGGGGCGAGGGCTCCGCAGAGTGCCGGGGCCGTGGGCCGGCCGGTGGCGTACGGGTCGGTGAGCGCCGGGCCGGAGCGCGCCGGCGCCTCGGCCCCCGCCAGCAGCGGCCTGAGCCCGCCCCCGGTGCCGGTACCGCAGGCCTGCGGCCCGGCCTCGACGGTGCCGGCCAGCAGTTCGGCCCGGTGCATGCGCAGGTCCTCGCGGTCGAAGCGGAAGTGGACCGTGCGGTGGACCGTGAAGAGGGAGGCCGCCGCGGGCTCGGCGCCGGGCGCCTGGACGGCGGGCCGCAGCACGTAGGTGAACGTGTGGTCGGCGGTGACCTCCAGGGTGTCCGGGGCGGTCTCGGCGAAGCCCAGGCTGCCCTGGACGCGGGGCGCGGTGTCGGCGACGGCGACCTGCCGGGGGTCGAAGCGGATCAGCCAGGCGGCGACGGCGTGCCGGCCGTCGTCGGCGGGTGCGGAGACGCTGCGGTCGAACTGGGCCAGCTGGTCGGGGTCGAGCAGCAGGCGGGCGGGCCGGACGGTCCGGCCGGTGAGGACGTCCGGCTCCAGGGAGGAGGCGACGAGGTAGTCCTTGGCGATGCTCAGGGCGGTGACGACCTGGCCCTCGGAGAAGTGGGGGGTGCGGGCGGCGACGGGCAGGTGGATGCCGGCGGCGCCGGCGCGGTGCCCGGCGGCGGGGCTGCGGGCGAGGAGCCGGGCGGGGTCGCCGCCGGGGACGGGGTCCTGGGGGGCGAGCGGGACGACGGTGGTGCGGAACGGCTCGGCGCGCCGGTCGGGCGGGGGCTGGTAGGGGTTGCGCAGGCCGAGATAGACGGCCATGCCGAAGGCGAGGAGGATCAGCAGGACCAGGAGGAGGGCCTGGCCGGAGCCGCGCCGGCCGGTGGGGCCGGGGCGGCTGCGGACGGCGAGCGCGTGCTCGCCCATCCGTTCCCGCGCGGAGTACTCCTGGAGGTGGGCAGCGCGGACGAACGCCTCGTCGAAGACGACGGATCGGTATTCGTCCTCACCGCCGGGGAGCCCCTCGGGAGTCCCCTCAGGCGGGTCGCCACGCCCTGCCATACCTTCAGGGTAGGTCGGCGGGGGCATCGGTAAACGCCCTGGTACACGACAAGTTCGGAAGTTTTCCGCCGTCGGAGTGGCGGCCCGGGCGGCCGTCCGGGTGGTCCGCGGACGGGGTCGGGGGGTGCGGGTCAGGGGGTATGCGTCAGGGGGTGCGGGGTGGGGCCGGGGGCGTGGGCTTGGTCCGGTCGGCGGATGCCGGGCGGGCGCCGGCCTGCGGGGCGGCGGCGGTGGCCGGGGTGCCGGTGAGCACCGGTACCGGGGGTGCGGCGGCCGGGGAGGCGGCGGGCGGGGCCGGCTTGGGCTGGTCGACGCCGGTGGAGGCCGGCGGGACCTGGTCCTGCCGGTTGGCGGCGGCGCCGCGGTAGACGGCGGTGAAGGCGAGGGCCACCATGCCGATGCCCATCAGGAGGGCGAGAAGCCAGGCGACGGGCCGGTGCCAGCGGGCGGTGCCCCGGTAGGGGCGGAGGGCGCCGCCGTGGCGGCCGTAGGGGCTGGCGTCGTCGCCGACGTCGTCGGGCTCGTAGGTGAGGCCGACGGGGTCGCGGCCGTCGTCGTAGAGGTCGTCGTCGCCGGCGGCCCTGAGGGCGCGGGCGCGGGCGGACTCGGCTTCGGCGCGGGCCTGGGCGGCGGCGAGGAGGCGCTCGACGGCCGTCGGCTCGTGGACGGCGGCGGCCTTGACGAACTCCTCGTCGAAGACCACGTCCCAGTGGCCCTCGGCGGCGCCTCCGCGCTCGTCGTCGGGCTCCCAGCCGTTCGGGGACGGCTTGCCCCCCACGTCGTCCGGCACGGTCTCAGGGTAGACCGGGGATGGGGTTTTGGGCAGGGAGAGTGCGAAGTCTCCCCGCCCGTACCGAAAGGAGGTGTGCGAGGTGGTGTTACCGGATGTGACCGTCGCCGGTCACGATGTACTTGGTGGAGGTGAGCTCCGGAAGGCCCATGGGGCCGCGGGCGTGGAGCTTCTGGGTGGAGATGCCGATCTCGGCGCCGAAGCCGAACTGTCCGCCGTCCGTGAAGCGGGTGGAGGCGTTCACGGCCACCGTGGTGGAGTCGACCAGCTGGGTGAAGCGGCGCGCCGCGGCCTGCGAGGTGGTGACGATCGCCTCGGTGTGCCCGGAGGTCCACATGCGGATGTGCTCGACGGCCTTGTCGAGGGAGTCGACGACGGCGGCGGCGATGTCGTGGGAGAGGTACTCGGTCTCCCAGTCCTCCGGGGTGGCCGGGACGACGGTGGCCTTGGTGCCCTCGGTGTGGGCGAGGACCCGCTCGTCGGCGTGGACGGTGACGCCGGCCTCGGCCAGCGCGTCGAGGGCGCGGGGCAGGAAGGCGGCGGCGACGTCCTGGTGGACGAGCAGGGTCTCGGCGGCGTTGCAGACGCTGACCCGCTGGGCCTTGGAGTTGATCAGGATGTCGACGGCCATGTCGAGGTCGGCGTCGGCGTCGACGTAGACGTGACAGTTGCCGGTGCCGGTCTCGATGACCGGGACGGTGGACTCCTCGACGACCGTGCGGATGAGGGAGGCGCCGCCGCGCGGGATGAGGACGTCGACGAGGCCGCGGGCGCGCATCAGCTCGCGGACGGAGTCGCGGGACTCGCCGGGGACGAGCTGGATCGCGTCGGCGGGCAGGCCGGCGCCGCCGACGGCGTCGCGGAGGACCTTCACCAGGGCGGTGTTGGACGCGTAGGCGGAGGAGGAGCCGCGGAGCAGGACGGCGTTGCCGGCCTTGAGGCAGAGGGCGGCGGCGTCCACGGTGACGTTGGGGCGGGCCTCGTAGATGATGCCGACGACGCCGAGGGGGACGCGGACCTGGCGGAGGTCGAGCCCGTTGGGGAGGGTGGAGCCGCGGACGACCTCGCCGACCGGGTCGGGCAGGGCGGCGACGTGGCGGACGTCGGCGGCGATGGCGCGGACCCGTTCGGGGGTGAGGGTCAGCCGGTCGATGATCGACTCGCTGGTGCCGGCCTCGCGGGCCTTGGCGATGTCCTCGGCGTTCGCCTCGACGATCTCCGCGGTGCGGACTTCGAGGGCGTCCGCGACGGCGAGCAGCGCGTCGTCCTTGGCCGAGCGCGGCAGTGGCGCGATCTGTGCGGCGGCGCCACGGGCCCGGTAGGCGGCCCGGGTGACCGGGGAGAGGTTGTCGAGGGGCGTGAGCGAGGTCATGTCCGCAGGGTACTGGCCCGCGCGCGCCGACCCCGCACACCCGAGCCCCCCGTCCCGCAGTACGAGACATCTGCCGGGCCCTCCGCCCCGCAGTACGAGACACCTCCCGCGCCGGTCGCCCCCGGGCCCGGCCCGGCGCCGCCCCGCCGGGCTCAGCCGGAGCAAGCGGGGCGACCGGCGCGATCGGCGCGACCGGGCTCAGTACGGGTGGACGCCCACGGGGGCGGCGGGCGGCGGGCCGTAGCCTTCCGCGATGCGCTGGTGGTAGGTCTCGCGGTCGATGACCTCCAGGCCGACGATCTCCCACGGGGGGAGCTTGGCGGTCTGGCGGTGTTCGCCCCAGAGCCGGAGGGCGACGGCCGCCGCGTCGTGCAGGTCGCGGGCCTCCTCCCAGTACCGGATCTCGGCGTGGTCGTTGGCGTAGCGGCTGGTCAGCAGGAAGGGGTGGTCGTGGGCCAGCTGTTCCAGCCCGCGGCGCACCTCCTGCAGCGGTGACTCGACGCCGGACACGCTGAGGGTGACGTGCCACAGCTTGGACAGCGGGCGCTCCCCCGCGCCGCCGTCCCGTGTGCCCGTCTCGGCTGCTGTGCCCTCGCTCTTCGTGCCCGAGTCCCGTGCCGCGTCGAAGTCGGCTCCGGCCTCGACACTCGTCAGGGCGCGTTCGGCCGTCCCGCGGGGCAGTGCCCCAGGGCGCGCTCGTCTCACCGGCGGCCTCCTGTGTGATGCGTGTGGTGCTGTACCCCGCGTTGCTCGTTACCCCCGAGACAAAGTTGACCAGTCCGAGCCGTCGCATGGGGCGGTTTTGGTAAAGGTCCCTTCCGGATGGCAGGAGTTTCAGCCGTTTCGGCGGCGGTTTCGCAAGGGCTTCCGCAGCGGTTTCCGGCCGTCGGGCGGGGTCGCTCTCAGCCGAGGACGACGAGGTCGTCGCGGTGGACGACCTCGCGCTCGTACTCGGGGCCGAGCTCGCGGGCGAGTTCGGGGGTGGAGCGGCCGAGCATCCGGGGGAGTTCGCGGGCGTCGAAGTTGACGAGGCCGCGGGCGACGGGGCGGCCGGCGGCGTCGCGCAGCTCGACGGGGTCGCCGGCGACGAACTCGCCCTCGACGGCGGCGATGCCGGCGGCGAGCAGCGACTTCTTGCCCTCGACGACGGCCCGGACGGCGCCGTCGTCGAGCGCGAGGGAGCCCTGCGGGGTGGAGGCGTGGGCGAGCCAGAGCAGGCGGTCGGCGGAGCGGCGGCCGGTGCGCTGGAAGTAGGTGCCGGTGTCGCGTCCGGCGAGGGCGTCGGCGGCGCGGCTGGCGGAGGTGAGGACGACGGGGATGCCGGCGGCGGCGGCGATCCGGGCGGCCTCGACCTTGGTGACCATGCCGCCGGTGCCGACACCGGCCTTGCCCGCGGAGCCGATCTCGACGTGGGCGATGTCCTCCGGGCCGCCGACCTCGGCGATCCGGGAGGTGCCGGGCTTGGCCGGGTCGCCGTCGTAGAGGCCGTCGACGTCGGAGAGGAGGACGAGGAGGTCGGCGCGGACGAGGTGGGCGACGAGGGCGGCGAGCCGGTCGTTGTCGCCGAAGCGGATCTCGTCGGTGGCGACGGTGTCGTTCTCGTTGACGACCGGCAGCGCGCCCATGGCGAGGAGCTGGTCGAGGGTGCGGTAGGCGTTGCGGTAGTGGGCGCGGCGGCTGGTGTCGTCGGTGGTGAGCAGCACCTGGCCGACGCGGACGCCGTAGCGGGCGAAGGAGGCGGTGTAGCGGGCGACGAGGAGGCCCTGGCCGACGCTGGCGGCGGCCTGCTGGCGGGCCAGGTCCTTGGGCCGGCGGGTGAGGCCGAGCGGGGCGAGGCCGGCGGCGATGGCGCCGGAGGAGACGAGGACGATCTCCTTCTCGCCACCGCTGCGGACCTTGGCGAGGACGTCGACGAGGGCGTCGACCCGGTCGGCGTCGAGGCCGCCGGCGGCGGTGGTGAGGGAGGAGGAGCCGACCTTGACGACGATCCGGCGGGCCTCGGTGACGAAGGGGCGCGTCACCGTCTGCGGGGCCGGCGCCTGCGGCGTCCCGTCCTGTCGGTTCGCGTCCTGCTGTACCGCCGCCATCTCCGTCGCCACCTGCGCCGTCCTCACTCGCTGTTCCGGCTCCGTGCGCTCCCGGCACGGTCGCGAGGGGCAATCTACGCGAGCCGGGACGGCTGCCGCTCCTCCGTTTCGTCCTGCGGACCCGGGGCGCGGCTGACGAGGATGCGGCGGGAGATCACGTACGTGAAGGGGATGGCGACGACGGCGGCCACGAGTGGCGCGATCCGGTCGTCCATTCCGGCCCAGCTGACGAGCGCGTACAGGCCGGCGCTCTGCACCACGTAGTTGGTGACGTTGGTGAGGGGGAAGAGGGCGAACTTCTTCCAGGTGGGGCGGGTGCGGTAGGTGAAGTACGTGTTGAGGAAGAAGGAGCCCACCATGCTGAGCAGGAAGGCGAGGGTGTACGCGGCGAAGTACGGCATCCAGGGGTGGAGCAGCAGGTAGCAGCCGAAGAAGGTGCCGGTGTTGATCCCGCCCACCACGCCGAAGCGGATGATCTGGCCGAGCTGGTCTCGCATGGGCCCATCAGATCGCCGAGAGATGAACGGGGCGTGCCGCGGGGACGACGCCCGCACGACGAACGGCCCCCTCGTCCGCACGGGACGGCCCCCCGTACGCACCCGTTCGAAGGGCGTCCGTACGAGGGGACCGTCCACGCGGCCGGAGGGGCTAGACGGCGGCGCCGCGGCGGGCGGTCCAGCCGGCCCAGGCGGAGCCGATCATGTCGCGGACGTCGTAGCGGGCCTTCCAGCCCAGCTCGGCGGCGATGCGGTCGGCGGAGGCGACGACGCGGGCCGGGTCGCCGGGGCGGCGCGGGGTGACGACGGGCTCGGTGGTGTGCTCGGTGATCTCGTTGATCAGCTTGACCATCTCGGTGACGGAGACGCCCTCGCCGCGGCCGATGTTGACGGTGAGGTCGCGCGGCGCGCCGGCCTCGGCCCACTCGGCGAGCTTGCGGGCGGCGACGAGGTGGGCGTCGGCCAGGTCCTCGACGTGGATGTAGTCGCGGATGCAGGTGCCGTCCGGGGTGGCGTAGTCGTCGCCGAAGATGCGGGGGGCCTCGCCGGCGTCGAGCCGCTCGAAGACCATCGGCACCAGGTTGAAGACGCCGGTGTCGGCGAGCTCGGGGGTGGCCGCGCCGGCCACGTTGAAGTAGCGCAGGCAGGCGGTGGCGATGCCGTGCGCCTGGCCGGCCGCGCGGACCAGCCACTCGCCCGCGAGCTTGGTCTCGCCGTACGGGCTGAGCGGGGCGCAGGGGGTCTCCTCGGTGACGAGGTCGACGTCCGGCATGCCGTACACGGCGGCGGAGGAGGAGAAGAGGAAGTTGCGCACGCCGGCCGCGGCGACCGCCTCCAGGAGGACGGTGAGGCCGATGACGTTCTCGCGGTAGTAGTGCAGCGGCATCTCGACGGACTCGCCGACCTGCTTCTTCGCGGCGAGGTGGACGACCCCGGTGATCGCGTGCTCGGCGAGCGTCCGGTCGAGCAGTTCGCGGTCGAGGGTGGACCCGACGACGAGCGGCACGCCTTCGGGCACCCGGTGGGCGTATCCGGTCGACAGGTCGTCCAGGACGACCACGCGCTCCCCCGCCGCCGTCATGGCCCGGACCACGTGCGCGCCGATGTAACCGGCACCGCCGGTGATCAGGTACGTCATGCTCTCCCCACATCCCTTGTCGCTGAGCACCGCGGAAGTCCACCGCGGAAATACACCGTACCTGCTGCCCGCCGCGACGTCGAAACGCATGCGTCCCGACGCGGGCGCGCGCCGCCCGGAAGGGGGCGCGCGAGGGGTGTTCGCGCGCCCCGGGGGTGTCCCCGGGAGGCTGCATACTGGTGCTGCTCACTCTCCGCATATGTACGTGTTCGAGGAGTAAACAGCAGTGCGAAATCCCGAGTCACCCCGGCTGCTGGGGGTCTACCGCCGAGCCGTTCCCGACCGCGTGCGACGGGCCGTCGTCGCGCAGGTGGACGCCGATCTGCGCCGCCGCGTGAAGCTCCGCATCGCCGGCGGGACGGCCGCCGCCGAGCGCCTGCGCCGCAACCGGCTGGCCCGGCGGTACGCGGCGCTCACCGCCGGACCGGACCGCGCCGTGATCAGCGTCGGCCGCGAGCCCAGGGTCGCGCTGATCGCCGAGGGCATCACCCCGCTGAAGGCCCGCCGGGCCAACCTGGAGGCGGTGCTCGGCGCGCTCGCCGCCGCCGGCGTCCCGCACTTCTGCGTCCCCGGCAAGTCGGACACGTCCTCCGCGGTCGCCGTGCGCGAGGAGGACCGGGCCGCCGTCCTCGCCGCCCTCGCCGCCGCCTGCGCGCGGGAGCCGGGCTACGCGGCCCCGGTCAGCGGGAACGGCGGCCCGTCGGGCCGCGCCTCGCAGCCCGGCTTCGCCGCCGGGACCTGGCACCGGCTGCGTACCGCCGCCGTCGTCCGGCTGACCTGGTACCGCGCCGACCCCACCCACCAGCTCAAGCTCGGCGAGCCGTACGGCTGCGACGTGGAGTTCTGGCGCGAGGAGCACGGCGAGCTGACCGCGCCCCGCCCCGGCCGGGTCACCGCCGTCCTCCCCCGCCAGGGCCCGCTCGTGGACGCCCCGGAGTGCTGCTTCACCGACTTCACCGACGTCCGCCCCGGCGCCGCCACCGCCCCCGCCGACGCGCCGCTGCTGCCCGCCCGCGCCGAGACCGCCGTGGTCCGCACCGACCAGGTCACCTTCCCCGTCGACGTCGTCTACACGTGGGTGGACGGCTCCGATCCGGAGTGGCTGCGGCGGCGCGCGGAGTACGCCGGCGAGGCGTACCACGCCGAGGCGGCCAACGCGGCCCGCTACCTCAGCCGCGACGAACTGCGCTACTCGCTGCGCTCCCTGCACCTCTACGCGCCCTGGGTGCGGACCGTCTACCTGGTCACCGACGACCAGACGCCGTCCTGGCTGGACACCACCGTGCCCGGCCTCCGGGTCGTGTCGCACAAGGAGATCTTCCGCTCCCCCGAGGTGCTGCCCACCTTCAACTCGCACGCCATCGAGTCGCAGCTGCACCACATCGACGGCCTCGCCGAGCACTTCCTCTACCTCAACGACGACGTGATGCTCTCCCGCGAGGTCACCCCCCGGGACTTCTTCCACGCCAGCGGCCTCACCAAGTTCTTCCCCTCGCCCGCGCTGGTCCCGGTCGGCGAGCGCAGCCTCGACGACCCGCCGGTGGCCGCCGCCGGGAAGAACAACCGCCGGCTGATCGAGCAGCGGTACGGCTCGGTCCTGGTGCAGAAGATGAAGCACATGCCGCATCCACTGCGGCGCAGCGTGCTGGAGGAGATCGAGCGGGAGTTCGCCGCCGAGTACCGCCGCACCGAGCGCAACCGCTTCCGCAGCGTCGACGACATCTCGATCGCCTCCTCGCTGCACCACTACTACGCCTTCCACACCGGCCGCGCGGTGCCGTCGACCGACCTGCCCTACGCGTACCTCGACCTCACCCACCCGTGGACCGAGACCCGGCTCGGCCGGCTGCTCGCCCAGCGCGACCGGGCGGTCTTCTGCGTCAACGACACGGTCTCGACGGAGCAGGACGCGAGCGGGCAGAAGGACCTCATCACCCCGTTCCTGGAGGCGTACTTCCCGGTCCCGAGCCCGTACGAGAAGCGCTAGCAGCGCATGGGAGAAGGGGGGGCGCCCGGTGCCGGGCGCCCCCCTTCGTCGTACCGCCGCGTCAGTCCTTCTCGTACGGCGAGCGCACCGGGAAGTACGCCTCCAGGAAGGCGCGCAGCACCCGGTCCTGCTCGTCCAGCGGGACCTCCGCCTCCGCGGACTCGCCGATGCAGATGACGTCGCGGTGGCGGGCGGCGAGGAGGCGGCTGAGCGCCACGTGGTGCTTGTAGTCGCCGATGTTGGCGTACGCGGCGGAGATGCCGCCGGGCGACGCCTTGCCCGTCAGATAGGCGTAGTGGTGGTGGAGCGACGAGGTGACCGACAGGTCGGTCCGGCCGCGGAACGGGGTCGCGGCGGTCCGCGCCGTCTCCTCCGGCCACCGCTCGGCGATCTCCGCGAGGACGCTGCGGCGCAGCGGGTGCGGGGTGTGCAGGAAGCCGTGGGTGGCGACCCGGCCGAACGCCTCCTCCAGCAGCACCTGGTTGTTCTTGGCCGCGACGAAGTAGCCCTCGGTCTCCTCCGTGACGTCGCCGGGCGGGACGGCCGTCGGGGAACGGAAGAAGAGCGAGTTGCCGTTCGACTGGAAGAACTTGTTCGGGGCGAGCGGGCGGCCGAAGAACACGTCGTCGTTGATGTAGAGGAAGTGCTCGGCCAGGCCCTCGATGCGGTGCAGCTGGGACTCGATGGCGTGCGAGTTGAAGCTGGGCAGCCAGGCCGGGTCGGCGAAGAGCGCGCGGTGGCTCACCACCTCGATGTCCGGGTGGGAGGTGTCCAGCCAGGACGGCGCCTGGTCGTCGGTGACCAGGTAGATCCGCCGGATCCAGGGGGCGTGCGCGGCGAGGGAGCGCAGCGAGTAGCGCAGCTCGTCGCGGTTGCGGAAGCGGACGTCGCCGGACTGGGCGTCGTCGGCGGGGAGCCCCTGCTCCCGGCGGGCGGCGTCGCGCTTGGCCCGCCAGACGGGGTCGGTGTCGTCGACCCAGGTGTAGACGGCGTCGACGGGGAAGTCGACGTTCCACATCAGCTTCTTGGTGAAGACCTCCAGGGTCGGGTAGTCCCGGCCGGCGACGGAGACCCGGGCGTCGCCATCGAGGGACGGCAGCCGCGGGCCGACCAGGGTGGTGCCGCGCGGGGCGGCGTACCAGCCGGTGTCGCCGTCCTCCTCGGCCCAGAACTCGACGCCGCAGCCGTACACCGGCCCGTACCGCAGGGTCCGGCTGTCGCTGACCAGCGGCTTGAAGATCCGCACACCGGCGACGTCGGGGGCGTGGGTGAGGGTCTCGGCGAGCCGGGCGCCGGGCGCGGCGGTCCGCGGGGCGACGAGCTCGGCGTACACCGGCCGCCCGTGCAGCTCGGTGCCGAGGGCCCGCAGGGCGCGCTCGCGGTAGGGCTCCTTGACGGCGAGGCGGTGGCCGACGGTCGTGGGGTCGTGGAGCAGGACGTACGGGACGCCGTGCCGCTCCAGCGCCTGCGCGGTGAGCTCCAGGTTGATCTCGCCCATCCGCCAGGACGGCACGTCGTCGCGGACCTCGGCGAGCCGGCCGGCCGAACGGACCAGCGTCTTCGGGTCCTTGGCCTGGAGGATGACCTCGCGGGCCTTCTGCTCGTCCGCGGAGGGCGAGAGCCTGCTGATCGGCGCGGCGACGGCGAAGCTGCGGCTGCCGCCGGCCGCGACGCGGTGGGCGGCGCGGTCGGCGCGGGCGGCGGCGCGGGCGGCCGGGTCCTCGGCGGCCAGCGCGGTGAACAGCTCGTCCCAGCGGGCGGTGACGACCTCCGGGGCGAAGCGCTCGCGGGCCCCTGCGCGGGCGGCGGCGCCGTAGGCGGCACGCAGTTCGTCGTCGCCCATCAGGCGGGAGAGCGCGGCGCCCAGCGAGGCGATGTCGTCGGCGGGCACCAGCAGGCCGTCCACCTCGTGGCGGACGATCTGGGAGGGGCCGGTGAGCGTGTCGTACGCGACGACCGGGACGCCCGCGGTGAACGCCTCCAGCATCACCAGGCCGAACGACTCGACGCGCGAGGGCATCAGGCAGATCGCCGCCGTCGCCCACTCCTCCGCCATCCGGCGGCTGCGGCCGACGAGTTCGACCCGGTCGTGCACGCCGAGCCCCTCGACGAGCCGGCGCAGGGCGGCCAGCTGCGGGCCGTCGCCGAAGATCCGCAGCCGCCAGCCGGGGTGCTCGCCCGCGGCCTCCGTGAACGCCTGGATCGCGTGGTCGAGCTGCTTCTCCGGGACCAGCCGGCCGGCCACCACGACGGTCTTCGAGCCGAGGTCGGAGCGGGGCCGGTAGCCCTCGGGCATCGCGTTCGGGATGGTCGCGAGGCGCGGGGCGGCGGCGCCCAGGGACTCGGCGAACCAGTCGGTGGTCAGCTCGGTGAGCGAGACCAGGGCGTCCAGCCGGGGGGCGTGGGTGAGGAGCGGTTCGCCGGTGGCGCCGCGCAGCTGCGAGACCCGGTGCTCCTGGTGCACGACGGCGACCCGGGCCGGGGCGAGGGCGACGGCGGCGGCCATCAGCGCGGGCGTGGTGGTCACCAGGACGTCGGCGTCGAGACCCGACAGGGCGGCGGTCATCTCGATGTCGGAGAGCCGGTCGAAGGTGGGCTCCCAGGCGGTCGCGATCAGTTCGCTGGGCAGCTTGGCGAGGGCCTCGCACTCGGCGGCGGTGAGCATGGACGGGCGGACCGGGCGGGGCGAGCGGCCGGTGCGGTCCACCAGGTAGCGGACGGGCACGTCCTTCGCCTCCGGCAGGAACGGCTCCTCCTCCGTCCGGAACACGCTGAGGATCTCGACCTCGTGACGGGGCGCCAGCTGGGCGGCCTGCGTGTAGGCGGCCATCTCCGTGCCGCCCATGGCGTCGCCCCAGGTCAGCAGGATGGTGATCTTCATACGCGTTCCTCCGCGCCGTCGGGGGCGCCTTCGAACCCGACGCAGGAGACGGCGAGCGCCCCGGCCGAGGTGATGTAGGCATGCACTCGGAGGAGCGAGCCGTCCTCCAGGGCGATGATCCGGAACGAGGTGCGGATCACCTGGTCGCGCCGGCGCAGGTCGGTGAGCCGGCGGCCGATCTTGAGGCCGGCGCGGCCCTGCTGGAGCTGGATGTCCCAGCGGTGGGCGCGGCGGCCGGAGACCATGCCGGCGAGCGGCAGGTCGAAGGCGAAGCGGTCGCCGTCCCACTCCAGCGGGGCCTGCACGATCGCGCCGCCGCCGCGCCGGACCGCCTGGGCGGTGTACGCGGCGGGCGGGGCCTGCGGGGCGACGACCCGGCCCCGGACCGTGATCCGGTCCCAGCGGAGGGCGAAGGTGTCGAGCTCGGCCTGGTGCGCGGGGGCGCGGACCTTCAGCACGGCGAAGCCGTCGACGGAGCGCATCAGGCGGAAGTGGGCGCCGCGCTCGGGGTCCGGCGACACGGGGGCGACGGGGCCGTCGGTCGCGGGGAGCGGCACGGCGGCGACGCCGGTGCGGGTCTCCTGGCCGTCGGGGCCGGTGAGCACGGTCGCGACCCGCCACAGGCCGGCGGTGAGCGCGAGGCCGCGACCGTCGGGCGCGTCCGCGAAGCGGAGTGCGGTGGTCGCGGTGAGCAGCCGGGTGCCGTCGGGCTGCGGTTCGAGCTCCAGCGGCAGCCGGTGGACGCGTCCGCCGCGGACGAGTTCGAGCCGTGCGGCGGCGATGCCGGTGGCGGGGGGCGCGAGCAGGGCGACGTTGAGGGTGCGGCCGCCGAGGACGGAGAGGTGGAGCGGCCGGAGCGCGGGCCGGGGCGGGATCCCCCCGCCGAACGCCGGGGCGGTGTGGAGCCGTTCGACCCGGCGGCGCATCCGCACCGCCACCCGCCGGGCTCGTTTCGCGGCACCCACCGCGTAGGGCAGCAAGGCGTCACTCACGACAATCCCGGCTTCCGTTCTGGGGGTTGACAGTCGAGCGCCACATAGTGGCAAGGCCCCCGAACGAAGGCAAATCTCCTGCGAGGCTTCCGGAGGGTGACGGAGGGCCCGCCCCGAGGTGACGGCGGGGTGACCGTTTCCCCCTTCCCACCGGGGCGCTTTCCCCCGGGAGGACCGTTCCGGCACGCCCCCCGCGCGGGCGGAACGGCCCCGTCCGGGCGCTGTGAATCTCACCCGATGGTGGGACCGACCCCGGGTACGGCGGAACCCCCGGCGACCGCTGTCGCCGGGGGTTCCGCCGTACCCGCTAGAACGGGTTGAACTCGTCGTACTCGCGGTCCGCCTCGTCGTGCTCCGCCTGGCGGTCGCGGCGGCGCTGGGCGGCCGGACGCGGCGCGTCGAAGCGGTGGTCCTCGCCGCGGCGGCCGAGCATCTCGGCGCCGGCCATGAGGGTGGGCTCCCAGTCGAAGACGACCGCGTTCTCCTCGGAGCCGATCGCGACGCCGTCGCCGGCGCGCGCACCGGCCTTCATCAGCTCGTCCTCGACGCCGAGGCGGTTGAGGCGGTCGGCGAGGTAGCCGACGGCCTCGTCGTTGTTGAAGTCGGTCTGGCGGACCCAGCGCTCCGGCTTCTCGCCGCGCACCCGGTACACGTCCTCGTGCTCGTCGTACGTGACGGTGAAGCCGGCGTCGTCGACGGCCTTCGGGCGGATGACGACGCGGGTCGCCTCCTCCTTCGGCTTCGCGGCGCGGGCCTTCGCGACGATCTCGGCGAGGGCGAAGGACAGCTCCTTCAGGCCGGTGCGGGCGACCGCGGAGACCTCGAAGACGCGGTAGCCGCGCTCCTCCAGGTCCGGGCGGATCATGTCCGCGAGGTCCTGGCCGTCCGGGATGTCGATCTTGTTGAGGACGACGACGCGCGGACGGTCGTCGAGGCCGCCGTACTGCTTCAGCTCCTCCTCGATGACGTCGAGGTCGGAGACCGGGTCGCGGTCGGACTCCAGCGTCGCCGTGTCCAGGACGTGGACGAGGACCGAGCAGCGCTCGACGTGCCGCAGGAACTCCAGGCCCAGGCCGCGGCCCTGGCTGGCGCCGGGGATGAGGCCGGGGACGTCGGCGATGGTGTAGACGGTCGAGCCGGCCGTGACCACGCCGAGGTTCGGGACCAGGGTGGTGAAGGGGTAGTCCGCGATCTTCGGCTTGGCGGCCGAGAGGACGGAGATCAGCGAGGACTTGCCCGCGCTGGGGTAGCCGACGAGCGCCACGTCGGCGACGGTCTTCAGCTCCAGGACGATGTCCTGGAGGTCGCCGGGCTCGCCGAGCAGCGCGAAGCCGGGGGCCTTGCGGCGGGCGGACGAGAGCGCCGCGTTGCCGAGGCCGCCGCGGCCGCCCTGCGCGGCGACGTACGTCGTGCCGTGGCCGACGAGGTCCGCGAGGACGTTGCCCTTCCTGTCCAGGACGACGGTGCCGTCGGGCACGTACAGGACGAGGTCCTGGCCGTCCTTGCCGGCGCGGTTGCCGCCCTCGCCGGGCTTGCCGTTGGTGGCCTTGCGGTGCGGCGAGTGGTGGTATTCGAGCAGGGTGGTGACGGACTGGTCGACGACCAGCATCACGTCGCCGCCACGGCCGCCGTTGCCGCCGTCCGGGCCGCCGAGCGGCTTGAACTTCTCGCGATGGACGGAGGCGCAGCCGTGGCCTCCGTTACCCGCGGCGACGTGCAGCTCGACGCGGTCCACGAAGGTGGTCATGGTTCTGTGCCTCCAGAAAAGCGAGTGCGGGAAAGCTGTGTACGGGTTTGTCTATCTAGTAACACGCGAAAGGCGGACCCGCTTCCCTGCCGGGAAGTGAGGTCCGCCTCCGCCAAGCGTTCCGATCAGGCGACCGGGACGATGTTCACGACCTTGCGGCCACGGAAGGTGCCGAACTGCACCGAACCGGCCTGCAGGGCGAACAGCGTGTCGTCGCCACCGCGACCGACACCCGAGCCCGGGTGGAAGTGGGTACCGCGCTGGCGGACCAGGATCTCACCGGCGTTGACGACCTGACCGCCGAAGCGCTTCACGCCGAGCCGCTGGGCGTTGGAGTCGCGACCGTTCCGGGTGGACGATGCGCCCTTCTTGTGTGCCATTGCTCAGTCCCTCTTTACTTCGCGGCCGTCGGGATGGACGTGACCTTGATCGCCGTGTACTGCTGACGGTGACCCTGGCGACGGCGGTAGCCGGTCTTGTTCTTGTAGCGCAGGATGTCGATCTTGGCGCCCTTGGTGTGGTCCACGACCTCGGCCTGGACCTTGATGCCCGCCAGGACCCACGGGTCGCTGGTCACGGCGTCGCCGTCGACGACGAGCAGGGTCGAGAGCTCGACCGTGTCGCCCGGCTTGGCGGTGGAAATCTTGTCAACCTCAACGATGTCGCCGACAGCAACCTTGTGCTGGCGACCACCGCTGCGCACGATGGCGTACACGCGGATCTCTCTCTCACTCGGTGATGGGACCTCTGACGCCAGCCGCCCACGCGCGGGCCCGGGGGCCCACGGCGATCCGGATCGGACGAGCGGCCTCTCCCGGCGAGCGGAAGGGGGGTGCTCAGAGGCGCGGCGCGTCACAGACACGCCGACGGTCTAGGTTACGGGCGGCTGCCTCAGGGGGTCAAATTCGCCCGTGCGGGTGCGGACCGCCCCGGCGGCGCCCCTTCCGAGGGGCGCCGCCGGGGCGGGACCGGCCGGTCAGTCCTGGGCCGGGGCCGCGGTCTTCTCCGCGGCCTTCTTGGCCGTGGTCTTCTTCGCGGCGGTCTTCTTCGCGACCGTCTTCTTGGCCGCCGTCTTCTTCGTGGCGGCCTTCTTGGCGGTGGCCTTCTTCGCCGTCTTCCGCGCGGCCTTCTTGGCCGCCGGGGCGGCCTCGGCCTCCGCGTCGGCCTCCGGCTCCTGCGCCGGAGCGGGCTCCTCGGCCGGGGCGACCGCGGGCACCACGATCTCGGCGGCCTCGGCACCGGCCGGGGCGGTGGCCTTGCGGACCACCCGGCGGCGGGCGCGCGGCGCGGCGGCGACGGGCGCCTCCTCGGCGGCGGGCTCCGCGACCGGCTCGGGCGCGGCCTCCACGGCCGGCTCCGGCGCCGGTACGGCCTCCGGCGCGGCGGCCGCGACGACCGTCTCGGCCTCGGCGGCGGCCGGCTCCGACGTGGAGACGACCGGCGAGGTCACCCGGCGGGTGGCGCGGCGGCGCGAACGGGGCGCGGGCGCCTCCTCCACGGCCGGCTCGGCCTGCGGGGCCTCGGCGACCGGCTCGGGCTCGGCGACCGGCTCGGCCGGCGCGGCGGCGGGCTCCGCGATCGGCGTCGGGGTCACCGGGGCGGTCACCTTGCGGGCGACGCGGCGGCGGCCACGGCCGCGGGTCGCGGCGGCCTCGGCCTCGGCGACGGAGCCGTACAGCTCCTCGTCCGGGGCGATCGGGACCGGTACGGCCACCGGGGCGGCCAGCTCGGCCGCGACCTCGGCCTCGGTCTCGGCCTCCACCGGGGCCTCGGCCTCGTGCGTCTCGTGGGCGTGCTCGTGCACGTGCTCGTCGCCGCCGCGGCCGCGCTTCTTCGCGCGCTTGCCGCCACCGCCGCCGCCGTGGGCGGCCGGCTGCTCCATGTGGACGATGACGCCGCGGCCGTTGCAGTGGACGCAGGTCTCCGAGAAGGACTCCAGGAGGCCCTGGCCGACCCGCTTGCGGGTCATCTGCACCAGGCCGAGCGAGGTGACCTCGGCCACCTGGTGCTTGGTCCGGTCGCGGCCCAGGCACTCCAGGAGGCGGCGCAGCACGAGGTCGCGGTTGGACTCCAGGACCATGTCGATGAAGTCGATGACGACGATGCCGCCGAGGTCGCGCAGCCGCAGCTGGCGGACGATCTCCTCGGCCGCCTCCAGGTTGTTCCGGGTGACGGTCTCCTCGAGGTTGCCGCCCTGGCCGGTGAACTTGCCGGTGTTGACGTCGATGACGATCATCGCCTCGGTCTTGTCGATCACCAGCGAGCCGCCCGAGGGCAGCCAGACCTTCCGGTCGAGCGCCTTCATCAGCTGCTCGTCGATCCGGTAGGTGGCGAAGACGTCGACCTCGCTGGTCCACCGCTGGAGGCGGTCGGCCAGGTCGGGCGCGACGTGCGAGACGTAGCCGTGGATGGTCTCCCAGGCCTCGTCGCCGCTGACGATGACCTTGGTGAAGTCCTCGTTGAAGATGTCGCGGACGACCCGGACGGTCATGTCCGGCTCGCCGTAGAGCAGGCTCGGCGCGGACGTCGAGATCTGGCTCGCCTTCTTCTGGATGTCGGCCCACTGCGCCTGGAGGCGCTCGACGTCGCGGCGCAGCTCGTCCTCGCTGGCGCCCTCGGCGGCGGTGCGCACGATGACGCCGGCGTCCTCGGGGACGATCTTCTTGAGGATGGTCTTCAGGCGGGCGCGCTCGGTGTCCGGGAGCTTGCGGCTGATGCCGGTCATCGAGCCCTCGGGGACGTACACGAGGTAGCGGCCCGGGAGGGAGACCTGGCTGGTGAGGCGGGCGCCCTTGTGGCCGATCGGGTCCTTGGTGACCTGCACGAGGACGGACTGGCCGGACTTCAGGGCGGACTCGATGCGGCGCGGGCCGTTGCCCATGCCGAGCGCCTCGAAGTTGACCTCGCCGGCGTACAGGACGGCGTTGCGGCCCTTGCCGATGTCGACGAAGGCGGCCTCCATCGACGGCAGCACGTTCTGGACCTTGCCCAGGTAGACGTTGCCGACGTACGAGGTGGCCTGCTCCTTGTTGACGTAGTGCTCGACGAGCACGTTGTCCTCGAGGACGCCGATCTGGGTGCGCTCGCCGTTCTGGCGGACGACCATGACGCGCTCGACGGCCTCGCGGCGGGCGAGGAACTCGGCCTCGGTGATGATCGGGACGCGGCGGCGGCCCTGCTCGCGGCCCTCGCGGCGGCGCTGCTTCTTGGCCTCCAGGCGGGTGGAGCCCTTGATGGACTGCACCTCGTCGGACGGCTCGGGCTTCGGGCGGGGCTCGCGGACCTTGACGACCGTGCGGACGCCGTCCTCTTCCGTGGCCTCGGCCTCACCGGCGGCGTCACCGCTGCGGCGGCGACGGCGACGGCGGCGGCGGGAGCTGCTGGAGCCGGCGAAGCCGTTGTCGTCGTCGGACTCCTCCGTCTCCTCGGCGTCCGTCTCGGCGTCGGCGTGGAGCTCGTCGGCGTCCTCGCCCTCCTCGTTCTCCTCCGTCTCGGCGGACTCGCCGCGGCGGCGGCGACGGCCACCGCGACGGCGGCGGCGGGAGGGGCGGTCGCCGTACTCGTCGGTCTCCTCGGCCTCGTCCTCGGCCTCGACCTCGTCGGCGACGTGCTCGACCTCGGGCTCGTCGGCGACGGTGGCCGGGACGGGCTCGACGGCGACGGGCTCGCCGCGGCGGCGGCGACGGCGGCGCGAGCCGGTCTCGGCGCGCTCGACGGCCTCGACGGCCTCGGCCGTCTCGACGCCGGTCTCGTCCTCGGTCTCCTCGTCGGCCTCGGCGGCAGCGGCGGCAGCGAACGCGGCGGTCTCCGGCGTCTGGAACATCGGCTCGGTGAAGACCGGGGCCTGGAAGACGGCGACGGCCGGGCGCTCGGCGCGGCGGCGGCGCGGGGCCTCCTCGGCGGTGGGCGGCTCGGCGGTGAACTGCGGCGTGCTGACCCGGCGGCGGCCACGGCCGCGGGTGGCGGCGGCCTCGGCGGCGGCGACGTCGGCGCCGTGCGAGGCGATCTCCTCGACGGTGTCCTCGGGCAGCGACTCGCCGGAGGTGGGCGCGGCGAGCTCGGCCGCGACGTCGGGGGTGGTGGCCTCGGGGGCGCTGGCGCGGCGGGTCGCGCGGCGGCGGGTGCGGGCCGGAGCGGCCTCGGCGACCGGCTCGGCCGGGGCCTCCGCGACGGGGGCCGGGGCGGCCGGCGTCTCGGCGGCGGGCTCCTCGGCCGGGGCCGGGGAGGTGACCGGGGCGCTGGCGCGGCGGGTGGCGCGGCGGCGCGGGCGGGCCGGGGCGGCCTCGGGCTCGGCGGCCGGGGTCTCGGCGGCCGGGGCCTCCGGTTCGGCGGGCGCGGCGGGCTCCTCGACGGCGGCCGGGGAGGTCACGGGCGCGGTGGCCTTGCGGGTGGCGCGGCGGCGGGTCCGGGCCGGGGCGGCCTCCGGCTCGGCGGCCGGAGTGTCTGCGGCCGGGGTCTCCGGCTCGGCGGGCGCGGCGACGGACTCGGCGGCGACGGGCTCGGCGGCGGGGGTCTCCGGGGTCTCGGCGACCGGGGCCGGGGCGGCCGTCTTGCGGGTCGCGCGGCGGCGCGGGCGGGCCGGAGCGGCCTCCGGCTCGGCGGCCGGGGCCTCCGTGGCGGGGGCCTCGACGGCCGGCGTCCCGGCGGCGGCCTCGGCGGTCTCGCCGGCGGCGGTCACCGGCGGGCCGGCGGGCCGGGAGGCGGCGCGGCGCCGGCGGCGCGGCGGCAGCTTGTCACCGGGGGCGGTGTCGTTGGTGTCGGTGGTCTCGTTGGTGTCTTCGAGCATGCGGGCGGTTCTCCCGTCACGCTCCCGGGCGCCGCGTCGGATTCCGGTGGCGGCACGGACGCGCGTCGTGCGCGGTGCCGCCGTCCGGGGCGCGGGCGCCGCACGGGAGCTGAATGTCTGGCTCGCCGGTTCCGTACGCCCGATGCGTACGGCCTGGCGAAAGTCTCCTGGTCAGTGCGCTGCCCGACCCAGGTGGCTCCCGAGTGCCAGGGCTGCGCTCGACTCCGTCCCCTACGCGGGGCCTGCCTCCGGCGCCGTCGCCGGGGCGGTCGCGGCGGCCGTGGGTGCTGCGGCCGTGACTGCCTCGCGGTCGGGCGCGAGCGGGTCGGTCACCGTGCCGGACTCCTCGTCGAAGAGCCCCTGCGCCAGCCTGGTCACCGCTGCGGGGACCGGCGGCGCCAGGTCGGCCACAGCTCGGAGACCGGACAGGACGTCGTCGGGTCGCACGGCGGGTGTCACGTGCCGAACGACCAGCCGCAGTATCGCACAGGCGTCGGCGGCGGGCCTATCACCCTGGGGATCGCCCTGGGGACGGTCCGCGACGAGGTCGGCGACGGCGGCGCGGGTGTCGAAGGTACGGATGCCGTTCTTGGTCTTGCGCTGCACCTCCACCGTCTCGGCGGCGAGGAACGCGTCGACGGCCTTGCGGGCGTCGTCGACGGGGACGCCGTCGAGCCGGAGCTCCCACACGGAGGCGGTGAGCCGGTCGGCGAGGCCGGAGGTGCGGGCCTCGACGGCGTCGGTGATGTCGAGGCCGGCCGGGAGGGACTCGTCGAGCAGGGCCCGCAGGGTCTCCGGGTCGCGGCGCTCGGTGAGGGCGATCTCCAGGAACTCGGCCTCGGAGCCCGTACCCGTGGGGGCGGCGTTGGCGTACGACACCTTGGGGTGCGGGGTGAATCCGGCCGAGTACGCCATGGGCACCTCGGCGCGGCGCAGGGCGCGCTCGAAGGCGCGCTGGAAGTCGCGGTGGCTGGTGAACCGGAGGCGGCCGCGCTTGGTGTAGCGCAGACGGATGCGCTGCACCGCCGGTGCGGGCGGCGGGCCTTCGGGCTGTCGCTTGCCCAGTGGTTCTTCTCCTCGGTGCGGGGCGGGCGCGGGTGGCGCTCCGCCCGGAAGCTCTCGGTGCGTCCCGTGGGCTCCCGCCCGGATCACCCCCGCCGGTGGCGGGGAGATCTCGGGGGCGTGGGCCGCGCCGGGGACGTTCCTTGTACTACCCAGAGTACGCGCCCGGCCCACCTCGGGTTCCCCGGCGGGCCGCCGGATGCGCGGACGGGCAGGTCAGCGGGGCCCGCCGATGAGGGCGGTGCGCACCTCGCGGGCGGCGGCGCGGACGGCGCGGCCCGCGGCGGCGACGGGTTCCCACACCCAGGTGCGCAGGGCGTGGCCGATCGGGGTGAGGACCACCCGGTACACCCAGGCGAGCGGGCGTCCGACGGCGTGCCACAGGACCCGGCGCACGGCCCGCCCGACGGCCCGCGCGATCTCGCCCGCGACCCGCCAGGCCCAGGCGAGGACGGCGCCGGTGAAGCGGCAGACGGGGCCGAGCACGTACCGCCAGAGCCAGGTGAGGGGGGTGACGAGGAGCAGGTCGACGACCCACCACAGGGCCTTGCCGACGGGGAGGAGCACCCACTCCCACAGCCATTGGAGCGGCACGACCAGCAGGTAGTGGAGGAGCCGGGCCAGGGCGCGGCCGACCGGGGCGAGCACCCACTCCCACAGCCACCGCAGCGGCACGACCAGCAGGTGGTGGAGGAGCCAGGCCAGGGCGCGGCCGACCGGGGCGAGGATCCGGCGCCAGAGCTGCGTGAGGCACCAGACGAGCGCGTCCCAGACCAGCCGCACGGGCAGGACGACGACGAGGGCGACCGCGCGGGCCGCTCCCGTGAGGCAGCCCGGGTTTTCCGTGTTCATGACGTGAGCGACGTGTGGCGGCGCCGGGCGGGTTTCCCGTTCGCCCGGCCGAGACCGAGGTGTTACGCGGCGGATACCGCCCGTTCGCCGTACGGGTGCGGACGGACCCGCCCCGCTTCGCGGCCCACGCCCCGTAACCTAAGGTGCGTCAACCCTCGTGCTGGACGCACGTGCCGCAAGCCCCCGCCCGGGGGTCCCCCCTCTTCGCAGACATCGAGGCCCGGCGTGAAAATATCCTTCCTCCTGGTGGACCGCTGCCACATCGGCGGTGTGGTGAGCGCGATCCACAACCTGGCCGGAGCGCTCGTGGAGCACCACGAGGTCGAGCTGGTCGCCCTCCGCCGCAACCGCGACCAGGCGTTCTTCCCGCTGGACCCCCGGGTGAAGACGGTCGCGCTCTCCGACTACCGGAAGCACTCCCACGTCTACGACGGCGACGACCCGCAGATCGACGTCTTCCCGCACATCTACCCCAACGAGCCCACGGACAAGAAGCCGTGGATCAGCCGTCTGGCGGAGAAGCGGCTGATGGAGTACCTGGCCACCACCGACGCCGACGTCGTGGTCAGCAACAACCCCAAGATCACCATCATGCTGGCCTACTCGGACCGCGACTTCCTCAAGGTCGCGATGGAGCACTCGCGGCCCGCCCGCTACGGCCCGCACATCCGCGACGCCCTCTTCCGGGACGCGTACCCGAAGATGGACGCGATCACCGCGCCGACGCCGGACGAGTGCCGGACCATCGCCGGGGTCGTGCCCGCCGTGAGCCACCTGCTCTCCCCCATGCCGAACTGCATCCCGGCCCACCAGGGCCAGATGTCCACCGGCGACAACAAGATCGTCGTCGCGGCCGGCCTGCTCAAGCCGCACAAGGGCTTCGCCGACCTCATCGAGGCGTTCTCCACGGTGGCCCCACGCCACCCGGACTGGAGCCTGCGGATCTACGGCTCCGGTCCGGAGCGCGCCAACCTCCGCAAGAAGATCGACGAGACCGACGGCAACAACCAGATCTTCCTGATGGGCCCGGCCACCCCGGTCACCCCGGAGTTCGCCAAGGCGTCCGTCTTCGTCCTCCCCTCGCACCTGGAGGCGTTCGGCAACGTCACCGTCGAGGCGATGGCGGCCGGCCTCCCGGCGATCTGCTACGACGCCCCGCACGGCCCCCGCAACATCATCAAGCAGGGCGAGGACGGCTACGTCGTCCCCCTCGGCGACAAGGAAGCCCTCGCCGAGCACATCGAGAAGCTGATCTCCGACGAGGACCTGCGCCGCAAGATGGCCGCCGCCGCCGTCGCCAACGTGGTCCGCTTCCAGGAGGCGGCGACCGCCGCCCGCTTCGAGCAGCTCGTCGAGACCATGCGCGCCCGCCGCGCCATCCCCCGCACGGCCACCGCCGTCGTCGGCCCGCAGGGCGACGTCCGGGTGCGGGTCGAGGGGCTGCCCGCCGACAGCGACGCCCGCCTGGTCTGCAAGGACATCCGCAAGAAGGCCGACGAGGTCGTCGTCCCCTTCACCGGCGACGAGGCCGTCGTGCCCGCGCTCGGCAAGCTCGCCGAAGGCGACTGGGAGCTCCAGGTCCGCGCCGCCGGCTTCGACCTGCCGCTGCGCTCGGCCGGCTGCGACACCCTCCACATCCTGGGCCTGAAGCTGCCCCGCACCGAGGGCCCCGCGCTCTCCCTGCTGCTGCCGTACGCCCACACCGACGGCACGCTCCGGGTGCAGAGCCGGGTCCGCCCCCAGCACGTCGAGGTCTCGGCGATCAAGGCCGGTCCGAAGGCGATCGTCGTCGAGGCCGCCGCCTGGGGCGTCCGCCCCGGCCAGGGCAGCCTCATCGAGGCCGTCCACCGCAAGGAGGCCGACAAGAACTTCACCTTCCCGGTGAAGGCCGACGCCGACGGGCGTTTCACCGCGTCCCTCGACAACGCCGCCGCGGCCCGCCTCCACCAGCCCGGCACCGAGGACGTCTGGGACCTGTGGCTGCTGCCCGACCAGGACTCCCCCCGGATCCGGGTCTGCAAGCTCGCCACCGACGTGCTCGTCCCGATGGACGTCTTCACCTTCCCGTACCCGGTGGTGACGCAGTCCGGCGCGCCCGTCCCGGCCTCCGTCGACACCCGGCCGAAGAGCGGCTGGCGCAACCGGCTCGCCGCCGTGCCGGCCGCCGTCACCGGCACCCGGCACGAGCTGCGCCCGTACTTCTCCAGCAACGGGCAGCTCTCGCTGAAGATCATCGACAAGAAGTAGCCGCCCCGGCGGACACGAAGGAGCCCCGGCCCGCTTCCGCGGACCGGGGCTCCTTCACGTGCGCGCCCGGCGGGGCACCGCCTACAGCGGCGCGCCCTCCTCGGCGATCTTGAACATCAGGTCGGCGACGCGGCCGGCCGCGTGGCCGTCGTCCAGGTCGCAGAACTGGTGGTGGAACTCGTCGTACTTCTCCCGGTACGCCTCCTGGACCTCGTCGATCTCGCGGATCGCCGTGAGCAGGTCGTCCGAGGTCTCGACCAGCGGGCCCGGGGCGTCGTTCTCGAAGTCGAAGTAGAAGCCCCGCAGGCGGTCGCGGTAGTGCTCCAGGTCGTACGTGAAGAACAGCATCGGGCGGCGCAGGTGCGCGTAGTCGAACATGACCGACGAGTAGTCCGTGATCATGATGTCGGCCGCCAGGTACAGGTCCGCGATGTCCGGGTACTCGGAGACGTCGAAGACGAAGCCGTTCCCGGCGCCCGGGATGCTGTCCACGATGTTCGAGTGACGGCGGATCAGGAAGACGTGGTCGTCGCCGAGGCGGCGGCGCGCGTCCTCCAGGTCCACCCGCAGGTCGAACTTGAACTGGCCGCGGCCGTGCGACAGGTCGTCACGCCAGGTCGGCGCGTACAGCACGACCTTCTTGCCGGCGGGCAGGCCCAGCTTCTCCTTCACCGCGGCCGCGCGCTCGTCGCGGTCCTCGGCGTACAGGTAGTCGTTGCGCGGGTAGCCGGTCTCGGCGATCAGGCCGTTGTAGCCCATGGCGCGCTTGAGGATCGGGGTGGAGAAGCGGTTCGACGAGACCAGGATGTTCCAGCTCGCCGCCTCCTTCACCAGACGCTCGTGGTAGTTCGGGTCGAACTTCGGCGCGTCGATGTCCAGGCCGATCTTCTTCAGCATCGTGCCGTGCCAGGTCTGCACGATCACCTGGCCCGCGCGGCGGCGGATCCAGTGCGGCAGGTGCGCGTTGGTGATGATGTACCGGGACCGGGCCAGCGCCTCGTACCACTCGCGGCCCTGGAAGCGGACCGGCTGCACCGTGTCGGGCAGCTCGACCTGGCCGTCGCGGACCAGCCACAGGTGCTCGACGTCGGCGCCCCGGCGCAGCAGCTCCTCGTGGATGGCGCGCGGGCTGTCCGAGTACTGCTTGCCGTTGTAGCTGATGTACAGCACGGAGTCGCGCAGCGGCAGCTCGCGGCCCTTCTCGTACACCTCCTGGCGCAGCTGGTACTGGCGGTTGTCGCCGCGCTCCAGCGGGGACAGGTCCGGCAGGCAGTTGAGCTGCGGGTGGTCCTGCCAGTGCACCTCGAGGCGGTTCTCGCGCCCGTTGTACGTGCTCTCCAGCGGGAACTGGGTGACGGCGAGGCGGTCCACGACGAGCTGCAGCGACGGCGCGTCCTCCCCGGCCTCCAGGCGGAAGATCCAGCGGCCGGCCTTCAGCGGCAGGCCGCCGCCGGTGCCGGACATGGTGGACGGGCGGAAGGTCGCCTCGAAGGTGCCGTCCGCGGCGACGCTCAGCGGCACGGTCCGCTCGTCGAAGCGGTTCTTGGCGCTGATCACCAGGTGGTAGTCGGACAGGTCCACCGGCGCGGTGCCGCGGATCAGGAAGGTGCCGTCGGTGGTGGCGATCCCGGTGATCTTGCCGCGCAGCGGGCGGCCGGAGAACTTCAGGTAGCCGTTGGTGCCGGACAGCACCGCGACCTCGTTGAGCGTCGCCTCCTCGCCGAAGGACTCGGGCAGGCGGACCTGGAGGTCGGCGACGCCGTCGCGGACGACGACCTTGTAGCGGCGCCACTTCTCGCCCTCGGGCTGGAGCTGGAGCTGGGTGCTCCAGTTGCGGCGCATGGTCTTCGCCATGTCGGCGCCCGCGGTCTCGCTCTCCAAGTGCTCGGGGAGCAGGGCCACGTCCTTCAGCGGGACGCGGATCCGGATCCGGGTGTGGTCGCCGTCCCGGGTCACCTCGTCGGCGGGCACGAAGAACGCCTCGCCGCTGTTCTGGTTGATGATCCGCAGCGAGACCTCGACGCCCGGCGCGACCGTCTCGCGCAGCAGGCCGTCGACGACGATCGCGTCACCGTCGGGCGCGAAGCCGGAGACGGTGAACGGCACCTTCTCGACGCGCAGCTTCAGCGCGGCGCGGCGCAGCTCCGGCACCATGCGGTGGGTCTCGTCGAGCCAGTGCGGCTGCGGGTAGGCGGTGTGGTCGGAGCCGTACGAGTGGACCGAGCGGGACCGCACCAGGCCGCCGGAGAGCACGCGCATGCCGACGTGCCACAGGCCCTCCTGCCACTGGCCTCCCTTGCGGAAGCGGGACAGGTCGATCTCGGTCTCCCAGCCGGCCCAGTCGAAGCTGTGGCCGCGGTTCTTCCAGCCGGCGGCCGTGGTGGCGTCCTCGGTCTGGAGGTTCTTCAGCGGGATCAGCATCCGCCGCTGGGTGCCGTCCTTCTTCAGCTGGAGCAGCTTCACCACGGACCGCTTGCCGCTCTGGTCGACCCGGTCGATCCAGGCGTGGCCGGCCAGCCGCAGCTTGTTGTTCGGCAGCCACTCCAGCTCCCGCAGCGGCGAGCGCAGCTGCAGGTCCTGGTCCATCCGGAGGACCTTCTTGGGCAGCTGGGTGGACTCCAGGAACGGGTACTTCGCGTACCGGCGGAAGGAGCCGTCGATCTCGACCGGCTCACCGATCCGCTCGGCCTCGATGAAGGCCAGCAGCTCGGCCAGGGCGTGCTTGCGGACCAGCAGCCACTTGACGCGCAGCGCGGTCGGCAGCGACTTGACCGTCTTCAGGTCGATCTGGTCGAGGAACTTGTTGGCCGCCTTCATGAACTCCGCGCGGTACTCCTCGTCGCCGTCCGGCAGGACGTTGAGGAAGATGCGCAGGTCACCGGTGAGGACGGTCTTGTCGTACTCGCGCTTCAGCTCCTCCGCGCCGGGCTCGGTGCGCGCGGCCAGGAAGCGGCTGACGCTCTCCACCGCGGAGGCGCGGTCGCGGGCGGCCTTCGGCTCGGTGCGCCGCTGGGTGATCGACGGGGCGGCCTCGCCCTCGCGCAGACGCCAGTAGTACGTGGTCTCGCTGATGATGTCGACGGACTCGGCGAGGTACTGCGCCGGGACGATCACCGGGGTGTCCTCGTACAGCACGCCCTCGGGGAAGCGCAGCGCGTTGCGCTCCCAGAAGTCGCGGCGGAAGACCTTGTTGCAGGCGATGCGGTCGGTGAGCAGCGCGCGCTTGCGGCTGACGTGCGTCTTCTTGACCGCGCCCCGGGAGAGGAAGCGGTGCATCGGGGACTGCCAGATGCGGGTGGAGTTGATGTGCTCCACGTTGCCCGTGGCGAAGGAGGAGCCCGTCTCGTCCAGGGTCTCGATCATCAGCCGGTAGGCGTCCGGCGGGATCAGGTCGTCGCTGTCGACGAACGCGATGTACTCGCTCTCCGGCGCCAGGCTGTCCAGACCGGTGTTGCGGGCGGCGCCCAGGCCGGCGTTCTCCTTCCGGATGAGCCGGAAGCGGTCGTCCTTCGCCGCGAACTCCGCCGCGATCTCGTGGGACTCGTCGGTCGACCCGTCGTCCACCATGATCACTTCCAGGTCCTGGAAGGTCTGCACGGCGAGCGAGTTCAGGCAGGCGGGCAGGTAGTACGCCACGTTGTATATCGGGACGATGACGCTGAGCCTGGGAGCCATGGAGTTCTGCGTTCCTTTCCGGTTCAGACCCGCTCGACAGGCTCGAGCGTCTGAGTGGGTGACGGGGCGTGCTATCGGTTTTTCCAGCGGACCCCTGGGGGTGTCTCCCCCACCGAGAGAGACCGCCTGCCGGCCCGCCCGCCCCGGCGCCGGAGCGCAGCACCGCCGCAGCACTTCAGAATAGACGATGGTCTCCTCGGCCGTTCGAACCCAGTTGGCCGCCGCCTCACCCGCCGGGAACACGCCGTTCACCCGCTCCCCCGGCGCGGACCGGCCGCCCGCACCCGGAGAGACGTTCGAGCACTCCTGTCATACTGCGCTTGAGCGGTCCGACAGAGGAGAGACACACGGCATGCCGTCTGCAGCTACCCCCCGTTTCAGCGTGATCATCCCTGTCTACGGGGTCGAGGGCTACATCCGCGAATGCCTCGAATCGATCACCTCGCAGAGCTTCCGCGACTTCGAGATCGTCGCGGTCGACGACTGCTCCCCGGACAGCAGCGGCGCCATCATCGACGAGTTCGCCGCCCGCGACCCCCGGGTCCGCGCCGTGCACCGCGAGCAGAACGGCGGCATCGGCGCCGCCCGCAACACCGGCATCGCCCACGCCCGCGGCGACTATCTGCTCTTCCTCGACGGCGACGACTCCATACGCCCCGGCTCGCTCCAGGCGATAGCCGACCGGCTCGCCGAGACCGACGACCCCGAGATCGTCGTCTTCGACTACGTCCGCACCCACGTCGACGGCACCGTCGAGCCCAGCAAGTCCGGCAAGTACATCGCCGGCATCCGCGACCAGGTCGTCCGCCCCGTCGACCACCTGGAACTGCTGCGGATCTTCGCCGTCGTCTGGAACCGCGTCTACCGCCGTGACTTCTTCACCACCGGCGGCTTCGACGGCCAGGGCTACCGCTTCACCGACGGCCTCTACGAGGACGCCCTCGTCGTCTACACGACCATGGCCGCCGCCCGGCGCGTCGCCGGTCTGGAGTACGTGGTCGTCGAGTACCGCCAGCGCCGCCAGGGCAGCTCCATGCGGAGCAGCTCGCCGCGCAAGCACTTCGTGATCTTCGAGCAGTACCAGCGGGTCTTCGACTACCTCGAGGGCCGCCCCGGCCTCGACGACTACCGCAAGGTCGTCTTCGAGCGGATGGTCAGCCACTTCCTCTACACCCTCGCCCGCGGCTTCCGCATACCCCGCAGCCACCGCCGCGCCTACGTGCAGGCGGCCGGCAAGGCGTACCGCAGGAACGAGCCCAAGGGCTTCACCCCGCCGCCCGGCATCACCGGCCTCAAGTTCAAGGTGCTCCGCACCGGCTCGTACGCCGCCTTCGAATCGCTCAAGGCCGCCAACGGCACCCGCGAGACCGCCTTCCGCGCGCTCGGCCGGTCCAAGCGCTGGGGCGGCCGGAAGGCCCTGAAGACGTACTACGCGGTACAGCGCCGGCTCCCCCTCGACGACAGCCTCGCCGTCTACTCCGCCTACTGGGGCCGCACCCCCGGCTGCAATCCGCTCGCCATCCACGAGGCCGCCAAGAAGCTGGTGCCGGACCTGCGCGGCGTCTGGGTGGTCAACCAGGCCCACGCCGGGAAGCTGCCCGCCGGCATCACCCGGGTCGCCCCCGCCACCTTCGGCTACTGGAAGGCCATGGCCCGGGCGAAGTACCTGGTCAACAACGTGAACTTCCCGGACTCCGTGGTCAAGCGCCCCGGCCAGGTCCACCTCCAGACCCACCACGGCACCCCGCTGAAGCGGATGGGCCTGGACCAGCAGTACTACCCGGCCGTCGCCAAGAGCATGGACTTCGACAAGCTCATGGAGCGGGTCGACCGCTGGGACTGGAGCGTCTCCTCCAACCAGCACTCCACCGAGCAGTGGGAGCGGGTCTACCCGGCCCCCTTCCGGACGCTCAACACCGGCTACCCGCGCAACGACGTCTACTACCGGGCCGGCGCCGAGGACGTCCGCCGGATCCGCGGCGCGCTCGGCATCGCCCCCGGCAAGAAGGCGCTCCTGTACGCGCCGACCGTCCGCGACCACCAGAAGGACGCCTTCGTCTCCCGCCTGGACCTGGCCCGCTTCGCGCGCGAGCTCGGCCCCGACTACGTCCTCCTGGTCCGCGCCCACTACTTCTACGGCGCCGACCGCGAGCTGAGCGCCCTCGCCGAGCGCGGCACGCTGATCGACGTCTCCCGCCACCCCTCGGTGGAGGAGCTGTGCCTGGCGGCGGACGCCCTGATCACGGACTACTCGTCGATCATGTTCGACTACGCCAACCTCGACCGGCCGATCGTCACCTACGCCGACGACTGGGAGATGTACCGCACCTGCCGCGGCGTGACCTTCGACCTGCTCTCCGGCGAGCCCGGCGACACCCCCGGTGTGATCGCCACCACCGAGGACGAGCTGATCGCGGCCTTCCGCAGCGGCGCCTGGGCCGGCGAGCCCGCCGCCGAGCTGCGCCGCGCCTTCCGCGAGCGCTTCTGCATGTGGGACGACGGCCACGCGGCCGAGCGGGTGGTCCGCGCGGTCTTCCTGGACCAGCAGGACCTGACCCCGCCCGTCGTCCCGGTCGCCGACCGCACCCCCGCCCCCAGCCCGGCCGCCGCCGAGGCCGCCACCACCCCCGCCGCCCGGTCGGAGCACGTCGCCGGCTGATCCGTACGACGGAAGGGGCGCCCGGACGGAGATCCGTCCGGGCGCCCCTTCCGTATGCGGCGGGACTACTTGACCACGGTCAGCGGCAGCAGCTTCTTGCCGGTGGGGCCGATCTGGATGTGCGTGTCCATCTGCGGGCAGACGCCGCAGTCGAAGCACGGGGTCCAGCGGCAGTCCTCGACCTCGGTCTCGTCGAGGGCGTCCTGCCAGTCCTCCCAGAGCCAGTCCTTGTCGAGGCCCGAGTCCAGGTGGTCCCAGGGCAGGACCTCCTCGTAGGAGCGCTCGCGGGTGGTGTACCAGGCGACGTCCACGCCGTACTCGGGCAGGGTCTTCTCCGCGCACTCCATCCAGCGGTCGTAGCTGAAGTGCTCGCGCCAGCCGTCGAAGCGGCCGCCGTCCTCGTAGACCGCGCGGATGACGGCGCCGACGCGGCGGTCGCCGCGGGAGAGCAGGCCCTCGACGATGCCGGGCTTGCCGTCGTGGTAGCGGAAGCCGATCGAGCGGCCGTACTTCTTGTCGCCGCGGATCTTGTCGCGGAGCTTCAGCAGGCGCGCGTCCGTCTCCTCGGCCGACAGCTGCGGCGCCCACTGGAAGGGGGTGTGCGGCTTGGGCACGAAGCCGCCGATGGAGACGGTGCAGCGGATGTCGTTCTGGCCGGAGACCTTGCGGCCCTCGGCGATCACGTTCATCGCCATGTCGGCGATCTGGAGGACGTCCTCGTCGGTCTCCGTCGGCAGGCCGCACATGAAGTACAGCTTCACCTGGCGCCAGCCGTTGCCGTAGGCCGTCGAGACGGTACGGATGAGGTCCTCTTCCGAGACCATCTTGTTGATGACCTTGCGCATGCGCTCGGAGCCGCCCTCGGGGGCGAAGGTGAGGCCGGAGCGGCGCCCGTTGCGGGTCAGCTCGTTGGCGAGGTCGACGTTGAAGGCGTCCACGCGGGTCGACGGCAGGGACAGGCCCACCTTGTCGTCCTCGTACCGGTCGGCGAGGCCCTTGGCGATGTCGCCGATCTCCGAGTGGTCCGCGGAGGAGAGGGAGAGGAGGCCGACCTCCTCGAAGCCCGTGGCCTTGAGGCCCTTCTCGACCATCTCGCCGATGCCGGTGATGCTTCGCTCCCGCACGGGGCGCGTGATCATGCCGGCCTGGCAGAAGCGGCAGCCGCGGGTGCAGCCGCGGAAGATCTCGACGGACATGCGCTCGTGGACGGTCTCCGCGAGCGGCACCAGGGGCTGCTTGGGGTACGGCCACTCGTCGAGGTCCATGACGGTGTGCTTGGACACGCGCCACGGCACGCCGGAGCGGTTCGGGACGACGCGGCCGATGCGGCCGTCCGGCAGGTACTCGACGTCGTAGAACGCCGGGATGTACACCGAGCCGGTCTTCGCGAGGCGGAGCAGGACCTCCTCGCGGCCGCCCGGGCGCCCCTCGGCCTTCCACGCCCGGATGATCTCGGTCATGTCCAGGACGGCCTGCTCGCCGTCGCCGATGATCGCCGCGTCGATGAAGTCCGCGATCGGCTCGGGGTTGAAGGCGGCGTGGCCGCCGGCGAGCACGATGGGGTGGTCGACGGTGCGGTCCTTCGACTCCAGCGGGATGCCCGCCAGGTCGAGGGCGGTGAGCATGTTGGTGTAGCCCAGCTCCGTGGAGAAGGACAGGCCGAACACGTCGAAGGCGCCGACCGGGCGGTGGCTGTCGACCGTGAACTGCGGCACCTTGTGCTCGCGCATCAGCGCTTCGAGGTCCGGCCACACGCTGTAGGTGCGCTCGGCGAGGACGCCCTCGCGCTCGTTCAGCACCTCGTAGAGGATCATGACGCCCTGGTTGGGCAGGCCGACCTCGTACGCGTCCGGGTACATCAGAGCCCAGCGGACGTCGGCGGACTCCCACGGCTTGACCGTGGAGTTCAGCTCTCCACCGACGTACTGAATCGGCTTCTGCACGTGCGGGAGCAGAGCTTCGAGCTGCGGGAAGACAGACTCGGCAGCAGACATCTCGAACCTTCGTGAGCGGGCAGGGGGGCGACTCTCAAGCGTACCCCGGTGCTCAGCGGCTCAGCGCCGCGCGGAGGCCGGGGGCGGCGGCCCGCTCCCACGCCTCCGGCAGCTCCCGCTCCTGGGCCGCCGCGGCCGCCTCCTGCCGCGCGTGGAGAACGCCCCAGGTGAAGGACGGTTCGCCGGCCGCTTCGGCCTGGTGGGCGAGGTCGGCCAGGGCGGCGCGGGCGACGACGGTGTCCTGGTGGTCGCCGAGGAGGCTCTGGAGGGCCTTCGTCTCCTTGGCGAACCGTTTCGCGGGCTTGCCGAGGGCGGGTACGGCGGCGTCGGCGGCGTACCGGGCCCGTTTGGCGGCCTTGCGGGCCTCGTGGAGGGCGGTGTCGCGGTCGTGGCCGGGGTCGAGGGCGAGCGCGGGGCCGATGCGGTCGGCGAGCCGGCAGTGGTCGCGCCGGATCGCCTTCGGCAGGACCTTCGCGGCCTTCTTGCGGGCGGCGGGCTTCAGCGGGGGGTCGGCGAGGAGGTGGTCGAGGGCGTCGAGGAGGGCGAGGTGGCGGGGCGAGTCGAGGGCGTCGAGGACGTGGTGGCGGGCGCCGCGGGACCGGGCGTTGCTCCAGGCGCGGAGCCGGCCGCGGACCGGGCCGTGGCGCAGGGCGCGGGGCAGCGCGCCGATCGCGTCGCCGAGGCGGGCGTCGAGGACCTCCTGGTCGCGGGCGTGGCCGAGCTCGCCGGCGAGCCACTTCAGCTCGGCGCCGATCGGGTCCGTGACGTCCCGGTCGAGGACCTTGCGGTACGTCTTGAAGGCGCTGCGCAGGCGCCGGCAGGCCACCCGCATCTTGTGGACGGAGTCGGGCAGGTCGCGCCGGACGGCGGGGTCGAGCCGGACGAGGGCGTCGATCTGGGTCCGTATGTACGCGAGGACGGCGGCGCCCGCCGTGCCGTCGCCGGCCGCCCCGGCGGGGTCGCGCGGTGCGGGGGCGAGGCCGGTGCCGTCGAGGGCGCGGGCCAGCTTGGAGGGGGCGTCGGAGGGGCGGATGCCGGCCTTCCGGAGCCGTTTCGCGACGGCGTCGAGGATCGCGGGGTCGGCGCCGTCGGCGAGCTCGACCTCGATCTCGGTCCAGGCGGTGGAGGCGGTGTCGCCGAGGAGCCGGTCGGCGTGGACGGTGTCGACGGAGACCTCGGCGAGGAGGGTGCCGCCGGCGTCCCGCAGGTGCCGGACGTCGCGGGTGGAGCGGATCCGGACGACGGGGACGACGTCGGCGCCGCGGACCCGGGAGCGCAGGAGCCCGGCCAGGTCGGGCGGGAGGGTGTCGGAGAGCGGGGCGCGGATCTCGTCGCGGACCCCGACGGTCACGGGGAACTTCGCGTGCCAGCCCGCGTCGGAGCCGCCGGTGCGGCGCCGGAGGGTGAGGGAGCCGGCGGCCAGCCTGAGGTCGGCCGTGTCGTAGTAGACCGCGTCGAGCTCCATGACGCCCTCGTCGGTGACCGAGGCGACCCCGGCCGCGCGGGTGAGGTCCGGCAGCCGGGTGTCCTCGGTGGCTTCGTACTTCCGCTCGGTCTCGCGCTTGGTCTCCGCCATATGTCGCATCTAACCACCGGGGCGGCGGTCACACCTGGCGGTTCCCGCCGCCCTGGGGAGGGCGGCGGGTCAGGCGGTCATGGGCCGCTGGACGCGGATCGACTGGAGGAGTCCGACGGCGACCCAGACGGCGAACATGGAGGATCCGCCGTAGGAGACGAAGGGCAGCGGGAGGCCGGCGACGGGCATGATGCCGAGGTTCATGCCGATGTTCTCGAAGGACTGGAAGGCGAACCAGGCGATGATGCCGGCGGCGACGATCGTGCCGTACAGCTCGGTGGTCTCGCGGGCGATGCGGCAGGCGCGCCAGAGCACGATGCCGAGCAGCAGCAGGATGAAGCCGGAGCCGACGAAGCCGAGCTCCTCGCCGGCGACGGTGAAGACGAAGTCGGTCTGCTGTTCGGGGACGAACTGGCCGCTGGTCTGGTGGCCGTTGAAGAGGCCGGCGCCGTAGAGGCCGCCGGAGCCGATGGCGATGCGGGCCTGGTTGGTGTTGTAGCCGACGCCGGAGGGGTCGAGGTCGGGGTTGGCGAAGGCGGCGAAGCGGTTGATCTGGTACTCGTCGAGCATGCCGAGGGCGGTGACGAGGACCGCGCCGGCGACGCCGGAGAAGATGAGGCCGAGGACCCAGCGGTTGGAGGCGCCGGAGGCGAGCAGGACGCCGAGCACGATCACGATCATCACCATGACCGAGCCCAGGTCCGGCATGAGCATGACGATGCCCATGGGGAGGGCGGCGAGCACCAGGGACTTCGCGACGGTGCCGTGGTCCGGGTGGAGCTGGTCGCCCGCGTCCACCTTCGACGCCAGCAGCATCGCCATCACCAGGATGATGGTGATCTTCACGAACTCGCTGGGCTGGAGCGAGAAGCCGCCGCCGATCACGATCCACGCGTGGGCGCCGTTGATGGTGGCGCCCAGCGGGGTGAGGACGGCGAGGATCAGCACGATCGACAGCCCGTAGAGGACCGGCACGGCCCCGCGCAGGGTCCGGTGCCCCAGCCACACCGTGCCGATCATCAGCGCCACGCCGATGCCGGTGTTGAGCAGGTGCCGGAAGAGGAAGTAGTACGGGTCGCCCTGGTTCAGCTCGGTGCGGCCCCGGGTCGCCGACCACACCAGCAGCGAGCCGATCAGCGACAGCGCCAGCGCCGACAGCAGGATCGGCCAGTCGAGGCGGCGCAGCACCGAGTCGCGGGCGGTCAGCCGGGCGACGGGGCCGCGCTGGGGGGCGTACCGGGAGACCGAAAAGGTGGTCCGGGTCGTCATCGGGTCAGTCCCTCCTGTTGGGGGGCGTGCCCGCGAGCGGCGGCGGCGCGGCGCCGTTCTGCTCGGCCGGGTCGACCAGCTGGGACTTCGGGTCGTACGCCTTGATGACCGGGGCGTCGATGGTGCCGTCGGCGTTGACCTTCGGCAGCGCCTTCTGCGGCGTGGGCAGCAGGGCGCGCTTGAGGTCCTGGTTGCCGGCGTCGTCGAGGCCGTAGAGGGCGTCGTAGATGTTGCGGACGGCGGGGCCGGAGGCGCCGGAGCCGGTGCCGCCCTGGGAGATGGTCATGACGATGGTGAAGTCGTCGGTGTAGGTCGCGAGCCACGAGGTGGTCTGCTTGCCGTAGACCTGGGCGGTGCCGGTCTTGGCGCGCATCGGGATCTTGTCCTGGGGCCAGCCGCCGAAGCGCCAGGCGGCGGTGCCGCCGGGTTCGACGACCGAGCGGAGGCCCTTGTCGAGGTCGCGGATGGTGTCCGCGCCGACCGGCAGCTTGCCGTGGGCCTTGGGCTTGATCTCGCGGACCTGCTTGCCGTCGGGGCTGATGACCGCCTTGCCGACGGTGGGGTTGTAGAGGGTGCCGCCGTTGCTGATGGCCGCGTAGATGGTGGCCATCTGGATGGGGGTGACGAGGACGTCGCCCTGGCCGATGGCGAAGTTGATGCTGTCGTACGCCTTCAGCTGGTTGCCCTCCAGGCAGTTCTCGTACGCGATCTGCTCGACGTAGCTGCCGCCCTTCTTGCCCTGCTTGCACCAGGCGTCCTTGTTGGCCTCCCAGAACGACTGCTTCCACTGGCGGTCCGGGATGCGGCCCTTGACCTCGTTGGGCAGGTCGACGCCGGTCTCGGAGCCGAGGCCGAAGTCGCGGGCGGTCACGTAGAACCAGTCCTTGGAGTCCTTGTTCGCGGTGATGCCGCCGTCCTTCTGCCACTCCTTGTGGCCGAGGGCGTAGAAGACGGTGTTGCAGGAGTACTTGAGGGCGTCCCCGAGGGTGATGGGGCCGTGGCCCTGGGACTCGAAGTTGGCGAAGCTGCGGCTGCCGAGGCTGTAGGAGGCGCTGCAGTTGTACTTGTCGTTGAAGTCGTAGCCGGCCCGGACGGCGGCGCTCGCGGAGATCACCTTGAAGATCGAGCCGGCCGGGGCCTGGCCCTGGATGGCCCGGTTGAGCAGCGGGTAGTTGGAGTTCTTGCTGGTGAGGCCCGCGTAGTCCTTGGCGGAGATGCCGCCGATCCAGACGTTGGGGTCGTAGTCCGGCTGGGAGGCCATGGCGACGACCCGGCCGGTCTTGGTCTCCATGACGACGACGGCGCCGGAGTCGGCCTCGTACTTGCGTCCGGTGATCTTGTCGGTCTCGCCGCGGACGGCCTTCATCGCCTGCGCGAGCTCGTACTCGGCGACCGCCTGCACGCGGGCGTCGATGCTGGTGACGAGGGTGGAGCCGGCGACGCCCGGGTCGGAGGTGGTCTGGCCCATGACGCGCCCGAGGTTGTCGACCTCGTACCGGGTCACGCCCGCCTTGCCCCGCAGCTCCTTGTCGTAGGTGCGCTCGATGCCGGAGCGGCCGACCTGGTCGGAGCGGAGGAACGGCGAGTCGGTGTCCTTCGCCTTGGTGATCTCCTCGTCGGTGACCGGCGAGAGGTAGCCGAGGACCTGGGCGGTACGGGCCTTGCCGGGCGCGGGGTAGCGGCGGACGGCGGTGAGCTCGGCGGTGATGCCGGGGAAGTCCTCGGTGCTCTCGCGGATGGTGAGCGCCTGCTGGACGGTGGCCTCGTCGGTGACCGGGATCGGCTGGTAGGGCGAGCCGTTCCAGCAGGGCTTGGGCGTCTGGGAGTCGCAGAGCCGGATCTTGTTGACGACGTCCTCGGGCTTCATGTTCAGGACGCCGGCGAGCCGGGTGAGGACGGCCTTGCCGTCGTCCTTCATCTTCATCAGCTCGGTGCGCGAGGCGGAGACCACGAGCCGGGTCTCGTTGTCGGCGAGCGGGACGCCGCGGGCGTCGAGGATGGAGCCGCGCACGGCCGGGGTGACGACCTGCTGGATGTTGTTGCTCTTGGCCTCGTCGGCGTACTCCTTGCCGTTGCGGATCTGGAGGTACCAGAGCCGGCCGCCCAGGGTGAGCAGCAGCGAGAAGACGAGGACCTGGATGACGACGAGCCGGGTCTGGACCCGGGGGTCCGTCCGGTCTCGGGGATGTTGCTCATGCTGCCGGTGCCCCCTCGGTCACAGTCGCTTGACTCCCTTGATGCGGCCGGCCCGTCCGGCGCGGGTGCGGGCCGCCTTGACGCGCAGGCCGCCGCGCTGGGTGCCGATCCTCAGGCCGGTGCCGGAGGCGAGCCAGCCGGAGGCGACGTCCCCCGCGCCCGCCCCCGTGGCGTCGGCGACCGGGTCGTTCTCGGCGCGCCGGGCCAGGGCCATGACGAGCGGCACCGTGAACGGCGCCAGCAGCAGGTCGTACACCACCGCGGTGAACAGCAGGGAGCCGAGGCCGACGTGGCGGGCGGCGGTGTCGCCGACGAGGGCGCCGACGCCCGCGTAGAGCAGAGTGGAGCCGACGGCCGCGGCGACGACGGCGGCCATCGGGCCGATCGCGGAGGTGAAGCGGCCGTTCTCGGGGCGGGCGAGGCCGACGAGGTAGCCGACGACGCAGAGCACCAGGGCGTAGCGGCCGGCGGCGTGGTCGGCGGGCGGGGCCAGGTCGGCGAGGAGGCCGGCGGAGAAGCCGACGAGCGAGCCGGTGACGGGGCCGTGGACGAGCGCGAGGGCGACGACGGTGAGGAGGACCAGGTCGGGGACGGCGCCGGGGAGCTGGAGCCGGGCGAGGACGGAGACCTGGACGACGAGCGCGACGACGATCAGCGTCGCGGAGAGGAGGATGCGGTTGAACTTCACGGTGTCGCGTCCTCCTGGTCGTCCGGCGCGGCCGCCTGGCCGTCGGGCTGCTGGGCCTGGTCCTGAGCCTGGCCCTGGTCCTGCGGTGCCTGCTCCTGGACGGGCCGCTCGGCCTGGCCCTGGGGCTGTTCGTTCGCCTGGCCGCCGTCGGCGGGCGGCTTCGCGGTGACCGTGACGGTGACGGTCGGCGCGGGCTTCGGCTTCGGCGGCAGCACGGTGTCGCGCGGGTCGGAGCGGGGCGCCTGGACGACGACGCCGACGATGTCGAGCTTGCTGAAGCCGACGTACGGGCGCACGTACACGTTCCGGGTGAGCCCGCCGCCCATCGGGTCGACGCGGATGATCTCGCCGACGGGCACGCCGGGCACGAAGGGCCGGTCGCCGGCCGAGCCGAAGGTGACGAGGCGGTCGCCGGGCTTCACCTTCGCCTTGCCGTTGAGGAGCTGGACGAGGAGCGGGCGGTCGCCCTGGCCGGTGGCGAAGCCGAGTTCGTCGGACTTCTCCATGCGGGTGCCGACGGTGAAGTCGGGGTCGTTGGCGAGCAGGACCGTGGAGGTGGACGGGCCGACGGTGGTGACCCGGCCGACGAGTCCGGCGCCGTTGAGGACGGTCATGTCGCGCTGGATGCCGTCGCGGGCGCCGACGTCGAGGGTGACGGTCCAGGAGAAGCCCTGGGCCGACCCTATGGCGATGACCTGGGCGCCCTTGATGCCGTACTGGCCGGCGCCGGCGGTCTTGAGCAGGGCGTCGAGTTCGCGCAGCCGGTTGCGGTTGCGGTCGTCGCTGCCCAGCTCCGCCTTGAGCTCGGCGTTCTCCTTCTCCAGGGCGGCGATGCGGGTGTGCCGCTCGCCGGAGTCGCGGACGGCGCCTATGGCGTTGCCGATGGGGTCGACGGCCGCCGCGACGCCGTTCTCGACGGGGCCGAAGACGGCGGCGGCGGCCTGCCGGGCGCCGTCGACCGGCGACTCCTGGCCGCCGCGGATGTCCACCGTGATCAGCGCGAACGCGATGGCGACCAGCAGCACCAGGAGCAGCCGGCTCTCTCGTGTGTCCCTCACGTGCGGCGGCCGTGCCCTTCCCTCGTGGTTCGTTGTGCAGATGTTCGTGCCGTACGGGCTTCCGCCCGGCCGGCGGGTCAGCGGCGCGGCTGGGCGTCCAGGACCTGCTGGAGGGCCTCGAACTCCTCGACGCACTTGCCGGATCCGAGGGCGACCGAGTCGAGCGGGTCCTCGGCGATGTGGATCGGCATGCCGGTCTCGCGGCGCAGCCGCTCGTCGAGGCCGCGCAGCAGGGCGCCGCCACCCGTGAGAACGATGCCGCGGTCCATCACGTCACCGGAGAGCTCCGGCGGGCACTTGTCGAGGGTGGTCTTCACGGCGTCGACGATCGCGTTGACCGGCTCCTCGATGGCCTTGCGGACCTCGGCGGCCGAGATGACGACGGTCTTGGGGAGGCCGGAGACGAGGTCGCGGCCGCGGATCTCGGTGTGCTCGTCCTGCTCCAGGTCGTAGGCCGAACCGATGGTGATCTTGATCTGTTCGGCGGTGCGCTCGCCGAGGAGGAGCGAGTACTCCTTCTTGATGTGCTGGATGATCGCGTTGTCCAGCTCGTCACCGGCCACCCGGATGGACTGTGCCGTGACGATTCCTCCGAGGGAGATCACGGCGACCTCGGTGGTGCCGCCGCCGATGTCGACGACCATGTTGCCGGTGGCCTCGTGGACGGGGAGGCCGGAACCGATGGCGGCGGCCATGGGCTCCTCGATGATGTGCACCTGGCGGGCGCCGGCCTGGGTGGACGCCTCGATGACGGCGCGGCGCTCGACGCCGGTGATGCCGGAGGGCACGCAGACGACGACGCGGGGGCGGGCGAGGTAGCGGCGCTTGTGGATCTTGAGGATGAAGTAACGGAGCATCCGCTCCGTGATCTCGAAGTCGGCGATGACGCCGTCCTTCAGCGGGCGGACGGCGACGATGTTGCCGGGGGTCCTGCCGATCATCTTCTTCGCCTCGGCACCCACCGCGAGGATCCCGCCGGTGTTGGTGTTGATCGCGACGACGGACGGCTCGTTGAGGACGATGCCTCGACCCCTGACGTACACCAGCGTGTTGGCGGTCCCGAGGTCGACAGCCATGTCACGGCCGATGAACGACATGAAGTTCCCCTTGTTTCCCATGGCTGAGGGTGGTGCGGCGAAGAGTTTTCATCGTAGTGCCGCTCACGCGGATGGCGCGCGCTGGTCCACCTCTGTACTAGGTGACGGTAGGTTGCGGCGATCCGTTCCCGGGATTGGCGTTCATATGCCTGGGGGCGGCCGAATTCCTTCGGTCGCCCCACATCTGGCTGCCGTTCGGCTGACGGGGGGTCAGCGGCCGGTCAGGGAGGGGTCACGCGAGTCCGGGGAAGAAGATCTTGAGCTCGCGCGCGGCGGACTCCTCGGAGTCCGAGGCGTGGATGAGGTTCTCGCGGACGATGGTGCCGTAGTCGCCGCGGATGGAACCCGGGGCGGCGGCGATCGGGTCGGTCGGACCGGCCAGCTGGCGGACGCCCTCGATGACCCGCTCGCCCTCGACGACGAGCGCGACGACCGGACCGGAGGACATGAAGCCCATCAGCGGCTCGTAGAAGGGCTTGCCCTTGTGCTCGCCGTAGTGCTGCTCCAGCGTCGCCTGGTCCAGCTCGCGCAGCTCCAGGGCCGCGAGGGTCCAGCCGGCCTTACGCTCGATGCGGCCGATGATCTCGCCGACGAGACCGCGGCGGACCGCGTCGGGCTTCAGCAGGACGAGCGTGCGCTGGCTCACGGGAGGAACTCCTTAGGGGAGGGATGTGCGGGCCTCTGAATCTACAGGGCCCGCACCGCCCCCCGTCACGCAGCGTCAGGCCCTGCGGTTCCCCGGGCGCCCTCGGAGGCGGCCCAGCCGGCCTTGATCTCGTCCACCTTGCGTCCGTAGTGCACCGAGCACCACCACAGCACGGCGAAGACGGCCCCGAGGAAGTACATGACGGGCACGAAGAAACCGCTGATGACCAGCCCGATCTGGAGCGCCCAGCCGAGCTGCACGCCGCCGGGCCGGGTGACCATCCCGCACAGCAGCACGGAGAGGACCATCGCGACGCCGCACACCCACCACACGGTGGAGGTGGTGAGGCTGTCGTCCTTCATGGCGACGAGACCGGCGAAGCCGATGACGAAGAACTCGCCGATCAGGGTGGAGGAGCAGAGCACGCGCATGTCCGGGTCAGCCCCTCTTGAGCAGCAGCCGGGCGTCGCCGACCGTGAAGATCGAACCGGTCACCAGCACGCCGGCGCCGCCGTACTCGGCCTCTTCCTCGGCGAGCGTGATCGCCGCCTCCAGGGCGTCGGGCAGCCGCGGCTCCACGACGACCCGGTCCTCGCCGAACACCTCGACGGCGACCGCGGCGAGCGCGTCGACGTCGGTGGCGCGGGAGGTGGAGTTCTGCGTGACGACGATCTCCGCGAAGATCGGCTCGAAGGCTTCGAGCAGCCCCCGGGCGTCCTTGTCGCCGCTGGTGGAGACGACGCCGATGAGCCGGGAGAAACCGAAGGACTCCGAGACGGCCTCGGCGGTGGCGCGGGCCCCGTGCGGGTTGTGCGCGGCGTCGAGGACGACCGTCGGGGACGAGCGGACGACCTCCAGCCGGCCCGGCGACGACGTCTGCGCGAAGGCCCGCCGGACGGTCTCGATGTCGAGGGTGCGGGCGTGTTCGGCGCCGATGCCGAAGAACGCCTCGACGGCGGCGAGCGCCACCGCCGCGTTGTGCGCCTGGTGGGCGCCGTACAGCGGCAGGAAGACGTCCTCGTACTCGCCGCCGAGACCGCGCAGGGTCAGCAGCTGGCCGCCGACGGCCACCTCGCGGGAGACGACGCCGAACTCCATGCCCTCGCGGGCCACCGTCGCGTCGACGTCGACGGCCTTCTTCAGCAGCACCTGGGCGGCGTCCACCGGCTGCTGGGCCAGGATGACGGTCGCGCCCTCCTTGATGATCCCGGACTTCTCGCCCGCGATCGCGCCGGTCGTCTCGCCGAGCCGGTCGGTGTGGTCGAGGTCGATCGGGGTGACGACGGCGACGGAGCCGTCGATCACGTTGGTCGCGTCCCAGGTGCCGCCCATGCCGACCTCGACGATCGCCACGTCGACCGGGGCGTCCGCGAAGGCCGCGTAGGCCATTGCGGTGAGGACCTCGAAGAACGAGAGGCGGTACTCCTCCCGGGCGTCGACCAGCTCCACGTACGGCTTGACGTCCTGGTACGTCTCGATGAACCGCTCGGCGGAGACCGGGGCGCCGTCCAGGCTGATCCGCTCGGTGATCGTCTGCACGTGCGGCGAGGTGTAGCGGCCGGTGCGCAGCTCGAAGGCGGCGAGCAGGGACTCGATCATGCGGGCGGTCGACGTCTTGCCGTTGGTGCCCGTGATGTGGATCGAGGGGTACGCGCGCTGCGGCTCGCCCAGCACGTCCATGAGCGCCGCGATCCGCTTGACGGACGGCTCCAGCTTGGTCTCGCCCCAGCGGGTCGAGAGCTCGGTCTCGACCTCGCGCAGGGCCGCGTCCAGCTCCGGGTCCTCGGGGCGGGAAGGCACGGGGTCGCCCTGCGGCGGTCCGGCGAGGGCGCGCAGGGTGCGGCTGCCGGCCTCGATCACCGCCAGGTCGGGGTCTCGGTCCGTCGCTTCGTCGACGAGGTCGTCGAAGCCGTCGGCGTGGTCGCTCTGGTCGCTCGGGTCACTCACGGACCCAAGTCTACGGAGGCCCACCGACAGGACCATGGACCTCCCCCTTTCGGGACCTTCGGCCCGCCGTCCGCCGGGGCCGCCCGGCAAACTTGGCGATCATGGACATAGGCATCGATCTCGGCACGGCCAACACCCTCCTCTACGCGCGGGGGCGGGGCATCGTGCTCAACGAGCCGTCCGTGGTGGCGGTCCAGGAGGGCTCCCGGCACGCGCTCGCGGTCGGCGCCGAGGCGAAGGAGACCATCGGCCGGACGCCGGGGTCCATCACCGCGATCCGGCCGCTGCGCGACGGGGTGATCAGCGACTACGAGGCGGCGGAGGAGATGATCCGGCACTTCGTCCGCAAGGCCGTCCCGGGGCGCCGCCGCCCCCGCACCCGGATGGTCGCCTGCGTGCCGAGCGGGGTCACCCCGGTCGAGCGGCGGGCCATCGTGCACGCCTCCGTCGCGGCCGGCGCGCGGGCCGTCCACCTCATCGAGGAGCCGATGGCGGCGGCGATCGGGGCGGGCCTGCCGGTCTCCGACGCGCGCGGCTCCATGGTGGTGGACATCGGCGGCGGCACCACCGAGGTGGCGGTGATCTCGCTCGGCGGCATCGTCACCGCGCAGTCCCTGCGGGTCGGCGGCGACCGCTTCGACGCGGCGGTCGCCGACCACGTCCGCAGGGCGCACTCGCTGCTGGTCGGCGAGCGGACGGCCGAGGACGTGAAGGTGGCGATCGGTTCGGCGTGGCCGGTCCCGGGCGGCGAGGAGTTCGAGCGGCGCACCTTCACGGTGCGCGGCCGGGAGAAGGTCAGCGGTCTGCCGAGGACGGTGGAGCTGACCGTCCCGGAGGTCCGGCAGGCGCTGGACGAACCGGTGGAGGCGGTCATCGCGGCGGTGCGGACCACGCTGGAGGAGTGCCCGCCGGAGCTGTCCGGCGACGTCATGGAGCACGGCATCGTGCTGACCGGCGGCGGCGCCCTGCTGCCGGGGCTCGACCTCAGGATGGCGTCGGCGACGGGCATCCCGGTCTTCGTGGCGGACGCGCCCCTGGACTGCGTGGCCCTGGGCTCGGGCCGCTGCGTGGAGGACTTCGACGGCCTCCAGCGGGTGCTGGGCAAGGCGGAGTCGGGCCGCTAGCCCCTCCCCTGCCGTCGGGCCGGCAGCCCCCTGCCGTCGGCCGGTGGCCGCGGGGGTCAGCGCGGGAGGCCGGAGGGGAGGGTCGCCCGGACCACGTACGCGCCGTCCTTCTCCCCCGCCGTGAAGGTGCCGCCCATGGTGGCGACCCGCTCGTCCATGGAGACGAGCCCCGTGCCGGTGGAGACGGGCGCGCGGTCCGGCGGGGTCTTCGGCAGCGGGTTGCGGACCTCGATCCACAGGTCCGGGCCCTCGACGCCGATGCCCACCCGGACGGGCAGGCCGGGCGCGTGCTTGGCCGCGTTCGTCAGGCACTCCTGGACCACCCGGTGGACGGCCGTCTGGCGCAGCGGCGACAGCGCCTTGACCTCCTCGGCCACGTCCAGGTCGACCGGGCTGCCCATCCGCTCGCTCTCCGCGGCCAGGTCCGCGAGGCCCTCCAGGCCGCGTGTGGCGCCGTCTCGGTCGGCGCGCCGCACCAGCGTCTCGTTGAGCATGAGGTGGGCGCGCCGGGCGGTGTCGGCGAGCTCCTCGAAGTCCTTCCGGTGGGCCTCTCCGCGGGCCCGTACGGCCAGCACCTCGGCGCGTACGGCGAGCACGGTCAGCTCGCGTCCGACCAGGTCGTGGACGTCCCTCCCGACCTGGATGCGCTCCTCCTGGACGGCCTGCCGGGCGGCGGCCTCGCGCCGCTGGACCTCCAGGGCGCTGACGAGGTCGTGGCGGTGGGCGGCGATGCCGACGCCGGCCGCGAGGACGCCGATCGGCACGACCAGGCTGAGGAAGTCGCTGAGGGTGTCGCCGTGCCGGGCGGGCCAGCCGGGCAGCTGGAAGTACGCGTACGCCACGCCCGTGTAGAGCAGGGTGGCGGCGACGGCGGCCCGGCGCCCCCGGAAGCGCCCGATGGAGTAGAGCGCGAACTGGACGAGGGTGACCTCGTGCAGCCAGCCCATCAGCGCGAGGGCGACGAGGTACGGCAGCCAGGGCGCCCGCCGGCGCAGCACCAGGGACGCGGCGCCGGCCGCGAGGACCAGGGTGGCGGTGACGCCGGTGAGGGAGTTGTCGGCGCGGGCCAGGCCCGGCACGTCGAGCAGCATGAGCGCGAACGCGCTGAGCGCGGCGACGACGTCCAGGGCCGGGGCCGATCCGGCCCACCGGTCCACGCGGCGGCGCAGCGCGGGAAGGGTGGGGAGGCGGACCATGTCTCCATCATCCAGGGTCCTTGGTCCCGACGCCGTGGACCTGAAGTCCCGTCTGCTGTGAGATCAGGCACTTCGTCAGCCTTCCGGCCCCGTGGGCACGGGGAAGGGCCCGGGACCGCACCGGTCCCGGGCCCTTCCGCCGTCCGCGTCGGGTCCGCGTCAGGCCTGCGGCAGCTTCTCCAGCTGGGCCTGGATGCGGGCGATGTCCTCGTCCGCCTTGGCGAGGCGGCCCTTGATCTTGTCCACGACGTTGTCGGGGGCCTTGGCGAGGAACGCCTCGTTGCCGAGCTTGGCCTCGGCCTGGGCCTTCTCCTTCTCAGCAGCGGCCAGGTCCTTCGCGAGCCGCTTGCGCTCGGCCGCGACGTCGATGGTGCCGGACAGGTCCAGCGCGACGGTGCAGCCGGCGACCGGCAGGGAGGCGGTGGCCGCGAAGCCCTCGCCCTCCGGCTGAAGGCGCAGCAGCTGGCGGATGGCGGCCTCGTGCGGGGCGAGCGCGGTGCCGGCCAGCTCCAGGCGGGCCGGGACCTTCTGGCCGGGCTGGAGGCCCTGGTCCGAGCGGAAGCGGCGGACCTCGGTGACGACCCGCTGGACCAGCTCGATCTCCTGCTCCGCGGCCTCGTCGCGGAAGCCGGAGTCGGCCGGCCACTCGGCGATGACGATCGACTCGCGGCCGGTGAGGGTGGTCCACAGCGTCTCGGTGACGAACGGCATCACCGGGTGCAGCAGGCGCATCAGGACGTCCAGGACCTCGCCGAGGACCCGGCCGGAGACCTTCGCGCCCTCGCCGCCGGCGAAGAACGTCGTCTTCGACAGCTCGACGTACCAGTCGAAGACCTCGTCCCACGCGAAGTGGTAGAGCGCCTCGCTCAGCTTGGCGAACTGGAAGTCGTCGTAGTACGCGTCGACCTGCTCGACCGTCTTGTTGAGCCGCGACAGGATCCAGCGGTCGGTCGCCGACATCGCGGCGGCGTCCGGCAGCGGGCCCTCGGTCGTGGCGCCGTTCATCATCGCGAAGCGGGTCGCGTTCCAGATCTTGTTGGCGAAGTTCCGGGACGCCTGGACCCAGTCCTCGCCGATCGGGACGTCGGTGCCCGGGTTGGCGCCCTTGGCCAGGGTGAAGCGGACGGCGTCGGAGCCGTACCTGTCCATCCAGTCCAGGGGGTCCACGACGTTGCCGAAGGACTTCGACATCTTCTTGCCGCGCTCGTCGCGGACCAGGCCGGTGAGGGCGATGGTCCGGAACGGGACCTCGCCGTCCATCGCGTACAGGCCGAACATCATCATCCGGGCGACCCAGAAGAAGATGATGTCGTGGCCGGTGAGCAGGACGTCGGTGGAGTAGAACTTCTCCAGGTCCGGGGTCTTCTCCGGCCAGCCGAGGGTGGAGAACGGCCACAGGCCGGAGGAGAACCAGGTGTCGAGGACGTCGGTGTCCTGGTGCCAGCCCTCGCCCGCCGGCGGCTGCTCGTCGGGGCCGACGCAGACGATCTCGCCGTCGGGGCCGTACCAGATCGGGATGCGGTGGCCCCACCACAGCTGGCGCGAGATGCACCAGTCGTTCATGTTGTCGACCCAGTCGAAGTAGCGCTTCGACATGTCGGCCGGATGGATCGCGACGCGGCCGTCGCGGACCGCGTCGCCGGCGGCCTTGGCGAGCGGCTTGACGTCGACCCACCACTGCATCGACAGACGCGGCTCGACGGTCGTCTTGCAGCGCGAGCAGTGCCCGACGGAGTGCATGTACGGGCGCTTCTCGGCGACGATCCGGCCCTGCTCGCGGAGCGCGCCGACGACCGCGGAGCGGGCCTCGAAGCGGTCCAGGCCGAGGAAGGGGCCGTGGACGGTGATGACGCCGTGCTCGTCCATGACGGTCAGCGACGGCAGGTCGTGGCGCTGGCCGATGGCGAAGTCGTTCGGGTCGTGCGCCGGGGTCACCTTGACGGCGCCGGTGCCGAACTCGGGGTCGACGTGCTCGTCGGCGACGACCGGGATGGTGCGGTCGGTCAGCGGCAGCTTGATCTGCTTGCCGACGAGGTGCTGGTACCGCTCGTCCTCCGGGTGGACGGCGACGGCGGTGTCGCCGAGCATCGTCTCGGCGCGGGTCGTCGCGACGACGAGGGAGTCCTCGCCCTCGCCGTACCGGATGGAGACCAGCTCGCCGGCGTCCTCCTGGTACTCGACCTCGATGTCGGAGATCGCGGTGAGGCAGCGCGGGCACCAGTTGATGATGCGCTCGGCGCGGTAGATCAGCTCGTCGTCGTAGAGCTTCTTGAAGATGGTCTGGACGGCCCGGGACAGGCCCTCGTCCATGGTGAAGCGCTCGCGGCTCCAGTCGACGCCGTCGCCGAGGCGGCGCATCTGGCCGAGGATCTTGCCGCCGTACTCCTCCTTCCACCGCCAGACGCGCTCGACGAACTCCTCGCGGCCCAGGTCGTGGCGGGACTTGCCCTCCTCGGCGAGCTGCTGCTCGACCTTGTTCTGGGTGGCGATGCCGGCGTGGTCCATGCCGGGCAGCCACAGGGACTCGAAGCCCTGCATGCGCTTGCGGCGGGTGAGGGCGTCCATCAGCGTGTGCTGGAAGGCGTGGCCCAGGTGGAGGGAACCGGTGACGTTCGGCGGCGGGATGACGATGGTGTACGGCGGCTTCTCGCTCTTCGCGTCCGCCGTGAAGTAGCCGCGCTCTACCCAGCGCTCGTACAGCGGCCCCTCTACCTCGGCCGGCGCGTACTGGGTCGGCAGTTCGGTGGTGGGCGCTGTCTGCTGCTGAGTGTTCTCGGTCACGGGCCCAGTTTAGGGGTGTGGCCGCCGTGTCCCGAAACGCGATTGTTCGGTAACGGTGTGACCCCCGGCGCCCCATGACCGGGCGGCTTCCGACAGGATGTTCGCTACGCATAAACGTCCTGTGAGGGGAAGCAGTCGATGAGCTACAACCAGCCGGGTCCGTACGGGGGCCAGCAGCCGCAGCAGCCCGGGCCGTACGGCCAGCAGCCCGGCCCGTACGGCCAGCAGCAGCCCGGTTACGGCTACCCCCAGCAGGCGCCGCAGGGCGTGCCGCCGCAGCAGCCGCCGTACGGCTACCCGCAGCAGCAGCCGAACCCGTACGGCCAGCAGCCGCAGTACGGCGCCCCCCAGGGCCCCGGCGGCTACGTCCCGCACCCCCCGGCCCCGAAGAAGTCCAAGACCCCGCTGATCATCGGCGCGGTCGCGGTCGTCGCGGCCATCGCGGTCGGCGCGTACTTCCTGATCGGCGGCGGGGGCGGCGCCTCCGTCGCGAACGACGGCCCGCACAAGCTGGTGACGCCGGAGACGGTGCTGGGCGAGTACAAGAAGGACCCGAGCTCGGGCAAGCAGTCCAGCGAGGACGACTTCATCAAGGACGCCGAGAAGTACGGCGTGAAGGGGGCCCAGCGGGCCAACGCCTCCTGGAAGACGGAGGACAAGTCCAACCCGCTCGCCGGGAAGATGCTGGCGTTCGGCGGTGCGTACGGCGAGATCGACGACCCGGAGCAGGCCGTCGACAACGTCTTCGCCGGCATCAAGGCCGAGATCGAGGCCGAGTCGGACCCGAAGGAGAAGGGCGAGCTGGTCGGCGAGCCCCGGACGGTCACACCGGCGGAGCTGAACGGCGCCGTGATGAAGTGCCAGGAGATCAAGGCACCGACGGGTGAGGAGTCCGGGGGCATCGGCCCCAAGGAGGTCACCATGCCGTTCTGCGTCTGGGGCGACCACAGCACCCTCGGCTACGTCACGCACTTCAGCCTGAGCGACATGATGGCCGGCAAGGGCGGGACCATCGACGAGGTCTCGGCGATCGCCGCCAAGCTCCGCAAGGAGGTCCGCGTCAAGATCTGACGCGCCGGGCCCATGCGAAGGGGCGCCCCGCCGGGATTCCGGTGGGGCGCCCCTTCGGCGTTCTCGTGGCGGTTACGCCGACTTCTCGTGGCGGCCGTCGTTCTTGACGATCCTGGGGACCAGGGTCGGGTTCACGTTGTTGCGGACGACGTCCGCCGTGATGACGACGCGGGCCACGTCCTTGCGGGAGGGGACCTCGTACATCACCGACTGGAGGACCTCCTCCATGATGGCGCGCAGGCCGCGCGCGCCGGTGCCGCGGAGGATGGCCTGGTCGGCGATGGCCTCCAGGGCCGGGCGGTCGAAGTCCAGCTCCACGCCGTCGAGTTCGAAGAGGCGCTGGTACTGCTTCACCAGCGCGTTGCGCGGCTCGACGAGGATCTTCAGCAGCGCCTCGCGGTCCAGGTTATGGACCGAGGTGATGACGGGGAGACGGCCGATGAACTCGGGGATCATCCCGAACTTCACCAGGTCCTCCGGCATGACCTCCTGGAACTGGTCGCTCGCCTCGATCTCGCGCTTGGAGCGGATGGTCGCCCCGAAGCCGATGCCCTTGGCGCCCGCCCGCGACTCGATGATCTTCTCCAGGCCGGCGAAGGCGCCGCCCACGATGAAGAGCACGTTCGTCGTGTCGATCTGGATGAACTCCTGGTGCGGGTGCTTCCGGCCGCCCTGCGGCGGGACGGAGGCCGTGGTGCCCTCCAGGATCTTCAGCAGGGCCTGCTGCACGCCCTCGCCGGAGACGTCGCGCGTGATCGACGGGTTTTCGCTCTTACGGGCGACCTTGTCGATCTCGTCGATGTAGATGATCCCGGTCTCGGCCTTCTTGACGTCGTAGTCCGCGGCCTGGATCAGCTTGAGCAGGATGTTCTCGACGTCCTCGCCGACGTAGCCGGCCTCCGTCAGCGCCGTCGCGTCGGCGATGGCGAACGGGACGTTGAGCATGCGGGCCAGCGTCTGCGCGAGGAGCGTCTTGCCGGAGCCCGTGGGGCCCAGCAGCAGGATGTTGGACTTGGCCAGTTCGATGGCGTCGTCCCGGCCCTGCGCGCCGCCGTTCTCGCCGGCCTGGACGCGCTTGTAGTGGTTGTACACGGCGACGGAGAGGGCCTTCTTCGCCGGCTCCTGGCCGACGACGTACCCCTCCAGGAACTCGTAGATCTCGCGGGGCTTGGGGAGTTCCTCCCAGCGCACCTCGCTCGTCTCCGCCAGTTCCTCTTCGATGATCTCGTTGCAGAGGTCGATGCACTCGTCGCAGATGTACACACCGGGTCCCGCGATGAGCTTCTTCACCTGCTTCTGGCTCTTTCCGCAGAACGAGCACTTGAGCAGGTCGCCGCCATCACCGATGCGTGCCACGAGGTGCTTCCCCTTCGCCTGGGAGCGCTTGGTTCAGCGACTCCTGGTGCCTCATATTCGACGGTACCTTGCCGGGCCCCCCGTTCGGGCCCCCCTTGGCACGGTTCACATGGTCGCGATTCGGCCACACGGGCCGTCAGGGCCGCGTGAACCGTGCCGAGGGAAGGTCGGGCGTCAGTGCGCCGCGGCGGCGGTGCTCTTGCGGGTGGAGACGATCTGGTCGACCAGGCCGTACGCCAGGGCGTCCTCGGCCGTTAGGATCTTGTCGCGCTCGATGTCCTCGCGGATCTTCTCGATCGGCGTGGTGGAGTGCTTGGCCAGCATGGTCTCCAGCTGGTCGCGCATGCGCAGGATCTCCTTGGCCGCGATCTCCAGGTCGGAGAGCTGCTCGCGGCCGGTGCCGCCGGAGGGCTGGTGGATCAGCACACGGGCGTTCGGCAGGGCCATCCGCTTGCCGGGGGTGCCGGCGGCGAGCAGCACGGCCGCGGCGGAGGCCGCCTGGCCCATGCAGACCGTCTGGATGTCGGGCTTCACGAACTGCATCGTGTCGTAGATGGCCGTGAGGGCCGTGAAGGAGCCGCCCGGGCTGTTGATGTAGATCGAGATGTCGCGGTCCGGGTCCATCGACTCCAGGCACAGCAGCTGCGCCATGACGTCGTTGGCGGAGGCGTCGTCGATCTGCACGCCGAGGAAGATCACGCGCTCCTCGAAGAGCTTCGCGTACGGGTCGTACTCGCGCACGCCCTGCGAGGTGCGCTCGACGAAGCGCGGGACGACGTAGCGGCTGTCCATCGGCGCGCCGGTGTAGAGGCCGCTCGGGGAGAGGTTGTTCTGCATCTGGGTGTTCACCGTCCTGGTGGCGTTCAGCGGGGGCTGGGGGCTCTGCTGCGTGCTGCCGGCGCTCAGGCGCCCGTGCCGCCGCCGCCCGGAACGCCCGCGGCGTGCGTGATGATGTCGTCGATGAGGCCGTAGTCCTTGGCCTCCTCCGCGGTGAACCAGCGGTCGCGGTCGCCGTCGCGGATGATCGTCTCGACGGTCTGGCCGGAGTGGTGCGCGGTGATCTCGGCCATGCGCGTCTTGGTGCGCAGCAGGTACTCGGCCTGGATCTTGATGTCGGAGGCGGTGCCGCCGATGCCGGCGGAGCCCTGGTGCATCAGGATGTCGGTGTTCGGCAGCGCGAAGCGCTTGCCGGGGGTGCCGCCGGTGAGCAGGAACTGGCCCATGGAGGCCGCCATGCCCATCCCGATGGTGACGACGTCGTTCGGGATGTACTGCATGGTGTCGTAGACGGCCATGCCGGCCGTCACGGAGCCACCGGGGCTGTTGATGTAGAGGTAGATGTCCTTCTCCGGGTCGGCGGCCAGGAGGAGCATCTGGGCGGTGATCTTGTTGGCGATGTCGTCGTCGACCTGCTGGCCGAGGAAGATGATGCGCTCGCCGAGCAGCCGGTTGTAGACATGGTCGCCGAGGCCGCCACCGATGGACGGCTCACCCGCGGCGTAAGGCTTCAGATTCGTCACGTATCCACCTGCTCGTCTCCGACGGCCCCGGGCCGTCTCAGCGTCTCGTTCTGAGGGCAGTGCCCCCGTATCCATGGACCCTAACGCGCAGGTAGGACAACGCCATCCCGGTTCCCGAACTGTTCGCTGGGAGCGCAAGGTAGTTGGCGGCGCATAAAAGGTCCGCGTACGGCCACGGGCCCGGCCGCACTGCTGTGCGGCCGGGCCCGTGACGCGAGGGTGGTGCGCGAGGCGCGGGCCTCGGTGGTCAGCCGGGTGGGGCTGTCACTTCTCCTCGGCGGCCTCGGCCTCGCCGGCGGCCTCGACCGTCTCGGCGGCGGCCTCGGCCTCGTCCTCGTCGTCGGAGAGGTCCACGACCTCGCCGTTGGTGTCGACGACCTTGGCGGCCTCGACGACGACCGCGAGGGCCTTGCCGCGGGCGACCTCGCCGACCAGCATCGGCACCTGGCCGCCCTGGACGACGGCCTGGGCGAACTGGTCGGGGGACATGCCGGAGGAGGCGGCACGGCGGAACAGGTGCTCGGTGAGCTCGTCCTGCTCGACGTTCAGCTTCTCCTTGGAGACGAGCTCGTCGAGGAGGAACTGGGTCTTGATGCCCTTGACCGCCTGCTCCTTGGTCTCGGCCTCGAACTCCTCGACCGTCTTGCCCTGGAGCTCCAGGTACTTCTCCAGGCTCAGGCCCATCTGGCCGAGCTGGTGGTGCTCCAGGTTGTGCTTGCGGGTGTTGATCTCGTCCTCGAGGAGCTTCTCGGGGACGGGGATCTCCGCCAGCTCCAGGAACTTCTCCAGGACGCGCTCCTGGGCCTGGGTGGCCTGGTCGAACTGCTTCATGTTCTCGAGGCGCTTGCGGCTGTCGGCCTTGAGCTCGTCGAGGGTGTCGAACTCCGACGCCATCTGCGCGAACTCGTCGTCCAGCTCGGGGAGCTCACGGGCGGCGACCTCGGTGACCTTGACGGTGACCTCGGCGTCCTTGCCCGCGGCGGAGCCGCCCTTCAGCTGCGAGGTGAAGGTGGCCTCGCCGCCGGCCTCCAGGCCGGTGACGGCGGCGTCGATGCCGTCCAGCAGCTCGCCGGAGCCGATGGTGTACTTCACGCCGTCGGCGACGCCGTCGGGCAGCACCTCGCCGTCGACCTTGGCGGTCAGGTCCACGGTCACGACGTCGCCCTCGGCGGCGGCGCGGTCGACCTTGGCGGTGGACGCGAAGCGCTCGCGGAGCTGCTCCACGGACTTCTCGACGTCCTCGTCGGTGACCTCGACCGCGTCGACCTCGACCTCGATGCCGGAGTAGTCCGGGATCTCGATGGCCGGGCGGACGTCGACCTCGGCGGTGAAGGCCAGCAGCTCGCCGTCCTTCAGCTCGGTGATGTCGACCTCGGGCTGGCCGAGCACGTTGACCTCGGCCTCGTTCACGGCCTCGGTGTAGAACTTCGGGAGCGCGTCGTTGACGGCCTCCTCCAGCACGGCGCCGCGGCCGAACCGCTGGTCGATCACACGAGCCGGGATCTTGCCCTTGCGGAAGCCCTTGACCGTGACCTGCTGGTTGATCTTCTTGTACGCCGCGTCGAGGCTGTCCTTGAGCTCCTCGAAGGGCACCTCGACAGTGAGCCGAACCCGGGTCGGGTTCAGGGTCTCCACGGCGCTCTTCACGGTTCGGTCTCCTTGTGGCTGATTCCTGGATTCCGGACGGGCCGCGCGGGGCGGTTCCGGCCGATGGGCCCGGTCAGAAAGACACACGGGCTCGCAGCTTGCATAGTAACCGCACGTGGGAGCAGCCCCACAACGTGATCAAGAACCCGCGAGGTCGGGGCCCCGAGGGGGACGTGAGGATCATGCTGGTCGGGGTGGCGGGATTTGAACCCACGGCCTTCCGCTCCCAAAGCGGACGCGCTACCAAGCTGCGCCACACCCCGTCGGTGCGACACGTAGGGTACATGGACGGAGACGCTGCGAGGCCCCCGGTTTTCCGGGGCGTGCACGGACGGCTCCGGACCGGCTACCATGCTGTCCGTGCCGCGGCCTTCGTGCCCGTGGCGCGTCCCGTGCGGGCGTAGCTCAATGGTAGAGCCCTAGTCTTCCAAACTAGCTACGCGGGTTCGATTCCCGTCGCCCGCTCTTGTACGGCTCCGGCCCGGTCCCTCGTCGAGGGGCCGGGCCGGAGCCGTTTCCGGCCGGAGCCGTTTCCGGCCGGAGCCGGAGGTCCGGCGCCAGAACTCCGGCGTCAGAACTTCACGGCACTGATCGTCTGGGTTATCGAGTCCAGGAAGCGCTGGATGTCGTCGGCCATGCCCGTGGAGGCGAGGAAGAAGCCGAAGAGGACGGCGACCACGGCGGGCCCGCCCTTGAGGCTTCCGCCGCGGATCAGCACCACGAGCACGATCGCCAACAGCAACACCACAGACAGCGAAATGGCCACAACTGATCACACCCTCGGTCGGTCCCTGCCCAGCCCGGGGTATGCATCTGGACACCCCCGCGCCTCCATCGTGCCACCAACCCCTTTGCCCTCGGCGGGGGGTGACGAATCGTGGGACGCGCCACAGCTCCGAAAGGTTCAGGCGGGGCGGGAGATGAGGACGAGCGCGCGGTCGTCGTTGACGTCCTTGGCGACGGCCTCGATGAGGTGCCAGGCGACGCCCTCGAAGCCGCCGGGGACACAGCGGTCGGCCTCGCCGGTGAGCCGGTCGATGCCCTCGGCGAGGTCGCGGTCGGCGGCTTCGACGAGCCCGTCGGTGAAGAGCATCAGCACGTCGCCGGGGTGCAGGGTGCCCTTGACGGGGTGGAACTCGGCGCCGTCGTAGACGCCGAGGAGGGGCCCGTCGCCGTCCTTCTCCTCCCAGCGGCCGGTGCCGGAGTGGAGCTGGAGCGCGGGCAGGTGGCCGGCGGAGTACAGCTCGTAGTCGCCGGAGTCGAGGTCGAGGACGAGGTGGACGGAGGTGGCGAAGCCCTCGTCCCAGTTCTGCCGGAGCAGGTAGCCGTTGGCGGCGGGCAGGAAGCCGTGCGGCGGGAGCGAGCCGAGCAGGCCGCCGAAGGCGCCGGAGAGCAGCAGGGAGCGGGAGGCGGCGTCCATGCCCTTGCCGGAGACGTCGGTGAGGACGACCTCCAGGGTGCGGCCGCCGTGGGTGCGGGCGGCGACGACGAAGTCGCCGGAGAAGGACTGGCCGCCGGCCGGGCGGAGCGCCATCTCGCGGTGCCAGCCGCGCGGCAGCCGGGGCAGCGCGCTCTGCACCCGGAGCCGTTCGCGCAGGTCGAAGAGCATGGTGCCGCCGCGCCGCCAGGGCACGCCGACGCGGGCCCGGAACTGGGCGATGAGCAGGCCGAAGAGGCCGCAGGCGGCGACCACCAGGACGGTGCCGGGGGTGACGCGGGCGGGTCCTTCTCCGTACGGGCCGAGGATCGCGGACTCGACGATGAGGCCGCCGGCCGCCGCCGCGTACAAGCCGAGGAGGCTGGCGGGGCGCAGCAGCAGTCCGCCGGCCACGATGGGCAGGACGAGGGCGGCGGGCGCGCACCAGACCGGGTCGAGGACGGTGCCGCAGACGATGGCGGGGACGGTGAGCAGGAGTCCGGCGAAGGCGAGCCGGTCGGAGGTGCCACCGCGGAAGTACTCGACGCCGGTCCGGCGCAGCGCGACGCGGGCCCGGTGGGCGCGCCTGCGCAACCGGGCCGTGTACGTGTGCACTCCGTGGTGGGCCATTGGCCTGGACCCTATCCACCCGGGCGGCGGCCGTGCAGGGGTACCCCGGTGACAAGGTGCGTGAAATCGGGTCGCCTCGGGCGGGGGCCGCTGATATCGATGGCATATGACGACTGAACTGCGGGTGCTGGACCCGTCGGAGTGGGATCGCTGGTTCGCGGCGCTGGAGCTGGCCTTCGGGGGGCTGGCGGAGGAACCGGAGGAGCGGGCGCTGTGGCGCGAGCTGACCGAGTGCGAGCGGTCGCTGGGCGTCTGGGAGGGGGACCGGGCGGTGGGGACGGCGGGGGCGTTCTCGTTCCGGCTGACGGTGCCGGGCGGGGCGTCGGTGCCGGCGGCCGGGGTGACGATGGTGAGCGTGGCGGGGACGCACCGCAGGCGCGGGATGCTGACGTCGCTGATGCGCCGGCAGCTGGACGACGTGCGGGAGCTGGGCGAGCCGCTGGCGGTGCTGACCGCGTCGGAGCCGGCCATCTACGGGCGGTTCGGGTACGGGGCGGCGACCTGGTCGCAGCGCGGGTCGATCGACACGACGCGGGTGCGGCTGGACGTGCCGGAGGGCACGGACGGAGTGGCGCTGCGGATGGTGGACGCGGCGGAGTCCTCGGCGGTGACCGAGGCGGTGTACGCCCGGATGGTGCCGCTGCGGCCGGGGACGACGGCCCGCGCGCCCGGGTGGGAGCGGCTGCCGGTGCTGGATCCGCCGGGCTCGCGGAACGGGGCGTCGCCGCTGCTGTGCGTGCTGGCGGAGCGGGACGGGGAGGTCGTGGGGTACGCGTACTACGCGGTCAAGCCGGAGTGGACGTGGGCGGGCGCGGACGGTTCGGTGGTGGTGCGCGAGCTGCGGGGGCTGGACCCGGTGGCGGAGGCGGCGCTGTGGCGGTTCCTGTGCTCGGTGGACCTGACGCGGACGGTGCGGTTCGACAGCCGGCCGGTGGACGACGCGTGGCAGCACCTGGTGTCGGACGTGCGGCGGTGCGAACCGACCGTGCGGGAGGCGCTGTTCGCGCGGCTGGTGGACGTGGGCGCGGCGCTGGAGGCGCGGACGTACCAGGCGCCGGTGGACGTGGTGTTCGAGGTGGCGGACGCCTTCTGCCCGTGGAACGCGGGGCGGTGGCGGCTGTCGGGCGACGCGAAGGGGGCGACCTGTTCCCGTACGTCGGACGCGGCGGATCTGGCGCTGTCGGTGCGGGAGTTGGGGGCGGCGTATCTGGGCGGTACGGGCCTGGCGGCGCTGGCGTCCGCGGGCCGGGTGACCGAACTGCGGGGCGGGGCGCTGGCGGAGGCGTCGGTGGCCTTCGGGTCGCCGGTGGCGCCGTGGCTGCCGCACATGTTCTAGGCGGCGCCCGGGGGCTGGCAGGTGGGGCACCAGAAGAGGTTCCGCGCGGCGAGGTCGGCCGTGCGGACCGGGGTGCCGCAGAGGTGGCAGGGCTGGTTCGCGCGCCGGTAGACGTACACCTCGCCGCCGTGGTCGTCGACGCGCGGCGGGCGGCCCATGGCCTCGGGGGTGTGCTCGGGGCGGACGGTGTCGATGCGGTTGAGGCGGACGCCCTCGCGCATGAGGGCCCGCAGGTCGTCCCAGATCGCGGTCCACTCCCCCGCGGTGAGGTCCTTGCCGGGGCGGTACGGGTCGATGCCGTGCCGGAAGAGGACCTCGGCGCGGTAGACGTTGCCGACGCCGGCGATGACCTTCTGGTCCATGAGCAGGGCGGCGATGGTGGTGCGGGACCTCGCCACGCGGCGCCAGGCCGGGCCGGGGTCGTCGCCGTCGCGCAGCGGGTCCGGGCCCAGGCGGGCGTGGATCGCGCGCTTCTCGGCGTCGGTGATGAGCGCGCAGGCGGTGGGGCCGCGGAGGTCGACGTACGCCTCGGGGTTCGCGAGCCGCAGCCGGACGGTGTCGGTGGGCGGGGGCGCGGGGGCGTCGCCGAAGGCGACCTTGCCGAAGAGGCCGAGGTGGATGTGGACCCAGGCGTCGCGGAAGCCGAGGAAGAGGTGTTTGCCGTGGGCCTCGGCGGTCTCCAGGACGGAGCCGTCGATCAGGGCGGCGGAGTCGGAGAACTTGCCCTGGGGGCTGGTCGCGCGGACGGGGCGGCCTCCGAAGCGCTCCAGGTGGTCCTGGGCGAGGCGGTGGATCGTATGCCCCTCGGGCACGGCGGTTCTCCTGGGTGACGGGACGGCGCGCGGCCGTGCCGCCGGGCGGGCCGGCGGCACGGGCGGGTGGGGCTCAGCCCTGCTGGGGGTGGTGGGCCGGGATCGGGGGCATGACGCCCTCGGTCTCGTAGGCGGTGAGCATGTCGATGCGGCGGGTGTGGCGCTCGTCACCGGAGTACGGGGTGGCGAGGAAGATCTCGACGAACTTGGTCGCCTCCTCCTCGGTGTGCATGCGGGCGCCGACGGCGACGACGTTGGCGTTGTTGTGCTCGCGGCCGAGGGCGGCGGTCTGCTCGCTCCAGGCGAGGGCGGCACGGACGCCCTTGACCTTGTTGGCGGCGATCTGCTCGCCGTTGCCGGAGCCGCCGATGACGATGCCGAGGCTGTCGGGGTCGGCGGCCGTCTTCTCGGCGGCGCGCAGGCAGAACGGCGGGTAGTCGTCGAGGGCGTCGTAGATGTGGGGGCCGCAGTCCACGGGCTCGTGGCCGTGGGCGGTGAGCCACTCGACGAGGTGGTTCTTGAGTTCGTAGCCGGCGTGGTCGGAACCGATGTAGACGCGCATGGCTTCGAGTGTGGCACGGCGGGGACGGGGCAGGCGTCAGCGGGGTCGGGACCTTGGTCCCGGGGGGTCACGGCCTTCCGGCCCTGCTGGTCTGGACCTTATGTCCCGGATATGTCCTGAATCACGATCCGGAGTCAAACCTTCCGTACTGGCCGGTCGCCGGGTTACATGGCTCCGGCTCGCGACCCGAGCCACCCCCCACACCCGAAGGAAGCGTTCATGAACACGCAGCCGACCCTCGCCAAGGAAGGCGGCAGCACCGGCACCACCGGTCAGACCCCGCCGTCCGACGGCCTCAAGGCCGGGCTCAAGAACCGCCATCTGTCGATGATCGCGATCGGCGGCGTCATCGGCGCCGGCCTCTTCGTCGGCTCCGGCTCGGGCATCGCCGCCGCCGGACCCGCGATCCTCCTCTCGTACGCGCTCGTCGGCGCGATGGTCGTGTTCGTGATGCGGATGCTCGGCGAGATGGCCGCGGCCCGGCCGTCCTCCGGCTCCTTCTCCGCCTACGCCGACCAGGCGCTCGGCCGCTGGGCGGGCTTCACCATCGGCTGGCTGTACTGGTTCTTCTGGGTGGTCGTGCTGGCCGTCGAGGCGACCGCGGGCGCGGTCATCCTGGAGGGCTGGGTCCCGGCGGTGCCGCAGTGGGCGTGGGCGCTGATCGTGATGGTGGTGCTCACCGCGACCAACCTGGGCTCGGTGGCCTCGTACGGCGAGTTCGAGTTCTGGTTTGCCGGGATCAAGGTCGTCGCGATCGCCGCCTTCGTGGCGATCGGCCTGCTCGCGGTCTTCGGCGTGCTGCCGGGCTCGGACAACCCGGGCGCGGGCTTCGCGCACCTCACGGACACGGGCGGCTTCCTCCCGATGGGCGCGGGCGCGATCCTGACGGGTGTGCTGATGGTCGTCTTCTCGTTCATGGGCAGCGAGATCGTGACCCTCGCGGCCGGTGAGTCGGAGGACCCGCAGCGAGCCGTGACCAAGGCGACGAACAGCGTGATCTGGCGGATCGGCGTCTTCTACCTGGGCTCGATCTTCGTGGTGCTGACGCTGCTGCCGTGGAACGACCCGTCGATCACCGAGAAGGGCTCGTACGTCGCCGCGCTCGACTCCATCGGCATCCCGGCCGCCGGCCAGATCATGAACGTGATCGTCCTGACCGCCGTGCTCTCCTGCCTCAACTCCGGCCTGTACACGGCCTCCCGGATGGCCTTCTCGCTCGGGCAGCGCGGGGACGCGCCGAAGGGCTTCGCCAAGGCCGACAAGCGCGGTGTGCCGCGGACGGCGATCCTGGCCTCGGTGGTCTTCGGCTTCGTCGCGGTGTTCTTCAACTACCAGTGGCCGGACACCGTCTTCGCGTTCCTGCTGAACTCCTCGGGTGCGGTGGCGCTCTTCGTCTGGCTGGTCATCTGCGTGACCCAGCTGCGGATGCGCGGGATCATCCTGCGCGAGTCGCCGGAGAAGCTGGTGGTGCGGATGTGGCTCTTCCCGTACCTGACGTGGGCGACGATCGGCATGATCGTCTTCGTCCTCGGCTACATGATCTACGACGGCGGCAGCGCCCGGGAGCAGGTCGTGCTCTCGCTGCTGGTGGCCGCGCTGGTGCTGGCGATCGCGCTGGTCAGGGACCGGATCAGGAAGTCCTCCCACGTCTAGTCCCCTCCGGTACGGGAAAGGGCCCGCCGCTCCTGCTGGAGCGACGGGCCCTTCGCGTACGGCGGCGGCGTCAGCCGCGGCGGCCGGCCAGCTTCCAGGCGGCCGGGAGGGCGCCCATGGCCAGCGCGGCCTTGAGGGCGTCGCCGATGAGGAAGGGCGTCAGGCCGGCGGCGACCGCCTGGCCGAGGGTCATGCCGGTGGCGAGGGCGAGGTAGGGCACGCCGACCGCGTAGATGACCGCGGAGCCGAGGACCATGGTGCCGGCGGTGCGCAGGACCGAGCGGTCGGCGCCGCGGCGGGCGAGGGCTCCGACGACGGTGGCGGCGAGCAGCATGCCGAGGACGTAGCCGAAGGACGGCATCGCGTAGCCGGACTTCGCCTCCGCGAACCACGGGACGCCGGCCATGCCGACGAGGGTGTAGAGGGCCAGCGAGAGGAAGCCGCGGCGGGCGCCGAGGGCGGTGCCGACGAGCAGGGCGGCGAAGGTCTGGCCGGAGACCGGGACCGGGGAGCCGGGGACCGGGACGGAGAGCTGCGCGGCGAGGCCGGTGAGGGCGGCGCCGCCGACGACCAGGGCGACGTCGCGGACGCGGCTGGACGGCAGGAGGTCGGCCAGGACGGTGCCCGCCCGGAGGGTGCGGACGGGGGCGGCGGCGGTGCTACTCATCGGTACTCCGCAAGGGTGAGGGGGCGGGACAGTTTGACGCTATGCCAGGAGTGAACGCCCGATCACCGTCAGCCGCCGACAAAGCCACCGCCCGCGCCTTCATGGGATCCCGACAAAGGAGGACGGCGGCGCCTGGCGCCACGTGACGCTTGTCACTGGGGAGTCGGTGCGGACCGCCCCTTTTGCGTCACGGGGCGGTCTGCGGAGAGACTGTGGGGTCTCCATAAAGTGCCCCTCCTCCCAGAGCGCGAGTCCCCCCACCATGCGCGACACCGCACCGCCCTCCCCGCTCGCCGAACCCGAGCCCCTCTCCCACGGCCTGAAGCAGCGTCACCTGACGATGCTCGGCCTGGGCGGGGTCATCGGCGCCGGGCTCTTCGTCGGCTCCGGCGCGGGCATCGCGGTCGCCGGTCCCGGCATCGTCCTCTCGTACCTGATCGCGGGCGCGCTCGCGATGCTGGTGATGCGGATGCTGGGCGAGATGTCGGCGGCGATGCCGGCGTCCGGCGCCTTCTCGGTGCACGCGGAGCGGGCGCTGGGCCGCTGGGCGGGCTTCTCGGTGGGCTGGCTGTACTGGTTCCTGCTCGTCGTGGTGCTCGCGGTGGAGGCGACGGGCGCGGCCCGGATCGCGCACGGCTGGGTGCCGGGGGTTCCGCAGTGGGGCTGGGTGCTGCTCTTCATGGTGGTCTTCACGGCGGCGAACCTGGCGGCGGTGAAGAACTTCGGCGAGTTCGAGTTCTGGTTCGCGGCGCTGAAGGTCGGCGCGATCGTCCTCTTCCTGGTGCTCGGCGTGCTGGCGATCGCCGGCTGGCTGCCGGACACGGACCCGGTGGGGCTGGCGAACCTGACCGGGCAGGGCGGTTTCCTGCCGCACGGCTGGTCCGGGGTGGTCTCCGGGGTGCTCGCGGTGGTCTTCGCCTTCGGCGGCCTGGAGGTCGTCACCATCGCGGCGGCCGAGTCGGAGGACCCGGCGCGGAACGTGGCGCGGGCGGTGCGCAGCGCGGTGTGGCGGATCCTGCTCTTCTACGTGGGCTCGATGCTGGTGATCGTGACCCTGCTGCCGTGGACGTCGATGGTGCCGGGCGAGTCGCCGTACGTGGCGGTGCTGGACGCGATCGGGGTGCCGGGCGCGGGGCAGATCATGAACGTGGTGGTGTTCGTGGCGCTGCTGTCGGCGCTCAACGCCAACCTGTACGGCTCCTCCCGGATGGTCTTCTCGCTGGCGGAGCGCGGCGAGGCACCGAAGGGGCTGCTGAAGGTGTCGGGCGGCGGGGTGCCGCGGCGGGCGGTGCTCGCGTCGGTGGCCTTCGGTTTCGTGTCCGTGCTGCTGAATCTGAAATGGCCGGATTCCGTCTTTCTGTACATGCTCAACGCGGTCGGCGCGGTGCTGCTGTTCGTGTGGGCGCTGATCGCGGTGTCGCAGCTGCGGCTCCGGCCGCGGATCGAGCGGGAGGCGCCGGAGACGCTGACGCTGCGGATGTGGGCGTTCCCGTGGCTGACGTGGGCGGCGCTGGCGGCGATGGCGGCGGTGCTGGTCCTGATGCTGACGGACGACGGGGCGCGTCCGCAGGTGCTGTGGTCGGCGGCGGCGACCGCGGCGGTGCTGGCGGTGGCGTGGCTGCGGGAGCTGCGCGCGCGCCCGAACGGCCCGGCGTCCGCGACGAAACGGAATTGAATCTTCACCTTGTGTGAAGGTCGTGACCGTATAGCGGACACCCGTTCCCTCTGAACGGTGCGGGCACCCAGACTGTGGGCTTCCCTCCCCGTCTCAGCCTATGAACAGGGTTGCCCATGTCCCGGACCACCGCGACCGCGCCGGCCGACCGCGAGGACGGCTCCGCCGCTCCCGCCGAGGGCCTCTCGCACGGTCTCAAGCAGCGCCATCTGTCGATGATCGCCCTCGGCGGCGTCATCGGCGCCGGCCTCTTCGTCGGCTCCGGCGCCGGCATCGCCGCCGCCGGTCCGTCGATCGTCGTCGCCTACGCGATCTCCGGCGTGCTCGTCATGCTGGTGATGCGCATGCTCGGCGAGATGTCGGCGGCGAACCCGGCCTCCGGCTCCTTCTCCGTCCACGCCGAGCGCGCCTTCGGCCCGTGGGCCGGCTTCACCGCCGGCTGGGCCTTCTGGTTCCTGCTCTGCGTGGCCGTCGGCCTGGAGGGCATCGGCGCGGCGAAGATCATGACGGGCTGGTTCCCGGGCACCCCCGAGTGGGCCTGGGTGGCGCTGTTCATGGTGGTCTTCTGCGGCACCAACCTGGCGGCGGTGAAGAACTTCGGCGAGTTCGAGTTCTGGTTCGCCGCGCTGAAGGTCGGCGCGATCGTCCTCTTCCTCGGCATCGGCGTGCTCGCCATCGCGGGCGTCCTGCCCGGCACCGACGCCCCCGGCACCGCCAACCTCACCGGTGACGGCGGCTTCTTCCCGCACGGCTCCGAGGGCCTGATCGTCGGCCTGCTCGCCTCCGTCTTCGCGTACGGCGGCCTGGAGACGGTCACCATCGCGGCGGCCGAGTCCGAGCACCCGGTGCAGGGCGTCGCCAAGGCGGTCCGTACGGCGATGTGGCGCATCGCGCTCTTCTACATCGGCTCGATGGCGGTCATCGTCACCCTCGTCCCGTGGGACGACAAGGCGGTCGTCGAGAAGGGCCCGTACGTCGCCACCCTCGACCACCTGGGCATCCCGGCGGCCGGCCAGATCATGAACGTGGTCGTGCTGATCGCGCTGCTCTCCGCGATGAACGCCAACATCTACGGCGCCTCCCGCATGGCCCGCTCGCTGATCGGCCGCGGCCAGGGCCCGCAGGCGCTCGGCCGGCTGTACGGCGGCGTGCCGCGCCCGGCCGTCCTGCTCTCCTCGGTCGTCGGCTTCGGCGCCGTCCTGCTGAGCTACTGGTCGCCGGACAAGGCGTTCATCTGGCTCCTCAACACCATCGGCGCGATCATCCTCGTCGTCTGGTTCTTCATCGCCGCCTCGCAGCTGGTGCTGCGCCGCCGCACCGAGCGCGAGGAGCCGGAGAAGCTGGTCGTGCGGATGTGGGCCTTCCCGGTGCTGACCTGGGTGGCGCTGGCCGGCATGACGGCCGTCTTCTTCCTGATGGCCCGCGAGGAGGGCACCCGGGTGCAGCTGTACGCGACCGGCGTGCTGACGCTCGGCCTCGCCGCCGTCGGCTTCGCGCTCCAGAAGAGGCGCGCGAAGGCGGCCTGAGCCGCGCCCCGCTTCCGTACCGACGCCCCGCCGGGCCCGACCCGGCGGGGCGTCGGCGCGTCCGGGGCCGGTCAGGTCCCGCAGTGCGGCAGGGCGCGGACGTACCCGCCCCGGTTCTCGTCGTCCGTGCCGAGGAGCGCGTCCCCGGTGCCGGGGAGGCACTCGACGGCCTCGATCTTGTAGCCCGGGAAGGTGCCGAGCGGGACCGGCCGGGCGGTGAGGGAGACCCGCACCCGGCCGGAGGCGGTGATCGTGACCTGGCCGGCGCCGGTCACGGCCGAGTCGAAGGGGCCGTCGTCGCCGGCGTCGGACGCCGAACCGACCAGGATCCGGCCCGAGTCGGTGACGGTGATGTCGGAGATGTGGCGCGTGCCCGGGTCCGCGGGGTACGGGGCGGTGAAGGAGCGCCGGGTGACGGCGCCGAACTGCGGCTGGCCCCAGGGCGCGAAGGTGAGCGGGGCGGCGTGCAGCCGGGCGGGCCGGTCCGGGCCCGCGCCCCGGTCCGCCCACAGGGCGGCGAACCGGCCGTCGCGGGCGACGAGCGCGAAGCTCTCGAAGTCGTCGCCCGGGCCGATCGCCGGCAGCGGGGCGTAGTCGACGACGGTGGCCGTGGTGCCGGCGACCTTCAGGCGGTAGACGATCCCGCGGGAGGCGAGCGCCAGGTACTCCCCCGGGGCGCCGGGAATCGCCTCGATCGCCTCCAGGTCGACGGGTTCGGCGCCCTCCCAGACCAGCGGGGTGACGGTGACGGGGTCCGCGCCGTACGCGATCCGGGAGAGCCGCGGCTGGCCGGCGCGCTTGTTGTCGTGGACGACGAGGGCGGTGCCGCCGGCCTCGGCGGCGAGGCCGCTGACGCCGCCGCGGGCGTCGGTGCCGACCTGGCGCCAGGGGGAGGCGGCCCGGTCGGCGCCGGTCTGCCGCGCGGCGGTGTCCCGGGCGGTGCCCGCCGGTCCTCCGGGGGCGGCGGCCTGGGCGGTGCCGGCGAGCAGGGCGACCAGGACGCCGGCGGTGGCGAGTCTCAGGGGGAGCTTCATGCCCGCACGTTAGGGATCTTGAACCGGTCACGGACAGGCGGGATTGCGCCGTTCGGGGGGCGCGCGGAAGCGGGCGGGCGCACGACGGGGGTCTAGGACCAGGGACTGATCCACTTCCTCCGCAGGTACTGTTAGCCTGCACTTGCACATAGGTTGCAATAAGCAGTCAGTGGAAGGGCTCGGCACACATGGCGATCTACACACTCCCGGAACTGCCGTACGACTACGCGGCGCTGGAGCCGGTGATCAACCCGCAGATCATCGAGCTGCACCACGACAAGCACCACGCCGCCTACGTCAAGGGCGCCAACGACACCCTGGAGCAGCTGGAGGAGGCCCGCGCCAAGGAGCAGTGGGGCGCGCTCAACGGCCTGGAGAAGAACCTGGCCTTCCACCTCTCCGGCCACATCCTCCACTCCATCTACTGGACCAACATGGCGAGCCCGAAGGGCGGCGAGGGCGGCGGCGAGCCGCTGGCGGCCGACGGCGTGGGCGAGCTCGCGGACGCGATCACCGCGTCCTTCGGCTCCTTCGCCGGGTTCAAGGCCCAGCTGACCAAGGCGGCGGCGACCACCCAGGGTTCCGGCTGGGGCGTCCTCGCCTACGAGCCGGTCAGCGGCCGGCTCATCGTCGAGCAGGTCTACGACCACCAGGGCAACGTCGGCCAGGGCTCGGTCCCGATTCTGGTCTTCGACGCCTGGGAGCACGCCTTCTACCTCCAGTACAAGAACCAGAAGGTCGACTTCATCGACGCCATGTGGCAGGTCGTGAACTGGCAGGACGTGCAGAAGCGCTACACGGACGCGAAGGGCCGGACGCCGCTGATCGGCGCCTGAGGCCCCTCCCCCGCCTCCTGCTCGTGATCGTCTTCTCAACCGTCACCGGGCAGGCGGAAGAAAGAAGGACCCCCGCGACGACGTGCGTCGCGGGGGTCCTTCCGTGCCGGGGGCCTACTCGAAGCTCGGCGCCGCCGTCCGGGTGCGCTTGATCTCGTAGAAGCCCGGCGTCGAGGCGACGAGCAGGGTGCCGTCCCACAGCCGGGCGGCGGCCTCGCCGCGCGGGGTCGGGGTGACGACCGGGCCGAAGAAGGCGACCTCGTCGCCGTCCGGGCCGGGCACCGCGATCACCGGGGTGCCGACGTCCTGGCCGACCTTGTCGATGCCCTCCGTGTGGGACGCGCGGAGCTCGGTGTCGTACGTGTCCTTGTCGGCGTACTCCACCAGGTCCTCGGGGAGGCCCACGTCGCGCAGCGCGCCGGCTATGGCCTCGCGGGTCGGGCCCTCGCCGTTGTTGTGGAAGCGGGTGCCCAGGGCCGTGTACAGCTTGCCGACGACCTCGTCGCCGTGCAGCTGCTGGGCCGCGATCACGACGCGGACCGGACCCCACGCCTGCGTCTCCAGCATCTCCCGGTACTCGGCGGGGACCTCGTCCAGCCGGTTCTCGTTCAGGACCGCGAGGCTCATCACCTTCCAGCGGACGTCCACCGGGCGGACCTTCTCGACCTCCAGCATCCACCGGGAGGTCATCCAGGCCCAGGGGCACAGCGGGTCGAAGAAGAACTCTGCGGTGGTCCTGCTCTCGGACATGTCACTCCTCGGGACGGTGGAACGGTGGACGTGCGCCGATCTGGCGCAACACCACCGGGTCGCCGCGGCATTCCCGTGCGCCCGGTGAAAGGCGCGCATGGGAGGATCGGTCCTGTTTCGAACACGCCACGAAGGAGTGACCGTGCCCGGTGAGAACCTGACCCGCGACGAGGCCCACGAGCGGGCGGCGCTGCTGTCCGTCGACGGCTACGAGGTCGCCCTCGACCTGCGTTCGGCGGTCGGCGAGTCGGCGGAGGCGGTCCGCACCTTCCGCTCGGTGACGACGATCCGCTTCCGCCGCACCGGCGACGGCGACCGCACCTTCGCGGACCTGATCGCCCCGTCGGTCACCTCCGTCACCCTCAACGGGCGGGAGCTCGACCCGGCCGTCGTCTTCGACGGCTCCCGGATCGCCCTCGACGGGCTGGCCGACGACAACGTGCTGGTCGTCGACGCCCAGTGCGCGTACAGCCGCACCGGCGAGGGCATGCACCGGTTCGTCGACCCCGAGGACGGCGAGGTGTACCTGTACACCCAGTACGAGCCGGCCGACGCCCGCCGCGTGTACGCCAACTTCGAGCAGCCCGACCTCAAGGCGCCGTACCGCTTCGAGGTGACCGCGCCCGACGGGTGGACGGTGTGGAGCAACGGCGCCGGCGAGCGCGGCGCCGACGGCGTGTGGCGGTTCGCCGAGACGAAGCCGATCTCCACGTACATCACCTGCGTGGTGGCCGGCCCGTACCACTACGTCACCGACACCTACCGGCGCGGCGACGTCGAGATCCCGCTCGGCGCGATGTGCCGCAAGGGGCTGGCGAAGCACTTCGACGCGGACGACGTCTTCCTCGTCACCAAGCAGGGCTTCGACCTCTTCCACGAGCTCTTCGACTTCCCGTACCCCTTCGGCAAGTACGACCAGGCCTTCGTGCCCGAGTACAACCTCGGCGCCATGGAGAACCCCGGCATGGTCACCTTCACCGAGGAGTACGTCTACCGGGGCAAGGTCACGCGGGCGGCGTACGAGCGGCGCGCCAACACGAACCTGCACGAGATGGCCCACATGTGGTTCGGCGACCTGGTCACCATGGTCTGGTGGGACGACCTGTGGCTGAAGGAGTCCTTCGCCGACTTCATGGGTTCCTTCGGGCTCGCCGAGGCCACCCGCTTCACCGACAGCTGGGTGACCTTCGCCAACAACCGCAAGGCGTGGGCCTACCGCGCCGACCAGCTGCCGTCCACCCACCCGATCACGGCCGACATCCGTGACCTGGAGGACGCCAAGCTGAACTTCGACGGCATCACCTATGCCAAGGGCGCCTCCGTCCTCAAGCAGCTCGTGGCCTACGCGGGCCGGGACGCCTTCCTGGAGGGCGCCCGCCGCTACTTCCAGCGGCACGCCTACGGCAACACCCGTCTGAACGACCTGCTGGCGGTGCTGCAGGAGACCTCCGGCCGGGACATGCGGGCCTGGTCGAAGTCCTGGCTCCAGACCTCCGGCGTCAACGTGCTCGCCCCCGAGGTCACCTACGACGCCGAGGGCCGGATCACCGAGCTCGCCGTCCTCCAGGAGGGCGACGAGCTGCGCCCGCACCGGATCGCCGTGGGCCTCTACCGGCTCACCGACGGCGAGCTCGTCCGGTACGCGCGCGTGGAGGCCGACGTCGCCGGCGTCCGGACCGTCGTCGACGGCCTGGCCGGCACGGACCGCCCCGACCTCATCCTCGTCAACGACGACGACCTCACCTTCTGCAAGGTCCGCTTCGACGAGGGCTCGCTGGACACGCTCCGCGCGCACCTCGGCGACATCACCGACCCGCTGGCCCGCGCGCTGTGCTGGTCGGCGTTGTGGAACCTGACCCGCGACGGGCTGATGCCGGCCCGCGACTTCGTCGCCGCCGTCCTCGCCTTCGCGGGCCGCGAGACCGACATCGGCGTCCTCCAGATGGTGCACGCCTGGGCACGGACCGCCGTCACCCACTACGCGGCGCCCGCCTGGCGCGCGGAGGGCGGCCGGCTGCTCGCCGAGGGCGGGCTGCGCGAGCTGCGGATCGCCGAGCCGGGCAGCGAACACCAGCTGACCTGGGCGCGGTTCTTCGCCGCGACCGCGTCCTCCGACGCCGACCTCCAGCTGCTGGAGGGGCTGCTGGCCGGCACCGCCCGGATCGACGGCCTCGACGTCGACCAGGAGCTGCGCTGGGCGCTGCTCGCCCCGCTGGCCGAGCACGGCCGCGCCGACGAGGCGCGGATCGGCGCGGAGCTGGCCCGGGACGACACCGCGAGCGGCAAGCGCCACCAGGTGCGGCTGCTCGCGTCCCGCCCGTCGGCGGCGGTCAAGGCGCAGGCGTGGGCGCAGGTCGTCGAGTCGGACGCGCTGTCGAACGCGCTGGCCGGTGCGGTGATCGCCGGGTTCGCGCAGCCCTCGCAGCGGGAGCTGACCGCCCCGTACACGGAGAAGTACTTCGCGGTGATCGAGCGGATCTGGGCCGAGCGGTCGATCCAGATCGGCATGGACGTGGTGCGGGGGCTGTTCCCGGCGCTCCAGGACCGTCCGGAGACCCTGGCGGCGACGGACGCGTGGCTGGCGGAGCACGCGGACGCGGCGCCGGCGCTGCGGCGGCTCGTCCTGGAGGCCCGCGACGACCTGGCCCGGGCGCTGCGGGCGCAGGAGTGCGACGCGCTGGAGGACTGACGCGTCCCGGCTGCCGGGAGGGGGCCGCACGCCGCCCCTCTCGGCAGTCGAACGCGCGTACTTTAGTGCCGTCTTGTCCGGGTTGGGCAACACCCGTGTAACAGGCCGTTAGGACCGGACCGGGGGGCGGAAGACCCCCGGCATGAACCACGACACCCCCTTCCCCTCCGCCCCCCGCCCCCTCTCCGCCCCCACGGGTCTCACCCAACGGCTCGCGTCGACCGCCCAGTTGAGGGCGATGGGCGTGCCCGCCGCCGAGGTCGCCGGACGGGCGGCGGGCGGCGACTGGCAGCAGGTGCTGCCGGGCGTCTTCCTGCTGCACCCCGGCGCGCCGACCGGCGACGACCGGCTGCGGGCCGCGCTGCTGTACGCCCGCCGGGACGGCGGGGCGCCGCTGCACGGCCCGGGCGCGATGATCACCGGGCTGGCCGCGCTGGCCCTGCACGGCTTCGCGTCCGCTCCCCCGCCGGCCGCCCTGGACCGGATCGACGTCCTGGTGGGGCGGACCCGGCGGCTGCGGTCGACGGGGTTCGTGCGGGTGGTGCGGGCGCCGGAGTCGCCGGAGCCGGTGGAGCTCGACGGGCTGCCGGTGGCGCCGGTGGCGCGGGCGGTCGCGGACGCGGTGTCGGGGCTGCAGGACGCCGAGACCGTCCGCCGGCTGATGACCGAGGCGGTCCGCGGCGGTCACTGCGAACCTCCGGTGCTGGTGCGGGAGTTGAGCCGGTCGCGGCTGCTGACCCGGTCGCACGTGGTGGACGCGGTGGACTCGCTCCTGGTGGAGGGGCGGGCGCTGTCGGAGGAGCGGCTGTACGAGATGGTGCGGGACTTCGCGCTGCCGGACCCGGTGTGGAACGTGGACCTGCGGCTGCCGGGCGGCCCGCACCTGGGCGGCGTGGACGCGTACTGGCCGGACCAGGCGGTGGCGGTGGAGCTGGACACCCGGGCGCCCCGGCAGGACGAGGACGCCCTGTGGTCCGAGTACACCCGCAAGCGGGAGCATCTGGAGCGGCTGGGCATCACGGTGGTCCATCTGACCCCGCGCAAGCTGCGGGAGTCGATGGAGCAGCAGGCCACCGTGGTCCGCACGGCGCTGATGGCCGCGTCGGACCGGCAGCCCGCCGCCTACGTCGTGGTGCTGCCCCGGTGAGCGCTACTTCTTCGCCGGGAGGGTGCCGCAGAACTCGGCGTCGATGATCGCCTGGGTGTCGCCGGTCCAGTCGGCGTTGATGTTGGCGGCGAGGGTGTGCCGGCCGTCGCGGGTGGTGTACGCCTCGGAGAGGGAGCCGTGGATGCCGCCGCCGTGGCCCCAGACCTCGGTGCCGCAGCTCAGCTTCTGCCAGGAGATGCCGAGGCCGTAGCGGAAGCCCGGGTGCTGGTCGGAGACCGGCACGGTGGCGGTGAGTTCGCGCATCTCGGCCTTCGGGAGGAGCCGGCCCCTGAGGAGGGCGCGGTAGAAGGTCTGGAGGTCGTTCGCGTCGGAGATCATCTCGCCGGCGGCGTGGGCGAGGGAGGGGTTGAGCTCGGTGACGTCGTGGACGGTGGAACTCTTCGGGTCGAGGGTGGAGTACGCGGGGCTGCTGGGGTCCGGCACGGTCGCCCGGGTGCCGGGGACGCTGGTGGCGCGGAGCTTGAGCGGCTTGATGATCCGGTTCTCGACGGCCTTGCCGTAGGGGCGGCCGGTGACCTTCTCGATGACCAGGCCGGCCAGGACGAAGTTGGTGTTGGAGTAGGACCAGGACGTGCCGGGGGCGAACGCGGGGGCGTGGGCCATGGCGATGCCGACCAGGTCGCGCGGGTTCCAGGTGTCGTAGCGGTGCCGGAGGAAGCCGGGGCCGAAGACCTTCTGCTGGAAGCCGGGGTCCTCGGTGTAGCTGTAGACGCCGCTGGTGTGGTTGAGGAGCTGGCGGACGGTGATCTTCGCGCCGTCGTGGCCGTTGCCGCGGACCAGGCCGGGGAGCCACTTCTCGACCGGGTCGTCGAGGTCGATCCGGCCCTCGGCCTGGAGCTGGAGGAGGACGGTGGCGGTGAAGGTCTTGGTGATGGAGCCGACGCGGAAGCGGTCGTCGCCGCCGCGCTCGCCGGCGGTGCCGGTCCAGGAGCGGCCGTCCACCCGGGCCTGGGCGACGGCGCCGGGGACGCCGGCGTCGGCGTTGGCCCGGAGCGCGGCCTGGGTGGCGGCGTGGTCCGGCTTCGCGGGGGCGGCCGGCGCGGCGGCGAGGGCGGGGGCGGCGAGCGCGGTGACGGTGAGGCCGGCGGCGAGCGCCCCGGCGACGACGGTGCGGGCGGTGCGGGTGCGGGTGCTGGTCATGTGGTCCCGTTCTCCCTGGTCCGGTGCTGCGGTCGGCGGGAAGGACCCGGGGCGGGGCGGGAGGGTTGAGCGGGTTGCTCCGGTTGAGCGCGTTCCGGCCATTCTCGGCGGGCGGGTGAGCGGCGGGGGCGGCGGTCAGTTGCGGCGGGGGTCGGCGAGCGGGGAGCGGCCGAGGGGCGGGCGGTGGCGCCAGAGGTCGAGGCCGACGTCGACGAGGTGGACACGGGGCAGGCCGGGCACGGCGTCGAGGGGGTGCCAGGCGGCGAGGTCGGTGGAGCCGCCGGTCTCGGGGCGGAGGGTGCCGCCGGTGACGCGGGCCTCGTAGAGGAGGCGGAGGCCCTGCCAGGAGCCGGCCGCGCCGAGCCGGGACTGCCGGTCGCGGACGACCGAGTCGACGCCGAGGAGGGCGACCGGTGCGCAGACGTACCCGGTCTCCTCCCCGACCTCGCGGACGACGGTGGCGACGGGGTCCTCGCCGTGGTCCATGCCGCCGCCGGGCAGGGTCCAGCGTCGGGTGCCGTCCTTGGCGACCCAGCGGGCCAGGAGGACCTCGTCGTCCCGGACGCACACGGCGTAGGCCGCCACCCTCAACTCCTGCTTCATGGGGCGAGGTTAGGGGATGAGGGCGGCGGCGGGACCGGTCAGAGCCAGTAGACGGGGTAGCGGCGGCGGGTGACGCGGGCGGCGAGCAGGCCGACCGCGACGAGCAGGACGCAGGAGGCGAGCAGCAAGCCGGTGAAGGTCCAGAACGGCGGGGCGCCGAGGGCGACGATCACGGCGGTGGCGGCGGCCGGGGAGTGCGGGGCGCGGGCGAGCATCATCACGCCGAGGGCGAGGCCGCCGGCCACGGCCGCGCTCCACAACCCCGGGCCGGCGACCGCGAGGACCGCGAAGCCGGCGAGCGCGGACAGGAGCTGGCCGCCGACGACCGAACGGGGCTGGGAGAGCGGCAGGTCCGGGGAGGCGGCGACCAGCGCCATGCTCGCGGCGAGCGGCGGTATGAGCAGCGGGTGGTGCAGGACGGTGCCGAGGGCGACGAGCAGGAGCAGCGCGGCGGTGCTGACGGCGGTGGCGAGCAGGACGACCGCGGGGCGCGGGCGGGGCGGCGGTCCGGGGCGTACGGGGGCGGCGGCGGGCGCCGGGGCGGTGGCGGGCGCGGACGGCGCGGGCACGGTGGCCTCGGGAGCCGGGGTGCTGGGGGTCACGGGTTCCTCGGGATCGTGGATCGGGAGTCCGCGTGCGGGCGGCAGGGGTGTGCGGGCGTCAGGGGGTGGTCGGGTTCGCCGGGGAGTACTCGGGCGCGGACCAGCGCAGGGGGCTGGCGGCCGGGGTCTCGACGACGCTGTCGACCCGGAAGCGGACGAACCGCTCCCCGGAACGGTATACCGTTTCGGCCCGGCCGCTGACCTGGAGGGTCGTGCCGTTCTCCCAGTCCAGGAAGAGGAGACCGGCCCGGTCGTCTGTCTCCAGGTTGCCGAGTGTGAGGAACATCGCGTTGCCGGGGTAGTCCCGCCAGACCAGCGCGCGGGGGCCGTCGGCGCGGACGAAGCCGGGGTTGCCGCCGCGGTGGCTGGCGTCGGCGCCGTCCGGTCCGACGGTGGCGACGAAGAAGGTGTCGGCCGCCCGGACGGCGGCCAGCTGGGCCTCGGTGAGGGCGTCGCCGACGACGGCGGGCGGGGTGCCGGGGCCGGCCGGGCCGGAGCCGTACAGCTCTCGTTTCTGGAGGTACTTGGGGCAGTTGGCGAAGACCCGCTCGGCCTCGATCAGCAGGCCGCGGGCGCTGGGGCGGGCGGTGCCGTTGAGGCGCATCCGGCGGCGGGTGCGCGGGTCGAGGGCGAGGGTGCCGACGCGGGTCTCGCCGGCCAGGGCCGCCGCCAGCGGGTCGCCGGGGCGGGGCACGGCCGCGACGGAGACGGTGTGCGGGCCGGTGGCGCGGGCGAAGCCGGGGTCGCCGGTGAGCAGGCTCGCCCAGACGCGCCCGTCGGGCGCCGCCGCGCCGAGGACCAGCAGGGGCTGAGCCTCCAGGAACGCGGCGGCGACGGGGCGGATGCCGGGACGGATGCTCGGGGCGACGTGGGCGGCGGCCTGCTGGACGCCGACCTTCCGCTGCACGGCGAGCGAGCCGTGGTGGTACGCGGTCGACATGGCGGGCCTCCTGGGTGGGTGCGGGTCGCGGCGAGCGGGGTGGGTCAGAAGAAGCCGCAGGTCGGGGCGGTGGCGCTGGGGGCGGGCGCACCTTCGGCGCCCTTGGGGACGGAGATCTCCAGGCGGGTGCCGTCGGGGTCGTGGAAGAAGATGCCGCCGGAGGCCGCGCCCTCGCGGTGGGCGACGACGCCGTCGTAGGCGAAGGTGACGCCCCGCTCCTTGAGGGCCGCCTCGGCCTCGCGGACCTTCTCGATGGACTCGGCCTCGAAGGCCAGGTGGTGCAGGCCGGCCCGGGTCGCGTCGTACCCGTCCCCGGCCTGCTGCCAGAGGGCGACGGCGAGCCTGCCGCCCTGGCCGAGGAAGGCGTAGCGCCGTCCGTCGGCGTCGCCGGTGCCGATCACCTCGAAGCCCAGGACGTCGCCGTAGAAGCGGAGCGAGCGGTCCAGGTCGGTGACGTTGATGCCGATGTGCGCCGTGTTCAGCGTGCCGATCGCGGACATGACGGTCCCCTCGTCGTCGGTCGCCCCCTTCGGGCTAACCGGTTAACTCGACTTTAGAGGTTAGAACTCGGAAGCCGCAACCCGTCACGTACGCTTGAGGGGTTAGATCGCCCGGGGGATCGAGGAGGATGCCCGCCATGCCCGTCACCGATCCGCGGCCGCACACCGGCGAACCGGTCTCCCTGGACCTGCTCAACACCCGCTGGATGCAGGAGGGCGAGCCCCGGGACCTGCTCACCGGCACCGAGGGGCTGGCCGTGTGGCTCGCGGCCAACGGGCTCGACGGGCGCTTCACCGCCGACGAGGCCACGCTCCGCCACACCCGCACCGCCCGCGACGCGCTGAAGGCGCTGGTCGACCGGCCCGGCGACCCGGACGCGGTCGCGGGGCTCGACGCCGTCCTGGAACACGGCCGGATCCGCGCCCTGCTCACCGCCGACGGCCCCGGCGAGCGCCCCGAGTTCGCCGACCCGGCGTGGGGGCCGGCCTGGACCGCCGCCCGCGACTACCTGGACCTGCTGCGCACCGCCCCGGACCGGATCAGGGTCTGCGCGCACGAGGCGTGCGTCCTGCACTTCTTCGACACCTCACGGAACGGCACCCGGCGCTGGCACTCGATGGCCACCTGCGGCAACCGGGCGAAGGCGTCCCGGCACTACGCCCGCACGAAGGACCAGTGAGCCCGGGAGACCCCGAGAGCCCGAGAGTCCCGAACGGTCCGTCGAATCGCCCTCATTGAGGGCGATTCGTGCTTGATGGCGGAGGGTGCGCGGTGGCGGATGTACGCCATGGACACAACAGACCCTCCAGGAACTCTCCACAAATCCCTGTCACTTACGAAAGGCTGAGCGGTCATCCGGTACCGAAATCCGGACCCTCTCTTTCACCAACAGGGATGTAAATGACCACCCCCGAAACGCAGAGCTCCATACCCGGGCGCTCGGCCGGGACCGGGCGGGCGGCCAGGATCGCCGCCGCCGCCGGCCTGGTGACCGCGCTCGTCGCGGCCGGTGCCGCGCCGGTGCTCGCCGCCGACGCCCCCGCGACCAACCCGCCGGTCAAGACCGCGGAGCCCGCCGACAAGCTCGGCGCCCTCGACGCCCAGCGCCTCGCCGAGGCCGAGGCCGCCGGCGAGCCGCACGTCACCGTCCTCGTCGCGACCGCGCCCGGCGCCACCGAGCAGGTCGCCGGCCAGCTCGACGCCGTCCCCGGCGGCTCGGTCGGCAACCGCAACGACGAGCTCGGCTACGTCCGCGCGACCCTGCCGACCGACAGGGCCGAGGCCGCGATCAAGGCCGCCGCCAAGCTCTCCACCGTCCAGTCGCTCGACCTCCAGGCCGAGATCAAGCTGGACGACCCGCGTCCCGACGCGGGCGTCACCGGCGCCGTCGAGGGCACCACGGTGACCCGGACCTACCCGGCCCCGTCGAAGAGCACCCCGGCGAAGAACCCGTACAACCCGTCCCACGAGACGGGCGCCGTCGAGTTCGTCGAGGACCACCCGCGCGCCGACGGCCGCGGCGTGACCATCGGCGTCCTCGACTCGGGCGTCGACCTGGCCCACCCGGCCCTGCAGAAGACCACCACCGGCGAGCGCAAGATCGTCGACTGGGTCACCGCCACCGACCCGATCACCGAGAGCGACGGCACCTGGCGCGCCCAGGTCACCCCGGTCGCGGGCCCGGTCTTCACCGCCGCGTCGCAGTCCTGGAAGGCGCCCGCGGGCTCCTACCAGTGGAGCCGCTTCAGCGAGTCCGTCACCGCGGGCGGCGACCCGGCCGGCGACATCAACCGCGACGGCGACACCACCGACACCTTCGGCATGCTGTACGACGCCGCCGCCGGCACCGTCCGGGTCGACACCGACCAGGACTTCGACTTCACGGACAACGAGCCGATGAAGCCGTACAAGGACGGCTACCAGATCGGCTACTTCGGCACCGACGACCCGGCCACCGAGGTCGCCGAGCGCACCCCGTTCGTCGTGGAGATCCGCAAGGACGTCCCGATGGACCCGTACGGCGGCTCCTGGGTCGGCCAGAAGCGCGACTTCGTCAACATCGGCCTCGTCGAGTCCTCGCACGGCACCCACGTCGCAGGCATCACCGCCGCCAAGGGCCTCTTCGGCGGGAAGATGAACGGCGCCGCGCCCGGCGCGAAGATCGTCTCCTCGCGCGCCTGCACCTGGACCGGCGGCTGCACCAACACCGCCCTCACCGAGGGCATGGTCGACCTCGTCGTCAACCGCGGCGTCGACATCGTCAACATGTCGATCGGCGGCCTGCCCGCGCTGAACGACGGCGACAACGTCCGCGCCCGCCTCTACACCCGTCTCATCGACGAGTACGGCGTGCAGCTGGTGATCTCGGCCGGCAACTCCGGCCCGGGCACCAACACGATCGGCGACCCCGGCCTGGCCGACAAGGTCCTCTCGGTCGGCGCGGCGGTCTCCCAGTCGACCTGGGCCGCCAACTACGGCTCGGCCGTCGAGAAGAAGTACGCCATGTTCCCGTTCTCCTCGCGCGGCCCGCGCGAGGACGGCGGCGCCGCCCCGCTGGTCACCGGCCCGGGCTCGGCCGTGAACACCATCCCGACCTGGCAGGCCGGCGCCGGCGTCGCCGAGGCCGGCTACGGCCTGCCCGCCGGCTACGGCATGCTCAACGGCACCTCGATGTCGTCCCCGCAGGTCGCCGGCGCGAGCGCGCTGCTGCTCTCCGCCGCCAAGCAGCGCGGCCTGGAGCTCTCCCCGCTGACCCTGCGCACCGCCCTCACCTCGACCGCGAAGCGGATCCCGGGTGTCGCGGCGCACGAGCAGGGCGCCGGTCTCGTCGACGTCGTCGAGGCGTGGGACTCGATCAAGGACGGGGCGACCGCCCACTCCTACAAGGTCGAGGCCCCGGTCGACACCGTCATCTTCCCGGCCCCGCACACCGGCACCGGCGTGTACGACCGCGAGGGCGGCCTCAAGGCCGGCCAGAAGAAGGTCTACGACGTCACCGTCACCCGCACCAGCGGCCCGGACCGCGCCATCGAGCACGAGCTGGACCTCAAGTACAACGACGGCACCTTCCGGATCCTCGGCGACGACGAGATCGACCTGCCGCTGAACAAGCCGGTCACCGTCAAGCTGGAGGCCCGCCCGAAGACCGCCGGCGTGCACAGCGTGCTCCTGGAGGCCGACGACGAGCGCACCGAGGGCGTCGACAAGCAGATCCTCGCCACCTCGGTCGTCGCGAGCGACCTGGTCGCCCCGGGCTACGGCTTCTCCGCCGCCGGCTCGGTCCAGCGCAACAGCACCAAGTCCTACTTCGTGACCGTGCCGAAGGGCGCGACCTCCCTGGAGGTGCGGATCGGCGGGCTGAAGGAGAAGAGCCAGACCCGGTTCATCGCCATCCACCCGTACGGCGTCCCGGTCGACCCGACCGCGACCACCGGCTGCTACCCGCACTACAACCCGGCGAACACCTGCCGCCCCGACCTGCGCTCCTACGCGAACCCGCAGGCCGGCGTCTGGGAGATCGAGGTCGAGGCGCGCCGCACCTCGCCGGACCTGGACAACCCGTACAAGCTCGACGTCTCCGTGCTCGGCGCCGCCTTCGACCCGGCCGTCCAGACGGTCGCCGAGGCGAAGGTCGGCACCCCGGCCGGCGTCGAGTGGACGGTCACCAACGGCTTCGCCGCGCTCGACGGCAAGCTGAAGGGCGGCCCGCTCGGCTCGCAGAAGTCCGAGACGCCGACCATCCAGCACCACGAGCAGCAGACGAAGACCGTCACCGTCGGTGAGGGCGTGGAGCGGCTCGACATCGCGATCGGCAACACCTCCGACAAGGCCGCCGACCTCGACCTGACCGTGCTGCTGAACGGCGTGCAGGTCGGCCAGTCGGCCGACGGCGACTCGGAGGAGGCCGTCTCCCTCGTCAAGCCGAAGGCCGGCACGTACACCGTCGTCGTCGACGGCTACGCGGTCCACGCCGAGGGCGGCACGACCTACGACTACAAGGACGTCTACTTCTCGCCGTCGCTCGGCACCGTGAAGGTCGACGAGACGAAGACGTTCCCGCTGGCCAACGGCGCCTCGGCCAAGGTCCCGGCCGAGGTCGTCGTCGGCGGCCCGGCCCCCGAGGGACGCCAGTTCTTCGGCCAGGTCCAGCTGCTCAACGCCCGCGGCACCGTCGCCGGCACCGGCAGCGTCCTGATCGGCAGCGTCACCCCGTAACACCCCGGCGGTACGAGGAGGGGCGGGCGTCCACGCGGACGCCCGCCCCTTCCGCGTTCAGCCCCGGCCGGGGCAGTCGCCGACCCCCTCCCGCAGCCCCTTCGCCACCCACGCGCGGCCGTACTCCAGCTCGTCGCGGACCGGGCCGACGTCCTCGCCGAGCTCGCCGGGCGGCTCCATGTCCTGGCGGAAGGAGAGCACCCCCTCCTCGGGGAAGCGGGAGACGACCACGAGCATCCGGACGCCGGGCCGGTAGGACGACGGCTCCCCCGCCCAGCTCCGGAAGACCAGCTCCCGGGCGCCGCCGCCGGCCGGCTTGTACGCGCGCTCCACCCGGAGCACCACCCGGTACTCGCCCTCCCCCTCCAGCGGCTCGACCCGCGCGACGGTGCCCTCGGCGACGTCCGTGGCGCAGGCGACGATCCCCCCGGGGGTGAGCTTCGCGTGGGCCGCGGCGCTGTCGGGGACGCCGCCCGGCCGCGCGGCCAGCCACGCCCCGCCGGTGCCGAGCACGCCCAGGGCCGCGCAGGCGGCGAGCGCCCAGACCGCGATCCGGCCGCGGCGCCGGGGCCGTACCACCGGAGCCGCGACCGGAGCCGTCGGCACGGGCTCCGCCGTCAGGGCGCCCGCGAGGACGCCCAGCCGCGCGCGGATCAGGGCCACGTCCGCCAGGGCGCGGGCGACCTCCGGGTCGTCCCCGGCACCCGGGGGCAGCGGCTCGCCGTCGTCCAGGGACAGCGCCAGCGCCAGCGGGTCCCGCTCCGTGTCGTCCACCTCACACCACCTCGTCCGTGTGGAGCCGCTGCCGCATCGCGCGGACGGCGGCGTGCAGCCTGCTCTTGACGGTCCCCTCCGGGACGCCCAACTCCTCGGCGATCCGGGCCACCGGCAGGTCCGCGTAGAAGCGCAGCACCAGCACCTGCCGCTGCTTCTCCGGCAGCGCCTCCAGGCCGTCCGCGACGGTCAGCGCGAGGAGCCGGGCCTCCTCGCCGCCGGCGCCGCCGGGGGCCGGCAGCGCGGTGAGCCGTGCGCCCAGCCGCTCGTCCCGGCGCCGGGCCCGGTGCCAGTCGGCGGCCACCCGGGTGGCGACGACCGCGCACCAGGCGGCCGGGGAACGCGGCGGCTCCCCCTTCGCGCGCGCCTCCAGGAGCCGCAGCCCCACCTGCTGCACCCCGTCCTGGAGCTCCGCGTACGGCACCCCGCCCAGCGCGAGGACCGCCCGCACCCGGTCCACGAGCGCCGCGTCCATCTGCTCCACCCCGCCTCCTCCCTGCCGGTGACCCCCCTTCGACGCGCGACCGTCCCGGAACGTTCACCCGTCGGACCGCGTCCCGCCCCTCGGACAATGGATTGGACAAGGAACGGCAGGCGGCCCGCATGATGGGGAGCGGCAGCACCTGCACACACGTACGGAGGAGTCCCCGTGAAGGTCGGAATCGTCGGAGCCACCGGTCAGGTCGGCACAGTCATGCGCAAGATCCTGGCCGAGCGGAACTTCCCGGTCGACGAGCTGCGGCTCTTCGCCTCCGCCCGGTCGGCCGGCAAGGTCGTCGACGGCGTCACGATCGAGGACGCGGCCACCGCCGACTACACCGGCCTGGACATCGTGCTCTTCTCCGCCGGCGGCGCCACCTCGAAGGCCCTCGCCGAGAAGGTCGCCTCCCAGGGTGCCGTCGTGATCGACAACTCCTCCGCCTGGCGCCGCGACCCCGAGGTCCCGCTCGTCGTGTCCGAGGTCAACCCGCACGCGGTCAAGGACCGCCCCAAGGGGATCATCGCCAACCCGAACTGCACCACGATGGCCGCCATGCCGGTCCTCAAGCCGCTCCACCAGGAGGCCGGCCTCACCGCGCTGGTCGCCACCACCTACCAGGCCGTCTCCGGCTCGGGCGTGGCCGGTGTCGCCGAGCTGGACGGCCAGGTCAAGGCCGTCGCCGAGCGCGCCGCCGAGCTGGCCCACGACGGCGAGGCCGTGGTGTTCCCCGAGCCCGGCGTCTACAAGCGCCCGATCGCCTTCAACGTGCTGCCGCTGGCCGGCAGTATCGTCGACGACGGCTCGCACGAGACCGACGAGGAGCAGAAGCTCCGCCACGAGTCCCGGAAGATCCTGGAGATCCCCGGGCTGAAGGTCTCCGGCACCTGTGTCCGCGTGCCGGTCTTCTCCGGGCACTCGCTCCAGGTCAACGCCCGCTTCGAGCGTCCGGTCAGCGTCGAGCGCGCCTACGAGCTGCTGAAGGACGCCGAGGGCGTCGAGCTGTCCGAGATCCCGACCCCGCTCCAGGCGGCCGGCAAGGACGCCTCGTACGTGGGCCGCATCCGCGTCGACGAGACCGTCGAGAACGGCCTGGCGCTCTTCGTCTCCAACGACAACCTCCGCAAGGGCGCCGCGCTGAACGCGGTGCAGATCGCGGAGCTGGTGGCGGCCGAGCTCCAGGGCTGAACCCCGTCCCCGCGAAGAACGGCGGTCACCCTTCCGGGTGGCCGCCGTTCTTCCGTGTTCGCCCTGGGAAATGCGCGATGCGCTCGCCGACGGCCCCGTGGAAGGATGGGCCAAACGTCACGAAACCGAGGAGTTGACCGGGTGCCTGGGACCAACCTGACCCGTGAAGAGGCCCAGCAGCGGGCGAAGCTGCTGACCGTGGACGCGTACGAGGTCGAACTGGACCTCACCGGTGCGCAGGAGGGCGGCACCTACCGGTCCGTCACCACCGTCCGCTTCGATTCCGCCGAGGCGAACGCCGAGACCTTCATCGACCTCGTCGCCCCCGCCGTCCACGAGGCCGTGCTCAACGGCCGCTCGCTGGACGTCGCAGCCGTCTTCCGCGACGCGCGGATCGCGCTGCCGCACCTGAAGCAGGGGCGCAACGAGCTGCGGGTGGTCGCCGACTGCGCGTACACCAACACCGGCGAGGGCCTGCACCGCTTCGTCGACCCGGTCGACGGCCAGGCGTACCTGTACACCCAGTTCGAGGTGCCGGACGCGCGCCGGGTCTTCGCCTCCTTCGAGCAGCCGGACCTGAAGGCCACCTTCCAGTTCACCGTGAAGGCGCCGGAGGGCTGGAGCGTCATCTCCAACTCGCCGACCCCGGAGCCGAAGGACGGCGTGTGGGCCTTCGAGCCGACGCCGCGGATCTCCACGTACATCACGGCCCTGATCGCCGGCCCGTACCACTCGGTGCACTCGACGTACGAGGGCCCGGACGGGCAGGTCGTGCCGCTGGGCATCTACTGCCGTCCGTCGCTCGCGGAGTTCCTGGACGCGGACCACATCTTCGACGTGACCCGGCAGGGCTTCGGCTGGTTCCAGGAGAAGTTCGCCTACGCCTACCCGTTCGCCAAGTACGACCAGCTGTTCGTGCCGGAGTTCAACGCGGGCGCGATGGAGAACGCGGGCGCGGTCACCATCCGCGACCAGTACGTCTTCCGCTCGAAGGTGACGGACGCGGCCTACGAGCGGCGCGCCGAGACCATCCTGCACGAGCTGGCCCACATGTGGTTCGGCGACCTCGTGACCATGGAGTGGTGGAACGACCTGTGGCTGAACGAGTCGTTCGCCACCTACACCTCCGTCGCCTGCCAGGCCGCCGTCGAGGGCACCCGCTGGCCGAACGCCTGGACCACCTTCGCCAACGCGGAGAAGACCTGGGCCTACCGCCAGGACCAGCTGCCGTCGACGCACCCGATCATGGCCGACATCAACGACCTGGAGGACGTGCTCGTCAACTTCGACGGGATCACGTACGCCAAGGGCGCCTCGGTCCTCAAGCAGCTCGTCGCCTACGTCGGCCAGGACGAGTTCTTCAAGGGCGTGCAGGCGTACTTCCAGCGCCACGCCTTCGGCAACACCCGCCTGAGCGACCTGCTCGGCGCCCTGGAGGAGACCTCCGGGCGCGACCTGAAGACCTGGTCGAAGGCGTGGCTGGAGACGGCCGGCATCAACATCCTGCGCCCGGAGATCGAGACCGACGAGAACGGCTCGATCACCTCGTTCGCGGTCCGGCAGGAGGCCCCGGCGCTGCCCGCCGGCGCCAAGGGCGAGGCCGTGCTGCGCCCGCACCGGATCGCGATCGGCTTCTACGACCTCGACGCGACCGGCCGGCTGGTCCGCACCGAGCGCCTGGAGCTGGACATCGAGGCGGCGGAGCGCACCGAGGTCCCGGCGCTGGCCGGCAAGGCCCGTCCGGCGGTCGTCCTGCTGAACGACGACGACCTGTCGTACGCGAAGGTCCGCCTGGACGCGGTGTCGCTGCGGAACGTGACCGCGCACCTCGGCGACTTCGCCGAGTCGCTGCCGCGCGCGCTGTGCTGGGCCTCGGCCTGGGACATGACCCGGGACGGCGAGCTGGCCACCCGCGACTACCTGGAGCTGGTGCTGTCCGGCATCGCCAAGGAGTCCGACATCGGCGTGGTGCAGTCGCTCCAGGGCCAGGTGAAGGCGGCCCTCGACCTGTACGCGGCGCCGGACTGGCGCGACGCGGGCCTGGCCCGCTGGACCGAGGCGGCGCTCACCCACCTCAAGGCGGCCGAGCCGGCCAGCGACCACCAGCTGGCGTGGGCGCGGGCCTTCGCGGCGACCGCGCGGACGCCGCAGCAGCTCGACCTGCTCGCCGCGCTGCTGGACGGCCGGGAGACGATCGAGGGCCTGGCCGTCGACACCGAGCTGCGCTGGGCCTTCGTGCAGCGGCTCGCGGCGACCGGCGTCTTCGACGAGCCGGAGATCGCGGCGGAGCTGGAGCGGGACCGCACGGCGGCCGGTGAGCGGCACGCGGCGACGGCCCGGGCGGCGCGGCCGACCGAGGCGGCCAAGGCCGAGGCGTGGGCGGCGGTCGTCGAGGACGACAAGCTGGCGAACGCGGTGCAGGAGGCGGTGATCGGCGGCTTCGTCCAGACCGACCAGCGCGAGCTGCTCGCCCCGTACACGGAGAAGTACTTCGCATCGATCAAGCGCGTGTCGGAGACCCGCAGCCACGAGATGATCCAGCAGATCGTGGTCGGTCTCTACCCGACGCTCCAGGTCTCCCAGGAGACGCTGGACGCGACGGACGCGTGGATCGCGGCCAACGACCCGGTGCCGGCGCTGCGGCGTCTGGTGACGGAGTCCCGCGCCGGTGTCGAGCGGGCGCTGAAGGCCCGCGCGGCGGACGCGGCGGCGGCGCGGTAACCACCGCCGGCGGGCACGGAGAAGGGGCGCCCTCCCCCATGGGGGCGCCCCTTCGCCGGTTCCTGGGCGCCTACCGGCTCGCGCGGTCGAAGCGGGCACGCAGGTCGGCGGCGCCCTCCTCGGTCAGGGAGCCGTGCAGGCGCATGCGGGCGACGCCGCCGTCGGGGAAGGCGTCGAGGCGGACGTGGGTGACGACCGCCTGGGCGGGGAGCCTGAAGCGGTGCAGGGTGTCGGGCTGGAGGCGGGTGCGGGGCACGATCTCGAACCACTCGCCGGACTCGCCGTTGCGGCCGTGCAGGGCGATCCAGCCGGCCGAGTTGCCCTTGAGGTAGGCGGTGTCGATCTCGACGGCGCGGACGGCGCCCTGGGCGGGGAGGCGGAAGCGGACCCAGTCGTGGGTGCCGCGGACGCGGCGGCGGCGGTTCTCCCAGCCGTCGTCCATCTTGCGGGAGGTGCCGGGCAGGATGATCTGGGTCGGCGAGGAGTAGAACTTGTCGGAGGCGTCCTCGTACGACCCGCCGTTGAGGACGGAGAGCAGGTCGACCGTGCCGAGGAGGTCCAGCCACTCGGGGTCGGGCAGCACCTCGCCGTGGACGCGGAAGCGGGCGATGCCGCCGTCCGGGTGCTGGCAGAGGCGGACGTGGGTCCAGCGGCGGTCGCTGTCGATCGCGAAGCCGTTGGCGGCGTGGCCGCGGACGGGGGTGGGCGGGACGAGCTCCTCCCACTTGGCGTCGAGGAGTTCCTGCGGGCTGGGGCTGCCCTCGACGGCGGTGGCCTGGACGCTGACCTTCTGCGGGTAGTTGCCGCGGAAGTGGGCGGTGTCGACGATCAGGCCGCGGATGACGCCGGGGGCGCCGAGGCGGACGATCGCCCAGTCGTGGTCCTCGGGGGCGGGGAAGGGGTGCTCGCCGTCGGCGCCGCGGCGGCGGCGGGTCTCCCAGCCGTCCATGATCTTGCCCTTGTGGCCGAAGTGCTCCGGGTCGAAGACGGCCCGCTCGCGGACGAGGAGGTTCTCCCGCTCGGCGAAGAACTCGTCGTTGGCGGCGACGACGCCGCCGCCGAGTCGCCGGTCGGCGAGGTCGACCAGCTCGGTGAAGGGGAAGTCGCCGGTGCGGTAGTCGGCGTACGGGTCGCCTCCGGCGTAGGGGGCGGCGTCGTTGGCGTGCGGGTCCTGGGTGTCCTCGATGGCGGTCATGGTCCGACTGTCCCGCGCCGGAAGCCCGGGGTCCATCGAATGTTTTCGACAGGTCTTTTCAGCTCCGCTGAACGTTCTCGCGCTGGACGGCCGCCTGGCGGAGCGCGGCGAGGACCCGGGCGACCGCCGTGCCCTCCTCGGCGCCGCGCCGCACGGCGGCGACGACGTGGCGGCGCGGCTGGTCGGCGGAGAGGACCCGCATGACGACGCCGGTGCCGCTCCGGCGGTCCGCGGCGGCCATCCGGGGGACGAGCGCGATGCCGAGACCGGCCTCGACCATGGCGAGGATCGCGGTCCAGCCGGAGGCGCTGTGGGCCTGCTCGGGCTGGAAGCCGGCGGCTTCGCAGGCGGCGGTGGTGATCTCGGACCAGGGGCCGGAGCCGCCGAAGATCCAGGGTTCGGCGGCGAGGTCGGCGAGGCGGAGGCCGGGCGCGTCGGCGAGCGGGTGGCCGGCGGGGAGGGCCACGTCGAGGGGGTCGGCGAGCAGCGGCACCCGGCTGAGCTGGGGGTCGCGGGCGGTGGGCGCGTGGGCGGCGAGCGAGAGCGCGAGGTCGGCCTCGCCGGCCGTGAGCAGTTCGTACGCCTCCCCCGCCTCGGCCTCGCGGACGCGGACGTCGAGGCCGGGGTGGGCGGTGCGGAGGCGGCGTACGGCGGGGACGAGGAGCGCGGGGACGGAGGTGGAGAAGGCGGCGACGCGGACCTGTCCGGCCTCGCCGCGCAGATAGGCGTCGAGTTCGGCGTCGGCCCGTTCCAGCTGGGCGAAGACGGCCTCGGCGTGGCGCAGGACGAGGTGGGCGGCGTCGGTGAGCCGGACGCGCCGCCCGTGGGCCTCCAGGAGCGGGACGCCGAGCTGCCGGGAGAGGTTGGTGAGCTGCTGGGAGACGGCCGAGGGGGTCATCAGCAGGGTCTCGGCGGTGGCGGTGACGGTGCCCCGGTCGCGCAGGGTGCGCAGGATGTGCAGCTTCTTGATGTCCCACTCGGTCATGGGGCGCAACCTACCGGGCGGAGCTGAGCGCCACTCCGCCGAGGATGAGGACCATGCAGGCGCCGCCGGCCAGGCCGAGCTGTTCGCCGAGGAGGGCGTACGCGAGGAGGGCGGCGCAGACCGGCTGGAGGTAGTAGACGACGCCGGCGCGGGCCGCTCCGATCAGGGAGATCGCCTTGTTCCAGGCGAAGAAGGCGACGGCGGAGGAGCAGACCCCGATGTAGAGCAGCGGGCCGACGGTGCCGGGGGTGGCGGGGAAGCCGCCCTGGACGGCGAGGGAGACGGCGTAGGCGGGGGCGAGCATGAGCGCGCCGAGCACGAAGGTGCCGAAGAGGAAGGCGAGTCCGTCGATCTCGGGCGGCCGGCGCTTGAGCAGGGCGCTGTACGTGGCGAAGGAGAGGGCGGCGGCGAACATCCAGAGGTCGCCGGGGCCGAGGTCGATGGTGAGGGAGCCCTTGCCGACGAGGAGGAGGACGCCGAGGACGGCGACGGCCGTGCCCAGGAGACGGCGGGCGCCGAGCCGTTCGCCGCCGAGCCGGGCGTAGCCGGCCATGATCACCGGGGAGGCGGCCATGATCATGCCCATGTTGGTGGCGGAGGTGGTCAGGCCGGCCTGGTGGACGAGGGTGTTGTAGAGGGTGACGCCGAACAGGGCGGCGAGGGTGGTGTACCCGAGGTGGCGGCGGAGGACGGCGCGCTGCCGCCAGAAGGGGCGGGCGGCGAACGGGGCGACGGCGAGGAGGGCGATGACCCAGCGCCAGAAGACGGCCTGCACGGGCGGGACGGTGTCGGCGAGGTCGCGGGTGGCGACGAAGCTGCCGGACCAGATGACGGTGGCGAGCAGGGCGAGCAGCAGACCGAGACCGGCCCCCTGGGCGGGGGCCGGTCTCGGGGCGGGGGTCTCGGGGGCGGGTTCGGTGGTCGGGCGGCGGGGTGTGGTGAGGGGCATGGGGTCTACCGTCGCACCGCTCGAACCTCCAGGTCCATCGAAACCTTCTGACCGTTCTTTTCAGTGGAACTGAACGGTTCCGGCTCCTCCTCCGGGGCCGGGGCCGGGGCCTCCGGGCGGGCGGCGCGCTTCGCGGGGGTCAGCTGGCCGGCGAGGGTGGCGGCGAAGGCGATCGCCATGCCGAGGACCTGCACCGGGCCGAGTGCCTGCCCCAGCGTGGCCCAGCCGATGACGGCCGCGGTGATCGGGGAGAGCGGGCCGAGCAGGGTGGCGGAGGTGGCGCTCAACCGCTCGATCCCGCGGAACCAGAGGACGTACGAGATCGCGGTGTTGCCGAGGGCGAGGTAGGCGTAGCCGGCGAGGTTCGTGCCGGTGAGGGCCGGCGGGGCGCCCTCGACGAGGAAGGCGACCGGCAGGATGACCAGGCCGCCGGCGGTGAGCTGCCAGCCGGTGAGGGCGAGGGCGCCGACGCCCTCGGGGCGGCCCCAGCGCTTGGTGAAGACGATGCCCGCGGACATCGACAGCGAGGAGAGCAGTCCGGCGCCGACGCCGATCAGGTCGAAGGCGGCTCCGGCCTTGAGGACCACGAGGCTGACGCCGAAGGCGGCGGCGACGGCGGCGAGCAGGGTCCGGGCGGTGGGCTTCTCGCCGAGGAAGAGGGCGGCGAGGCCGACGACGAAGAGCGGGCCGACGGAGCCGACGACGGCGGCGACGCCGCCCGGCAGCCGGTACGCGGCGAGGAAGAGCAGCGGGAAGAAGGCGCCGATGTTGAGCGCGCCGAGGACCGCGGCCTTCCCCCACCAGGCGCCGCGCGGGAGGGTGCGGGTCAGCGCGAGGAGCAGCAGGCCGGCCGGGAGGGCCCGCATGAGGCCGGTGAAGAGGGGCCGGTCGGGCGGCAGGAACTCGGTGGTGACGAAGTAGGTGGAGCCCCAGGAGATCGGGGCGAGGGCGGTGAGCGCGACGACGGCGGCCTTGCGGGACATGGCGGACTCCCCCTGACGCGGTGCGCCCCGGCGGTCCGGAGCACGACTGGCTTGGCGGTAATTAACTTAGCACTAAGCTACTTGCTTGCAAGTGGCTTTCTTGCCATCGAGTGCGCCGGGACGGGAGACTGGGGCCATGAAGAACAGTGGGGCCATGAAGGAGGCCGGGGCCGCGCACGCGCAGCCCCCGGCGCCCGACGCCGTCGACGCCATCACCGACCAGTGGGCCGTGGTCCGCCCCGACCTGGAGACCCTTCCCATGGCGATCTACGGGCGGATCCACCGCCTCTCCGCCGCCGTGCGGAACCAGGTGGACCAGGCGTACAAGCCCTACGGCATGGGGCTCGGGGAGTTCGACGTGCTGGCGACGCTGCGCCGCTCGGGCGAGCCGTACACGCTCTCGCCGCGCGAGCTGACCGCCACCCTGATGATCACCACCGGCGGCATGACCGGCCGGCTGGACAAGCTGGAGAAGGCCGGGCTGCTCACCCGCAGCCCCGACCCGCACGACCGGCGCGGCCTGCGCGTCACGCTCACCGAGCGCGGCCGGGAGCTGGTGGACCAGGCGGTCGGCGCCGGCCTGGAGCGGCAGCGGGAGGCCGTGGAGGCGGCCCTGACCGAGGAGGAGGCGGAGCAGCTGGCCGGACTGCTGCGGAAGCTGCTCGCGGCCACCGCCTGAGGCGCCCCGCCGCCTTCTCCCGGACTGCTGCGGAAGCTGCTCGCGGCCACCGCCTGACGGGCCCCGTCGCCTTCCCGGGGCGCGCGGGAACGCGCGAGGGCGCCGCGCGGCCGGTGGCCGTGCGGCGCCCTCGGAGACGGGCGGAGGAGGCGGTTACGCCTTCTTGCGGGACTTGTCGAGGACCATCACCAGACCGGCGATGACCAGGAACAGCACCACCGGAAGCGCCACGAAGAGGCCGAGGGTCTCGACGACCTCCAGCTTGGGGGCCGGGTCGTCACCGTCGTCGCGGGTCAGCGCGAGCGCGGGGGACGACATGAGCAGCATCATCAGCGTCGTACCGGCCGCGACGGCGCCGGCGCGCAGGGCGTTCTTCTTGTCCACGGTGCAAAAGTAGCGAACACCTAAACGGCCCGCGCGCCCGGGGGTGCCGTACGGGCCCCGACCCCCTCCGCGACGGTCCGCAGCAGGGCGTGCGCGCGGGGCGAGGCGGCGATCCGCTCCAGGGTCAGCGGCTGCCCGTCGGGGTCCGCCACCGGCAGCCGCCAGTTCGGGTACTCGTCCCAGGTGCCCGGCAGGTTCTGCGGCCGGCGGTCCCCCACCAGGTCCGGCAGCCACACGCCGACCATCCGGGCCGGGGTGCGGGTCAGGAAGCGGTGGACGGCCAGCACCTCGGCCTCCTCGCCGCCCGGGCCCTCCGGGAGCAGCCCGAGCCGCTGGAGGACCCCGAGCCATTCGGCGGTCTCCGCCGCGTCGGCGGCCCGCTCGCGTCCCAGGTCGCCGGGGAGCAGCCCGAGCCGGTGCCGCAGCAGCACGTGGTCGCCGGAGAGCCGGGCGGCGGTGGACGGCAGGTCGTGGGTGGTGGCGGTGGCCACGCAGCCGGGCCGCCACGCCTCCGGCGGCAGCGGCGCGCCGCCGCCCTCCCAGTCCCGCTCGAACCAGAGCACCGACGTGCCGGAGACCCCGCGCGCGGCCAGCGCCTCCCGGACGCCCGGCTCGACCGTGCCCAGGTCCTCGCCGATGACGTGGGCGCCGGCCCGGTGCGCCTCCAGGACGAGGACGGCGAGCATCGCGTCGGCGTCGTACCGGACGTAGGTGCCCTCGGTGGGCTCCCGGCCCTCCGGCACCCACCAGAGCCGGAACAGGCCCATCACGTGGTCGATGCGGAGCGCGCCCGCGTGGCGTAGGAGTTCCCGCAGCAGCCCGCGGTACGGGGCGTACCCGGCGGCGGCGAGGGCGTCGGGCCGCCACGGCGGCAGGCCCCAGTCCTGGCCGCGGGAGTTGAAGGCGTCGGGCGGGGCGCCGACGGACATGCCGGCCGCGTAGTCGCCCTGCCGGGCCCAGACGTCGGAGCCCTCCGGGTGCACCCCGACGGCCAGGTCGTGGACGATGCCGACGGCCATGCCGGCCTCCCGGGCCGCGTCGGCGGCCTCGCCGAGCTGCCGGTCCGTCAGCCAGGCGAGCCGGCAGTGGAAGTCGACCCGGGCGGCCAGCCCCCCGTCCGCGCGGACCGCCGCACGGGCGCCGTCCGGGGTGCGCAGCGCCTCGGGCCAGGAGCGCCAGTGCGGGCCGTGCCGCTCGGCGAGGGCCTGGTAGGTGGCGTGGTCCTCCAGGGCGCGCCCGCGCTCGGCGAGGAAGTCGTGGAAGTCGGCGCGGCGGCCGGGGCCCAGCTCGACGGCGGCGACGCGCTCCAGGGCGCGGAGCTTGAGCGCCCAGACGGCGTCCCGGTCGACGGCGGCGCCCTTGTCGAGGACGCTCGCGCGCAGTTCGGCGGCGTCGGCGAGGATCCGGTCCAGCTCCTCGCGCGGGCCGGGGGCCAGGTGGGCGTACTCGGGGATCCGCTCGATCCGCAGGTGGACGGGGTCCGGGAAGCGGCGGGAGGAGGGGCGGTACGGCGACGGGTCGGACGGCGCGCCGGGCACGCCCGCGTGCAGCGGGTTGACCTGGACGAAGCCGGCGCCGTGCGCGCGGCCCGCCCAGGACACGAGTTCGCGCAGGTCGCCGAGGTCGCCCATGCCCCAGGAGCGCTCGGAGAGCAGCGAGTAGAGCTGGACGAGCAGGCCGTACGCGCGCGTGGCGGGGGCCGGGACCCGCGCGGGGGCGACGATCAGGGTGGCGCGGCCGGTGCGCCCGTCGGGCGCCTCGGCGTCCACGGTGTGCACGCCCAGCGGCAGCCGCGCCCAGTCGGCGCCGGTGTGCACGGCGCCGCACTCGGTGGTGACCCGGAGCAGGGTCCCGTCCGGCAGCCCGGTCGGCGGGGCGGGCGGCCCGTCGCCGGTGTGCCGGACGAGGGTGGGCGGGAGCAGCCGCTCCCGGTCGGCCCGCTCCGCCGCGCCGAGGGAGGCGGCGACCGCCTCCGGGGTGGCGGCGTCGACCCCGAGGGCGCCGAGCACCGCGATCACGGTGGCCTCGGGCACGGGCCGGACGACGCCCTCGGACGGGCTGAACTCGGTGGCGACGCCGTGTCGGGCGGCGAGGCGGGCCAGGGTCACTTCACGCTCCGGGGGGCTCCGTGCCGCACCGCGCTCCGGGCGCGGCGGGCTCGCTGATGAGGGGGGCGGCGCCGGTGAGGGGCGGCTCGCTGGTGAGGGGGGCGACGCCGGCCAGGGGCGGCTCGCTGGTGAGCGGCGCGGCGGCCGCCCAGGAGGGCTCGCTGGTCAGCGGCGCGGCGGCCGGGGCGGGCGCCGCGCCGGCGGGCGGGGCGTCGGCGGAGGCGGCCTGGCGCGGGATCCGTATCCGTCCGGAGAGGGGGCGGGCGGTCGTGGTCACGGGGGTCTCCCGGTTCGTCTCGACGGGTGGCGGCCGGACGGCGGGTGGCCGCGGCCGGGGTGCGACGAGTGGGAGTCCTACCCACCGCGCCTCGCTTTGCCCCTTTTACCGGGGGAACACGGCGAAAGGACGACAGCTCGCCGGAGGTTCACCGGGCAAAGGCGACACTTCGCCCCGTCGCATTGACACCTCCGTGCGACGGGTGGTGGGCTCGTAACCCGCTCGTGACCAACCAGCCGGGCGGGGCCCGCTCCTGACGCCCCGGCGGGTCCCGGGCCCGGTGAAGGGAGACCCCGTGACCCCCGTGCGTCCGGGCCGCGGACCGCGTACGGCGACCGCGGTCGCCGCCGCCGTGATCGGCGGGTTCCTCGCCGGTGCCGTGCCCGGTTCGGCCGCCGCCTCCCCGGCGCCCGCCGCCGCGCCCGACCTGGCCGCCCTCCCGGCGGTCCCCGCGGCGCCCGCCTCCCCGGCGGCCTTCGCGGCCCGTCCCGCCGCCCCGGGCGTCCCCGCGCCCCGCGACCGGGCCGCCCGCGCGGCGGCGGAGCCCTCGGTGTGGCCCCGGCCGCAGTCGCTGACGGCCGCGGGTCCTGCCGTGCGGCTCGGCGAGCGGGTGACCCTGGTGGCGGACGAGGACGCCGATCCGGCCGCGCTCGCCGCCCTGCGGCGGCTGCTCGCGGACGCCGGGGTGCGGACCGTGCACGAGGGGCTGCCGGGCGCGGGCCCGGTGCTGCGGCTCTCCGGGCCGTCCGGCGCGGCGGCCCAGGAGGCGCTGGCGGCCTTCGGGGTGGCCGAGCGGGGCGACCTCCCGCCGGGCGGCTACCGGCTGGCCACCGGGCGGTTCGGCGGGCGGGACACGGTGGTGCTGGACGGCACCGGCGAGGACGGCCTGTTCCACGCGGTGCAGACGCTCCGCGGGCTCCTCGGCGAGGGCCCGGGCGGGGCCGGCGGGGAGGTGCCCGGCGTCGTCGTCCGGGACTGGCCGGGCACCGCCGAGCGCGGCGTCGCGGAGGGCTTCTACGGCACGCCGTGGACGACGGAGCAGCGCCTGTCGATGCTCGACTTCCTGGGCCGCACCAAGCAGAACCGCTACCTCTACGCGCCCGGTGACGACCCGTACCGGACGGCCCAGTGGCGCGAGCCCTACCCGGCGGCGCAGCGGGCCGGGTTCCTGGCGCTGTCCGAGCGGGCCCTCGCCAACAAGGTGACGCTGGGCTGGGCGGTGGCCCCGGCCCAGTCGATGTGCCTCTCCTCGGACGCGGACGTGGCGGCGCTGACGCGGAAGCTGGACGCCATGCGGGAGCTCGGCTTCCGGTCCTTCCAGCTCCAGTTCCCGGACGCCGGGTTCGGCGAGTGGACCTGCGACGAGGACGCCGACGCCTTCGGGCGGGACGCGGCGGGCGCGGCCCGCGCCCACGCGCGCGTGGCGAACGCGGTGGCCCGCCACCTGGCGGAGCACCATCCGGACGCCGATCCGCTGACGGTGCTGCCGACGGAGTACTACCAGGAGGGCACCAGCGAGTACCGGTCGGCGCTCGCGCGGGCGCTGGACGCGCGCGTGCGGGTGGCGTGGACGGGCGTCGGGGTGGTGCCGCGCACCATCACCGGCACCGAACTCGCCGGGGTGCGGGCGGCGCTGGGCCAGCGCCCGCTCGTCACCATGGACAACTACCCGGTGAACGACTACGCGCAGGACCGGCTCTTCCTGGGGCCGGCGACGGGCCGGGAGCCCGCGGTCGCGGCGGGTTCCGCCGCCTATCTGGCGCACGCCATGGAGCAGCCCGCCGCCTCCCGGATCCCGCTCTTCACCACCGGCGACTTCGCGTGGAACCCGCGCGGTTACCGGGCCGGCGAGTCCTGGCGGGCGGCCGTCGCCGACCTCGCGGGCCCGGATCCGGCGGCCCGGGCGGCGCTCGGCGCGCTGGCCGGCAACGCGGCCTCGTCGCTCCTCGCCCCGGACGCCGAGTCGGCGGGCCTGAAGCCGCTGATGAGCGCCTTCTGGTCGGCCCGGGCGGCGGGCCCGGCGGCGGCCCGGGAGAAGGCGGGCCGGGAGCTGCGGGCCGCGTTCACGGTGATGCGGGAGGCGCCGGAGCGGCTGGCCGGGACGGCGGACGGCGCGCTGCGCGCCGAGTCCGGGCCGTGGCTGGAGCAGCTGGCCCGGTACGGCGCGGCGGGCGAGGCGGCCGTCGACATGCTCCTCGCGCAGGCGCGCGGCGACGGCCCGGCGGCCTGGCAGGCGCAGCTGCGGCTGGAGCCGCTGCGCCCGCGGATCGCGGCGAGCGGGGCGACGGTCGGCGACGGGGTGCTCGACCCGTTCCTGGACCGGGCGGCGAAGGAGGCGGCGGCCTGGACGGGCACCGACCGCGACCCGGAGCGCCGGGTGGACCGGGCGACCGGTTCGTACACGGTGAAGCTGGACCGGGCGCGGCCGGTGGAGGCGGTGACGGTGCTGGCCGGGAAGGCCGCGCCGGGGTCCGCGGGCGGTGCGCCGCACGCGCGCGTGGAGGCGTTCGTGGCGGGCGAGGGCTGGCGGGCGGTCGGGCCGCTGGACGCGTCGGGCTGGACGCAGACCGAGCTGAAGGGGCTGCGCGCGGAGGCGCTGCGGATCGTCTGGGACGGTGACGGGCCCACCCCCGACGTGCGGTCGGTGGTGCCGTGGTTCGCGGACGGGCCGCGGGCCGGCGTGGAGCTGGACCGGGCGGCGACGGACCTGGAGGCGGGCGGCGCGGCGGGCCGGGTGGAGCTGAGGCTGACGGGGAACCGGGCGGCCGGGGTGCGGGGCCCGCTGACCGCGAAGGCGCCGGAGGGCGTCACCGTACGGCTGCCGAAGGAGGCCGCGGTGGAGCGCGGCGGCACGACGACGGTGCCGCTGGAGGTGTCGGTGGCGCCGGGCACGCCGTCCGGGGAGTACCGGGTGCCGGTGGCGTTCGCGGGCGAGGAGCGGGTGCTGACGGTGCGGGCCCATCCGCGCACCGGCGGCCCGGATCTGGCCCGTACGGCCACGGCGTCCTCGTCCGGCGACGAGACGCCCGACTTCCCGGCCGCGCTCGCGGTGGACGGCGATCCGGCGACCCGCTGGTCCTCGCCGGCGGAGGACGGCGCCTGGTTCCAGCTGGAGCTGGCGGAGCCGGCCCGGATAGGCCAGGTGGTCCTGCACTGGCAGGACGCGTACGCCTCCCGCTACCGGGTGCAGGTCTCCGCCGACGGGCGGAACTGGCGTACGGCGGCGACCGTCACGGACGGCCGGGGCGGCCGGGAGGCGGTGCGGATGGACGCGGACGGCACCCGCTTCCTGCGGGTGCAGGGCGAGAAGCGGGCGACCCCGTACGGCTACTCGCTCTGGTCGGTGGAGACGTACGCGGTGCGGGAGGAGCGGGCCCGGCAGGAGCCGCCGAAGCGGGTGCCCGACGCGGACCCGGCCGACGCGGACCCGGCCGGGACGCACGCGCCTGGGACGGACTCGCCCGGTGCGGACGCGCCCGGCGGCGACGCCCGGGACGCGCGGGAGGGCGCGCCGGAGGAAGGCGCGCCGGAGGAGGGCGCCGCCCGCTGAGCGGCGCCCCCGCCTCCGTACCCCTGCCCGCCCCGGCCCGGGGACGCGGAAGGCCCGGATCTCAGCCGGTCGTCAACGCCCCCGCGGGGGTGTCGGCGACGGAGTCGATCCGGGCCATCGCGTCCTCGGCGCCGTACGGCGTGAGGTAGGGCAGCCACCGTGGGTCCCGGTGGCCGGTGCCGATGATCCGCCAGGCCAGGCCGGTCGGCGGCGCGGGCTGGTGGCGCAGGCGCCAGCCGATCTCCCGCAGGTGCCGGTCCGCCTTGAGGTGGTTGCAGCGGCGGCAGGCCGCCACCACGTTCTCCCAGGCGTGCGTCCCGCCCCGGCTGCGCGGGATGACGTGGTCGACGCTGGTCGCCACTCCCCCGCAGTACATGCAGCGTCCGCCGTCGCGTGCGAAGAGGGCTCTGCGGGTCAGGGGAACGGGCCCCCGGTAGGGGACCCGCACGAAGCGCTTCAGCCGTACCACGCTGGGCGCGGGGACGACCTGATGCTCGCTGTGCAGGAAGGCGCCGGACTCCTCGATGCAGAGGGCCTTGTTCTCCAGTACGAGGACGAGTGCGCGGCGGAGCGGTACGACGCCCAGGGGCTCGTACGACGCGTTGAGGACCAGGACATGCGGCACGGATGCCTCCTATGACGCCGGCGGCGCGTGGCTCGCGCCGGGACGAACTGCTCTCAGTCTCTCCTCATGCCTGGCCGGTGCGCCACCACGTTCCCGCGATCGCCGGGGACGTGCCGGAGGTGTTCTCGGCCACATCGGCATGTCTGCCGGGTATGTGCCCGGGTGAGGTCGGTCTCTCCCTCGAACACGGCGACCGTTCCGCCCGGGGTGCCCCGTTAGGGTGGATGGCCTGCGTACGCGATGCCTGGAGGTTGTCCCGTGTCCTGGTCCGTCCTGGCGGCCGCCACCGACCCCGAGTCACTCCCCGTGACTCTGGACGAGGCGGCGGAGAAGGCCACCAACGCGGCGAGCTGGGTGGAGGAGAACTGGTCCACCTGGCTGAACACCGGGCTGCGGATCCTGCTCATCCTGGTCGTCGCCCTGCTGCTGCGGTGGGCCGTCCGCCGCGCCCTGACGAAGCTGATCGAGCGGATGAACCGCTCCGCCCAGGCGGTGGAGGGGACGGCGCTCGGCGGGCTGCTGGTCAACGCGGAGCGCCGCAGGCAGCGGTCGGAGGCGATCGGCTCGGTGCTGCGCTCGGTGGCGTCGTTCCTGATCCTCGGCACCGCCGGGCTGATGGTCCTCGGCGCCTTCGAGATCGACCTGGCGCCGCTGCTCGCCTCGGCCGGTGTGGCCGGTGTGGCGATCGGCTTCGGCGCGCGGAACCTGGTGACGGACTTCCTCTCCGGCGTCTTCATGATCCTGGAGGACCAGTACGGCGTCGGCGACTCGGTCGACGCGGGCGTGGCCAGCGGCGAGGTCGTCGAGGTGGGGCTGCGGGTGACGAAGCTGCGCGGGATCGACGGCGAGATCTGGTACGTCCGCAACGGCGAGATCAAGCGGATAGGGAACCTCAGCCAGGGCTGGGCGACGGCCTCCGTGGACGTGACGGTCCGTCCGACGGAGGACCTGGACACGGTCCGGTCGGTCATCTCCGAGGCGGGCGAGGCCATGGCGAAGGACGAGCCGTGGAACGAGCGGCTGTGGGGCCCGGTGGAGGTCCTGGGCCTGACCGAGGTGCTGCTGGACTCGATGACCGTGCGGGTCTCCGCGAAGACGATGCCGGGCAAGAAGCTGGGCGTCGAGCGCGAGCTGCGCTGGCGGATCAAGCGGGGGCTGGACGAGGCCGGCATCCGGATCGTCGGCGGGCTGCCGCCGCAGGCGGAGGAGCCGGCGCCGGCCGACCCGACGGCGGGCATGGCGGCCCCGTCGGCGTTCTCCAGCGCGACCTCGCCGCAGTCGGCGGCGGCGACGCCGCTGCCGCGGCCGGATCTGAACAAGCCCTGACCCCGGGCGTACCGCCCGCTCGTCGACACCCCCGCCGGTAACGCTTCGGTTGCCGTCGGGGGTGTCGTGCGTGTGCGGGTATTGACGCCCCGGCGACGCCCGTCCTACCGTCCTCCCAACCCGATAGGAAACTTTCCTAACAGTGTGGGCAGTACGTGGAAGGCAGGTGCGACCGGCATGGCAGGCACCCAGGGAACCCCTGGCACCCCGCGCGTGCTGCGGGCCATGAACGACCGCGCCGCCCTCGACCTCCTCCTGGAGCACGGCACCCTCTCCCGGACCCGGATCGGCAAGCTCACCGGCCTCTCCAAGCCGACCGCCTCGCAGCTCCTCGCCCGCCTCGAAGCGGCGGGCCTGGTCCGCGTCACCGGCACCACCGAGGGCCGTCCGGGCCCGAACGCCCAGCTGTACGCGCTCGAACCGACCGCCGGGTACGCCGCCGGGCTCGACGTGAACCAGCACCGCATCCGCGCCGCCGTCGCCGACATCACCGGCGCCGTCGCCGGCGAGTACGAGCTCCGCACCGGCGGCCGTACCGGCGACGGCGTGGTCCGCCAGGTCACCGACGCCCTCGACGGGGCCGTCAAGGCCGCCGGGCTCACCCGCGCCGACGTCCGCCGGCTGGTCATCGGCACCCCCGGCGCCTTCGACCCGGCCACCGGCCGGCTCCGCTACGCCTCCCACCTGCCCGGCTGGCACTCCCCCACGCTGCTGGAGGAGCTGGCCGCGGTGCTGCCCATGCCCTTCGAGTACGAGAACGACGTCAACCTGGTGGCCGTCGCCGAACGGGCCCTGGGCGCCGCCCGCGGCCACGACGACTTCGTGCTGCTGTGGAACGAGGAGGGCCTCGGCGCCGCCCTCGTGCTCGGCGGCCGGCTGCACCGCGGCTTCACCGGCGGCGCCGGCGAGGTCGGCTTCCTGCCGGTCCCCGGCACCCCGCTGGTCCGCCAGGTCACCCAGGCGAACTCCGGCGGCTTCCAGGAGCTCGCCGGCGTCCAGTCGGTGCCCCGCCTCGCCCGCGCGGCCGGCATCGACACCCCCGAGCAGCCCTACGTGCCCGTGGCGACCGGGCTGCTCGCCCGGGCCGCCGAGACACCGGACGAAGGCCCGTACGCGGAACTGCTCGACCGGTACGCCGAACGGCTCGCCACCGGTCTCGCCTCGCTCGTCGCCGTCCTCGACCCCGAACTCGTCGTGCTGTCCGGAGACGTCCTCGTCGCCGGCGGCGAACCGCTGCGGGCCCGCGTCCAGGCCGAGCTCGCCGACCTCGCGGCCTCCCGGCCGCGCCTCGTCCTCACCGCCGTCCCGCACGAGCCCGTGCTGCGCGGGGCGCTGGAGAGCGCCCTCGCCACCACCCGCGACGAGGTCTTCGACACCTCGCGCTGACCCCCGTCCCCGCCCCGTCCGTCCGCTCCCCTTCCTTCCCCTCAGAGCCCGCCAAGGGAGACACCGCCATGCCCGTACGCGCCCGCAGAGCCGCCGCCGCGCTCGCCGCCACCGCCTCGCTCGCCCTGTTCGCCACCGCCTGTACCGGCTCCGCGGGCGACGCGGCCTCCGACGACCCGAAGGCCGAGACCACCCTCACCTTCTGGCACGGCTGGTCGGCCCCGTCCGAGGTGAAGGCGATCGAGGAGAACGTCGCCCGCTTCACCAAGGCCCACCCGAACATCAAGGTGAAGGTCGTCGGCAACATCAACGACGACAAGCTCGGCCAGGCGCTGCGCGCCGGCGGCTCCAACGGCCCCGACGTCGTCGCCTCCTTCACCACGGCCAACGTCGGCAAGTTCTGCCACACGGGCGCCCTCGCCGACCTGAAGCCGTTCATCGAGAAGGACAAGCTGGACCTCGACAAGGTCTTCCCGAAGGTCCTCCAGGACTACACGCAGTTCGAGGGCAAGCGCTGCACGCTGCCGCTGCTCTCCGACGCGTACGGGCTCTACTACAACAAGGACGCCTTCAAGGCCGCCGGCCTCGACCCGGAGGCCCCGCCGAAGACCTGGTCCGAGTTCACCCAGGTCGCCAAGAAGCTGACGAAGGCCAAGGGCGACTCGTACGAACGGCTCGGCTTCATGCCGAACTACCTCGGCTACGAGACGGTCGTCTCCCACTACATGTCGCAGTGGAGCCACGGCGGCTACTTCGACGCGAGCGGCAAGTCGGCGGTCGGCACCGACCCCGCGTTCGCCGAGATGATGACGTACCAGAAGTCGCTGGTGGACGCGCTCGGCGGCTTCCAGAAGCTCGACAAGTACCGCACCACCTTCGGCGACGAGTGGGGCGCCAAGCACCCCTTCCACACCGGCCAGGTCGCCATGCAGCTGGACGGCGAGTGGCGGCTGAACTTCCTCAAGGACGCCAAGGTCCCGTTCGAGGTCGGCGTCGCGCCGCTGCCGGTCGCGGACGACGAGGTCGCCGAGTACGGCAAGGGCTACCTCTCCGGCACGATCATGGGCATCGCTCCGCAGTCGAAGAAGCAGAACGCAGCCTGGGAGCTGGTCAAGTACATGACCACGGACACCGAGGCCGTGGTGGGCTTCGCCAACGCCATCGGCAACGTCCCCTCCACCCTGGAGGCCCTGAAGTCGCCGGACCTCAAGGTCGACGAGCGCTTCACGACCTTCCTGAAGATCGCCCAGCACCCGAAGTCCACCACCTCGGACGGCGCGGTGAACGGCTCCGCGTACCAGGACACCCTCCAGAAGTTCGCCCAGCGGTACGAGAAGGGCGAGGTCACCGACCTGAAGAAGGGCCTCGCCGAGACCGCCGCCCAGATCGACCGCGACATCGCCGCGGCGAAGTGACGGCCGGACACCGCTCATGAGCACGGACACTCTCCCCGCGACGGAGGCGGCCGCCCCGGCCGCCTCCGCCCCCGGGGCCCGCAACACGCTGCGGGCCAAACGGCGCCGCAACGCGCTGCGCACCCTGGCCTTCATGTCGCCGTGGCTGATCGGCTTCGGCTTCTTCTTCGCCTACCCGCTCGTCTCGACCGTCTACTTCTCGCTGATGAAGTACGACGGGCTCAACCCGCCCGAGTGGCGGGGCCTGGACAACTGGACGTACGTCCTCACGTCCTTCCCGCAGTTCTGGCCGGCGCTCCAGAACACCCTCTGGCTGTGCGTCGTCATGGTGAGCTGCCGGGTGGTCTTCGGCCTCGGCATCGGCCTGCTGATCACGAAGATCAAGACGGGCGCGGGGGTCTTCCGTACCCTCTTCTACCTGCCGTACCTGGCTCCGCCGGTGGCGGCGACGCTCGCCTTCGTCTTCCTGCTGAACCCCGGCACCGGGCCGGTCAACTCGCTCCTGGAGTCGGTCGGCCTGCCCGCCCCCGCCTGGTTCAACGACGCGGACTGGGCCAAGCCGGCCCTCACCGTCCTCGCCGTGTGGGGCATCGGCGACCTCATGGTCATCTTCATGGCCGCCCTGCTCGACGTGCCCAAGGAGCAGTACGAGGCCGCGGAGCTGGACGGCGCGGGACCCTGGCAGCGGTTCCGGCACATCACCCTGCCGAACATCTCGCCGATCATCCTCTTCGCCCTGGTCACCGGGGTCATCGGCGCGATGCAGTACTACACCCAGCCGATCGTGGCCTCCAAGGTCGCCTCGGGCGTGATGGGCGGCTCCGGCGTCACCTTCGTCCCCGGCTACCCCGACGACTCCACGCTCACCCTGCCGCAGCTCGTCTACAGCCTCGGCTTCAGCCAGTTCAACTACGGCGCGGCCTGTGTCATCGCGCTCGTGCTCTTCGCCTTCTCCATGGCCTTCACCGCCCTGCTCATGCGGCGGCGCGGCGGCCTGATCGGCTCGGGGGACTGAACCATGACCGTGTCCCTGACCGCGCCCGCCGCCCGGACGGCCCGCCGCAAGGCCCTGCTGCACTGGATCGCCGTGCACTCCCTCGGGATCGCCGCGGCCCTCTTCTTCGTCCTGCCGTTCGTCTTCGTCGTCCTCACCTCGCTGATGAGCGACCAGCAGGCGCTCACCCGCGACCTCACCCCGAACACCTGGCACTTCGAGAACTACGCCAAGGTCTTCGAGACGCCCGGCTTCCTCACGTGGTGGAAGAACTCGCTGCTGTACGCCGGACTCGGCACCGTCCTCGTCGTGGTGTCGTCGATCCCCGTCGCGTACGCCCTCGCCAAGTTCCGCTTCCGCGGCCGGCACCTGTCGCTGCTGCTCGTCATCTCGATGATGATGCTGCCGCCGCAGGTCGTGATCATCCCCATGTACCTGTTCTGGGCCAAGCAGATGGACCTCTCCGGTTCGCTGTGGCCGCTGATCATCCCGCTGGCCTTCGGGGACGCCTTCGCCGTCTTCCTGCTGCGCCAGTTCCTCCTCACCATCCCCGACGAGTACGTCGAGGCGGCCCGCATCGACGGCTGCGGCGAACTGCGCACCCTGCTGCGGATCGTGCTGCCGATGGCGAAGCCCGGCATCGCCGCCGTCGCCCTCTTCCAGTTCTTCTACTGCTGGAACGACTACTTCGGGCCGCAGATCTACGCCTCCGAGAACCCGGCCGCCTGGACGCTCAGTTACGGCCTGGAGTCCTTCAAGGGCGCGCACCACACCGACTGGAACCTGACCATGGCCGCGACCGTCCTGGTCATGGCCCCCGTGATCCTCGTGTTCTTCTTCGCGCAGAAGGCGTTCGTCGAGGGAGTCACCCTGACCGGAGTGAAGGGCTGATACGAGAATGAAGCTCGCTGTCGTGGGGGGCGGTTCGACCTACACCCCCGAACTGATCGACGGATTCGCGCGGCTGCGCGACACCCTGCCCCTCACGGAACTCGTCCTCGTCGACCCCGCCGCCGACCGGCTGGACCTCGTCGGCGGGCTCGCCCGGCGGATCTTCGCCAAGCAGCAGCACGAGGGGCGGATCACCACCACCACCGACCTCGACGCCGCCGTCCAGGGCGCCGACGCCGTCCTCCTCCAGCTCCGCGTCGGCGGCCAGGCCGCCCGGAACCAGGACGAGACGTGGCCGCTGGAGTGCGGCTGCGTCGGCCAGGAGACCACCGGCGCCGGCGGCCTCGCCAAGGCGCTGCGCACGGTCCCCGTCGTCCTCGACATCGCGGAGCGGGTCCGGCGCGCCAACCCGGACGCCTGGATCATCGACTTCACCAACCCCGTCGGCATCGTCACCCGCGCCCTGCTGAAGGCCGGGCACAAGGCCGTCGGGCTGTGCAACGTCGCCATCGGCTTCCAGCGGAAGTTCGCGAAGCTCCTCGACGTGGCCCCGTCCGAGGTCCACCTCGACCACGTCGGCCTCAACCACCTCACCTGGGAGACCGGCGTCCGGCTCGGCGGCCCCGGCGGCGAGGACGTGCTGCCCCGGCTGCTCGCCGAGCACGGCGACGCGATCGCCGCCGACCTGCGCCTGCCGCGCCCGGTCGTGGACCGGCTCGGCGTCGTCCCCTCGTACTACCTGCGCTACTTCTACGCGCACGACGAGGTCGTCGAGGAGCTGCGCACCAAGCCGTCGCGGGCCGCCGAGGTCGCCGCGATGGAGAAGGAACTCCTGGAGATGTACGGGGACCCGGCGCTCGACGAGAAGCCGGCGCTGCTCGGCAAGCGCGGCGGCGCCTTCTACTCGGAGGCGGCCGTGGACCTGGCGGCCTCGCTGCTGGGCGGGGCGGGTTCGCCGTACCAGGTGGTGAACACCTTCAACGCCGGCACGCTGCCGTTCCTGCCGGACGACGCCGTCATCGAGACGCAGGCGGCGGTCGGCCCCGGAGGGGCGGTGCCGCTGCCCGTCGCGCCCGTGGACCCGCTGTACGCCGGGCTCATCGCGCACGTCACGGCCTACGAGGACCTGGCGCTCGACGCGGCCCTGCGGGGCGGCCGGGAGCGGGTCTTCCAGGCGCTGCTCGCGCACCCGCTGGTCGGGCAGTACGCGTACGCCGAGGGCCTGACCGACCGGCTGATCGCGCACAACCGGGAGCACCTCGCGTGGGCGTGAACGGGGGGCTGCTCGCGGTCGACGCGGGCAACAGCAAGACCGACGTGGCGGTCCTCGCGCCGGACGGGACGGTGCGGGGGACGGCTCGCGGCGGGGGGTTCCAGCCGCCGGTGGTGGGGGTGGCGGCCGCGGTCGACGGGCTCGCGGAGATCGTGGGGCGGGCGGCGGCGGACGCCGGCGTCCCGCTGTCCTTCGCCCACGTGACCGCCTGCCTCGCCAACGCGGACCTGCCGGTCGAGGAGGCCGCGCTGGCGGAGGAGCTGACGGGGCGGGGGTGGAGCGCGTCGGTACGGGTCCACAACGACACGTTCGCGATCCTGCGGGCCGGGCTCGACGAGCCGCGCGGGGTGGCGGTGGTCTGCGGCGCCGGGGTGAACTGCGTGGGCATGACCCCGGACGGGCGGACGGCCCGCTTCCCGGCGATCGGGAAGATCTCCGGCGACTGGGGCGGGGGCGGCGGCCTCGCCGACGAGGCCATGTGGTTCGCGGCCCGCGCCGAGGACGGCCGGGGCGAGCCGACGGAGCTGGCCCGGGCGCTGCCCGCGCACTTCGGCCTGGAGACGATGTACGCGCTGATCGAGGCCGTGCACCTGGGGCGGATCCCGCACGAGCGGCGGCACGAACTGACGCCGGTGCTGTTCCGGGTGGCGGCGGAGGGCGACCCGGTGGCGCTGGCGCTGGTGCACCGGATGGCCGAGGAGGTCGTGGCGCTGTCGACGGTGGCGCTGGGACGGCTCCGGCTGCTGGACGAGGAGGCGCCGGTGGTGCTCGGCGGCAGCGTGCTGGCCGCGCGGCACCCGCAGCTGGAGTCCCGGATCCTCGGGCTCCTCGCGGAGCGGGCGCCGAAGGCGGTCGTGCGGTTCGTGACGGCGCCGCCGGTGCTGGGCGCGGGGCTGCTCGCCCTGGACGAGACCGGCGCGGGACCGGAGGCGGCGGCGCGGCTGCGGGCGCACTACGCGGGCTGAAGCCGCCGGCCGCAGCGGCATGTTCACCTGTTCGAGGGACCCCCGGAGGCGGAACCGATCCGGGGGTTCCGGCGTATTCAGAGTGAGCGGTGTTCGAGGGGATTTCGAGCAGGATCGGGGAGGGGATCCGGGGGTTCCGGGGAGGGCGGGCGGAGGGTGCGAGGGGGGCCTCGTCCGTCCAAGTCCCCGGGGCGTGCGGCACGATAGGCACAAGATCGTGTCATTCCCGGTGTGCGGGCGGGCCGGCTGCGGCCATACTGCTCGCCGGGGTCGATCGACGTCGAGACCGAGGGGGAGGTCACGTGACACAACCGCCGAGCGCGCCCGCCGCGGCGCCGCACCCGGCATCCGCCGCGTCCGCGCCCGCGCGGCCGTCGGTGCCGGGGCAGGTCTCGCGCGCCGCCGCCGCCGGCGCCGCCCCGCCGCCCGCGCGGGGGGCGTGGGCGACCGGGCGCGAGGTGCTGCGGGAGGCCGCGACGACCGAGCCGGGCCGGCTGCGGATCCTCGGGGCCGTCCTCGCGCTGCTGGTGCTCGCCCTCGGCACGGTCGCCGGTCTGGAGGCGGCCGACCGGGCCGGCTCCGCCGAGGACGTCGTCGGGCGCAGCCAGCCGCTGAGCGCCGACGCCGCCGCGATCTACCGCTCGCTCGCCGACGCGGACTCGACGGCCGCGGCCGGCTTCCTCGCCGGCACGCTCGAACCGGCCGAGTCCCGCGCCCGCTACGACCGGGACATCGCGACGGCGTCCCGGCTCCTGGTGAAGGCGGCGGCGAACACGGACGGTTCGGGCGAGTCGGCCCGCGAGATCACCGCCCTCAGCGAACTGCTGCCCCGCTACACCGGGTTGGTCGAGCGGGCCCGCGCCGCCAACCGGCAGGGCCTGCCGCTCGGCGGCGCCTATCTGCGGTACGCCAACCAGGAGATGGCCACCCGGCTGCTGCCGGCCGCCGAGCGGCTGTACGCGGCGGAGACCGCCCGGCTGCACCAGGACGACGACGACGCCCGCGCCTGGCCCTACCTGGCCCTCGGTGCCGGAGTGCTCGCGCTCGGCGCGCTGGGGTGGGCGCAGCAGCGGGAGTTCCGGCGCACCAACCGGGTGTTCAGCCGCGGGCTGCTGGCCGCGACGGCCGCCTCCGTGGTGGTGCTGCTGTGGCTGGCGGGGGCGCACACCGTCGCCCGGTCCGGTCTGGGCGCCGCGCAGGCGGAGGGACAGCAGTCGCTCCAGCTGCTCAACGAGGCGCGGATCAGCTCCCTGAGAGCCCGCGCCAACGAGAACCTGACGCAGGTCGCCCGGGGCGCGGTGCTCACCGAGGACGGCAAGGACGACAAGTACGAGGCGGAGTACGCGGCCGAGATGGGCGCGCTGACCGACGCGCTCGCCCGGGCGACGCGGCTCGCCGACGACGAGGCGGGGCGGGCCCCGCTGGCCGAGGCGACGGCCCGGGTCGCGGAGTGGCGGGCGCGGCACACCGAGGCGCGGAAGCGCGGCGAGGACGGCGACTACCGCGGCGCCCTGGACCTGATCGTGGGGCCGAAGGGCGAGGCGGAGCCGAAGGAGTCGGCCGGCTGGGCCTTCGACCAGGTGGACGCGGCCCTGGAGCGGGCCCTCGCCCACGAGCAGGACGAGTTCACCGGCGCCGCGCGCGGGGCGGTGGACGCGCTGGGCGGGCTGCCGCCGGGCGCGGCGGCGCTCGGGGCGCTGGGCGCGCTGGCCGCGGTGCTCGGCATCAACCGAAGACTGGCGGAGTACCGGTGAGAGGGGGCGTGATGGCACGCGACGGCGAGCCCGCGGCGCGTCGGGCGGCCCGGCGGCTGCGGGGCTGGGGCGGGGTGGCCGCGATGGGCGCGGCCTGCGCGCTGACCGCCTCGCTCACCCTGCTGCCGCTGACCCGGGACGCGGGCGGCGCGGAGCCGCCCGCCGGCCCCTTCGGCCCGGGCGTGGGCACGGGCGTCCAGGTGAAGGCGGACACCTGCGAGAACCCGCAGGCGTCGCTGCGGCCCTCGACCGTGGACGGGCCCGCGGTCGCCGAGATCAAGCGGCGGGGCAAGCTGCTCGTGGGCGTCGACCAGTCCAGTTACCGCTGGGGCTTCCGCGATCCGGAGACCGGCACCCTGGAGGGCTTCGACATCGCGCTGGCCCGGGCCATCGCCAAGGACATCCTGGGCGACGAGGACGCGGCGGTCCTGCGGGCCGTGCCGACCAACCAGCGGGTCGCGGCCCTGGACAGCGGCAAGGTGGACCTGGTGGTCCGCACGATGACGATCAACTGCAAGCGGCTCCAGCAGGTGGCGTTCTCCACCGCCTACTTCCGCGCCGGGCAGCAGGTGCTGGCGCCGAAGGACTCCCCGATCACCGGTTACGACGCCTCGCTGAAGGGCAAGCGGGTCTGCACCGCGGAGGGCTCCACCGCCTACGAGGCGCTGGAGGAGCGGTCGTACGGCGCGGTCTTCAAGGACGAGGGCGACGGCACCCCCGCCGACCGGAACCTGCTGACCGTCCCCAACCAGCTGGACTGCCTGGCCCGGCTCCAGATGGGCGAGGTCGACGCGATCGTCACGGACAACGCGCTCGCGGCCGGGCAGGCCGCGCAGGACCCGGGGGTGGAGCTGAAGGGCGAGCCGTTCACCGAGGAGTACTACGGGGTGGCGGCCGAGCTGGGCGACGACGACCTGGTGCGCCGGGTCAACAAGGTGCTGGAGGACTACCGGAAGGGGCCCTGGCAGGAGGCGTACCGGACCTGGCTGGAGGCGGGTCTCGGGAAGGCCGAACCGCCCCTCCCGCTGTACAGGTAGAAGGAGATGAGGAGAGCGATGGGCGTCACGGGACCCCCTGGGCCGGTGATGGACCGGGACGAGGTGGACCGTGCGCTGGCGCGCCTCGGCGCGGAGCACAAGGCGGTCGAGGACTCGCTCCTCGCGCTCCAGGACCACGCCGGCCGGCGGCTCCTCGAAGGCGCGGAGCTGACCGGCGTCACCCGGGAGCGGTGGGAGGCGACCGAGCGGACCATCACCGTGCTGTGGACGTGCTTCGACGCGTACACGGCGGCGCTGCGGGAGGCCCGGGAGCTGCGGTCGCGGCACGCGTGGCCGACGCCGCAGGAGCTGGCGGAGCTGACCGAGCGGCTGCGCGGCGACGCGGTGCACGTGCCGGGCGGCGCGGGCGAACGGGCGCTGCTCGCCGAGCGGTTCAGCCTCGACGGGCTGATACGGCGGATGAACGAGCTGTACGCGGCCTCCCTGGACGTGGTGGTGACGGCGGACGCGGTGTGGTCGGCGCTGCCCGCGCGGATAGACCTGCTCGCCGCCGAGCTGGGCCGGACGCGGTCGCTGGCGCACTCGGTCGGGGTGCGGCCCGGGGAGCATCCGGCCGGGGACGAGCTGGAGGCCATCACCGCCGAGCTGACCGAGCTGCGGGCCCGGGTGGTGACCGACCCGCTGGCGTTCTGGCGGCCGGCGGCGGGCAGTTCGGCGCCGGGCGGCGGCCGGCCGGACACCGCGCGGTACGACCGGGCGGCGCTCGCCCTGGAGGACGTGCGGCGGGAGATCGAGGCGGTCCTCGCGGTCCGGCAGGACTCCGAGGAGCGGCTGCTGCGGCTGCGGGACGTGCTGTCCCGCGCGGACCGGACCCTCGCGGAGGCGCGGGTGGCGCGCGGCGAGGTGCTGGCGAAGATCGCCGCCTCCGAGGTGCCGGCCGTGAGCGGGCCGCCGACGGCGCTCCAGGAGCGGCTGCAGGCCGCCGCCGAGCACCGCCGGCACGCCCGCTGGCACCGGCTGTCGCCGCTGCTCGACGCGCTGGAGCGGGAGGCGGAGGAGGAGCTGCTGCGGGCCCGGGACTCGCTGACGGCGGTGACGGCGCCGCTGGCGGTGCGGGCGGAACTGCGCGGCCGGCTCGACGCGTACCGGGCGAAGGCGGCCCGGCTGGGCGGGGCGGACGACCCGCTCCTGACCGAGCGGTACGACACGGCGCGCCGGATGCTGTGGAGCGCGCCCTGCGACCTGCGGGCGGCGGAGCAGGCGGTGCTGCGCTACCAGCGGGCGGTGGCGGAGCTGCTGTCCGGTCCGCGGGAGACGGAAGGACGACAGTGGTGAGCGGTCTGAGAGCGCCGGGGAGCTGCCAGCGGCCCACGTGCGACGGCGCGTACGAGGACGTCGGCGGCGGCGAGCTGTACTGCGACACCTGCGGGCTCGCGCCGGTGGTGGCGCCCAGCGGGCACCTCCGGGCCAATCCGACCGGGGTCGCGGTGCCGGGGAGGCGCGGCGGCGCGGACGCGGGCTTCGGCGCGCCGTCGGAGGCGACCGGCTGGGGTCCCGACCCGTCGTCGGCGCGCAGCGGTTCGCGGGCGTCGTCGCGGGCCTCGTCGCGCTCGTCGTCGTCCCGCCGTTCGGTGTCGGGGCGGCTGTCGCGGTCGCTGTCCGGGCGGGCCACGGGCCGTTCGGTGTCGGTGCGCAGCTCGGGGACGGGCGCGGACCGGTCGGCGCGGAAGCGGCTGGGCGCCGGGCTGGTCGCGATCCCGGAGGTGCCGCGGCCCGATCCGCGCGCCGCGGTGATGGCGCGCCCCGAGGTGCCGGAGCGGAAGCGATTCTGCTCCCGTTCGGACTGCGGGGCGCCGGTGGGCCGTTCGCGCGGCGACCGGCCGGGCCGCACCGAGGGCTTCTGCACCTCGTGCGGGCACCCGTACTCCTTCGTGCCGAAGCTGCGGGCCGGGGACGTGGTGCACGGGCAGTACGAGGTGGCGGGGTGCCTCGCGCACGGCGGCCTCGGCTGGATCTACCTCGCCGTCGACCGGGCGGTCGCCGACCGGTGGGTGGTGCTCAAGGGCCTCCTCGACACCGGTGACCAGGACGCGATGGCGGCGGCGATCTCGGAGCGCCGCTTCCTCGCCGAGATCGAGCACGCCAACATCGTCCGGATCTACAACTTCGTCGAGCACCTCGACGCCCGCACCGGCTCCCTCGACGGCTACATCGTCATGGAGTACGTCGGCGGCAAGTCCCTCAAGGAGATCGCCAACGACCGGCGGACCCCGGAGGGCCGGCGCGACCCGCTGCCGGTCGAGCAGGCGTGCGCGTACGGCATCGAGGCGCTGGAGGCGCTGGGCCACCTGCACAGCCGCAACCTGCTGTACTGCGACTTCAAGGTGGACAACGCGCTCCAGACCGAGGACCAGCTGAAGCTCATCGACATGGGCGCGGTCCGGCGGATGGACGACACCGAGTCCGCGATCTACGGCACGGTCGGCTACCAGGCGCCCGAGGTCGCCGAGGCCGGGCCGTCCGTCGCCAGCGACCTGTACACGGTGGCCCGCACGCTCGCCGTGCTGACCTTCGACTTCCAGGGCTACACCACCGTCTTCGCGGACTCGCTGCCGGAGCCGCAGCACATCGAGGTGTTCCAGCGGTACGAGTCGTTCTACCGGTTCCTGGTGCGGGCCACCGACCCGGACCCGGCGCGCCGCTTCGCCTCCGCCGAGGAGATGGCCGAGCAGCTGACCGGCGTGCTGCGGGAGGTCGTCGCCCTCCAGTCGGGGCGGCCCCGGCCGGCGCTGTCGACGCTCTTCACCGCGGAGACCCGGGTCACCGACACCGTGCTGTTCGCCGAGCAGACCGGTGACGTGTCGCTGCTGGGGGCCCGCCGCACCGGCCGGGCCCGGCGCTCCGCGCCCCCGGCCGCCGCGGGCATCCCCGCCGGGCAGACGCTCGCCGAGCTGCTCGCCCCGCTCGACACGGCGGCCACCGCGCTGGCGCTGCCGGTGCCGCGGGTGGACCCCGCGGACGCCAACGCCGGTTTCCTCGCGGGCCTGCTCGCCGCCGCGCCCGCCGAACTCCTCACGGCGCTGCGGGCAGCGCCCGCCGACACCCCGGAGCTGCGGCTGCGGGCGCTGCGGGCCCAGCTCGACCTGCGGGACCTGGTGTCGGCCGGGCAGACGCTGGACGCGCTGGAGCAGTGGGACGCGGACGACTGGCGGGTGGTGTGGCACCGGGGCGTGGCCTCGCTGGTGGGCGGCGACCTGACGCACGCGGCGCTCGCCTTCGACGCGGTGTACGACGCCTTCCCCGGCGAGCCGGCGCCCAAGCTGGCGCTGGGCGTCTGCGCGGAGGTGCTGGGCCAGCTCGACAACGCGGCCGAGTACTACCACCTGGTGTGGACGACCGACCCCGGTTTCGTCAGCGCCGCGTTCGGGCTGGCCCGGGTGCGGCTCGCCGCCGGGGACCGCGCGGGGGCGGTCGCCGCTCTCGAATCCGTACCGGAGGCGTCCATCCACTACACGGCGGCCCGGGTCGCGGCGGTCCGCGCCCGGCTGCGGCGGCGCCCGCCGGGCGAACCGCTCGGCGCGGACCTGACGGCCGCCGCCGCGCAGGTGTCGGCGCTGGGCGGCTTCGGCCTCGACCCGGTGCGCCGGGAGCGGTTGTCGGCGGAGGTGCTCGGTACGGCCCTGGACTGGGTACTCTCCGGGAGTCCCGGTGCCGCGCCGGGCGGCGGGGAGCCGCTGCTCGGCAGCGCGCTGGACGAGAACGGGCTCCGCTTCGGCCTGGAGCGCGCCTACCGGGTGCTGGCCCGGCTCGCCCAGCGGGGCGAGGAGAGGATCGAACTGGTGGAGCGGGCCAACCGCTACCGCCCCAGGACGTGGGTGTGAGGATGTCCCAGAAGCCCCAGCCGCCGGCGCACGGACTCGACGCCTGCCCGAACCCGGAGTGCGCCGAGCCCGTCGACCCGAGGGACCGCTACTGCGGGGCCTGCGGGTACGACCTGACCGCCGTCGTGACGCCCCCGGCCGGCGAGGACCGGCCGACGATGCCGATCGCCGCGCCGGTCTGGCCCGAGGCGCCGCCCCGGGAGCCCGGCTCGCTCTCGACGATGACCCAGCACCCCGGCGACCTGCCGGGCACCGACTCGGGCGGCCGCGACCTCCCGACGGTCCCGGTCCGCACGGACGGCCTGCCGGACCCGGGCGGGGCGACGGCGGCGCCGGGCGAGGCGGCAGCGCCGGGCGACGGGCAGGTGCCGGCGAGCGGGGCGGTGGGGCCGAGCGGGCCGACCGTGCGCGGCGGCGGCGACTTCGAGCTGGCCGCGCCCGATCCGCGCGCCGCCGTCCGGGTCGACCCGGCGACGGGACCGTCCGGGCAGCCGGCCGGGGCGGAAGGGTCCGCCGGGGCCGGCGGGGACGTGCCGGACGGGGTCTGTGTGGCCTGCCGGGCCGGGCGGGTCGACGGGGACGGGTACTGCGAAAACTGCGGGCACGCGCAACCGCGCGCGCGGGACCACATGGAGCGGGAGCTCGGCTCGGTCGCGGCGGTCAGCGACCGGGGGCTGCGCCACCACCGCAACGAGGACTCGTTCGCGATCACCGAGACGACGCTGCCCGGCGGCCGGCCCGCCGCCGTCGCCATCGTCTGCGACGGGGTGTCCTCCGCGCACCGCCCCGACGAGGCGTCCGCCGCCGCGGCCCGCGCCGCCGGCGACGTGCTCGGCGAGGCGCTGCCCCGCGGCACCCACCCGCAGCAGGCCATGCACGACGCGATCGTCGCCGCCGCCGAGGCCGTCACCGCCCTGGCCCGCACCGCGGGCGCGGACGACGGCAGCGCCGCCTCCCTCCACGGCGGCAACTCGCCGGCCTGCACCATCGTCGGCTCCGTCGTCACCGACGACCTGCTCGTCGTCGGCTGGGTCGGCGACAGCCGCGCCTACTGGGTGCCCGACGACCGGTCCGCGCCCGCCGCGCGGCTCACCGAGGACGACTCGTGGGCCGCGCAGATGGTCAAGGCGGGCCTGATGAACGAGGAGCAGGCGTACGCGGACGAGCGCGCCCACGCCATCACCGGCTGGCTCGGCGCCGACGCGTACGAACTGGAGCCGCACACCGCCGCGTTCAAGCCGGACCGGGCCGGGGTCGTGGTGGTGTGCACGGACGGCCTGTGGAACTACGCGGAGGCCGCCGAGTCGATGGCCGGCGCCGTCCCCGCCGACGCGGCGGCCCGCCCGCTGCACGCGGCGCGGGTCCTCGTCGGCCACGCCCTCGACGGCGGCGGACACGACAACATCACGGTCGCGCTGACGCCGTTCGCCCCGCCGCCGGCGGGGGCAGCCTCCATCTGACCCGCCGTCACCTCCCGTACCGCCCTTCGTCGCCGAGGAGCCGAAACCAGATGGCGAACTTCGCCAAGCCGTCCGTGCCGCAGTTCTCGGTGGACGTCTACCAGAACGCGTACCTGCCGGACGGCGGGCGGGACGTCGACGCCATCGTCACCGTCACCGCGACCGGCGGCGGCACCAGCGGCGCGCGGGGCGTCACGGCCGGCGGCCCCGCCGGAGTGGTGATCATGGTCGACTGCTCGGGTTCGATGGACTACCCGCCGGCCAAGATGGAGGGCGCCCGGGCCGCGACCGCCGCCGCGATCGACACCCTCCGGGACGGCACCTCGTTCGCCGTCGTCGCCGGCAACCACCGGGCCGTCCCGCTCTACCCGGAGCACGGGCGGCTCGCCGTCGCCGGCGCCCGGACCCGCGCCGAGGCCAAGGAGGCGCTGGCCGGACTCACCGCCGACGGCGGCACCGCGATCGGCACCTGGCTGCGGCTCGCCGACGCGCTCCTCGGCGACGAGGACCTGGTCATCCGGCACGCCGTCCTGCTCACCGACGGGCGCAACGAGCACGAGTCCCCCGAGGCGCTGCGGGCCGCGCTCGACGCCTGCGCGGGCCGCTTCACGTGCGACGCGCGGGGCGTCGGCACGGACTGGGAGGTCAAGGAGGTCACCGGGATCGCCTCGGCGCTGCTCGGGTCCGCCGACATCGTCGCCGACCCCGCCGGGCTCGCCGCCGACTTCACCGCCATGATGGAGAACGTCATGGGCAAGGGCGTCGCCGACGTGGCGCTGCGGCTGTGGACGCCGGTCGGCGCGGAGCTCGTCTTCGTCAAGCAGGTCGCCCCGGCCGTGGTGGACCTCACGGCCCGCCGCACGGACACGGGCCCGCGCTCCGGGGACTACCCCACCGGGTCCTGGGGCGACGAGTCCCGCGACTACCACGTGCGCGTGCGGGTGCCGGCGAACACGATCGGGCAGGAGATGCTCGCCGCCCGGGTCTCCCTGATCGTCCCCGACCCGGCCGGCGGCGACGCCCGGCAGGCGTCCCAAGGACTGATACGGGCCGTGTGGACGCACGACGTGGCGATGACCACGGCGATCCACCCCCAGGTCGCGCACTACACGGGCCAGGCGGAGCTCGCGGACGCCATCCAGGCCGGTCTGGACGCCCGCAAATCGGGCGATCAGGACGGAGCGACCGCGAAACTGGGCCGCGCGGTGCAGCTCGCGGTGGCCTCCGGGAACGCCGATACCGCGAAACTCCTTTCGAAGGTGGTGGACGTGGTCGACGCCCCGGCGCACAGGGCGGCGGTCCTGGTACGCCGGGCGGCCCCGGCTTCTCCAACGGCCCGGGCGCTCCCGGTGGTCCCGGCTTCCCCGGCCCCCCGCCGGCCTACGGCCACCCCCACCCGAACTCCCCGAACGGCCCCGGTGCGCCTGCCGGCGGCCCTGGCGCTCCCGGCAACCCGGGCGGCCCCCGTACGCCGGGCGGCCCCGACTTCTCCGGTGGCCCGGGCGCCCGGCGCACAGGGCGGCGGTCCTGGTACGCCGGGCGGCCCCGGCTTCTCCAACGGCCCGGGCGCTCCCGGTGGTCCCGGCTTCCCCGGCCCCCCGCCGAGCCCGAACGCTCCCGGCCGCCCCCCGTACGGCGACGGCCCGGCCGGCCCCGGTGCGCCGGGAGGCCCCGGCTTCTCCGGCGGCCCCGGTGCGCCCGGTGGCGCCGACCGTCCCGGCTTCCCGCCGAACGCCCCCGGCGGCCCCGGCCGCCCGGGCTTCCCCGACGGACCGGGCGCGCCCGGCCACCCCGGTGCCCCGACCGGCTCCGACCGGCCCGGCTCCCCCGACAGTCCCGGCTTCCCGGGCGGTCCCGGCAGGCCCGGCGCCCCGGAGGGCCCCGGTCGTCCCGGCTCCCCTGACGGTCCCCCCTTCCCCGGCGGCCCCGGCGGTTCCGGCTTCGCCAACGGCCCCGGCGCCGACCGGCCCGGCTTCCCCCCGGCTCCCCCCGGCGGCCCCGGCCGTCCCGGGTTCCCCGACGGCCCCGGCGCGTCCGGCGGCCCGGGCTTCCCCGGCGGCCCCGGCGCCCCGACCGGCGCCGACCGCCCCGGCTCCCCTGACGGCTCCGGCTTCCCGGGCAGTCCCGGCAGGCCCGGCGCCCCGGCCGGCTCCGACCGGCCCGGCTCCCCCGACGGTCCCCCCTTCCCCGGTGGCCCCGGCGGTTCCGGTGGTCCCGGCTTCCCGGGTGGCGGTCCGGCCGGCGGGCCCGGCGGCGCCGACCGCCCCGGCTCTCCCGACCGTCCCGGCTTCCCGGGTGGCGGTCCGGCCGGTGCTCCCGGCTTCCCGCCCGCCCCGGGCGGTCCCGGCGGGCCCGGCTTCCCCGGCGGGCCCGGCCCCGGGCACGGCGGCCCCGGTGCGCCGCCCGCCGCATCCGCGGGGTTCTCCGCGGGCGGCGATCCGAACGCCACCGCTCAGGCGGAGCTGTGTCCGCAGTGCCGGACGCCGCGCGAGCACATGGCGCCGTACTGCGAGGAGTGCCGGTGGAACTTCCTGACCGGCACCGCGACCTCGTACACGCCGATCGCCCCGGCCAACCGGCCGCCCGCACCGCCGCAGGGCTTCCGGCCGGCGCCACCCGCCCCGCCGGCGCCGCCCGCGCCCGCCGCGCCGCAGGACCCGTTCGGGTACCACGACTCGCGGCCGTCGCAGGTGAACCGGCCGGCCGAGCCGCTCGGCGGTGAGCCGACGCACCACCAGGCGCCGCCGCCGCGTGCCGCCGCCGACGACGACTGGGTGCTGTCCCCGCCGTCCCAGGCCCAGCCCCCGGCACCGGCACCGGCCCCGCAGCCGCCGCGGGCTCCCCAGCCGCCGCGGCCGCAGCAGTGGGTCGCGCACATCGGGCCGGACCGGGACTACTTCATGGCGATGATGCGCCGCAGCGGCCCGGAGGCGTCGGGGCTCAACCTGCCCGCGTACGCGCCGCCGCAGCAGCTGCCGCTGCAGGGCAACCAGGTGTCCATCGGGCGCCGCCGGCACTCCACCGGCGAGTCCCCCGACATCGACCTGGCGGTGCCGCCGGAGGACCCGGGCGTGTCGCACCAGCACGCGGTGCTGGTGCAGCAGCCGGACGGCTCGTGGGCGGTGGTGGACCAGAACTCCACCAACGGCACCACGGTCAACGGCGGCGACGAGCCGATCCAGCCGTACGTCCCCGTCCAGCTCCAGGACGGCGACCGGGTGCACGTCGGCGCCTGGACGACGATCACCGTCCGGCGCGGCTGAGCGGGACGGCCGGAAGACCGGAGGGCCGGAGGGCCGGGGGTCCTAGACCTCCGGTCCTCCGCCGCCCCGTCTGAGACGATGGAACGGTGAACGAGATTCCCGGGGACGGCACGGTGCAGGAGCAGACCTTCTACGAGCAGGTCGGCGGCGAGGAGACGTTCCGCCGCCTCGTCCGGCGCTTCTACGAAGGCGTCGCCGGGGACCCGCTGCTCCGCCCGATGTACCCCGAGGAGGACCTCGGTCCCGCCGAGGAGCGGTTCGCGCTCTTCCTCATGCAGTACTGGGGCGGCCCCGGCACGTACAGCGAGCGCCGCGGCCACCCCCGGCTGCGCATGCGGCACGCGCCGTTCACCGTCGACCGGGCCGCGCACGACGCGTGGCTCCGGCACATGCGCGACGCGCTCGACAGCCTGGAGCTGGCGCCGGAGCACGACGCGCAGTTGTGGCGGTACATGACGTACGCCGCCGCGTCGATGATCAACACCCCCGGCTGAACCAGCCCCCCCCCGCCTACCCCACACACGACCGCTCGAAGAGGTCGAGACCACTCCGCGCCACCGGATGAACACATTCCGGGGACGTCTGACCGGATAACGGTCACGATCCCATCAAGGTCGGCGCGCAAGCGGTTTCCAGCGACCGGTGGCCGATGAAAGCATTCCCAGAACGTTTTCGAGGGTTCGACAGGCGTTCGGGGCACGCGGACGCGCGCGGAGCGGCCAGGGGGATGGGTGACGGGGTTCGTATTTCTGCGCGTGAGGGCGCACCGCCTGCTCCTCGGCGCGGCGCTGCTCGCCGTCGTCCTGACCACCGCGGTCCTCGCGACGCTCGCCGGCTTCTCCGGCTCCATCGGGAACGCCGCGCTCCAGGCCGGGCTGCGCGACCGCTCCGCCGCCGCCGCGACCCTGCGGGTCTCCGGGCAGATCCCGGCCGACCGGCGGGACGACGCCGACCGGGCCGTCGCCGACGGCGCCCGGCGCGCCTTCGCCGGACTGCCCGTCACCGTCCGGCGCCTGGAGGCCTCGGGGGCGTACGCGCTGCCCCGCTCCCTCCAGCCGCCCACGGCTCGCGCCGGCGACCCCGACCTCACCCACTTCGCGGCGCTCGACCGCTCCCGGCTCACCCTCGTCGGCGGCGCCTGGCCGAAGGCGGGCCGCCCCGGCGGCGTCCTGGAGGCGGCGCTGCCGCAGGAGGCGGCGAAGCGGCTGCGGACCGGACCCGGCACGGTCCTCGTCCTCACCGACCGGCTCGCCGAGAAGGACCTGCGGGTCCGGATCACCGGCGTGTACGCGCCGGCCGACGTCACCGACCCGTACTGGCTGCTCGACCCGGCCGGCGGGCGCGGCGTGCGGACCGTCTCCTTCACCACGTACGGGCCGCTGCTCGCCGACCCGTCGGTGCTCGCCTCCGGCGCCGTCACCGCCGGCGAGACCGCGTGGCTGGGCTCCGCCGACTTCTCCGGCCTCGACACCGGCGGGATCGCGCCGCTGCGCGAGGCGGCGGAGCGGGAGGTGCGGCGGCTGGCCGAGGACACCACCGCCTTCGGCACCACGATCGACGCGGTCACCGGCCTGCCGACCGTCCTCGCGCAGACCGAACGCGCCCTCGCGGTCTCCCGGTCGACCCTCCTGATCGTCGCCGTCCAGCTGGTGCTGCTCGCCGCCTACGCGCTGCTGCTCGTCGCCCGGCTGCTCAGCACCGAACGCTCCGGCGAGACCGCGCTGCTGCGCGCCCGCGGCGGCTCCCGGCGCCGGATCGCCGGTCTCGCCGCCGCCGAGGCGCTGCTGCTCGCGCTGCCCGCCGCGGTCGCCGCCCCGCTGCTGTCCGGCCCGCTGACCCGGCTCTTCGCCGAGCGGTCCGCGCTCTCCTCGCTCGGCGTCCGGCTCGACACCTCGCCGTCGGCGACGGTGTGGCTGGTCGCCGTCGCCGTCGCCCTCGTCTGCGCGGCGGCGGTCGTCGCCCCCGCGCTCGGCGCCCGGGACGGCGACGCCGTGTCGCTGCGCAAGGCCCGCGGCGGCACCCTGCCCTGGCCGGTGCGGGCCGGCGCGGACGTCGCGCTGCTGCTCGTCGCGGGCATCGCGCTGTGGCAGCTCCAGCGGACCCCGGAGGCCGCCGCCGACGGCTCCGGGATCGACCCGGTGCTGGTGGCCGCGCCCGCGCTCGCGCTGCTCGCCGGCACCGTGCTGACGCTCCGTCTGCTGCCGCCCGCCGCCCGGCTGGCCGAGCGGCGCGCCGCCGCCGGCCGGGGGCTCTCCGCGGCGCTGGCCGGCTGGCAGTTCAGCCGCCGCCCGCTGCGCGGCGCCGGGCCGGTGCTGCTGCTCGTCCTCGCCGTCGCGATGGGCATGCTGGCGATCGGCCAGAGCAACTCGTGGGAGCGGTCGCAGCACGACCAGGCCGACTTCCGGGCCGGCGCCGAGGTGCGGGTGCTGGGCACCGGCCCCGGCGACCCGGGCCGGGCGGCGCGGCTCGCCGCCGTGCCCGGGGTCCGGGAGGTCACCCCGGTCCACCGGACCGCCATGGACCTGGCCGGCCGCACCGCGAGCGTGCTGGCCGTCGACTCCGGACGGCTGGCCGGCGCCATGCTGCTGCGCGAGGACCTGGCCGGCGGCACGGTCGGCGGGCTCCTCGGCCCGCTCACCGCCGGGGAGGAGCGGACGGACGGATCGCTGCCGGCCGTCGCGTCGGAGGCGTTCATGGCCGCCGCCGAGGCGAAGCCCGGCGAGCGGCTGGAGGTCATGGTCGACGGCCGGCGGGTCTTCGTCGTCGTCGGCCGGGTCGTGCCGGACCTGCCGACGACCGGCACCGGCGGCCGGGCCGGCACCGCGGCGGCCGGCGTCCGCGTCCCGGAGGACGGCGGCGGCGTCCTCGTCGACCTGGCGGCCGTCAACCGCTCCCTCGACGGCCCCGGGCGGGTCCTGCCGGTCGCGCCCACCGAGTGGTGGCTGGCCCCCGAGCCCGGCCGGGCCGACGACGTCGTCCGGGCGCTGCGCGCGGACGCCACCGGCGAGGCCGGCGAACTCGTCGTCCGCGACGAACTCGCGGACGACCTGCTCGGCGACCCGCTCGGCGCCGGCCCCCACACCGCCCTCATGGCCGTCGCCACCGCCGCGGCGGCGCTGGCCGCGGTCGGCTTCGCGGTCGGCTCGGCCGGTTCGGTACGGGAGCGGTCCGCCGAGTTCGCGATCCTGCGGGCCCTCGGCGCGCCGCGCCGCCGGCTCGCCCGGCTGCTCGCCGCCGAACAGGGCGTCCTGATCGGCGTCGGGCTCCTGGTGGGCGTCGCCCTCGGCGCCCTGCTGGCCCGCGTGGTGGTGCCGCTGGTGGTGCTCACCGGGCAGGCCGCCCGGCCCGTGCCGCCCGTCCTGGTCGAACTGCCCCTCGGCGAGGTGGCGCTGCTCCTCGCCGGAGTCGCCGCCCTGCCGCTCGCGGTCGTCGCGGCGATCGCCCTGCGCCGCAACGACCCGGCGGTGACCCTGCGCCACCAGGGAGACAACTGATGTCCGACGACCCGCGCGAGGAGTCCCGCCCGATGCAGCCCGCAGGCGAGTCCGAGAAGGCCCCGGCCCCGGCGGCGGCCGAGCCCGGGCGGCCCCGCGCCCGGGCCGTCGCGCCCTGGGTGCGGACCCGGCTGCGGGCCGCGCCCGGCGCCGCCGCCGGCCTGGCGCTGCTGGTGTTCGTCACCGCGCTGCTCGCCGCCGCGCTGCCGCGGGTGGTGGACGCGTACGAGACGGAGGGGCTGCGGCACGGCATCCGTACCGCCCCCGCCCACCAGTCCGAACTGGTCGTCACCTACCCGCTGGAACGCGGCTCCCGGGTGACGCCCGACACCCTGCGGAAGGACCAGGAGGCGCTGCGCCGGCTGCTGCCCGCGCCGCTGCGCACCGACCCGGAGGAGTCCGTCCACGGGATCCGGACCATGGAGCCGGTCCCCGGACTGGACGCGTGGCTGCCGCAACCCGACCACGTGCAGGTCAGGTTCACGCTCGCCTCGCCGTCGGGCCTCGCCTCCCACGCGGTGCTGAAGCAGGGCCGCGCGGCCGGCGGTGACGCGGAGCGCCCCGAGGCCGTGGCGACGACCGCGACGGCGAAGACCCTCGGGCTCAAGCCCGGTTCCGTGGTGCACGTGCCGGGCGCGAACGCCGAGCCGCTCGCCGTCACCGTGACCGGCATCGTGGAGCCCCGCGACCCCCGGCGGCCGTACTGGGCGGTGGAACCGCTGCTGTCCACGCCGGTGCTCGCGCTGACCGACGACCCGACGGACCCCAAGCGCTACTGGCGCGCCGGGCTCCTCCTCGCCCCGGAGTCGGGCTCCGCCCTCGCCTCCACCACCGAGACCCCCGAGGTCTACTGGCGGCTGCCCGTCGTCGCCGACCACCTGACCGCGCGGGACGCCGGCCCTCTCGCCGCCGCCGTCGACTCGGCGCGCACCGGCCCCGTCTCGGCGAAGATCCGCGAGGTCACCGGCGAGACCGGGCTGGTCAGCACCGGCCTCGACGAGATCTCCGCCTCCTACGCGGCGACGAAGGCCGCCATCTCGCCCGTCGTCGCCGTCGCCGTCCTCGGCATCGGCGCCGTCGCGGCCGTGGTCGTCGCCATGACCGGCGGCCTCTTCCTCAGCCGCCGGGACGGCGAGCTCACCCTGCTCCGCGGCCGGGGCGCCTCCCTGCCCGGCATCGGCCTCCGGCTGCTCGGCGAGACCTCCGCCGTCGCCCTGCCGGCCGCCGCGCTCGGCCTGGTGGCGGCGGTGGCCCTGGTGCGCGGCCCGGACACGCCCGGTGCCCCCGCCCTCACCGGCTCCGCGCCGCTGCTCCCGTCGGTCCTCGGCGCCGCCCTCGTCGCGCTGATCGCCGCCCTGGTGCTGCCCGTCCGGGCGGTGCTGCGGCACCGGGCGCCCCGGCTGCACGGCGCCCGCGAGGACCTGGTGGACGCCCGGCCCTCCCGGCGCCGCACCGTCGCCGAACTGACCCTGCTGGTCCTCGCGGCGGCCGCGATCGGCTCGCTGCGGCTGCGCGGCACCGACGACGCCGGCGACCACCTGGTCAGCGCCGCCCCGGTGCTCGTCGGCGTGATCGCCGCCCTCGTGCTCGTACGGATCCAGCCGCTGCCGCTGCGCCGGCTGGCCCGGCCCGCGCAGCGGATGCGCGGGGTCGTCGGGCCGCTCGCCCTGGCCCGCGCCGCCCGTTCCTCCGCCACCGGCGTGCTGCCGCTGCTCGCCCTCGTCCTGGCGCTCACCACGGCCGCGTTCGGCGGCTCCGTCCTCGCCGGGGTGGCCGAGGCCCGCGACCGGGCCGCGCTGCTCGCCACCGGGTCCGACGCCCGGGTCGAGGGCCGCACCGAGGGCGTGCTCCTGCCGGCCGGGCTCGCCGACGCCGTGCGCTCCGTCCAGGGCGTCCGCGAGGCGCAGCCCGTACAGATCGAGTACGGCGTGTCGCTGCCGTCGCCGGTCTCCACCGACCGGCCGATGAGCGCGCCGCTCGTCGCCGTCGACCCCGTCGCCTACGCGCGGCTCGCCCAGCGGACCGGCAACGGCGCCTTCCCCGCCGCGCTGCTCGCCTCCACCGGCAAGGGCGGCCGGGAGGCCGTCGGTGACACCGACCGGATCCTGCCGGCGCTCGCCTCCCCCGAGGTCGCCGCCCGCCTCGGCGACCAGCCGATGCGGCTGAACGCGGCGGCCGGCGCCTTCCGGGTGAAGGTCGTCGCGGTACGGGAGAACACGCCGGCCGTCCGCGGCGAGGACTTCCTGGTGGTCAACACCGCCGACATCACCAACGTGCGGCACACCGCCCTGCTGGTCGGCGGCACCGTGGACGGCACCGCGTTGCGCGCGGCCGTCGCCGCGAAGAGCCCGGACCTCTCGGTGGCGCTCCGCGCCGAGGCGCGCGGCGCCTTCGTGGACTCGCCGCTCCAGACCGGCGCCGAGGGCCTCTACGCGGCGGCGATCGGAGCCGGTGCCGCGTACGCGGTCGTCGCGGTGCTGCTGTCGCTGACGCGCAGCGGCCCCGAGCGGGCGACGCTCCTCGCCCGGCTGCGGACGATGGGCCTGACCCGCGGGCAGGGGCGGCGGCTGCTCGCCCTGGAGGCGGTGCCGCCGGCGGTGTTCGCCGCGCTCGGCGGGGCGCTCGCCGGCTGGGCGACGGTGCCGCTGCTGGCGCCCGGCGTCGACCTGCACCGGCTGGCGCTGGCCGCGGCGGCGGACGGGGTGGGGGCCGGCGGGATCGCCCTGCGGGCCGACCCGTGGTCGCTGGTGGTGCCGGCGCTGGCCGTGGTCCTCCTGACGGGGGCCGCCGCGGGCGTCCAGGCGTGGTGGACGGGGCGGAGGAGCTCGGTGAAGGAACTCAGGGCAGGAGACGCACGATGACGACGACCGCGAACGCGACGCTGGAGGAGCTGGAGCGGCGGGCCCACGCGCACCGCGACCGGCCGTCGTACGGCCACGACGCGCTGATCGCCTGCGACCGCCTGGTACGGATCTTCACCACCGACGGGGTGGAGGTGCAGGCGCTCCAGGGGCTCGACCTGCTCGTCAAGGAGGGCGAGCTGATGGCCCTGGTCGGGGCGTCCGGGTCCGGCAAGTCGACGCTGATGAACATCCTGGCCGGCCTGGACGTGCCCACCGCCGGGGCGGCCCGGGTCGGCGGCTGCGACCTGCTGGCGATGACCGGCAAGGACCGGCTGCGCTACCGGCGCGAGGTGGTCGGCTTCGTCTGGCAGCAGACCGCCCGCAACCTCCTCCCGTACCTGACGGCCGCCCAGAACGTCGCCCTGCCCATGCAGTTGGCGGGAAGCAAGCGGAAGAAGGCCGAACGGGCCGAGGAACTGCTCGCGATGATGGACATCGCCCACTGCCGGGACCGGCGGCCCCACCAGCTCTCCGGCGGCCAGCAGCAGCGGGTCGCGATCGCCGTCGCCCTCGCCAATGACCCGGCGGTCCTCCTCGCCGACGAACCGACCGGCGAACTGGACTCGGCCACCGGCGAGCAGGTCTTCGCGGCCTTCCGCCGCGCCAACGAGGAGCTGGGCACCACCATCGTCATCGTCACCCACGACCAGGCCGTCGCCTCCGAGGTGCGCCGCACGGTCGCGATCCGCGACGGCCGCACCTCGTCCGAGGTGCTGCGCCGCACCGAGGTCGACGAGGCGGGCCGGGAGTCGCTGGTGGCCCGGGAGTACACGATGCTCGACCGCGCGGGCCGGCTCCAGCTCCCGGCCGACTACACCAAGGCGCTGGGCATGGAGCACCGCGTGGCGCTGGAACTGGAGCAGGACCACATCGGGGTGTGGCCGGACGACGCGAACGGCTGAGGGCCGGCCCGGCCGGGCGTCAGCCGGCCGGGGTGACCGTGAGCGCGGTGGGGACCGTGCGGAGGGCGACGGAGCCGTACGGGGTGCGGAGCCGCAGCCACGGACCGGCGGCCATCAGCGCGACCGGGACGTCCTGCGGGGGCAGGAAGCCGAGCGACTGGGCGGCGTGCACGGCCCGCAGCGGCAGACCGGTGGCGCCGAGGACGCGGGACCAGATCTCGCGGCCGAGGCGGTCGCGTTCGGCGCGGGTGCGCCGCTCCTCGGGGAGTTCCGCGTCGCGGCGGCGGAACTCGGCGACGGCCGCGGCGACCGCCCCGCGCAGCTCGGCGGCGCCGGGCAGGCCCTCTACGGGCCGCCAGCCGGTCCGCGGCGGCAGGACGCCGGTCCACGGCGGTCCGGTGACGGCGGCGGGGACGACGGCCTTGCCGGCCGCCTCCTCGACGCCGTCGAGGAGTTCTCCGGCGGAGACGGTGACGTCTAGGTCGACGGCGTCCTCCAGCCGGGCGGTGCGGATCGCGAGGACCTCGAAGGACGGCGGGCGTCCGAACACGGCGAGCGCGCCGCCCCCGCCCTGGAGGCGGACGGCGGCGGCGCGGTCGTAGTGCACGAGCCGGCCCAGGAAGGCGGCGAGGGCCGCCGCCTCCCTGGGGTCGGCGAAGTGCAGCGGGGCGAGCACGGTCATGCGGCGGACGTCATCCCGTCGTCGACGTACTCCTGGAGGAAGCGGCGCTCCTCCTCGCTGATGCGGCGGGGGCGCTGCGCCTCCAGGTCGAACGGCACGACGACCGTGGACGCCCGGACGTAGGTCACGTCCGGGTCCTTGATCTCGTACGCGATCGTCAGCGAGGCCGCGCCGATCTTCGTGACCCACGACTCGATGGTCACCGGCTCGTGCCGGTGGACCAGCGGGCGCAGGTAGTCGATCTCGTGGCGGGCCACGACGGACCCGCCGGAGAAGGACGGGCTGCCGTCCCCGGGCGCCAGCCGGAACATGAAGTCGATCCGGGCCTCCTCCAGGTAGCGGAGGAAGACCACGTTGTTGACGTGCCCGAAGGCGTCCATGTCCGACCAGCGGAGGGGACAGCTGTAGAGGTGCCTCGCCACGTCGGCCTCAGCCCCGGGTGAGCTTCTTGTGGGTGGCGCGGTGCGGACGGGTGGCGTCCGGGCCGAGCCGCTCGACCTTGTTCTTCTCGTACGACTCGAAGTTGCCCTCGAACCAGAACCACTTGGAGTCGCCCTCGTACGCCAGGATGTGCGTGGCGACCCGGTCGAGGAACCAGCGGTCGTGGGAGACGACCACGGCGCAGCCGGGGAAGTCGAGGAGCGCGTTCTCCAGCGAGGAGAGGGTCTCGACGTCGAGGTCGTTGGTGGGCTCGTCGAGGAGCAGCAGGTTGCCGCCCTGCTTGAGGGTGAGCGCGAGGTTGAGGCGGTTGCGCTCACCGCCGGAGAGCACGCCGGCCGGCTTCTGCTGGTCCGGGCCCTTGAAGCCGAACGCGGAGACGTAGGCGCGGGACGGCATCTCGACCTGGCCGACGTTGATGTAGTCCAGCTCGTCCGAGACGACGGCCCAGAGGGTCTTCTTCGGGTCGATGTTGGCGCGGCCCTGGTCGACGTACGAGATCTTGACCGTCTCGCCGATCTTGATCTCGCCGGAGTCCGGCTTCTCCAGGCCCTGGATCATCTTGAACAGCGTGGTCTTGCCGGCGCCGTTCGGGCCGATGATGCCGACGATGCCGTTGCGGGGCAGGGTGAAGGAGAGGTCGTCGATGAGGACCTTCTCGCCGAACGCCTTCGAGAGGTTGTTGACCTCGACGACGACGGAGCCCAGGCGCGGGCCCGGCGGGATCTGGATCTCCTCGAAGTCCAGCTTCCGCATCTTCTCGGCCTCGGCGGCCATCTCCTCGTAGCGCGCGAGACGCGCCTTGGACTTGGCCTGACGCCCCTTGGCGTTGGACCGCACCCACTCCAGCTCTTCCTTGAGGCGCTTCTGGCGCTTCTCGTCCTTCTTGCCCTCGACCTTGAGGCGCTCGGCCTTCTTCTGGAGGTAGGTCGAGTAGTTGCCCTCGTACGGGTGGGCCCGGCCGCGGTCGAGCTCCAGGATCCACTCGGCCACGTTGTCGAGGAAGTACCGGTCGTGGGTGATGGCCACGACGGTGCCCTTGTACTTGGCGAGGTGCTGCTCCAGCCAGTTCACCGACTCGGCGTCGAGGTGGTTGGTGGGCTCGTCGAGGAGCAGCAGGTCGGGGGCCTCCAGGAGCAGCTTGCAGAGCGCCACGCGGCGCTTCTCGCCACCGGAGAGGTTGTTGACCGGCCAGTCGCCGGGCGGGCAGCCGAGGGCGTCCATGGCCTGCTCCAGCTGGGCGTCCAGGTCCCACGCCTCGGCGTGGTCCAGGTCCTCCTGGAGCTTGCCCATCTCCTCCATGAGCGCGTCCGTGTAGTTCGTGGCCATCTCCTCGGCGATGGCGTTGAACCGGTCGAGCTTGCCCTTGATCTCCGCGACGCCGTCCTCGACGTTCTGCAGGACGGTCTTGTTCTCGTCGAGCTTCGGCTCCTGCATGAGGATGCCGACCGAGTAGCCGGGGGCGAGGAAGGCGTCGCCGTTGGACGGCTGCTCGAGGCCGGCCATGATCTTGAGAACGGTGGACTTACCGGCACCGTTCGGGCCGACCACACCGATCTTCGCACCGGGCAGGAAGCTCAGCGTCACGTCATCGAGGATGACCTTGTCGCCGTGCGCCTTGCGCGTCTTGCGCATCGTGTAGATGTACTCAGCCAAAGGAAACCGTCCGGCAAAGAGTGAGTGGGCAGATACACCCATCTTGCCGCACGGCCGCCCCCAGGCGGAAACCCGTCGGGGTCCGCCCGCCCCGGAGGGCCGCCGCGGACGCGCGACGGCCCCGGGCGCAGGCGCGTCCGGGGCCGTCCGTCACCGGGCGGGCGCGCCCGGTGACGTGGTGCGTGCGGCTGCCTTACGAGCGGGCGGCCTTCTTCTTGCGGAGGAAGAACACCGCGCCGCCGCCGGCCAGGACGAGCGCGACGGCGATGCCGGCGATCATCGGGGTGGCGTTGGAGCTGCCGGTCGCGGCCAGGTCACCGCCGGTGGTGCCGGTCGAACCGGTGGTGCCGGTGGAGCCGGCGGTGCCGGTGGCCGCGTCGGTGGTGGTGCCGGGCGCCGGGGTGGACGGGCTCGCCGAGGGGGTCTCGGACGGGGTGCCGGCCGACGGGGTGCCGGACGGGGTCTCCGACGGGGTGCCGGTGGACGGCTCCGGGCTCGGGGCGGTCTTGCAGTCGAGGACGCCCTCGAAGGTCTCCGAGAAGCCGTTCGGGCCGGTGATCGTGAAGTTGTACGCCTCGTCCTCGCCGATCGGGAGGGCGATGGTCTTGGTCTCGCCCGCGCCGACCGTGTGCGAGGTGCCCTTCAGGTCGAAGGTCCAGGGCTCGTCGCCGCTGTTGGAGGCGACGATCTCCAGGCCGCCCGCGGCGCAGTCCTTGGCGACCGTGACGGCCGGGACGGGACCGGTCTTGGCCCAGCTCGCGCCGGCCTTGGCGGTGACGGTGGAGGCGCTGGAGCCGGCCAGGATCAGGGTCTGGGACGGGCCGTCGATGGAGACGAAGGCGCGGCCCAGGGGGACCTCGGTGGTGAGGGAGGCGGTCAGCTCGGCGCCGCCGTCGGGGGTGCCGGCGGGGACGTCGAAGAAGAGCTTGCTGCCGTCGCCGGCGGTGGTGACCGGCTTGCCGGCCTCGTCGACGACCTTGACGCCCTCGGGGGCGCCGGGGGCGAGGGCGACCGAGGTGCCCTCCTTCTTGCTGCTGGTGACGGTGATCGGGCCGAGCTTCTCACCGGGCTTGCCGTTCACCGAGGCGGGCGCCAGGGAGAGCGACGCGGTCGGCTCGTCGAGCTGGACCGCCTCCTTCAGGAGGTACTCGGTCAGCTTCTTGGCGTCCTCGTCGAGCGGGGTCGCCTGGACGCCGTCGGAGAGGGTCCAGATCGCGGCCTGCGTGCCGGCGGCGGCGTCGCCCTTGGTGAGCGTGGCGCCGATCTTGGCGTTGAGGTCCTCGAGCTTCTGCTCCGGGTAGCCGTGGGTCAGGATCCAGAGGATCTTGCCGGCGTCCGGGTTGTTGTGCAGCGACGACTCGTCCCAGCCGACTTCCTTGTAGTCGTACTCGGTCTTCGCCAGCGTGTAGAGGTCGATGCAGTAGGTGAAGAGGTTTCCGCCGCCCTCGACCTGCATCGTGAAGAGACCGCCGGTCTCGGTGAACTCGTCACCGTCCTTCTCGGTGATCTTGATCTTGCCGACCTCGTCGGTGAGGCCGCCCAGCTTCGCCGTGGCACCCCCGTCGGCGAAGGCCGGACCGGCGGTGGCTATCGAGGCGGACGCGACGAGACCGGCGACCAGCGTCGCCGTGGCGAGGCGTGCAGCGCCGGGCCGACGAACTGAAAACATGGATTTCCCCTCCGGGCGAGCGGCTCCGCGAACGTGGTCGATTCGCGTGGGGGGAGCGCTCGCCAGCGCACTCACTGACTCGATGGGCTCACGTGCCTCACGAGTATTCGGGAATCCTAGGGAGGCGGAAGACCCCGGTCCCCGGTCCTACGACGAGATAACCATTCCGTCTCGGAATCGTTATACCGCCGGCGAGTTGGTCGACAAATCCCCACGACACATGGTCAGGGGGCGGTTACCAACCGGTGTGCGGCGGTCGTCCAGGGGTCGGTTCCGTCGGCCGGGACGAGCCCCTGCGGCACCTCGCGATCCGTCAAGTCGCCCTCCCCCGCGCCCGGAGGAGCCTGTGCCGCGGCCCCCGGTTCGGGTCGCGTCGTCCGCCGGAAGGCGGAGGTGCCGCGGGTCAGGTCGTGGCCGACGGCGACGGCGTCGACGTCCACGAACGTCTTCCGCTGCCCGTCCCGCTCGTCCTCACGCACCCTCAGCCGGCCGTGCACCACCAGCGGTTCGCCCACGGAGACGGAGGCGGCCAGGTTGGCGCCGAGCGACCGCCAGGCCGAGACCGTGTAGAAGCTGGTGGCCCCGTCGGTCCAGGCCGCCCGCTCGCGGTCCCACCGTCGCGCGGTCACCGCGAACCGGAAGCGGGCCACCGACCCGGCCACCGTGTCCCGGTACTCCACCGCCGTCGCCACGTTCCCCACCAGCGTCACCGTCGTGTCGTTCATCTCGGGCCCCTCCCCGTTCCTGCGTCCGTCCTGGTGAGCACCATGCTGACGGCGACGCGAACAGTCCGCCGGCGCCTGTGGACGACCGGCGGACTGTGGACAAACCGGCCACCCGGAAGGGTGAACGCCTGGAGGGGGCCGGGGGGCTGAGGGAGGCGCCTCGCATCCGGCACCGGGGGCCGGAGCGGGTGACGGGCGCCCGGCCCTACCGGAGCCGCGCGCCGGAGCGGGTGGCGCCGAGGCGGGCGCCGGAGCCGCGGGGGCCCGTGCCGACGATCCGCGGTGACGGCCGGGGCCCGGCCACCTTCGCGTACTGCTCGCGCACCTCGCGGTACCGCAGCAGTTCGGCCGAGACGGGGTCCAGGACCCGGGCCCGGCCGCAGGCCGCCGCCGCCTCCGCGAGCTTGCGTTCGGCCTCCTGCCCGTACCGCCGCGCCGGCCCCTGCACCGCGCTCGCGCAGGCCCATTCGATCAGCGGCCCGCCGACGATCCCGCCCAGCATGATGAGGACCGGCGGCAGCAGCCCGGGCTCCACCACCCCCGCGATCTGCCCGATCAGCCAGAGCGCGCCGAACAGCTGAAGGAGCGTCATCAGCGCCTGGGCGAGCACCGCGGCCGGCCACCAGGCGGGGCGCGGCGGCCGGGCGGCCGGGTCGCCGAGGCCGGCCGCCAGCTCGTCCAGCGCCTCCGGCAGCCCCTCCGCGCCGCGCGTCGCCGCCTCCCGTACGGCCAGGGCCCAGGGCGCGGGCAGCCCCCGCGACGCCTCGTCGGCCACGATCCGCACCGCCTGCTCGACGCGCTGCCGTGCGGTCAGCTCGTCCTCGGCGGGCACGGCGAGGTGCGGATCGGTGGAGCCGTGCCGGCGCTTGCGCCCGTACCAGCGGTGCAGCCGCAGCCAGGGCGAGCCGCAGGCGCGGATGGCGCCGCGCCGCCAGACCCGCTCGGCGGCCTCGCCCGCCGCCTGCGCGCCGACCGCGACGGCGAGCCGCCCCGCGAACTCCTCCCGGCTCCGCTCCCCGAGCCCCGGCCGCCCGTCGGCGACGTACGCGGGCCGCAGCCGGGCCGCGGCGGCGTCGATGTCGGCGGCGATGCGGCGCTCCGGCGCGGTGCGTTCCTGGACGAACCGGGCGAGGAGTTCGCGGAGTTCGGGCACGCCCTCGCCGGTGAGCGCGGAGACGGGCAGCACGGTGGCGCCGGGCTCGCCGTGCTCGCCGAGGGCCATGCCGTCCTCGTCGAGGAGCCGGCGCAGGTCGTCGAGGACGAGTTCGGCGGCCTCGGCACCGAGCCGGTCGACCTGGTTCAGCACCACGAAGGTGACCTCGGCGTGCCCGGCGAGCGGGCGCAGGTAGCGCTCGTGGAGGGCGGCGTCGGCGTACTTCTCGGGATCGACCACCCAGATGACCGCGTCGACGAGGCCGAGCGCCCGGTCCACCTGGTCGCGGTGGGCGGTGACGGCGGAGTCGTGGTCGGGCAGGTCGATGAGGACGAGCGGGGCGAGGTCGGCGTCGGCGGCCCCGCCCGCGAGGGGGCGCCGGCGCAGCCGCCCGGGCACCCCGAGCCGGTCGAGGAGCCCGGCGGCCCCCTCCGACCAGGTGAGGGCGAGCGGCGCGGAGGTGGTCGGGCGGCGCAGTCCGGTCTCGGAGACGGCGACGCCGGCGAGGGCGTTGAAGAGGGTGGACTTGCCGCTGCCGGTGGCGCCGGCGAGGGCGACGACGGTGTGCCGGGAGGAGAGCCGCTGCCGGGCGGCGGCCTCGTCCAGCACCCGTCCGGCCTCGGCGAGGGCGTCGCTCTCGACCCGCGTACGGGAGAGCCCGACGAGCTCGTGCAGCGCGTCGAGCCGGCTCCGCAGCCCGCCGCCGTAACTCCCGCCGAATCCCCGGGCGTCCTCGGAGGCGGACGCGGCGTCCTCGGCGTCGCCGGCGGCCGGCTCCTCGGGGGTGGTCCGCGCGGCGGCCCGCCGGGCGATCAGCCCGTCGTCCCACCGCTCCCGCTCGCGCTCCTCCGTCCCATTCGTCCCCCTGGTCGCATCACTCTCCTCCGTCCCGACGGTCCCGACCGTCCCGACCGACTTCTCGGCCACGTCACTTCTCCTTCTGCAGTACGGAGAGCGCGGCGATCAGCTCCGCCTGCGGCTCAGGGGTGACGTCGAGGGCGTCGAGGGGCGCGAGGCGGCGGTCGCGCTCGGCGTGCAGGACGCGGTCGACGTGGGTGAGGACCAGGTCGCCGCCCTTGTCGCGCAGGCGCAGGGCGGCCTGGGCGCCGAGGAGTTCGGCGAGCCGTTCGCCCGCCGGGCGGCCGCGGCGTCCGCCGAGGAGGGAGGTGGCGAGCAGGGCGGCGACGGTCTCGGCGTCGGGCACGGCGGTGCGGGCGGCGCCGCGCCCGGAGGGCTTCTCCACGGACCGCACCTCGTCGTCGGCCAGCTCCTCCAGGACCCGCCGCCAGCGCCGCACCTCCATCCCGATCCGCTCGGCGACCTCCCGGTCGGCGCCGGCGACGGCCCGGAGGGCGCCGGCGGCGGGCTCGCGCCGGTGGGCGTCCCGGATCGCCTCCTCGGCGGCCGAGACGGCGCAGTGGAGGAGGGCGGCGAGGGACTCGGTGAGGGCGTCGAGGAGTTCGTCGGCGGTGCTGTCGCGGGGGTAGGCGCGCCAGCGGGCCCGGGCGTCCCCGGCGAGCACGGCGCCCTTGCCGAGCTCCTTGCGCACCCGCGCGCCCTGGCGGGCGTAGGCGGTCTCGACGGCGCCCGCGAGGCGTACGGCGGCGGCGTACTGGGCGGCGACGGCGCCGGCCAGCTCGGGGAGGCGGGTGTCGAGGGAGTCGATGACCCCGGAGGCGGTACGGGAGACGGCCTGCTGGCGCGCGGCGGGGTCCTCGGCCCGGTGGGTGAGCCACCCGCGCAGCGGGGCGACGGCGCTGTCCGGCAGCAGTCCGCTGCCGCCGCCGGTGGACTCGGGCAGCTCGGGGATGGTGAAGCGGGGGACGTCCCCGAGCCCGGCCTTGTCGAGCAGCGCCGAGAACTGCCGGGACACCTCGCCGATGACCTGGTGGGGCACCCGGTCGAGGACGGTGACGAGGGTGGCGTCGTACTCCTTGGCGGTACGGAGCAGATGCCAGGGCACCGCGTCGGCGTAGCGGGACGCGGTGGTGACCATCACCCAGATGTCGGCGGCGCAGATCAACTCGGCGGCCAGCAGCCGGTTCTCGACGACGAGCGAGTCGATGTCGGGGGCGTCGAGGAGGGCGAGGCCGCGCGGCAGGGTGGCGGCGGTCTCGACGCGCAGCGCGTTGTCCCCGTCGTCGGCCGGCTCCGCGGGGTGCTCCTCGTCGGCCTGCGGCAGCCAGACCCGGGTGAGCTGCGGCAGCACCCGGAGGCCGGCGAACCAGTGGTGGTCCTCCGGGTGGCAGACGAGCACCGGCGTCCGGGTGGTCGGCCGCAGCACCCCGGCCTCGCTCACCCGCCGCCCGACGAGCGAGTTCACCAGCGTGGACTTCCCGGCACCGGTCGACCCGCCGACGACGGCGAGCAGCGGCGCGTCGGGGTCCTTCAGCCGGGGCACCAGGTAGTCGTCGAGCTGCGCGAGCAGTTCGGCCCGGGTCTGCCGGGCGCGCGGCACGTCCGGCAGGGGCAGGGGAAGACGCACGGCCGCGACTCGGTCGCGCAGGGCCGAGAGTGCGTCGATCAGCTGAGGCCGTTCGTCCAAGGTCACCACATGCGAAGAATGCCCAATTTATGAGCGTTTTTGAAGCGTATGGCGGCCCTGCGCGCCGAAGAAGGGAAGCCCGACCGGAAGCCCGGGCATAACGACTGCACAACACCCGCCCCGAGCGACGCGAAAAGCGCTGCGCGAATCGCACCTGCCTGCGATTATCGGTTCGCTTCACCGAACCTCCACATCGTGCCACGCAGGTGAAGCACGGGGCCCGAGCCGCCAGGACCCCTATCCTTGTCCCGGCAGCCCCACCCCACCCACCAGGGCCACCAGGCCCACGGCCACCACCGGCCCCCGTAGCTCAGCGGATAGAGCAGGTGCCTTCTAAGCACTTGGCCGCAGGTTCGAGTCCTGCCGGGGGCGCAAGATCCAAGACCCTCCTTCGGGAGGGTCTTTTTGCTGGTCAGGTGGTGCAGCAGCCGCCCGGGGGCTGGGTGGTGGCGAGGGGGAGGGGGGCCGGGGTGTCGTAGAGGCCGGGGCCGCCGCAGACGCCTGTTTCGGGGAGGGTGAGTTCGACGCGGTCGGCCGCGGCGAGGTCGCCGGCTAGGGCGGCGGCGACGGAGCGGGCCTGTTCGTAGCCGGTGAGGGCGAGGAAGGTGGGGGCGCGGCCGTAGGACTTCATGCCGACGAGGTACACGCCCGGTTCCGGGTGGGCGAGTTCGCGGTGGCCGTGGGGGTAGACCGTGCCGCAGGAGTGCTGGTTGGGGTCGATGAGCGGGGCGAGGGCCGTGGGGGCCTGGAGGCGGTCGTCGAGGCCGAGGCGGAGTTCGCCGAGGAAGGTGAGGTCGGGGCGGAGGCCGGTGAGGACGATGATCTCGTCGACCGGTTCGCTTCGGCGGCCGTCCTCGGCCACCAGGACCGGGCGGCCGTCGGCGTCGCGTTCGATCGCCTGCGTACGGAAGCCGGTGACGGCGTCGGCGTGGCCTTCCTCCACGGCCGCCTTGGCGGCGAGGCCGAGGGCGCCGCGGGCGGGGAGCTGGTCGGCGCTGCCGCCGCCGAAGGTGGCGCCGGTCAGGCCCCGGCGGAGGATCCAGAGCGCCTTCGTGCCCGGCTCCTCGCGGGCGAGGGCCGCGAGGGCGGCGAGTGCGGTGAAGGCCGAGGCGCCGGAGCCGATCACGGCGGTGCGCTTGCCCGCGTACCGGGCGCGGACCGCCGGGTCGGCGAGGTCGGGGACGCGGTAGGTGATCCGGTCCGCCGCGGCGCGTTCGCCGAGGGCCGGGAGGCCGTCGGCGCCCGCGGGGCCCGGGATCGCCCACGTACCGGAGGCGTCGACGACCGCGCGGGCGAGGATCCGCTCCTCGCGCCCGTCGGCGTACGCGACGTGCACGGCGAACGGCTGCGCGTCGCGGTCGGCGTCCACGATCCGGTCCCGGCCGGCCCGGGAGACGCCGGTGACGCGGGCGCCCGTGCGGACGCGGTCGCCGAGGACGTCGGCGAGGGGCTGGAGGTAGCGGTCCGCCCAGTCGCCGCCGGTGGGGTACGCGGCCGGGTCCGGCTTCGTCCAGCCCGTGGGCGCCAGCAGCTTCTCCGCCGCCGGGTCGGTGACCTCGCTCCAGGGCGAGAAGAGCCGCACGTGCGCCCATCCGCGGACCGCCGCGCCGGCGGTCGGCCCCGCCTCCAGGACGAGGGGGTCGATGCCGCGTTCCACGAGGTGGGCGGCGACGGCCAGGCCGACGGGGCCGGCGCCGACTACCACGACGGGGAGGGCGGGGAGGGGTGAGGAGGGCGCGGACGCGGACGGGGACGGGGACGGGGACGGGTTCATGGTCGACCTCTCGCCAATTCGATGTCTGTCGATGTCGCTGCCTTCACAGCGTGGCAGCAAGATCGATGTTCGTCAATATAGAAGAGTGTCGATTTCTGTCTTCCGTTGCTGCTTCGACGTCTGTCAACATGGACGCATGCCGAAGACCACCGCCCCCTGCTGCCCGCCGCTCGCCGAACGGCCCCTCACGGCCGAGGAGGCCGAGCGGACCGCGCTGATGTTCAAGGCACTCGGCGACCCGGTGCGGCTCCGGTTGTTCTCGGCGGTGGCCTCGCACGAGGGCGGGGAGGCCTGCGTGTGCGACATCTCCGACGTCGGCGTCTCGCAGCCGACCGTCTCCCACCACCTGAAGAAGCTGAAGGAGGCCGGCCTGCTCTCCTCCGAGCGGCGCGGGACCTGGGTGTACTACCGCGTGGAGCCGGGGGTTCTGGCCGCGATGGGGCAGTTGCTGAGCCCGGAGGCGGGGTCGGTGGGCTCGGCCTGAGGCGGGCGGGCCGCTCAGGCCCTGGCCGCTCAGGGCCTGGCGTCGATCTCCGCGACCAGGCCCTCGATCAGGGTCCTGATCTCGTCACGGATCGGGCGGACCGCCTCCACGCCCTGGCCCGCCGGGTCCTCCAGGACCCAGTCGAGGTAGATCTTGCCGGGGAAGTACGGGCAGGCGTCGCCGCAGCCCATCGTGATGACGTAGTCGGACGCCTGGACGGCCTCCGGCGTGAGCACCTTCGGCTGCTGACCGGAGATGTCGATGCCGACCTCGGCCATGGCGGCGACGGCGGCCGGGTTGACCCGGTCGCCGGGCAGGGAGCCGGCGGAGCGGACCTCGACCCGGTCGCCCGCGAGATGGCGGAGGAACCCGGCGGCCATCTGGGAGCGCCCCGCGTTGTGGACGCAGACGAACAGCACGGAGGCGAGCGGGGTCTCGGGCATCGGGTCTTCCTTACGCGACGGGCGGGATTCGGCCGGACGGGACCGGGCGGGCTTCGGCCTGGTGGGCTTCGGCCGGGCGGGCCCTACCGGACCGGCGCCAGCCGGACCCGCGCCGGCCGGGCTGGTATCAGCCGGACCGGCACCAGCCGGCTGGCATCAGCCTTCACTGATGTGAAAGTATCACTCCATGCTGACGTCAGTCGACACTGAGCTGTTGAAGGTCCTCGCCGACCCCCTGCGGCTCCGGATCGTCACCCTGCTCGCCCGCGAGACCCTGTGCACCACGCACCTGGTGGAGGAGACGGGGGCGAGGCAGACCAACCTCTCCAACCACCTCCGCGTCCTGCGCGAGGCCGGCGTCGTGGACACCGAGCCCTGCGGCCGGTTCACGTACTACCGGCTGAGGCCCGACGTCCTCGAGGCGCTCGCCGGCCAGTTCGCCGCCCTCGCCGAGACCGCCCGCGCCCACGCCGACACCAAGAGGTCCTGTCCGTGACCCCCACCGCCCCCGCGACCACGAGCTCCGAGGAGACCTCGGTCGTCGCGAAGCTGTCGACGCTCGACCGCTTCCTCGCCGTCTGGATCCTCCTCGCCATGGCCCTCGGCCTCGGACTGGGGCGGCTGGTTCCCGGCCTGGACGACGCGCTCGCGAAGGTCGAGATCGGCGGTGTCTCGCTGCCGATCGCCGTCGGCCTGCTGGTGATGATGTACCCGGTCCTCGCGAAGGTCCGGTACGACAGGCTCGACGCGGTCACCGGCGACAAGAAGCTGATGGTGTCGTCGCTGGTCCTCAACTGGGTCCTCGGCCCGGCCGTGATGTTCGCCCTCGCGTGGATCTTCCTGCCGGACCTGCCCGAGTACCGCACCGGCCTGATCATCGTCGGCCTCGCCCGGTGCATCGCCATGGTCGTCATCTGGAACGACCTCGCCTGCGGCGACCGCGAGGCCGCCGCCGTCCTCGTCGCCCTCAACAGCGTCTTCCAGGTCGTCGCCTTCGGCCTGCTCGGCTGGTTCTACCTCGACGTCCTCCCCGGCCGGCTCGGCCTGGGCGACGGCGAGACCCTCGACATCTCCATGGGGAAGATCGCGCTCAACGTGGTCGTCTTCCTCGGCGTCCCGCTGCTCGCCGGCTTCCTGACCCGCCGCATCGGGGAGAAGCGGAGGGGCCGGGAGTCGTACGAGCGGACGTTCCTGCCGAAGATCGGCCCGTGGGCGCTCTACGGCCTGCTCTTCACGATCGTCGTCCTCTTCGCCCTCCAGGGGCGGACGATCACCTCGCAGCCGCTGGACGTCGTCCGGATCGCCCTCCCCCTCCTCGTCTACTTCGCGGTGATGTGGTGCGGCAGCTTCGCCCTCGGCAAGGCGATCGGCCTGCCCTACGACCGCACCGCGACCCTCGCGTTCACCGCCGCCGGCAACAACTTCGAGCTGGCCATCGCCGTCGCCATCGCCACCTTCGGCGTCACCAGCGGCCAGGCGCTCTCCGGTGTCGTCGGCCCGCTGATCGAGGTGCCGGTCCTGATCGCGCTCGTGTACGTGTCGCTGGCCTGGCGCCGGCACTTCCGGCCGGCCCAGCGGTAACCGCCGGCGAGAAGGGACCCGGGCATGCCCCAGCACCGCACCACCGACGTGGTCGTCGTCGGCGGCGGCCAGGCGGGCCTCGCCGCCGGCTACCACCTGCGCCGGGCCGGCCTCCGCTTCGCGATCCTCGACGCGGGCCCGGCCCCCGGCGGCGCCTGGCGGCACGCCTGGGACTCCCTCCGCCTCTTCTCCCCCGCCCCGTACTCCTCCCTCCCCGGCCGCCCCATGCCCGGGCAGCCGGGCGAGACCTACCCGGACGCGGCCCACGTCGTCGGGTACCTCACCGACTACGAGCAGCGGTACGACCTCCCGGTGCACCGTCCGGTGCGCGTCTCGGGGGTCCACCGCGACGGCGACCGCCTCCGCGTCGCGACCGACTCCGGTACGTGGCGGGCCCGCGCGGTGATCAGCGCCACCGGCACCTGGTCCCGCCCCTTCGTCCCGGCCGTCCCCGGCCGCACCGAGTTCCGGGGCGCCCAGCTCCACTCCGCGGAGTACCGGCGGGCGTCCGACTTCGCCGGCCGGAAGGTGATCGTCGTCGGCGGCGGCAACTCCGGCGCCCAGATCGCCGCCGACCTCGCGTACGGCTCCGAGCTGACCTGGGCCACCCTCCGCGCGCCCCGCTACCTCGCCGACGACATCGACGGCCGCGCCCTCTTCCACCATGCCACCGCCCGCCGCAAGGCCCTCGACGAGGGCCGCGCCGACACCGGCGGCGTCGCCTCCCTCGGCGACATCGTGGCCGTCCCGCCGGTCCGCGCGGCCCGCGACGCGGGGCTCCTCGCGGCCCGGCCGATGTTCACCCGCGTCACGGCCACCGGGGTCGCCTGGCCCGACGACACCACGACCGGCGCCGACGCGATCGTCTGGTGCACCGGCTTCCGCCCCGCCCTCTCCCACCTGGCCCCGCTCGCCCTGCGCGGCCCCGGGGGCCGCGTCCCCCTCAGCGGCACCCGGGCGGTCGGCGAGCCCCGGCTGCACCTCCTCGGCTACGGCGACTGGACCGGCCCCGCCTCCGCCACGCTCATCGGCACCGGCCGCCCCGCCCGGGAAGCGGCCCGGGAACTCACCGCACTGCTGCGCTGACCAGCTCCGGGTGGAGGGTGCGGAAGCGTCCGGGGGCGGCGGGGTCGCGGTCGGTGATCTGGACGGGGGGCCAGGTCCACTGGCGGACGGGGGTGCCGGCGGGGCGGGTGAGGCGGATGGGGCCGCGGGTGCCGGACACGGTCACGTCGGGCCAGCCGCCGGCGAGGGCCGCGGGATCGGCGCCGTGGGCGCGGAGGGCCGCGGTGAGCACGGCGATCGTGTCGTACCCCTCGAAGGCGACGAAGGACGGGGTGGTGCCGAGGCGGGCGCGGAGGGCGGACTCCACGCGCGCGCCGAGCGGGGTGGGGCGGACGGGAAGGTAGCGGAGGAACGGGACCGCCGCGCCGTCCGCGCCCAGCAGGGCCTCCCAGGCCGGGAACTCTGGCTGGCCGGCGGGGGCGCCGAGCAGGAGGCCGTCCAGGCGGGGGTCCCGGCGGACCGCCCGGACGAGCGGGACGGCCGGGTCGGGGAAGCCGGTCAGGAGGAGCAGGGCCGTCACCTCCGGTGAGCGGGCGGCCAGTTCGTCGCAGAGGGCTTCGGGCGGCAGGGCGCGCGCGTCGAGTGCGGTGACCGTGCCGCCCCGGGGGGCCAGGCGGTCGCGGAGGATGCGGGTGCCGGCGGCCCAGTAGAGGCTCGGTTCGGCGGCGACCGCCACGCGGGTGTGGCCGGCGGCGAGCAGGAAGTCGGCGTAGACGCGCCAGCCGTGGGACTGCGCCGGGGCGAGCCGCGCGACCCGGTCCGTCGGCCGCTCGGTGAGGGCGTCGAGGACCGCCGAGGAGCAGAGGAACGGCAGGCCGAGGGCGTCCGCCCGGTCGGCCGCCGCACGGGCCGCGACGCTGTGGTACTCGCCGGCCAGCGCCGTCACGCCGAGCCCGGCCAGCTCGTCCACCGCCGTCTCGGCGCGGTGCGGGTCGGCGGCGGTGTCCCTGACCACGAGTTCCAGCGGCTGTCCGCCGATCCCGCCGGAGGCGTTCACCTCCCCGGCGGCCAGTTCGAGGCCCGCCAGCAGATGCCGGCCGGCGTCGGTCCAGCCGGGGCGGGTGAGCGGGGCGAGGGCGCCGATCCGGACGGGGGGTGGGGGCGTCGGGCACATGGACGGGCGTCTCCCGCGGGGTGGTTCGTACGGTTCCACCCCATTCTTCGTACGGGAGCGGGCGACCGGCCCGCGGCGCGCCGCGTCAGGTGGCGGAGGGCTCCGCGGTGGCGTCGCGTCAGGTGGCGGAGGGCTCCGCGGTGGCGTCGCGTCAGGTGGCGGAGGGCTCCGCGGTGGCGTCGCGGACGCCCAGGCGGAGGTGCTCCACGTGGTAGAGCGCCTGGTCGAGGAGCTCGGCGACGTGGTTGTCGTACAGGGCGTAGACGATCGAGCGGCCGTGGCGCTCGCCGGTGACCAGGCCGAGGTTGCGCAGCAGGCGCAGCTGGTGGGAGCAGGCGGAGGGCTCCATGCCGACGGCGTCGGCGAGGTCGCCGACCGAGCAGGGGCCTTCCTGGAGCCTGGCGAGGATGTACAGGCGGGAGGGGGTGGCGAGGGCCTGGAGGGTGGCGGCGACGTCGGCGGTGCCGACGGCGTCGAGCCGTTCGCGGGGGGTCGCGCCGGTGGCGGTGTCGATTCCGTGGCCCATGCGCCCATCATACGGATGACATATGAATAGGTGTTCAAGTGTTCAGGTATGGTGTGGGGGTCGATGCCACCTGCCCGCGAAGGGGCGCTTTGTCATGTCTTCTTCCCTGGACCAGCCGTCCTCGCTGGACGAGCCTTCTTTCCTGGAGCAGCGCGACGGGCCCGGCGAAGGCGGCCGGCGCGCGGGGGACGCGCCGCGCCGGGACCCCCGCCCGGCCGGCCGCACCCGCGCCCTCGCGCTTCCCGAGGTGCGCTGGGCGCTGGCCTCGCTCGGGCTGTTCCTGCTCGCCCTCGTCCCCTACCTGGGCGGCGGCCCCGGCTGGCTCTGGGGCGCGCTCTTCGCCGCCGCCTACGCCACCGGCGGCTGGGAGCCCGGCTGGGAGGGGCTGAAGGCGCTGCGGGAGCGGACCCTCGACGTGGACCTGCTGATGGTCGTCGCCGCGCTGGGCGCCGCCGCGATCGGGCAGGTCCTCGACGGCGCGCTGCTTATCGTCATCTTCGCCACCTCCGGCGCCCTGGAGGCGCTGGCCACCGCCCGTACCGCGGACTCGGTGCGCGGGCTGCTCGACCTCGCGCCCGCCACCGCGACCCGGCTGCTGCCCGACGGCTCCGAGGAGACCGTGGACGCGGAACTCCTCGCGGTCGGCGACACCGTCCTCGTCCGGCCCGGCGAGCGGATCGGCGCGGACGGGCGGGTCACCGGCGGGGCGAGCGAGGTCGACCAGGCCACGATCACCGGCGAACCGCTGCCGGTGGTCAAGGAGACCGGCGACGAGGTGTTCGCCGGCACCGTCAACGGCACCGGCGCCCTGCGCGTACGGGTCGGGCGCGACGCCTCGGACTCGGTGATCGCCCGGATCGTGCGGATGGTCGAGGAGGCGTCCCGGACGAAGGCGCCGACGCAGCTGTTCATCGAGAAGATCGAGCAGCGGTACTCGGTGGGCATGGTCCTCGCGACCCTCGCCGTCTTCGGCGTGCCGCTCGCCTTCGGCGACGACCTGACCTCCGCCCTGCTCCGGGCGATGACCTTCATGATCGTCGCGTCGCCGTGCGCGGTGGTCCTCTCCACGATGCCGCCGCTGCTCTCCGCCATCGCCAACGCCGGCCGGCACGGCGTCCTCGCCAAGTCCGCCGTCGTCATGGAGCGCCTGGGGCAGGTCGACGCGGTGGCGCTGGACAAGACCGGCACCCTCACCGAGGGCACGCCCCGCGTCACCGACGTCCGTCCGCTGCCGGGCGGCGGCCTGGACGCGGACGCGCTGCTGCGGCTCGCGGCCTCGGCCGAGCACGCCAGCGAGCACCCGCTGGCCCGGGCCGTCGTCGGCGCGGCACGGGAGCGCGGTCTCGCGCTCGCCGCCGCCGAGGACTTCACGGCCGCGCCGGGGCGGGGCGTCACCGCGACCGTCGAGGGCCGGCGGATCGAGGCCGGCTCGCCCGCGCGGCTGCTGTCCGGCGACGCCGGAGACCCCGGGGACCCCGACGGGCCCGCGCGCGTGGTGCGGGAGCTGGAGGAGGCGGGGCGGACGGCGGTGGCGGTGCTGTGCGACGGGCGGCCCGTCGGGGTCCTCGGCGTCGCCGACCGGCTCCGCCCAGACGCCGCCGCGACGGTCGCCGCGCTCACCCGGCTGACCGGGCGCGCCCCCGCGCTGCTGACCGGCGACAACGAGCGGGCGGCGCGGCTCGTGGCCGAAGGGGTCGGCATCACCGACGTGCGCGCCGGTCTGCTGCCGGAGGAGAAGGTGGCGGCCGTACGGGCCTGGGAGGCGGAGGGGCGGCGGGTGCTGGTCGTCGGCGACGGCGTCAACGACGCGCCGGCGCTGGCCGCCGCGCACATGGGGGTCGCGATGGGCCGGGCCGGTTCGGACCTCGCGCTGGAGACGGCCGACGCGGTCGTCGTACGCGACGAACTGGCCGCCGTGCCCGCGGTCGTGGCGCTCTCCCGCACCGCGCACCGGCTGGTCGTGCAGAACCTGGTGATCGCGGGCGCGTTCATCGCCGTACTGGTCGCCTGGGACCTGATCGGCACGCTCCCGCTGCCGCTCGGCGTGGCCGGCCACGAGGGCTCCACGGTCCTCGTGGGCCTCAACGGCCTCCGCCTCCTCCGCGCCTCCGCCTGGCCCCGCACCACGACGGACGCCTGACGGCGCCACCGCGCACGGACCCCCGACCGCGCCACCGCGCCACCGCGCACGGACCCCCGACCGCGCCACCACCCAGGGCGCCCGCCTCCCACGGAGGCGGGCGCCCTTCGCGTACGCGCGCGCGTGCGCCGCGACGCGCCCGCCCCTGTCGGGGTCGAGCGCCACCTCGCGTACGCGCGCGTGCGCCGCCGCCCCGGTACCCGGTACGGGCCAGGCCCGCCCCGGGGCCCGTTCAGCTTCAGCGGCCGGGCGTGCGGCCCGACGGGTTGTCCGCCAGCAGGTCGAGGAGGCCGGGGAACCGGGCCTCCAGGTCCTCCCTGCGGAGGTGCGCCTTGCGGCTGTTGCCGCGGTTGACCTGCTGCACCAGGCCGGACTCGCGCAGGATCCGGAAGTGGTGGCTGAGCGTGGACTTGGACACCGGGAAGCCGAAGGACAGGCAGGTCCGCTCGGTGCCGTCCGGGAGCGTGAGGAAGGTCTGGATCACCTCGTACCGGAGGGGGTCGGAGAGCGCGTTCAGGACCGTGAGCAGGTCCATCTCGCTCCGGCTCGGGTGGCCTTCCTCGTCGGGCATCGCGTCGGCTCCTTCGCTCGTCCACCGCCGGCGGGCGGAAGCGTCTCGTCCGGAGGCTCCCGCCCTTGTCAGGTTTCGCTTGCATCGTACCTCCGCCTCTGCCAACCTAGGTTCGAAGAATTCCGAACCTTGCTCAACGCCGCTGGAACTACAGGAGTTTGCCCCCCATGGCACAGACCGAGTCCGTCCCCGCCGGGGGCGAGACCGCCTCCCCCGCGCCGGGCCAGGCCGCCCCCCAGCGGCAGACGCTGATCCTCACCGCGGTCCTCCTGGCGATCTTCGTCGTCCCCACCTCGATCTCCGGCACCGGCGTGGCCCTGCCGTACATCGGCGCCGACACCGACGCGAGCCTGGTGCCGCTGCAGTGGGTGGTCAACGCCTTCAACGTGGCCTTCGCCTGCCTGACGCTCGCCTGGGGCTCGATCGCCGACATCATCGGCCGCGTCCGCGCCTTCACCATCGGTGCCGCGATCTACGCCGCCGCCTCCCTGGTCAGCGTCTTCGCCGGGAACGTCTACGTCCTCGACGCCGCCCGCGCGCTCGCCGGCATCGGCGGCGCCGCGATCTTCGCCTGCGGCGCGGCCCTGCTCTCCACCGTCTTCGAAGGCCCCGCCCGAGGACGGGCGTTCGCCCTTTTCGGCACCGTCGCCGGACTCGGCGTCTCCTTCGGCCCGTCCCTCTCCGGCCTGCTCATCGAGACCGCCGGCTGGCGCTGGGTCTTCGCCCTCCACGCCGTCGTCCTCGCCCTCGTCCTGCTCACCGTCCCCGCGATGAGCAAGGGCGTCACCGAGACCCGCAACCCGGACGCCCGCGTCGACGTCCCCGGCACCGCGCTCTTCGTCGTCGCGATGCTGCTCCTCACCACCGGCATCGCCCAGGGCTCGCAGTGGGGCTGGGCCGGCCCCGGCGTGCTCGGCCTCTTCGCCGGCACCGTCGTGGCGCTGATCGTCTTCGCCGCCGTGGAGAAGCGCCACCCGCACCCCATGCTCGACCTGGGCGCCGTCGCCAACCGCCGCTTCCTCGCCCTGTGCCTGGTGCCGGTGGCCGGCTCGTTCGCCTTCGTCACCATGCTGACGTACCTGCCGAGCTACCTCACCGCCGCCGGCGGCCACTCCAGCGGCTCGGCCGGCCTGATCATGGTGCTGCTGACCTTCCCGATGCTGGTCTTCCCGCTGATCGCCGCCAAGCTGGTCGCCAAGGGCGTCTCCGCGATGACCATCATCTTCGTCAGCCTGGTCTGCCTGGTCGTCGGCGTCGCCGGACTCTCGCTCTTCTCCCCGGACGTCGACATCGCGCTGGTCGCCCTGCCGATGCTCATCACCGGCGCCGGATACGCGCTGGCCGCCGGTCTCGTCGACGGCGAGGCGCTGAGCCTGATCGCCCCCGAGCGGGCCGGCATGGCCGCGGGCTTCCTCAACACCCTGCGCCTCGGCAGCGAGGCCATCGCCGTCGCCGTCTACGGCTCGCTGCTCGCCACCCTCCTCACCGGCCGCACCAGCGACGGCATCGCCGCCTTCCCGGGCGCCGGCGACGCCGCCACGGTGGCCGGCACCGCGGCCGGCGGCAACATCACCGGCCCGGCCGAGGCCGTCGCCGCCTCGCAGCGCGAGGGCTTCGTCGCCTTCCTCGTCGACGCCTACGACAGCTCGTTCCACACCGTGCTGTGGGTGCTCGCCGCGACCTGCCTGGTGCTGCTCGCGGTCATCGCCCTCCTGCTGCGGGGCGGCAAGTCCGCCGCCCCGGCCGCGAACTGACCCCACCGCGGTCCCCCACCCGGCACCGGGAACCGGCCACCGTGCCCGTGGCCGGTGCGTTGTCAGTGGTGCCCGCCACAATCGGGGGCATGACCACAGCCGCGCAGCACGCGCTCTCCGCCCGCGCCCTCAACAGGGCGACGCTCGCCCGGCAGTCGCTGCTGGCGCGGGAGCCGGTCGGGGTCGAGGAGGCGGTGCGGCGGGCGGTGGCGCTCCAGGCGCAGCAGCCGGGGTCGCCGTACGTGGCGCTGTGGAACCGGGTGGCGGACTTCGACCCGGCCGCACTCGACGCGGCCGTCGAGGGGTTCCGGCTGGTCCGCTCGACGCTGATGCGGATCACCCTGCACCTGGTGCACGCCGGCGACTACCGCCCGTTCCGGGAGGCGGTGGAGCCGACGCTGCGCGGCAGCCGGCTGCGCGACCGGCGGTTCACGGACACCGGCATCACCCCGGAGGACGCCGACGCCCTGCTGCCCGGACTGCTCCGCCACGCCGCCCGGCCGCGCACCGGCGCCGAACTGCGCGCGTTCGCCGAGGAGTCGTGGGGCGGCGGCGGCCTCACCCCGGCGGCCGGCCGGCTGCTGCGGCAGTACGCGCCGCTGTGGCACGTGCCGAGCGGCCCGCCGTGGCAGTTCACCGCCTCGCCCGGGTTCGTCGCGGCCGGACCGGACCCGGTGCGCACCGACCCGGAGACGGCCGCCCGCGGCCTGGAGACCCTGGCCCGCCGCTATCTGGCCGGCTTCGGGCCCGCGACGGCGGCGGACCTGGCCCGGTTCGGCCTGGTGCAGCGCGGCCGGGCGCGGGCGGCGCTCGACGCGCTGGTCCTGGCGGGCGCGGCCGAACTCCTGGCCGGTCCGGACGGCGCGGTGCTGTACGACCTGCCCGACGCGGCCCGCCCGGCCGGCGACACGGCCGCGCCGCCGCGCCTGATGGCGATGTGGGACAGCACGCTGCTGGCGTACGAGGACCGGAGCCGGATCGTGCCGGCGGCGTACCGGGCGCACGTGATACGGGTCAACGGCGACGTGCTGCCGACGCTGCTGGTCGACGGGTACGTCGCCGGGGTGTGGCGGCCGGTCGGCGGCGGGATCGAGGCCACCGCGTTCCATCCGCTGACGGGCGCCGTCTGGGACGGGCTCGCGGCCGAGGCGGCGTCGCTGGGACGGCTGCTGGCCGCCCGCGATCCGCGCGTGTACGGGCGGTACGACCACTGGTGGGCGAAGGGCCTGCCGGCGGCGGAGACGCGGGTGCTGCCCTGCTGACCTCGCGCGCTCCCCCATTGCCAGCCACCGGTACGGGCTCTATCTTCGAGCCACACCTACGGACCGGGATGCTCGTCAGTCCCGGGGCGGTCCGCCGTTCACGGGCCGGACGGCGGGGAGCGCACCACCGCGGGACGCGGGCGCGCTGGACGCCGGGCGTACGGGATACCCGTATCCGCGTACCCGCAGGAGCTGAGCTGCAATGAGCAAGCACGTTCTGGCCCAGAACCAGTACGGCAAGGCCGAGAACCGCATCGTCAGGATCGCCCGCAGGGGCGGCGAGGACGGCGCCTGGCACGAGATCCGCGACCTGAACGTGTCGGTGGCGCTGCGCGGCGAGTACCGCGACGTGCACCTGACCGGTGACAACGCCAACTGCCTGCCCACCGACACCACCAAGAACACGGTCTACGCCTTCGCCAAGGAGCACGGCGTCGAGTCCCCCGAGGCGTTCGGGATCCTGCTCGCGAAGCACTTCGTGACCTCGCAGGAGGTGATCCGCGAGGCGCAGATCCGCGTCGAGGAGTTCGCCTGGGAGCGGATCCCGGTGCCGACCCGCAAGGAGCAGCACTCCTTTGTCCGCAAGGGCCAGGAGGTCCGCACCGCGCAGATCACGTACAGCGAGACCACCGGCCTCCAGGTGCTGTCCGGGCTCAGGGACCTGACGGTGATGAACTCGACCAACTCCGAGTTCCACGGCTTCATCAAGGACGAGTACACGACGCTCCAGGAGGCGTACGACCGCATCCTGGCCACCAAGGTCACCGCCCGCTGGGCGCACTCGGCCACCGCGGCGGCGGACCCGGAGCACGACTGGGACCGCTCGTACCAGAAGGCCCGCCGGCACCTGCTGGAGGCGTTCGCGGAGACGTACAGCTACTCGCTCCAGCAGACCCTGCACGCGATGGCCTGCCGGGTCCTCGACCACGTGCCGTCGGTCAACGAGGTGCGGCTGAACCTGCCGAACAAGCACCACTTCCTGGTGGACCTGGAGCCGTTCGGCCTGAAGAACGAGAACGAGGTGTACTTCGCGGCGGACCGCATGTACGGCCTCATCGAGGGCACCGTGCACCGCGACGGCGTCCAGCCGGTGATCGCCACCTCGGACTGGATCACCGCCTGATCCCCGCCTGATCCCGTCTGGTCCCCGCCCGGTCTTCGCCTCACGGGCGGGCTAGGGCGTGTCTTTCGGATCAGGCTGGATCAGCTCGCGGCGTCTGGTGCCGTGCATCGCAAGGCGGAGGAGGGAGTCCATGCGGAGCATCGGCGACCGACGACAACGCGGCGAGGCGCGGTGCCAGGCGTCGCGAGCCCGGCCTGATCCGAAAGACACGCCCTAGAGCAGCCGGGCCGCCTCGGTTCCGAGCCAGACGGCTCCGAGCCCGGCGGCCAGGCTGCCGGCCACGTTCAGCACCGCGTACCGCCGCGCCCCGCTCTCGTACAGCTTCAGCGTCTCGTACGAGAAGGTCGAGTACGTGGTGAGGGCGCCGCACAGGCCGGTGCCGAGCAGCAGCTGGGCCCGCGCCGACGCGACGCCGGTGAGCAGGCCGAGCGCGAACGAGCCGGCGACGTTGACGGCGAACGTCCCCCACGGGAAGGCGGTGCCGTGGCGGAGCCGCACGGCCCGGTCGGTGAGGTAGCGCAGCGGCGCTCCCACTGCGGCGCCGAGCGCCACGAGCAGCCAGTTCACTCCGCCGGTCCCCTCCGCGTCCCCAGCGCCCGGCCGGCGGCGACGCCCGCGACGACGGCGGCGAGCGCGGCGAGCAGGGTGCCGCCCAGGTAGAGGACGGCCTCGGCGGCGCGGTCCGCGCCGAGGAGCCGCCGGGTGTCGAGCGCGTACGCCGAGAAGGTGGTGAAGCCGCCGCAGAACCCGGTGCCGAGGAAGGGCCGCAGCAGCGGGTGCGGCGCGGCGGGCGCCTCGGTGGCGAGGACCATGAGGAGCCCGAGCAGGGCGCAGCCGGCCGTGTTGACGGCGAGCGTCGTCCAGGGGAAGGCGCCGGGCGCGGCGGGCCACAGGAGGGTGGCGGCGTAGCGGGCGGACGCGCCGAGCACTCCGCCGGCCGCGACCGCGGCGACCACCGGTGCCTCGTCCCGCATTCCCATCCCCCCAGGTTAGGGGCTGGTCGCGGCGGCGCGCGGCACGGTGCGAGGCGCCACGGGCGGTCCCGGCCTGGGGCATTAACCGGGGGCCCGTGTCGCCTCGCTCTGCGATGGTCCGGCGACGCTGAGCGACGGGTCAAAGCCGGTCCCGCGAGTCTGTCAGTTCCCCCGGGGGCGCGGCCGGGAGCTGTCCGGAACCGGTCGCCCGGGGGTGGCGTACCGGCCAGAAGCGGTCCGGCCCGGGGGTGGTGGCCGGACCACCGGCGGCCGGTCGGGAGGGGTGCGCCGACACCCCCGGGAGCCGTCCGGGGCGGGTTCGGCGGCCCGTCGGAGGGTGCGGAAGCGCAGGTCAGGGGCGGGACGGTGGTCCGGCCACCATCCGGGGGCCGAATCGGGTGCCGGGTCCACCTCGTCGGGGAGGGGGTGCCCGGGCGACGGTGGTGGTGCAGCGGGAGGCAGCTGCGCACCTTCGGACAGGACGGGCAGGAGTGTCGTGAGTACATCCGTCGCCATGAAGTACGGAACCGCCGCCGCGGCCGCTCCGCTGACCGTGCCGCGGCCCCGGGTCCGCGCCGTCCCCCGGGCCGCCGCCCCCCGTCCCGGCGAGGACGTCTTCACCGAGCTGTCGACCGCGCTGTTCTCCGGTTTCGCCCGCCGCGACCAGCGGCTGAAGGCGGAGCAGTACCTGCACGGGCTGCTGACCGCGCAGGGCCGTAAGTCGATCCGCAACATCGCCGCGCAGATCGGCGGTCCGGCCGCCGAGCAGAGCCTGCACCACTTCATCTCCAGCTCCACCTGGGACTGGCAGCCGATGCGGGCGTCGCTCGGGCGGTTCCTGGAGCGCACCGGGCACCCGCAGGCGTGGGTGGTGCGGCCGATGCCGATCCCGAAGGCCGGCGAGCACTCGGTGGGCGTGGACCGGCGCTTCGACCCGGAGCGCGGCCAGGTCTTCCAGGGGCAGCAGGCGTTCGGCGTGTGGTTCGCCGGCGAGGAGCTGAGCGCGCCGGTGAACTGGCGGCTGTTCCTGCCGGACCCGTGGGTGAAGGACCGGACCCGGCGCGACCGCGCGGAGGTGCCCGACGAGGCCGGCGAGGAGACGCTGGAGGAGTGCGCGGTCGCCGCCGCCCTGGACACCGCCCGCTGGACCGACATCACCCGCAAGCCGGTGCTGCTCGACATACGGGGCGGCGCGGGCCGGTCGGCGCTGGCCCGGCTCGCCGCGGCCGGGGTGCCGGTGGTGGCGCGGATCGGGGCCGGTTCGCGGCTGGCGATCGCGGACCGCTCGCTGCCCGGCTTCGGCGCGGGCCCGCTGCCGGCGGCGCAGATACTGGACTCGCTGAAGGGCCTGCGCAGGCCGGTGAGCTGGGTGGACACGGTGGGCGGCGCGCGGACCTCGCGCACCTCGCTGGCGACCGCCGTCCGGGTCGCGCTGCCCTCCCCCGGCGGGGAGCGGATGCGTCCGCTGATGCTGCTCGGCGAGTGGGACGACCCGCGCCGGGGTCCGGCCCGGGTGTGGATCAGCGATCTGACGCAGGCGACGGTCGGTTCGCTGCTGCGGCTGACGAAGCTGGCGCAGCGGGTGGACCGGGACTTCGCCGCGGTCGGCGAGGAGGCGGGGCTGCGGGACTTCGTGGGCCGCTCGTACCGGGGCTGGCACCGGCACATCACGCTGGCGTCGGCCGCGCACACGGCGACGGTGCTGGGGTCCGCGGGCGAGGCGGCGGGGTACGGCGCGGGCTACGGCACCCGCCGGGCGGCCGGCTGACGGCACGCCGGACGGCCACCGGTCCCTGATCCGAGGGGCCCTGGACCGGGGCGCCCTGGTCGTCCGGGGGCGCCCTGTGCCGGAGGCGTCCTGTTCCGGGGGGAGTCAGTCGGCGGGGCGGGCGGCCGGGGCGGTGGCGGCCCGGCGGCGGGCCAGCACCTCGCGGGTCCGCTGGAGCCGCAGCGCGAGCTGGACCTCCAGGACCTGCCCGGGCTTCTGCCATTCGGGGCCGAGGAGTTCGCCGATCCGCTCCAGCCGGCGGGAGACCGTGTTGGGGTGGACGTGCAGCGCCTCGGCCGCGTTGGTGGGGCTGGCGCCGGAGGCGAAGTACGCCTCCAGGGTGCGGGTGAGGTCGGTGAGCCGTTCCGCGTCGTAGTCGAGGACGGGGCCGATCGCGTTCTCCACGAAGCCGTCCACGTCGTGGTCGTCGGAGAGCAGCATCCCGAGGAAACCGAGGTCGGTGACGGCGGCGGCGGAGCCCGTACCGCCGAGGGCGCTCATCGCGTCCAGGCAGCGCAGCGCCTCCGCGTACATCGGCCCGACGGCGTCGGGGCTGCCGCCGGGGCCCGCGGCGGCGACGGAGACCGGGTGGCCGAGGAGCGGGGTGAGCTCCTCGGAGACGGCCGCGGCGGCGGCGGACGCGTCCACGCCGGGCAGCAGCAGCACGATGCAGCCGCCCTGCACGGTCTTGAGGCCGGAGAGGCGGTACGCGTACGAGGACGCCCACACGACCGCCCGGCCCTGCTCGCCGCCCTCCGGCCGGGCGACCACGAGGACGTGCGGTTTGCGCAGGTCCACGCCGAGGCGGCGGGCGCGCCGGGCGCTCTGCTGGGGGGCGTGCGGCGGGTCGGCGATGAGGTCGTCGAGGAGTTCGTCGCGGACGGGTCCCTCGGCGACGGCGGTGGAGCGCTGCATGAGGAGGAGCAGGGCGACGGACTGGGCGACGAGTTCGAGGAGCCGTTCGTCCTCCTCGGTGAGGCCGCCCTCGGCGCGGACCACGAGGCCGCCGAGGTCCTCGGAGCCGGCGATGACGGGGGCGACCCAGACGGAGTCGGCGGCGAGAACGGGCCGGCGCAGGGCGTGGGCGTCGAGGGACGCCTTGGCGACGGCGTCCTCGTCGAGGCCGGGGACGTCTCCGCTGGCGGCGAGGCGCCGGCCGCCGGGGTCGCAGACCATGACGGTGGCGTCGAGGGCGTCGCCCGCTGCCTTGGCGACGTGCGGGAGGTCGCCGCCGGCCAGGACCAGGTTCATGATCCGGCCGTGGGCCTCGCTGACGTGCCGCATCCGGGTGAGGCTGGTGCGGACGCGGGCGCCGTCCCGTTCCAGTTCGGTGAGTTCGGCGCGGGTGCGGTCGAGGAGGCCGGCCTTCTCGACGGCGAGGGCGGCGAGGTCGGCGAGGGCGCCGAGCAGGGCGATCTCCTGCGGGGTGTGCTCGCGGACCCGGCGGTCGGCGCCGAAGAGGGCGCCGATGACGGAGTCGCCGCTGCGGAGCGGGACGGCGATGATGGCGCGCAGCCCTTCGGCGCGGACGGCCTCGTCGCCGGGGTCGACGACCTCGGCGTCGTCGAGGGCGGCGGCCGGGTCGGGGGCCTGGCCGCTGGTGAACCGTTCGTCGGCCGGGTAGTCGGGGGTCCAGACGGGTTCGCCGGAGCGCTGGACGACACCGCCGAGGCAGTTGCCGGCGCCGATCCGCAGGCCGACGCTGAGGCCGGGCCCGGTGGGGTCGCCGGTGTCGCCGCCGGTGCGGGAGCCCTCGGTGACGCGGATGTAGCAGGCGCCCTGCGGGCCGCGCAGGGTCACGTACGCCATGTCGAGGCCGAGGAGCCGGCGGGCGCGGCGGGTGACGATGCGGAGCAGGCCGTCCAGGTCGTAACTGAGCGTCAGGTCGCGCGCGGTGTCGGTGAGGGCGGCGAGGGAGGCGCCGCTGAGGTCGGCGCGGGCGCGGGCGGCGGCGCGCTCCGTGTGCAGGGTGCGGGCGAGGGCGACGGCCCGTTCGAGCCGGTCGAGTCCGGCCTGGTCGAGCCCGGCGATGCGGGCCTCGTCGAGCAGGGCCTCGAACTGGCCGGGCAGGCCCTCTCCGGCGAGCAGTTCCAGGACGGCGAGCAGCGCGTCGGCGCCCGCGCCCCCGTCCGCGCCGTGCGTGTCCATGGCCCCCACCCCCGTCGTCGAGCTTAAATCGGGCACCTCGGAGGAAACCCGTCCTGACGGCCGAAACTAATTCGGTCCCAGGAGTGGGTCAACGGTGACGTGCGGCACTTCGTTCCCCGCCGTCCCGATTCCCGCTCCGGGTCCCGGCCCGGGCGGAGGCGACGGGCCGTCAGACGGCGACGGCCACGCCCTTGGCGGCGGTGTCCGCGGCCCTGACCGGCTGCGGCTGGACGGGGACCCGCGGCTGCACGGGCCCGTACCAGATGACCGGCGGCGTGCCCTCGGCGCGCACGGCGGTCGCGGCGGGTACGGCGCTCACCGCGGGCACGGCGGGTGCGTGGCCCGGGGCGTGGCCGGGGCCGAAGGCGGCGGCGGTGACGGCGGTGCGGGCGACCGGGCCGGTCGCGGCGCCCACGCGCGTGTGGCGGACGGCGAGGACCGAGTGCTGGAGGCGGCGGAGCCGCGCGGAGGGCTCCATGCCGGTCTCCCGGTGGAGGACCGTGCGGAGCCGTTCGTAGACCGCCAGGGCCTCCTCGTGGCGGCCGCAGCGGAGCAGGGCGACCATGAGGTGGGCCTGGAGCGGTTCGTTGGTGGCGTAGCGGGCGGCGAGGCCGGGGAGTTCGGAGAGGATCTCCTCGTGCCGGCCGAGGCCGAGCTGGGCCTCGACCCACTGGTCGAGGACGCTGAGGCGGGCGGTCTCCAGCCGGGCGATCTCGCGGCGGAGGCAGGGGCCCGCGGCCACGCCCGCGTACGGGTCGCCGCGCCACAGCGCCAGGGCCTCGCCGAGCCGCAGGGAGGCGCGGGCCAGGTCGCCGGCGTCCATGGCGCGGTAGCCGGCGCCGGCCGCGCGCTCGAACTGCCCGATGTCGTGGGTGCCGACGCCGGTGTCGAGGCGGTAGCCGCCGGGAAGCGACACGAGGACGGAGTCGGCGGTGCGCGGCTCGGTCCAGCCGCCCGCGGCGTCGGCGTCCTGGGACGCCTGGAGGGCGCGGGTGAGGAGCGCGCGCAGCTCGGCTATGTGGGCGGCGAGTTCGGTACGGGCTCCGCGCGGGGCGCCGGACGGCCAGAGCTCCTCGGTGAGGACGGTGACGGGCACGACCTGGCCGGCGAAGGCGGTGAGCAGGGCGAGCACCTGGCGCGGCGCGGCGGCGGTCGGGGTGATCGACACCCCGCCCTCACGGACGGACAGTCCCCCCAGGATGTGGACGTCCACTATGCCCCCTCGGTGTCTGCGCACGCGGATCCTCGGGTTGATTAAAAAAAGACCCCCCTGGTCATGTCAATAAGAAACCGGAAGGTATGGAATCCGGATCCCTGAAATCGGGGTGATTCACCCCCTTTGCCGGGATATAAGGACGTCAAGTTTTCGCCAAGGGCCAGAAGTCGAGGGGTCTCAGGGGCAGCTTTCGGACTCGGTAGTTTGGTTTTGAAGGGTCCCTGTGGATGCGGGGAGGGCGATCTTCGACGAGATCGCGCCATCCGGGAGCCCAAGCCGACCCAGCGGTCTGTTTGCCGGCCGGGCGGCGGCAGCGGTCCCGTGGCGCGCGGGCGCGCGGCAGGGCCGCCGCCGGCCGGGGCACGCGGCCGTCAGCCGACGGCGGCGGCCGCGAGCAGACCGAAGGCCGCCAGGATCAGGAGGGTGCGGATCCGGTGGAAGGCGTTCCAGCGCGTCTCGAAGGCGGCGCGGGTCGCGGCCGGGTCCTCGCCGGGGCCCTCGGCGGCGGCCAGCGCGTTGTTGAGGGGGACGTTGCCGACGACGGTGACCAGGTGGTTGAGGACCGCGCAGACGAAGCCGGCCAGGACCAGCCAGCGCTGCGTGCCGGTCCGGCCGTCGACCGGCACCAGATAGGCGGCCAGGGGGAGCACGGCGACGCCGGCGAAGACGGTGAGGAAGACCGCCCTGGGCACCGCCTCGTTCACCCGGCGCATCGCGGTGACGAACGCGGCGTCGGTGAGGCGGCCCAGGGCGGGCATGATCCCGGTGAGGAAGACGAGGAGGAAACCGGCGTAGAGGCCGGTGCTTCCGACGGCGAGGGCGAGCAGCAGGGTGGCCATGGGGGTCATGATGCCGCCCTGCGGGCGGAGCCGCCCGTTCCCTTCCGGAGGTCCCGGCACGCGCGCGTGGCGGGACCCCGGGAGGCTCACGCGTACGGATCGGAGGACCTGAACTCCCCTTCCTCCAGCGGCGTCTCGCCCATCAGCCGGTCGGCCTGCCGCAGCGCCTCGGCCAGTTCGCCGACGACCGCGGAGCCGGACCGGGCCCGGATGCCGTCCGCGTGTCCGGCGAGCTCGGCGAGGCCCGGCGCGCCCGGCAGCGAGCCGCCGCGCAGCCGGTCGGCGAAGTAGGCCGCGATCGCGGAGAGCCGCAGGCTGTCGTGGCCGCCGTCCCAGAGGCCGGCGCGCAGCGCGGAGGCGTCGACGGTGCCCGAACGCTCCTGCGGGGAGCGGGAGTCGGGGTCGAGCCAGCGGACGGTGGCGGTGGCGATCCGGCCGCTCGCGCCGGGCCGGGTCTTCACCGCGTACAGCGCGGTGACCGTGTGCCCGGCTCCGATCTCGCCGCCGTCGACCCGGTCGTTCCGGAAGTCCTCGTCGGCGACCTCGCGGTTCTCGTACCCGATCAGCCGGAACCGCTCCACCGTCGCCCGGTCGAAGGCCACCTGCGCCTTGGCGTCCCGGGCGCGCAGCTCGACCTGGGCGGGCAGCTGATCGACGAAGACCTTCCGGGCCTGCTCCCGGGTGGAGACGTACGCGGTCCGCCCGTCGCCCTTGTCGGCGAGCCGTTCCATGAGCGCGTCGCCGTACTCGCTGCCGACGCCCACCCCGAAGAGGGTGATGCCGTGCTCCCTGCGCTGCCGGTCGACGCGGCCGAGGAGGGCGTCGGCGGAGGTCTCGCCGGTGTTGGCGAGGGCGTCGGAGAGCAGCACGACCCGGTTGGCGGCGCCGTCGCGCCGGCCCTCGGACGCCACGTCGTAGCCGGCGCGCAGACCCGCCTCCAGGTTGGTGGAGGAGCGGACGGCGAGGGAGTCGACGGCCTCGCGGACCCGGTGCCGGGCGTCGCCGAGGCGGGTCATCGGCAGCACGGTCTCGGCCTCGTCGCTGAAGGCGACCAGGGCGACGGAGTCGTCGTCGCGCAGTTCGTCGGCGGCGAGCCGCAGGGAGTGCTGGACCAGGTCGAGGCGGCCGGGCTCGCCCATCGAGCCGGACACGTCGACGACGAAGGTGAGGGCGGCCGGCGGGCGGGCCGCCCGGTCGGCCGGCCGGGTGGCGAGGCCGACCCGCACCAGCGACCAGCCCTCGGCGCCGGTCGCGGCGCCGTCGACGGTGACGCTGAAGCCGTCGTCGGCCGGGCGCGGGTAGTCGGGGCGGAAGCTGTTGACGAACTCCTCGGGCCGCACGGTCGCCGGGTCCGGCAGCCGGCCCTCCGCGAGCGCGCGGCGGGCGTAGCCGTAGGAGGCGGTGTCGACGTCCAGCGCGAACGTGGAGAGGTAGTCGGGGGCGCGGCTGGGGGCGCGCTGCTCGCCCTCGGGGGCGTCCGTGGCGCGCCCGTCGGCGGGGGCGGTCGGGGCAGGCGCCGCGGTCCGGCCGCCGTCGGGGAGGGCCTTGCGGTGGTCGCTCGTCGCCTCGCCCGACCCGCCTGCGCCGGCGCAGCCGCCGAGGAGCAGCCCGGCGGCGAGCGCCGCGGCGAGGACGCCTCTTCTCCTGTGAGCACGGTTCATGGACAACTCCCCGTTCGGTCGCGGACCTTGTGCCGGGCGCGGCGGGCCGTCGGGTGCGGCGGGAGCCGCGCCCGGCTCCTGTGACTGTGACGAGCGGAGGGCGCGGCGGGACCCCGCGAGGGGGTTGCGGATGGATCTCGATGTGGCAACGGCGGGGCGGAGCAGGGGCACGGCGGGGGCGGAACGAGGGGTGATGGCATGGAGTCGCCAGGTTTGTCCACAGGGGTTGTCACCGTGCGCAGTCGCATGCGTACATGGAGTGGACATCGGTCGGGCGGGGGTGGTCAGCGGTGGCAGAGAGCGCGGGCTCCGTGGTGCTCGCCCGGTCGGCGATGAACCGGGCCGCGACCGAGGGACAGCGGCCGGCGGGGCGCCCGGTCCGGGGGGCGCGGCGCATCAGCGCGGCGCTCGCCGGGCTGGCGGCCTCGACCCGGCACGAGCTGCTGACGTTCGACGATCCGGTGGCGTCGGCGGAGCGGGCGATCCCGGAGCCGTTCCTGGAGCTGGCGGGGGCGTGCATGCGGGCGGCGGCGGAGCGGGCGGGCGAGGTGCGGCGGATCGTGCCGCGGCACGCGCTGCCGCGGCTGGAGGACGGGCCGCGGATACCGGGGCGGGCGCGGTTCGCCGACGCGATCCCGTTCAAGCTGATCGTGGTGGACCGGACGGTGGCGGCGGTCCCGCTCGATCTGGAACTGCTCTACAACGGGCTGCTGCTGATCCGGGACCCGGTGGTGGTGCAGGCCCTGGTGCGGACCCATCACGCCTGCTGGGCGGCGGCCGACGAGCTGAGCCGCATCCCGCCGCCGCGGTCGTCCGGCGGGCCGCCGGAGCAGCTGCGGCCGGTCCTGGAGGCGCTGGTGTCGGGGCTGACGGACGAGGCCGCCGCGGCCCGGCTCGGCATGTCGGCGCGGACGTACAGCCGGCGGGTGGGCGAGCTGATGGCGGCCCTGGGGACGACGAGCCGCTTCCGCGCGGGCGCGGAAGCGGCTCGGAGGGGGTGGTTGTGAGCCCGGCCGGGCCGGGGCTCAGGACACGATGTCCTTGCGGGCGAAGCCCCGGAAGGCGAGCGCGAAGAGCACCAGGGCGTACGTGACGGAGATCGCCGCGCCCTGCGCCATCCCGCCCCACTCCAGCCGGGGCTGGAGGGCGTCGATCCAGGCGAACTGCCAGTGCGCGGGCAGGAAGTCGCGCCAGTCGCCGAGGGCCGTGACGGCGTCCAGGACGTTGCCGACGATGGTCAGGCCGACGGCGCCGCCGACCGCACCGAGCGGGGCGTCGGTGCGGGTCGACAGCCAGAAGGCCAGGCCGGCGGTGACCAGTTGGGAGACGAGGATGAAGGAGGTGGCGACGAGCAGCCGGAGGACGGACTCCCCCGCCGGGAGCGAGCCGCCGGTGGGCAGCTGGAGCGGGCCCCAGCCGTAGGCGGCCGTGCCGACGGCGAGGGCGAGCAGCGGCAGGAGGAAGAGCGCCGCGGCGCTGTAGCCGAGCGCGACCGTCAGTTTGGCGGCGAGCAGCCGGGCGCGCGGCACGGGCGCGGCCAGCAGATAGCGCAGCGAGGACCAGCCGGCCTCGGAGGCGACGGTGTCGCCGCAGAAGAGGGCGACGGGGATGACGAGGAGGAAACCGGCGGAGACGAAGAGGCACGTCGCCGCGAAGTTGGCGGCCGAGGCGGTCGCCGTGTCGATGAGGGTGATCCGGCCGCCGCGGTCGTCGGCGTCCGGGCCGCCGATCGCGAAGGCGACGAGCAGCACGAAGGGCAGGGCGGCGAGCACCCCGGCCATCACCAGGGTGCGGCGGCGCTTCCACTGGCGCAGGGCCTCGACGCGCAGCGGCAGGGTGCGCCCGGGGCGGTAGCCGGGGGCGTGGGTCTCGGGGCCGGTGGTCGTCGCGGTCATGCGGATCCTCCGATGAGGGTGAGGAAGGCGTCCTCCAGGCGTCGGTGCGGGCCGACGCCGGTCAGCGGGACGTCCAGCCGGACGAGTTCGCCGATCAGCGCGGTCGGGTCGGCGGCGCCGCCGTCCGGGGCGTCGAGGCGGACCAGGAGGCCGTCGTCGGCGCGGACCGCGGAGCCGACGCCCGGCAGAGCGCCGATCTTCTCGACCAGCGCGTCGGGGACGGGGGCGCCCAGGGTGACGAGCAGGGTGTCGCCCGCGCCGGTGATCTCGGCGACCGGGCCGGCCTGGACGAGCTGCCCGCGGTCCATGACGACGAGGTGGGTGCAGGACTGCTCGACCTCCGCGAGGAGGTGGCTGGAGACGATGACAGTGCGGCCGCCGGCGGCGTACCGGATCATCACCTCCCGCATCTCTCGGATCTGCGGCGGGTCGAGGCCGTTGGTGGGTTCGTCGAGGATGAGGAGGTCCGGCAGGCCGAGCATGGCCTGGGCGATGGCGAGGCGCTGCCGCATGCCCTGCGAGTAGGTGCGGACGGCCCGTTCGAGGGCGCCGCCCAGGTTGGCGATGCGCAGGGCCTCGTCGACGTGGGCGTCCTCGGCGGGACGGCCGGTGGCCTTCCAGTACAGCTCCAGGTTCTCCCGGCCGGTGAGGTGCGGCAGGAAGCCGGCGCCCTCGACGAAGGAGCCGACCCGGGAGAGGACCGGGGCGCCGGGGCGAATCGCCTGGCCGAAGACCCGGATCTCGCCCTCGTCGGGGGTGATCAGGCCCATCAGCATGCGCAGGGTGGTGGTCTTCCCGGCCCCGTTGGGGCCGAGGAGGCCGAGGACCTGGCCCTGTTCGACGCGGAAGGAGAGGTCGCGGACCGAGTACCGCTCGCCGCCCTTGTACTTCTTCGACAGGCCGGTGATCTGGAGGGGTACGGAGGCGAGTTCCGGGTCCGGCGCCGGGGCCGCCGCGCGGCGGCGGGCGGTCAGCAGGAGGACCGCGGCGACGGCGAGTCCGGCGAGCGGCAGGCCCCACACCCACCAGGGCAGGGCCGCGGCCCGGGTGGTGACGGCCGGCGCGGTCGGCACGGTGAGGGGGCCGTCGACGGCGACGGTATAGCCGGCGGTGGCGACCGGCGAGGCGTAGCCGAGGTCGGTGGCCGAGACGACCAGCCGCAGCCGGTGGCCGGCCTCCACCTCGTGGTCGATCGCGGGCAGGGTCAGGGTGACCGGCCGGCCCTCGGCCGCGTCCTCGACGCGCACCGGGGTGACGAGCTGGGCGGGCAGCACCTGCTGCCGCCCGTCGGGCCCGACGTCGTACACCTTGGCGAAGAGGACCGCGGAGCCGTCGGCGGCGGTGGACGTGACCCTGACCCGGACGGTCGGGGTTCCGGTGACGCGCAGCGGCGCCGGCTGCGGGGCCGCGTCGAAGCGGGCGTGCTGGCCGGGGAAGTCGAGGGCGACGCCGACGCCGAGGGACGAGGAGAGGCCGGAGAGGCCGCCGCCGAGCCCGGGGACGGCGGAGACGGCCGGCGGGGCGGCGCCCGCCGGGTTGGTGAAGCGCTGCGGCGGGCCGGCCAGCGGGATGGCGCGGGTGCCGGCGCGCAGGCCCGGGTAGCGGTCGGCGGTGGCCGCGCGGAGGGTGGCGCGGCCGTCGGTGGAGTCGACGCCGCCGGTGCGGCTGACCCGGAAGGCGGGGCCGGTGTCGACGGAGGCGTCCCGCTTCAGCCAGCGGTCGAACCAGGCGCCGATCCGGTCCTCGACCCGCCCGGTCTCCCGGTCGCCGCCGTCGTGGCCGCCGGCCGCCCAGTCGACGGCGACGGGGGCCCCGTTGGCGGTGAGGGCCCGAGCCATCGCGTCGGCCTGGTCGAGGGTGAAGAGGGAGTCGGTCTGGCCCTGCACGATCAGGGTGGGGACCTTGATCCGGTCGCCGACGGCGGAGGGGCTGCGGGACTCCAGGAGGGCGCGGGCGGTGGCGTCGGGCCGGCCGGAGACGGCGACGCGTTCCTTCAGCGCGCAGATCTCCGGGGCGAAGCGCCCGCAGGCGCCGCCGCCGGGGCCGGTGCCCATCGAGAAGAGGATCCCGGACCAGAGCTTCTTGTAGACGCCCTGGGGGAAGAGGGCGTCGGCGAGGTTCCAGTAGGTGATCTGCGGGGCGATGGCGTCGACGCGCGGGTCGTGGCCGGCCGCGAGGAGCGCGAGCGCGCCGCCGTACGAAGCGCCGGAGACGCCGACGCGCGGGTCGCCGGACCGGTCGAGGAGGACCTCGGGGCGGGCGGCGAGCCAGTCGACGAGCTTGCGCACGTCCCGGACCTCGCGCTCGGGGTCGTTGAGGCCGATCGTCCCGCCGGAGGCGCCGAAGCCGCGGGCGGACCAGGTGAGGACCGCGTAGCCGTCGCGGGCGAGCCGTTCCGCCTGCGGGCGGACGTCGTCCTTGGAGCCGCCGAAGCCGTGCGCGAGCAGGACGGCGGGGCGGCGGCCGGAGCCTGTGCCGGTGAAGTACGAGGTGTCGATCCGCACCCCGTCGAGGTCGAGGGCCCGGTCCGCGCGCTGCACGGGCGGGGGTTCGTCCCGGGCGACGGCGGTCCAGGTGCCGGCGCCGGCGAGGACGGTGAGGACGGCGGTGACCGCGGCCCACCGGGGAAGTCGGAGTCGCATGCCCCCGAGCCTAGGCGGGCCGCCTGTGACCGGCGGCGGTCCGGGGAGGGAGATCCGCCGCCTCCTGGAGTCGTACGCGGCGGGCGGGCGTACCGCGGTCGCGGTACGCCCGGAACGGCCGTACGGCTCCACCCGATCGCGTCGCCCGGCGTGCGGCGGGCCGGGAGGTGCCGAAGAGTCGTGGCGAGTCCACCCCCCACTCGAAGGAGAGAACATGCTTCGGCGCATCTCGATCGCTCTGGCCGGTCTGCTCGCGGTCGGCTTCATCGCCGCCTCCCCCGCCGCCGCGCACGGCGGTGACGTGAAGGGCTGCTGGTTCAGCGCGGTCGAAGCCTCGGCGGGCAGCGTCCACGTGGCGGACTTCGACGCCACCTGCTGGCACGTGGGCTGACCCCGGTCGGGCCGGCGGCCCCCGGTGCGTTGCGCGCACCGGGGGCCGTCGTACGCCCGCGCGGGGTCAGTGGTTGCGCGGGAAGCCCAGGTCCACGCCGGCGGGGGCGTCGGCCGGGTCGGGCCAGCGGGTGGTGACGACCTTGCCGCGGGTGTAGAAGTGCACGCCGTCGTTGCCGTAGATGTGGTGGTCGCCGAAGAGCGAGTCCTTCCAGCCGCCGAAGGAGTGGTAGCCGACCGGCACCGGGATCGGCACGTTCACGCCGACCATGCCGGCCTCGACCTCCAGCTGGAAGCGGCGGGCGGCGCCGCCGTCACGGGTGAAGATCGCGGTGCCGTTGCCGAACTTCGAGGCGTTGATGAGGGCGAGGCCCTCCTCGTAGGTCTCGGCGCGCAGCACGCACAGGACCGGGCCGAAGATCTCGTCCTGGTACGCCTGGGCGGTGGTGGGCACGTGGTCGAGGAGCGAGAGGCCGATCCAGTGGCCGTTCTCGTGGCCCTCGACCGTGTAGCCGGTGCCGTCGAGGACGACCTGGCAGCCCTCGGCCGCGGCGCCGTGCACGTAGGAGGCGACCTTGTCGCGGTGGGCGGCCGTGATGAGCGGGCCCATCTCGGAGGTCGGGTCGGTGCCGGGGCCGATCTTGATCTTCTCGGCGCGCTCGCGGATCTTCTCGACCAGCTCGTCGCCGATGGCGCCGACCGCGACGACGGCGGAGATCGCCATGCAGCGCTCGCCGGCGGAGCCGTACGCGGCGGAGACGGCGGCGTCGGCGGCGGCGTCGAGGTCGGCGTCCGGGAGGACCAGCATGTGGTTCTTGGCGCCGCCGAGCGCCTGCACGCGCTTGCCGTTGGCGGAGGCGGTGGTGTGGATGTACTTGGCGATCGGGGTCGAGCCGACGAACGAGATCGCGGCGACGTCCGGGTGCTCCAGGAGGCGGTCGACGGCGACCTTGTCGCCGTGGACGACGTTGAACACGCCGTCCGGCAGGCCGGCCTCGGCGAGCAGCTCGGCGATCTTCAGGGAGGGCGAGGGGTCCTTCTCGCTGGGCTTGAGGATGAAGGTGTTGCCGGTCGCGATGGCGATCGGGAACATCCACATCGGCACCATGGCGGGGAAGTTGAAGGGCGTGATGCCGGCGACGACGCCGACGGGCTGGCGGATCGACGCCACGTCCACGCGGTTGGAGACCTGGGTGGACAGCTCGCCCTTGAGCTGGGTGGTGATGCCGCAGGCCAGGTCGACGATCTCCAGGCCGCGGGCGACCTCGCCGAGCGCGTCGGAGTGGACCTTGCCGTGCTCGGCGACGATCAGCTCGGCGATGGCGTCGCGGTTGGCGTCGAGGAGCGCGCGGAACGTGAAGAGGATCGTGGTGCGCTGGGCCAGCGAGGAGGTGCCCCAGGTGGCGAAGGCGTCCTTCGCGGCGGCGACGGCCGCGTCGACCTCCTCGACCGAGGCGAGGGCGACCCGGGTGGTGACGGCGCCGGTGGCCGGGTCGGTGACCGGGCCCCAGTTGCCCGACGTGCCCTCGACGGTCTTGCCACCGATCCAGTGGTGCACGCTCTTCGTCATGACGTGTTACTCCTTCAGAGCCTTCGGTGCCTTCAGAGCCGGCGGCGTCGGGCGGTGACGTGCCGTTCGTACTCCTCGCGGGCCTTGACCGCCGACGGGCGGGTCGACGTCTCGGCCACGGGCACATCCCACCACGCCTGCGCCGGGGGCGCGCCCGACACACTGTCTGCCGTTTCGGTCTCGACGTAGACACATGTGGGATCCGTGGCGGCCCGCGCGTCCGCGAGGGCTTCCCGCAGGTCACGGATGGTGCGGGGGCGCAGCACCCGCATCCCGAGGGACGCCGCGTTGGCTCCGAGGTCGACGGGGAGCGGGGGGCCGGTGAAGTCTCCGCCGGCGGTCCGCTGCCGGTAGTCGGTGCCGTACCGTTCGGCGCCGACGGCCTCGGAGAGGCCGCCGATGGAGGCGTACCCGTGGTTCTGGAGGACGACCAGCCGCAGCGGCAGGCGTTCCTGGACGGCGGTGACGATCTCGGTGGGGTTCATCAGGTACGTCCCGTCCCCGACGAGCGCCCAGACGGGCCGGCCGGGGGCGGCGAGGAGGACGCCGATCGCGGCGGGGATCTCGTAGCCCATGCAGGAGTAGCCGTACTCGACGTGGTACTGGTCGCGGGAGCGGGTCCGCCACAGCTTGTGGAGGTCGCCGGGGAGCGAGCCGGCGGCGTTGATCAGGATGTCGCGGTGGTCGACCAGGGTGTCGAGGACGCCGAGGACCTGGGTCTGGGTGGGGCGGGCGTCCTCGTCGGGGGTGGCGTAGGCGGCGGTGACGCGGGCCTCCCAGCGCAGCTTCTCCTCGGCGTACTCGTGGACGTAGTGGGCGGGGACGTGGTGCGGGTCGAGGAGGGCGTGGAGCTGTTCGAGGCCCTCGCGGGCGTCGGCGACGAGCGGCAGGGCGGCCTGCTTGTGGGCGTCGAAGGCGGCGGTGTTGAGGTTGACGAAGCGGACGGCGGGGTGGCCGAAGAGGGTCCCGGAGGCGGTGGTGAAGTCGGTCCATCGGGTGCCGACGCCGAGGACCACGTCGGCGGTGCGGGCCAGGTGGTCGGCGACGGCGGTGCCGGTGTGGCCGACGGCTCCGACGTCCTGGGGGTGGCCGTGGGGCAGGGCGCCCTTGCCGGCCTGGGTGACGGCGACGGGGATGCCGGTGAGCGAGGCGAACTCGGCGAGGGCGTCCTCGGCGGCGCTGTACCGGACGCCGCCGCCGGCGACGATCAGCGGCCGGTCGGCCCCGGCGATCGCCGCGACGGCCGCGTCGAGTTCGGCCTCGTCGGGTGCGGCGCGGCGGATCCGCCAGGTCCGTTCGGCGAAGAACGCCTCGGGCCAGTCGTACGCCTCGGCCTGCACGTCCTGCGGGAGCGCGAGGGTGACGGCGCCGGTCGCGGCGGGGTCGGTGAGGACCCGCATGGCCTCCAGGGCGGCGGGGATCAGGGCTTCGGGGCGGACGATCCGGTCGAAGTAGCGGGAGACTGGGCGCAGGCAGTCGTTGACGGAGACGTCGCCCGCGGACGGCACCTGGAGCTGCTGGAGGACGGGGTCGGCGGGGCGGCCGGCGAAGGTGTCGCCGGGCAGGAGGAGGACCGGGAGGTGGTTGACGGTGGCGAGGGCGGCACCGGTGACGAGGTTGGTGGCGCCGGGGCCGATGGAGGTGGTGACGGCGTGTGCGGAGAGCCGGTTCGACTGGCGGGCGTAGCCGACGGCGGCGTGCACCATGGCCTGTTCGCTGCGGCCCTGGTGGAACGGCATGCCGTCCTCCTCGACCAGCGCCTGGCCGATCCCCGCGACGTTGCCGTGGCCGAAGATGCCCCAGGTGGCGGCGATGAGCCGGTGCCGGGCGCCGTCGCGTTCGGCGTACTGGGCGGCGAGGAAGCGGACCAGGGCCTGTGCCACGGTGAGCCTCACTGGTATCCCTCCGTGTGATCCGGGTGGAAGCTGATCTTCCACTCCCGTTCGGGGCCGGGGCCCGCCATGACGTTGAGGTAGTAGAGGTCGTGGCCCGGCTGGGCGATCGAGGGGCCGTGCCAGCCGTCGGGGACGAGGACGGCGTCGCCGTGCCGGACCTCGGCGAGGAGGTCGGCGCCGCCCGGCCGCGAGGGCGAGATCCGCTGGTAGGCGTAGCCGCGCGGGTCCGCGATCTCGTAGTAGTAGATCTCCTCCAGGACGGACTCGGTCCCGGGGCGGTGCTCGTCGTGCTTGTGCGGCGGGTAGGACGACCAGTGGCCGCCGGGGGTGACGACTTCGACGGCGATCAGCCGGTCGCAGGGGAACGCGTCGGCGGAGGCGAAGTTCCGTACCCGGCGGGCGCGGTCGCCGCTGCCGCGGTCCTCGACGGGGACCTCCGGCGCGGGGCCGTAGCGGGCGGGGAGTCGTCGCTCGCACTTCGCTCCTGCCAAAGCGAAGCGGCCTCCCGCGCCGGAGGCGATCTGGGCGTGGGCGTCGCGCGGTACGTAGACGAAGTCGGTCACGGAGGCGAACACGCTCTCGCGGCCCCCGAGTTCGAAAAGCTCCCCGTCGACGCGCACGGTACCGCCCCCGGCGAGCGGAAGCACCACCCACTCGGCGTCCGCGCTGTCGAAGGCGTGGCTCGCGCCGGCCGGCAGGTCGAGGACCCGGAGCGCGGAACGGCTCCATCCGGCCGCCCCGGGGTCGATGTCCAGCGCGTAGGGCCCCCGGGCGGCGGCGCCGGCGGGGAGGTGGAGGCGGCGGGTGGTCGTCACCGTGGGTCGTCCTTGGCGGGAGGGCGCCCGGCGTCGCGGGGCGGGTGCGGGCGTACGGGGGTTCGTGGGGTGCGGTCAGCGGGAGGGGGCGGGCTGCGGGCGCCGGGGCGGGAGGGTGGCCGAGCCGGTGGCGAGGGCGCGGTCGATCTCGGCGGGCTCGGGCATGGCGGGGGCGCAGGCCAGGCGGCCGGCGACGAGGGCGCCGGCGGCGTTCGCGCGGCGCAGGGTCTCCTCCAGCGGGAGGCCGGCGAGGAGGCCGTCGACGAGGGCGCCGCCGAAGGCGTCGCCGGCGCCGAGCCCGTTGACGACCTCGACCGGCAGCGGCGGCACGACGGCGCGCCGCCCGTCGGCGGCGAGCGCGAGGACTCCCTCGGGCCCCCGTTTGACGACGGCGAGCGGCCCGCCCGCGAGGTCGCCGGGGGTGCCGGGGCCGAGCAGCCGGAGCAGGGCGCGGGCGGCGGCTTCCGGGTCGCGTTCGCCGGTGGCGACCTCGCACTCCTCGGCGTTGCCGACGGCGACGGTGGCGTGCCGCAGGGCCTCGGTGTAGAGGGGGCGGGCGGTGGCCGGGTCGGGCCAGAAGGCGGGCCGCCAGTCGAGGTCGAGGACGGTGGGGGCGCGGCCGGCGCGGGCCCGCAGGGCGGCGAGGGTGGCGGCGCGGCTGGGTTCCTCGCTGAGGCCGGTGCCGGTGGTCCACAGGACGCGGGCGGCGCGGATCGCGTCGAGGTCCAGCTCGTGCGGGTGGATCTCCAGGTCGGGGGCCTTGGGGCGGCGGTAGAAGGTGAGCGGGAAGTCGTCGGGCGGGAAGAGGGCGCAGAAGGTGACGGGGGTGGGGTGGTCGGGGACCTCGGTGACCCAGCGGCTGTCGACCCCGAACGCGTCGAGCTCGCGCCGGAGGTAGCGGCCGAAGGCGTCGGCGCCGGTGCGGCTGATCAGGGCGGCGCGGCGGCCGAGGCGGGCTGCGGAGACCGCCACGTTGGCCGGGGAGCCGCCGAGGAAGCGCCGGAACGTCTCGACCCTGTCGAGGTCCACGCCGCTCTGGAGGGGGTACAGGTCGACGCCGAGCCGCCCCATGGTGATCAGGTCGTACGGCTCCGACTCCACCCGTGCCACCTCTCGCCTCCGGCGTCCCTTCCCAGGTCTAGCCGTCCGCCGGGAGGCGTGTCAACGACATGTCCGGACATTCGGACGGATGCCCGGCGCGTCCGGCGGCTGTCTTGACGCTGCTCCGGGGCGCGGTCAAGGTGGCTGGCATGACGAAGCCGTCGCCGCCGTCGCCCCCGTCGCCCGCCCGCATCCGGATCGGTTCCGCCCCGGACTCCTGGGGGGTGTGGTTCTCCGACGACCCCCGTCAGGTGCCGTGGCAGCGGTTCCTGGACGAGGTGGCGGGGGCCGGCTACGCGTGGATCGAGCTGGGTCCGTACGGCTATCTGCCCACCGATCCGGCGGTGCTCGCCGAGGAGACCTCGCGGCGCGGGCTGCGGGTGTCGGCGGGCACGGTCTTCACCGGGCTGCACCACGGGCCGGCGGTGTGGGAGCGGACCTGGGCGCACGTCGCGGAGAACGCGGCCCTGGCCCAGGCGATGGGCGCCGGGCATCTGGTGGTGATCCCTTCCTTCTGGCGGGACGACAGGACCGGCGAGGTCCTGGAGGACCGGGTGCTGACGGCGGAGCAGTGGCGGGACCTGACGGCGCTGACAGAGCGTCTGGGCCGTGAGGTGCGGGAGCGGTACGGGCTGCGGATCGTGGTCCATCCGCACGCCGACACGCACCTGGACGACGAGGAGAGCGTGACCCGCTTCCTGGACGCCACCGACCCGGAGGCGGTCGCGCTGTGCCTGGACACCGGGCACTACGCGTACGCGGGCGGGGACAGCGTCAAGCTGATCGAGACCTACGGGGAGCGCATCGGCTACCTCCATCTGAAGCAGGTGGATCCGGCGGTGCTCGCGGCGGTACGGGCCGAGGGCCTGCCGTTCGGTCCCGCGGTGGCGCGGGGCGTGATGTGCGAGCCGCCGTCGGGGGTGCCGGCCCTGGAGCCGGTGCTGGCCGCGGCGGCGGCGCTGGACGTGGACCTCTTCGCGATCGTGGAGCAGGACATGTACCCGTGCGAGCCGGACGCGCCCTACCCGATCGCCCTGCGCACCCGGGACTACCTCCGCTCCTGCGGCCTGTAGCCGGCCGCCGGGCAGCGGACCCCCGGCGCCTCCGGACGCACGCGGGCGCGCCGCTGTGACCGTTCGTCACTTCTGTCACGGCGGTCGCGCCCGCGTCACGCATGTCGCGGTTACGCGGGTTCCGTGTCACAGGCGTTCGACAGCCGCTTCCCGGCCGTCCGACCGGGTCGTTCAGCGGGCACAGGCTCAGTGATCACCGACGCCACCGCCCGCAGCGCCCCCGAACGGCACCCCCCGCCACCGCTGCGCGGCACGGGGCGTGAGGGAGGTACAGGCATGACGGACAGAAGCCTCTGGTCGTACAAGGACATCGCCGCGCACATCCGGGTGCAGCCGGACACGGTGCGGTCCTACCGGAAGCACGGGCTGCTGCCGCCGCCCGACCACGTCGAGGGCGGCAAGCCCTTCTGGTACGCGGACACCGTCCGCGCCTGGGTCGCGAGCCGTCCGGGGAACCGGGCGCGGCGCGACTGACCCGGGTCCGTCCGCCCGCGCGGCGCCGTCCTCCGGTGGAGTCCGGGGGGCGGCGCCGCGCCGCGTCCGGGGGCCGGTGTCCGGGGCCCGCGTCCGGGGGCCGGTGTCCGGGGCTATCCCCGGGCGCCGACCGGCTCGGGTATCTCCTCCGGGGCGCCGGCCGCGGGGGCGGGCGGCTGGTCGTCGGACTCGCTGATGCCGAAGCGGTCGTGGAAGCGGCGCAGCGGTGCGGGGGCCCACCAGGTGAGGCGGCCGGTCAGTTTCATCACGGCGGGGACGAGGAGGCTGCGGACCACCATGGCGTCCATGACGACGGCGAGGGCGACGCCGAGGCCGAGCATCTTGGTGTTGGTGACCCGGGAGGTGCCGATGGCGACCATGACGACGGCGAGGATGACGGCGGCGGCGGTGATGAGCCCGCCGGTGCGGGCGAGGCCGAAGCGGACGGCGCCCTCGTGGTCGCCGGTGGCGTCGTACTCCTCCTTGATGCGGGAGAGCAGGAAGACGCCGTAGTCCATGGAGAGGCCGAAGGCGACGCAGAACATGAGGACGGGCAGGGTCGTCTCGATGTCGCCGGTGGCGGTGAAGCCGAGCAGGCCGGACAGGTGTCCGTCCTGGAAGACCCAGACGACGGCGCCGAACATGGCGGTGAGGCTGAGGGCGTTGAGGACGACGGCCTGCACGGGGATGAGGACGCTGCCGGTGAGCAGGAAGACCAGCAGCAGGGTGACGAGGACGATGACGGCGGCGGCCCAGGGCAGCCGGTCGGCGATGGCGTCCTTGGAGTCGACGAGGACGGCGGCCTGGCCGGTGACGGAGGTGGCGAAGGGGGCGTCGGCGGCGCGCAGGTCGCCGACCGCGCGCTGGGCCGCGTCGCCGACGGCGGGACCGTCGGGGACGACGCTGTAGTAGGCGCGGGTGTCCGCGCCGGTGCCGGAGACCACGGGGCCGTCGACCCGCACGACGCCGTCGAGGGCGGCGACGCGCTCGCGGTAGGCGCCGTACTCGGCGGGGGTGGCGGGGCCCTCGGCGAGGATCGTGAGGGTGCCGCCGGGGTCGCCGGGGAAGCCGGCGCGGAGCTCTTCCTGGACGATCCGGGAGGAGGCGTCGGCGGGCAGCTGCCGGTCGTCGGCGGTGCCGAACTTCACGCCGAGGAAGGGCAGTCCGAGCAGCACGAGGCCGGCGGTGGTGAGGACGGCGAAGGCGGGGGCCCGGCGCATCACCAGCCCGGCCGTCCGGGTCCAGCCGGCGGCCTTCCCGGCCTCCCCGCCGTCCCTGCCTCGCCCGCCGTCCGTGGCCTGCCCGCCGTCCCCGGCCGCCCGCGCGTCCCCCGCGTCCCGTGCGGTTGCGCGGCGGCGGCGGAGGAGCCGGCGCAGGTCGAGGGCGTTGACGCGGTCGCCGAGGAGCACGAGGGCGGCCGGCAGGAGGGTGAGGGCCGCCGCGGCGGCGAGCAGGACGACGGCGATGCCCGCGTACGCGAAGGAGCGCAGGAAGTACTGCGGGAAGACGAGCATCGCGGCGAGCGACACGGCGACGGTGAGGGCGGAGAAGAGCACGGTCCGCCCGGCGGTGCGCAGGGTGGTGCGGACGGCGGCGTGCGGCGCGGCGCCCGTGGCCAGCTCCTCGCGGTAGCGGCGGACGACGAAGAGCGCGTAGTCGATGGCGAGGCCGAGGCCGAGCGCGGTGGTGAGGTTCTGCGCGAAGACGGAGACGTCGGTGAACTCGGTGATGCCGCGCAGCACCGCGTTGGTGCCCAGGATGGCGACGATGCCGACGCCGAGCGGCAGCAGGGCGGCGACGGCGCTGCCGAAGACCATGACGAGCAGGACGAGGGTGACGGGCAGGGCGATCAGCTCGGCCCGCAGCAGGTCCTCCTGGATGATCGTCTGCATCTCGTGGCGGACGGCAAGGCCGCCGCCGAGGGTGACGTCGACGGGGCCGTGGCTGCCCCGGTAGGCGGGGGCGATGCGGTCGAGGAGTTCGCCGGCGGCCTTCTCCTCGCCGGCGATCCGGGCGGCGACGACGGCCTTGGTGCCGTCCTCGGACCGGAGGGCGGGCGAGCGGCCGGCCCAGTAGGAGCCGACGCCCTCGACGCCGGGCTCGGCGGCCAGCCGCTCGGTGAGCCGGCGGGCCTCGGCGGCGACGGCGGGGTCGTCGACCCCGGCCTTCCCCGCGTCGACGAGGAGCAGCAGGTTCGGCTGGGAGCCGGGGAACTCCCGCTCCAGGACCCCGGTGGCGTAACTGGACTCGGCCGCCGGGTCCTCCCACCCGCCGCTGCCCATCCGGTCGGCGACCCCGCCGCCGGCGAGGACCGCGAGGGCGGTGAGGACGAGCGCGACGAGCAGGGTGAGCCGGGGCCGGGCGGTCGTGAACCGGGTCCATCCCCCGCCCGTACCCGGCCGGCGACCTGGGCTTCCGTCCCGTCCGCCGGTGCGCGGCGGGGCCGAATTCTTGACTTCGGACATCACGCGGTGTCCCCTTCACCGTGGCCCCCGCTCTCGCTTCCCGGCAGGTCGCGGGGGCCGTCCATTGCCATAGACTGGCAAACACGAGTGATCGCTCGCGTTATCCAAGAATGCGAGCGACCTCTCGTGTTTGTCAACGCGTATCGAGGAGGACCGGGGACAGCCATGCCCGAGGACCCGAAGCCGCGCCGCCGGCAGGCCCGCGGCGAGCGCCGCATCGCCCAGCTGCTCCAGGCCGCCGCCGACGTGTTCTGCGCGCACGGCTACACGGCCAGCAGCACCAACGCGATCGCCCGCGAGGCGAAGGTCTCGCCGGGCACGCTCTACCAGTACTTCCCGAACAAGGAAGCGATCGCCATCGAGCTCGGCGGCCGGCTCATCCAGCAGATGCGCGAGGCCCACGGCCAGGTCTTCACCCCCGCCAACCTGGCGCTGCCGCTGCCGGAGCTGATCGACGCGGTGCTCGACCCGCTGATCGAGTTCAACTGCCTCAACCCGGCCTTCCTCGCCCTGATGCACGGCTCCGACGTCCCCGGCCGGATCGCCGAGGAGCACGACGCGCTGCACGCCTCGCTGCTCACCCAGATCCGCGAGACGATCGGCGCGCGGGCCGTCCCGGCGCTCGGCGACGCCGAGTTGGACCGGATCGCCGACATGACCTTCGCCGTCTTCAAGGGCGGGCTCGCGCTGATCATCGCCGCCCCCGAGGGCCCGGTGCGGGACGCGGCCGTCGGCGAGCTGAAGAAGGTGATGCTCCGCTACCTCGCCCCGGTCCTCGGCGAGGCTCCCGCCGGCGGAGAACCAGCCGCCGCAGAAGCCGCCGCCGGCGCGCCCGTCACCACGCCTCCGAGCCCCCGCTGACCGTCTCCTCCGGCGCCCGGTCCCGGCCCGCCCGCACCCGCGTCGCGAGCAGCGGGAAGACCAGGACGGAGACCATCCCGGCGCCGACGAGCGCCGCCGCCTCGCCCGCCGAGAGCGCCTTGTCGTCCAGGCCGATGGTGGTGATGGCGACGACGAGCGGCAGCGCGGTGGAGCCGTACAGCACCAGCGCCCCGCGGTCCTTCCGGTCGAGGTCGCGCGGGGCGAGGAACCACATCGGGCCGCCGCGCACCACCAGGAAGAGCAGCAGGAAGACCGGCAGGAGCAGCAGCGCGCGCCCGCCGGACAGCAGCGAGTCCAGGTCGAACTCGATGCCGGTGACGACGAAGAAGACCGGCACGAGGAAGCCGAAGCCGACCCCCTCGACCTTCTCCAGGATCTGCGGGCCGGCCTCGGGCGCCGCCCCGGTGAGCACCAGGCGGGTGATCAGCCCGGCGGCGAAGGCGCCGAGCAGCACGTCGAGGCCGAGCGCGGTCGAGGCGCCGAGCATCAGCGCGAGCAGCAGGAAGACGAAGCGGACCGCGAACTGCCCGCTGGTGTGCAGGGTGCGGGCGATGACGGCGGAGAACCACGGCGGGCGCGGCCGCAGCGCCCAGTACACGGCGGCGGCGGTGAGCGCGGCGAAGACCGCGAGCAGGACCGTCGACTGGGCGGCGGTGCGTCCGCTGAGCAGCAGCGCCATGGCGATGATGGGCCCGAACTCGCCGACCGCGCCGAAGGCCATCACGACCGAGCCGAAGCGCCCGCGCAGCCCGCCGGAGTCGCGCAGCACGGGCAGGACGGTGCCGAGGGCGGTGCTGGTGAGCGCCACCCCGATGAAGACGCCGGTGGAGTAGCCGCCGCCGAGCAGGACGCCGGCGGTGAGGCCGAGGGCGAGCGCGGCCAGCCAGGCCCAGACGGAGCGCCGGAGGGTGTCGCCGCGGACCTTGCCGAACTCGATCTCGTACCCGGCCAGGAAGATCAGCATCGCGAGGCCGAGTTCCGAGAGGCCGTCGATCAGCTCGTCCGCGTGGGCCCAGCCGAGGACGTCGGGGCCGATGACGATGCCGAGCAGGATCTCGAAGACGGCGAGCGGGACGGGGACGCGGCGCCCCGCCCAGTACGCCAGCAGCGGCGCCAGGACGGCGATCACCATGATCAGGACGAGCGTGCTCCCCGAATGCGACATATCGGGTATCTACCATAAGCTCCGGTCAGATGCCCTGTCGGCGGAGGGACGTGGAGGCCCGCGGATGCACGAGTATTGGCCCACCCCCCAGACCCCTCCCCCGCCGCCCCCGGCACCCCCCGAGGCGGCCGGGCCGCGCCCCGGGCTGTGGAAGCGGTGCCTCGGGGGCGGGCTCGCCCTGTGGGCGCTGACCGCGGTGGTCACGTACGCCACCGCCAACACCACCCTGCTGCCGACGCTGATCCTGCTCGGCAGCTTCCTGGTCCCGGGCGTCTTCGTCCTGTGGGCGTACGAGCGGCACGGCCGCGACCTCGGGCTGCCGGTGATCCTCGGCTGCTTCGTCACCGGCGGCGTGCTGGGCGTCCTCGGCGCCTCCGTCATGGAGTACTACCTGCTCCACCCCTCGCTGTGGATGTTCCTCGGGGTGGGGCTGATCGAGGAGGCGGTGAAGCTCGCCGCCCTGATGTTCGTCGTCCGGCACCGCCCGTACCTGCGCGGCCGGCGGGCCGGTCTGGTGCTCGGCGGGACGGTCGGGTTCGGCTTCGCCGCCTTCGAGAGCGCGGGGTACGCGTTCAACGCCGCGGTCACCATGGACGGCATCGACCTGCGCTCCCTGCTGGAGACGGAGATCCTGCGCGGGCTGCTCGCCCCGTTCGGGCACGGTCTGTGGACGGCGATCGCGGGCGCGGTGCTCTTCTCCTTCCGCCGGCCCGACGGCCGCTTCCGGCTCGCCGGCCCGGTCGTCGGCACCTACCTGGGCGTGGCGGTGCTGCACGCCCTCTGGGACTCGATGCACGGGATCGCGCTGTGGCTGGTGCTCCAGCTGACCACCACGAGCCTGGACCGCTCCCTGTTCGCCCAGGGGTACCTCCCCGAGCCCACGGCCGCGCAGGAGCACCTGTTCACTCTCTTCTCGGTGGGCGGGCTGGTGCTGGTGACACTGGCGGGGCTGGCGTGGCTGCGCGCCCTCGCGCGGCGCGAGCCCGATCCGACTGGAATTCATACCCCCTAGGGGTATAGCATCGAGCTGTACGACTCCGAACCGAATGAGGAGAGACCGCCATGGCCGCCGAGACGCAGACCGAACTCACCACCGTCTACCACGTCAAGGGCATGACCTGCGGCCACTGCGAGGGCGCCGTCTCCGGCGAGATCTCCGCGATCCCCGGCGTCACCTCCGTGACCGCCGTCGCCGCGACCGGCGAGGTCACCGTCGTCTCCACCGCCCCCCTCGACCGCGAGGCCGTCGCCGCCGCCGTCGACGAGGCCGGCTACGAGCTGGTCTGACCGCCCGCCGCGGGCCGTCCGGGCAGGGTCGTACCGTTACGGGTACGGCCCTGCTCCCCTTTGGAACCGCACATGCCCAGCACCACCGTCACCGAGCTGACCATCGGCGGGATGACCTGCGCCTCCTGCGCGGCCCGCGTCGAGAAGAAGCTCAACCGGATGGACGGCGTCACCGCCACCGTCAACTACGCCACCGAGAAGGCCCGCGTCGAGCACCCGCCCGAGATCGGCGTCGACGCCCTCATCGCCACCGTGGTGAAGACCGGCTACACCGCCGAGGAACCCGCACCGCCGGCACCGGAGCCGGAGGCGCCCGACGCGCCGGACGCCGACCCCGAGCTCGCCGCGCTGCGCCGCCGCCTCGTCGTCTCCGCCGTCCTCGCCGCCCCCGTCGTCCTGCTCGCCATGGTCCCCGCCCTCCAGTTCGACCGCTGGCAGTGGCTCTCCCTCACCCTCGCCTCCCCCGTCGTCGTCTGGGGCGGCCTCCCCTTCCACCGGGCCGCCTGGACCAACCTCCGGCACGGCGCCGCCACCATGGACACCCTCGTCTCGGCCGGCACCCTCGCCGCCTACGGCTGGTCCCTGTGGGCGCTCTTCCTCGGCGACGCCGGCGCGCCCGGCATGCGGCACGGCTTCGACCTCACCGCGGACCGCGCCGACGCCTCCTCCGCGCTCTACCTGGAGGTCGCCGCCGGCGTCGTCACCTTCATCCTCCTCGGCCGCTGGCTGGAGGCCCGCGCGAAGCGGAAGGCCGGCGCCGCCCTGCGGGCCCTGATGGAGCTCGGCGCCAAGGACGTGGCCGTACTGCGCGCCGGAGCCGAGGTACGGGTGCCGGTCGCCGACCTGCGCGCCGGCGACCTCTTCGTCGTACGCCCCGGCGAGAAGATCGCCACCGACGGCACCGTCACCGAGGGCGCCTCCGCCGTCGACGCCTCCCTCCTCACCGGCGAGTCCCTGCCCGCCGACGTCACCGCCGGCGACCCCGTCACCGGCGGCTGCGTCAACGTCTCCGGCCGGCTCGTCGTCCGCGCCACCCGCGTCGGCGCCGACACCCGGCTCGCCCGGACGGCCCAGCTCGTCGAGGAGGCGCAGAGCGGCAAGGCCGAGGTCCAGCGGCTCGCCGACCGGGTCTCCGCCGTCTTCGTCCCCGTCGTCCTGCTGATCGCCCTCGCCACCCTCGGCTTCTGGCTCGGCACCGGCGCCGGGGCGACCGCCGCGTTCACCGCCGCCGTCGCCGTCCTGATCATCGCCTGCCCCTGCGCCCTCGGCCTGGCCACCCCGACCGCCCTGCTCGTCGGCACCGGACGCGGCGCCCAGCTCGGCATCATCGTCAAGGGCCCCGAGGTCCTGGAGTCCACCCGCCGCGTCGACACCGTCGTCCTCGACAAGACCGGGACCGTCACCACCGGCCGGATGACCCTCACCGGCGTCCACCCCGCCGGCGACACCGACGAGAAGGAGCTGCTGCGGCTCGCCGGCGCCCTGGAGCACGCCTCCGAGCACCCCGTCGCCCGCGCGGTCGCCGCCGGGGCCGCCGAACGGCTCGGTCTCCCCGCCGGCGCGCTGCCGGTCCCCGAGCGGTTCGAGAACGTCCCCGGGCTCGGCGTCCGCGGCACCGTCGACGGCCGGCGCGTCCTCGCCGGACGGGCCGCGCTGCTCACCGCCGAGGGCGTGCCGGTACCGGACGGCGCCGGGGCCGGGGCGGTGCTCGTCGCCTGGGACGGGGCCCTGCGCGGCTCCCGTCAACGACGCCGCCGCGCTCGCCCAGGCCGACCTGGGCCTGGCGATGGGCACCGGCACCGACGCCGCCATCGAGGCCGGCGACCTCACCCTCGTACGCGGCGACCTGCGGGTGGCCGCCGACGCGATCCGGCTCTCCCGCCGCACCCTCGCGACGATCAAGGGCAATCTGGCCTGGGCCTTCGGCTACAACGTGGCCGCGCTGCCGCTCGCCGCGGCCGGCCTGCTCAACCCGATGATCGCCGGTCTGGCCATGGCCTTCTCGTCCGTCTTCGTCGTCACCAACAGCCTGCGCCTGCGGCGGTTCCGTTGATTTCACCTACACGTGACGCACAAGTCCTTCACAAAGAGACCTAGATCACAGATATTGGGGGGTAACCATCTGGGCTGTTCGCGAGTCTAAGTGGGCGATGCCAGAACGTCTTGGGGGACGTTCGCCGGGAGGTCTTGGGGGACGTCCCGACAGGCAAGCGCGGCCGGGGCACGTGCAGCGGGGAGCTTGAGCGGCCCTCCCGTACGTACCCCGGCAGACCGCGCACCGGACGCCCGGCCCGGATCCCGTGGGGGGAATCCGCACCGGGGATATGGGAAGCGCCCCGCTCGCCGACCCGTGGGGGGATCGGAGAGCGGGGCGCTTCTGCTTTTTTTGGGGCTCGGTTCGCCTCCGGGGCGCCTCATGACGGTGTCGAGGTGACGACCGTGCTCGGCCCTCCTCCGTCGGGCCTGCGCGCGCTCGCCACCTCGACACCGCCGCGCCCCTTCGGCTCACTCGCCGGCACCGCGCTCACCCCTCACATGCGACAGGGCCCCCCGGCTCTCGCCGGGGGACCCTGTGTCACGCCTCAGTCGACCTGTGCGGGGTCGGCTCAGCGCTCGTCGACCGGGACGAAGTCGCGGAGGACCTCACCGGTGTAGATCTGGCGCGGGCGGCCGATGCGCGAGCCCGGCTCCTTGATCATCTCGTGCCACTGGGCGATCCAGCCGGGAAGGCGGCCGAGCGCGAAGAGCACGGTGAACATCTCGGTCGGGAAGCCCATCGCGCGGTAGATGAGGCCCGTGTAGAAGTCCACGTTCGGGTAGAGGTTGCGCGAGACGAAGTACTCGTCGGAGAGCGCGTGCTCCTCCAGCTTGAGCGCGATGTCCAGCAGCTCGTCGGACTTGCCGAGGGCCGAGAGGACGTCGTGCGCCGCCGCCTTGATGATCTTGGCGCGCGGGTCGAAGGACTTGTACACCCGGTGGCCGAAGCCCATCAGGCGGACGCCGTCCTCCTTGTTCTTCACCTTGCGGATGAAGGAGTCGACGTCGCCGCCGTTCGCCTGGATGCCCTCCAGCATCTCCAGGACGGACTGGTTGGCGCCGCCGTGCAGGGGGCCCCACAGCGCGGAGATGCCGGCCGAGATCGAGGCGAACATGTTCGCCTGCGAGGAGCCGACCAGGCGCACGGTGGAGGTCGAACAGTTCTGCTCGTGGTCCGCGTGCAGGATGAGCAGCTTGTCCAGCGCCGAGACGACGACCGGGTCGAGCTCGTACTCCTGGGCCGGCACCGAGAACGTCATGCGCAGGAAGTTCTCGACGTAGCCGAGGTCGTTCCGCGGGTAGACGAACGGGTGGCCGATCGACTTCTTGTACGCGTACGCCGCGATCGTCGGCAGCTTCGCGAGCAGCCGGATCGTCGACAGGTGGCGCTGCGTCTCGTCGAACGGGTTGTGGCTGTCCTGGTAGAAGGTGGACAGCGCGGAGACCACCGAGGACAGCATCGCCATCGGGTGGGCGTCCCGCGGGAAGCCGCGGAAGAAGTTCTTGACGTCCTCGTGGACCAGCGTGTGCTGGGTGATCTCGTTCTGGAAGACGGCGAGCTCCTCCGCCTTCGGCAGCTCGCCGTTGATCAGCAGGTACGCCACCTCCAGGAAGGTGGACTGCTCGGCCAGCTGCTCGATGGGGTAGCCGCGGTACCGCAGGATGCCCTGCTCACCGTCGAGGTAGGTGATCGCGGATTTGTAGGCGGCGGTGTTGCCGTATCCGCTGTCCAGGGTGACCAGACCGGTCTGGGCTCGCAGCTTTCCGATGTCGAAGCCCTTGTCGCCGACGGTGCTCTCGACCACCGGGTAGGTGTATTCACCGTCCGCGTACCGCAGTACTACAGAGTTGTCGCTCACGTCATCCCTCACCGACGTAGTGCCTCTTCTTCGAGGTGCCCTGACTGTCTCTACCATCCCCCACTTGGCTCAGGAGAGTGCACTCGGGGTCGCCATTGGGCCAATCGGCGGCACTCAGTGCCGCCAACCTGCTCATCCTGCCCCCTTCGCCCCGGTTCCGGAAGTCCTCCGTGATCTTTCACACGGGGGCACCCCCTGTGAGCCGGTGGGCCAGTGCGGTAAAGCGCCTGCCCGCCGAGACCGTACGGACCGCCTGGGCGATCGCGCGGCGCGAGCCGACCAGCACCACGAGCTTCCGCGCGCGGGTCACGGCCGTGTACAGCAGGTTCCGCTGGAGCATCATCCACGCACTCATGGTGACCGGGATCACCACGGCCGGATACTCGCTGCCCTGCGAACGGTGGATGGTGACCGCGTACGCGTGGGACAGCTCGTCCAGCTCGTCGAAGCCGTACGGCACCTCCTCGTCCTCGTCCGTCCGGACGGTCAGGCGCTGCTCCACCGGGTCCAGCGCGGTCACCACCCCGACCGTTCCGTTGAAGACCCCGTTCTCCCCCTTGTCGTAGTTGTTCCGGATCTGGGTGACCTTGTCCCCCACGCGGAACACCCGGCCGCCGAAGCGCTTCTCCGGGAGGTCCGGGCGGGCCGGGGTGATCGCCTGCTGGAGCAGCCCGTTCAGCGCGCCGGCGCCGGCCGGGCCGCGGTGCATGGGGGCCAGGACCTGGACGTCGCGGCGCGGGTCGAGGCCGAACTTCGCGGGAATGCGCCGCGCGGCGACCTCGACGGCGACGCGGGCCGCGTCCTCCGTCTCCTCCTCCGCGAAGAGGAAGAAGTCCGGCAGACCGGTGGTCGCCGGCGGCAGGCCCTCGTTGATCCGGTGCGCGTTGGTGACCACGCCGGACTGCTGGGCCTGCCGGAAGATCCGGGTCAGCCGGACGGCCGGAACCGGACTGCCCGGGGCCAGCAGATCGGCCAGCACCTCCCCCGCCCCGACCGACGGCAGCTGGTCCACGTCCCCGACCAGCAGCAGATGGGCGCCCGGCGCGACCGCCTTGACCAGCTTGTTCGCGAGCAGCAGGTCGAGCATCGACGCCTCGTCCACCACCACCAGGTCGGCGTCGAGCGGCCGGCCCCGGTCGTACGCCGCGTCCCCGCCCGGCTTCAGTTCGAGCAGCCGGTGGACCGTGGACGCCTCGGCGCCGGTCAGCTCGGCGAGCCGCTTGGCGGCGCGGCCGGTCGGCGCCGCCAGGACCACCTTCGCCTTCTTCGCGCGCGCCAGCTCCACGACGGACCGCACGGTGAAGGACTTGCCGCAGCCGGGGCCGCCGGTGAGCACCGCGACCTTCTCGGTCAGCGCCAGCCTGACCGCCTGCTCCTGCTCGGGCGCCAGGGTGGCGCCGGTCCGCGCCGCGAGCCACGCCAGCGCCCTGTCCCAGGCCACGTCCGCGAAGGCGGGCATGCGGTCCTCCGGGGCGCGCAGCAGCCGGCGCAGCTGCCCGGCGAGGGACAGCTCCGCCCGGTGGAAGGGGATCAGGTAGACGGCCGTCACCGGCTCGCCCTCCGGGCCGGGGACCGTCTCCCGGACGACCCCCTCGGGGTCCTCGGCCAGTTCGGCGAGGCATTCGATGACGAGCCCGGTGTCGACCTGGAGCAGCTTCACGGAGTCGGCGATCAGCCGCTCCTCGGGCAGGAAGCAGTGCCCCTGGTCGGCGGACTGGGAGAGGGCGTACTGGAGGCCGGCCTTCACCCGCTCGGGGCTGTCGTGCGGGATGCCGACGGACTGGGCGATCCGGTCGGCGGTGAGGAAGCCGATGCCCCATACGTCGGCGGCGAGCCGGTACGGCTGCTCGCGCACGACGGAGATCGACGCGTCGCCGTACTCCTTGTAGATGCGGACGGCGATGGAGGTGGAGACGCCGACGGTCTGGAGGAAGAGCATCACCTCCTTGATCGCCTTCTGTTCCTCCCAGGCGGCGGTGATCTTCTTCGTGCGCTTCGGCCCGAGGCCGGGGACCTCGACGAGCCGGGCGGGGGCCTTCTCCAGGATGTCGAGGGTGTCCAGGCCGAAGTGGGTGGTGATGCGGTCGGCGAAGACGGGGCCGATGCCCTTGACCAGGCCGGATCCGAGGTAGCGGCGGATGCCCTGGATGGTGGCGGGCAGGACGGTGGTGTAGTTGTCGACCTGGAACTGCCGCCCGTACTGCGGGTGCGAGCCCCAGCGCCCCTCCATCCGCAGCGACTCCCCCGGCTGGGCGCCGAGCAGCGCGCCGACGACGGTGAGCAGGTCCCCGGCCCCCCGGCCGGTGTCGACCCGGGCGACCGTGTACCCGCTCTCCTCGTTGGCGTACGTGATCCTCTCCAGCACCCCCTCCACCACGGTGGGGCGGTGCGGCTGACCGTCGTTGGACATGGACCGACCGTAGCGAAGCCCGCCGACAGCGGGGGCGGGGCTGTGGACAACTCCGGCTCCGGGGTGCCGGTCACCGGGATGAACCGTAGCGTTTCGGACATGAACGAAAGCAGTGACTCCTTCCAGGACGAGGTCCTGGCCGAGCTCGGCGAGGACCGGCTGGCGGAGATCGCCGCCCTCACCGGCACCGACACGGCGGGCGCCCGGGCCCTCGTGGGCGGCTCGGTCGCGGAACTCTCGGGCAACCTGCGGCAGGCGGCGGCCGAGCCGGGCAGCGCCGCCGACGTGAAGGCCGCCGTCGACGAGGTCGCCTCCGCCGAACCGCCCCTCCAGGGCGTCGCCGCCTTCGGCGGCCTCGCGGCCGGGGGCCTGATGGCCGGCGTCCTCGGCAGGCTGGCGAAGCCCGCCGCCAACGCCGTCGCCAAGCGCACCGGCCTCCCCCCGGCCACCGTGAACCGCGCGGTCGACCTCCTGGTCCCGGTGATCCTCGCGGTCCTCACGAAGCGCGCCGCCGCGAAGAAGGGCGGCGGCCTCGGCGACCTGCTGGGCGGCGGGAAGAAGTAGCCCGGTCCCGCCGCACACGGGGCCGGGCCCTGAGGGCCCCCGCCGCGCACGCCGGGGCCCGGTTCGGCGGGACGCGGTCAGACCTTGAGGAAGTCCTCCAGGATCTCCTCCAGGACCTCGACGCCGTCCCTCGTCCACAGGGAGTCGTTGAAGAGTTCGACCTCCACCGGGCCCGTGTAGCCGACCCGTTCGAGGAGGGCCGCCCACCACGTGAGGTCGATGGAGCCCGTGCCGAGCCGGCCCCGGCCGTTGAGGACGCCCTCCGGGAGGGGCGTCGTCCAGTCGGCGAGCTGGAAGGCGTGGACGCGGCCGCCGGCCGCCGCCCGCTCCACCGCCGCCGGGGCGTTCTCGTCCCACCACAGGTGGTACGTGTCGACGGTGACGCCGACCTGCTCGGCCGGGTGGCGCTCCGCGATGTCCAGGGCCTGGTCCAGGGTGGAGATCGCGCAGCGGTCGGAGGCGTACATGGGGTGGAGGGGTTCGATGGCGAGCCGGACGCCGCGTTCGCCCGCGTAGGGGGCGAGGGCGCCGATGGCGGCGGCGATACGCGCGCGTGCCCCGGGCAGGTCGCGGCTGCCGGCGGGCAGGCCGCCGGAGACCAGGACGAGGGTGTCGGTGCCGAGCGCCGCCGCCTCGTCGATCGCCGCCCGGTTGTCGGCCTCCCAGCCGTCACTGGTGAAGAACCCGCCCCGGCACAGGGTGGTGACCTTCAGGCCCGCCTCCTGGATCAGGGCCGCCGTCTCGTCGACGCCGTACTCCTTCACCGGGTCGCGCCACAGGCCGATCCCGGGCACGCCGAGGCGGACGCACTCCGCGACCAGTTCGGGGAGCGGGAGCTGCTTCACCGTCATCTGGTTGATGCTGAAGCGGTCGAGGTTCACTTGATCTCCCCTCCGGGGCTCAGGGCTTCGGCCCAGCGAGAAACAGGACCTTTTTCCGAATGCATGAAATCACCGATTCCACTCATTATTTGGCGGTTCCTCAATTCACTCTCCCGCGATCCGCCCCACTAGGGTGCTTTGCGTGAAAATTGTGGTGCAGGTGAAGTTGCCGCCTACGTCCGCGCATGACGCGGATGCGCTGGCGGCGACCCTGCGTGCCTGCAACCGGGCGGCGAACCACACATCCCAAGTGGCGTTCGCCAAGGGCCTGAAGCGGCGGAACGTGTTGCAGAAAGAGGTGTACTTCGCCCTCAAGGCGGACTACGACCTCGGAGCCCAGCCTGCCGTGCGGGTGGTGAAGAAGGTTTGCGACGCCTACGCCACCCTGAAGGGCAACATCAATGCAGGGAATCTCGGCCGGGAGGGCTCGAAGCGTCGCCTGCGGGCAGAGTCGAAACCGATCCGTTTCCGGGAGGACGCGGCGCAGCCGTTCGACGACCGGATCCTGACGTGGAACCTCGATGCCCGGACGGTGTCGATCTGGACGGTGGCCGGGCGGATCAAGCACATCCCGTTCGTGTGTTCCTCGGAGACGCTGAAGCTGTTGGCGTCCCGCAAGGGCGAGTCGGACCTGGTGATGCGCGACGGGATGTTCTTCCTGATCGCCACCATCCACGTGCCCGAGCCCGACGTGTCTGAGCCGGACGGGTTCCTCGGGGTGGACCTGGGCATCGTGAACATCGCCACCACCTCGGACGGCCAGATCATGTCCGGACGCCGGCTCAACCACTACCGCAGGCGGATGCTGAACCTGCGCAGCAAGCTCCAGAAGAAGCGCACCAAGTCGGCCAAGCGGGCCTTGAAGCGCATCCGTCGCCGCGAGTCCCGGCACGCGGCGAACGCCAACCACATCATCGCCAATCGGCTCGTCGCCACCGCTGAACGCACCTCGCGTGGAATCGCCCTGGAAGACCTGAGCGGTATCCGGCAGAGGGTCACGGCCAAGAAGGACCAGCGGGCACGACTGCACTCGTGGGCATTCGCCCAGCTCGGCGGATTCGTCGAGTACAAGGCACGCAGGGCGGGGGTGCCCGTGGTGTTCGTCGACCCCCGCAACACCTCCCGTCAGTGCTCCGAGTGCTGGCACACCCACCGCACGAACAGGGTGGATCAAGCACGGTTCGTGTGCCGGTCCTGCGGGACCGTGATGCACGCGGACCACAACGGCTCCCGCAACATCGCCCACCGCGGCGAGGCTGCGTGGAAGCGGGGCGCGGTCAATCGCCCCCGTACGGCATAGCCGTACCGGACGCAGGGGACCACGCGGCAGCCAGTCGCGCTCCACTTGCAATCACGGCCTTTCAGGGATCGGGTGACAAGCTCGGTCCCTCAGGACCGAGAAGTTGACTGGGGGACTCCGTACACCGTGAGCAGGGACCGCATCCGGGACTCCGCGCGGGCCGGGTCCGGGAACAGGCCGAGGCCGTCGGCGAGTTCGTAGGCGCGGGCCAGGTGCGGCAGGGAGCGGGCCGACTGGAGGCCGCCGACCATGGTGAAGTGGTCCTGGTGGCCCGCGAGCCAGGCGAGCAGGACCACGCCCGTCTTGTAGTAGCGGGTGGGCGGCGCGAAGAGGTGCCGGGAGAGCGCCACCGTCGGGTCGAGGAGCGTGCGGAAACCGGCCGTGTCACCGGTGTCCAGGACCCGGACCGCCTCCGCCGCCAGCGGGCCGAGCGGGTCGAAGATCCCCAGCAGGGCGTGGCTGAAGCCCTGGTCGTCACCGGCGATCAGCTCGGGGTAGTGGAAGTCGTCGCCGGTGTAGCAGCGGACGCCCTCCGGGAGGCGGCGGCGCAGGGCGACCTCGCGGCCCGCGTCGAGGAGGGAGATCTTGACGCCGTCGACCTTGTCGGGGTGGGCGGCGATGACCTCCAGGAAGGTCTCGGTGGCCGCGTCGAGGTCGGCGGAGCCCCAGTACCCCTCCAGGGCCGGGTCGAACATCGGGCCGAGCCAGTGGAGGATGACCGGTTCGGCGGCCTGGCGCAGGAGGTGGCCGTACAGGTCGAGGTAGTCCTCGGGGCCGCCGGCCGCGGCGGCGAGCGCGCGGGAGGCCATGAGGACGGCCTGGGCGCCGGACTCCTCGACGACGGCGAGCTGTTCCTCGTACGCGGCGCGGATCTCCGCGAGCGTGGCGGGTCCGGTGAGCTGGTCGGTGCCGGCGCCGCAGGCGATCCGGCCGCCCTCGGCCTTCGCCTCGGCGGCGGAGCGGCGGACGAGTTCGGCGGCGCCGGCCCAGTCGAGGCCCATGCCGCGCTGGGCGGTGTCCATGGCCTCCGCGACGCCGAGGCCGTGGGACCAGAGGTGGCGGCGGAAGGCGAGGGTGGCGTCCCAGTCGACGGCGGCGGGGCCGTCGGGGGTGGTGTCGGCGTACGGGTCGGCGACGACGTGCGCGGCGGAGAAGACCGTACGGGAGGTGAGCGGGCCGGACGCGGCGGAGGCGAACGGTTCGGTCCGGGGCCGGTACGCGCGCGTGCCGCCGCCGGGGAGCGGGAGGCGGAGCGTCACAGGGACACCTCCGGGACGTCGAGGCGGCGGCCCTCGGCGGCGGACCTCAGGCCGAGTTCGGCGAGCTGGACGCCGCGGGCGCCGGCGAGGAGGTCCCAGTGGTACGGCTCGTCGAGGACGACGTGCCGGAGGAACAGCTCCCACTGGGCCTTGAAGCCGTTGTCGAAGTCGGCGTTGTCGGGGACCTCCTGCCACTGGTCGCGGAAGGAGTAGGTGGCGGGGATATCGGGGTTCCAGACCGGCTTGGGGGTGGCGCTGCGGTGCTGGACGCGGCAGGTGCGCAGGCCCGCGACGGCGGAGCCCTCGGTGCCGTCGACCTGGAACTCGACGAGTTCGTCGCGGTGGACGCGGACCGCCCAGGAGGAGTTGATCTGGGCGATGGCGCCGCCCTCCAGGTGGAAGGTGCCGTAGGCGGCGTCGTCGGCGGTCGCGTCGTACGGCTTGCCCTCCTCGTCCCAGCGGCGCGGGACGTGGGTGGCGACCTCGGCGGAGACGGAGGTGACCCGGCCGAAGAGCTCGTGGAGCACGTACTCCCAGTGCGGGAACATGTCGACGACGATGCCGCCGCCGTCCTCGGCGCGGTAGTTCCAGCTGGGGCGCTGGGCCTCCTGCCAGTCGCCCTCGAAGACCCAGTAGCCGAACTCGCCGCGCACGGACAGGATCTCGCCGAAGAAGCCGCCGTCGACGAGCCGCTTGAGCTTGCGCAGGCCGGGGAGGAAGAGCTTGTCCTGGACGACGCCGTGCTTGACGCCCTTCTCGGCGGCGAGGCGGGCGAGGGCGAGGGCGCCGGCGAAGTCGGCGGCGGTGGGCTTCTCGGTGTAGAGGTGCTTGCCGGCGGCGATGGCCTTGGTGAGGGCGTCGGCGCGGGCGGAGGTGACCTGGGCGTCGAAGTAGACGTCGATCGAGTCGTCGGCGAGGACGGCGTCGAGGTCGGTGGACCACTCGGTGAGGCCGTGCTTCTCGGCGAGGGCGCGCAGGGCGTGCTCGCGGCGGCCGACGAGGACGGGCTCGGGCCAGAGGACCTCGCCGTTGCCGAGGTCGAGGCCGCCCTGCTCGCGCAGCGCGAGGATCGAGCGGACGAGGTGCTGGCGGTAGCCCATGCGCCCGGTGACGCCGTTCATGGCGATGCGGACGGTCCTGCGTGTCATGGAAGGTTTCCTCTCTCCGGCGGGCTGCGCCCTCGTTCACCGCGTGACAGCACGACGGGACAACGCCATGCAGGGCAGAAAGCGCTTTCGGCGCGACGGTAGAAAGCGCTTTCTGCCACGGATGACGCTAGCCTGCCGACATCACGCCGGACAAGGCCCCCGCGCCTACGGCCTCGGAGCTGTGCACGCGATGTCGGAGGTACGCACGCGATGACCGTCACCCTGTCGGACGTGGCCGCCCGCGCCCGGGTCTCCCCCGCGACCGTCTCCCGGGTCCTGAACGGCAACTACCCGGTGGCCGCCTCCACGCGGGAGCGGGTCCTGAAGGCCGTCGAGGAGCTGGACTACGTCCTCAACGGGCCCGCCAGCTCGCTCGCCGCCGCCACCTCCGACCTGGTCGGGGTGCTGGTCAACGACATCGCCGACCCCTTCTTCGGGATCATGGCGAGCGCGGCGCAGAGCGCGATCGGCGAGGGCGGGTCCGGCCGGGCGGGCGGCGAGAAGCTGGCCGTCGTCTGCAACACCGGCGGCTCCCCCGAGCGCGAGCTCACCTACCTGACGCTGCTCCAGCGGCAGCGCGCCGCCGCCGTGATCCTCATGGGCGGCTCGCTGGAGGACCCGCGGCACCTGGACGCGACCGCCGCCAAGCTGTCCCGGATGGCCGAGGCCGGCACCCGGGTCGTGCTGTGCGGCCGGCCGCCGGTGCCGGGGGACGCGCACACCGCCGCGCTCGTCTTCGACAACCGCGCCGGGGGCCGCCGCCTCACCGAGCACCTGCTCGGCCTCGGCCACCGGCGGATCGGTTACGTCGCGGGCCCCGCCGACCGCACGACCACCCGGCACCGCCTGGAGGGCCACCGGGAGGCGCTGGCGGCGGCGGGCGTCGCCGAGGGGCCGACCGTGCACGGCCCGTACGACCGCCCCTCCGGCCACGCGGCCGTCGCGGAGCTCCTGGCCCGCGACCCGGACCTCACGGCGATCGTCGCCGCCAACGACACGGTCGCGCTGGGCGTCTGCGCGGCGCTGCGGGAGCGGGGCCTGTCGATCCCCGGCGACGTGTCGGTGGCCGGCTTCGACGACCTCCCCTTCTCGGTCGACGCGGTCCCCGCCCTGACCACCGTCCGCCTCCCGCTGCACGACACCGGCGCCCGCGCGGGCCGCCTGGCGATGGGCACCCAGGACGCCCCGGCCGACGGCACCGAGACGGTCCCGGGCGAGCTGGTGGTACGGGACTCGACGGGGGCGCCGCGGGGCTGACCGTGACGGGTACCGGCCCGGCGGCGCCTCCCGCCCGCCCTCTCCGCCGGTTCGGGCGGACCGGCGGCGGGGGGGGGCCGGCGCCGGCGGCGACCGACCGCCTTCGGCCGCCGACCCGTCCTACGCGTCCTACGCGTCCGCGGAGGTGTCCAGGCCCGTCGCGGCGAGGACCGCGTCGACCGTCTCCTCCACCGTCTGTGCGGAGTTGTCGATCCAGACGCCCTCGCCGGACAGTTCCTCGCGCATCGCCTCGTCGAGGAAGGCCCAGTTGGTGGTGAGGCGCTTGTGGCGGGCGTTGTTGCGCTCCCACGCCGTGTCGGGGCCGGGCGCGAGGAAGACCACGTGCAGCGGGCCCGCCGTCATCTGTTCGCGGTAGTACCGCAGGTGGGAGCGGCGGACCACGACGTCGTCCATGACCGGGAGGAAGCCGGCGGCGGCGAGACTGCCCGCCAGGAGGCAGGCGTTGCGGGCGCGGAGGAGGATCTGCCGGTCCGCCTCCGGGTCGCCCTCCGGGGTGGGCCAGCGGCCGCCGCTGACGATCAGCTCCTGGAGGTGGTCGACCTCGATGTGCGCGGCGCGGGCGAAGCGGGCGGCGAGGGCGGCCGAGACCGTCGACTTGCCGCTGCCGGGGATGCCGGCGAGGAGCAGCGCGGCGGGCGCGGGGACGGGGGCGTCGACGGTCACGTGCTCGAAGGTCATGCGGGCCTTTCGTCGTCGGCGGGACCCACGGACGATACGGGAACGGGCGCCTCCCGCACCAGGGATTCCGGGCCCGCCGGCGGCCCGGCGGCCGGTTCGCGCCCGGGTCCCGGCTCCCCTTCGGGTCCCGCTCCCGGCGCGGCGGCCGGCTTCCGGGGGGACAGCGACGTCAGGGCCACACCGCCGACGAGGAGGGCCGCCGCGACCCAGCGCAGGGGGCTCACCGACTCGCCGAGGAACAGCGCGGCGGAGGACATGCCGAAGACGGGGACCAGGAGCGAGAAGGGGGCGACGGAGGAGGCGGGGTGGCGGCGGAGCAGCCAGCCCCAGGCGCCGAAACCGAAGACGGTCGTGACCCAGGCGACGTACAGGATGACGCCGGCGCCGGTCCAGTCGAGGGCGCGGAGCGCGGCGAGGTCCCGCTCGGGGCCCTCCAGGAGCAGGGAGAGGGCGAGCAGCGGGAGGACGGGGACGGTGCTGACCCAGACCATCCAGTTGAGCGGGTCGGGCGGGGCGGCCTTGCGGGTGAGGACGTTGGAGACGCCCCAGCAGGCGGCGGCCGCGATGACCAGGACGAAGCCGGTGACCGGCCCGGCGGTGCCCTCGTCGACGGCGGCGACGCCGATGCCGGCGAGCGCGACGGCCATGCCGGCGACGGCGCGGCGGGCGGGTCGCTCGCCGAGGGCGGCGAAGGCGAAGAGGGCGGTGAAGACGGCCTGCACCTGGAGGACGAGGGAGGAGAGGCCGGCGGGGGCGCCCAGGTCCATGCCGGTGAAGAGCAGGCCGAACTTGGCGACGCCGAGGGCGAGTCCGACGGCGATGATCCACTTCCAGGCGACCTTGGGGCGGCCGACGAGGAAGACCGCGGGGAGGGCGGCGGCGAGGAAGCGGAGGGCGGAGAAGAGCAGCGGCGGGAAGTGGTCGAGACCGATCTCGATGACGACGAAGTTGACTCCCCAGACCGCGGCGACGAGCGCGGCGAGGGCGATGTGTGCGGGGCGCATGCACGGAGCATGACCGGCCGTGACCGTGTAGCACCAGCACAGGTCTCTTCATGGTTGGATGAAGCGTTGCTGAATCCGTGAGTGTCCGCCGGAGGTTCCCGTGCTCGATCTCGGCCGTCTGCGCGCCCTGCACGCCGTCTCCGTCCACGGCAGCGTCGGCGCCGCCGCGACGGCGCTCGGCTACACCCCCTCGGCGGTCTCCCAGCAGATCGCGAAGCTGGAGCGGGAGACCCGTACGACCCTGCTCGAACGCAGCGGGCGGGGCGTCCGGCTCACCGACGAGGCCTGCCAGCTCGCCTCCACGGCGCGCCGGTTGCTGGCGATCGTGGAGGAGGCGGAGGTACGGCTCGAAGAGCGGCGCGGGCTGCCCGCCGGACGGCTGGCGGTCGGCTGCTTCCCGAGCGCGGCGCGCGGTCTGATGCCCCGGGTGCTGGCGGACCTGGCGGTCCGTCACCCCGGGCTGGACGCGCGGCTGACGGAGGTCGACCCGCACCTGTCGGTGGACCTGGTGGCGCGCGGGGTGCTCGACCTGGCCGTCGCCCACGACTGGGACATCGCCCCGCTGCCGGCGCCGCCCGGGGTCGAGCAGGCGGTGATCGGCGACGACGGCTGCGACATCCTCGTCCACCGGGACCATCCGCTGGCGGCCCGGCGGTCGGTGCGGCGGGAGGAGCTGGCGGACGAGCGGTGGATCTCGCAGCCGCCGGGGACGGTGTGCCACGACTGGCTGATGCGCACGCTGCGGGCGGCCGGGGCCGAGCCGCTGGTCGTGCACCAGGCGGAGGAGAACCACACCCAGGTCGCGCTGGTCGCGGCCGGCCTCGGCATCGCGCTCGTCCCCCGCCTGGGGCGCGGCGGGCTGCCGCCCGAGGTGGCCCCGCTCCGGCTGGACCCGGCGCCGACGCGCCGGCTGCACGCGCTGTGGCGCACGGGCGCGGCGCGCCGCCCGGCGATCGTGGAGACGGTCCGCACGCTCCAGGAGCTGTGGCCGTCGATCGCGTCGGCGGCCTGAACGACGGGCCTCCGCCGGTTCCGCGCGTCCGGCAGACAGGAGCATGGCCGCACCGCCCGCCGACCCCGTACGTCCGGCGGGCGCCGCCGCGGTCGCTTCGGCGATTCGTGCGGGAATCCTTGACCTGGCAGTTACTTTCAGGCTATCCGTGCACCTTGGCAGTTTCCTTCACCCCTGCTCACTCACCCACGCACGGCCGGAAGGAGCACCAGTGCCCCACCCCGCCTCCGCCACCCCCACTCCCCCTCCCACCCCCACCCGCCGCACCCCTCCAGCTCCCACCCGCCGCACCCTGCTCTCCGTCACCGCCGCAGCCGCCGCCGCGGCCGTCACCGGGGCCGTCGCCCCCGCCGCGCACGCCACCGACGCCCGGACCGAGGAGCGGCTGCGCCGGATCGTCGGGCGGATGTCGCTGGAGGAGAAGGTCGGCCAGCTCTTCGCCAGCCGGGTGTACGGGCACTCGGCGACCGACCCGGACCCGGCCGACGCCGACGCCAACCTCCGCGAGTTCGGCGTCCGCACCGCCGCTGAGCTGCTGGAGCGCTACCACCTCGGCGGCATCATCTACTTCGCCTGGGCCCACAACACCCGCGACCCGCACCAGATCGCCGCGCTCTCCCACGGCATCCAGGCCGCCGCGCTCTCCCACGGCACGCCCGTGCCCGTCCTGATCTCCACCGACCAGGAGCACGGCATCGTCTGCCGGATCGGCGAGCCCGCCACGCTGCTCCCCGGCGCGATGGCGCTGGGCGCGGGCGGCTCGCCGGCGGACACCCGCAAGGCGGCCCGGATCGCCGGCGCCGAACTGGCCGCGCTCGGCATCCGGCAGAACTACGCCCCGGTCGCCGACGTCAACGTCAACCCGGCCAACCCGGTCATCGGCGTCCGCTCCTTCGGCTCGGACCCCGCCGCGGTGTCCGGTCTCGTCACCGCCCAGATCCGCGGCTACCAGGGCGCGGGCGTGGCGGCCACCGCCAAGCACTTCCCCGGCCACGGCGACACCGCCGTCGACAGCCACTACGGCCTGCCGGTCATCACCCACACCCGCGAGCAGTGGGCGGAGCTGGACGCCCCGCCGTTCCGGGCCGCGATCGCCGCCGGTATCGACGCGATCATGACCGCGCACCTCGTCGTCCCGGCGCTCGACCCGTCCGAGGACCCGGCCACGCTCTCGTACCCGATCCTCACCGGGGTGCTGCGCGAACAGCTCGGCTACGACGGGGTGGTGGTGACGGACGCCCTGGACATGCAGGGGGTGCGCACCAAGTACGGCGACGACCGGGTGCCGGTGCTCGCGCTGAAGGCGGGGGTGGACCAGCTGCTGAACCCGCCGAAGCTGGCGGTGGCGTGGAACGCGGTCCTGGCGGCGGTGCGGGACGGGGAGCTGACGGAGGAGCGGATCGAGGAATCGGTTCTGCGGATCCTGCGGCTGAAGGCGCGGCGCGGGCTCTTCGCCGACCCGTACCCGGACCGGGCGGAGGTGGACGCGACCGTCGGCACGCCGCGGCACCTCGCCGAGGCCGACCGGATCGCCGAGCGGACCACCACGCTGCTGGTCAACGAGGGCGGTTTCCTGCCGCTGGGTCCGGCCGCGCACGGGAAGGTGCTGGTGGTCGGCGCCGACCCGGCCTCCCCGTCCGGGACGACCGGGCCGCCGACGACCACGCTCGGCGCCGCCCTGCGCGAGCTGGGCTTCACCCCGACGGTGCTGTCCACCGGGATCACGCCGACGGCGGCCCGGATCGAGGAGGCGGTGGCCGCCGCCGCCGGGCAGGACGTGGTCGTGGTGGGCACGTACAACCTGACCGCCGCGAGCCCGCAGCGGACGCTGGTGGCCCGGCTGGTGGCGACCGGGGTGCCGGTGGTGACGGTCGCGATCCGCAACCCGTACGACGTCGCCCGGATCTCCGGGCAGCGGGCCACGCTGGCCGCCTACTCCTGGACGGACGTGGAACTCCGCGCCGCCGTCCGGGTGCTGGCCGGGCGGGCGAAGCCGCGCGGTCGGCTCCCGGTGCCGGTGCGCAGCGCGGAGGACCCGGCGGTGACGCTCTACCCGGTCGGGTACGGGCTGTCGTACGACCGCTGACGGACGGGGGTGCGGCCTCGCGCGGGGCCGCACCCCCACCGGGGGTCAGGGGCGCAGGCCGTGCTCCTTCGTCACGTCCTCGTCCACGGGCCGGTCCAGGCGGGCGTCGAAGCGCGCCAGCGGCCGGGCCGCCTCGACGGCGGGGGCGTCGACCCCGGCCCAGGCGAGGATGCGGGCGGTGGCCTTCTCCCGCTCGGCGTCGACGAGTCCGGCGACGTTGGCGCCGTGGTTGCCGCCGGGCGCGTAGTAGACGTAGCTGTCCCGGGCGCCCTTGTCGACGCGGAACGGCTCGGCGCCCCACGGGTCGTTCTCGCCGTAGACGAAGAGCATCCGGTTCGCGTTCTTGCGGACCCAGTCGTCGACGTCGCGCATGACCCACGGCTTGAACTTCATGGGGATCTCGCGGGGCACGAAGTTCGAGGCGGGCTGGTAGCCGTAGCGGTTCAGGCCGTCGAGGTGCGGCTGCTTGATGGACGGCGAGCCGAGCTCGGTGGCCGCCTGGTAGTAGTACGGCGTGTAGTACTCCAGGCCCTGGTCGGTGTAGGCGGACCAGCCGGCGTAGGCGTCGATCGTCTCGTAGACGGTGTCGTCGCTCGCGGTCTTGGCGTCCGGGATCGTGTCGCAGACGTCCTCGCCGTAGTACTGCCAGAAGCCCCAGACGAAGTCGAGGACGGTCGCCTCCCACGCCTTGTCGAGCGAGCCGACGGTGTTGAAGGTGGCGCCCTCGGTCTCGGCCCACGCCTTGAACTTCTCCTGGAGCGGGGCGCGGCGGAGCAGGGCCTCGCGCTGCATGGAGTTCAGGCGGTCGCGGCACTCCTTCGTGCCGACGTTCGCGAAGAACCGGTCGTAGGCCGAGTCCTCCTTGTTGACGACGTCGTTGGGGGCCACGTAGGCGACGACGCCGTCCATGTCGCGCGGGTAGAAGCGCTCGTAGTAGGTGGCGGTCATGCCGCCCTTGGAGCCGCCGGTGGAGAGCCAGTTCTCGCCGTAGACCTTCTTCAGGGCGGTGAAGACGCGGTGCTGGTCGCTGGCGGCCTGCCAGATGTCGAGCTTGGACCAGTCGGCGGGGGCGGGGCGGGACGGCGTGAAGAAGCGGTACTCCAGGGAGACCTGGTTGCCGTCGATGATCCGGGTCGGCTCGGCCCGGCTCGGGGTGGTGCTCAGGCCGTAGCCGCTGGTGCGGAAGACGGTGGGGCGGTCGGTGCCCTTGTGGAGGACCGAGATCCGCTGCTGGAACGTTCCTGCCCAGGGGCGCTTGTGGTCGATCGGCTGCTCGTAGTTGAGGACGAAGAAGCGGTAGCCGGCGTACGGCTTCTCCTCGATCAGGCTCATCCCGGGGATCGCCAGCAGGCGGTCCTTGATGTCCGAGCCCTGCGCCTCCGCGACCGCGCTGACGGACTCCGTGTCCGCGGCGGTGGCGGTGGCCACGCCGGTGGAGCCCACGGTGCCTATGAGCACCGAAAGCGACAGCATCAGTCTCAGCGACTTGCGCATGCACCCTCCCATGATTCACAACGGTGCCGTGAACCTAGCGGGGTGAACGTCCGGGCCGCCAGACCCGGTTGAGTCTTACCTGTGGTTCAGCACAGGATCCAGCCGGTGGCGGTGGACCGGTTCGCGACGGTCGCGGAGGCGCGGACGCAGCGGTTCAGGGCGTGCACGGTCACCGGCCCGGCCTGCCGCCCCCAGCGCCCGCTGACGACGGCGGCCCGGCCGCCGCGCGGCTGGAGGGTGACCTTCATGGGGCGCGGGGCGCCCGGCCGCTTGGCGAGGACCAGCGCGCAGGCGTAGTGGCGGTTCCGGTAGAGGCGCAGCTCGCCGGTGGCGAAGGCGACCGTGCGGGCGGGGCGCCCGGTGCAGACGGAGGCCGCGTCGGCGGTGCCGCCGCCGGGCCCGGCCAGCGTCAGCAGCCCGGCCGCGAGGACGAGCACGAGCCCGTACGCGACGGGGTGCGGGCGCAGGCGGGCGACGGCGCCCGCCAGGTACGCGCGCGCGTGCGCGGCGGCGCGCCGGACGGACGCGCGCGTGCGCCCGGCGACCGGGCCGTGCGCGCGCGTGCGTCGCGCGGACGGTCGGACCGCAGTGCTTCCGGACATGCCCGTTCCTCCCCCGCCTCGCCCCGTGGCCGTACATCCTTACGACGCCCCGGACGTCCGTACGGTTGCCTGTGTGGGATGGCTCTCACCCCAGGTAGTGGGCCAGGACGAGCAGGAGGAAGACCGCCTCGGCGCCGAGCAGCGTCCGCAGGGCGGCCCGCCGGACCGGTGCGGGCGGGCGCCCGCCCGGCGTGGTGAGGGCGACCAGCCAGGCGGCCCCGGCGACGGCCAGGGCGGCCTGGTAGAGCCACCCGGGCACGTCACCGCAGGTGCCCCGCATCACGCAGTGGCCGCCCTTGTCGGTGGCCAGGGCGAGGAACACGGCGACCACGGTCGCCGGGACCAGCGCCAGCCCGGCCCCGAGCGCCCGGAGGCGGAGCCGGCGCGCGTCCGCTCCGGGGTCGGTCGCGGGGGCGGGGGCAGTGGGGGCAGGGGTGGGGGCGCTGGTGCTCATGCCCCCGATTCCACCCCGGCCGCCGGGCCCCGGCATGAGCGCCCGTACTCAGCCGGCGTACTCAGCGACCTGCGCGGCCCGCGCGTCACAGCGACGCCGGCTCCTCCTCCGGCTCGGCCTTCGGGTCCGGCGCGCCGATGAAGGTGCGCCAGAGGGCGGCGTAGCGGCCGTTCCGGGCGAGGAGTTCGTCGTGGGTGCCGTCCTCGGCGACGCGGCCGTGGTCCATGACGACCACCCGGTCCGCGCGGGCCGCCGTGGTGAGGCGGTGGGCGACGATCAGGGTGGTGCGGCGGCCGGCGAGCCGCTCGGTGGCGGCGTTCACCTGGGCCTCCGTGGCGAGGTCCAGCGCGGCGGTGGCCTCGTCGAGGAGCAGGACGTCCGGGTTCACCAGCTCGGCGCGGGCCAGGGCGATCAGCTGGCGCTGGCCGGCCGACAGGTTCCGGCCGCGTTCGGCGACCTCGTGGAGGTAGCCGCCGTCCAGGGTGGCGATCATGTCGTGCGCGCCGGCCGCGCGGGCCGCCGCCTCCACCTCGGCGTCGGTGGCGCCGGGCCGCCCGTAGGCGATGGCGTCGCGGATCGTCCCGGCGAAGAGGTACGCCTCCTGGGGGACGACGCCGAGCCGGTGCCGGTACGAGGTGAGGTCGAGGTCCCGCAGGTCGGTGCCGTCGGCGGTGACCCGGCCCGAGGTCGGGTCGTAGAACCGGGCGACCAGCTTGACCAGCGTGGACTTGCCGGCGCCGGTCTCGCCGACGAACGCGACGGTCTGCCCGGCCGGGATCCGCAGGTCGACGCCGGTGAGGGCCGCCTCCTCCTCCCCGTAGGCGAAGGAGACGTCCTCGAAGGCGATCTCGCCGCGCAGCGACAGCACCTCGCGGGGCTCGGCCGCGGCGGCCGTCGACGTCGGCTCCTGGAGCAGTTCCCGCATCCGGCCGAGCGAGACGGCGGCCTGCTGGTAGCCGTCGAAGACCTGGGAGAGCTGCTGCACGGGGGCGAAGAAGAGGTCGATGTAGAGGAGGTACGCGACGAGGGCGCCGGTCGTGAGGGTGCCGGCCTCGATCCGGTTCGCGCCGACGATCATGACGGCCGCGGCGGCCACCGACGACAGCAGGGTGACGAACGGGAAGTAGACCGAGATCAGCCACTGGCCGCGCACGCGCGCGTCCCGGTAGGCGTCGCCGCGCTCGGCGAACCGGGCGGCGCCCGACCGCTCGCGGCCGAACGCCTGCACGATCCGCAGGCCGGCGACGGACTCCTGGAGGTCGGCGTTGACGACGCTGATCCGCTCCCGGGCCAGCTCGTACGCCTTCACGCTGGAGCGGCGGAAGAAGTACGTGGCGACGGCGAGGACCGGCAGGGTCACGAAGACGACCAGGGCCAGCTGGAGGTCGAGGACCAGCAGCGCCACCATGATCCCGAAGAAGGTGACGACCGAGACGAAGGCGGTGACCAGGCCCGTCTGGAGGAAGGTCGACATGGCGTCGACGTCCGTCGTCATCCGGGTCATGATCCGGCCGGTGAGCTCGCGCTCGTAGTAGTCCAGGCCGAGGCGCTGGAGCTGCGCGAAGATCTTCAGGCGGAGCGCGTACAGGACCCGCTCGCCGGTGCGGCCGGTCATCCGGATCTCGGCGGTCTGCGCGGCCCACTGCACGAGGACGGTGACCAGCGCGAGCGCGGACGCGGCCCAGACGGCGCCGATCGCCAGCCGGTTCACGCCCTCGTCGATGCCGTGCCGGATCAGGACCGGCAGCAGCAGGCCCGCGCCCGCGTCGAGCGCGACCAGGCCGAGGCTGATGAGGAGCGGCGCGCCGAAGCCGCGCAGCAGCCGGCGGAGCCCGTAGTCGGACTCGGGCCGGACGGCGCGGGCCTCGTCGACGTCGGGGGTGTCGGCGGCGGGCGGCAGGGCGGCGACGGCGGCGAGCAGCTCGGGCGTGGCGCCGGCGGCCTTGGCGTCCCGGTCGGGGTTCTCGTCGCGGACCCACAGGGCGGGGGTGATGCCGCGCTCGGCGTCGAACTCGGCGTCCAGCTCGGCCCGCAGCGCGTCGTCGCCGGCGGGTTCGGCGCCGGCGGCCGGGAGGTGCCCGGGCGAGACGCCGCCGAGCTCGTCGGGGTCGGTGAGGAGCCGGCGGTAGAGCGCGGAGCGCTCCTCCAGCTCCTCGTGGGTGCCGAGGTCGGCGAGCCGGCCGCCGTCGAGGACGGCGATCCGGTCGGCGAGGCCGAGGGTGGAGCGGCGGTGCGCGATGAGGAGGGTCGTCCGGCCCGCCATCACCGCCTTCAGCGCCTCGTGGATCTCGTGCTCGACCTTGGCGTCGACGGCGGAGGTGGCGTCGTCGAGGACGAGCAGGCGGGGGTCGGTGAGGATCGCGCGGGCGAGCGCGATGCGCTGGCGCTGGCCGCCGGAGAGGGTGAGGCCGTGCTCGCCGACCTTGGTGGCGTAGCCGTCGGGCAGCTCGGCGATGAACCGGTCGGCGCGGGCGGCGCGGGCGGCGGCCTCGACCTGCTGGTCGGTGGCGTCGGGGACGCCGTACGCGATGTTGGCGCGGACGGTGTCGGAGAAGAGGAAGGAGTCCTCGGGGACGAGGCCGATCGCGGCCCGCAGCGACTCCAGGGTCAGCTCGCGGACGTCGTGGCCGCCGACGAGGACGGCGCCGCGGTCGACGTCGTAGAAGCGGGGCAGGAGGAGGGAGACGGTCGACTTGCCGGAGCCGGAGGAGCCGACGAGGGCGACGGTCTCGCCCTCCCGCAGCTCCAGCGAGAACCCGTCGAGGACGGGCCTGCCGTCGCCGTAGCCGAAGCTCACGCCGTCGAACTCGACGGTCGCCGGGGCGTCGGCCGGCAGCTCCTTCGTGCCGTCCGCGAGGGCCGGCTCGGTGTCGATCAGCTCGACGACCCGCTCCACGCCCGCGCGTGCCTGCTGGCCGACGGTGAGGACCATGGCGAGCATCCGGACCGGGCCGACCAGGGACGCCAGGTACGAGGAGAAGGCGACGAAGGTGCCGAGGGTGATCTGGCCCTTGTACGCGAGCCAGCCGCCGAGCGCGAGGACGGCGACCTGGCCGAGGGCGGGGACGGCCTGGAGGGCGGGGGTGTAGCGGGCGTTCAGCCGGATGGTGCGCAGCCGGGCGGCGAACAGCTTCCGGCCGGCCTCCCGGATCTTCCCGGTCTCCTGGTCCTCCTGCCCGAAGCCCTTGACGACCCGGACGCCGGTGACGGCCCCGTCGACGACGCCGGCGACCCCGGCGGCCTCCTGCTGGGCCGCCCAGGTGGCCGGGTGCAGCCGGGTGCGGCTCCGCTTGGCGATCCACCAGAGGGCGGGGGCGACGGCGAGGGCGACGAGGGTCAGCGGGATCGACAGCCAGGCCATGACGGCCAGCGAGATGACGAACAGCAGGATGTTGCCGATCGTCATGGGGAGCATGAAGAGCAGGCCCTGGATCAGCTGGAGGTCGCTGGTGGCCCGCCCGACGACCTGCCCGGTCGACAGCTCGTCCTGCCGCCGTCCGTCGAGCCGCAGGATCGTCCCGTACATGTCGTCACGGAGGTCCCGCTGCACGTCGAGCGCGAGCCGGCCGCCGTAGTAGCGCCGGATGTACGTGAGCACGTACACGAGGACGGCGGCGCCGAGCAGCAGCCCGGTCCACACGGCGAGGGACCGGGTCCCCGTCCCGATCACGTCGTCGATGATCACCTTGGTGATGAGCGGCACCAGCGCCAGCAGCGCCATGCCGGCGAGCGACGAGCCGAGCGCGAGCACCACGTCCGCCTTGTACCGCCAGGCGTACGACCACAGCCGCCGCGCCCACCCCTGTTCCCGCTCCACCACCACGTGGCGCCTCCCGTCCGTCCTGGTCTACCGGAAGGCGACAACGTGCCCGACGTGCGATTTCATCCCGCGGCAACAAAGACGGGCCGGAAGTCCTAGGACCGCCGGCGGCTGGGTAGGAACCCGCCGACGCGATCGTGCGACGGGACACGACGGGAAGGGGACGCGCGTGGGGCAGGCCGAGGACGGGACGCCGTACCGCTGGGGCCAGGTGTACGCGGCGCTGGTCGCGATGAAGGGCCTGGCGGAGCACGGCCGCATCGCGCCGGTGACCGAACGGGAGGTCACGAAGGCGGCCGGAAAGCCGCTGGGCACGTTCGAGGCACTGCTGCCGGACGTCGGGGAGCAGATCCTCGCCGCCCGCCAGAGGGGCGGGGCGGTCGCGGACGCGGCGGCGGCGGCCTTCGCCGACATCGGCCGGCGGATCCCGCCGGGCCGCATGAGCTGGGCCGGCCTCGCCCCCCGGCTGACGCCGGAGTTCCGCCAGGGCTACGAGGAGCGGATCGCCGCCTACCGGGAGGCGTGGGAGGACATCGTGGACTGACGTCCTCCCGGGCCGGGCCCGTCAGAGGTGGGTCGGTTCGAACATTTTCAGGAGGGCCGGGAGGACGACGACCGAGGGGCCGGGGGTGGCGAGGGACTTCGCCAGGTCGGCGGTGAGGGTGTCGGGGGTGGTGAGGGTGGCCGGGACGCCGAAGGACTCCGCGAGGGCGACGAAGTCGGGGCGGGCCAGTTCGGTGCCGGTGGGCTCGCCGAAGGCGTCCGTCATGTACTCGCGGAGGATGCCGTAGCCGCCGTCGTCGACGATCAGCCAGGTGACGTCGAGGCCGTACTGCTTCGCCGTCGCCAGCTCCGCGATCGAGTACATCGCGCCGCCGTCGCCGGAGACCGCGAGGACCGGGGTCGTCGGGTCGGCGGCGGCGGCGCCGAGGGCGGCGGGGAAGCCGTAGCCGAGGCCGCCGGCACCCTGCGCGGAGTGCATCGTGTTGGGGTGGCGGGGGTCGAAGGCCGACCACGCCCAGTACGCCAGGATCGTCATGTCCCAGAAGCTGGGCGACCGCGGCGGCAGCGCCTCGCGGACCGAGGCGACGATCCGCCGCTCCAGCTCCAGGTCCTGGGCGTCGAGGCGGGCGCGGACCTTGTCGAGGACGGTACGGACGCGGGCCGGGGCGGCGGGGTCCGTGCGGTCCTCCGCCGTCTCCAGGAGCGCCTGGAGCGCGAGGCGGGCGTCCGCGTGGATGCCGAGCGCCGGGTGGTTGGACTCCAGCTTCCCGGCGTCCGCCTCGATCTGGATCACCCGGCCGCGCGGCGCGAAGGTGTGGTAGTTCGAGGACAGCTCGCCGAGGCCGGAGCCGACGACGAGGAGGACGTCCGCGTCCTCCAGGAAGTCGGTGGTGTGCCGGTCCTCCAGCCAGGACTGGAGCGACAGCGGGTGCTCCCACGGGAAGGCGCCCTTGCCGCCGAAGGTGGTGACGACGGGCGCGTCCAGCTTCTCGGCGAGCGCGAGCAGCTTGCCGGAGGCGTCGGAGCGGACGACGCCGCCGCCGGCGATGATCGCGGGCCGCTCGGCGTTCGACAGGAGGTGCGCGGCGACGGCGGTCAGCTCCGGGCGCGGGACGACGTCCTCGGGGGTGGCGTCCATGGCGGTGACGACCGGCAGGGTCGTCCCGGCGAGGAGGACGTCCTGCGGGATCTCGACCCAGACCGGGCCGTGCGGGGCGGTGAGCGCCGACTCCCAGGCCGCGGCGATCGCGGACGGGATCTGGGAGTGGGTGCGGACCGTGTGGACGGACTTCACGACGTCCCGGAAGCTGGCCTGCTGGTCGCGCAGCTCGTGCAGGTAGCCGTGCCGGCCGCCGCCGAGGCCGGCGGCGGGGATCTGGCTGCCGATGGCGAGGACCGGCGCGGAGGCCGCGGCGGCCTCCTGGAGCGCGGCGAGCGACATGAGGGCGCCGGGGCCGGTGGAGAGCAGCAGCGGCGCGGCCTCGCCGGTGATCCGGCCGTACGCGTCGGCGGCGAAGCCCGCGTTGTTCTCGACGCGCAGGCCGACGTACCGCAGCGACGAGCGGCGCAGGGCGTCGAACATGCCGAGGGCGTGCTGGCCGGGGAGGCCGAAGACGGTGGTCGCGCCGAGGCCGGCGAGGGTCTCGACGACGAGGTCGCCGCCGTTGCGCCCGGCGGGCGGGTTGAGGGCGGCCTCCGTCTGCGCGGGCGTCGGGCGCAGGACCAGGTCGTGGTCGTGGGTCATGTCGGGTCCCTGGGCGTCGTGGTCGGGTGCGGTGCGGTGGCGGGACGTGCCCGCCCGCTCCGGGCGGGGGCGGGCGGGCACGTCCGGGCCGCCGTCGGCCTCTACTGTGCCGTGCGGCTCGCCGCGATCTGGCGGCTCATGATCGTGGTCAGCTCGTACGCCGTGTGGGAAGCGGCGACGGCCGTGATCTCGGCGTGGTCGTACGCGGGGGCGACCTCCACCACGTCGGCGGAGACGAGGTTGCAGGAGGAGAGGCCGCGGAGGATCTCCAGCAGCTCGCGGGAGGTCATGCCGCCGGCCTCGGGGGTGCCGGTGCCGGGGGCGTGGGCCGGGTCGAGGCAGTCGATGTCGATGGAGATGTACAGCGGGCGGTCGCCGATGCGCTGGCGGAGCTGGTCGGCGACCTCGTCGGCGCCGCGGCGGTAGATGTCCGCGGAGGTGACGATGCCGAAGCCCATCTTCTCGTCGTCGGTCAGGTCCTGCTTGCCGTACAGCGGGCCGCGGGTGCCGACGTGGGACAGCGCCTCGGTGTCGAGGATGCCCTCCTCGACGGCGCGGCGGAACGGGGTGCCGTGGGTGTACTCGGCGCCGAAGTAGGTGTCCCAGGTGTCCAGGTGGGCGTCGAAGTGGAGCAGGGCGACCGGGCCGTGCTTCTTGGCGACCGAGCGGAGCAGCGGGAGGGCGATGGTGTGGTCGCCGCCGAGGGTCATCATGCGGGCGCCGGTGCCGAGGATCTCGTCGGCGGCGGCCTCGACGGTCTCGACGGCCTCGTTGATGTTGAACGGGTTGACGGCGATGTCGCCGCCGTCGGCGACCTGCGCGAGGGCGAACGGGGAGGCGTCCTGCGCGGGGTTGTACGGGCGCAGCAGGCGGGACGCCTCGCGGATGGCGTTGCCGCCGAAGCGGGCGCCGGGGCGGTAGGAGACGCCGGAGTCGAAGGGGACGCCGACCACGGCGATGTCGGCGGTGCCGACCTCGTCGAGCCGCGGCAGGCGCGCGAACGTCGCGGGACCGGCGTACCGCGGGACGCGGGACGAGTCGATCGGGCCGCGCGGGGTGTTCTGGTCGCTGCTCATGGTCGGCTTCCTCCTGGAGGACGTGGGGTGTTCGGTGGGCCGGGCGGCCGGGTCTCGGCCGCCCGGGGGCTTCAGGCGCCGACGGGGGCCGGTTCCGGCGTGTCGGCGGGGTTCTCTCCGGCGAGGCGGGCCCGCCAGGCGGCGAGGATCGCGGCGTCGGTGGGGCGGGTCGCCAGGGAGACGATCACATAGGCGGCGAGGGAGGCGAGGAGGCCGTAGTAGATCGGCTCGTTCGCGAGGATCCCGAAGGCCGCCATCAGGCCGACGACGGTGAGGCCGCCGGCGGCGATGGCCGCGAGGGCGCCCTGGACGGTGCCGCGCTTCCACAGCAGGCCGCCGAGGATGGGCACGAGGAGACCGCCGACGAGCAGGTTGTAGGCGACGGTGAGGGCCTGGACGACGTCGTTGAGGGCGATGGCGATGAGGATGACGCCGACGCCCATGACGAGGATGAAGGCGCGGTTGCCCTTGACCTCGTCGTGGTCGTCCCGCTCGCCCTCGGCCCCGGCGGCCTTGGTCAGCCCGCGCAGCCGGGACCAGATGTCGTTGTTGGCGACGGTGGCGCAGGCGATGAGGGCGCCGGAGGACGTCGACATGACGGCGGCGAGCGCGGCGGCGAGGACCAGGCCGCGCACGCCCATGGGCAGCTCGTCCTTGACGATGGTGGCGAAGGCGTCGTCGGCGGACGGCAGGTTCGGGTACATGACCTTGGCGGCGGTGCCGATGACCGCGCCGGCGACGGCGTACGCGAGGCAGTAGGTGCCGGCGACGGTGCCGCCCCACTTGGCGGTCTTGTCGGTGCGGGCGGTGAAGACCCGCTGCCAGATGTCCTGCCCGATGAGCATGCCGAAGGTGTAGATCAGCACGTAGGTGAAGATCGTCTCGCCGCCGATGCCGAGGGGCTCGAAGTACGAGGTGGGCAGCGCGGCCTTCATCTCGGCGAAGCCGCCGGCCTTGACGACGGCGATCGGCAGCAGCAGGAGCAGCACGCCGATGGTCTTCACCACGAACTGCACCATGTCGGTGATGGTGATCGACCACATGCCGCCGAGCGTCGAGTAGGCGACGACGATGGTGCCGCCGAGGACGATGGCGACCGTGCGCGGCAGGTCGAAGAGGACGTCGAAGATGGTGGCGTAGGCGATCGTCGAGGTGACGGCGAGCATCAGGGTGTACGCCCACATGACGACGCCGGAGATCATGCCCGCCTTGCCGCCGTAGCGGAGGTCCAGCATCTCGGAGACGGTGTAGACCTTCAGCCGTGCGATGCGGGCGGAGAAGAAGACGCTGAGGGCGAGCAGGCCGAGGCCGATGGTGATCACCATCCAGGCGCCGGAGAGGCCGTACGTGTAGCCGAGGCCGACGCCGCCGATGGTGGAGGCGCCGCCGAGGACGATCGCCGCCATGGTGCCGGAGTACATCCAGGGCCCGAGGCGGCGTCCGGCGACGAGGAACTCGCTCTTGGACTTGGCGCGGCGCATGCCCCACCAGCCCATCGCGAGCATGCCGGCCAAGTACAGGACGATCACTGTGTAGTCGACGGCCATGGGGCCCTCCTTCGCGCACCTCGGTGGCGTGTCGTGCGGGGAATGTGCCCAGGAGCTGTTCGCGGGGACATCCGCCCGTACCCGTGACCCTGGATCCCTCGACAGTAGGTGGCCGGAAAGCGACGATGAAGTGTACGTTTCCTCCACTGCAGGGGCGGGGGATGTACGAAGGGTCCATGCCATGAGCGCTGTACGGGACGCGTCGCGGGAGCCCTCCTCGACCCCTCCGGTCCCCCGGGTCACCCTGGCCGCGCTGCTCGCCCGCCGCGAGCTGGGCCTGCGGCTGCTCACCGGCCCCGACGACGTGGCGCTGCACTGGGTGCACACCTCGGAGATGGAGGACCCGTACCCGTACCTGCTCGGCGGTGAGCTGCTGATGACGGCGGGCGTGCAGCTGCGGGACCCGGCGCGGTACGCGGAACGGGTGGTGGAGGCGGGCGCCGCGGCGCTCGGCTTCGGCGTGACGCCGGTGTACGACACGGTGCCGGCGGAGCTGGTGGCGGCGTGCGCGCGGCTGGGGCTGCCGCTGATCGAGGTGCCGCCCGGGACGCCGTTCACGGCGGTGGCGCGGGCGCTGTGGCGGCTGATGGCGGAGGCCCGGCTGCACGAGCTGCGCCGGGTCACCGAGGCCCAGCAGTCGCTGGCGGCCGCCGCCGCCCGTCCGGCGCCGGTCCCGGCGGTCCTCGGGGCGCTCGCCTCCCGGCTCGGCGGCCGGGCGGTCCTCTTCGGCGCGGACGGCACGGAGTCGGCGTCGGCGGGCCGCGGGGTCCCGCCGGAGGCCGCCCGGGCGCTCGCGGACCTGGCGGGCGTGGTGGGGCCCCGGCCGGGCGGTCCGGCGTCGGCGAGCGGCGAGGGCGGCGGGCTGCGGCTCGCGGCGTACGCGCTCGGCGGCGGCGACGGGCTGGTCCTCGGGGTGGCGACGGAGCGGCGCGACCCCGGCGACCACACGGTCGCCGGGGTCGCGGTGGTGCTGCTGTCCCTGCTGACGGCCTCGCACCGGGCGGCCGACGTGTCGGCGCGGGACGGGGCCCTGACCCGGCTGCTGCTCGGCGCGTCCCCGGCGGAGGCGGCGGCGTCCCTCTCCCCCGGCCCGTGGACGGTGGTGCACGCCCGGGGCGGCGACGGCACGCCGTTCGCGGCGGCGACGCTGGCGGCGGCGCTCGGCACGGACCTGGTGGACACGGCCGGGGCCCCGGCGGTACGGCTCCTGGTGCCGCCGGGCGCGGCGGTCACCGCCCAGCCCGGCTGGACGCTCGGCGTGAGCGCCCCCGCCGCCCCCGACGCCCTGCCCGGGGCGGACGCCCAGGCCGCGCGGGCGCTGCGCCGCGCGGAGGCGACCCGCACCCCGCTGGCGCGGCACCGCGCGAACGGCCTCGCCGGGCTGGTGGACCCGGACGAGGCCGCCGCGCACGCGCGCGTGCTGCTCGCCCCGCTCAGCGAGCCGCAGGCGGAGACCCTGCGGACCTGGCTGTCCCTGCACGGCAGCTGGGACCGCACGGCCGCCGCGCTGGGCGTGCACCGCAACACGGTCCGGCAGCGGATCGCCCGCTGCGCGGTCCTCCTCGGCCGCGACCTGGACGATCCGGACGTGCGGATGGAGCTGTGGTTCGCGTTGCGGACTTCGTGACCCGAGCCGTTTTCCGGACGGCTCCCGCTACTTGGGGTGATCGGCGCGGGCGGAGACCGTTACCAGCCGCGCGCCCCGGCTCCACGCGACCCGGTGCACCTCGCGCAGGGACTCCGACAGACGGGCGACGACATAGCGGAGCTGTTCGGGGGTCGCCGAACGGTCCCCCAGCAAGTCCTCGACGTGACCGAGGAGGTCGACGGCCATGCCGAGCTGCACGCTCTCGATGTTGTCGGCGACGCGGGAGACGTACCCCTCACCGTCACCGACGAGATAGCAGGGCTTCCCCGCGGGCCCGACCCAGGGGAGCAGTCGGACGGTCTCCGTGCTGTGCCGGTTCATGCTGCGGCCCCCCTTCCGTGGCTGACGCGAGGCCCGATGTCGATGCCGTGCACGGCGAGCCAGAGGGCACGGCGGCGGGCGTGCGGCGGGCGGTGGCGTCCGGGAGGCGGAGGCCACAGGAGCCGCAGCAACGGTTCGAGCATCCGGGCGATACAGTGCAACACGTCGTCAACTCCTGCATAGTTGAAGGCCATGCCCCCAAACCGTTCACGTCGGTCGCGGGGGTTTCGCGTACACGACTCCGCCGGACTCGTCCGCCCGCCGGAACTTCGCTCTGTAGCGATTCCCTCACAGCGTGAAACCGTCAGGGCTACGCCGACCAGGGGTTCGGTGTGACGGAGCTTTTGTCACGAGGGAGTGACGATGACCAACGTCTACGGCGAGTGGCTGAAGGCCCAACGCGAGGCCGCCGGCCTCACCCAGCAGGAGTTGGCCGACCTCGCGATCACGACGCGTTCACACATCGCCCACATCGAGGCGGGCAGCCGGATCCCGTCGATGGAGGACGCGCGGCGGCTGGACAGGGCGCTGGGCACGGGGAATGTGCTGCAGAGCTTCCTGCCGCAGGACGATGTGGCGGTCGCGGACTACTTCGAGGCGGCGCTGGAGCTTGAGCAGCAGGCAACGGTGATCCGCGAGTTCGGCCTGTCGTTCGTCCCCGGCATCCTCCAGACGGAGCCGTACGCACGTGCAGTTCTCGGCACGTCGTACCCCCCTGCGAGTGACAAAGAACGTGACAGGCTCGTCGTCACACGCCTCAAGCGCGCGAAGGTGCTGTTGGACCCGGTGACGCCGGTGGTGTGGGCACTGCTCGATGAGGCGGTGCTGCGTCGGGTCGTAGACAGCGGGAAAATCATGGCGGAGCAGATCATGCACATGGCTCGCCTGGTGGAGGCTGGACGGGTGCGCGTGCACGTGCTGCCCTTCGGACTGGGAGTCCACACACTGATGCAAGGCATGCTCACCTTGCTCAAGTTCGAAACCATCCGCCGGTGGCGTACTCCGAGGGCATCCAGGTCGGCAGGGTGCACGACTCTCCGACGCTGGTCGACCGGCTCAAGGGTGCCTACGATCTTGCGATGAGCGACGCGATGCCGCTCAAGGAATCACTGGCTCTACTGCGGGCGACAGCAAAGGACTACGAACGCCGTGAATGAACACACCATCCCGGACTCCTCCGCTCTCACCGGCTGGCGCAAGTCGACGTACAGCGGCAACGAGGGAGGCAGTTGCGTCGAGGTCCTGGACGGCTACCGGTCGGGCATCCCGGTCCGCGACTCGAAGACCCCCCACAGCCCCCACTGGTCTTTCCCTCTGACGCTTGGTCATCGTTCGTGACAGCTGTGAAGGCTGATGGCCGGCTGCTTGAATGCCGGAATACGGTCAGCCATTCTCCGAGCGCGTAAGGCTGCTCATCAGGGCCTCCTTCACACGGTGCAGCTTCGCAAGCTGAGCACGGCGGGCGCGCCCTTCCGAACTCAGTTTCGTGACGCCTCGGGCGAAGGATTTCTGTTCACTCAGAGTCGGCAGTTCCATTTCAACATCGAGCAGTCGGCCGGGGTGCAGCATATTCGCCCCATGCACGGACCGCGCCACCTCATAGATTTGCTTCTGAGACGTCGGAAGCATCAGCCACGCCACGAGGTAGTCCGGGACAAGGTACCTGGCATCGGGCTTCAAACAGATGACGCCGCCACCATACGTCGCTTGGTTCCGTTGCCCTCGCCACACCGATGCGCGGAACTCGCGCCCGTCCGAAGCGACAGCGGCGAGTAGGACGTCCCCAGGGCTCAGCATGGCCTCATGGCGACCCGAATCACTTGGAAGTTTCCCCCCGGGAAGTCGGAGCACAACCGGCGTCAACTCACGTTCGGTCAGACCGGATGACCGTACAACTGGCACGTCGGGCTCACTCCACGACGGGCTGAAGTTCCCAAGCCGCGCGAAGGAGACCAGCTCACGCAGCGGACGCCGCTGGACCCGGCTCGCCCCACCGAGGTCGACCAACGGCAGCAGCAAGAGCAGTTCCTCGACGTCCAGTTTGGAAAGTTCCCCCTCAATCCCCTTCTCGGTGTCGATCAGCGAGCAAATAAGGTCGGCGACGGATTCTCGATCGGCACTAGTTCCCAGATTGCCCGATATCGAAGACCAGGCACTCTGCTGAGACCAGGGATTGTGCGCGATGACCCCAGCTGCCGTTCCATTCAGCTGTCGCTCAATCTCCTCGAAGGAGGTCCCGTACTTCTCTAGCCAATTCTCATAGGACCGCACAAGTTCCTGGCGTCGATCTTGCACAAGGTCGGCGACTCTTCTCCACAGCTCTCGTCGCACAACCTCCAGGACGACCCGACGCTCCCCCGCCGGATCGCCCGCCAACCACCGCCGGGCCGCGGTCAGTCTCGGCGGGGCCTCCACCGGCTTCGCCGGGTCCGGCCACGGGAGGAACCAGAACTCCGCCTCAAGCTTCTTGATGCGGGCCGCAGCCTTCGTGCGTTCCTTCTTCACGTACGCCAGCTCCGCGAGCCGCTCCACGCTCAGCTCGGCCCGCTGCCGTGTGACAGCGTCCTCGTCACCCTCGGATTCGCCGTACTCCAACGGCTCCGGCGCCGCGTTGAGTTCCTTCCAGCGCGCGTCCAACTCCGCCTTGCGGGCGTCCGCCTCCGCCAGTTCCGTCAGGAACTCCGGGACGATCGCGGCGACCACCTTGTGGTCGTACGCCTGACGGCGCTCCGCCGCCGTGCGCATGCGCGGCTTCTTCGTCCTCGGCTCCTGTTCGGGCGCGAGCATCATCTCGACGTTCCCGACCCAGCCGTCGAGAACTCCGGCAAAGCCGTTCTCCGACAGGGCCAGCAAGTCGTACTTGGTCTCGTACCACCAGTCGCCGACCGCCCCCGCCAAGGCGTACCGGTCGAGGAGGCCGACCCCGCCGAGCCGCTCCTCGAAAGAGTCGACCAGCGAGCCCCATACGGCCATCAGTGCCGCCCTACGCTCCGAGGCCGTCAGGTCGGTCAGACGCTCGTCCGTGGCGGCCACCGCCTCCAAGTGGCGGGGCTCCTCGGCCCACCACCTGTCGAAGGCCACCCGCAACGCCTCCTCGCGGGGGCGCGCCAGCTCCGCAAGCCGGGCCGCATCCGGGCGCTCGTCCTCCGGGAGGAAGTCCACGTACGCCGGGTCCACCGGGTCCCGCTCCGCGAACAGGTCCTCAAGCCGGATCCCATACGCGTCGAGCAGGTCCCGCTTCGTCTCGATCTCCGCGCGCGGCATCCCGCCCGTCAGGTGGGCCCGTACGTCCTGGGGTTCCGGCGGGGGCGTGTTGTCGACGTACCGGCGGATGTCGAGGTTGTAGTCGTTCTCCCGCAGTTCCTCGCGGTCCACCACCCGTGCGAAGCCGGGCACGTCCTCATACGCGCGGAACGTGGTGACGATCTTCTCCGCGTGCTCGGGGAGGAGTACGTTCTGCGCCCGTTCCGCGTGGTACTCGCGGTCCGCGTTGACGAAGAGGATCCGGCCCCCCCGGGCGGGGTCCTTCTTGCCCGGGGGGCGGAGGACCAGGATGCAGGCGGGGATTCCGGTGCCGTAGAAGAGGTTCGGGGCGAGGCCGATGACCGCCTCAATGGCGTCCTTCTCGACCAGCTCGGCGCGGATGTCCTGCTCGCCACCGCCCCGGAAGAGCACACCGTGCGGCATGACCGTGATGGCCATGCCGCCGCGTCCTTCCTGCTTGGTCATCCAGAGCATGTGCTGGAGGAACATCAGGTCGGCCTTGCCGTGCTCGCTCGCCGCACCGTACTTCGCCCGCTCCACCTTGTGCGGATAGCTGTCGTACGAGTAGTTCATCGAGAACGGCGGATTGCTCAGTACGCCGTCGTACCGGTCGTCGTCCGACGTCGGGACATGCGCAGGCTCCGACAGCGTGTCGCCGATCCGCAGGTCGAAGCGGGTGCCGACCCCGTGCAGCACCATGTTCATCGTGGCCATGCTCCATGAGCCGCTGTTAGCGTCCTGGCCCGCGAAGAACATGTTCGTGGCGTCCCCGCCGTGCTCCTCCACGTACTCCTTGGCGTGGAGGAGCATGCCGCCAGAGCCGACACAGGGGTCGTAGACACGCATGCCGTCCTTGGGGTCGAGCAATCCGACCATCGTGCGGACCACGGCACGCGGGGTGTAGAACTCGCCGCCCTTCCGGCCGGCGGAGTCGGCGAACTGCTTGATCAGGTACTCGTAGGCCGCACCGATCAGGTCCGGGAACTCGAAGTCCTCCGTCCGCAGCCGCACGCGCCCGAAGTGGGCGATCAGCAGCTCCAGCCGCTGGTCGGCGAACTTCGCCGCGCCGGTCGTGCCGCCCGCGCCGCCGATACGGTTGAAGTCGAGCCGGTCGAAGAGGCCTTTGAGGTTGGTGTTCTGCCCTTCAAGGGCCTGGAACGCGGGCCTCAGGCGTGAGTCGTTGATGTTGTGGGTGCCGGACGAGATCGTGGCCCAGCGGGCTGCTGCCGGGACGAAGAGAACTCCGAGCCTGCTGTAGGTGGCCGGCCTCTCCAGCCAGCCCTCCATCTGTTCCTCGGTCAGACCCTGCGGCGCGTTCTCCCTGACCCGCTCCCGCGCCGCCTCGAACTCGTCGTTGACCCGCTTCAGGAACAGCAGGCTGAAGATGTAGTCCTTGTACTCGGAGGCATCCATCGTGCCCCGAAGGATGTCTGTGGCAGCGAAAAGGTGCCTCTCCAACCGCGCGAGCGTGAGCTTGGCCACGAGTTCGTCTCCCCTGAATCCCCAGTGCGACAGGAAAACACTACGTCGTGCCGGAGCCCCTCAGAGTACCGTTCCCTCGCTGTCGGCTCGGTCCGCAGGGAAGTCAATAGGCGGTGATCCCGAGCCCCTTCTCGACGAACTCATACACGTCCGTGTACGGGTCGCGCCGGTCCTTGGCCTTGTGGGCGGGGTGCTGGGCGTTGATCTCCTGGGCCCGCTTCTTCGCGAGGGCGAAGCTTCCCTTCGGGATCTGCTCGGGCAGCACGCTCTTGATGTTCTCGGCGTCGTTCGCGAAGGGAAGCAGTTTCACGGCCTCTCCGCAGACACCGCCGAAGGTGCTGTGCACCGCCTTGTGGTGGAGCAGCCGCCAGAGCTCGAAGCAGGGGTGCGAGAAGGCGATCTGCACGCCCGCCTCCTTCGCCAGCTTGAAGGCGTCCGGGATCTGCTCGTGCTGATCCCTGTCGAAAAGGCACCAGACCTCGGGCCAGAACTTCTCGGCGATCTTCGCCTTCCTCGCGGTCCGCGTCTCCTCGCGCATCAGCCGTGCCGCCGCTTCGACCAGGGTGATGGGCTTGCGCTGCGAGCCGGGCGCGGTAGCGTTGGCGATCCGGACCTCGATGTCGGACGCACCGCCCCGGCCGCGCACGATCTCGATGTACTGGGGCTCGGTGACCCGGCCCTCGGTGAAGACGTGGACGATCTTGTTCCGCCGCTGCCCCTTGCTCGCGGGCCCCAGCGAGTCCTTCCCCCTCGTACGCGCCATCAGCTGCCGCTCCGCTCCGCCTCGTGCTCGCGTTCCCGCTCGTTCACCGCCAGCAGCCGCCGTGCGATCTGCCCCTCCAGGAGGGAGGGGACGGCCCCGAACGCACCGGCCAGGTAGGACTTCATCAGGTCCTCGTCCTCTCCGGGAGAGGCGGCGGTCAGTGGGTAGACCTGGGTCGCGCCGTCCTCGTCCTTCTCGGTGAGCCACACCTGCGCGGGCTCAAGGAGCCGACCGCCGCTCGGTGTGGTGAGCACGGACGGGTCGTGCGAGGTGAAGACGAGCTGCGCGCCCTTGGCGTTGGCCTGAGGGTCGTGGAAGAGCCTGACGACCTCGGCGGCGAAGCGCGGGTGCAGGCTGGCGTCGAGCTCGTCGACGAGCAGCACCGCGCCCTCGTCCAAGGCCAGCAGCAGCGGGCCGAGCAGGGCGAACCAGGAACGGGTGCCGTAGGACTCGTGCTGCCAGTCGAGGGAGACGTCTCCTGCCGTGGACCGGTGGGTGAGGCGCGGCTCCGGACCTCTCCTGCCCTTCTCGACCGCCTCCGCCCCGGTGATACCGAGGTCGGCGACCCGTAGGAGCTCGTTGATGCGGTGGGCTCGGGTGCCCGACAACTGGCGCGTCGTGAACCTTTCCCGTTCCTCACGCTCGACCTCGGGATCGATCAACCAAAGATTCCGACGGAACCAGTGGAACAAGGGGGTGAGCTGCGGGTGGTTGTCCGTGCCCGCGGTGGAGAGCACCAGCGCGTTCGGCCGGGTACGCCTCTCCAGGCCGGCACGGTCCTTCACCCGGGTGGCCGGCCAGTCATAGACCTTGGCTCGTGAGGCGTCACGGTCCAGCCACACCTGCCGGTGCCGGTGTCCGCGCGGGTAGCTGTGCAGCCACTCGGCTTCGACCCGCTCAGGCCCCAGCTCGAAGCCGTACGTCCAACGGACCCCGTCGAGAACGAGATCCACCTCGTAGAAGCTTGGCTCGGCACCTACCTTGGAATCCAGCGCGAAGGGGAAGCGGTCGGTGCCGTCGTACGAGGCCCAGCGCGCGTACGAATCCTGCACCGCGCGGCTCATGTCCGTCATGGCGGCCAGGACGTTCGACTTGCCCGAGGCGTTGGCGCCGAAGACTCCGATCAGGGGAAGTACCCCTACCGCGCCCCCGGCCAGGTCGATGCGTCGTGCGGTGGCGCTCGGCTCGTCCTCGGCCACGACGAAGGTCAACTCTTGCTCATCGCGCAGTGACCGCACGTTGGCCGTGCGGAATCTCAGCAGCATGCCAACCCCTCTCCGCCGCCAGCGTAGTGGCTGCCCACGGCGGGCGCGCCCAGGTCCTGGACGCGTCCGCCGTGGGCAGGCCGATCGCTGTGGCGCACCAAGGGCATAAGCCCGCGGGTCAGTACAGCTTGTTGACGGCGGTCTTCGTCGTGGTGCGGAAGGCGGTCAGCGGGGCGTCCTTGAAGTCGCCCATCTGGCCCCAGCGGACGAGGGTGACGGTGCGGCCGTCGCGGCCGACGGAGAACAGGTGGATGTCGGTGGTGCCGATCTGCGGGTCGGCGGTGTCCAGGCTGTAGACCCAGGCGCCCTCCTCCACGGCGAGCTTGCCGTGGAAGGCGCTGACGGCCTTCAGGCCCGGGTTCTGCCGCTCCAGCAGCGGGCCGCAGCCGGCGAGGGCCTTGCGGAGGGTGTCGACCAGCTTCACGGCGTCGGCCTCCGTGCGGGCGACGGTGGTGACCTGCACCCCGTTGGTGTCGAGCTCGGTGCTGAACTCGCGGTAGCGGGTGTTCTGCGCCGGGATCTTGTACGGGGCGCACAGGACGCCGCCGTTCTCCGGGACGCCGCTGAAGACGGGCGTGGCGGTCCACGGCGTCGACGACGGCGGCATCTGGGAGGCGGCGAGGAAGGCGGGCTGGGCGGCGGCCTGCGCCGGGGCGGCGGCGAGGGCCGCGAGGCCCAGGGCTGCGGCGGCGGTGGCGGCGAGTGCGGTACGGAGCTCGGTCATGGCGGTTCGTTCCCCCGGTGGGTCGTTCGGTCAGGTGCTGACACCAGCGTCGGGCCGCCGCCCGCCGGGGGCAACGGTGACGCGCCCGCCCGCCGTCCCGGAACCATCCCACCCCCGGTGACGTGGGAGGACGTACAGGGGTGGGACGCCGAGGACCGGGGGTCGGAATGGCGAAGGACGGGGCCGTCGAGGAGTTCGCGGCGCGGGTGCGCGCGCTGAAGGCGCGGGACGGGCGGAGTTACGAGGCGCTGGGCCGGCGCCTGAACGTCAGCGCCTCCTCGCTGCACCGCTACTGCACCGGCGCGACCGTCCCGGAGGACTTCGGCGTCGTCGCCCGGCTGGCCGTGCTGTGCGGCGCGGACGAGGAGGAGCGCCGCGCGCTGGAGGACGTCTGGACCCGCGCCGACCGGGCCCGCCGGGCGCCGGCGCCCGCGCCGGAACCCGCCCCGGAACCCGTCCCGGAGCCGGCTCCCGGGCCCGCGCCCGTCCCCGCTCCCCCGCCGGTCCTCCCGTCCGTGCCGGGGTGGCGGCGGTGGGGGTGGGTGGGCCTGGTCGGCGGGGCGGTCGCGGTCGTGGCGGCGGTGACGCTCGGAGCCGTACTCCTGCCCGGACGACCCGAGGCTCCGGTGCCTGAGCCGTTGACCTGGACCGTCGCCTCCCACGTGTGGGCGAACGGGTGCGGGCACACCTATCTCGTGGAGCGGACGCCGCCGCCCCCGCCGGAGCCGGCCGACGCGCGCCGGTGGGCGGAGGCGCGGGGGGCGGTGCACGGCGGGGAGACGCTGGTGCGGGTGTCGGTGCAGGGGAAGGGCGCGGCGGCGGTCGTGCTCCAGGGGCTGCACGTGCGCGTGGTGGGGCGGGCGGAGCCGCTGCCGTGGCCGGCGTACCGGACGGACGACGGGTGCGGCGGGGCGGTGACGCCGCGCCGCTTCGAGGTGGACCTGGACCGGCCGCGCCCGGTCGCCCGGCCCCGGGACGGGTACGACGCCTCCGGCGAGGAGGGCCGGACGCTCCCCGCCGTCTCCTTCCCGTACGCGGTCACCGCCGCCGATCCGGAGGAGCTGCTGGTGGCGGCGCGGACGGCGGACTGCGACTGCCGCTGGTACCTGGAGCTGGAGTGGAGCGCGGAGGGGCGCCGGGGCACGGTCCGGATCGGGGACGAGGACGGGCGACCCTTTCGGACCAGCGGGGTGCGGGGAAGGCCGGTCCACGGGTACGACTCCGTGGGACGGGCCTGGATCACAGGCGGGGAGTCTGGACAGGGCGGGTGACCGCTGGGTAACTTCGATCGGACAGGCTGAGCAAGCGCTTAGAAAACCGGCAGCGACGAAGGAGGCGGCTCGTGCGCCGTACCGTATTCAACGAGGACCACGAGGCCTTCCGGGAGACCATCCGGGCCTTCATCGAGGCCGAGGTCGTCCCGGTCTACGACGAGTGGTTCGCGGCCGGCCAGGCGCCGCGCGACTTCTACTACAAGCTCGGCGAGCTGGGCATCTTCGGCATCAACGTGCCGGAGGAGTTCGGCGGCGCTGGCCTCGACACCCACAAGTTCGAGGCCGTCCTGTACGAGGAGACCTCCCGCGCGGGCGTGCAGTTCGGCGGCTCCGGCGTGCACGTGCTGCTCGCCCTGCCGTACATCAAGATGCTCGCCACCGAGGACCAGAAGAAGCGCTACCTGCCGAAGTTCGTCACCGGCGAGGAGATGTGGGCCCTCGCGATGACCGAGCCGGGCACCGGCTCCGACGTCGCGGGCATGAAGACCACCGCCAAGCTCTCCGAGGACGGCACCCACTACGTCCTCAACGGCGCCAAGACCTTCATCACCGGCGGCGTCCACGCCGACCGCGTCATCGTCTGCGCCCGCACCTCCGCCCCGTCCGAGGACGACCGCCGCTTCGGCATCTCCCTCTTCGCCGTCGACACCAAGTCCGAGGGCTACTCGATCGGCCGCAAGCTCGACAAGCTCGGCCTGAAGACCTCCGACACCGCCGAGCTCGCCTTCGTCGACGTCAAGGTCCCCGTCGAGGACCTGCTCGGCGAGGAGGGCAAGGGCTTCTCCTACCTCGGCCACAACCTCGCCTCCGAGCGCTGGGGCATCGCCTTCGGCGCCTACGCGCAGGCCAAGGCCGCCGTCCGGTTCGCCCAGCAGTACGTGCAGGAGCGCACCGTCTTCGGCAAGCCGGTCGCCCACTTCCAGAACACCAAGTTCGAGCTGGCCGCCTGCCAGGCCGAGGTGGACGCCGCCGAGGCCGTCGCCGACCGCGCCCTGGAGGCCCTGGACGCCGGCGAGCTGACCCCGGCCGAGGCCGCCTCCGCCAAGCTCTTCTGCACCGAGGTCGCGCACCGCGTCATCGACCGCTGCCTCCAGCTGCACGGCGGCTACGGCTACATGAACGAGTACCCGATCGCCCGCCTGTACGCCGACAACCGCGTCAACCGCATCTACGGCGGCACCAGCGAGATCATGAAGTCCATCATCGCCAAGTCGATGGGCCTGTAAGTGCCCGAAGCCCCCACCGCACTGGATGACCTGCTCGCCCTGCTCGACCTGGAGCGGATCGAGCAGGACATCTTCCGGGGGCAGTCCCGGTCCGCGCTCGTCCCCCGCGTCTTCGGCGGCCAGGTGGCCGCCCAGGCGCTGGTGGCGGCGGGCCGGACCGTCCCCGCCCACCTCCCCCGAGCTCTCGGCTCCGCTCGAGCAGGGAGGGGCCCCCACGCCCACTCCCTGCACGCGTACTTCCTGGTGCCGGGCGACCCGGGCGCGCCGATCGTCTACGAGGTCGACCGGATCCGGGACGGGCGGTCCTTCACCACCCGCCGGGTCGTCGCGATCCAGCACGGGCAGCCGATCTTCCACCTCTCCGCCTCCTTCCAGACGGACGAGGACGGGCTCGACCACCAGGCGGAGATGCCGGCCGCGCCCGACCCGGAGACGCTGCCGACCGCCGAGGAGATGCTGCCCCGGCACCTGCCGGAGGACGTGGCCCGGCGGCTGATCGAGGCCCGCGCGGCCGTAGACCTGCGGTACGCGGAGACCCCGCCGTGGGGTTCCGTCGGGGAGCCGCGCGAACCGCGCTCGCAGGTGTGGTTCCGCACCCACGGCAAGCTCGCGGACGACCCCCTGCTGCACGTCGTGCTCGCCACGTACGTCTCCGACATGACGCTGCTCGACTCGGTGCTGCTCGCCCACGGGCGCGGCGGCTGGGCCGTCGGCGACGTGGTCGGCGCCTCGCTCGACCACGCCATGTGGTTCCACCGGCCCTTCCGGGCCGACGAATGGCTGCTCTACGACCAGGAGTCGCCGTCCGCCTCCGGCGGGCGCGGCCTCGGCCAGGCCCGGATCTGGACCCGGGACGGGCGGCTGGCGATCTCCGTCATCCAGGAGGGTGTCGTTCGCGTTCCGCGCCGCTGAGCGGACATACCGTCCGGTGCATGGAGCAGCAGAACGGCGAGAGCACCGTCACGGTGGTCGTGGCGGCCGGCGCCAACCTCGGGATCGCGGCGGCCAAGGCCGTCGCCGGCGTCATCAGCGGATCGAGCGCGATGCTGTCGGAGGCGGCCCACTCGGTCGCCGACACGGTCACCGAGGTCATGCTGCTCACCGCGCTCAAGCGGAGCGAGAAGCCCGCCGACGAGGACCATCCGGTCGGGCACGCCGGCGAGCGGTACGTGTGGGCGATGCTCGCCGCCGTCGCCACCTTCGTCGGCGGCGCCGTCTTCTCGGTGTACGACGGGATCCACACCCTCACCCACGGCGAGGAGCTGGGCGACCCGCTCGTCTCGTACGTCGTCCTCGGCGTCTCCTTCGTCCTGGAGGCGTTCTCGCTGCGGACCGGTGTCCGGCAGGTGAAGGCGGAGGCGGAACGGATGAGGGCGCCGTTCGCCCGCTACCTGCGGCTCACCCCCGACACCACCGTCAAGGCGGTCGTGCTGGAGGACTCCGCCGCCCTCGCCGGCCTGCTGCTCGCCGCCGGCGGCCTGCTCGGCGGCCAGCTCACCGGCTCCGGCGTGTGGGACGGCGTCGCCTCGATCCTGATCGGCTGTCTGCTGGTGTACGTGGCCTGGGTGCTGGGCCGCTCCAACGCGCAGCTCCTCATCGGCCGCCCGCTCCCCCGGTCCCTGCGGGCCGAGGTGCGGGCGGAACTGCTCGCCGTCCCGCACGTGGTGGACGTGCTGGACCTGATCACCCTGATCCAGGGGCCCGGCGAGGTCATGATCGCCGCGAAGATCGACTTCCGGGACGTGGTGACGGCGGCCGAGGTCGAGCGGGCCTGCGAACAGGCCGAGGCGCGGCTGCGGGCCCGCGTCCCCTCGGTGCGCCGGGTGTACCTGGACCCGACGCCGGGTCCGGCACCGGGTCCGACGTCGGATCCGACGCGGGGGCCGGTCTAGCCGAGCAGCCCGGCGGCGTTGAGCAGATAGGCCGTCAGCGGCTCGTAGAAGCGGGGGTCGACGACGTGGTCGTCGAGCGGGACGGTCACCTTCATCGTCCCCTCGGCCTCGGCGAGGAAGAGGGCGGGGTCGTTGCAGTCCGCGTAGCCGACGGAGTCGATGCCGCGCTGCGCGGCGCGGCCGGCCCAGCCGTGGTCGGCGACGACGAGGTCGGGCGCGGGCTCGCCGAGCACCTGGAGGCCGTCGAGGATCGCGTTCATGGGCTCGGGCGAGTGGGTGTGCCAGAGGCTGGCGCCGCGCTCGAAGACGGCGACGTCCGCGAACTGCACGACGTACCCCTCGTCGGCGACCAGCCCGCCCGGGATCCGCACGATGTCGCAGCCCTGCGCGCGGAGCGCGGCGGCGACCCGGCTGTGCGCGTCGATCAGCGCGCCCGGGTGCCCGGTCGCGAAGAGCACCCGCTCCCGCCCGGCGGCGGCCTGCTTCAGCCGGACGGCCATCCGGTCCAGGGCGTCCACGGTCAGCTCGGGGTCGATGGTGTCCTGGCCGGCGCGGTGGGCGGGATCGTCGACGACCCCGCACCGCTCCGCCATCACGGCCAGCACGTCCTGCTCGTCCGCCCACCGGTCGCCGAGCTCCAGACCGAGCCAGTAGTGCCGGTCGCCGTTGGCGAGCTTCCGGTAGTGGTCGAGGTTGTTCTCGCGGGGCGTGGCGACGTCGCCCGCGATCCGGCTGCGGACGAGGTGCTCGACGAGGGCGTCACGGCTGAGTATCGGCATGCCGCTCATTCTGCCGGGCCGGACCCCGCCCCGGGGGCGCCGCCGGAAGTCCGGGCCGCGAGTAGTCCGCGCACCTCCGGCACGGCGCCGGCCAGTTCGCCCAGCAGTTCCTCCACGGTCGCGGTGGAGGCGGCGAAGACCTCCCGCCCGGCAGGGCTGAGCCGCACGTCAAAGCCCCGCCGGTCGGTGGCGCAGGGCCGGCGCTCGACGTATCCGGCACCGACCATCTGCGCGAGCAGCCGGGAGACCTGGGGCTGGCTCCGGGAGACGCGCGCGCTCAGCTCGCCGGCCCGGAGCCAGTCGCCCTCCCGGTCCATGACGTCCATGATCTCGAAGGCGCTGACGCACAGGCCGTACGCGTCGGAGAGGCGGCGTTCCGCGGCCTGGACGATCTGCGCGCCGGCGCGGACCGTGGCCATCCAGCGGTCGGTGAGGGGTGCAGCGGTCACGCCCCGATCCTAGGCTTCCCCTCCACCCCTTGTCCATGCATGCGCATGGATGTAGCGTTCGGCCGAATTCCATGCATGCGCATGGATGGATATCCCGACGGAAGGGTCTCCCATGAACCACATGAACCAGCGGACGCCGGCACCCCCGGCCCCGCCCCCCGCCGCCCCCGCCCAGCCGCCCTGGACCCCGCTGGTCGTGGTCGGCGTCGCCCAGCTGATGGTGATGCTCGACTCGACCGTCGTGAACGTGGCTCTCCCCTCCATCGGAGCGGACCTGCCCGCGGACCGGACGGCCCTCCAGTGGACGATCAGCGCCTATCTGCTGCCGTTCGGCAGCCTGCTCCTCCTCGGCGGGCGGATGTCGGACGTCTTCGGCCGGCGCCGCACCTTCCTCTCCGGCCTCGCCCTCTTCGCCGCCGCCTCCGCGCTCTGCGGCCTCGCGGCCGGTCCGGGCACGCTGATCGCCGGCCGCGCCGCCCAGGGGGCCGGCGCGGCCCTGCTCTCCGCGGGCGCCCTCTCGATCCTCCTGGAGGTCTACCGGGACGGCGAGCGGCGCGGGATCGCGCTGACCACCTGGAGCGGACTCGGCGTCGTGGGGGCCACGCTCGGCGTCGTTTTCGGCGGGCTGATCGTCACCGCGGCCGGCTGGCGCTGGGCCTTCCTCATCAACCTGCCGGTCTGCGCCGCCGCCTTCGCCGGCGCGCTGCGCGCCACCCCGCCGCTCCGCACCGGGGCGGGACGCCGGCTCCGCCTCCCGTCCGCGGCCGTCGCCACGGCCGGCCTGGCCGCGCTCTCCTTCGGCCTGCTCCGTCTGCACGAAGGGTTCGGCGACGCCGTCGCCTGGCTCGCCCTCGGCGCCGCCGCGGGGCTCCTCACGCTGGTCGCCCGCAGGGAGCTGGGCGCGGCGGACCCGCTGCTCCCGCTGCACCTGCTGCGCAGGCCCGGCTACGCGCTGGCCTGCGCGGGCCTGGTGCTGGTCGCCGCCGTGATGATCAGCAGCTCGTACCTCGCCAGCCAGTCCTTCCAGCGGGTCCACGGCATGAGCGCCTTCGCCGCCGGCCTCTCCCTGCTGCCCATGGGCCTCGCGGCGCTCGGCGCGGCCGCGGCCGTGCCCGCCCTCGCCGGACGGCTCGGCCCCGGCGGGACGTACGCGCTCGGGTGCGCGCTCCAGCTCGCCGGCGCGGGGGTCCTCGCCGCGGGCGGCGGGTCCCTCGCGGCGGCGGTCGCGGCGCCGGCGCTGATCGGCGCGGGCCTGCCGGCCTGCTTCGTCCCGCTGTTCGGGATCGGCACGTCGTACGTCGGGGCGGCCGAGTCCGGGGTCGGCTCCGGACTGCTGAACACCTTCAACGAGAGCGGCGCCGCCCTCGGCATCGCCGTCGTCGGCACCGTCCTCGCGGCCCGGACGGACGGACGTCTGGCGGCGGGTGCCCCGGCCGTGGACGCCACCGCCTCCGGGATCGCCGCCGCCCACCTCGTCCTCGCGGGCTGCGCGGCCGCCGGGCTGGTCGTCGCCCTGGTGCTGCGCCGCCTGGGCCCGGCGGCTCCGCCGACCCGCTGACCCGCTGACCTCCGACCTGCCGGACCGTGCGGCCGCAGGCGGTTCGGGCCGTCAGGCCGTTCAGGCCGTCAGGGCTCCCAGTGCCCCGTGCGCCAGGTCCCGGAGGAGGTGTTCCAGGGCGGCGCGCGGCAGGGGCGTGCGCAGGTGGGGGGTGGAGTTGAGGAGGCCGAAGACGGCGTGGACGGCGGCGCGGACCTCCGGTTCGCCCGCCGCCGGGTGCAGCTGCCGCACCACCGAGACCCACAGCTCCACGTACTGCCGCTGGAGCTGGCGGACCCGCTTGCGGTCCTCGTCCTTGAGCCGGTCGAGCTCCCGGTCGTGGAGGGTGATGAGCGGCCGGTCGTCGAGGGCGAAGTCGATGTGCCCGTCGATGAGGGAGGCGAGGAGCGCCGCCGGGTCGCCGTCCGCGGCGGCGGCGCGCAGCCGGCCGCCGTCGAGGAGCCGCTCGCTGATGCCGACCAGGAGCTCCGCGAGCATCGCGTCCTTGCCGGGGAAGTGGCGGTAGAGGCCGGGGCCGCTGATGCCGACGGCGGCCCCTATCTCGTCGACGCCGACGCCGTGGAAGCCGCGCTCGGCGAAGAGGCGCGCGGCCTCCTTGAGGATCTGCTCGCGGCGGGTCGGCGCGTCCGTCCGGGTCGGGCTCGTGGTCATGGATTCGATTCTAGACAACCCGGTTAGCGGTCGTTAACCTGAGACGCGTACGTTAACGCTCATTAACCGGACAAGGGAGATCGGTCGATGCAGCAGGCACCTGTGCTGTCGAGTGCGGCGGATCCCGCCTCGCCGGCCTGGCGGGCCAACGAGGCGGCGCACCAGGAGCTGGCCGCGACCCTGCGCGCCAAGCTCGCCGAGGCCGCGCTCGGGGGCGGGGAGAAGTCCCGGGCCCGGCACACCGCGCGCGGGAAGCTGCTGCCGCGCGACCGGGTGGACGGCCTCCTGGACCCGGGCTCGCCGTTCCTGGAGCTGGCGCCGCTGGCGGCGCACGGCATGTACGGCGACCAGGCCCCGGCGGCCGGTGTCATCGCGGGCGTCGGGCGGGTCAGCGGCCGGGAGTGCGTGATCGTCGCGAACGACGCGACCGTCAAGGGCGGCACCTACTACCCGATGACCGTGAAGAAGCACCTGCGGGCCCAGGAGGTGGCGCTGGAGAACCGTCTCCCCTGCCTCTACCTGGTGGACTCCGGCGGCGCGTTCCTGCCGATGCAGGACGAGGTCTTCCCGGACCGCGAGCACTTCGGCCGGATCTTCTACAACCAGGCCCGCATGTCGGGGGCCGGCATCCCGCAGATCGCGGCCGTCATGGGCTCCTGCACGGCCGGCGGCGCGTACGTGCCGGCGATGAGCGACGAGGCCGTGATCGTCCGGAACCAGGGCACGATCTTCCTCGGCGGGCCGCCGCTGGTGAAGGCCGCGACCGGCGAGGTCGTCACCGCGGAGGAGCTGGGCGGCGGCGAGGTCCACTCCCGCATCTCCGGCGTCACCGACCACCTCGCGGAGGACGACGCGCACGCGCTGCGGATCGTCCGGAACATCGTGGCGACCCTCCCCGAGCGGGGCCCGCTGCCGTGGAAGGTCGAGCCGGCCGAGGAACCGAAGGTCGACCCGTACGGGCTGTACGGCGCGGTGCCGGTGGACTCCCGCACCCCGTACGACGTGCGCGAGGTCATCGCCCGCGTGGTGGACGGCTCCCGCTTCCAGGAGTTCAAGTCCGAGTACGGGCAGACGCTGGTCACCGGCTTCGCCCGGATCCACGGCCACCCGGTCGGGATCGTCGCCAACAACGGCATCCTGTTCGCCGAGTCCGCCCAGAAGGGCGCGCACTTCATCGAGCTGTGCGACCAGCGCGGCATCCCGCTGGTGTTCCTCCAGAACATCACCGGCTTCATGGTCGGCAAGGCGTACGAGCACGGCGGCATCGCCAAGCACGGCGCCAAGATGGTCACCGCCGTCGCCACCACGCGCGTGCCGAAGCTGACGGTCGTCGTCGGCGGCTCCTTCGGCGCCGGCAACTACTCGATGTGCGGCCGGGCCTACTCCCCCCGCTTCCTGTGGATGTGGCCGAACGCCAAGATCTCCGTCATGGGCGGCGAGCAGGCCGCCTCCGTCCTCGCCACGGTCAAGCGCGACCAGCTCGGCGACGCCTGGAGCGCCGAGGAGGAGGAGTCCTTCAAGGCGCCGATCCGCGAGCAGTACGAGACCCAGGGCAGCGCCTACTACGCCACCGCCCGCCTCTGGGACGACGGGGTCATCGACCCGCTGGAGACCCGCCAGGTGCTGGGTCTCGCGCTGACCGCCTGTGCCAACGCGCCGCTGGGCGACCCCCAGTTCGGCGTCTTCCGGATGTGAGGACCCTGACGATGCAGCAGCTCTTCGACACCGTCCTGGTCGCCAACCGGGGCGAGATCGCGGTCCGCGTCATCCGCACCCTGCGCGCCCTCGGCGTCCGCTCGGTCGCGGTGTACAGCGACGCCGACGCCGACGCCCGGCACGTGCGGGAGGCGGACACGGCGGTACGGATCGGACCGGCGCCGGCCTCGGAGTCGTACCTCTCCGTCCCGGCCCTCCTCGACGCGGCCCGCCGCACCGGCGCGCAGGCCGTCCACCCCGGCTACGGCTTCCTCGCCGAGAACGCGGCCTTCGCCCGCGCCTGCGCCGACGCCGGGCTCGTCTTCATCGGCCCGTCCGCCGACGCGATCGCCCTCATGGGCGACAAGATCCGCGCCAAGGAGACCGTGAAGGCGGCGGGCGTGCCCGTCGTCCCGGGCGACGCCGACCCGCGGGTCGCCGAGGCCGCCCGCGCGATGGGCGCCCCGGTGCTGCTGAAGCCCAGCGCGGGCGGCGGCGGCAAGGGCATGCGCCTGGTGCGGGACCTGGCGGTCCTGGACGACGAGATCGCGGCGGCCCGCCGGGAGGCCCGGGCCTCCTTCGGCGACGACACGCTCCTGGTGGAGCGGTGGATCGACCGGCCCCGGCACATCGAGATCCAGGTCCTCGCCGACGCGCACGGGAACGTGGTGCACCTCGGCGAGCGCGAGTGCTCCCTCCAGCGCCGCCACCAGAAGATCATCGAGGAGGCGCCGAGCGTCCTCCTGGACGAGGCGACCCGCGCGGCGATGGGCGCGGCGGCCGTGGAGGCGGCCCGGTCCTGCGGCTACGTCGGCGCGGGCACGGTCGAGTTCATCGTGCCGGGCGGCGACCCGTCCCAGTACTACTTCATGGAGATGAACACCCGCCTCCAGGTCGAACACCCGGTGACCGAACTCGTCACCGGCCTGGACCTGGTGGAGTGGCAGCTCCGGGTCGCCGCCGGCGAACCGCTCGGCTTCGCCCAGGACGACGTGCGGCTCGACGGCTGGGCGGTCGAGGCGCGGATCTGCGCCGAGGACCCGGCCCGCGGCTTCCTGCCGTCCGGCGGCACGGTCCTGGCGCTGCGCGAGCCCGCCGGCGACGGCGTGCGCACCGACTCCGGACTCCTGGAGGGCACCGAGGTGTCCTCGCTGTACGACCCGATGCTGTCGAAGGTCATCGTGCACGCCGCCGACCGCCCCACCGCGCTGCGGAAGCTCCGCGCGGCCCTCGCCGGGCTGGTCACCCTCGGCGTCCCCACCAACGCGGGCTTCCTGCGGCGCCTCCTCGCCCACCCCGACGTGGTGTCCGGCGCCATGGACACGGGCCTCGTCGAGCGGGAGGCCGAGTCGCTGGTGCCGCGGGACGTCCCGGACGAGGTGTACGCGGCGGCCGCCGCCGTACGCGGGGCGGAGCTGGCGCCGCGGCCCCGGGACGGCTGGACCGACCCGTTCGACGTACCGAGCGGCTGGCGTCTCGGCGGCACCCCGAAGCCCCTCGCCTTCCCCGTACGGGTCGCGGGACTCGAACCCGTCACCGCCGCGGCCCCCGACGGCGCCCGCGTCACCGCCGACGCCGTCACCGTCACCGTCGACGGGGTCGTCCACGCCTTCCACCGGGCCGGCGCCTGGCTCGGCCGGGACGGCGACTCCTGGCACGTCCAGGACCACGACCCGGTCGCCGCCGCGCTCTCCGGCGCCCGGCACGGCGGCGCCGACACCCTCGCCGCGCCCATGCCGGGCACCGTCACCGTCGTGAAGGTGGCGGTCGGGGACGAGGTGGAGGCCGGGCAGAGCCTGCTGGTGGTGGAGGCGATGAAGATGGAGCACGTCATCTCCGCCCCGCACGCCGGCACCGTCACCGAGCTGGACGTCACGCCCGGCACGACCGTCGCCATGGACCAGGTGCTGGCCGTCGTCACCCCCCGCGAGGAGGAGGACGCATGAGCACCGCCCTGCCGATGACCGTCCCCGACCCGTCGCTGCCCGCCCGGGTCCGGATCCACGAGGTCGGCCCCCGCGACGGGCTGCAGAACGAGAAGACGGCCGTCCCGACCGCGGTGAAGGCCGAGTTCGTCCGCCGGCTCGCCGCCGCCGGCCTCTCCACCGTCGAGGCGACCAGCTTCGTGCACCCGAAGTGGGTGCCCCAGCTGGCCGACGCCGAGGACCTGTTCCCGCTCGTCCGGGACCTGCCCGTACGCCTGCCGGTGCTGGTGCCGAACGAGCGCGGCCTCGACCGGGCGCTCGCCCTCGGCGCCCGCGAGGTCGCCGTCTTCGCCTCCGCCACCGAGTCCTTCGCGAAGGCCAACCTCAACCGGACCGTCGACGAGGCCCTCGCCATGTTCGAGCCCGTCGTCCTCCGCGCCGTCGAGGCCGGCCTGAAGGTCCGCGGCTATCTGTCGATGTGCTTCGGCGACCCCTGGGAGGGCGCCGTCCCCGTCGAGCAGACCGTCCGCGTCACCAAGGCCCTCGCCGACCTCGGCTGCGACGAGCTGAGCCTCGGCGACACCATCGGCGTCGCCACCCCCGGCCACGTCCGGGCGCTCCTGACCGCCCTGAACGACGCCGGGGTCCCCACCACCCGGCTCGCCGTGCACTTCCACGACACCTACGGGCAGGCGCTCGCCAACACCCTGGCCGCGCTCCGGCACGGCGTGACCACCGTCGACGCCTCCGCGGGCGGCCTCGGCGGCTGCCCCTACGCCAAGTCCGCCACCGGCAACCTCGCCACCGAGGACCTGGTGTGGATGCTCGACGGCCTCGGCATCGAGACCGGGGTCGACCTGGCCGCCCTCACCGCCACGAGCGTGTGGATGGCCGAACAGCTGGGCCGCCCGAGCCCGTCCCGCACCGTCCGCGCCCTCTCCCACAAGGAGTGACGATCACCATGTCCCTCGACCACCGGCTCTCCGACGAGCACGAGGAACTGCGCCGCACCGTCGAGCAGTTCGCCCACGACGTGGTGGCGCCGAAGATCGGCGACTACTACGAGCGGCACGAGTTCCCCTACGAGATCGTCGCCGAGATGGGCCGCATGGGCCTCTTCGGACTGCCGTTCCCGGAGGAGTACGGCGGCATGGGCGGCGACTACCTGGCCCTCGGCATCGCCCTGGAGGAACTGGCCCGGGTGGACTCCTCGGTGGCCATCACCCTGGAGGCGGGCGTCTCCCTCGGCGCCATGCCGCTGCACCTCTTCGGCACCGAGGAGCAGAAGCGGGCCTGGCTGCCGAAGCTGTGCGCCGGCGAGATGCTGGGCGCCTTCGGGCTCACCGAACCCGGCGCGGGCTCGGACGCCGGCGGCACCCGGACGACGGCCGTCCGGGACGGCGACCACTGGGTCATCAACGGCTCGAAGTGCTTCATCACCAACTCCGGCACGGACATCACCGGCCTGGTCACGGTCACCGCCGTCACCGGCCGCAAGCCCGACGGACGCCCGCTGATCTCCTCGATCATCGTCCCGTCCGGCACCCCCGGCTTCACCGTCGCCGCCCCCTACTCCAAGGTCGGCTGGAACGCCTCCGACACCCGCGAGCTGTCCTTCGACGACGTCCGCGTCCCGGTGGAGAACCTGCTCGGCGAGGAGGGCCGCGGCTACGCGCAGTTCCTGCGGATCCTCGACGAGGGCCGGGTAGCCATCGCGGCGCTCGCCACCGGCCTCGCCCAGGGCTGCGTCGACGAGTCGGTGAAGTACGCGAAGGAACGGCACGCCTTCGGCCGGCCCATCGGCGACAACCAGGCCATCCAGTTCAAGATCGCCGACATGGAGACCCGCGCCCACATGGCCCGGATCGGCTGGCGGGACGCGGCCTCGCGGCTCGTCGCCGGCGAGCCGTTCAAGAAGGAGGCGGCGATCGCGAAGCTGTACTCCTCCACGGTGGCCGTGGACAACGCCCGCGACGCCACCCAGATCCACGGCGGCTACGGCTTCATGAACGAGTACCCGGTGGCCCGCATGTGGCGCGACTCGAAGATCCTGGAGATCGGCGAGGGCACCAGCGAGGTCCAGCGGATGCTGATCGCCCGCGAACTGGGCCTCACCGGCTGACCGCCGCACCGGGACGTCCCCGCGCCCGCCGCACCCGCACCGGTGCGGCGGGCGCGCCCGTTCACCGCGCCGACGGCGACACGTACGCGTCGAAGGCCCGCCAGCCGGGCGCGGACGGCAGCCGGGTGACGCGCCAGCCGGCGGCGTAACCGGGCGGCGCCTTCCCCGCGTGGACGACGACGGCGAGCGGCCCCCGCCGGGCCAGTTCGGCGAGACCCGCCTCCGTGATGCTGCCGTCGTGGCCGCGCGGCTGCCGCGACGCACACCCCGTGTAGTAGCCGATCGGCACGTACTCGCGGCCGGTCACCGTGCACGGCGGACGGACGCCCAGCCCGTGCAGCGCGGCGGCGATCCCGGTGAACTGCGCCCGCACCGACCGGCTGTAGCCGACCGTCCGGTGCAGGACCGCGTACTGCACGGCGAGATGCCCGGCGAGCGCGACCGCCAGCAGCCCCGCGACGACCCGCCGCCGGCCCGGACGCACCGCGCCCACCAGCGCGAGCACCCCCTCGGCGGCGGGCAGCGCCAGCAGCGCGTACGCGGGCAGCAGGAAACGCGGAGCCGCGTACCCCACCGTGAAGAGGTACGGGAACGCCAGCGAGGCCGCGGTGACGGCCGCGAGCACCGCGGCGGCCCCCCGCCCCGCCCGGACCGCGGCGGCGACACCGCCGGCGACCAGCACCGGCAGCACCAGCCACCACAGCGCCGTCCACGGGTGCTCCCACGGCACGTCGCACGGCCGGCACAGCGTCCGGCCGGCGAGCGCCCGCACGTGGTCGTCGACGGAGAAGTACCAGCCCAGGCTGCCCTGGATCTCCCCGGCGCGGTGCAGCCGGGCCGCGAGACCCCCGTACGAGGTGTACGCCTCCACCACCCACGGCACCGCGCCCAGGCCCAGCCCGGCGGCGGTGACGGCCGGCACGGCGCGGCGCCGCCGCCACGCCGGGACCAGCAGCGCGGCGGCGGCCAGGGGCAGCGCCAGCCACAGCCCGTCCGCGGGGCGCAGCAGCGTGACGGCGGCGACGGCGGCGCCGAGCCCGGGCACCGCCCACCGGTCCCGCCGCCCCCGGCCGGACGGGGCGACCGCGCGCAGCAGGAAGCCGGCGGCGGCCAGCGCCCCGAAGGCGCACCACAGGTTGGGCATCACGCGCGGCCCGTAGAAGAGGGTCACCCACAGCCCGGCGAACAGCGCCCCGCCGACGGCGAGGACCCGCACCGGCAGCACCGGCCGCCACACCCCCAGCGCACCGAGGAGCGCGGCGCCGGACAGCAGGGCGAGGTAGACCCGCAGGACGCCGGTGGAGGCGGTGAACGCGGCGACGGGCGCGACCAGGTAGCTGACGCCCCGGGCGCGGGGCGCGCTGAAGTAGGCCGGCGGGGCGTTGCCGCCGACCTGGCTGACGTACACGGCCTCGTCCCAGCCGAGCCCGGTCCCGGGGACGGCGAGGGCGAGCTGGGCGAGGACGAAGGCCCCGGCGACGGCGACCAGGGGCCGGGCGGTGCGCGCGGGCCGGGGTGCGCCGGGATGCCGGGGGCCGCTCGGGGACCGCGGGCGGGCGCTCGCTTCGGGGGTCGTCATCCCGACCACCCTGCCGCGCCCCCGGGGCCGTGCCCGGCGGCGCGCCGCACGCCGCGCCCCGGGCACCCCGACAGGAGCAGCGGCGGGACGCGGCGCCCGGGGACGGCAACGCGGGCCCCGGCGGAGGACCGTACTCCGCCGGGGCCCGCGCCGGTCACGGGGCCGCCTGGTCCGTCAGGCGAACCGGGCGATCGGGTTGACGAGGTCGCCGACGAGCTGGAGGGCCGCCGACGGGTCCGCCAGGTCGACCATCTGCTTGTTGTTGCGCAGCTGGAGGCGGTTGAGCGCGGACAGCGCGAACGTCTCCGCGAACATGTCGTACTGCGCGAAGCGGTCCGCCAGCTCGGGCTTGGACTCCTGGTAGCCCTTGACGCACTCGGCGACCGTCCGCCAGAACACGTCCTCGGCGACCGTGCCCTCGGCGGCCAGGGTCGCGCCGAGGAAGCGGAAGAAGCAGTCGAAGACGTCCGTGAAGACGGACAGCAGCTTCATGTCCTCGGGGACCTCGGCACGGATCCGCTCCACCGCCGGCGGCAGGACCGCGTCCGGGTCCATGACGCAGATCTCCTCGGCGATGTCCTTGAAGACCGCCCGGTCGACGGCGCCCCGCTCGTCCAGCACCAGGATCACGTTCTCGCCGTGCGGCATGTAGACCAGGTCGTAGGCGTAGAAGCAGTGCAGGATCGGCAGCAGGTAGGCGTCGAGGTACTTCCGCAGCCACTCCTCGGGCGCCAGGCCCGACTCCTTGATCAGCGCGCCGGCGAAGGACGCGCCCGCGTGGTCGACGTGGAGCAGCGAGGCCATGGTCGCCAGCCGCTCGCCGTCGGCCAGCCGCTCGACCGGCGACTCGCGCCACAGCGCCGCGAGCATCTTGCGGTACGGCGAGTAGCGGTCGGTGGCGGCCTCGTACTCCAGGTGCCGGTAGCCGGCCGCCGCCCGCTCGCGGATGATCGAGAACCGGGCCTCCGTGAGGACGGGGTCCGACTCGATGAGCTGCGCCAGCCAGTCGTTGATGGCCGGGGTGGCCTCCATGTAGGCGGCGGACAGGCCGCGCATGAAGCCCATGTTGAGGACCGACAGGGCGGTCTTCACGTAGTGCTTGGCCGGGTCGGTGGTGTTGAAGAAGGTGCGGATGGACTGCTGCGCCAGGTAGGCGTCGTCGCCCTCGCCCAGGTAGACCAGGCGCTGCTGGGCCACCTCGGCGGCGAAGGTCACCGACAGCTTGTTCCACCACTGCCAGGGGTGGACCGGCATCAGGAGGTAGTCGGCGGGGTCGAGGCCGCGCTCGGTGAGGATCCCGGCGTAGCGGTCGACGGCGGCGTCGCCGAGCTCGGCGCGGATGAAGGCGTCGTACTCGATGCCGGCGCCGGCGGTGAAGGCGGCCCGGTCGCGGCGGGCGGCCAGCCACACGAGGTGGAGGGGGCTGGCGGCCTCGGGGGCGTAGGCGTGGTACTCGTCGACGCCGAAGCCGAGGCGGCCGTTGTTGGCGACGAAGCAGGGGTGGCCCTCGGTCATCCCCGTCTCGATGTCCTGGAAGCCGGCCCGGGCCAGCTCGGCGGCGGGCACCTGCGGCTTGGCCGACTTGTAGGCGGTGCCGGAGAGGGTGGAGGAGATCTCCTCCAGGTAGACCGGCAGGATCTCGTCGCTGAGGCCGAGGGAGCCGCGCAGTTCGGTGACGAACTGGAGGGCGTCCAGCGGCAGCTGCTCGTCGCCGCGGTGGCGGCTGATCGAGTCGGCGTAGACCTGCCAGTGGTCGAGGGCGAAGCGGTCCGCGGTGAAGCGGTACTCGGTGGCGCCGTCGTCGCTGAGGACGCGGTAGCGGGACTCGCCCAGCTCCTGCGGGTTCAGCAGCCGCTCGTGGGCGAACTCGGCGAGGCCCTTGCGGATCAGGGCGCGGTTGGCGGCGGCCCAGCGCTCGGGGGTGAGGTGCGCGACGGGGTTCATATCAGGGCTCCGACGGCGGTCTCGAACTGGGCGCGGGTGCAGAAGCTCAGCAGGGCCATCTTCTCCGGCTTCTGGATCTCGCGCTCGGGCACGAAGCCGACGGCCTCGTTGAGCGCGTGGACGGCCTTGTTGCGCACGTCGGGCTCGACGACCACGCGGGCGGTCGCCGGATCGGCGAACAGCTCGGCCATCACGGCGGTGATCACCTTGCGGGTGAAGCCGTGCACGGGGGTGTCCGTGGGCGCCACCAGGAAGTGCATGCCGACGTCGCCGGGCTGCGCGTCGTAGAGCCCGACGAGCTCCACCCGCGAGGGGTCGTACCGCTCCATGAGGAAGGCGGGCTCGCCGTCGACGAGGCCGATGAAGGCGTCGTGGTGCGGGTGGGCGGCGATCTCCATGTAGGCGCGCTCGACGTCCTGGAGCTGCGCGTCCTGCATCATCCAGAAGGCGGCCTTGGGGTGGGTGACCCACGGGTGGATCAGTTCCGCGTCCGTCAGCGGATCGAGGGGACGGATCTGGACGGTCATACGGCGAACTCCTGGAACGCGATGGTCTTCTCGACGGGGTAGTACTCGGAGCCCAGCATCTCCCGGATGATGTACGCGTTGCGGTACGGGCCCATGCCCAGGTCCGGCGAGGTGATCGAGTGGGTGTGGACGCCGGCGTTCTGGAGGAAGACCTGGCGGCCGGTGGTGTCGATCGCGTAGTTGCGGGCGAGGTCGAAGCGGCCCTGTCCGTCGAACCGGAGGCGGTCGCGGACGGGCTCCAGGAAGGCCGGGACGGTGTACTTGTAGCCGGTGGCGAGGACGAGGCCCTCGGTCTCGATCTCGTAGTCCTTCTCCTGCTCCTCCTGGCGGAAGCCGAGGGTGTACGTGCCGCTGGTCTCGTCGTACGAGGCGGTGTGCAGCGCGGAGTTGGTGAGCAGGCGGGTGGGGACCGGGCCGGCGAAGTTCTTCTGGTAGAGCAGGTCGAAGATGCCGTCGATGAGGTCGCCGTTGATGCCCTTGAAGAGGCCCTTCTGCTGGGTCTCCAGGCGGTAGCGGGTCTCCTCGGGGAGCGCGTGGAAGTAGTCCACGTACTCGGGGGAGGTCATCTCGAGGGTGAGCTTGGTGTACTCCAGCGGGAAGAAGCGCGGGGAGCGGGTCACCCAGTTGAGCTTGTAGCCGTGGACGTCGATCTCGGACAGGAGGTCGTAGTAGATCTCGGCGGCGGACTGGCCGCTGCCGACGATCGTGATCGACTTCTTGCGCTGGAGGGCGGCCTTGTTCGGCACGTACGCCGAGTTGTGGAGGAGGTCGCCGCCGAGGTCGCGGCAGGACTCCGGGAGGTAGGGCGGGGTGCCGGTGCCGAGGACGATCCGGCGGGTCCGGTAGGTGTCGCCGGCGTCGGTGGTGACCGCGTACACCTCGGAGGCCTCGTCGTACGCGACGGAGGTGACGGTGGTGGAGAAGCGGATCGACGTGAGGCGGTTCGCGGCCCAGCGGCAGTAGTCGTTGTACTCGGCGCGCAGCGGGTAGAAGTTCTCGCGGATGTAGAACGAGTACAGCCGGCCCTTCTCCTTCAGGTAGTTGAGGAAGGAGTACGGGGAGGTCGGGTCGGCGAGGGTGACCAGGTCCGACATGAACGGCGTCTGGAGGTGGGCGCCGTCGAGGAACATCCCGGAGTGCCACTCGAAGTCGGGCTTGGTCTCCAGGAAGAGGCCGTTCAGCTCGTCGATGGGTTCGGTCAGGCAGGCGAGTCCGAGGTTGAACGGACCGAGCCCGATCCCGATGAAGTCGTGGATCTCAGCGATCTCAGGCGTGGACAAGGTTCTCTCCCAGGTACTGCTCGGCGTGGCCGGCGATCAGATCGAGGACGGCGGCGATGTCGGACACCGTGGTCTCGGGGTTGAGCAAGGTGAACTTGAGGTACTGGCGGCCGTCGACCTTGGTGCCGGCGACGACGGCCTCGCCCGACGCGAAGAGCGCCTTGCGGGCGTAGAGGTTGGCGCGGTCGATCTCGGCGGGCGAGGTCACGTCCTCGGGGACATAGCGGTAGACGAGGGTGGACAGCTGCGGCTCGACGACCACGTCGTAGCGGGGGTCGGCGGCGAGCAGGTCGTAGCCGGCGGCGGCCAGGTCGCAGACCTCGTCGAAGAGTTCGCCGACGCCGTCGGCGCCCATGACGCGGAGGGTCATCCACAGTTTGAGGGCGTCGAAGCGGCGGGTGGTCTGGAGCGACTTGTCGACCTGGTTGGGGATCTGCTCGGCCACGGTGCGCCGGGGGTTGAGGTAGTCGGCGTGGTAGGTGGCGTGGCGCAGGGTGGCCCCGTCGCGGACCAGCACGGCGGAGGAACTGACCGGCTGGAAGAAGGACTTGTGGTAGTCGACGGTGACCGAGTCGGCGCGCTCGATGCCGTCGAGGAGGTGGCGGCGCTTGAGGGAGGCGAGCAGGCCGCAGCCGTAGGCGGCGTCGACGTGCATCCAGGCGCCGTACTCCTCGGCGAGGGCGGCGATCTCGGGCAGCGGGTCGATGGAGCCGAAGTCGGTGGTGCCGGCGGTGGCGACGATGGCCATGGGGACGAGGCCCTCGGCGCGGCACGCCTCCAGTTCGGCGGCGAGGACGACGGACTGCATGCGCCGGTTCTTGTCGACGGGGATCGAGACGACGGCGTCGCGGCCGAGGCCGAGGAGGGTGGCCGACTTCTGGACGGAGAAGTGGCTGCACTCGGAGGAGAAGATGCGGAGCTTGGCGAGGTCGGTGGTGCCGGCCTCCTCGCGGGCGAGCAGCAGGGCCTGGAGGTTGGACTGGGTGCCGCCGCTGGTGAAGACGCCGTCGGCGAGCGGGCCGAGGCCGATGCGGGCGGTGGTCCAGGCGATGAGCTTGCGCTCGATGAGGGTGCCGCCGGCGGACTGGTCCCAGGTGTCGAGGGAGGAGTTGACGGCCGAGAGGACGGCCTCGCCGAGGACGGCGGGGATGACGACCGGGCAGTTGAGGTGGCCGAGGTAGCGCGGGTGGTGGAAGTAGACCGCGTCGCGGAGGTAGACGTCCTCCAGCTCGTCGAGGGCGGCGGAGGCGTCGCCGAGGGGCCGGTCGAGGTCCACGGCGTCGATGATGGGGGCGAGTTCGGCCGGGGTGACGCCGGTGAACGGGCCGCGCGTCGTGGCGAGTTTCCTCGCCACCCGCTCGACTCCTTCGGTGACGGAGCGTCGGTAGCTCTCCGCCGTGGTGTCGTTGAGCAGGTGCGAGCGCATGTGGGGGCCCTTCCGGGACGAGGGGACGCGGTCTCCAACCGGCGATGTCGAAGTAAGGTTAGCCTAACCTAATTCTTTACGACAACGGCCCCCCGACCGGTGAAGGTTGGGGGGCCGTGACGTGACGGAAAGGGGCGCTACGCCGAAGCCGGCGCCGCCTCGTCGCGCTCCGCGTCCTGCGCCGTCTCGTCCGGCACCTCGCGCAGGGCGTCCTCGGACAGGCCCTTGCGCCAGTAGCCCACGAACGTCACCCGGCGCCGGTCCAGCCCGCGCTCGCGCACGAAGTGCCGCCGCAGCGCCTTCACCGCGCCGGACTCGCCCGCGATCCACACGTACGGCGACTCCCCGGGCAGCTCCGCGCCCGCGACCGCCTCCAGGCCGGAGGGCGCGCCCTCCTCCCGGACCAGCCAGGTGACGGTGGCGTCCGCCTCTGTCGCCAGCTCCATCCGGTCGCCGGAGTACGGCACTTCGAGGTAGACCTGGGCGCGGGTCTCGGCCGGCAGCCACTCCAGGATCGCGGAGGCGGCGGGCAGCGCCGTCTCGTCCGCCCAGATCAGCACCGAGTCGGCGCCGTCCGGCAGCCGGAAGCGGACGCCGGTGTTGTCGGCGACCGCCGGGCCGAGGACGACCACCCGGTCACCGGGCGCGGCGTGCTGCGCCCAGCGGCAGGCCGGGCCGCCGTCCTCGTGGACGGCGAAGTCGATGTCGACCTCGTGCACGGGCTCGGTGCGCTGGGCGCGGACGGTGTACGAGCGCATCACGGCCCGGACGTCGTCCGGCATGGCCCGCCAGGCGCCGAGGATCGCGTACATGTCCGGGTCGTCCAGCGGAGGCAGGACGGGGGCGTCCTGGCCGGGGTGCGGCAGGAAGAGCGAGAGCGACTGGTCGCGCCCGCCGGCGGCGAAGCGCTGCAGGTCCTCCCCGGTGAAGGTGACGCGGACCAGTGACGGGCCGAGCCGCCGCGTCCGGTCGACCTGGAGGGAGAAGAACTGGAACGGGGCGGTCTCGGCGTTCGTCATGGGGTCAGGCCACCTTCTTCGCGTTCTCCAGGGCGGTCGCCAGGTCCTCCAGCAGCGGGGCGCACTTGGCGTAGGAGTAGACGGGCTCGGTCACGCGCGGGAAGACCTGGCCGGCCTTGACGGCGGGCAGGGCGGCCCAGGTCGGCTTGGCCTTCAGCTGCTCGGGCTGGAGGGTGCCGGTGCGGTTGTCGAGCAGGATGACGTCGGCCTTGTAGGCGTCGACGTTCTCCCAGCTGAGGAGCTCGAACCAGCCGGACGGGTCCAGCTTCTTCGGGACGACGATGTTGAGGCCCAGCTCCTGGAAGAAGAGCGTGTCGGTCGGGCGGACCGGGGTCGAGACGTAGAAGGTGTCCGGGGAGCCGGAGCCGATGAGGACCTTGATGTCCTTCTTGCCCTGGGCGACCTTGCGCAGGCGCTCGGCGGCGGCCTCGAAGCGGGCCTTGTCCTTCTTCACGCGCTCGCTGTTGACGTCGGCGCCGAGCGAGGCGGCCAGGTCGGCGTGGCGCTGGAGGACGGACGGCATCGACTTGCCGGCGGCCCACAGGGCGACGCTCGGCGCGATCTTCAGGATCTTCGCCTTCTGCTCCTCCGGCACGTACCAGAGGGCGTCCTTCTCCCACATGTCGGTGATGAGCACCTCGGGCTGGAGCTTGAGGTACTCCTCGATGTTGAACTCGCCCCAGACGTTGCCGATGACCTTGACCTTGGTGATGTCGAGGTCGCCGGCCTGCACGTCCGGCTTCTTCTCCTTGGTCTTCGGGTCCTCGACGTAGGTCGGGCCGAAGACGCCGGTGACCTCGACGCCGAAGTCCTTGAGGGCGGCGGCCGTGCCGGTGAAGGCGACGATGTTCTTCGGCACCGACTTCGCCTTCACGGTCTGGCCGCGGTCGTCCTTGAACTCCCAGGAACCGGACTTGGCGGAGGCGGAGGCGGAGGCGCCGCCGCCCTTGGTCTTCTCACCGTCACCGCAGGCGGCGAGCACGGCGCCGAGCCCGAGGGCGCCGCCCGCGGCGAGGATGCCGCGGCGGGTGAGGGAAGTGGCTCGGGCGTTGCTGGGCATGGCGAGGTCGCTTTCGGTACGTGCCGGGGTCGGCCTGGGCAAGTCGAGGGTAGGTTAGCCTAACCTCACACCGATCAACAGAGCCGGGCCCCCGAGTGCTGGATCACACCGCGCCCGGGCCCGGACGCCCGCCCGCCGCCCCCGACGCCGCCTCAGCTCCCGGCCGGCCAGGGGACGTCCGGGGAGCGGTACCAGTCGATGCCCAAGGCCTCGAAGCGCGGGGCCTGTTCGGCCAGGCGGAGGCGGTACGCGTCCCAGTTGCGGGCTTCGGTCGGGGACCAGCCGAGTTCGGCGAGGCCGGGGAGGCGGGGGAAGGCCATCCGGTCGAGGTGGGCGGGGGTGGCGAGGGTCTCGGTCCAGAGCGGGGCCTCGACGCCCCGGACCGCGGCCTCGGGGACGCCGGGGAGGTGGGTGCCCGGATCCCATTCGTACGCCCGGCGGACGGAGACCGTGCCGGCCCACGTCAGGCCGAGCGGGGTGCCCGCCTCCTCCTTCATGTCGAGGTACGCGCGGTCGGCGGGCGAGAGGACGACGCCGGCGCCGGCGCGGGCGGCCGCGGCGACCGTCTCCTTCTCCTCCGCCGCGGTGCGGTCCAGGCCCCAGTACTGGATCAGGGCTCCGGGCGCGGGCGTGGCGCCGCCGGCGAGCTGGTGCCAGGCCATCACCTTCTTGCCGTGCCTCGCGACGAGCGGCTGGACGCGGTCCATGAAGGCGCGGTAGTCGGCGGGGCTGGTGGACGTCGCCTCGTCGCCGCCGATGTGGACGTACCGGCCGGGGGTGAGGGCGGCGATCTCGCGCAGCACGTCGTCGGCGAAGGCGTACACCTCCTCCTTGCGGGCGCAGAGGGTGGAGAAGCCGACCTCGATGCCGGTGTACGGCTGCCGGGGCTTTCCGTCGCAGGTCAGCTCCGGGTACGCGACCAGGGCGGCGTGGGTGTGGCCGGGCATGTCGATCTCGGGGATCACCTCGATGTGGCGGGCGGCGGCGTACCGGACGATCGCGCGGTACTCGTCCTGGGTGTAGAAGCCGCCGGGTCCGCCGCCGACCTCGGTGGCGGCTCCGGCGGCGGTGAGCGCCGGCCGGGAGCCGATCGCGATCCGCCATCCCTGGTCGTCGGTGAGATGGAGGTGCAGGACGTTGTACTTGTACAGGGCGATCCGGTCGATGTACGCCTTCACCTCCCCGGGCGTGAAGAAGTGCCGGGCGACGTCGAGCATGGCGCCCCGGTAGGGGAAGCGCGGGACGTCGGTGACGGTGCCGCCGGCGATCCGCCAGGCGCGGTGCTGGACGGTGTCGCGCTCGACGGCGGCAGGGAGCTGCTGGCGGACGGTCTGGACGCCGCGGAAGAGGCCGGCGGGGGTGCGGGCGGTCAGGGTGAGGCGGCCGGGGGCGGAGCGGAGCTCGTACCCCTCCTCGCCGAGGGGGCCGGCCGCCGGGTCGAGGCGGAGGCGGAGGTCGGCGGAGCCGTCGGTGACGACGGGGAGGCGGAAGCCGGTGGCGGGGCGCAGGGCGGCGGCGAGCTGTTCGGCGACGGCCCGGGCGCCCGGATGGGCGGGGGCGCCGATGCGGGTGGCGGCGGTGAGGACGTACGGGGCGCCGCCGGGCTCGACGGAGGCGGGGGCCGGGATGATCCGGCCGAGCGGGCGGACCTCGGGCTCGGCGGCCGGGACGGCGGCCGAGCCCGGGGCGGGGGCGGCGGTGCCCGCCTCCGTACAGCCGAGGGCGGCGGCGAGGAGCAGGACTGCGGGGGCGATCAGGCGCCGTCTCACGGGCGGTCCCCTTCGGTCGCGGGCGGGTCACCATGCGTACCGCCCCCGCCACATCCGGTCAAGGTCTGGACCAAGTGGCGCGCCAGGGCCGATGATCATGCGGTCTCTGCCCGATTTCGGGCAGGATTCTTGCGGGAAGCGCCGGGTACCCCTCAGTATTCATGGGTGCTCGAACGCCGCCCGTCCCATGACGACCTCATCGACCACCTGGTCCGGAGCACCGCGCTCCAGCGTGGTGAGGCCGCCCGGGTGGTGCTCGACGTGCTGGCGTACTTCGACGAGACGACCGAGGAGTTCGTCCGCCGCCGCCACCGCGAGCTGCAGTCCGGCGGCGCGGTGAACGCCGAGATCTTCGAACGGATCGCGGGCGAGCTGCCGCACCGGGCCGTCGCACCGCCGGAGCTCTCGCTCCGGCAGCTGCGCCGGATCGTCTACGGCTAGCCCGGCCCTCTCGTCCCGGACGAGCGGCACCATCATCACCAACCGGAGGGGTTTCCTTTATGTGCGGAATTGTCGGTTACATCGGTAAGCGCGACGTGGCGCCGCTGCTCCTGGAGGGCCTGGCCCGCCTGGAGTACCGCGGGTACGACTCCGCCGGCATGGTCGTCAACAGCCCGAAGAGCGCGGCGCTGAAGATGGTCAAGGCCAAGGGCCGGGTCCGCGACCTGGAAGCCCGCGTCCCCAAGCGCTTCTCCGGCACCACCGGCATCGCGCACACCCGCTGGGCCACCCACGGCGCCCCCAGCGACCACAACTCGCACCCGCACCTGGACCCCGAGAACAAGGTCGCGGTCGTCCACAACGGCATCGTCGACAACGCCGCCGAGCTGCGCGCCAAGCTGGAGGCCGACGGCGTCGTCTTCGCCTCCGAGACCGACACCGAGGTCATCACCCACCTCATCGCCCGCTCCCAGGCCGAGACCCTCGAGGACAAGGTCCGCGAGGCGCTCAAGGTCATCGAGGGCACCTACGGCATCGCCGTCATGCACGCCGACTTCGCCGACCGCATCGTCGTCGCCCGCAACGGCTCCCCGGTCATCCTCGGCATCGGCGAGAAGGAGATGCTGGTCGCCTCCGACGTGGCCGCGCTCATCGCCCACACCCGCCAGGTCGTCACCCTCGACGACGGCGAGATGGCCACCCTGAAGGCCGACGACTTCCGCACCTACACGGTCGCGGGCGCCTCCACCACGGCGACCCCCGAGACCGTCGAGTGGGAGGCCGCCTCCTACGACATGGGCGGCCACGACACGTACATGCACAAGGAGATCTCCGAGCAGCCCGACGCGGTCGACCGCGTGCTGCGCGGCCGGATCGACGACCGCTTCTCCACCGTGCACCTCGGCGGCCTCAACCTCGACCCGCGCGAGGCCCGCACCATCCGCCGCATCAAGATCCTCGGCTGCGGCACCTCGTACCACGCCGGTCTGATCGGCGCCTCCCTCATCGAGGGCATGGCCCGCATCCCGGCCGACGCCGAGCCGGCCTCCGAGTTCCGCTACCGCAACCCGGTCGTGGACCCCGACACCCTGTACATCGCCGTCTCCCAGTCCGGTGAGACGTACGACGTGCTCGCCGCCGTCCAGGAGCTCAAGCGCAAGGGCGCCCGCGTCCTCGGCGTGGTCAACGTGGTCGGCTCCGCCATCGCCCGCGAGGCCGACGGCGGCGTCTACGTCCACGCCGGCCCCGAGGTCTGCGTCGTCTCCACCAAGTGCTTCACCAACACGGTCGTCGCCTTCGCGCTCCTCGCCCTGCACCTCGGCCGCATCCGCGACCTGTCCGTCACCGACGGCAAGCGGATCATCGAGGGCCTGCGCAAGCTGCCCGCACAGATCGAGGAGATCCTCAAGAGCGAGGACGAGATCAAGGAGCTGGCCAAGGAGTACGCCGGCGCCCAGTCGATGATGTTCATCGGCCGCGTCCGGGGCTACCCGGTCGCCCTGGAGGCCTCCCTCAAGCTGAAGGAGATCTCCTACATCCACGCCGAGGCGTACCCGGCCTCCGAGCTGAAGCACGGCCCGCTCGCCCTCATCGAGCCGGCCCTGCCGACGGTCGCGATCGTCCCCGACGACGACCTGCTGGAGAAGAACCGCGCCGCCCTGGAGGAGATCAAGGCCCGCTCCGGCCGCATCCTCGCGGTCGCGCACCAGCACCAGGAGAAGGCCGACCACACCATCGTGGTCCCCAAGAACGAGGACGAGCTCGACCCGATCCTCATGGGCATCCCGCTCCAGCTCTTCGCGTACCACACCGCCCTCGCCATGGGCCGCGACATCGACAAGCCGCGGAACCTGGCCAAGTCCGTCACGGTCGAGTAGTCGCCCGGCGGGACCTGTCACCCGCCGAGCACGCCACGGCCCCGGGCCTGTCCCCCGGAGCCGTACGCCGGGCCTGTCCCCCGGCGGAACCGACCGGACACGAGGAACGGCCCCCCGCGCTTCCCAGGAGCGCGGGGGGCCGTTCTGCTGTGCTTATTTCGGGCTCGGTCGGCTAGGCCGCCGCCGCCGTGCTGCCGCCGCGCGCGCGGCTCAGGGCCGGCCAGCCGGCGACCGCCGCCGTGGCGCCGTACCAGGCCGCGAGGCCCGCCAGCGCGGCCACCCAGCCGCCCGCCTTGCCGAGGCCCTCGTTGCCCGCCAGCGCGGCGACGCCGGAGAGCAGCAGGGCCAGGAACAGCAGGCCGTACACACCCTGGCCGAGGGCGCCGGCGCCCTTCGCGGCCAGCGTCAGCGTGAGGGCCAGGAGCGCCCACAGGAGCAGGAAGAGCCCGGCCGCGTCCGCCGAGGCGCCGCCGCCCACTCCGGTCCCCCAGGTGAACCAGAAGGCGCCGAGCGCCGTGAAGGCCGTGCCGTCGCCGGTGTCGCCCGCCCGCAGGGCGAGCAGGCCGACCAGGAAGAGCGCCACGCCGCCGACCCAGGTGGCGAGGCCCGCGGCATCGGCTGCCGCGACGTTGTCGATCACACCGGTGCCGCCCAGGCCGAAGGCCAGGAGGGTCAGTCCGAGTGCGAGGTTTCCGAGGGTGGAGGTGCCGTTCCCCGACGCGACGTCCTTGTTCACGTGGGGCTCCCTTCGAACGAGCGGTGATGCCGCGTGAGCTGCTGTTTCCGGTGCTCTTTAACTACCCTTCACAAGCGCACAAATCACCTGAGGCGGGCAGAATTTATCGGCGCGCCAAGGGAGTTGAGGGAGGGTCAGGTGATGCGGCCGAGCCGCCGCCGGGGCTTCGAGGGGGGCCAGGGCGCCAGGGAGTCCGGCAGGCGCCAGGGGATCCGGGGGCGCCAAGGGGCCGGCGAGCGCCAGGGGACCGGCGGGCGTCAGGCGATCCGGCGGTGTCAGGGGATGACGATCACGGGGCGCTGGGCGCGGCGGGCGAGGCGGCCGGCCACCGAGCCGAAGATCCGTCCGACGATGCCGTGCGTCGAGCCGACCACGATCGCGTCGGCCGAGTACTCGCGGCCGACCTCCTCCAGCTCGTGGCAGATGTCCCCGCCGCGCTCCACCAGGATCCACGGCACCTCGGAGAGGTGGTCGGCGCAGGCCAGCTCCAGGCCCAGCACCTCGGTGCGGTGGTCCGGGACGTCGACGAAGACGGGCGGCTCGCAGCCGGCCCACACGGTGGTGGGGAGCCGGTTCGCGACGTGCACGATGATCAGGCCGGAGCCGGAGCGCCGGGCCATGCCGATGGCGTACGCGAGGGCGCGCTCGCTGGACATGGAGCCGTCGAAGCCGACGACCACTCCGTGCCGGAAGGCCGGGTCGCAGGCGTGGCGTGGCTGTTCGACCGCGAGGGGGTCGACCGTGGAGTCGGCGACGCGCTTGCGGTCCGCGGGTTCGGGGAATTCGTGACCGGCCATCGGTGTCTCGGCTAGGGAAGTCCTCGTGGGAAGGGACGGTGGAGGGGAGCGCGACGGGTGGCGGCGGAGCTGTGTCCGGGAATCATCTTCCCAAGCCCATACCCCCAAGGGTACGGCGACACTCCTCTCCTGCCCAGGGTCCGCCGTGCCACACCCGCTGTGCTGACCGCCCGTGCGCGGGTCGGCGCGCGCGGTGTCCCCCGGAGGATGCACGAAGGGTTCACCATCTGGCAATGCCGGATGTGCCCTACAGGTGTCCTCCGACCGACGCCGCCAGGGCCGAACGGGCGTCGCTCAGAGTGACCGGAGCGTTCCGTTCCTCGTTCCCCTCCCGTCCGGATCGCCGCCGCAGGGAGACCGCCCGTGCCCGTCCCGTCCACCCCCGCCTCCGCTCCTTCCGCTCCCGCCGTCCGCTCCCGCAGGCGTGCCCGGGTGCCGGGCCCCGCGGCGCCCGCCGCCCCGGAGACGGGCGGACCGGCCGGGCCGGGCGCGGGTGCGGCGGCCGGCGGCGGGGCGGCTCCGGACGCGGCCGGCGGCGGGTTCGGGGACCCGGCCGGCGACGTGGTCCGCTGGGCCGTCTTCTGCTGCGCCCTCGTCCCGCTGGTGCTCGTCGCCTTCGGGACCTCGCTGGGCGGGGCCGGCGGGGCCGCGCTCGGGCTGGCGTCGGTGACGGCCGCGTGCCGGCTGCTGCTGCGCCGGGCCGAGCGGGGGCTGCGGGCGGAGGGCGCGGCGGGCGGAACGGGCGCCCGGGGGCGCCGCCGGGGCTGAACGGGGCCCTCCGGCCCCCGCCGAGTTGACAGGTTCGCACAGCCGATCCCATACGTTTTCAGCCAACTTGAAGTTCTCGGCGCGTCCTTGCCGAAACGGTACGGCAGCCTGTCCCCGCTCCCCGGGAAAAGCCCTGACCCCGGGGGCCGCACCCGTCGCGTACGGCCACTTCGCCGCCCGGGAGCCCCTTCGGGGGTCCCTCCGGCCGATCACCCGGCGATCGATCGCTTCACGCCAAGTGGCCTTGTCGACAATGTGCCGGATGGAGAAGTTGTCACGCCGGCGCCACGGGACGCAGTAGATTCGATCATGGGTACCGAAGACTGGGGTCTCGTGCAAAACCGAGGGGAAACGTGGCACAGCGACACGACCAGGGAGACGCGAACACCGAGGGGGGCTTAGCACCATGAGCCAGGACTCCGCCGCACCGGAGGTCGCACGGAAGCTGTCCGGGCGCCGCCGTCGCGAAGTCGTCGCGGTGCTGCTGTTCAGCGGCGGCCCCATCTTCGAGAGCTCCATCCCGCTCTCCGTGTTCGGCATCGACCGGCAGGACGCCGGCGTGCCGCGCTACCGGCTGCTGGTCTGCGCCGGTGAGGAGGGCCCCCTGCGGACCACGGGCGGGCTCGAGCTCACCGCGCCGTACGGCCTGGAGGCGATCGGCCGCGCCGGGACGGTCGTCGTCCCCGCCTGGCGTTCGATCACCTCGCCGCCGCCGCCGGAGGCGCTGGAGGCGCTCCGCAGGGCGCACGAGGAGGGCGCGAGGATCGTCGGCCTGTGCACCGGGGCGTTCGTCCTCGCCGCGGCCGGCCTGCTCGACGGCCGCCCGGCGACCACGCACTGGATGTACGCGCCGACGCTCGCCAAGCGCTACCCGTCGGTCCACGTGGACCCGCGGGAGCTCTTCGTCGACGACGGGGACGTGCTCACCTCCGCCGGCACCGCGGCCGGAATCGATCTGTGTCTGCACATCGTGCGGACCGACCACGGCACCGAGGCCGCGGGCGCGCTGGCGCGCCGGCTGGTCGTCCCGCCGCGGCGCAGCGGCGGTCAGGAGCGCTACCTCGACAGGTCTTTACCCGAGGAGATCGGCTCCGACCCGCTCGCCGAGGTCGTGGCCTGGGCGCTGGAGCACCTCCACGAGCAGTTCGACGTGGAGACCCTGGCGGCCCGTGCGTACATGTCACGGCGGACCTTCGACCGCCGCTTCCGCTCGCTGACCGGCTCCGCGCCGCTCCAGTGGCTGATCACCCAGCGGGTGCTCCAGGCGCAGCGGCTGCTGGAGACGTCGGACTACTCGGTGGACGAGGTCGCGGGGCGCTGCGGCTTCCGCTCGCCGGTGGCGCTGCGCGGCCACTTCCGGCGGCAGCTCGGCTCCTCGCCGGCGGCCTACCGGGCGGCGTACCGGGCCCGCCGGCCGCAGAGCGAGCCGGCGGCGGCGGTCCTGGACCCCGTGGTGCCCGCGCAGGTGGCGGCCGGAATCCGCCGCCCCGGGGGGCCGCTGGAGCCGGGCAAGCCGCAGGGCGACGCCTACACGCCGGGCCGGGCCGCGCTGCCGGGCCAGCGGAGCGCGCCGTAGCGGCGCCGAGGACTGCGCCGCCACAAGCGGCGTGACGCGGGACCGACGGGCGTCCGGGGACACCTTCCCCGGGCGCCCGTCGGCCTGTCCGGTGCGCGCCCGGGGGCGTCGCCGGGGCGCCGTCGCCGCCTAAGGTAGGACGCATGAACGATCGCATGGTGTGGATCGACTGCGAGATGACCGGGCTCTCGCTGACGGACGACGCACTCATCGAGGTGGCCGCGCTGGTCACCGACTCGGAACTGAACGTGCTCGGCGAAGGCGTGGACATCGTGATCCGCCCGCCGGACCGCGCCCTGGAGACCATGCCGGAGATCGTGCGCCAGATGCACACCGCCTCCGGACTCCTGGACGCGCTGCCCGGCGGCACCACGCTGGCCGACGCGGAGGCGCAGGTCCTCGCGTACATCCGCGAGCACGTGAAGGAGCCCGGCAAGGCGCCGCTGTGCGGGAACTCGGTCTCCACCGACCGCGGCTTCCTCGCCCGGGACATGCCCGCCCTGGAGAGTCACCTGCACTACCGGATCGTCGATGTGTCCTCGGTCAAGGAGCTGGCGCGCCGCTGGTACCCGAGGGCGTACTTCAACAGTCCGGAGAAGAACGGCAACCACCGGGCGCTCGCCGACATCCGGGAGTCCATCGCCGAGCTGCGCTACTACCGGGAGGCGGTCTTCGTGCCGCAGCCCGGTCCGGACTCGGAGACCGCGAAGGAGATCGCGGCCCGGCACGTCGTCCCGGCGGAGTAGGACCGTCCGGAAGGGCCCGCTCGCGCACCCGGGGAAAACGTGTGCGCGAGCACCCCTCGGAACCCTGTAGACTTCTTCTCGGCCGGTCGGGGAAACCTTCGGAAAAACCGCCGGTCGTGGTGGGTATAGCTCAGCTGGTAGAGCACCTGGTTGTGGTCCAGGATGTCGCGGGTTCGAGTCCCGTTACTCACCCTGAGGGCCGAGGCCCCGGTTCGGAAGAACCGGGGCCTCGGTCGTTTCCGCGTCCTCCCGAGCGCCGCGGGGAGCACGGAGCGCCGCGGGGAGCGCGCGGCGCCGCCGGCCGATGGGCCGGACGGGTGAGCCGGGCGCGGGCCCCGGCGCCGCCCCGCGGACCGCCCCGCCCCCGCCGCCTACGGTCGGGAGCCATGGGGTGGAGGACCGCGACACGACCACGAGGGCAGCGCCTGCGGGCCCTCGCCCTGCTGCTCGCCGCCGCGCTGCCGCTGCCCGTCGCCTGCGCCACCGACCCGCCCGTCCCGCCGGCCGCCGGCACCGGCGGGACCGTCGACGGCTCGGGCCGCCCGGTGACCCTCACCGTCGGGGTCTACGGCACCTTCGGACTGAAGGAGGCCGGGCTCTACGACGCGTACATGCGGCTCCACCCGGACGTCGCGATCCGGCAGACCTCCCTCACCCGCGCCGACGTCTACTACCCGCAGCTGCTCACCCACCTCACGGCCGGCGCCGGGCTCGCCGACCTCCAGGCCGTCGAGGTCGGCAACATCGCGGAGGTCGTCGACACCCAGGCGGGCCGGCTGGCGGACCTGGCGCACGCGCCGGGCGCGGACGAGGACGCCTTCCTGCCGTGGAAGTGGGCGCAGGCGCGGACCGGCGACGGGCGGGTGCTGGGGCTCGGCACCGACATCGGGCCGCTGGCCGTCTGCTACCGCAAGGACCACTTCGCCGCCGCCGGACTGCCCACCGACCGGGAGCAGGTCGGGCGGCTGTGGGCCGGGGACTGGCGGAAGTACCTGGAGACGGGACGGCGGTTCGCCGAGCGGGCGCCCGAGGGCGTGGCGTTCACCGACTCGGCGTCCGGGGTGATGGCCGCGGTGATCTCCGGGGCGCGGCTGCGGTACTACGACGCGGACGGCCGGCTCGTGGTGGCGTCCAACCCCGCCGTACGGGCCGCGTGGGAGCTCGGCGCGGAGTTCGCCGCGCACGGACTGACCGCCCGGCTCCAGCAGTTCACCCCCGACTGGGACCAGGGCTTCGCGCACGGCCGGTTCGCCTCGATCGCCTGCCCGGCGTGGATGCTCGGCTACATCCAGGACAAGGGCGGCCCGGACGGCGAGGGGAAGTGGGACGTCGCCGAGGCGCCCCGGCCGGGGAACTGGGGCGGTTCCTTCCTGGTCGTCCCGGCGGCCGGGAAGCACGTGGAGGAGGCGGCGGAGCTGGCGGCCTGGCTGACCGCGCCCGAGCAGCAGGCGGTCCTCTTCGAGCGGCGCGGCAGCTTCCCCAGTGCCCAGGCGGCGTTCGGCCTGCCGCAGGTGCGGGAGGCCCGGCACCCGTACTTCGGCGGTGCGCCGGTGGGCCGGATCTACTCGGCGGCGGCCAGGGGGGTGCCGGTGGCGCCGGTCGGGCCGAAGGACGGGCTGGTGAACCAGATCCTCTCCGACACCGGGATGCTCCAGGTCGACCAGACGGGCCGGTCGCCGGAGTCGGCGTGGCGGGCGGCGATGAAGGCCATCGACAACGCGCTCGACCGGTGAGGGAGATGACCGAGGACGTGAGGGAACGGGTGCTCGCGCCGGCCGCCCCGGCGGTGCCGGCGCGGTCCGGGCGGGCCCGGCGGCGGGAGCGGTCGGGGCGGCTGCGGTCGCGGGCCGCGCCGTACGTGCTGATCGCGCCGTTCTTCCTGCTGTTCGGGGCGTTCGGGCTGTTCCCGCTGGCGGCGACGGCCTGGACCTCGCTGTTCCGGGTGGAGCTGACGGCGCCGGAGGCCCGGGAGTGGGTGGGGGCGCACAACTACGCCCGGCTGCTCACCGACGACTTCTTCTGGAACGCGCTGGCGAACACGGTGGTGATCGGGGTGCTCGCGACCGTGCCGCAGCTGCTGCTCGCGCTCGGCGTGGCGCACCTGCTGGACTCCCGGCTGCGCGGGCGGCTGTTCTTCCGGGTGGCGGCGCTCGCCCCGTACGCGACGTCGGTGGCGGCGGCGACGCTGGTGTTCGCGCTGTTCTACGGGCGCGACCAGGGGCTGGTGAACTGGGCGGCCGGGCTGGTCGGGCTGGATCCGGTGGACTGGCAGAACGGGCCGTGGGCGTCGCGGCTGGCGGTCGCGTCGATCGTGATCTGGCGCTGGACCGGCTACAACGCGCTGATCTACCTGGCGGCGATGCAGACGGTCCCGCGGGAGCTGTACGAGGCGGCGGCGCTCGACGGGGCGGGGCGGTGGCGGCGGTTCTGGCACGTCACGCTGCCGGGGCTGCGGCCGGCGCTGGCGTTCACGGGGCTGGTGTCGGCGATCGGGGCGGTGCAGCTGTTCGGCGAGCCGCTGCTGTTCAGCAGCGGGGCGGGTGCCTCGGGCGGCGCCGACCACCAGTACCAGACGCTGGGTCTCTATCTGTACGAGCAGGGCTGGGTGAACCTCCATCTGGGGCGGGCGGCGGCGATCGCCTGGGCGATGCTGCTGCTCCTGGTGGTGCTGTTCGCGGTGGTGCGGCTGGCCGGGGTCCGCCGCGGGCGGGGGGCGCGGTGAGCGGGCGGGACGCGGACGGGGAGTCGTACGAGCGGGCGGGCTGGGGGACGTACCTGCTCCTGGTCCTGTTCACGGGGGTGTCGGTCTTCCCGCTGCTGTGGACGGCGGTGGCGGCCTCGCGGACGAGCGGGCGGCTCGCGGAGAGCCCGCCGCCGTTCTGGTTCGGGCGGAACCTGGGGCGGAACCTGTCGGTGGCCTGGCACGAGGGCGGGATGGGCGAGGCGCTGGCGAACACGGCGCTGGTGGCGGGGGCGGTGGCGGCGGGGACGGTGCTGTTCTCGACGCTGGCCGGGTTCGCGTTCGCCCGGCTGCGGTTCCGCTTCCGGGGGCCGCTGCTGCTCCTGGTGGGGGCGACGATGCTGATCCCGCCGCAGCTCGGGGTGGTGCCGCTCTATCTGCTGATCGCCCGGCTCGGGTGGACGGACCGGCTGCAGGCGGTGGTGCTGCCCTCGCTGGTGTCCGCCTTCGGGGTCTTCTACCTGCGCCAGCACCTGCTGCGGGCGCTGCCGCCGGAGCTGCTGGAGGCGGCGCGGGTGGACGGGGCGGGGACGCTGCGGGTGGTGTGGCACCTGGTGCTGCCGGCGGCTCGGCCGGCGATGGCGGTGCTGGGGATGCTGTCGTTCGTGGCGGCGTGGAACGACTTCTTCTGGCCGGTGCTGGCGCTGACCCAGACGGGGAACCCGACGGTGCAGGTGGCGCTGACGGGGCTGGGGCGGGGCTATGTGCCGGACACGTCGGTGGTGATGGCGGGGGCGCTGCTGGGGACGCTGCCGCTGCTGGTGGTGCTGGCGGTGTTCGGGCGGCAGATCGTGGGCGGGGTGATGCGGGGGGCGGTGAAGGGGTGAGCCCGGCCGGGAGGGGGTGTTCACCCGGACGGGCGTGGCGGCGGTCCTTCGCCGATCCACCACTGTTAGCGTCCCCTTATGTCCGCATTGAATGGTTATTCCCCCATGTGGGTGGGGTGAGGCCGGATGGGAGTCCTGCGCGACCATCCCGAACTCGCCCTGTTCGTCTGCCTCGCCGCCGGCTACCTCGTCGGCAAGCTGCGGGTCGGGCCGATCACGCTCGGCGGCATCTGCGGGACGCTGATCGTCTCGCTGCTCATGGGCGCCTGGGCGAAGGTCACCGTCTCCGACGACGTCAAGACGATCTTCTTCGCGCTCTTCATCTTCTCGCTCGGCTATCTCGCCGGCCCCCAGTTCTTCGCCAACCTCAACCGCAAGAGCCTGCGCTTCTTCGCGCTCTGCCTCATCGAGGTCGTCTGCGTCGTCGGCATCGCCCTCGGCCTCGCCAAGGCGTTCGACCTGGACGTCGGCACCGCCTCCGGCATCCTGGCCGGCGCGGCCACCGAGTCCGCGGTCGTCGGCACCGCCACCGAGGCCATCGGCAAGCTGTCCGACCTGACGCAGGAGCAGATCACCCAGTACCAGGGCCACGTGGCCACCGCGTACACGGTCTGCTACCTCTTCGGGCTCGTCACCATCGTGATCTACACCAGTCAGATCATGCCGATGCTGCTGCGGATCAACCTCCGCGACGCCTCCCGCGCGCTGTGGGAGCGGATGCGCGGCTCCGGCGGCGGCCTGGAGGCCGACGAGCGGGTGGCGCTGCCCGGCATGGTCGGCCGCACCTTCCTCGTCACCCTGGCGGACGGCGCCCGGGTCGCGGACCTGGAGCGGCAGTTCGGCAACCGGGTCACCGTGGAGGCGGTGAAGCGGGGCAGCAAGGTGCTCACCCCTCCCCCGCCCGACTTCACGCTGACCCTGTCCGACCTCGTCCTCACCGTCGGCCGGCGGGCCAACATCATCGAGGCCGGCCGGCTGATCGGCCCCGAGACCCCGGCCGTCCCCGGCCTGGACACCCCGCTCGCCACCACCCAGGTCTCGCTCACCGACAAGGCGGCGGACGGCAAGTCCCTGGACGAGCTGACCACCGAGCACCCGGAGATCGCCTCCGGCGGCGTGTACGTGACCGACGTGCTCCGCAACGAGGCGCACCTGCCCGCCACCCCCGAGACCGTCGTCCACCGCGGCGACGTGCTCACCCTGGTCGGCGCCCGCTCCTCGCTCGGCAGACTGGCCTCCAAGGTCGGCTCGATCGTGAAGAACGACGCCACCGACTTCATCTACCTGGGCCTCGGCATCGCCGCCGGCTCCCTGCTCGGCCAGGTGGTGGTGGAGTTCGGCGACGTGCCGATGTCGCTGGGCACCGGCGGCGGCTGCCTGATCTCCGGGCTGCTCTTCGGCTGGTTCCGCTCCCGCAACCAGACCTTCGGCGCCTTCCCGCCGCAGGCCGCGACCACCCTGAAGGACATGGGCCTGGCCATCTTCATCGCCTGCACCGGCCTGGTCTCGGGCCCGCAGGCGGGGCCGCTGCTCAAGGAGTACGGGGCGCTGCTGCCGTTCGCGGGCATCGCCATGGTCCTCGTACCGGCCACGATCTCGCTGGTCGTCGGCCGGAAGCTGCTGAAGATCGAGAAACCGCTGCTGATCGGCGCCATCGCGGGCCAGCAGTGCTCGACGCCGGCCATCACCTCGATCACCCAGGTCGCGCAGAGCTCGGTCCCGATGCTCGGCTACACGATCACGTACACCCTCTCCAACTTCCTGCTCCCGCTGACCGGCCCGCTGCTGGTCGGCCTCCTCGGAGCCTGAGAGGCGGCCATCCCCTCCATGATCGACTTCCTGAACCGGAACATCTTCCAGCCCCACCCTGAACTGCTCGTCTTCCTCACGGTCGCCCTCGGCTTCCTCTTCGGGAAGCTCCGCTACAAGGCGATCGCCCTCGGCGCCGTGACCGGCTGCCTGGTCGCGGGGCTGCTGCTCGGCGCCCAGTTCAAGATCACCATCGACGCGACGGTGAAGAACCTCTTCTTCACCCTCTTCCTCTTCGCCCTCGGCTACAAGGTCGGCCCCCAGTTCTTCCGGGGCCTGAAGAAGGACGGGCTGCCGCAGGTCGTCAACGCGCTCGTCGTCTGCGTCACCGGCCTGCTGGTCTCCTGGGGCTTCGCCGCGATGCTGGGGTACGGCCCCGGCCTCTCGGCCGGCCTGCTCGGCGGCGCGCTCACCCAGTCCGCCGTCATCGGCGTCGCCCAGGACGCCATCGGCAACCTGCCGGGCCTCTCCGCCGACCAGCTGAAGACCGAGGAGAACCTGGTCGCCATCGGGTACGCGGTCACCTACCCGCTCGGCACCATCCTCTGCGCCATCCTCCTCGCCAACGTCCTCCCCCGGCTCTACAAGCGGGACCTGGCCGCCGAGTCCGCCGCCCTCGCCAAGGAGCTGGACGCCCCCGGCGACAACCCCGACCTGGCCGAGGGCTACTACGAGGTCGTCCTGCGCGCGTACACGATCCGGCGCCCCGACCTCGCCGGCCGCACCATCGACGACTTCGAGAACCAGCAGAAGGAGCTCGGCCACCGCATCTACATCACCCGGGTGCGGCGCGACGGCACGGTCCTCGACCACGACCAGCGGACCGTGCTCCGCGAGGGCGACACCGTCGCCGTCTCCGCCCTGCGCGGCTCCCTCGTCGACTTCGACGCCCGCACCCACATCGGCCCCGAGACCGACGACGTCGAACTGCTCGGCTACGAGACCGAGTCGCTGCACGTCGTCGCCTCGAACAAGGAACAGCTCGGGAAGACCGTCGCCGAGCTGCGCCGCGAGCCCTTCATGGTCGGCGTGTACATCGACAGGATCTACCGGGCCGGCGCCGAGTACCCCTACCGGCTGTCGACGACGATCGAGCGCGGCGACACCGTGGTCCTCACCGGCCCGAAGCGGCTCGTGGACCCGGCCGGCAGGGCCATCGGCAAGCCGGTGCCGACCTCCTTCGCCACCGACATGCTCTGGGTCGGCCTCGGCGTCTTCCTCGGCGGCTGCGTCGGCATCCCGGCGCTGACCGTCTCCGGGGTGCCGATCTCGCTGTCGACCTCCGGCGGCGCGCTGATCATGGGCCTGGTCTTCGGCTGGATCCGCGGCAAGTACCCGACGTACGGGAACGTGCCGCCGGGCGCCCAGTGGTTCATGGACACCTTCGGGCTGTGCGCCTTCGTCGCCGTCGTCGGCATCAACGCCGGGCCCAGCTTCACCAGCGGCCTGTCCACGGCCGGCTGGGGCCTGCTGCTGTGGGGCGCGGTCGCCACCCTGATCCCGCTGGTCGTCGGCTTCCTCGTCGGCCACTACGTGCAGAAGATCCGCTTCCCGATCCTCATGGGCGTGCTGGCCGGCGGCCAGACCACGACCGCGGCGATCGGCGCCATCAACGAACAGTCCAGGTCGCAGATCCCCACCCTCGGCTACACGATCCCCTACGCGGTCGGCAACGTGCTGCTGACCATCTGGGGCGCCGTGATCGTCATCCTCCACCACTGACCCGCGAAGGACGTCCGCCATGCCCAAGACCAGTTTCACCCGCGAGGAGATCAAGTCCTTCGCCCAGCTCTCGCCGTTCGAGCTGAAGGACAAGTTCATCACCCTCGCCCAGGCGGCCCAGGCCGACCGGCCGGGCCAGAAGGACAAGTCGTCGGTCCAGATGCTCAACGCGGGCCGCGGCAACCCGAACTGGATCGCCACCAGCCCCCGCGAGGCGTTCTACGCGCTCGGCTACTTCTCGCTCGCCGAGTCCCGCCGGGTGTGGACCGCCGACGACCTCGGCGGCATGCCCGAACTCAAGGGCTGCGGCGCCCGGTTCGACGCCTTCGTCCGGCAGCACCCGGAGCTGCCCGGCGTCGAACTGCTCCAGAGGTCGGTCGAGTACGCCGTCGAGCGCTTCGGCTTCGACAAGGACGCCTTCGTCCACGAGCTGACCGACAGCACCATCGGCGACAACTACCCGGTGCCGGACCGCATCCTCACCCACACCGAGCAGATCGTCCGCGGCTACGTCGAGGACGAGATGTTCGACAAGCGCCCGCCGGAGGGGAACGTCTCGTACTTCGCCACCGAGGGCGGCACCGCCGCCATGTGCTACATCTTCGACTCCCTGATGAAGAACGGGATCCTGAAGAAGGGCGACCGGATCGCCCTCATGGTGCCGGTCTTCACCCCGTACATCGAGATCCCCGAGCTCGACACGTACGAGTTCGACGTCGTGCACGTCAACGCCTCCCTCTTCGCCGAGACCGGCGTCCGCGAGTGGCGCTACCCGGAGGAGGAGGTCGCCAAGCTGGCCGACCCCTCGGTCAAGATGGTCTGCCTGGTCAACCCCTCCAACCCGCCGTCCCTCGCGCTCAGTCAGCGGGTCGCGAACCAGCTCAAGGAGATCGTCGCCGGGCCCAACCCGGACCTGGTGATCGTCACCGACGACGTCTACGGCACCTTCGTCCCCGGCTTCCGCTCGGTCGCCGCCGACCTGCCGCACAACACCCTGCTCGTGTACTCGTACTCCAAGCACTACGGCTGCACCGGCCACCGCCTCGGCGTCATCGGCCTCCACGACGACAACGTCATCGACCGGATGATCGCCGAGCTGCCGGCCGCCGAGAAGGAGCGCCTGGCCAAGCGGTACGGGACGCTCACCCTGGAGCCGGAGAAGATCCGCTTCATCGACCGGCTGGTCGCCGACTCCCGGCAGGTCGCCCTCAACCACACCGCCGGCCTGTCGCTGCCGCAGCAGGTGATGATGACGCTCTTCTCGCTCTTCGACATGCTCCCGGAGGGCCAGGCGTACAAGGAGCGGCTGCGGGCGATCGTGGGGCAGCGGCTCGACCTGCTCCTCGAAGGCGCCCAGATGAAGATCGCCGACGACGACAAGCGGGCCGGCTACTACATCGAGCTGGACCTGCTCGCCGAGGCCGAGCGGGTCCACGGGAAGGACTTCGCCGACTTCCTGGAGAAGAACTACGAGCCCGTCGACCCGCTGTTCCGGCTCGCCGAGCAGACCGGCGTCGTCCTCCTCAACGGCGGCGGCTTCGACGGCCCCGAGTGGTCGGTCCGGGTCTCGCTGGCCAACCTGGACGACCTCGACTACCTGAAGATCGGCCACCACCTGCGGGCGATCTTCGACGACTACGCGGACGAGTGGAAGGGCTCCCGGGCCTGACCCGCCGCGCGCGGACAGGGGCGTGCCCCGGCCGGGGGTGGGGTGGCACCGGCCGGGGCACGCGCTGTGGGGGGACGGGAGCGGCTCAGCGGTAGGCGGCGAACGCCTTGGTGAACGCCAGCGGCTGCTGGAGGATCGAGGAGCAGGTGGCGTCGGCGTAGTTCACCGCGCCGGCCGCGCACTGCTTGTCCCGGGTGGAGGACCACATCGACAGCCAGCCGATGCCCCGGGTCTTCGCGAAGTCGACGAGCTGGGTGGCGTCGTCGACCCGGAAGACCTCGGACACGACGTCGTTCACGCCGATCATCGGGGTGATCGCGAGGGTCTTCCAGGCCGCCGCGTCGGAGAGCCCGAGGACGCCCTTGAGCTGGGCCTGGGTCGCCGTCGCGGCCTGGACGGCGTACGTGCCCATGTCGCCGCTGTAGGCGGGGCCGTAGTCCATCGCCATGATGTTGACCGCGTCGATCCGGACGCCGTTCCTCTTCGCGTCGGCGAGGAGGCTCACCCCGGGCTGGGTCAGGCCCTCGGGCATCACCGGCAGGGTGAAGGAGACGTTCAGGCCGGGGTGGCTCTTCTGGAGCTGGGCGATGGCCTGGGCGCGGCGGGTGTTGGCGGCCGTGTCGGGCAGGGCGGCGCCCTCCACGTCGAAGTCGACCTTGGTCAGCCGGTACTGGTCGACGACCTTGCCGTACGCCTTCGCCAGGTCGGCGGCGGTCGCGCAGTTCAGCGCCAGCTCGTGGCCGGCGGCGCCGCCGAAGGAGACCCGCACGTCGCCGCCCCTGGCGCGCAGGGCGCCGATCTGGGCGGCGACCTTGTCGGAGGCGAGGTCGGTGACCCCGCCCCACAGGGGGGCGCAGGAGCCGCCGGAGGTGATGAAGGCGAGGTTGAACTCCTTCACGCCGGTGGCGTCGGCGGTGGCGAGCAGGTCGTACGCGGGGTACAGCGAGGTGTCGACGTAGGGGGCGAAGCGGGCGGCGGCGGCCGGCGGGGTGGTGGGGGGTGCGGTGGGCGTCGGGGTGGTGGGGGTCGGCTTCGGGCTCGTCGTGGCGGTGGCGGTGGCGGTGGGCTTCGGGCTCGCGGTGGCGGTGGCCGTGGCCGTGGGGGTCGGCTTCGGGGACGCGGTGGCGGTCGGCGGGTCGGTGGGGCGGCCGCTGGGGGTGGGGGCGGGGCCGCCGGCCGAGCAGACGGCCTGGTCGATGAGGCAGCCGGACGGGTCCCCTGCCGTTCCGGCCGCCGAGGTCACGAAGCCGACGGTGACGGACTGGCCGGGGGCGAGCGTCCGGTTCCAGCTCGCGGGCCTCACGGTGACGTGCCGGCCGGAGACGGTGTGGTCGCCGTTCCACAGGGAGCCGATCACGGTCCCGGCGGGCAGGTCGAACTCCAGGGTCCAGCCGGACCGTTCGGCGGAGCTCTTGTTGGTGATCACGTACTGGCCGGTGTAGCCGCCGGTCCAGGAGCTGGTCCGGGTGTAGGCGGCGCCGACGCCCGCCGCCTGTGCCGTACCGCCGAGGGCGAAGGCCGCCCCGCCGGCGATCGCCGCCGCGACGATCGCGCCGACGGCCTTCGTACGGCCGCTGGTCCTGCGCCGGTGCGCGCTGCTGCCCATGCTGGGGATGCCTCCGTGGGGCGGGGGTGGGGTGCGGGCAGCACGCTAGCGCCGGGGAAACGGACAATTGCCGTACGAGGGCGCCTGGTTGGGATTCTTAGGCTCCGCTTAAGGGAGCCATCAGCACCGGCAAAGGTTCAGCGCCGCGCGGCCCTGCGGCGGCGGGCGGGCCGGCGGGCGCGGCGGCCCTCGCCGCCGGGGCGGTGGCCGCCGAGCCCGATCCAGATCCGCACCTCGGTGCCGCCGAGCACCGAGCGCCCGATCCGCACGTCGCCGCCGGTGGTTTCGGCCATGCGGCGCACGATGTCGAGGCCGAGGCCGGTGGAGCCGGCCCGGGTGCCGCTGTTGCCGCGGGCGAGCGCCGCGTCCGGGTCGGCGATGCCGGGGCCCGCGTCCGAGACGAGGACGATGACCGCGTCCTCGCCGTTGTGGACGTCGACGGAGAAGGCGGTGCCCTCGGGGGTGTGCCGGAAGACGTTGCCGAGCAGCGCGTCGAGGGCGGCGACGAGCTCGGGGCGCGCCACCGGGATGCGTACCGGCCGCTCCACCCCGGCGAGCCGGACCAGCCGCCCCTCGTCCTCGGCGAGCGCGGACCAGAACTCCATCCGCTCCCGGACCACTTCGGCGGCGTCGCAGCCGGCGCCGGGGCCGGTGGGCGCCGTGGTCTGCGGCTTCGCCTCGCGGGCGGTGCGGATGATGGTGTCCACCTCGCGCTCCAGCTGCTCGACGGCGGCCCGGGTCTGGTCGGCGGCGGGGCCGGAGCCCAGCGAGGCGGCGTTGAGGCGGAGCACGGTGAGCGGGGTGCGCAGCCGGTGGGAGAGGTCGGCGGCGAGCTCCCGCTCGTTGGCGAGGAGCTGCACGACCTGGTCGGCCATGGAGTTGAACGCGACGGCGGCCGACTTCAGTTCGGGCGGGCCCTCCTCGGGGACCCGGACGCCGAGCCGGCCCTCGCCGAGTTCGTGGGCGGCGCCGGCGAGCCGCTGGGCCGGGCGGACCATGCGGACGCCGAGCCGGTCGGCGACGGCGAGGGAGCCGGCGATCAGGGCGACGCCGACGCCGGCGAGGACCAGCCAGGCGGTGGCGACGCCGTTGGTCACCTCGGCCTCGGGGACGAAGAGTTCGACGACGGCGACCTCGCCGGAGCTGAGCGCGGTCGGCTGGAGCAGGGCGTAGCCGCCGGGGACCTCGGCGATGGACGCCCGGCCGAGGGTGCGGGTCGCGGTCAGTTCGCCGGCGTCGGCGCGGCGGGTGCCGATCTCCAGGGCGCGGCCGTCCGGCCCGGCGGGCGGGACGTGCACGGCGAGCCGGCCGGCGGCGCCGTCCTCGGTGGTGGCGACGGCCTTCTCCAGCTCGGCCCGGTCGGTGGTGATGGCGAGGACCGGGGCGAGCCCGGCCGCCCGCCGCTCGGCGTTGGAGAAGGCCCGGTCGCGGGCCATCTCCTTGACGACGAGGCCGAGGGGGACGGCGAAGGCGATGACGACCATGGCGGTGACGGCCAGCGCCACCTTGACGAGCGCCCATCTCACGGCCGGTGCTCCCGTCCCGCGGCTGCCGCTCCGGTTCTCACGGCTGCCGCTCCGGCGCGGGTCCGGGAGCGGGTTCGGCGGCGGGTTCGCGGGGCGGTTCCAGCTTCACGCCGACGCCGCGCAGGGTGTGCAGGTAGCGCGGCCGGGCGGCCGTCTCGCCGAGCTTCCGGCGCAGCCAGGACAGGTGGACGTCGATGGTCTGGTCGTCGCCGTACGCCTGCTGCCAGACCTCGGCGAGCAGTTCCTTGCGGGGGACGACCACGCCGGGCCGGCCGGCGAGGAAGGCGAGCAGGTCGAACTCGCGCCGGGTCAGGTCGAGCGGGACGCCGTCGAGCGCGGCCCGGCGGCGCAGCGGGTCGATGGCGAGTCCGCCGACGCGGAGTTCGGTCGGCGGCGCGGGCTCCCCAGAGACGGCCCGGGCGCGGCGGAGCACGGCGGCCATCCGGGCGGTGAGGTGGTCGACGGAGAACGGCTTGACGAGGTAGTCGTCGGCGCCGGCGTGCAGCAGCCGCACGATCTCGGCCTCGTCGTCCCGGGCGGTCGCGATGATCACCGGTACGTCGGTGATGCCGCGCAGCATCTTCAGCGCCTCGGACCCGTCCAGGTCGGGCAGTCCGAGGTCCAGCACGACGACGTCGAAGCGGAAATGGGCGACCTCGCGCAGCGCCTCCAGGGCCGTGCCGACGCTCCGTACCGTGTAGGAGGCTTCCGTCAGCTGGCGGATGAGGGCGGAGCGCACGAACTGGTCGTCCTCGACCACGAGCACACTTGCCATGGCCCGCACCGTACGCCATTCGGGCGACGCCCCGGTCATCCGCACCTTCCCCGCCGGGGCCGGCCGGGCGTGGTGCACTATGGCCCCGATGCGAAGAGGACTCGTTCACGCCCTGGCCTGGTCGCTCGCCACCGGCGCGGCGGTCACGCTCTCCTGGTGGGGAGTGCACACGGTGCTGTCCGGCACCGTCTACGACCCGCCGCGCGCGCTGCCGCTGCCGGTCGGCACGCCGGCCGCGATCGTGCCGGCGGAGACCGCGATCGGCGACCCGGTGACGTCCTCGACGAGCCGTCCGGCGGCGACCCCGCCGGCCACCGCTCCCCCGTCGTCCCCGGCGGACGCCTCCCCGGATCCCACCCGCCCGGCGGCCCCGCCGCCGACCACGCCGGCGCCGTCGACGGCCCCGGCTGCCCCGTCCTCGGACCCGTCGCCGGGGGCGCCGTCCGGCTCCTCCCCGGGCGCGTCCTCGGGCGCGTCCTCGGGGGTGAGGTCCTATCCGACGGATGGCGGCCGGGTGACCTTCGACCTCGGCGAGAGCTCCGCCGAACTGGTGTCGGCGACCCCGGCGGCGGGCTGGCGGATGCAGGTGTGGAAGCAGCCGTCGTGGATCCGGGTGACGTTCACCGGGGGCGGGCGGGAGATCTCGGTGTTCGCCCTGTGGCACGACTCGGCGCCCCGCGTGCAGATCGAGGAGCGCGCCGCCTGACCCTCCCCGCGGCCCGGCCGTGCGTGCGTGCGTTCAGCGGAAGACGGAGGGCGGCGGGGCGGGCGACGCCTTCGCGGTGGCGTCGGTGACCGGGGCGGCGCCGCCGGTGAAGTCGGCGAGCGGGCGGCCGTGTTCGACCCGGCCGGGGTGCGGGTCGCCAGCGACCCGGCGGGTCAGGTCGGCGACCGGGAGTTCCCGGTCGGAGGCGACGAGGACCGCGTTGCCGAAGCGGCGTCCGCGCAGCACCGTCGGGTCGGCGATCAGGGCCAGCTCGGGGAAGACGGCGGCGGCGGTGGCGATCTGGCCGCGGAGGTGGGCGAGCGGCGGCCCGTCGGCGAGGTTGGCGGCGTACGTGCCGCCGGGCCGCAGCGCGCGCCGTACCTCGGCCAGGAACTCGGTGCTGGTCAGGTGGGCGGGGGTGCGGGCGCCGCGGAAGACGTCCGCGATGATCAGGTCGGCCCAGCCGTCGGGGACTTTGGCGAGCCCGGCGCGGGCGTCGGTGGCGCGGACCCGGATCCGGGCGCCGGGGTCCAGCGGCAGTTCCCGGCGGACGAGGCGGACCAGGGGCTCGTCGATCTCGGCGACCTGCTGGGTGGAACGGGGCCGGGTCGCGGCGACGTACCGGGCGAGGGTGAAGGCGCCGCCGCCGAGGTGCACGGCCTGGAGGGGGCGGCCGGGCGGGGCGGCGAGGTCGGCGACGTGGCCGAGCCGCCGCTGGTACTCGAAGGTCAGCGCGGCGGGGTCGTCGAGGTCCACGTGGGACTGGGGGGCGCCGTCGAGGAGCAGCGTCCAGGCACGGGGGCGGTCGCGGTCGGGGAGGAGTTCGGCGAGTCCGCCGTCGACGGTCTCGGAGACGGCGGCGGCCGCCGCCCGCTCGCGCTGCTTGTTCCTGGCCATCCGTCCATTATCGGACGGACCGGGGCGGGGGCGTCAGTGACAGCCGTCGGCCGCCTCGATGAGCCGGGCGGCCTCGCCGAGCGCGTGCCGCAGCACGGCCGGGTCGGTGACCGGGCCGGTGTCGCCGGGCGGCAGCAGCCAGCCGGCCGGGCGGGGGGCGTCGCCCGCGGGCTCGGGCAGTTCGGGGAGTTCGGGGAGGCGCAGGCCGCGGCCGGAGGTGCGGGTGCAGGCGCTGCCGGGGAGGTCCCAGGCGGCGGCGGTGCCGGGCGGGACGAGGAAGCCGAGCGTGTCGCAGGCGCCGTCGTGGAGGACGGGCCCGACGGCGGGGGCGCCGCTGCGGCGCAGGATGTCGACGGCCTCCAGGCCCTGCCGGGCGGGCACGGTCACCAGGTCGCAGGGCTCGAAAGGCGCGGCGTTCTCTGACATGGACCCCTCCTCGCTTTCCCAGAGGAGACACGTTCCGTCTCTCCCATACGGTTCAACGCCCGTGCGCGTCAACGGCTACGGCGGCACGCCGCCGCAAAGGATGGCAGTTCATGGCAGATCGCAGGCGAGATATCCGATTTGTAGCCAAACTCAGCGTAGGCATCCGGTCACAGCAGGTACGTTCATGCCGCCGGAACACCGGCAGCACCAGGAGAGGGCTCGGCCATGGCCATGTCACGGGCAGTTCCCAATCTCGCCTTCAGACGGCTCCGCGGTCAGCAGTCGCCGGCGGAGTTCGCCGCCTCGGTCCGCCGGGCGGCACGGGAGATCGGCGAACAGGTCGCGTGCGACGCCCGCTACATCGGGCGCGTGGAGGCGGGCGAGATCCGCTGCCCGAACTACGCGTACGAGCGGGTCTTCCTGCACATGTTCCCCGGGCTGACCCTCGCCGACCTGGGCTTCTCTGCCCGGGAGGCGGTACGCGGCCGACGGCAGGCCGCACCGGCCGGGGCCTCCGGGCCCCCCGCCCTCCCGACCCGGAACGATGAGGAGAGCGACGTGCTGCGTCGCGCATTCATGACCAGCGGCACCGCCACCGTGGCGGCCGCCGCCTGGGGACTCGGCTCCACCGCCGCCGCGATCCCCAGCCCCCGCGGCACCCACCGCGTCGGCGAGGCCGAGGTCCTCGCCGTCGAGGAGGCCGTCCGCCGCATCCGCCTGCTCGACGACCGGCACGGCGCCGACGGCCTGTACGCGTCCGCCGCCCAGCCGCTCCGCACCGCCTACGCGCTGCTCGACCAGGGGACCGCGGCCCGCCGCTCCACCGAGGACCGGCTGCTCGCGGGCGCCGGCGAGCTGTCCCTCTCGGTGGGCTGGCTGGCCCACGACTCCGGCCGCCACGAGGACGCCCGGTCCCACTACGCCGAGGCCCTGGCCACCGCCCGGGTCTCCGGCAACGCGGCCCTGGAGGCGCACGCCTTCTGCAACACGTCCTTCCTCGCCCGCGACACCGGCCGCTACCGCGAGGCCGTCCGCGCCGCCCAGGCCGGGCTCCGGGCCGCCGCGCCGCTCGACTCGCCCCGGCTGCTCGCCCTGCTCTCGCTGCGCGAGGCCGCCGCCTGGGCCGGACTCGGCGACCGCTCCGCGGCCGAGGCGTGCCTCGGCCGCGCCCACGACCACTTCGGCCGCGGCCACGCCGACCAGGACCCCGAGTGGATGTCCTTCTTCGGCGAACCCGAACTGGAGGCCCTGGAGGCCCACACCTGGGCCGCCCTCGGCGACTGGAGCCGCGCCGCCCGCCACTCCCACCGGGCCACCGTCCTCCAGCACCCCCGCTTCGCCCGCAACCTCGCGCTCTACCGCGCCCAGCTCGCCGGCCACCTCGTCCGCGCCGGCCGCCGCGACGAGGCCGAGGCGGAGGCGCGCCGGGTGGCGCGGTCGCTGGACGGGATCGCGTCGGCGCGGATCCGCGGGCTGCTGGCCGAGACCCGGCTCCTCCTCAGCGGCGGCTGAGGACCGCCCGGGTCAGCCCTCCAGGTGGCCCGTGTCGTTCCAGCGCTCGACCGCCGGCGCGCCGTACGCCCAGCCCAGCACCGACAGGCTCGTCGGGTCGAGGCGGATCCGGGCGGCGAAGGAGACGTCCTCGCCGAGCCAGCGGGCGCCGATGGACCGGAGGATGTGCCCGTGGGCGAAGACCAGTACGTCCCGGTCGGCCGAGCGGGCCCACTCGACGACCTGGTCGGCGCGGGCGGACAGCTCGGCCAGCGACTCGCCGTCCGGGACGGCGTCGCGCCAGATCAGCCAGCCCGGGCGCAGCTCCTGGATCTGGGCGGGCGTCAGGCCCTCGTAGGCGCCGTAGTCCCACTCCATCAGGGCGTCCCAGGGCTCCGCGCGGTCGCCGAAACCGGCCAGGTCGCAGGTCTCGCGGGCGCGGACCAGCGGGCTGGTGCGCACCTCGACGCCGGGCAGCCCCTGCCAGGGGCCCCGGTGCAGCCGCTCGCCGAGCAGCTTGGCGCCGCGCCGGCCCTCGTCGAGCAGCGGGATGTCGGTCCTGCCGGTGTGGCGTCCGAGGAGCGACCACTCGGTCTGGCCGTGACGGGCGAGCAGGATGCGCGGTGCCATGGGTGGTGCTCTCCAGTGGGGTGCGGCGCGGATACGCGGATTCGGCGGGTCCTCTCATCATCGCGCAGGCGGCCCGGGCGCGAACTCCCGGTGTCCTGGGCCGGAACGCGCCCGCGTTGTCAGTGGCGGATGCGAGACTTCCGCGGGTGAGCGCATCCCTGGACGACGGCGGGTCACGGCCGCCGCAGACGACGGACCCCGTGCCGACCCCGGCGAGCCGGCGCAGGACGCGGGAGAGACTGGCCGAGCTGCGCGGGCCGGCGGTTCCGCCGCGCCCGCTGGACGCGCGGGCGCTGGCCGCGCTGGCGGCGAATCCGGGGTGCCGGCGGCGGGCGCTGCTCGACGGCGCCGGGGTGGACAAGGGGGCGCTCGCGTCCCGGCTGGGGTCGCCGGCGCCGTTCGGCCAGTCGCAGTTCGCGATCGTGCGCGGCAACAGCTTCGAGGCGAAGGTGAAGGCGGACGGCGGACGGGAGCTGCTGCGGCTCTTCGGCGTCGAGGACCCGGGGACCGTCGCCGTACCCGACCTGTCGGCGTCCGGGCCCGAGGGGCGGACCGCGCGGACGGCGCTCGCGCTGCGCGAGGCGACCGCGGCCGGCGGGTGGACGCTGCTCGACCATCCGCTGCTGACGCTGGAGGTGGCGGGCTCGCCCGTGCACCTGGAGCCGGACGCGGTGGTGGTGGACCCGGCCGGGCGGTGGACGGTCGTGGAGATCAAGTCGTTCCCGATGGTGGACGGCGCCGCGGACGCGGCGAAGGTGGGGGCCGCGGCCCGGCAGGCGGCGGTGTACGTGCTGGCGCTGGAGCGGGTCGCCGCGCTCACCGAGGGCGCCGAGGTCGGGCACGCGGTGCTGCTGGTCTGCCCGAAGGACTTCTCGAACCTGCCGACGGCGTCCGTGGTGGACGTGCGCAGGCAGCGGGCGGTCACCCGGCGGCAGCTGGAGCGGCTGACCCGGATCGAGGAGATCGCCGACGCGCTGCCGGAGGGGCTGAGCTTCGACGTGCGGGGCTGTTCGGCCGAGGAGCTGGCCGCCGCCGTGGAGGCGATCCCGCACGCGTACGCGCCGGAGTGCCTGGCCGCCTGCGAGCTGGGCTTCCACTGCCGGTCGCGGGCCCGGGCGGCGGACGCGGTGCAGACCCTGGGGCGGGCGGTGCGCGGCGAGCTGGGCGGGCTGACGACGGTCGGCGCGGTGCTGGCCGCCGCGCGCGGCGAGGCCGGCGACCCGGACGACCCGGCGGTGGCGGCGCTGCGCCGGGCGCGGACGCTGCGGCAGGAAGCGCTGACGGAGGCCGCCGCATGTCGCTGATCGCGCACCTGGCCCGGATGGAGGCCGTGGAGGCGGGCCGGGCGCAGCCCCTGGCGACCGTCCGGCACCGGCACCTCGGCGAGCGGCCGCTGGTCCTCGTGCCGCTGACCACCGCCGGCGAGGCCGGTGCCCCGCTGGGCGCGCTGGTCGGCACCGACCCGGAGGAGCCCCGGCTGCTGGTGGTGCCGCAGCCGCGGGACCGGGAGCTGCGGTTCGCGTTCCTCGCGGAGCTGGCGGAGGAGGTGCTGCCGTACGTCGACGGGTTCGCGGACGCCGTGGAGCTGGTGGAGCGCAACGAGACGGACGCGGAGACCGGGAAGCGGACGAGGGTCGAGGTCGAGCTGTGCGCCGACGCGCCGCAGCTGATCGTGCCCAGCCGCGCCGGGATCGAGTACGTACGGCTCCTGGGGCGGTCCACGCGGTTCCGGCGCACCGCCGAGCAGGACCCGGACACGCCGTACCCCGCGCCGCCGCGCGTCCCGCTGCTCGGGCGCTGGCTGACGCACTACGGGGAGCGGGCGCGGGTGCCGGGGTCCTCGCTGCTGCTCGCGGCGACCGACCTGCTCAACCGGCACTGGGCGACCGGGCAGTCGTCGCTGGAGGACCAGCACCTGGGGGCGCTGCTCGCCTGGATCGACCCGGAGGGCGACGAGCCGGGCGCCGTGGCGGCGTACCGGGCGGAGCTGGGGCGGGACGCCGACGGGCAGCTGCTGTGCCCGCCGGCCGGGCCCGCGACCGACCCGGCCTTCGACAACCGGCTGCTGGCGCCGGCGATCGAGGCGTACGACCGGGCCCGGCAGGCGGTCGGCGCCGCCGAGGACGGCGAGACGGCCGAGGCGGCCCTCGCCGGGCTGCACCGCGCCGAGCGGGAGGTCCGGCGGCTGGTGGCCTCGCAGTTGCGGCCGACGTGGGACGCGACCTGGCGGGCGCTCGGCCTGCTGCGGGCGCTGCCCGAGGGAGCGCGGGTCGCCGACCGGTGGACCCGGGACCGCTGGTCGTTCACCGCGCACCGGGACCGGATCGCCGCCGGGGAGCCGCCGCAGCCGCGCCGCGACGACGCCGTGACCGCCGCCGCCAAGCTCGCCGCGCGTGAGCAGGCGCAGGGGCAGCTCGACGCCCAGGAGGCGCTGGACGATCCGCTGGTGATGGCCGGACGGCGGCTGTCCGGGGAGGCGTTCACCGGCGAGGTCACCGAGGTGACCATGGCGTGGACGGAGTCGAAGCGGCCCGCGCCGCGCCCGCTGCTGGCGGTGCGCACGGACGACCGGCCGCATCTGGACGAGGGCGTGAAGGTGTGGCGCTCGCTGGGCGGCAAGCCGCAGTCGGCGGAGGTCGTGCGCCGCGAGGAGGACGGCTCCCTGGTGCTGCGGCTGCTGGACAAGATGGGCCGGTCGCGGGAGCCCGCGGAGGGCACGGTGCCGGAGAAGGGCGAGCGGATCGCCTGGACGCTCTTCGAGCACGACCAGCGGGTGGGGCCGAGACTGCCCGACCCGGAGGAGACGCCGTGGACCCACGGCGGCCCGCCGCGCTCCGCCGACGCCGAGCTTCCCGACGCCGTGACCCCCGAGGACCTGCTGTGACCCCGTTCGACCCGTCCGCCGCCGCCGGTGAGGCGACGGCCGCGATCCTGGCCGACACCCTGCACGGCGCCGCCCGCGGCGTCGTCGTCGACTCCCCGCCCGGCGCCGGCAAGTCCACCCTGGTGGTGCGGGCCGCGCTGGAACTGGCCGCCGCGGGCCGCCCGCTGATGGTGGTCGCGCAGACCAACGCGCAGGTGGACGACCTGGTGCTGCGGCTCGCCGAAAAGGAGCCGGACCTGGAGGTGGGCCGGCTGCACTCCAGCGACGGCGACCCGTACGACAAGGCGCTCGACGCGCTGGACCAGGTGCGGAAGTCGGCGAAGGCCGGGGACCTGGCGGGGCTGCCGGTGGTGATCTCGACGGCCGCCAAGTGGGCGCACGTGAAGAACGTGGAGCCGTGGGCGCACGCGATCGTCGACGAGGCGTACCAGATGCGCTCGGACGCGCTGCTGGCCGTGGCGGGGCTCTTCGAGCGGGCCCTGTTCGTGGGCGACCCGGGGCAGCTGGACCCGTTCTCGGTGGTGGGGGCCGACCAGTGGGCGGGGCTGTCCTACGACCCGTCGGCGAGCGCCGTGTCGACGCTGCTCGCGCACAACCCGGAGCTGCCGCAGCACCGGCTGCCGGTGTCGTGGCGGCTGCCGGCATCGGCGGCGCCGCTGGTGTCGGCCGCCTTCTACCCGTACACGCCGTTCCGGGCGGGCACCGGTCCCGGGGACCGCCGGCTCGCCTTCGGCGTGGCCTCGGACGGCTCGGCAGCCGACCGGGTGCTGGACGAGGCGGCCGAGTCCGGCTGGGGCCTGCTCGAACTGCCCGCCCGGCACACGCCGCGCACCGACCCGGAGGCCGTGCACGCGGTCGCCCTGGTGGTCCGCCGGCTGCTGGAGCGGGGCGGCGCGGCGGTCAGCGAGCGCTCCGACGCGCCGGTGCCGCTGACCGCCGACCGGATCGCGGTCGGCACCGCCCACCGCGACCAGGCGGCGGCGGTCCGCGCGGCCCTGGCGGGGCTCGGCGTGTCGGGCGTGACGGTCGACACGGCCAACCGGCTCCAGGGCCGCGAGTACGACGTCACGGTCGTCCTGCACCCGCTGTCGGGCCGTCCCGACGCGACCGCCTTCCACCTGGAGACCGGCCGCCTCTGCGTCCTCGCGTCCCGGCACCGGCACGCGTGCGTCGTCGTCTGCCGGGCCGGCGTCACCGACCTCCTCGACGAGCACCCCTCCACGGAACCGGTCCAGCTGGGCGTCACCGTGAAGTTCCCGGACGGCTGGGAGGCCAACCACGCGGTCCTCTCCCACCTGGCCGAGCACCGGGTGGCGTGGACGCCGTGACCGGGGCGGGGACCGGCCTGCCGGGGCGGTCTTGCGCGGGGCGGGACAATGGGGGGTGGCCCGGAGGTCCGGGCCGTGCGCGTGCGAGGAGGAACGGAACGATGGCGGAACCCGCCGAGCGGAGCGGACAGCGGCGGCTGCGGCCGGCGCCCCTGGTCTTCGAGCCTGCCGAGGCGACCGCCGATCCGGAGCACTTCTTCGACCTGGAGTCCATCGAGGACCCGAAGGAGCTGCTGTCCCGGGCGACCGAGCTGACGCTGGCGTTCCGGGCGGCGACGGACCGGGCGATCGAGTTCCAGGCGGTGGCGGCGGCGCAGCTCGCCGACCCGAAGCGGTTCGACCGGCTGTCGGCGGCGGACGTGGCCGAGCGGGCCGCGTGGACCGAGGACTACGCGCGGAAGATGATCGAGTTCGGGCGGGACCTGATCCGTACGAACGGGCGGCCCGCCGAGGACTGACGCGGGCGGTGTCCCCGCGGGCCGGAACACGCGTTCGGCATATGCGGGGCGCACGATACTCCCCCGGCGACGGCCCCCGCAGGGTTTCGCGGAACTTTCGGCGACCGTTCCGTCACCGGCGGTAGACCTGTGCGCATGACGACGACGACCTGGCTGCGCGACGAGACCCCGTCCCCCTCCGACGTCTACCGCTTCCTGCGGACCGGGGACGAGGACCGGCACCAGACCGCCCGGGTGACGGCGGACGGCGCCGCCTGGCTGGCCTCGGCGGCCGGCGGGGACCCCCAGGCGTCGCTCGCGCGGTGGCGGGCGCGGCCGGAGTCGCCGGCGGTGCTGCCCTGCGGGACCGCCTTCGACGTGGTCAGCGTGGACCCGGTCTTCGGGCGGCGGATGCTGGACCGGCTGTGGGAGGAGGGGCCGGGTTCGGGGCCGGTGGCCGCGCACCGGGGCCGGACGCTGCTCTTCGCCGCGCCCGGCACGGCCCAGCGGCTGCCCGCGCTGCTGGACTGGGAGGAGTGGGGCGACGCGGTGCCCCGGCCGCTCTGCCACGGCACCGGCGACGCGGTGACCGTGCCGCCGCTGGTGCCGGCCGGGACGGGGTCCGGGCCGCGCTGGCTGGTCGCCCCGGACACCCGCAGAGGCGCCGCTAGCTCAGTTGGTTAGAGCAGCTGACTCTTAATCAGCGGGTCCGGGGTTCGAGTCCCTGGCGGCGCACCGACGGAGAAGGCCCCTCGCGCAAGCGAGGGGCCTTCTTGTGTCCCGGGGCCTTCTTGCGTCTCCGGACGGCTCACTCGGTGAGCGGCGGGGTGATCTTCACCGTCCACACGCCGGCCTCGCTGCGGTCGGCGACCTCGACGCGCACGTCCGTGCCGGGCACGGTCAGCGTCTCCCCGACCTCCAGCGGCGCGTCCGCGAGCGGCGGGTACACCGAGCGCTCCCAGCAGGCCTCCGTCTCCGGGTGGGCGTCGACGACCTCGACCGGGCCGTCGCCGGAGGACGCGCCGGCCCGCACCCGGTAGACGAGGACGCCCTCCGTGCAGGTGTCGGCGTCGTTGCCGGTGGCGGCGCGGGCCTCGATCGCGAGGACGCTGTCCCGGCCGGTGCGGACGACGGCCAGCCGGGTGGAGCGCGTGGTGGGGGTCGCGGGCGCGGCGGAGACCGGCTCCAGGCCGACCACGCGCGGCTCGCCGCCCTGGACGCAGGTCACCTGGGAGCGGTCGAGCCACCCCAGCTTCCACTTGTGCCAGCCGAAGGGGTCGGGGGCGAGGCCGAACTGGCTGCCCATGACGTCCCAGTCCCCCACGTGGGTGTCCCAGTCGCCCTTGCCGTCGGCGGGCCGCCGGTAGAGGTCGGGCAGGTCGAAGACGTGGCCGGTCTCGTGGGCGAGGACGTTCCGGTCCGGCGGGTGCCGCTCGAAGACCGTGACGACCCGCCGGATCCGCGTGCCGTCGGCCTCCAGCGGGCGCTCCAGGTTGACGACCTTGGTGGCGTCCGAGTCGACGCCGGGCGCGTCCGGGTCGGCGACCAGGTAGACGATGTCGTACCGGGAGAAGTCGACGGAGTCGTCGACGGCGGCGATCGCGTCCCGCAGGTACGCGGCCCGGTTCCCGGCGTCCCAGTCACGCCGTATGTCGTAGTCGGTGGACGGGCGGGGCATCTCCGTCCACGTCGTCCGGGGGTGCGGGCGCAGCGTGAACCGCCCGTAGGAGGCCCGCTGGAAGAACTCGGTGGTGGCCGGGAAGTGGTCGGCGGTCAGCTCCTCCGGGGTGGTCAGCGGGGTCGCGTCCGGGAACGACAGGAAGATCATCACCGCGTCGAGGGAGCGCTCGGGGCGCGGATAGGAGCCGTTCCAGCTGGACAGGCCGAGCGAGTGGTGCGCGGCGGTACGGGGCAGGGCGCAGGGTCCGGGCGAGGGCGCGGCCGCCGCGGGCCCGGCGACCAGGCCGGTGGCCGCCAGCGCGGCGAGCGCGGTGAACGAGGCGGCTCCGGCGCGCAGCCGGGAGCGCTCCACTCCCCCGGGTGGCTGCTGACCCTCCACGTGGACCTCCGGTTCGCGAGTGCGGGACACCTCCACCACCTTGTGATGGTTCGCGGCGTTTCGCATGTTTCCGCTGCCCCGGTCGGGTGAGGGGGCGGGTCCGGAGTGGACGCGAGACGGGCGGACTACGACTCACGGACAGTCACCTTCGGTCATCCTGGTGTCGTCGCCCGACAGACTCGTACGGGAACGGTCGCGGGCCGGCGTCCGGTGGCCGGCCTCACACCGGCCGGGGCCCCGCCGGGCCGCTCCGTCGCTGGTACGGCCCCCGGAGCTGGCTCTATGATCGGCACACTTGTCCCAGGCCGACCATCCCGACCACATGTGAACGGCCCCCCTGCACCACGGGAGCGAGCGGTGAGCGGAACCCCCGAAGGACCGGTCCACCCAGAGCCGCCCGGCATCCCGCCGGCCCGCCCGGCACTCACGGAGCGTGAACTCCGCGACTACCGGGCCGCCTTCCGCGCCTCCCGGCTCGCCATGGCCCTCGTGGACCGCGACGGCCTGGTGGTCGCCGCCAACGACTCGCTCGGCGCGCTCCTCGGGACCGAGAGCGCCGCCCTGCGCGAGCAGGCCGCCGCCGACCTCGTCGACCTCGCCGCCGACGGACGCACCTGGCACGCCTACCGCGAGGTGCTGCGCGGCCGGCGCTCCCGCTTCCGCTGCACCCGCCGGCTCAAGCACCCGGACGGGCGCAGGCTGTGGGCCGAGGTGACCGTCGCCCCGGTCCCGGACACCGGCCGGGTGCTGCTCTCCGTCGCGGACATCACCGACCGGCGCGAGCTCCAGGCCCGGCTGCGCCACCTCCAGATGCACGACCCGGTGACCCGGCTGCCCAACCGGGCGCTCTTCTTCGAGCGCCTCTCCGCCGCGCTGGAGACGGCGGCGGCCGAGGGCGCCGACCCGTCCGGCGGGGCGGGCGGACCGCTCGGACCGGCCGCCGCGCCGGAGCCGTACCGCGCCCACGGCCCCGCCCGGCCGTACCCGTCGCGCGGGCAGGGCGGGACGGGGCGGATCGGTCTCTGCTACCTGGACCTGGACGGCTTCAAGGCGGTCAACGACACGCTCGGGCACCGGGTCGGCGACCGGCTGCTCGCCGCCGTCGCCGGGCGGCTGACCGAGTGCGCGGACAGCGCCGGCTACACCCGCGGCGGGGGCCATCTGGTGGCCCGGCTCGGCGGCGACGAGTTCGCCGTCCTGGTCGAGGACTCCACCGGCACGGAGCAGCTCGCCGATCTGGCCGGCTCGGTGCTGCGGGCGCTGGAGCGGCCCTTCGACCTCGGCGGGCAGCGGCTGTCGGTGTCCGCGTCGATCGGGGTGGTCGAGCGGGCCGCCGCCGGTGCCACCGCGACCTGTCTGATGCAGGCCGCCGACACCACGCTGTACTGGGCGAAGGCCGACGGCAAGGCCCGGTGGACGCTCTTCGACCCGGAGCGCAACGCCCACCGGATGACCCGGCAGGCGCTCTCCTCGACGCTGCGGCCGGCGGTCGAGCGCGGCGAGTTCGCGCTGGAGTACCAGCCGCTGGTCGACCTGGCGGGCGGTGCGGTGCGCGGGGTGGAGGCGCTGGTGCGCTGGAACCATCCGCAGTTCGGCACGCTGCCGCCGAATCGGTTCGTCGGGATCGCCGAGGAGGACGGTTCGATCGTCGAGCTCGGCCGGTGGGTGCTGCGGACCGCCTGCGAGCAGGCCCGGCGGTGGCAGAAGGACCATCCGCGGGAGCGCCCGCTGTTCGTCAGCGTGAACGTGGCGGTCCGTCAGGTGTGGGACTCCGACCTGGTGGCGGACGTGGCGGGGATCCTCGCCGAGACGGGGCTCGCCCCGCACCTGCTCCAGCTGGAGCTGACCGAGTCCGCGGTGATGGGCTCGGCCGGCCGGCCGCTCCAGGCGCTCCAGGCGCTCAGCGACATGGGGGTGCGGATCGCCATCGACGACTTCGGCACCGGCTACTCGAACCTCGCCTATCTGAGCCGGCTGCCGGTCTCCGTCCTCAAGCTGGACGGCTCCTTCGTGCGCGGTTTCCAGGACGAGGAGCACGCCAACCCGGCGGACGAGCTGATCGTGGAGGCGCTGGTGCAGCTGGCCCACCGGCTCGGTCTCACCGTCACCGCCGAGTGCGTGGAGACGGCCGGGCAGGCGGCGCGGCTGCGGCGGATCGGCTGCGACACCGGGCAGGGCTGGCTGTACTCGCGGGCCGTGGCCCCGGACCGGATCGCCGCGATGCTGGAGGGCACCGCCCGGCCGCGGGTCTGATCCCGGGGGCCTCCCGGCATGGGACTGCCCCCGGCCGGAGGGACATTCCGGGCGGGGGCAGTGGTTCATGCGGGGGTCAGGCGGTGCGGACGGGCCTCAGCAGGCGCCGAGGTCCTGCCACACGCCCCACTCGCCGGTGGTGCCGGGGGCCTCGTTCTGGGTCCACCACTTGGCCTTCCACTTGCGGCCGTTGTGGGAGACCTCGTTGCCCGCGTTGTAGACCGTGCCGGCGACGTACGCCGGGAGCGAGCCGCAGCCGGCCGGAGGCGTCGTCGGCGGAGTGGTCGGCGGGGTCGTGGGCGGGGTCGTCGGAGGCGGGGTGGTCGGCGGGACGGTGGTGCCGCCGAGCGCGGTGTTGATCTGCTTCAGCAGGGTGGCGTTCTCGTCCAGGCCGAGGAGCGAGTACATCATCGCGCCGGCCAGGCCGCGCTGCTTGCCGTAGTTCACGCGCTCCTGGATGGACTTCTGGTTCAGGCCGGTGAAGAACTCGCCGTCCTTGTAGAAGTACGAGGACTTGGCCTGGTCGTCCCAGAAGGTGGTCGCCGCGTTGTCGACGACGCCGCCGAGCTCCTTGTAGTGCGCGATGCCGGCCTGCTGGGAGAGCGGGCGGGCGTTGGAGCCGCCGGTGGCGGTCTGCGCGAGGCCGTTGGTGGTGCCGGCGGGCACGCCCTTCCAGCCGCGGTAGTAGAACTCGTAGCCCAGCGTCAGCTTGTTCGCGGGGAAGCCGCCGGCGATGCCGTAGGCGGGGTTGCCGTCGATCCAGGAGTCGATGGCCGCGTCGATCGAGTACTTCTCCTGGCCCGGCGCGATGACGTCGGTCGGGTCGTTGGAGCCGGAGTACAGCGGGGACTGGTGGTACGTCGGCCCGTCGCCGTCCCAGGCGCCGTGCATGTCGTACGTCATGATGTTCGCGTAGTCGAGGTACGCGCCGATCTTGTCCGTCTCGATGTGCTTGATCTTGTCCTGGCCGGCCGGGAGGGCCGCGGTCAGCAGGTACTTCTTGCCGCCGTTGGCCGCGCCGTACGCGTCGAGCTGCTTGCGGAACTCGGCGAGGAGCAGGGTGAAGTTCTGCTTGTCCTCGGGGCCGTAGTGGTTGCCCAGGTGGCCGCCGGAGGAGCCCGGGTACTCCCAGTCGATGTCGATGCCGTCGAAGATGCCGGCCGCGGTGCCGGGGCCGCCGAAGCCGCCCTCGACCGGGAGGTTGCCCTTGAGGTACTGGTCGATGCAGGAGGAGACGAGCTTCTTGCGGCTCGCGTCCGTCTTGGCCGCGTCGTGGAAGTACTTGGAGTAGGTCCAGCCGCCCAGCGAGATGTTGATCTTCAGGTGGGGGTACTTCGCCTTCAGCTCCTTGAACTGGTTGAAGACGCCCACGATCGGCTGGTCCCACTTGTCGGCGACGCCGTCGACGGAGTCGGCCGCGGAGAAGGACTTCTGGTAGTCGGCGTAGGAGTCGCCCGCGCCGTCGCCCGCGTTCGGGTTGTTGTCGTCACCCGCGGCCTTGTTGGCCATGAAACACGTGAGGTTCGTCGGGTGGATGTTGCCGAACGAGTAGTTGATGACGTCGAGCTGGCTCGCGATGCCCCGCGTGTCGAGGTGCTTCGGGTAGAACGCGTTGCCGTACACGCTCCACTGGTCGTAGTACGCGATGCGGACGCCGCCGGCGGAGGCGGTCGTCGAGGCGTCGGCGGCCTGGGCGGAGCCGAGGCCCGCGGTGGCGGCGAGGGCGCCGGCCGCGAGGGCCGAGCTGAGCAGCGCGGCGATCAAGGACTTACGGGGGTGCACGAGCGTCCTCCGATGGGGGGTACTGGTGGTGCCGTACAGGAGTTGGAGCAGTGATAGCCCCGCCGTGAACAGCGCGTCAATGGTCTGAACCAAAATGAGGACTAGACCAATTCACCGATGAAAGCCCTTGTCAGAGGCGTGCAGCACAAAACACAACCGCCCGCCACCACGCGTGACGAGCGGTTTAAGGTTCGCTTAGGGAAGCCGGCGGAGTGGTTGCGGAAGAAACCACTCCCCCACCGGAATCCGGGATTCAGCCGAGCTCGGGCAACCCGTAGGCGTCCGCGATCAGTTCGTAGCTCCGCAGCCGCGCCGCCCCGCCGTGCACGTTGGCCGTCAGCATCAGCTCGTCCGCGCCGGTCCGCTTCCGCAGCTCGTCCAGGCCCGACCGGACCGCGTCCGGGGTGCCGTACACGACGTTCGCCAGCCAGCCGTCCACGAACTCCCGCTCCGCCGGGGCGAATCCGTACGCCTCCGCCTCCTCCGGCGACGGGATGAGCCCGGGCCGGCCGGTGCGCAGCCGCAGCATCGACAGCGCGCCGGTGAGGACCTGGCGGTGCGCCTCCTTCTCGTCGTCGGCGGCGAGCGCGGCCACGCCGATCAGGGCGTAGGGCGCGTCCAGCACCGCGGAGGGGCGGAAGGAGTCCCGGTAGAGGTCGAGCGCGGGGATCGTGTTGCGGGCCGAGAAGTGGTGGGCGAAGGCGAAGGGCAGGCCGAGGAGGCCGGCGAGCCGGGCGCTGAAGCCGGAGGAGCCGAGCAGCCAGACCGGCGGCCGGCCCTTCGGGCCCTGCACCGGCCCGGGCACGGCGTGGATCCGGGAGTACGGGTGGGCGTCCGGGAAGTCGTCGTCCAGGAACCGGGTCAGCTCCGACAGCTGCTCCGGGAAGTCGTCGGCGCCCTCGTTCAGGGTGTCGGTGCGGCGCAGGGCGGCGGCGGTGGCGCCGTCGGTGCCGGGGGCGCGGCCGAGGCCGAGGTCGATCCGGCCGGGGGCGAGCGCCTCCAGGGTGCCGAACTGCTCGGCGATCACCAGCGGGGCGTGGTTGGGGAGCATCACGCCGCCGGAGCCGAGGCGGATGCGGCGGGTGTGGGCGGCGAGGTGGGCGAGGATCACGGCCGGGGAGGACGAGGCGACGCCGGGCATCGAGTGGTGCTCGGCGACCCAGTGCCGGTGGTAGCCGCGCCGCTCGGCGAGCCGGCTCAGCTCCACGCTGGTGGCGAGCGCCCCGCTCGCGGTGGAGCCGCTGCCGACGGTCACCAGGTCGAGCACGGAGAGCGGCACAGGGGCGGTGCCCAGGGCCTCTCCGCGGATGCCGTGGTCCGCCGTGGCGGCTTCTTCCTGGGGGCCGGTCTCGCTCACCGTCCGGTTCCTTCCTCCGCGGGTACGTCCAAGGGGTGCCCAACAGGGCCGCCTGGGTCCTTATTCCGGGGCGTTCGGGGCGATCCGGGTGACCGGGGTCACATTCCGGCCAGCGGACCGCCTGGTTCCGGGTCCGTTCCGGCGCGGGGAATCCGCGACTCCGTGCGCGCCGAACGCGCGCGCGAGCACCTGTCCGCACGCGCCTGACCTGAGGGTCTTACGGTGGGCGCTGCCTCTGGCATATGCCAGAGTGGTGCGTCCCAGTACAGGGCCCGGATCCCCCGCATGATTCTCGCCAACAGCCGCCCCGTGGACGGCCCTTGGCGGCTATCGTGGTACGGAAGCTTGCGGTCACAACCGGGTAGGGGGAAACCGTGGCGCTGAAGCCCGAGCCCACCGCGCCGTTCCACTCGGTGCAGTACGCCCTGCGCGTCCTCGAGACGGTCTCGCGCCACGGCGGCGGGGTGTCGGACGCCCAGATCGCGCGGGAGGCCGGACTGCCCGTCGCCCACCTGTCGCCGCTGCTCCTCATGCTGCGCCGCGAGGGGTACGTCGAGCAGGTCTCCGACGGCGCGTACGTCATCGGCGACTCGCTCGTCCTCCTCGGCTCCGGCTCCACCCGCCGGGAGGCCCTGGAGGCCAAGCTCCAGGAGACCCTCACCGAGCTGCGCGACTCCGTCGGCGCCGCGGTCTACATCAGCCGGTACATCGACGGCGAGGTGAAGATCACCCAGTTCGCCGACGGCCCGCGCACCCCGAAGGTGCACGAGTGGGTCGACTTCCGCTCGGCGGCCCACGCCAGCGCCGTCGGCAAGTGCCTGCTCACCCAGCTCGACCTCGACGGGCGGCGCGACCACCTCGCCCGGCACAAGATCGCCCGGCTCACCTCCCGGACGATCACCAACGAGAAGGTGCTCTTCTCCAAGCTGGACAGCCAGCCGCCCACCGTCCCGGTCCTCGACCTCCAGGAGTACGCCGTCGGCACGGTCTGCGCCGCGGTCCCGCTGACCGCCGGCGCCTCCGTCGGCTGCCTGGCGCTCTCCCTCCCGATCGAGCACGCGCACCGGCTGCGGTCGGCCGCCGACACGCTGAACCGCCGGGCGGCGCCGGTGGTGCTGTCGCTGGCGATCTGAGGCGCCCGGAGACCCGCACCGCAGGTCCCGGCGGGGTGGCCCCGGCGGGGTGGTCACGAGCACCCGTCGGGACCAGGTAGTATTTTCTCTGTCAGCAGGCGCCGCTAGCTCAGTTGGTTAGAGCAGCTGACTCTTAATCAGCGGGTCCGGGGTTCGAGTCCCTGGCGGCGCACCGACGGAGAGAGGCCCCTCGCGGAAGCGAGGGGCCTCTTTCGTGCGCCCGGACGGGCCGGGGCCGTCACGCCTGGAGGTAGGCGAGGACGGCGAGGACCCGCCGGTGGGTGTCCTCGGCCGGCGGCAGGTCCAGCTTGGCCAGGATGTTGCCGATGTGCTTGCCGACGGCCGCCTCCGTGACGACGAGCCGGCGCGCCACCGCGCCGTTCGAGTGCCCCTCCGCGACCAGCGCCAGCACCTCCCGCTCGCGCGGGGTCAGCGCCGCCAGCGGGTCCCGGCGGCGCCGCAGCAGCTGCCGGACGACCTCCGGGTCGACGACCGTGCCGCCCGAGGCGACCCGGTCCAGGGCCTCCACGAACTCCTCCACCTGCCCCACCCGGTCCTTCAGCAGATAGCCGACGCCGGAGCCGTCGCCCGAGTCCAGCAGGTCGGAGGCGTAGTCCCGCTGCACGTACTGGCTGAGGACGAGGACCGGCAGGCCGGGCCGCTCGGCGCGCAGCGCGACGGCGGCCCGCAGCCCCTCGTCCTGGAACCCGGGCGGCATCCGCACGTCGGTGACGACGACGTCCGGGCCGTGGGCGGCGACCGCCGCCCGCAGCGCCTCCGCGTCGCCGACGGCGGCCACCACCTCGTGGCCGAAACGGGCCAGCAGCCCGATCAGTCCCTCGCGGAGGAGGACGCCGTCCTCGGCGAGGACGACTCGGAGCGAACGCGGCACGGGATCTCCACTCGTAGGACCGTCGGACCGCCCGGCGGGCTGGTGATCGTCAGTGTGCCACCGAGGACCGCCAGCCGGTCGGCCAGTCCGGTCAGTCCGGAACCCCCGGCCGGGTCCGCGCCACCGCGCCCGTCGTCCTCGACGGCGAGGAGCAGCGTCCGGCCGTCGTGCCGGGCGGTGAGGCGGGCGCGCGAGGCACCGCTGTGCCGGTCCACGTTGGCCAGCGCCTCCCGGCCGGTGAAGTACGCGGCGCTCTCGACGGCGGCCGGCAGCCGCGGCAGCCCGTCCAGGTCGGTGTCGACGGGGACGGCGGTGCGGTCGGCGGCGTCGGCGAGCGCCGGGCCGAGGCCGTAGTCGGCGAGGACCTGCGGATGGATGCCGTGGATCAGCTCCCGCAGCTCCGCCAGCACCTGCCCCGCCTCCTCCTGCGCCTGCGCGAGCCGCGCGGCCAGCGGCCCGTCCGGCGGGGCGTCGAGCCGCGCCAGGCCCAGCGTCATGGTGAGCGCGACGAGCCGGTGCTGGGCGCCGTCGTGCAGGTCCCGCTCGATCCGGCGCCGCTCGGCCTCGAAGGCGTCCACCAGCCGCGCCCGCGACGCGATGACCTCGCCGAGCCCGTCCGGCTCGCCCGTGAGCAGCGCCCGGGCCAGCGCGGCGCGCCCGGCGGCGTACAGGCCGAGGGGATAGGCCAGCGCGACGAGGAGCAGCGCGCCGGCGGCGGCGCCGGCGAAGGCGCCGGGGTACGAGGTCACCAGCACGCTCTTCAGCAGCTTCACCTCCTCCCCGTCGGCGGCCAGCAGTAGCGGCGCGGCCAGCAGGGTGCCGGGCGCGGCGACGGCGACGGCGAGCACGAGGGCGTCCAGCGGCCACAGGACGGTCGCGAACAGCAGCCCGTACGCCAGCTCCCGCCAGGTCGCCCGCTCCCCCGCCCGCGTCCGCACCCACGCCCCCAGTCCGGGCGCGCCGGGCGTCCGGTGCGGGTCGGGGGCGGGCCGTCCGTCGACGAGCCGCAGCCGCGCCCGCTCGGCGCCGCCGAGGGCGACGCCGCCGAACAGCAGCAGCGGGATGCCGGCCAGCAGGACCGAGGCGGTCAGCAGCACGAGGAGCACCACGCAGGCGAGGGCGCCGGCGGCGGCGGCGCTCGCCAGATAGCCGGCCGCCCGCCAGGGCCAGGGGCCGAAGGGATACCGCCGGGGCCGCAGGAGCAGGGCCTGCCGCACGTCACACGCTTCCATGACCGCTCACCGTAGGCGGGCGCGGCGGGCACGGGCCATGGGGCGGGAGGGTGCGCCGGGGGTAGGGCTGGGCCTACCCCCCTTCCGGACCGGCTGGGGTCGGGGCGGACGTACCGCCCGGGACGCGCACCCGGCAGCGGCGGCCCCGGCGAGGGCCGCCGCGCCGAGCTCCTGGCGTTACGTCAGAACTGGACGTCCGAGCAGGCGTAGAACGCGTTCGCGGTGTCCGCGACCGTCCACACCGCCAGGATCAGGTGCTTGCCGGTCTTGCCCGCCGGGAGGGTCCCGGAGTGCGAGAGCGTCGACGGCGGCTGCTGGCTGTTGTACGGGACGGTGAGGAACGGCTGCGGGTCGAGCTGGGCCCGGGTGAGCTTGGAGGCCGGGTTCCAGCCGTTCCTGGTGATGTAGTACCGGAAGTCCGTGGTGCGGTGGCGGGCCGTGAACTGCCAGCGGAAGGTGTAGCTCTGACCCGCCGTGACCTTCGTCGCCGGCCAGGTGCCGCCGCGCGGGTCGTCCAGCTGGGCGAACTGGGAGTTGCCGCCGGCGCAGATGGTGCCGTCGGCGGGCCCGGCGGCCGGGAAGCCCTTGAGGCCCTCGACCGACTGCGGCTCCCACTGGATGTTGCCGCAGTTGGTGACCGTGCCGTTGGCGCAGAGCTTCTGGCGGCTGATGGGCGAGTCGGTGTAGCCGTGGCTGTTCGCGGTGCTGGTCGCGAAGAGGGAGGCGGCGGTGACGCCGAGCGCCACCGCGGCCAGCCCTGTCTTTTTGCGCATGCTGTCGCTCCAGGGAGAACGTGGGGGAGTTCTGTGATGCCCGTGGGCCGTGCTGCACGCGTGCGGAGGGAACCGTTCTAGGTCTAGACCAAGTACCACCGTAGGCACGGAAGTTGAACATGTCCATACCAACGGCGAGGGCGGCCGGGAAGACCCGACCGCTCTCGCCGCACCGGAGGGACCGGAAGCCGTGACCGGCCTCAGGCACCCTCCCCCGAACCGCCGCGCCCCGTGTAGAACGCCACCGTCAGGTCCTTCACCAGCGCCTTCCGCTCGTAGTCGTCCAGCTCGACCAGACCACGACTGGTCAGCCGGTGGACCACGTCGTCCACCGCGTCCACCACCGACGTCAGCACGCTGTCCCGGTGCTTCGCGTCGATCGCCGCGATCCGCCGCCGGCGCATCGCCGCCGCGACCTCCGGGGCGTACTCGATCCGCGTCGGCTGCGCCGAGAACACGTCCACACCGACCGGCGCGCACTCCGCCGACAGCATCCGCGTCAGCGCCTCGCCGACCGCCTCCGCGTCCCGCAGCGTCGGCGCGTCCTCGTGGAACGCGTCCGCCGGCAGCTGCGACAGCACCCGGGCCATCGCCGCCTCCACCTGCTCCCGCAGGTAGTCCTCGTGGTCGTCCACCCCGAGCGCCGCGCGGACGGTGTCCCGGACCCGCCACACCACCAGGACGGTCACGTCCAGCGCCGTCCCCTTCGCGTCCACCGCCGGCAGCGGCTCGCTGCGCCAGTGCCGCAGCCGCACGTCCACCCGGCGGCGCAGCAGCAGCGGGCTCGCCCAGACCAGACCGGTACGCCGGACCGTGCCGCGGTACTCGCCGAACAGCGTCAGCACCCAGGCGTACCCGACCCGGCCCCGGCCGAGACCGCCCACCGCGAACAGCAGCACCAGCACGCCGAGCGCCAGCAGCGCCCACTGGGCGAGGTGGATCCCGTGGTACGGACGCGGCGGCAGGCCCAGCATCCGCGCGGCCCCGGCGGGCACCACCCCCGCCCACCACAGGACCGCCGCGCTCCCGGCGAGCGCGAACAGCCCGCCGGCGACGCCGACCCAGCCCGGCAGCACCTTCGCCGCGCGCTCCACGAGCGCCGGGTCCGCCGTCGGCGCGGGCCGCGCGGCCCTGGCCGGCGCCGGCTTGGCCGGTCGGGGGATCGCGGCCCTCACCGCCCGGCCGGCCGGCGGCGCCATCGCGACGGTGTCGGGACCGCTGTCGTCGTCGGCGGCGCCGGCCGGGGGCGGGCCGCCGCCGTCGCGGAAGAGGAGGTGGACGGGGATCGACCCGGTCGTCTCCGTGCCGATCACGTTCTTCCGGCGCGGCAGCCGCCCCACGGCGGCGACGGGCACCGCGATCGACGCGACCTTCCCGTCCGTGATCCGCCCGAAGTCGAGCACGTCCCGCTCGTCCTTGAACACCCCGACGTCCACGGCCTCCGGCAGGTCGGAGCTGCCGGAGGGGGACGCGGGGGCGGACTCGGCGACTGCGGGTGCGGGGGCGGGGGCGGCTGACGGGGCGGGGGTACGGGGCGGACCCGCCGCCGGAGCCGCGGCGGAACCGCCCGACGCGCCCGGCCGGTTCGGCGCGCCGGAGACCGGCCGAACATGCCCGCCGACCGGGACCGCCGGGACCGTCCGGCGCACCGCGCCGGCGTCCGGGGCGCCGGGCCGGGCCGGAGCCGGGGCCGGTGCGCGCGTCGGGGCGGTGGCCGGGGAACCGGGGCCGCCCGCCGCCGGGCCCGGGGTCGGAGTCGGAGTCGGAGTCGGGGTCGGAGTCGGCGCCGGGCCGGCCGGCGCGCCGGTCGCGACCGCGGCCCGGGGCGCCGGCTCCCCCGGCGTGCCGTCGCCGGGCGCCGCGGGCGCGGCAGGGGCCGGGGCGGCGGTGGCCGCGCGCTCGGACGGCGCCGGTGCGGCGACCGGCGCGGGCGCGGCGAGGGCCCGCGTGGCGGAGGGCGCGGGCTCCGACGGCGCCCGCACGGAGACCGGTGCGGGCTCGGCGGGAGTCGAGGCCGCGGTCGGCGCGGGCGCGGCGAGGGCCCGCGCGGCGGAGGGCGCGGGCTCCGACGGCGCCGGTGCGGCGGCCGGGGCCGGGGCGGGCGTGGCGAGGGCCCGCGTGGCGGGGGGCGCGGGCTCGGGCAGTGCCCGTGCGGCGGTCGGTGCGGGCTCGGGCGGGGCCGGGGTGGGG
>JOFO01000007.1 GCA_000721275.1 Microtetraspora glauca | reverse complement strand
CCGCAGGGGGTACGCGTCACCGCCGACCCATAGCGACCCGGTGTGGATCTGCACCTCGACCGGGCTGTGGCGTGACATGCGCCCTTCCCCGTGGCGCGGGGACGGCGTCCGGGTCGGTCATGGGTCCACCCCAATGTCGGCTATGTCCTGGTCTGCACCAGCATCCCACCGGTCCCGCGTGGCTGCGCCGGGAGCCGGTCGCCCGGTAGGCTTTCCGTGTGATCTTCAAGCGCATCGGAAACGGCCGGCCGTATCCCGACCACGGCCGGGAAAGCACCCGGCAGTGGGCGGACGTCGCCCCGCGCCCGGTCCGCCTCGACCAGCTCGTCACCACCAAGGGCCAGCTGGACCTGGAGACCCTGCTCGCCGAGGACTCCACCTTCTACGGCGACCTCTTCGCGCACGTCGTGAAGTGGCAGGGCGACCTGTACCTCGAGGACGGACTCCACCGCGCCGTCCGCGCGGCCCTCCAGCAGCGCCAGGTGCTCCACGCGCGCGTGCTCGAACTGGACTGACCGCGCCGCGGCTGATCCTTTCGGGCGCAGTTCACGCCCATCCGGCCGCGATCACATGATCATCAAGTAGGCATCGCGCACAGGCGGCATTACGCTGCGCCCATGAGCATGCTCACTCCCCCCGGCATGGGCGGAAAGTACCGCATCACGGGGGACGTCTACCCGCGCATGCGCCGACCCCACCGCCGGCGCCGGATCGTCCTGGCCTCCGCCGCCGCCGTGGTCGTGCTGGGCGCGGCCGGCTGGGGCACGCTCCAGCTCGTCGACGTGTTCTCCGGCGACGACGGGACGAAGAAGACCGCCGCCGGCAAGCAGGCGGACTGCAAGCCCGCGCCGACCCCCAGCGCGACCGCCGCCAAGCCGCCGAAGCCCGCCCAGGTCACGGTGAACGTGTACAACGCGACCCCGCGCAGCGGTCTCGCCAAGTCCACCGCCGACGAGCTGAAGAAGCGCGGCTTCGTCATCGGCAAGATCGGCAACGCCCCCGCCGCCTACGACAAGAAGGTCAAGGGCGCCGGACTGCTGCTCGGCGCGCCGACGGCCGCCAAGGGCGCCTTCGCCGTCCTCGGCACCCAGCTCGCGGGCACCACGACGAAGGTCGACGCCCGCACCACGGCGGACGTCGACCTGATCATCGGTACGGCCTTCAAGGCCCTGTCGCCGAAGGCGACGGCGGACGCGGCGCTCGCGGCCCTGAACAAGCCCGAGCCCGCGCCGGCCCGCTGCTGAACGGACCCCGGGGGACGCGCTACTCGGCGGTCCCGTACATGCGGTCGCCGGCGTCGCCCAGGCCCGGCACGATGTAGCCGTGCTCGTTGAGCCGCTCGTCGACGGAGGCCGTCACGACCGTCACCGGCGTGCCCGCCAGCTCGCGCTCCATGACCGCGACGCCCTCCGGCGCCGCCAGCAGCACCACGGCCGTCACGTCGTCGGCGCCGCGCCGGATCAGCTCCTGGATCGCCGCGACCAGCGTGCCGCCGGTCGCCAGCATCGGGTCCAGCACGTACACCTGGCGGCCCGAGAGGTCCTCCGGCATCCGGGTGGCGTACGTCGACGCCTCCAGCGTCTCCTCGTTGCGGATCATGCCGAGGAAGCCGACCTCGGCCGTCGGGAGCAGCCGCACCATGCCGTCCAGCATGCCGAGACCGGCGCGCAGGATCGGCACCACGAGCGGACGGGGGTACGACAGCTTCACGCCGGTCGTCGGCGTGACAGGGGTCTCGATGTCGACCTGCTCGGTCCGCACGTCCCGGGTCGCCTCGTAGGCGAGCAGGGTGACCAGCTCGTCGGCGAGCCGGCGGAAGGTCGGGGAGTCCGTGCGCTTGTCGCGCAGGGTGGTGAGCTTGTGGGCGACCAGCGGGTGATCGACGACGTGGAGACGCATGACTCAACAGTAGCCCGCCGCGCACTGGCACCGACCCACGCCGCTGCGGCAAGGTGGACGGACAGGGACCCAGCGATGGGGTGGTGTGGCCGATGCCCGACCCGCAGAACACATCCGGCCAGGTCCGGGGCGGCACGGAGCCCCCGGAGCCGGAGACAGAGCCCGACGCGCCGGAGACCGACGCGGAGCGCCGCAGGCGCCGCGCCCAGTTCCTCCGCGAGCTCGGCGAGGCCAAGGCGCTGCGCGACCGGGTGCAGCCGCGGCGCGCCCGGGCGGCCCGGATGAGACAGGCCATGCGCATGCGCACCTTCCGCTGGTGAGCCCCGGCCGTACGAGGGGAACGCGCCCCCTCCGCGCGCCGGGGTCGTACGCCCGCCCGAACGCGGTGTGGTTCAGACTGATGCACGACGCAAGAGCCGAAGACCTCTCCTCAAGCCGTCGTTTCTGTCACGATGCCGATTGGGCGGGGCTCAGCTGCGCGCCGCCGGATCATCACACCTCTGATCAGTGGGAGAGTCAGGTGTACTTCGCCGCACTGCTCGCGCGCACCGAAGACGGGTGGGAAGCGAGCGATACGGAGCTCGACGACGTGGAGACGCTGGCGGACCTGGCCGATCTGGCCCGCGAGGCGGCGGCCGACGAGGGGGAGACCGTCCTGGTCTTCATCGAGCAGGAGGACGCGTGGTTCGGCATCGTCCGTGTCGACGGGGAGGACGACCCGCGGGTCTACGTCTCCGACGCGGCGGCCGCGGCCCGCTCCTCGTACGGGGAGATCCTCACCTCGGAGCTGCTCGGCGACGACGACCCGGACAGCGAGCTCGACGAACTGGTGAACCTGGACGGGACCGAGGACGGTGAGCCGGAGCCCGCGGCCGACGAGGACGAGGACGCCGCCGCGGGCAGCGCCGGCATCGCGCCGGCCGGTCCGCTCGGCGACGGCCGGATCCTCGCCGACCTCGGCATGTCCGAGCGGACCCTGCTCGCCGTGACCGACGACGCCCTCGGGGAGGTCGCCGACGCCATCGGCGCCTCCGACATCCTGGAGGCCGTCCGCTAGTGCAGTCCGCGGTCGCCGGCCCCGTGCCGGACCTCTGGCGGGACGCCATGCGCCTCGCCCTCGCCGAAGCGGCGGCGGCCGTGCCGGCCGGTGACGTACCGGTCGGCGCGGTCGTGCTCTCCCCCGCCGGCGACGTCCTCTCCCGCGGCCACAACGAGCGGGAGGCGACCGGCGATCCGACGGCCCACGCGGAGGTCCTGGCGCTCCGCCGGGCGGCCGCCGCCACCGGCGAGTGGCGGCTGACCGGCTGCACCCTCGTCGTCACCCTGGAGCCGTGCGTGATGTGCGCGGGCGCGCTGGTGCAGTCGCGGGTCGAACGGGTCGTGTACGGCGCCGACGACGAGAAGGCGGGCGCCGCCGGCTCCCTCTGGGACCTGGTCCGCGACCGCCGCCTGAACCACCGCCCGGAGGTCGTGCGCGGCGTCCTCGGCGAGGAGTGCGCGGAGCAGCTCACCGCCTTCTTCCGCACCCGCTGACCTGCGGTGGGATACGGATTTCATCGCTGGCCGACTTTGGGCTAAGCTCTCTCTCGGTAGCGTGTCCGAGCGGCCGAAGGAGCTCGCCTCGAAAGCGAGTGTGGGGAAACTCACCGAGGGTTCAAATCCCTCCGCTACCGCTGAAGACGCCCCTCCCGCCAGGCAACTGGCCGGAGGGGCGTCGTGCGTTGTGGGCATCCTCGCGCGCTGAGGGCTCTGCGGGTCAGTAGTAGTGCCGCATGATCTCGGTGGCCCACGCGGGCTGGCTGACGGCGCCCCGGGGCCCGAACTCGGTCATGTACGGCTTGATGTCGAGCACGGGGGTGCCGTCGACCGCGTCCAGACCCTCCACGTGGAGGTCCCGTCCGTCGACGCGCAGCAGCCGGCAGCGGGAGACGCCCAGCCGGTTGGGGCGGTTCTTGCCGCGCTGGGCGAAGATGCCGACGAGGGGCCAGTCGGTGTTGCCGCGCGGGTGCCGGGCGCCGGTCTCCACCTTCTCCGCGGGCACCCGGTCGAAGTGGTAGACGACCTCGACATGCGAGAAGGCGTCCAGGCCGGCGAGGGCCTCGGGCCCGAAGCGCGAGTCCAGCCGGATCACCGCCGGTACCTCGCCCCACTCGTCGTCCCGCACCTCCGTACGGCCGCCGACCACCCGGCCCACGGGCGCCGAGACGACCTCTCCGGGAGCGCCGTTCTCCGCCGCGCTGTCCGCTGTGCTGTACGCCGTGCTCTCCGTCATGTGCCGCGCCTTTCGCGAACCGAACCGAACCGAGGGAACGCTGCCACTCAGCACCGTACAGAGCACACGGTTCTGACGGGCGGTCACGCGTGAAGGCGGGGAGGGGGAGGGGAGAACGAGGGAGGGCGGGGAGTGAGGACGGGGGGAGCGGCATCGGGGGGACAAGCCGCTCCCCCCGACGAGAACCGGTCCGCCTAGTCCTGCGCCGCAGTCAGGGGGGAAGCTCGCGGCGCGGACCCCGCAGTGCGGGCCGGTTCCATCGCCCCGCGGATTCCTGCCAGATCCGCCGGGCTCGCTCTCCATCCTGCTCCGCCCGCACCCGTACGGGGGGCGGCGAAAGACCCCGATGGCAGGGCCCTTGGTCCATAAAGGCTCGGTTAGAGTGGGCCACCGCCGAGGCCGAATGCCGGCGCCGGGAGGGGGAGGACGGATGTCCCAGGCGAGGAAAGTCGCGGTCTACGCGTTCGGGGTCTTCGTGCTGTACGCGATCATCACATCCCCGGACCGTTCGGCCGACCTGGTCCAGATAGGCTTCGAGGGCCTTTCCAGCGCCGCCAAGGGCGTCGGAGAGTTCATGACAGAACTCATCAACTAGGAGCCCCGGTGATCCGCCATCTGGTCCTCTTCAAGCTCAACGAGGGCGTCGAGCGGGACGACCCGCGCGTCGTCGCCGGTGTCGAGGCCTTCCGGGCGCTCGGCGGGCAGATCGACGAGCTGCGCTTCTGGGAGTGCGACTGGAACGTGTCGGAGCGGCCGATCGCGTACGACTTCGCGATCAACTCGGCCGTCGAGGACATGGACGCCCTCCAGCGGTACCTGGACCACCCGGCGCACCAGGCCGGCGTCGCGCTGTGGCGCGAGTTCTCCACCTGGGTGATCGCGGACTACCCCTTCTAGGACCCTTCCAGGATCCTCCAGGATTCTCCAGAACCTTTCCAGGGGTACGCGCCGCCGTACGTCTCCACCAGACCCCCCGCCGTCCGGGCGGGGGGTCTCGCGCGTTGAGGCCTCGCGCACCCCTGGCCTCCGGTTTGTCGTCCACCATGCCTTCAACACGTCGTTATGCGGTGCTTGCACACAGTGGACATGTCTTGTGATGCTATGACCGCTTTTGACGGATGAATTGACCGTTTGACCGTTTGACCGCAGTTGCCCAGTCGAGCAGCTACACCAGCCAAAGGGGTGGCGTGAACGTGCCGGCCAGTACAGCACCTCAGGTCCCGCCCCAGCACGAGGCGGGCGGCACCCCGGAGACCCCGCGGCCCCGGCCGCAGAGCACCCGCGGCGCCGACACCCGGGCGCTCACCCAGGTGCTCTTCGGGCAGCTGAAGAACCTGGAGCCGGGCACGCCCGAGCACGACCGGGTGCGCGGCGCCCTCATCGAGGCCAACCTGCCGCTCGTGCGGTACGCGGCGGCCCGGTTCCGCTCCCGCAACGAGCCGATGGAGGACGTCGTCCAGGTCGGCACCATCGGGCTGATCAACGCGATCGACCGCTTCGACCCGGACCGGGGCGTGCAGTTCCCCACCTTCGCGATGCCCACGGTGGTCGGCGAGATCAAGCGCTACTTCCGCGACAACGTCCGCACCGTCCACGTGCCGCGCCGGCTCCACGAGCTGTGGGTGCAGGTCAACGGCGCCACCGAGGACCTGACGACGGCGCACGGCCGCTCCCCCACCACCGCCGAGATCGCCGAGCGGCTGCGGATCGGCGAGGACGAGGTGCTCGCCTGCATCGAGGCCGGACGGTCGTACCACGCCACGTCCCTGGAGGCCGCGCAGGAGGGCGACGGGCTGCCCGGACTGCTCGACCGGCTCGGGTACGAGGACCCCGCGCTGGCCGGCGTCGAGCACCGCGACCTGGTCCGGCACCTGCTCGTCCAGCTGCCCGAGCGGGAGCAGCGGATCCTGATGCTGCGCTACTACAGCAACTTGACGCAGTCTCAGATCAGCCAGGAGCTCGGCGTCTCGCAGATGCACGTGTCAAGGCTCCTCGCCCGGAGCTTCGCCCGCCTGAGATCCGCAAACAGAATCGAGGCATGACCGGAACGGGTGGACAGGTCCGAAACGGTTCTGCGCCGCCCCAACCGCCCCACACCCCTCATTTCCTGCGGATATGCCACCTCTCCTTGTCGACAAGTCACTACAGCGTGTTGCCGACATGTGACATTCTGCTGGGGACGCGTTTGCCGCAGCCCCACGGCCGGTATTCAGGTGGAAGCTGCGTTCCTCCGATGGTCGCGGCCCACCGCGACCGTCCGCGACCTCTAGGGGGTGGCATGTCCGCAGATCAGGGCAGCTCGAAGGTGCTCACGCTCACGCCCGTCCCGGTCCTCGTGCCCGAGCCCGTGCCCGTGCAGAAGACGGCGACGACCGCGGCCGAGAGCGGGGCGCTTCCCGTGCCCGAGCCCGCCGTCGCGCCGGCGGCCCTCGACACCCGCACCCTCTCCCGTTCCCTGTTCCTGCGGCTGCGCGCGCTCGACGCCGAGGGCGCGGCGGCGGACAGCCCGGAGCGGACCTACGTCCGCGACACCCTCATCGAGCTGAACCTCCCGCTCGTGCGGTACGCGGCGGCCCGCTTCCGCTCGCGCAACGAGCCGATGGAGGACATCGTCCAGGTCGGCACCATCGGGCTGATCAAGGCGATCGACCGCTTCGACTGCGAACGGGGCGTGGAGTTCCCGACGTTCGCGATGCCGACGGTCGTCGGCGAGATCAAGCGCTTCTTCCGGGACACCTCGTGGTCGGTGCGGGTGCCGCGCCGCCTCCAGGAGCTGCGGCTCGCGCTCACCAAGGCCGGCGACGAGCTCGCGCAGAAGCTCGACCGCTCGCCGACCGTCGCCGAACTCGCCGCCGTCCTCGGGGTGTCGGAGGAGGACGTCGTCGACGGCCTCGCGGTGGGCAACGCGTACACGGCTTCCTCGCTCGACTCGCCGTCCCCGGAGGACGACGGCGGCGAGGGCTCCCTCGCGGACCGCCTGGGCTACGAGGACGCGGCGCTGGAGGGCGTCGAGTACCGCGAGTCGCTGAAGCCGCTGCTCGCCAAACTCCCGCCCCGGGAGCGGCAGATCATCATGCTGCGGTTCTTCGCGAACATGACCCAGTCGCAGATCGGCGAGGAGGTCGGCATCTCGCAGATGCACGTCTCGCGGCTGCTGACCCGCACCCTCGCACAGCTCCGCGAGGGCCTGATCTCCGACTGACTTCCGCGAATCCGCCCCTCGGTGACGAACCGTCAGCCACACTGGGGCGCATGAGGCGCAGGAAGCCGGTACTCGTGGCGGTGGCGCTCTGCCTCGGCGGAGCGCTCACCGCGTGCGGAGGCGGAGGGGACGGCGAGGGGTTCGCGGCGGTCGGCGCCGGTCCCTCGCCGGGCGGCGCGGTCGGCCCTTCGGGCGCGGTCACCCTGGTCCCGCTGGACAGCCCCACGGCGCCCGGCCTCGCCTCCAGCACCTCGTCCCCGCCGCCCTCCGCACCGCCGTCCCCGCCGGGCGCCTCACCGTCGCCCCCGTCCGCCGGCCCGGAGCCGCGCACGGGCGCGAGCACGGGCCCCGGCCCGTCCGGCAGCCGTACGGGCGCCGGCGCGGGACCCGGCGGTACGGGTCGGGCCGGCGGCTCCGGAGGGGGTACGGCTCCGGGCGCGCCGCCCGGCGGCCCGTCCTCCGGCGCCCCGTCGTCCGGCGCGACGACGCCCCCGCCGCGTACCCCCAACCCCCCGCCCGCGCCCACCACGCCCGCGCCGACCGCCACCGCCCCCTCGCCGCGGCCGACCACGCCCGCGCCCCCGCCCGGGCCGGCCGTGCTGACCGTCTCCGCGCCGGTGACCGCCGACGCCGACACGCGCTGGTGCGAGCGGGTCACGGTGACCTTCCGGAACACCGGCGGCTCCCCCGCCGCCTCCGGCACCGCCACCTTCGAGACCCACATCGTCGGCGCACTCGGCATCGACTGGGGCACGGTCACCACCAGCCAGCCGCTGCCGGCCCCGATCGCCGCGGGGTCGGCCCGCACCCGGACGTACACGGTGTGCGTGGAGTCCTGGCGGGTGCCGATCGGTATGCGCGTCGACACCCGCGCGGTGACCGCTAGCTGGCGGTGAGCCCGTACCGCACGCCCGTCAGCTCCTCCGAGAGGTCCCAGAGGCGGCGGCCGGTCTCCGGGTCGGCGGCCGTGGCGGAGGGCGTGACCCGGGTCGGGTGGCCGCGCAGTTCGCCCAGGCCGTCCGGTCCGATGAAGTCGCCGCCGGCGGCCTCCGGGGCGGTCGCCGCGTACAGCTGGGGCAGGGCGCCGCGCTCCGGGCGCTGGGCGAGCAGCGGGTTGCCGATCCGGCTGTAGAAGAACCGGGAGAGGCCGGTGATGTCCCGGGTCTGGAGGCCGGTCGCGGTGTAGCCGGGGTGGGCGAGGAGGCTGCGGACCCGGCTGCCGGCGGCGGTGAGCCGGCGGTGCAGTTCGTGGCCGAAGACCGCGTTGGCCAGCTTCGAGCGGCTGTAGAACGCCATCGGGGCGTAGTCGCGCTCGCCGGTGAGGGCGGCGGGGTCGTCGAGCGGCAGGGTGCCCTGCCGGTGCATCAGCGAGCTGACGGTGACCACCCGCCCGTCGGCCGGCAGCCGGTCGAGCAGCAGGCCGGTGAGGGCGAAGTGGCCGAGGTGGTTGGCGGCGAACTGGAGCTCGTGGCCCTGAGCGCTGAGCGTGCGGGGCGGACCCATCACGCCCGCGTTGTTGACCAGGACGTCCACGCGCGGGTGGTCGGCGCGCAGGCCCTCCGCGAAGGCGCGCACCGAGTCGAGGTCGGCGAGGTCGATCCGGCGGACGGTGAGGAGGTCCGGGGCGATGCCGTCGGCGGTGAGGGCGGCGACGGTCCGGCGGCCCTTCTGCTCGTCCCGTACGGCGAGGACCACCCGGCCGCCCCGGCGGGCGAGGGCGCGGGTGGTCGCGAGGCCGAGGCCGCTGGTGGCCCCGGTGACGACGTGGAGGCGGCCGGTGAGGTCGGGGATGGCGTCGGCGGTCCAGTGCGGGGTTCGCGTACGACTCATACGGCACACCTTGCCGTCGGTGTCACCGAGTGTCAAACATAGCGGCCGGTGTCGCGGACGGCACCGGGTCGGCACCGGCGGGTTAGCATCGCCCGGTGAGCACCGCATCCGGCCCCCGCCCCTCGACCCTCGCCCAGCGCAAGAAGCAGCTGGTGGCGACGGAGCTGACCGAGACCGCGCTCCAGCTCTTCGCGCACAAGGGTTTCGAGGCCGTCACGGTCGACGAGATCGCGTCCGCCGCCGGCGTCTCCAAGCGGACCTTCTTCCGCTACTTCGCGTCCAAGGACGACGTGGTCGTCCAGTTCCTGGCCGGGATGGGCGCCGACATGCGGGCGGAGCTGGCCGCCCGGCCGGCCGCCGAGCCGCCCTCGGCCGCGCTGCTGCACGCCGTCTCCGTGCCGCTCGCCGCCTGCGGCGACCACGCCGAGCGCACCCTGCCGGTGGTCCGGCTGATCCTGCGGACGCCCGGCCTGCTCGCCCGCTTCCTGGAGCACCAGGCCGGCTGGCGCGAGGAGCTGGCCGCGGAGCTGGCGGACCGGCTCGGGCTCGACCCGGCCGGGCTGTACCCGCCGCTGGCCGCGGGCATGGCGCTCGGCGCCTTCGACACGGTGCTGTGCCGGTGGAGCGAGGGCGCCGGCGCGCCCGATCCGCTCGCCCTGATCGCCCGGGCCTTCGAGGTGCTGGCCCCGGCCCTGGACGCCCCCCAGGAGTAGCCGCCGCCTCCGGCAGGCATGACGGAGGGGCCGGTTCCGTACGTACGGAACCGGCCCCTCCGTGTCGGTGCGGGTGCGGTGGATCAGGAGAAGACGGCGAGCCAGACGACCCCGGCGACGATCGCGACCCCGGCGATCACGGCGGCGATCACGCCGACGCGCGGTCCGCCCTGGGTCGCCGCCACCTGCTGCGGACGGCGCTGCTCGGGGGTGCCCTCGTCGACGAAGGCGCGGAACATCTGGGTGCTGCCGGCGGGGTCGTAGCCCTCGGGGCCCTGGGCGCCCTGGCCGTACGGTGCTTGCGGGTTGTGTGCCATGGGCCAGGACCCTAGCGAAAGCGGGGTGACGGGCCCAAGCCCTGGCACTCCGCCTCCGCCGAGCCTCCCCCGCGCCTCCCCTTTGCCGATTCTTTAGCGCCGTTTGACCGATTTAGTTTGCCTGGAGCAACCATCCATCTCTATGGTTGCCCTAAGCAACAAGTTGGAAGGGGTCCCGGTGGAACCGAGCGGTCGCTACGAGGACCTCGCCCGCGCCATCAGCGCCTTCGGCGCCGTGAAGCGCGGTCTCGCCCGTGTCCTGCCCGCCGAGTGCCAGGGCGGCTCCGCCGCCGTCCTCGCCCTGCTCAAGCACCACGGGGACATGCGGATGAGCCGGCTCGCCGAACTCATGGCCGTGGACATGTCCGTGTGCAGCCGCCACGTGGCCCACACCGTCACCCACGGCTGGGTCGAGCGCCTGCCCGACCCCGGCGACGGCCGCTCCCGCATCCTCCGGCTGACCGACGACGGCGTCGGGATGCTCGCCGAACTCGACCGGCGGGTGACGGACTCCTTCGCCCGCCACCTCGCGGAGTGGTCCGACGACGACGTCGCGCTGCTCACCGCCCTGCTCGCCCGACTCCGCGACTCCTTCGGGGACTGCCGGGCCACCCACGCCTGACCGCCGCGCACGAGAGACCGCTCGACCACGCCCGAGCGCGCCCCACCCGCGCGAACCGCTTGAAACCAGAGGAACCTCATGGCTACGACCACACCCGACACCGGTGTGCGGGGCGCCCCGGCCGACACCGGAGCCGGCGCCGCTCCGATGACGCACCGTCAGATCATGGAGGCGCTGTCCGGGCTGCTGCTCGGCATGTTCGTCGCCATCCTGTCCTCGACGATCGTCTCCAACGCCCTCCCCCAGATCATCACCGACCTGGAGGGCACCCAGTCCGCCTACACCTGGGTCGTCACCGCCACCCTGCTCGCGATGACCGCCACCACCCCGCTCTGGGGCAAGCTGGCCGACCTCTTCTCCAAGAAGCTGCTCATCCAGATAGCCCTGGCCATCTACGTGGCGGGCTCGATCGTCGCCGGACTCTCCCAGTCCACCGGCATGCTCATCGCCTGCCGCGTCGTCCAGGGCATCGGCGTCGGCGGACTCACCGCCCTCTCCCAGATCATCCTGGCCGCCATGATCGCCCCGCGCGAGCGCGGCCGGTACAGCGGCTACCTGGGCGCCGTCTTCGCCGTCGCCACCGTCGGCGGCCCGCTGCTCGGCGGCGTCATCACCGACACCGACTGGCTCGGCTGGCGCTGGTGCTTCTACGTCGGCGTGCCGTTCGCCGTCATCGCCCTGATCGTCCTCCAGAAGACCCTCAAGCTCCCCGTCGTGAAGCGCGAGGTCAAGGTCGACTGGGCCGGCGCCTTCTTCATCAGCGCCGCCGTCTCGCTGCTCCTCATCTGGGTCACCTTCGCCGGCGACAAGTACGACTGGGTGTCCTGGCAGACCGGCGTCATGGTGGCCGGATCGGTGCTGCTCGGCGCGCTCTTCGTGCTCGTCGAGTCCAAGGCGGCCGAGCCGATCATCCCGCTGCGCCTGTTCCGCAACCGGACCATCACCCTGGCCTCGCTCGCCTCGCTCTTCGTGGGCGTCGCGATGTTCGCCGGCACGGTCTTCTTCAGCCAGTACTTCCAGCTCGCCCGCAACGAGTCGCCGACCATGTCCGGCGTCCTCACCATCCCGATGATCGCCGGCCTCTTCGTCTCCTCGACGGCCTCCGGCATGATCATCACCAAGACCGGCCGCTGGAAGGCGTGGCTGGTCTCCGGCGGCGCGCTCGCCGCCGCGGGCCTCGGCCTCCTCGGCACCCTCCGGTACGACACCGCGTACTGGCACATCGCCCTCTTCATGGCGGTCCTCGGCCTCGGCCTCGGCATGATGATGCAGAACCTGGTGCTCTGCACGCAGAACCAGGTCGCCCCCGCCGACCTCGGCGCGGCCTCCTCCGTCGTCACCTTCTTCCGCTCCCTCGGCGGTGCGATCGGCGTCTCGGCACTCGGCGCGGTCATGGCCCACCGGGTCACCGACTACGTCAAGGAGGGCATGGCGGAGCTCGGCCCGAAGGCCGCGGCGGCGATGGGCCAGGGCGGCAGCGGCAGCGCCATCCCCGACATGGACAAGCTGCCCGCCCCGATCCGCACGGTGATGGAGAGCGCGTACGGGCACGGCGTCGGCGACGTCTTCCTCTACGCGGCGCCGTTCGCGCTGCTCGCCTTCCTGGTGACGCTCTTCATCAAGGAGGTCGCGCTGAAGAGCAGCACGGTCGCGGCGGACGGCCAGTGAGACCCCCGGCCGCGCTTCGAGCGGAGGCGCGGCCGGGTCACCGAAGGAGCGGCGGGCAGGGGACGGCCCGCCGCTCCGTCACGTCCCGCCTGTCTTCCCGGACTCCCCCGTCTCGTCCGTCGCCCCGGACTTCCCCGTCTCGTCCGTCTCCCCGGACTCGCGCCTGACCATCGCCTCGATGCCCGCGACCAGGATGTCCAGCGCGAAGGCGAAGTCCCGGTCCCAGATGTCCGTGACCGAGCCGTGCGAGGCCCGCTCGTCGAGCAGGTCCGCCATCGGCTGCAGCGACTCCATGAAGGACGGGTCGTCCCGGAACGCCTTCATCGACGCCCCGTAGAAACTGTCCGGGTCCATCCCGGCCTCGGTGGCGCGCCGCGCGAACTGCGCCTCGATCGTCCCGTAGCCGTACACGAACTGGAAGACGGCCGACATCGCGCTCGGGCGCCGGCTCAGCGGCAGCCCGGTCGCGGCGATCGTCTCCTGGATCTTCGCGCCGACGGCGATCGCGTGGGGCCCGATGTTCAGGTACTGGCCCGCGCACGGCGACATCCACGGGTGGCGGACCAGCATCCGGCGGTACTCGAGGGTGAGCACCGTCAGGCGCTCCCGCCAGTCCCGGCCCTCGTCCACCGCGGCCAGGTCGATCTCGCCGTACACGGTGTCGATCGCGTACTCGATGATGTCGTCCTTGGTGTCCACGTACCAGTACAGGGACATCGCGGTGACGCCGAGCTCGGCCGCCAGCCGCCGCATCGACAGCTTGGCGAGCCCGTCCCGGTCGAGCATCCGGACGGAGGCGGCCACGATCCGGTCCCGGTCGAGGCCGGCCGGGCCGCCGCCGGCGCGCGGGGCCCGCCGCTCCAGCCAGACGCTGGAGCCCGCCGGGTTCCTGTCCCGGTCCGCGGCCTTGACCATGGTCCTTCTCCGTCCGTCGGCGCTGGTGACCATGCTAGGCAGCGGTGACCGCCTCGGCCGCCACGGACCGCTCCGCCCGCTCGGCCCGCCGCAGCAGGTAGGCGGCGAGCAGACCGCCGGCGAGCACCGCGACCGCGCCGACCAGCTGGCTGGTCTGGAGGCCGGAGGCGAAGGCGTCGGAGATCCGGGCCCGCTCGGCGTCGTCGCCGGCCGCCGCCAGGGCCGCCGGCAGCGAGGTGGCGGTGACGGTGACGAGGGCGGCGAAGCGGGCGTTGAGGACGGCGCCGAGGACGGCGACGCCGAGGCCGTTGCCGAACTCGGCCAGGGTGCCGTTGACGCCCGCGCCGACGCCCGCCTTCTCCGGCGGGATCGCGCTCATGATCGCGTTCGCCATCGCCGGGTTGGAGACCGCGAGGCCGGTGCCCATGAGCACCAGGCCCAGCAGCATGCCCCAGTACGTGCCGTCGGAGCCTCCGCCGACCAGGGCGATCGACGCGAGACCGGCCGCGACCAGCGTCATGCCGACCGTCACCGTGAGCGGGGTGCCGAGCTTCATCACGATCCGCGGGCCGACGCCGCTGAGGTTGAGCAGCACGACGGTCAGCGCCAGCGGCGCCATCCGGAGGCCCGCCTCCAGCGGCTCGTACCCGAGCACGAACTGCAGGTGCTGGGTGAGCAGGAACATCGAACCGCCCATCCCGAACATCACCAGGATGGCGCCGGCGACCGCGCCCACGAACTTCTGGTTGCGGAAGAAGTGCATGTCGAGCATCGGGTACGGGGTCCGCAGCTCCCACAGCGCGAACGCGGCGAGCACCACGACGCCGATCGCCGCCGGGACCAGCACCTCGGTGGAGGTCCAGCCGTGCTCCGGGCCGGTGATGATCGCGTAGACGGCGGCGGTCATGCCGATCGTGGAGAGCAGCGCGCCGAGCAGGTCGGGGCGGTCGCCCTGCGGGTTCTTCGACTCGGGGACCAGCTTGAGGACGGCGACCAGGCCGATCACGGCCACCGGGATGTTGATCAGGAAGATCATCCCCCACCAGAAGTGGTCGAGGATCACGCCGCCGATCAGCGGTCCGGCGGCGAAGCCGAGCGAGCTGACGGTGGCCCAGAGCGCGATGGCCTTCACGCGCTCGGAGTCGTCGAAGATCTGCATGACGACGGCGAGCGTGGTGGTCATGAGCAGGGCGCCGCCGACGCCCATGCCCGCGCGGGCGGCGATCAGCTGGGCGCTCGACCCGGCGAGGCCGGCGGCGAGCGAGCCGATGCCGAAGAGCGCGAGGCCGACGGCGAGCAGCTTCTTGCGGCCGTAGCGGTCGGCGGCGTTGCCGGCGGTGAGAAGGAGGCCGGACTGGACGAGCGAGTAGGCGTTGATCATCCACTGGATGTCGCTGGTGGAGGCGTCCAGCTCCGTGGTCAGCGAGGGGATGGCGACGCTGAGGACGGTGTTGTCGAGCAGCACGGTGAGCTGGGCGAGACAGATGACGCCGAGGATCAGCCAGCGCTGGGGATGGCCGCCGGTCGGCGTGGCCGCCGCCGAGGGCGCGGCCGGGGGCGTGGCCGTCATGGAAGCTCCTTATACGGTGTACGAGAGTGTCGGGCCCGTACACCGTACAAGGGCTCTTGTACGCCGTATAGCGATTTATGGCGGGGCGGCTACTTCGGGCTGGTCAGGTCGTAGAAGGTGGCTCCGCCGACGGTGGTGGCGGTGAAGTTCTCCTGGACCCAGGCCGTGAGGGCGGAGCCGCCGCCCATGCCGCCGCCCATGCCTCCTCCCATGCCGCCTCCCGGGCCGCCGCCTCCGCCGATGAAGTAGTGGATCCTCCCGTCGGCGACATACCGCTGGAACTCGGCGAGGGTCGGGGACGGGTCGCTGCCGTTGAAGCCGCCGATCGCCATCACGGGCTTCTCGGTGGCGAGCTGGTAACTGGCGGCGTTCTGCGCGCCGATCGCGGCGGCGGCCCAGGTGTACGCGTCGGCGTCCTGGAGCAGCTTCGCCCTGGCCTCCGCCGAGACGGCGGCGCCGTTGAGGAGCCCGCCGAGCCCGCCGCCGGCCATGCCGCCGCGCTCGCCCGCGCCGGGCGGCAGCCCGGTCCCGCCCGGAGGCTGGCCGCCGCCGGGCGCCTGGCCGCTGCCCGAGAAGCCGCCGGGGAAGCCGCCCGGGAAGCCGTTCGGCGGCTGCGTGCCGCCCGCCCGCCCCCGGCCGCCGCCGTCCGGCCGCTGCGCCCCGGCGGGAAGTTCGCCGCCGCCCGGGAAGCCTCCGCCGCCCGGTCCGCGTCCGCGCCCGCCGAAGCCCGCGCCCGCCGGACCCGCCGTCACGATGGACCCCTGGTGGCCCGTGGACAGCGTCTCCAGGGTGTACGCGAACGGGCCCGCGAGCCCCGCCGCCAGGCCGAGGCCCGCCAGCGCCAGGCCCAGCCGCCGGTCGACCCGGCCCGCCGCGAGCAGCCCCAGCGCGGCCGTGGCACCCGCCCCGAGCACGGCCCAGCGCAGCCACGGCAGGTGGTCCGGCGTACGGCCGAGCAGCACCCAGCCCCACCAGGCCGTCACGCCGGCCGCGACCGCGAGGACCGCCGCGGCGGCGAACCGGGTCCGCTCCTCCCACAGCACCGCCGCGCCCATGCCGATCAGGGCGGCGAGATACGGGGCCAGCGCCACCGTGTAGTACTCGTGGAAGATGCCGGCCATGAAGCTGAAGACGGCCAGCGTCATCAGCAGCGACCCGCCCCACGCCAGGAACGCGGCCCGCGCCGTGTCCGTGCGCGGCGCCCTCCGGGTGACGGCGAGCCCGGCGGCCAGCAGGACCAGCGCCGCCGGAAGCAGCCACGAGATCTGCCCGCCGACAGAGTCGTTGAACATGCGCAGCAGACCGGTCTCGCCCCAGCCGCCGCCCTGACCACCGCCGCGCCCGCCGCCGCCGACGCTGCCGACCTCGTTGCCGTTGATCCGGCCGAGGCCGTTGTAGCCGAAGGTCAGCTCCAGGAAGCTGTTGCTCTGCGAGCCGCCGACGTACGGGCGCGAGGCCGCCGGCCAGAGTTCGACGAGCGCCACCCACCAGCCGCCGGAGACGAGCAGCGCGAGCCCGGCGAGGCCCAGTTGCCCGAACCGCCGCAGCGGCCGGACCGGGGCGCACACCGCGTACACGAGCGCGAGCGGCGGCAGGATCAGGAACGCCTGGAGGGTCTTCGTCAGGAACGCGAAGCCGAACGCGACGCCCGCCGCGACCAGCCACCGCGCGCCCCCCTCGGCCCGTTCCAGGGCCCGCAGCACCGCGTACACGGCGACGGTCATGAGCAGCGCGAGCAGCGCGTCCGGGTTGTTGAAGCGGAACATCAGCGCGGCGACCGGCGTCAGCGCGAGCACCGTGCCCGCGAGCAGTCCGGCGCCCGCGCCGAAGCGGCGGCGGACCGCCGCGTACAGCACGGCGACCGTGGCCGTGCCCATCAGCACCTCGGGCAGCAGGATCTGCCAGGAGCCGAGGCCGAAGAGGCGGACGGAGAGCGCCATCGGCCACAGCGCGGCGGGCGGCTTGTCGACGGTGATGGCGTTGGCGGCGTCGAGGGAGCCGAAGAAGAACGCCTTCCAGCTCTCGGCGCCCGCCTGGACGGCCGCCGAGTAGAAGGAGTTGGCGTAGCCGGATGCGGTCAGGTTCCACAGGTAGAGCGTGGTGGTGGCGGCGAGCAGGCCGAGGAACGCGGGGCGGACCCAGCGGGCGTCCTCGGGCCGGCCGCGCCACAGCCGGGCGAGCCGTCCGGGCGTCGCCCCGGGCGCGGCGGGCGGAGGGGTCGGGGTGGTCATCGGGCGTCCTCCGGGGCGGGCCGGCGGTCCGGGAAGACCCAGAGCCGGAAGAGCAGGAAGCGCAGCACGGTCGCGGCGAGGTTGGCGACGACGAGCACGGCGAGTTCGGTGGAGTGCGCCGGGTCGCCGGTCGCCGCGCCGAGCGCCGCGAGCGAGCCGCTGGTCAGGGCGAGGCCGATGGCGAAGACCACGAGCCCCTGCGCCTGGTGGCGGACGGCCCGGTCGCGGCCCCGGACGCCGAAGGTGAGCCGGCGGTTCGCGGCGGTGTTGGCGACGGCGGAGACGAGCAGGGCGGCGGCGTTGGCGGCCTGGGCTCCGGCGCCGAGCCGGAAGAGGGAGTAGAGCGCGAGGTAGCAGAGCGTGGAGAGCACGCCGACCGCGCAGAAGCCGACGAGCTGGCGGGCGAGTCCGCCGGGCACCCCGGCGAGTTCGCGGTCGCGCGGGTCGTCGCCGAAGGGCCGGGCGAGCCGGTCCAGCGGCAGCGAACCCGTCGCGAGGGCCCGCCCGACCCGCCACACGCCCTTCAGGTCGTCGGTGGCGGTCCGCACGAGGTCCACGGTCGAGTCCGGGTCGTCGACCCAGTCGACCGGCACCTCGTGGATCCGCAGCCCGGCCCGCTCGGCGAGCACCAGCATCTCGGTGTCGAAGAACCAGCCGGTGTCCTCGACCATCGGCAGCAGCCGCTCGGCGACCTCGCGCCGGATCGCCTTGAAGCCGCACTGGGCGTCGGAGAAGCGGGCGGCGAGCGAGCCGCGCAGGATCAGGTTGTACGCCCGCGAGACGAACTCCCGCTTCGGGCCGCGCACCACCCGCGAGGAGCGGCTGAGCCGGGAGCCTATGGCGAGGTCGGAGTGGCCGGAGATGAGCGGCGCGACGAGCGGGAGGAGCGCGTTGAGGTCGGTGGACAGGTCCACGTCCATGTAGGCGAGGACGGGCGCGTCGGACGCCGACCACACGGTCCGCAGCGCCCGCCCGCGCCCCTTCTGTTCGAGCCGGACCGACCGCACCTCGGGCACCTCGGCGGCGAGGGCGGCGGCGATGGCGGGCGTGGCGTCGGTGGAGGCGTTGTCGGCGACGGTGACGCGGAAGCCGTACGGGAAGGTGCGCTTCAGGTGCGCGTGGAGCCGGCGGACGCACGGCTCCAGGTCCTTCTCCTCGTTGTAGACGGGGATGACCACGTCCAGAACGGCCCGGCCCGCGTCGCTCACCGGCAGGTGCTCCCGGGCGGGGAGGGTGCCGGGGGCCTCGGTCGCGGGCCCCGCGAGGGTGTGGGTTCGCATGGCCCCGACCCTCGCGGGGCGCCCTGTCACGGCGGTGTGATCAGCCTGTGGCAGGCCTGTGAGCCGGTCGCGGCGGGCAGCGTCACCGCGAAGACGGTCCGCCCGGGAACCGACGTGACCGTCACGTCGCCGCCGTGGGCGGTGACGACGGCCCGCACGATGGCGAGGCCGAGCCCGGTGGAACCGGCCTGCCGGGAGCGGGAGGCGTCGCCGCGCGCGAACCGCTCGAACACGGTGGGCAGCAGCCCGGGCGGGATGCCGGGCCCGTCGTCCCGGACCTCCACGACGACCGACGCGCCCTCGCCGCGCACGCGGGCGGTGACGGTGGTGCCGGGCGGGGTGTGGGTGCGGGCGTTGGCCAGCAGGTTGAGCAGCACCTGCTGGAGCCGGGCCGGGTCGCCGCGTACCGCCGTCTCCCGCCCGTCGCCGGGCAGTTCGAGCCGCCAGTGGTGGCCGGGCCCGGCGGCGCGGGCGTCCCCGAGCGCGTCCACGACCAGCGGGACGAGGTCGGTGGGCTCGTACGAGAGGGGGCGTCCGGCGTCGAGCCGGGCGAGCAGCAGCAGGTCCTCGACCAGGCCGCTCATCCGGGTGGCCTCGGACTCGATCCGGCCGAGCGCGTGCCGGGTGTCGGGCCCGCACTCCTCCCGTCCGCGCCGGGTGAGTTCGGCGTAGCCGCGGATGGAGGCGAGCGGGGTGCGCAGTTCGTGGCTGGCGTCGGCGACGAACTGCCGGACCCGGGTCTCGCTCTGCTGGCGGGCGTCGAGGGCGGCGTGGACGTGGTCGAGCATCCGGTTGAGGGCGGCGCCGACCTGTCCGACCTCGGTCCGCGGATCGGCCTCAGCCTCCGGGACCCGCTGGTGGAGGGCCACCTCGCCGCTGTGCAGCGGCAGCCGGGCGACCTGGGCGGCGGTGCCGGCGACCCGGCGCAGCGGGCGCAGCGCGATCCGGACCAGCACCGTCCCGGCGAGCGAGGCGGCGGCCAGGGAGGCGCCGGTGAGGCTGAGTTCGACGAGGACGAGGGTGGAGAGGGCGTTCTCGACCTCGGCGAGCGGGATGCCGGTGAGGTAGGTGCCGCGCGCGCCCTCGGTGAGGACGACCCGGTACGAGCCGAGCCCGCCGGGCAGGTCGACGGTGTGCGCCCGCCCGTCCCGGGGCACGGCGGCGAGCGCGTCCTGCTGGGCGGCGTCCAGCTTCTCGACGGGGAAGGGCTCGCCGGTGACGCTGCCGGCCGTCTCCGTCGAGTAGCCACCCTCGGTGACCCGGCCGTCCCGGACGACGGCGGCGAGGGTGCCGATCGGCGAGCCCGGGTCGCCGAGGACGGACAGCGCGGGCCGGTCCCGGCCCGGATCGACTCCGGGCGGCGGGACGGGCGGCCCGGCGGCCCGTCGGCCGAGCCCGGTCAGCTGCTCGTCGGCCCGGTCGTACAGGTAGGAGCGGTACGCGATGGTGGTGACGGTGCCGATGACGGCCGCGACGACGGCGATGAGCGCGACGGCGGAGACCACGAGCCGCGTCCGCAGCGACCACGGCCGCCGGGAGCGGAGACGCATCGGGGGTTACTCCCCCGGCTTGATGAGGTAGCCGGCCCCCCGCCGGGTGTGGATCATCGGCGAGCGGCCGGCGTCGATCTTCCGCCGCAGATAGGAGATGTAGAGCTCGACGACGTTGGCCTGGCCGCCGAAGTCGTACGACCACACGCGGTCGAGGATCTGCGCCTTGCTGAGGACCCGGCGCGGGTTGCGCATCAGGTACCGCAGCAGCTCGAACTCGGTCGCGGTGAGGTGGATCGACACACCGCCCCGGGTGACCTCGTGGCTGTCCTCGTCCAGGGTGAGGTCGCCGACGGTCAGCAGCGACTCGCTGCGGGCCTGGGCGGCGCCGGAGCGCCGGATCAGGCCGCGCAGCCGGGCGACGACCTCCTCCAGGCTGAACGGCTTGGTCACGTAGTCGTCGCCGCCGGCGGTGAGTCCGGCGATCCGGTCCTCGACGGCGTCCTTCGCGGTCAGGAAGAGGACCGGCACCTCGGGCAGCTCGCGCCGGACGGAGCCGAGCAGGCTGAGCCCGTCGACGTCGGGCAGCATGACGTCCAGGATGACGACGTCCGGCCGGAACTCCCGCACGGCCCGCAGGGCACCGGCCCCATCACCGGCGCTGCGGACCTGCCAGCCCTCGTAGCGCAGGGCCATCGAGAGCAGTTCGGAGAGGGACGCCTCGTCGTCGACGACGAGGACGCGGACGGCGGTGCCGTCGGCACGGAGCAGATCGGCGCGGGTGCCGCGGCGGGCTGAAGTGCTGCGAGTGGTGACGGTCATGGCCCCACGCTCGCCGCCGCCGCTGAGATCCCTCTTGCGCTTTTCTGTGAATTCCCTGAGAAAGCCGCGGCGGCCCGGTGAGACGCAGGACTCCCGCGTCGAGAGCTCACGGTTTCACGTGAAACATCGCGGCGCCGTTGCCGTACAGGACCGCCCGCAGCCAGTCGTCGCCGAGTCCGAGCCGTTCGAGGGCGTCGAGCTGGTGGACGTACGGGTACGGGATGTTCGGGAAGTCGGAGCCGAGCAGGATCCGGTCCTGGAGGCCGGCCAGCCGCTTGAGCGCGTCGCGCGGGAAGGGCGCGAGCCGTTCGCTGAAGTCCGTGAACGCCATGGTGGTGTCCAGGTGCACGCCCTCGTACCGCTCCGCCAGCCCGAGGAAGTCCTCGTACTCCGGCATCCCCATGTGCGCGACGATCATCCGCAGCCGCGGATGCCGGGCGAGCAGCTTCCCGGCCGGTCCCGGCCCGGTGAACGCGCCGGGCGCCGGCCCGGAGCCGCAGTGGACGACGACCGGCGTCCCGCTCTCGGCGAGCAGCCCCCACACCGCGTCGAGCAGCGGATCGTTCGGGTCGAAGCCGCCGACCTGGAGGTGCACCTTGAAGACCCGGGCCCCCTCGTCCAGCGCCCGCCGCACGTACTCCGCGGCGCCGGGCTCGGGGAAGAAGGTCGCCGTGTGCAGGCAATCGGGCGTCCGCGCGGCGAACCCGGCGGCCCAGGCGTTGAGCCAGGCGCCCATGCCGGGCTTGTGCGGGTAGAGCATCGAGGTGAAGGCGAGCACGCCGAAGCCGCGCAGCAGCTCGACCCTCCGGTCCTCCTCCTCGCGGTAGGTGATGGGCCAGGGCCGGCCGGTCAGCGGCCCGACGGCGTCGAAGTACGCCCACACCTTGTCGAGGACGTTCTTCGGCATGAAGTGGGTGTGCACGTCCACGAGTCCGGGCAGCCCGAGCCGGCCGGTCAGCGCGCGGACGACCGCGCTCTCGCCCGCCGCGCTCATGCCGCCCGTGTTCACGTCGCCCACCCTCTCGCCACCCGCGTTCACGTCACCCGCGCTCATGGCCGTAACTCCGCTCGACCTTCCCGATGTGGACGCTGTACGCCTCGTACCAGTGCTCCCGCCCGTGCTGCTTCGCCGCCGCGTGCGCGGGGTCCAGGCGCCAGGCGTCGAGCGCCTCCAGGTCCCGGAAGTAGGCGACGGTGATGCCCAGGCCGCCGGGCGTACGGGCCGACTCGTACCCGAGGAAGCCGGGCACGCCGGCGACCCGTTCGCGCAGCTCGGCGAGGGTGTCGGCGTACCCCTCGGGGGCGTCGGGCCGGACGGAGGTGAACACGGCGGTGTAGTAGGGGGGTTCGAGACCGGAGATCGGCTTCTGCGTCATGCGGTCACCCTCGCCGGACGGACGGGACCGTGTCCACGGCTCCCGGCCGAAGGGATCCAAGACTTTACGCAGGACGGAACCTCGCGCTCAGAACAGCCCTTCCTGGCCCGCGTGGCTCCCGGCCGCCGGCGCGCCGCCGACCGGCACGCTCCAGGCGTCGTCCGCCCCGCACCGTTCGAGCCCCCAGCCGCCGAGCAGCCGCCCGTCGAGCACCAGATGGCGCCCACCGCGATCGCCCAGGTGCAGATCGGGACCGGCGGCGGCGAGCACCCGGCCGGTGACGACCCCGCCCTCGACCAGCTCCGTGACGGTCCCGTCGAGCGCGGGCAGCCCGCCCAGCCCGAAGAGCTCCCCGTGGTCGTACGCGGTGAACGGCAGCGCCTCCAGCGTCTCGCGCCAGCCGCCGACGCCGAGGGCCCGCCCGTACAGCTCCTCGACCTCCGCGGCCCGGGCGCCGGCGTCCGGCAGCCCGACCCGCAGCGCCCGCTTGCGCTCGTACGCCACCCGGTCGGGCACGCCGAGCGCCTGCCGCAGCACCTCCTCGGTCCGCCGGGCGGCCATCAGCGGCCCCCGGCCGAGCCAGCAGAAGGCGACGGCGCCCTGTTCGCGTAGCCGGGCGGCGCCCCGGTGCTCCCCGGTGATGCCGACCTTGACGGTGCCGGGCCCGAACCAGGCGAGGTAGACGCGGTAGGGCCGAGGGTCGTCGGCGAAGGTGTCGGCGGCGACGGAGTGGGCGCGGTCGAGGCGCGCGCAGTCGGGGCACAGTCCGCCGGTGGACCGCCCGGGCACCGGCGCGCCGACGGGGCAGCCGTTGCCCCGCGCGCCCGCGCAGAGCCGGCCGCCGACGGCCCGGAAGCCGAGCGGCTGCCCGTACCCGACGGGACTCACCCGCCCGCCCCACCAGCGCAGTCCGGGCGAGCCCCCGCTCCACCCGACGCCCCCGCTCCGCCACACGCCCGTCCCGCCTCCCACGTACACCTCCCCGCGCTCCCCATCCTCCCTCGCCGTCCCACGGATCCCCCACGTCGTCAGGGCAGGACGTAGATCCGGGTCCCGTCCGGTCCGGGGTCGCCGACCTCCCGCATGCAGCCCCGCTCGATGAGCAGCCGGACGCAGTCGCGGACGCGCTCGCCGGAGAGCCCGGTGCGGCGGGTGACGTCCTGAGGCCGGCAGCGGACGCCGCCGCGCACGAGGGCGGGGGCGAGGAAGCTGGCGACGGCCCGCATGTCGCCGCTGATCTCCCAGGACTCGACGAGCTCCTGCGCGCTGAGCCGGGGTCCTTCCTCGCCGCCGCGCTGCCGGGGGACGGCGAAGGTGCGCTCAAGGGAGTCGGCGACCCTTGAGAGGCTGAGCCGCGTCTCCCGCAACAGCTCCGCGTAGCCGGTCTGTCCGGAGAGGCCCGCGGCGCTCTCGTCGAGCTGCCCCTCCAGGCGGACGAGGACGTCGACGAGTTCGGGCGGCAGCACGAACCCGTCGTGGGCCGGGGCGGGTTCGAGTCCGTAGCAGCCGTGCCGCTGCACCTCGGCCACCAGCTCGCCCACCCAGGTCCGGAACGGCCCGGCCTCGGGCGAACGGCAGGCGGTGACGAGCTGGACGAGGCCGGGGAGGCTGACCATCCGCGCGGTGCCGCGGATGCCGCTGCGCGCGAGTATGTCCGGGCTCGGCGCCAGCTCCCGGGCCGGCGCCAGGCACCAGGCCGGCAGCGCCACGCTCCGCAGCGCCTCGCGCGGCCCCGCGTACCCGAGCCTCCGGGCCACGTCCACGACGGGGAACCAGTGCGCCCCGTCGACGGCGGTCAGCCGCCGCAGACGGCCTCCGGCGGCGGCCCGTACGAAGTCATCGATGTCGATCGCGTCCAACGATCATCACCTCCACCGGCACGCTAAGCCGAAGGCATATTCAACTGACATGCAGATCGGTGGAGTTCACCCGAAAGGGGAAACCTCCGGGCAAACAAAAAAGGCCCGGGGTGGACAGAGAGCCCTGGGCGAACGGGAAAGGCCCCGGGCGGGGAGCCGCCCGGGGCCTTCACCTTCAGGCCGGCCGGCGCACCGCTCAGCGGGCGACGAACTGCGTGAGGATCGCCTGCACCTCGTAGATGTCCACGCCCTTGGTGAACGTCTTGGTGACGGGCAGCGCCTGGCCGGAGATCCAGATCTTCAGCTCGGCGTCGAGGTCGAAGGTGCCGGCCGTCTCGACGGCGAAGTGCGTGATGCTCCGGTACGGGACCGAGTGGTACTCGACCTTCTTGCCGGTGATGCCCTGCTTGTCGACGAGCACGAGCCGCCGGTCCGTGAAGAAGATGACGTCGCGGATCAGCAGGTACGCGGCGTGCACCTGCTCCCCCTGCCCGAGCAGCCGCGCGTAGTCCTGCTGCGCCTGCGCCGGGTCGATCGCGTGCGCGTTCCCGAAGAGCGCCATGGCCCTACCCCCACTTTTCCGTCAAAAAATACGATCACCCGAACCTAACCGCACGCACCCGGCCGCTGGCAACGCCCCACGACCCCCGCACCCGAGCCGCCCGCCCTGAGTACCGCTACTCAAGCCCCCCGGCGCCCCCGCCCCCACCATGAAGTCACCACGTCACCGCGTCACCACGTCACCAGGGGGAATCGATGAACGCCCGCACCCTGCTCCGCCTGACCTTCGCCAACCCGGCCTCCGCCGCGTACCTGGGCCTCGTCGGCGCGTCCGTCGCGTTCGAGACGGCGGCGGCAGTCTTCGGCGACCCCGGCATCGTCGGAATCTGGCCGTTCCTCCTCACGGCCCCGTTCTCCCTCCTGGCCGCGAACCTCACCCAGGCGACCTGGGGCCTGGACGCCCCGTTCTGGACCCTCGCCGCCGGCGTCACCCTCAGCGCCCTGATCCAGTCCTTCGCCCTGGGCGCCCTCCTCCACACCCTCCGCCACCGCCCGCCCCGCCCGCGCAGGAACTCCCCCTCCGCCACGTAGACGCACCACGCAACGCAAGAGGCCCGGACTATCGTCCGGGCCTCTTGCCTGTGTGCACTCGGCAGGATTCGAACCTGCAACCTTCTGATCCGTAGTCAGATGCTCTATCCGTTAAGCTACGAGTGCTTGTTCTTTTGTTCTCGTCTCCGTTTCCCGGCCCTTTCGGCCCGCTGTCCCGGCGACAGGAAGAACATTACATGACTGCCGCCGTCCTGTGAAATCCGATTAGCCCACCCCCTCTGACCTGCGGAAACGCGCTCGGTGGCGGTGGCGGACGGTGGGGTGGAGCCGGGGGTTCCAGGGGGTGGAACGGGGCTGGGGGTGCCGAAAGAGACCGGGGTCACAGGTGGTGTGGCGGCGGGCGGGGCGGGAACGGCGGAAGCCCCGGCCGTGGGGCCGGGGCTTCCTGTGGGGCGGAGGCGGAGGGATTTGAACCCTCGATGGGCGATAAAGCCCAAACCGCATTAGCAGTGCGGCGCCATAGACCGGACTAGGCGACGCCTCCTCGCACCCCCGCGCATGCGCGGACGGTGCGTGCAGATGATGACACAGGCGAGCCTCGTGTCACCAATCGCTTTCACCGTACTAGGCGGGCGGGGCCCACGGCAAAGGGCTCGGCGCGTCCCCGCACCGCGTGCGCCCCCCGCCCGGCGTACTCCGGTTGCGCAACGCCCGCCGGGCCGGAGCGTTAGAGGAGGGGTGGGCTCCCGCGCGGTTCGCTCGCGTCTGGGCCCGGCTCCCGCCTCGTACCCCGTCCCGTCTTCCCGGAGTCGTTCCATGCCGCTGCGCCGCCTCGTTCTCGCCACCGTCCTCGTCACCGGGCTCGCCGGCGTCTCCGCCGGCGCCGCCTCCGCCGTGCCGCTGCCGCCGCTGCCGCTGCTCTCGCCGCCCGACTCGCTGACGGTGACCGTCTCCGGGAGCGGGAACCCGGAGGCCGACGGCAGCTGGACGCTGACCTGCGACGGGCGGGCGGCGGGCGACCACCCGGCGGCGGAGCGGGCGTGCGAGCGCCTGGAGGGCTTCGCGCGCGCCGGGGAGAACCCCTTCGCGCCGGTGCCGGCGGACCGGATGTGCACCCAGGAGTTCGGCGGGCCGGTCACCGCCCAGGTGACCGGCACCTGGCAGGGGCGCCGGATCGACGCCCGCTTCTCCCGGGCGAACGGCTGCGAGATCGACCGCTGGGAGAACGCGGAACCCCTCCTTCCGAGCGTCCGGGCCTGACGGACGGGGGCGCCGTTAGACTCCCTCAGTGACAGGGCCGCCGCCCGAGGGGCAAGATGGGGCCGGCCCGCCGTCACGGCACATGCCGGGCGGCGCACACCGCGGGCACAGCGCGCGGGCAATTGCAGGCGTCAGGGAGGAAGCGTCGTCGTGAGCAGCAGGCCATCCCGAGGCGCTGCTCGCCTCGCAGCCATACTCGACGCCCTCCCCGACGGTCTCGTGCTCGTCAACTGCAACGGCACGGTCGTCAACGCCAACACCATCGCCCTCGGCATGTTCGAGACCCCCGGCACCGCGCTCGTCGGGCGCGGGCTGCTCGACCTGCTGCCGGACTTCGACTCGCGCCTGATCCCCGGCTCGATGCGCCGCCCCGACCCCGCGGACGAGCGGGGCCGCACCAAGCCGATGCGGATGATCGCCCGCCGTACCGACGGCGGCGAGTTCCCGGTCGAGGTCACCAGCGCCAGCCTGGAGGACGGGCGCGAGGCGTACGACTCCTACAGCGGCTACACCGGCGACGAGCTGCTGATGCTCGTGGTCCGCGACCTCACCGGCACCGTCGACACCGAGGCCGAGCTGGCCCGCTCGCAGCGCCAGACCGAGATGATCCTGCGGGCCGCCTCCGAGGGCGTCGTCGGCACGGACACCGACGGCCGGGTCGTCCTCGTGAACCCCGCCTTCGCGCAGATCCTCGGCTACCGCGCGGGCGAGCTGGGCGGCGCCGAGCTGCACCCGCTGATCCTCGCCAAGCGCGCCGACGGCACCCCCTTCCCGTACGAGGAGTCCCCGCTCGCCGACACCCTGAAGTCCGGGCGCAAGCACCGGGTGCGCGGCCAGGTGCTCTGGTCGAAGGGCGGCGAGCGGGTGCCCGTCGACCTGACGACGGCGCCGGTGCGGGACGGCGACCAGCTCGTCGGCGCGGTGATGACGTTCACCGACCGCCGGCCGTACGAGCAGCTGGCCGAGAAGCACGCGGCCGAGCTCGCCGACCGGGCCGAGCGGCACGCCGCCGAGCGCGAGGCGCAGGCGGAGAAGTACGCGGCCCTCGCCGCCCGGCACGCCCAGCTGACCGCCGTGCTGGCCGAGTCGCTGCGCGGGCCGCTGGAGGAGCTGCGGACCGAGCTGGGTTCGCTGGCCGCCGACGACGGCGTGCAGCTGTGGCCCGAGGCCAACCAGGTCCTGCACCACCTCGTCGCCGGGTACGCCCGGATGACCGCGCTCGTCGACAACGTCCTCGGCTACCAGCGCCTGGACGCCGGCGAGGAGCAGCTGGACCGGAAGGTCGCGCTGCTCGACGAGATCGTGGCCGGCGGCATCGACGCGGCCGTGGAGCTGATCGGGCCGGGCCGCGCGCAGTTCGCCGTGCACGCGCCGCCGATCGAGGCCGAGGTCGACGCGGGCCGGCTGACGACCGCGCTCGCCCACCTCGTCGCCGACGTCGCCGGGGTGGACGCCACCGGCAAGACCCGCGCCTCGGCGCAGGGCGCCCCCGCCGACTCGACGATCGTGGTCGCGGCGGCGCAGCGCGGCGACGTCGTCCGCATCGAGGTGCGCGGCCCGTACGCGGGCGGCGACCCGGTCCACGGGCCGATCGTGCGCGGGATCGTGTCGGCGCACGGCGGTGTCGTGCAGACCCACGAGGTGCCGGGGACGAGCGGCGGCGCGTACGTGCTGGAGGTGCCGATCGGCGCGGGCCGGGGAACCGTTCCCGCTGCTGCGGCTGCGGCTGCTGGCGCGGGCGCCGGTGCGGCTTCCGGTCGCGGGGGCGCGAAGGAACTGGAGCCCGCGGCCAAGGCCGTGGAGGCGGCCGGTGGTTCCGGCCGGGGCGAGCCGGGCGGGATGCCCGGGCTGCCGCCGGGGGGCTCTGGGGTTCCGGCGGGGGGTCCTGGGCTTCCGGCGGGCGCGCCCGTGCCGCCGGCAGGCGCGCCCGTGCCGCCGGCGGGGGTGCCGGAGGTGCCCGCGCAGCCGTCCGGTGCCGCGGACGGCGGGACCTCGGGCGGTTCCGGCCGGCGCCGGGCCCGGCGCCCGTCGACCGACGCCTTCCTGGAGAGCCCGACGGCGCCGGAGGACGGTGCCGGGGCGATGGCCCTGCCGGCCACCGGTGGCGGACGCCGCCGCGCCCGTACGGAAGAGGCCGCGGGACCCGCCGAACTGATCCCCGCCCAGCAGTCCTCCGGCGTCGAGCCGACCGGACGCCGCCGGGGCCGCCCGGCCGAGGGCTCCGTGGTGACCGCCGCCGAGGGCGCCCAGGAGCGGGCCGCGCTCGGTGCCGCCGTGCCGCCGCAGGGCGTCGCCGTCGAACCGTCGACCCCCGCGCCCGCTCTGCCGGCCGCGCCGCAGGGCGGTGTGGTCGCCGTGCACGGCGAGCCGGGCGGGAGCGAGCGTCCGACCGGGCGCCGGCGCCGTGCGCTCGCCGCCGCGCAGGAGCGTGCGGCGGCGGCCGAGGCGGGCCCGCGGACCCCATTCGCGCTGCCGCCGGCCGGTACCGACCGCGAGGACGGCCCGGAGGCCGCACCCGCCGCCGTACCGGAGGAGCGGGGGCACGTGGCCGTACGGGACGTCGCCGCCGGGGCCGGCCACACGCCGCCGCAGCCGCACCCCGCCCCGGCCGGGCCCGCCCCCGCCGGCCCGGTGCCGCCCGCCGGTCTCGTGCCGGGCGCCGCCCCCGGGGTCGTACCGCCCACTCCGGCGACGACGGCGACGACGCCGACGCCGACGACCGCGACGCCGGCGAACGGGACCGGCACCGGTTCCGTACCGCTGCCTCCCGAGCTGCCGATGCCGCACGCCAAGGCCGCTCCCGCACCCGCACCCGTTTCCGCGCCCGGCGCGGCCTCGGTGCCGAAGGACTCGACGCAGGGGCGGGCGTTCAGTGTGCGGACGCTCGGGCAGGGCGTGCCGTTCGCGCCGCCGGCGCAGGCCGGGACGCCCGTCGCCGCGCCGTCGAGCGGTTCGGGACGCCGCCGCAAGCTCGCGACGCCGCCGGAGCTCGACCCGCCCGCCCCGGCACCGGCTCCGGCACCGATGCCCGGACCTGTTCCCGCGCCGGTGCCCGCCGCGCCCGCCGCCGACTCGGAGGGGCGGGGGCGCGCGTACGCGATAGGGGCGCCCGCGGAGGGTTCCGCCGAGGGGCCCGAGCCGCTCGACGGGCCCGGGGGCGCGGTCGAGGTCGTCAACCGGCCGACCCCGCTGCCCGTGGACGACGAACTGCCCCCGGAGCCGCTCGACAACCCGCGCCGGCTGCTCGTCTGGCCCGCGCCGGACGTCACCACCCAGCAGGCGCTGAGCGACCGCGGCTACCGGCCGGTGATCGTGCACTCCCGCGAGGAGGTCGACGCGCAGATCGCCGCCTTCCCGGCCGCGCTCTTCGTCGACCCGCTGACCGGGCCGATCACCCGGACCGCGCTCCAGTCGCTGCGGCAGGCGGCCGTCGCCGCCGAGGTGCCGGTGCTGCTCGCGGCCGGGCTCGGCCAGGCGGGCCGGGAGGAGGCGTACGGCGCCGATCCCGCCGTCCTGCTCAAGGCGCTCGCGCCGCGCGACAGCGAGCAGCACCCCTCGCGGGTCCTGGTCATCGAGGAGAACGAGCACATCGCCGGCGCGCTCGCCGCCACGCTGGAGCGGCGCGGGATGCAGGTGGTACGGGCGGCCACGGACAGCGAGGCGGTGGCGCTGGCCGGTGAGACCCGGCCGAACCTGGTGGTCATGGACCTCATGCAGGTGCGCCGCCGGCGGGCCGGGATCATCGACTGGCTGCGGGCGAACGGACAGCTCAACCGCACCCCGCTGGTCGTCTACACCTCGGCCGACCTCGACGAGGCGAAGCTGCCGGAGCTGTCCTCCGGCGAGACCGTCCTCTTCCTCGCCGAGCGCGCCAACACCCCGGAGGTCCAGGCCCGGATCGTCGACCTGCTGGCGAAGATCGGCACCAACTGAGGGGAGGGGAGGGTCGCTTCGACCCTCCCCTCCGCTTCACCGCTCCGGTCCCGTCAGAGCTGGGTGACCTCCAGCTCGCCGTCCGCGTACTGCCGGCGGATCACCTTCTTGTCGAACTTGCCGACGCTGGTCTTCGGGACCGCCGGCACGAGCGCCCAGCGCTCCGGCAGCTGCCACTTGGCGATGCCGCCCTCGGTGGCGAGGAAGTCCCGCAGGGTCGTGTAGTCGGCGGTCTCGCCCTCCTTGAGGACGACGGTCGCGAGCGGGCGCTCGCCCCACTTCTCGTCCGGGACGGCGACGACGGCGGCCTCGGCGACGGCCGGGTGCGCCATGATCGCGTTCTCCAGCTCGACGCTGGAGATCCACTCGCCGCCGGACTTGATGACGTCCTTGGCCCGGTCGGTGAGGGTGAGGTAGCCGTCGGGGCTGATCACGCCGACGTCGCCGGTCTTCAGCCAGCCGTCCTCGCTGAACTTGTCCTCGGGCCGGATCGGCTCCGCGCCGACACCGCCGAAGTACGCGCCCGCGATCCAGGTGCCGCGCACCTCCAGCTCGCCGGCCGACTCGCCGTCCCACGGCAGGTGCTCGCCGGAGGGGCCGACGAGCCGGGCCTCGACGCCGGCGGGGAACCGGCCCTGAGTGACGCGGTACGGCCACTCCTCCTCCGCCGTCATCCCGGCCGGCGGGTGCGCCATCGTGCCGAGCGGGGAGGTCTCCGTCATGCCCCAGGCGTGGCAGAGCCGGACGCCGAGCCGGTCGTACGCCTCCATGAGGGAGGGCGGGCAGGCGGCCCCGCCGATGGTGACCTGCTTCATGGAGGAGAGGTCGCGCGGGTGGGCGGTGACCTCGGCGAGCAGGCCCTGCCAGATGGTGGGGACGGCGGCGGCGTGGCTCGGCTTCTCGCGCTCGATCATCTCGGCGAGCGGGGCGGGCTGGAGGAAACGGTCCGGCATGAGCATGTTGATGCCGGTCATGAAGGTGGCGTGCGGCAGGCCCCAGGCGTTGACGTGGAACTGCGGGACGACGACCAGGGTCGTGTCGCGGTCGGTCAGGCCCATCGACTCGGCCATGTTGACCTGCATGGAGTGCAGGTAGATCGAACGGTGGGAGTAGACGACGCCCTTCGGGTCGCCCGTGGTGCCGGAGGTGTAGCACATGGCGGCGGCGGCGCGCTCGTCCAGCTCGGGCCAGTCGTACGTGGTCGGGCGGCCCGCGATCAGCTCCTCGTACTCGTGGACGCGCGGGGCGGCGCCCTCCAGGAGGGAGCGGTCGCCGGGGCCGGCGACGACGACGTGCTCGACCGTCGGCAGGTGCGGCAGGAGCGGCGCGAGCAGCGGCAGCAGGGAGCCGTTGACGAGGACGACGCGGTCGGCGGCGTGGTTGACGATGAAGACCAGCTGCTCGGGAGGGAGCCGCAGGTTGAGGGTGTGCAGGACGGCGCCCATGGAAGGGATCGCGAAGTACGCCTCGACGTGCTCGGCGTTGTTCCACATCAGCGTCGCCGTGGCCTCGCCGGTCTGGACGCCGAGCTCGTCGCGGAGCGCGTTGGCGAGCTGCGCGGCGCGGTCGCCGATCTCGGCGTAGCTGCGGCGGTGCGGCTCCGGCTCGCCGGTCCAGGTCGTGACGGTGGACTTGCCGTGCACCCGCCTGCCGTGTTCGAGGATCCGGCTGATGGTGAGCTGTACGTCCTGCATGGTGCTGTACACGGGGCGTCCTCCCGGTGGGCGCTACGTGGCAGTAAGGATGTGCAGATTCTGCGCACGTACCGCGCGGTATGTCACTACCCGGGAGTACGGAAATTGCCAGTGATCGCTGGCGGAAGCGGCGAGGAGGGGGCGCCGGGGAGGGCCGGCGCCCCTCACCTGCCGGGCAGGGGCGTCACCGCTGACGGCGCGGGCCGTCGGGCCGAGACACCCGCGGTGAGGCTGCGACGCCCGCCCTCAGGCCGCGACGCCCGCCGTGAGGTCCGGGTCCTCGCGGAGGCGGCCGAGGGCGCGGGAGACCGCGCTCTTCACCGTCCCCACGGAGACCCCGAGCAGCTCGGCGGTCTGCGCCTCGCTCAGGTCCTCGTAGTACCGCAGGACGACCATCTGCCGCTGCCGCTCGGGGAGCCGCATGACGGCGCGCCACATGGCGTCGTGCAGGACCTGGCGCTCGGCCGGGTCCGGTTCGGGCAGGCCAGCGGGCTCGGGCAGCTCGTCGCAGACGAACTCGTCGACCTTGCGCTTGCGCCACTGCGAGGTGCGGGTGTTCACCAGCGCCCGGCGCACGTACCCGTCGAGGGCCCGGTGGTCCTCGATCCGCTCCCAGGCCACGAAGGTCTTGGCGAGCGCGGTCTGGAGCAGGTCCTCGGCGTCGCTCGGGTTCGCGGTCAGCGAGCGGGCGGTCCGCAGCAGCAGCGGTCCGCGCGCCCTCACGAACGAGGAGAACGAGGGGTACGCGAACGGGCGCGGGCCCGGACGCGGCGACGTGCGCGGGGCCGTGCGCTCTGCGGGCCGGGTGACGGCCGTCGAGGCGCCGGCGCAGACGGGGCCAGTGGGTGGCGGAGTCATGGCTCCACGCTAGGAGCGGAGGGGTGCCGGAGGGATCGGCCCCAGGTCCCGAACCCGGCTCCCTCTCAGGTCGGAGTCGTCGGGCCGCCCCCACCTCCTCTGGGTGGAGCCGCCATCAGCCGAGCGTCAGGGTCCCGCCGGGGAACCCCGCCCTCCGCATCCCTGCCCCTGCGGCCCCCGCGGCTGTCAGCCGTCCGCGCCCAGTACCAGGCCCGAGGTGGGGACGCCGGTGCCGGCCGTGACCAGGACGCGGGCCGCGCCGGGTATCTGGTTCACCGCGCTGCCCCGCACCTGCCGTACCGCCTCCGCGATGCCGTTCATGCCGTGGAGGTACGCCTCGCCGAGCTGCCCGCCGTGGGTGTTGAGCGGCAGCGCGTCCGCCGCGACGAAGTCGCCGCCCTCGCCCGGCGCGCAGAACCCGAACTCCTCCAGCTGCATGAGCACGAACGGGGTGAAGTGGTCGTAGAGGATGCCCACGTCGATGTCGGCGGGCCGCAGCCCCGAGGTCCGCCACAGCTGCCGGGCCACCACCCCCATCTCGGGCAGCCCGGTCAGCCCGTCCCGGTAGAAGCTGGTCATGGCCTCCTGCCGGCGGCCCGCGCCCTGGGCGGCGGCGAGGACGACGGCCGGCGGGTGCCGCAGGTCGCGGGCGCGCTCGGGGGTGGTGACGACGATCGCCTGGCCGCCGTCGGTCTCCTGGCAGCAGTCGAGGAGCCGGAGCGGCTCCGCGATCCAGCGGGAGGCGGCGTGGTCGGCGAGCGTGATCGGCTTGCCGTGGAACCAGGCGGCGGGGTTGGTGGCCGCGTGGCGGCGGTCGGTGACGGCGACGTGGCCGAAGACCTCCGGAGCGAGCCCGTACGCGTGCAGATAGCGCTGGGCGGCCATGGCGACCCAGGAGGCGGGGGTCAGCAGCCCGAACGGCAGCTGCCAGCCGAGCGCCGCGCCTTCGGCGGACGGCTCCCGCTGCTGCACCCCGGAGCCGAAGCGGCGGCCGGACCGCTCGTTGAAGGCCCGGTAGCAGACGACGACCTCGGCGATGCCGGTGGCGACGGCGAGGGCGGCCTGCTGGACGGTGGCGCAGGCCGCGCCGCCGCCGTAGTGGACGCGGGAGAAGAAGGAGAGCTCGCCGATGCCGGCCGCCTGGGCGACGGTGATCTCGGGGTTGGTGTCCATGGTGAAGGTGACCAGCCCGTCCACGTCGCCGGGGGTGAGCCCGGCGTCGTCGAGGGCGGCCCGCACCGCTTCGACGGCGAGGGACAGTTCGCTGCGGCCGGAGTCCTTGGTGAACGCGGTCGCGCCGATGCCGGCGACGGCGGCCCGGCCGCCGAGGCCGTCGGGGTGGCGCAGGCTCATCGGGGCACCTCCACGGTGACCGTGCCGGTGACGTGGTGGCCGAGGCCGTTGGCCCCGGTGACGCGCACGAGCGCGGTGGCGGTGCCGTCCGGGCCGTCCGTCACCTCGGCGACGGTGCCGGTCAACACCATGGTGTCACCGGGGTGGTTGGGGGCGCCGAGCCGGATGGCGACCTTGCGGAGCACGGCGTGCGGGCCGAAGTGGTCGGTGACGTACCGGCCGACGAGGCCGTTGGTCGTGAGGATGTTCATGAAGACGTCCGGGGAGCCCTTGGCCCGGGCGGCCTCGGCGTCGTGGTGCACGTCCTGGTAGTCGCGGGACGCGACGGCCCCGGCGACGACGAGCGTGCGGGTCACCGGGATCTCCAGCGGCGGCAGCGCGTCCCCGGCCTGCGGCGGCGTCATGCCGTCTCCCCCTTCGCGAGCAGATCGCCGAGTTCGGCGAGGAGTTCGGTGCCGGCGCCCAGGTAGGCGTCGAGCTGCCGGCCCCACAGGAAGTGCCGGTGGACAGGGTGGTCGAGGTCGGCGCCCGTGCCGCCGTGCAGGTGCTGGCCGCTGTGCACGACCCGCTTGCCCGCCTCGGACGCCCACCAGGCGGCCGTGAGGGCCGCCCCGGCGCAGTCCAGCCCCGCGTCGGACCGCCAGGCCGCCTCGTAGGCGGTGACCCGGATGGACTCGGTGTCCATGTGCGCGTCGGCGGCGCGCAGTTGCACCGCCTGCCGGGTGGCCAGCGGGCGCCCGAACTGCTCCCGTACGGAGGTGTGCGCGACGGCCCGCGCCAGCGAACCTGCGCAGACGCCCGCCTGCAGACCGGCGAAGGCCGTGCGGGCGGCGGCCAGCACGTCCTCGTACGCGCCCGTGCCGGTCCCGTCGCCGAGCCGTTCGGCGGGCGTCCCGGCGAGCACCAGCCGCCCCGCTGACCAGGGCGCGGTCAGCTCGACGGGCTCGACCTCGGCGTCCCTTGCCCGCACCAGCCACAGCGTCCGGTCCGCGTCCGGGACGAGGACGTGGTCGGCGTCCCGCAGCCAGGGCACCCAGGTGACGGCCCCGGTGAGCCGCCCGTCCCGCGCCGTGACCGCGCCGCTCGCCGGGAAGGCGCCGGTCGCGACGGCCGTCCCGGCGCGGAGCCCCGGCAGCAGGCGGGCGCGCTGCTCGCCGGTGCCGTGCCGGGCGACGGCGAGGATCCCGTACACCCCGGTCGCGGCGAGCGGCACCTGGGCCGTCACCCGGCCCTGCTCCTCCAGCAGCAGGACGAGGCCGAGCAGGCCGATCTCCTCGACGGCGGCGGGCAGTCCGGCGGCGCACAGCGCCTTCCACAGCTCGGCGTCCGTGCCGCCGCCGGCGGCGGCGAGCCGTTCGTGCGTGGCGAGGTCGCCGAGGATCCGGGCGGCCAGCTCCCGCGCGGCCTGCTGCTCCTCGGTGGGCGTGAAGTCCATGTCAGCGCTCCCCTCCCCCGGTGTCCGGCCGGTCCACGGCGCGGAAGACGGGCAGCTCCAGCTCGTCGTCGACCCGCTGGAACTCCAGCCGGACCGGCATCCCGATCCGGACCTTGTCGTACGGCACCCCGACCACGTCGCTGATCATCCGGACGCCCTCGGCCAGTTCGATCAGCCCGACCGCGTACGGCGGGTCGAAGGCGGGGAAGGGCGGGTGGTGCATGACCACGTACGAGAAGACCGTGCCGTCCCCGCTCGCCTCGACGGTCTCCCACCTGGGCGACCCGCACGCGTGGCATCCCGGCAGCCACGGGAAGCGGAGCGTGCCGCAGGCCGTGCACCGCTGGATCAGCAGCCGGTGGGCGGCGACGCCCTCCCAGAACCCGGCGTTGTCCCGGTTGATCACCGGGCGGGGCCGCCGGGGCCGCTCCGGCGGTGGCGCGGGACGGGCGGCGGGGGCGTACTTGAGGATCCGGAAGCGGTGGGTGCCGGCGAGCTCGCCGCCGGCCCGGACGTCCATCCGCGTGGTCACGAAGTGGCCGGTGCCGAGCCGGGTGGTCTTGCGCGGCGAGACGGACTCGACGACGGCGTCGAAGGTGATCTCGTCGCCGGGCCGGAGCGGGCGCAGGTACTCCTGCTCGCAGTCGGTGGCGACCACCGAGGTGTACCCGGCGCCGTCGAGGAGGGCGAGCAGCTCCCCGTACGCCTCCGAGCGGTCCTCGTGCCCGGAGAGCCCGCCCATCGTCCACGCCTGGAGCATGGTCGGCGGCGCCACCGCGTCCGGTCCCCGGTACGCCGGGTGCGCGTCCCCCATGGCCTCGCACCAGTGCCGGATCATCGGCAGGTTCACCGGGTCCTTGCCGCGCCCGCCGGTCGCGGCCGGCCGCCCCTCGTACGCCTTCAGCCGGGCGTACAGCTCCTCCTGCCCCTCCCCGCTCACCGCCGCCCCCTTCCCTTCATGCCGAGCCGTGCCCGCGCGACGATCTCCCGCTGCACCTCGCTCACCCCTCCCCCGAAGGTGTTGATCTGGGCGGCGCGGTTCATGCGCTCCAGCTCGCCGCCGTCCCGCTCCCCCGGCGATCCCGCTCGCACCGTCCCCGCGTCACCCGCGATTTCCTGACATATTCGATACACCTCCACCGCCGATTCGGTTCCTGCGAACTTCACGCCGCTGGCATCCCCCGGGGACAGCCGGCCGGCCCCCACGTCCCCGACGAGTCGCCAGTTCAGCAGGCGTGTCGCGGCCAGCCGGGCGTGCGCCTCGGCCGCCCGGATCCGCACCCACGGCTCGTCAATCCGGCGCCGCCCGGTCACCGGATCGGGTGTACGGGCACGGTCGAGGGCAGCGGTGAAGAACTCCTCCGCCTGCATGCCGATCGCGGCCAGGGCGACGCGCTCGTGGTTGAGCTGCTCGGTGATGAGGCCCCAGCCGCCGTTCTCCTCGCCGACCAGGTTCCCGGCCGGGACCCGGATCCCGTCGTAGTAGGTCGCGGTGGTGGTGAGCCCTCCGACGGTCTCGATCGGCGTCCACGAGAAGCCGGGGGCGTCGGTCGGGACGAGGAGGAGGGAGATGCCGCGGTGCGGCGGCACCTCGGGGTCGGTGCGGCAGGCGAGCCAGATCCAGTCGGCGTTCTGCGCGTTGGAGGTGAAGACCTTCTGGCCGTCGATCACCCAGGAGTCGCCGTCGCGCACCGCCCGCGTCCGCAGCGACGCCAGGTCGGTGCCGGCCTCGGGCTCGCTGTAGCCGATCGCGAAGACGCACTCGCCGCGCAGGATCCGGGGCAGGAAGACGGCCTTCTGCTCCTCGGTGCCGTACCGCATGAGGGTGGGGCCGACCGTGTTCAGCGTGACCATCGAGACGGGCGCGCCGGCCCGGTACGCCTCGTCGAAGAAGACGAACTGCTCGTCGGGGCCGCGGCCCTGCCCGCCGTACTCCTCCGGCCAGCCGAGGCCGAGCAGCCCGTCCGCCCCGATCCGCCGCAGCAGCCGGCGCTGCGCGGCGCCGTCGGTCGCCGGCGGCGGCCCGTCGGGCATCGTCTCGCGGAAGTACGCGCGGAGTTCGGCGCGCAGCCGGAGCTGCCGCTCGGTCGGGGCGAGGTGCACGGGACGGCCTCCCGGGGCGACGACGAGGGTTTCTGACTGTCCGTCAGATGCGTTCGTCGTGTCAAGGATGCCGCCGCCCCCGACTCCTGGAAAGCGCTGCCCCCGACTCCTTGGAAGCGCCGCCCCCCCGGCTCCTGGAAAGCGGAGACGGCCCGCGCGTCCGGTACCGAAGTACCGTCGCGCGGGCCGCCGTTCACACCGCGGTCACGCCCCCTCGGGCCGGCCCCGTGGGGTCGTCACCACCACGGGTGGAAGTTGACCGTGTTGTTCGCCTGCGAGATGTGGGTGAACGCGGAGCCGTTCACGCTCGCGGTGTTGTTCTGGTTGGAGGCACCGGAACCGGTCGCCACCTGCTGCGTGGTGGTCGAGTTGCCGTTGTTGTCGCCGCCCACGCCGCTGCCGATGATGGTGGCGACGCTGGTGTTCGATCCGTCGTCCGCGAAACCGCCGTTGTCGGCCTGCGCCACTCCGCCGAAGAGGGCGGCGGCGAGCGGCAGGGCGGCGACGGCGGCGGCGATGCGGGCGGTACGGATGCTTGCCATGTCTGTTCCTCCGGGAACTGAAGCCAGTCTGCTGTGCACGGAATGATCGATCTCTGAAGGAAGGCCGTGAACTCCGGCCTTGACCAGGGAAGTTGGCCGACCGCCCCGGTCGTTTTCTGCTCGACGTCGCGAGTCCAGAGTTGCCCACCGAATCCCCGGCGAACCACCCCGGAGCCCCCGATTCCCCCGCAAGCGTGAGGACAAGCCGATAAACCCTCCACCCCGGAGAAACCTCCAGGTCAGGAGGACAGGGGTCGGCCGACGCCCCCCGGATCCGTTACGCCGCAAGGGAGGAAGCGTTTCGCCAGAACCCCCGACAAACCGGACGCGAGACGGCGCGACGGAGCCACCCGGCTTCGAACAGCCTCAAAAGGAGTAGCGCAGACTTTCGAATCGGCTTCGGGCCGGCTGCGGGTCGACCCGGATCGACGTGGCAGCCAGGAGGGGCGACTACCCCTCGGCCGCCACAGCGGCCTCGAAGGCGGCGTACGCGGTCGCGTCGAAGAGCACGAAGCGCACCTCCTCGACCTTCGTCCCCGCCGCGCCGGCCGCCCGCACCGCCTCGACGGCGATCCGCGCGCCGTCGTCGATCGGCCAGCCGTAGATCCCCGTGGAGATGGCGGGGAAGGCGACCGTACGGGCCCCGAGTCCGTCGGCCACCGCCAGCGACTCCCGGTAGCAGGAGGCCAGCAGCGCGGAACGGTCCTCGTCCGCCGACCAGACCGGCCCCACCGTGTGGATCACGTGCCGCGCCGGCAGCCGCCCGGCCGTCGTCGCGACCGCGCGTCCGGTCGGCAGGCCCTTGCCGTAGTGCGACCGGCGGAGGTCCTCGCAGGCGGCGAGGATCTCCGGGCCGCCCTTCCGGTGGATGGCCCCGTCGACCCCGCCGCCGCCGAGCAGCGACGAGTTCGCGGCGTTGACCACCGCGTCCACCGCCTCGGCGGTGATGTCCCCCTGCACGAGCACGATCCTGACCACGACAGCCTCCTCCGGCACCTCACACGGCCCACCGTCCCGCCGCGACATACGCCGGAGGGCGGCCCCGGAACCCGGGACCGCCCTCCGACCTGCTGTTTCTCATCCGCTGCGGTGGGTGTGGGATTTGAACCCACGGTGACTCGCGCCACGACGGTTTTCAAGACCTTTCGGCGATCAAAACCCCCACAGGCTCCGTCGCAGGTCAGGCCGGTGCGAGGACGCCAGCGGAGCCGTCGTCATCGTTGTCGTGCCCCCTACGTGCCCCATCGGCGTCCGCATGCCCTTCGAGCCAGGTATCAGATGCGGCAGCGACCTCAGCGTCTCGGCCGGCCACAGGTCGAGCGTAGTGCCGGGTGGTGACGCTCGCGTTGGAGTGCCCGAGCCGATGGGCCGCCGTCATCACGCCGTACCGATCGGCGACCCAGGTGCCGTGTGACGCGCGAAGGTCGTGCGGGGTGACGTCCGAGAGACCAGCCGCGGCGACCGCCGGGTCGAAGTGCGCTTTGCGCCACTGGTTGTAGCGCAGGGGCCGCCCGAAGCTGTTCGTGAAGAGCAGCGCATCGTCACCGCCAGGCAACGTGTCCAGGTAGGCGCCGAGCCTCTTCATCAGCGACGGTGCCAGGGTCAGGACCCGCTTCTGATGCGACTTCGGGGTGTCGAAGACCAGAGCTCCGTTCGCCTCAGCGAGGTTCTCGTCCACCACCAGCAGGCAGCCCGGGACGTCCACATCCATGCGCCTGAGGGCGAACGCTTCCCCGATGCGGAGGCCGGCGAAGGCAAGCAGCGCAATCAGCAGATCATGCGGCGCGCTGGCGCTCCGGACGATCCGGGACGCCTCCACCTGAGTCAGGATGTGCGGCTCGGTCTGAGGCATCCGAGGAAGGCGCACACCGCGACACGGAGTCTGGGCGATGAGCTCATTATCGACGGCAGAGGCCATGACCTGAGACAACACCCGGTACGCCTGGCGGATGCGCGAGGCACTGAGCCCAGCGCTCTTCATGTCTCCGACCCACTCAGCCACAGTGATCGGCCGGAGGCTGGAGAGCTCACGATCGCCGAACGCGGGATTGATCCGCGACTCAATGAGCGACCTGTACGACGCCTGGGTCTTGTGCTTGAGCTGGGGAGTGATGGCAGCCAGCCAGCGAGCAGACCAGTCCCGGACTGTGGCCGCGCCCTCGGCCGGGTCGATCCACCTCCCGTCTTCGATCTCCACACGCTTCTTCGCCAGCCACATATCCGCGTCGGTCGACGTGGCGAAGGTCCGGTCAGCGGGGCGAAGGACACCGTCCGGCCCCGGATAGCGCGCCTGGAACCGGCCCGAAGGCAGCTTGCGCACGCGCCCGAAGCTCCGGCGAGGCTTCCGCTTGCGAGGCATCAGGCCGCCCTCCGCAGCATCGCCACGGAGCGGACGACGACCGGCTCCACGGTGTTTGCTGTAACGAAAGCGGTGACGGCGCTCTCGGGGATGCGGACGTGCCGGCCGACCTTCACAAAGGTGATCCGGCGCTCCTCGATGAGGCGCCTAGGGAAGCGAACAGTGGTGCCGAGGAGTTCGGCCACTTCGTTCACGCTCAGCAGTCGGTCCATGGTCACCACTCCCCCAGGTCGGCGGCTTCGAGTTCGGTACGGATCTCTCGGTTCAGTTCGCGGTCGTGCTGGATGTCGCGGGCGATGCTGGCGGCGAGCCAGGACTCGCCCGGGGTGTGGCCGTGTCCGGCGTAGCTCCAGTGGGCGATCACGAGGGTGGAGGCCTCCGGGTCGTCGTCCGGTTCGGGCAGGCCGCGTTCGCGTCGTTCCTGGGCGGCGCGGTAGTCGGCGCGGGTCTGGCGCAGGGCGCCGAGGGTGGTGGAGTAGGCGCGGGACTTGGTGGAGAAGTGGCCTCGGAAGCCGAGCATGTGGGACCAACGGGCCAGCATCCGTCCGGGGTAGTCGCCGTCGAGAGTCCAGCAGGCTTCGATCAGGCGCCGGGTGTGGTCGGGGACATCGAGCTTGGCCAGCTCCGCCGGTTCGCCGATGCGGCGGTCGACGGTGCCGGTGGTCTCGGCGGCCTTGGTGGCGTACTTGGCGACATAGGAGGCGACGGCCTGCTCGGTCAGCTCCTCCTGGCCGAGGGCGCCGATCGGCTGCACGTCCACCTGCGTGCCCCACGTCAGCGTCCGCTCGGGCTGGGTGCCGGCGGCCGGGACGGTGACGGCGACCCGGGCAGCAGCCGCGCGGATCGCGTCATCCAGGAGGTCGACCGAGGCCCAGACGGGCGGGGCGGTGTCGGGCCCATCGGGGCCGTCGAGGCGGACGACGGCGTGGAAGTGGATTGCGCCGCGTTTTTGGAACTCGGCGACCTTGCCGAAGGAGACCCGGCACGAGTCCTTCAGCGCGGCCTGGGTGATGCCGGCACGGGCGGCGATCTCCCGGCGGAGGTAGATGGAGAAGCGCTGCCAGAGATGACCGGCGTGGTTGTTCCACAGCACCGCGCCCGCATAGTCGTAACGGGCCGGATCCAGCGCGGTACCGAGGACGGGGGCGTTCTCCGAATGCGCGGCGCCGCAGCGGCAGCGACCGGAGGCGGGGCGGTTGTGGACCGGGCCGAAGGACGGGGCGGTCAGGGTGGCGAAGACCCGGGGGTGGTCCCGCACGGTGGCGGGGACGTTCTTGCGCTCGTCACCCGTGATCCCGGCTCGGATCAGGTGGTAGATGTCCCCCGCGTAGGTCCAGGCGCAGGACGGGCAGCGGGAGGCCCGGCGGTTGCCGCAGGCGACCCGTAACCGGCCCCCCGGCTCATCAGCGGTGGAGTAGGAGTACAGGACGTCCCCGGTGGCGCGGTCGCGGGTCACGGTGGTGCCGGACAGGTGGATCGGGTCCGAGCAGCCGCCCGTCCGCCGGATCTGTTCGCGCCAGCGGTCGAAGCCGGGGGTGTTCGCGACCCGCAGGAGATCGGCCAGGGCGAGAGGGTCGGTGCCCAGGGAGGCCGCGACACCGGCCACGGCCTCCGGAGCGACGGGAAAGACCGTCACGCGGCCACCGCCATGCGGGCGGCGAACCGAGCCGCCGTGTTGTGCTCGGAGCACGGCCGGTAGACCGGGGCGTCCTCGGGGGCGTGGCGCAGCTCGGTGCGGGTCAGCTCGATCCAGCCCGTGAAGCCGTCGTTCAGCGGCCAGCCGATCATCTGGCAGGCGCACTGCGGGCCGTCCAGGACCGCACAGCCGCACGGGATAACCTCGCCGACCAGCCCCGTCATCGAGCCGTCGTCCGAAGCGAGCAGCGAACCCCGGCAGTCGCTGCAAGGGCTGGGATCGACCAGGGCGAGCGACGTGCCGTGCGCAGCAGAGAGGATTGCGGGCATGATGGAAGCTCCCTTCAAGGGACTAGGGAGCGGCGCATCTGCTTGGCGGTAGGGGCGCCGCTCCTTGCGTTGTAGCTCTGACGAGCACTCCGGAGGCGACGAACCAACCCCCAGTAGCAGCTTCGCTACGAAAGTACTCGCAGAGAAACTGCGAGTCAATAGAAACTGCGACTAGCAGCTTCCCTGCGTTTCTGGGACCCTGAGTGTGACTACTTGGAGGTCTGCATGAGCAGCGGTTTTGGGCTGGTCGTCCGCTTCACCCTTCGCGACGAGGCAGCAGCCGCAGGCTTCGATGAGCTGGTGGCTCAGACACTGCCGGAGATCCGGAAGCACGAGCCCGGCACCCTCGCCTATGTCGTTCACTCTGTACCCGGCGAGGTACTGACTCGTGTCTTCTACGAGCTCTACGCCGACAAGGCCGCCTTCGAAGCGCACGAGGAGCAGGAGCACACGAAGCGTTTCCTGGCCGCACGTGGGGAGTTCCTGGAAGGCTTCGAGGTCACGTTCCTTGAGGCTCAGGCAGGAAAGGGTCCGGTGTCGTCATGACCCCGGAGGAGCGGCGCGAGTTCGGCGCGCGGGTGGCCAAGCTCCGGAAGGAGCGCGGGCTCAAGCAGGAGGAGCTGGCTGCTTCCCTGGGCCGCACGGCTAGTTGGCTCTCGCAGGTGGAGCGGGGGGTACAGCCCGTGAATCGCCTTGACGTGCTGCGGCTTCTGGCCGATGGGCTGGGCGTTTCCTTGCAGACGCTCAGGCCGGACGCTCCCCCCGAAGCAGCGCCCCAGCCCGTCGAGTCCGAAGAACCGAACGATCTCGACCAGGCCCGACTCATCATCTCAGGGCACCCTGTGCCGGAAGTCCTCTTGGCCGGCCGCAGCAAGCCGAGCCCGGTGAGCCTTCCCGATCTGCGTGCTGCCGTCGACACGATCTGGGACTTGACTCACAGCAACCGCTTCGCCGAGCTGAGTTCGACGATCGGGCCGCTCATGCCGCGCCTTGAACGCGCAGTGCGGACGGCTCCGCAGGATGAGCGTCCAGAACTGTGGCTTCTGCTGGGCAGGGCGTACCAGGCATTGTCGGCTGCCTTCGTGAGGCAAGACGAGGCGGACGCCGCATGGGTGGCAGCGGACCGTGCAATCAGTGCCGCTGAGCAATCGGGCCAGCCGTTGCAGGTGTTCGCCGGCGTCTTCCGTCTCGCCCAGGCATTCGTCCGCCTGAAGCACCTGGATCAAGCAGAGCACGCCGCCACCACAGCCGTGAATGCACTCCGCGAGCACACCAAGGAGCCCGTCTCCGACCCTGAAGCCTTGTCGCTGCTGGGATCGCTGCATCTCGTGCTTGCCCTGGTACAGGCTCGGGCGGGAAACCGCGGGGAAGCTCGAAGGGAGACGAAGAAGGCTCGGGAGGTGGCCGAGCGCCTGGGCGCCGATCGCAACGACTTCAACTTGGAATTCGGTCCGACCAACGTGGAAATCCAGGCGGTCTCCATCGCGGTCGAGTTGGGCGACGCGGGCGAAGCCATCGACGTCGGTCGACGGATCAATGCCGAGGCGCTGTCTGTCGAACGTCGTGCCCGGCTGAACATGGACTTGGGGCGCGCTTACGCACAGCGTCGGCAGAGCGGTGAAGCCTTGGCATGCCTCCTCGAAGCCGAGCAACTGGCGCCCGAGCTGATCCACACCCATGTCGCCGCCCGCAATGCCATCCGAGAACTGATCCTCATCGCGGGTCGCTCCGCTTCTCCGGAGCTCAAGGCCCTGGCAGAACGAGCCGACGCTCAGCCGTAGGTCCGAGACGGCTGTTACAGGTTTCTCTACCTCATCAAGGCACCCGCCGCGCACGGCGCGGCGCGCGCGGCCCGTCGCCCGGGCCTGCGCTCCTGTCTGCGCCCCGCTCCAGCCCGGCCGCCGGCCGCACGCCTGACAGCTTGGGTTGATGGGCAGCGGAAGCAGGCCTTCAAGCACGGCAACCGTCACATGGCACGCGTGGCCACGAGCGCTGCCGACTGCGGCGAAGACGGGCGACGAAAAGACGGCCAGCAGCGGGGGAGGGGTGGCCTGTTGCGCATGGCCAGCCGACTGCCGGGCCTGAGTGGGGCGGGGCGCCGTACCCCCGCCGTCACGGATGACGGGAGCGTGAGGCGACCGCACCACCGGGAATGGGCGGGCGGGGAGCAGCTGCTGCCGCGATATGGCGGAGGCCGGTGTGGTCGCTCCGCGTCGGTGCCGGTATGACCGTGGCTGATGAGCGTGTCGTCTGGGTGGGCGAAGTCGCTGACGCGTGCCGGCTCAAGGCCACATCACCGGGGGATCCCCCGCCCTGCCTCAGTTAGTACCAACGTCAGGCATCCCATCCACTCTCCAGACTGCGGGTACTCCCAGTTTTCGGCGTCTGCCAGAAGGGCTGGAAGGTCCTGCTTCGGGATGGGAGGCCCGGGTTGAAACCCTGCTCCCCCATCGGGCGCAGTCCAAGGAATTACCCGGCACACCTCGATCCATCCTCTGTCGACAAGCGGCATGAGGATCGGAGTTAGATCCGAGGCAGGCCCGGACCTCAGCGGCTCATCCAGGTCACCCCACACGCCCGGGAGGATGTCGATCTCGGTCGCATTGATCATGAAGGCACGTTCTTCGGAGGACAGCTCACCTGTTGCGGGATAGCTCACCCAGAGAGTTTCGCAGGCACCAGCGCTCCCGGACCAGGACAGAAAAGCGTGCCCCTCGCGTGCCCGAACGAGCGGTGAGTTACGGGGAACACCAGGCAATCGCGGGGCCGGAGACGCCGACGGCCCCTGACCATCGATCCTGGTCAGGGGCCGCTTCACCTGGCGGTGGGTGTGGGATTTGAACCCACGGTGACTCGCGCCACGACGGTTTTCAAGACCGTTCCCTTAGGCCGCTCGGGCAACCCACCTGCGCTCCCGTCCGCTTGGGCCGGAGCGGGCACCAGCGTACCGGGTGGGAGGCGGGGCGGGCGGCGACGGGACGGCGCCGGGGCTCCCGGCGCCGGGGACGTGCTCCACGCGCGCGTGGGTCAGCTGTCGCCGGTGCGCTCGCCGAGGACCACCGTCGTCTTCGCCTCCTTGCCGTCGCGCTCGTAGGTGATCTCCACCGAGTCGCCCGGCTTGTGGGTCCAGATCTCGCTGATGAGCGACGGGCCGCTGTCGATCGGGTGGCCACCGAAGCCCGTGATCACGTCACCGGCCCGCAGCCCCGCCTTGGCCGCCGGGCCGTCCGGCGTCACCGACGCCGTGCCGCCCGCGCCCTGCTCGGCGATGGTCGCGCCCTCGCCCCTGTCGTTCATGTTCACGGTCGCGCCGATCACCGGGTAGACCGGCTTGCCGGTCTTGATCAGCTGCTCGGCGACGGTCTTCGCCTGGTTGACCGGGATCGCGAAGCCGAGGCCGATCGAGCCCGCCTGCGACTGGCCGAAACCGCCGCCGGTCGACTGGATCGCCGAGTTGATGCCGATCACCGCGCCGCTCGCGTCCAGCAGCGGGCCGCCCGAGTTGCCCGGGTTGATCGACGCGTCGGTCTGCAGGGCGCTCATGTACGAGTTGCTGCCGCCGCCGTCGCCGGAGGCCACCGGGCGGTTCTTGGCGCTGATGATGCCGGTCGTCACCGTGTTGGAGAGGCCGAAGGGCGCGCCGATCGCGATCGTCGAGTCGCCGACCGCCACCTTGTCGGAGTCGCCGAGCGGGAGCGGCTTCAGCCCCTTCGGGGGGTTCTTCAGCTTGAGCACGGCCACGTCGTAGCCCTCGGCCCGGCCGACGACCTCCGCGTCGTACGTCCTGCCGTCCGAGAAGGTCGCGGAGAGGGTGCCGCCCTCCGCCGCCGAGGCCACCACGTGGTTGTTGGTGACGATGTGGCCCTGCTGGTCGTAGACGAAGCCGGTGCCGGTGCCGCCGTCGCCCTGGGAGTCGCCCGACTTCGCCTGGATGGTGACGACGCTCGGCAGCGCCTTCGCGGCGACCGCGGCGACCGTGCCCGGCTCCCGCTTGAAGGACGCCGGGGCCTCGCCCGAGGAGACCGTCGTGGACGACGTGCCGCCGTCCTCGCGCTCGGCGGCCCAGAAGCCGATGCCGCCACCGATGCCGCCGGCCACGAGCGCCGCCACCAGGACGGCGGCGACGAGGCCGCCGGAGCGCTTGCGCGGGGCAGCCGGCTGCGCGGGGACGGGCTCGCCCCAGGCCGGTACGGCCGGCGGGGCCGGCGGCCAGGCGCCGCCGCCGGAGGCCGCCATCGCCGGCTCCGGCGCCGCGGCCGGAGCGGCGTGCGCCGGAGGGACGGGCGGCGTGGCGGGAGCGGAGGCCGGGGGCGCGGGCGGGAGCGGCGGCTGGGTCTGGGGCGCGGCCGGGGTCTCCGCCGCGGGCGCGGCGGGCGGTGCGGCCGGCGCGGGCGGCGGCGTGGGCGCGGCGTGGGCGGGCGGCGTGGCGGGGGCGGACGGGGCAGTCGGGTCCGCCGGAACCTCGGTGCCCTCGTTCTCGGTGCTCACAGCTCGCTCTCCTCGTTCACGGCGCGGGGTCGGTGACAGTCGCTCCAGGGTGCTGGACCCAGCTTTTCCCACGGGGCGTCAGGCCAGGGTAAGCCGGAGCTGTGCGATCGCACCCCATTCTTTATATCCGGACAGAACGGACAGGTTTCGTGTGCCTGGCCGCCCCGTCAATGGCACCATGACGCGGTGACCCACGCACGGCAGCACCCGCACCCCGGTTCCGTCCAGGTCGTCGCCCACCGAGGGGCCTCGGAGGACGCGCCGGAACACACCCTGGCCGCCTATGTGAAGGCCATCGAGGACGGCGCCGACGCCCTGGAGTGCGACGTACGGCTCACGGCCGACGGGCACCTGGTCTGCGTCCACGACCGCCGGGTCGACCGTACCTCCAACGGCCGCGGCGCCGTCTCGACGCTGGAACTCGCCGACCTCGCCGCACTGGACTTCGGCGCGTGGAAGGCGTTCAAGGAGGACCAGGAGGCCGACGGCCCGGCCGAGAGCCCCGACTGGAGCGACCCGCAGTACACCTCGGTGCTCACGCTGGAACGGCTCCTGGAGCTGGTCTCCGACGCCGGGCGGCGGGTCGAGCTCGCCATCGAGACCAAGCACCCCACCCGGTGGGCGGGCCAGGTCGAGGACCGCCTCCTCGCGCTCCTGAAGCGTTTCGGCCTGCACGCGCCCGTGGCGCCGGAGGAGTCCCCGGTACGGGTCATGAGCTTCTCGGCCCGGTCCCTGCACCGGATCGCCACCGCCGCGCCGACGCTCCCGACCGTCTCCCTGACGCAGTTCGTCACCCCGCGCCTGCGCGACGGGCGGCTCCCCGCGGGCGCGCGCGTGGCGGGTCCGTCCATCCGGATCGTCCGCCACCACCCGGCGGTCATCCTGCGCCTCCAGAAGGCCGGCCACCAGGTCCACGTCTGGACGGTGGACGACCCGGAGGACGTCGAGCTCTGCCTGCGGCTCGGGGTCGACGCGATCATCACCAACCGCCCCAAGCAGGTCCTCGCGCACCTCGGACGCGCCTGAACACGGCGCTTCCGGGGTGTGCCCCGGCGCGTTCCGCGCGTACCCGATCGTCACTTGTGCTCCACCCCACCCCGAACAGGCGGTTTCCGGTCGTGGTCGCCGGGGCATCCACACGGTGGCGTGGGGCGAAGGAGGTCTCGGGGGTGGCGTTGGTGGTGGCACAGAAGGTGCCCACGTCGTCGAGCATGGCCGTACCCCATGGCCCTGCGGGCGTGGGGGAAGCACGGCACCGGATGCGGGACGAGCTGTACCGCGGCGGGGTGTCGGAATCGGTCGTCGACGACGCGGTCCTGATCCTGTCCGAACTGCTCAGCAACGCCTGCCGGCACGGCAGGCCGCTGGGCCGGGGCGACCGGGGAGAGGGCGACGTGCTGGCGTCCTGGCGGCTGGACCCGTCGGGCGGACTGACCGTCGAGGTGACGGACGGAGGCGGTCCCACGCGGCCCGTCCCGTCGACGCCGTCGGTCACGGCACGCGGCGGACGCGGGCTCAACATCATCGGCGCCCTCGCGCAGGACTGGGGCGTCCGCGACAGCGCCACGGGCGAGGTCACGGTCTGGGTGGTCGTCACGGAGGGCCACCGCCGCGAGGACTTCGCGGCACGGGTCGGCGCCGGCGGCTCCGGCCTCGACCTCCTCGACGCGTACGACGACCTGGACTGACGGCGCCGACGGCCTGGACCGTCGTCCCCGGCCGAGGACGACGGCGGCCCCGGCCGAGGACGTCGACCGCCTGACCGTCGGCGGCTGCGACCGGGCCCGATGACAGCCCCGGCCTACGGCGTCGGCGGTCACGGCCGTCCGCGTCGGCGGTCTTCTTCGGTGGCGGGGCGCGTACCGGATCCGCGGGGGCGACCCGGGGCGGGCCGGGGGCTCGGCTGGGCGGTGGCGGGCGTGCGGGCGGCTAGGCTCGCGGCCGACACAGCACCGCGATCGGGAGAAAGCCACACCATGGCCAAGAAGCGCCCCCAGACGAAGGCCGGCAAGAGCGGCCAGGCACAGGTCACGAACGGGGAGATCCCGGTCGTCGGCGCGCGCGAGCCGTGCCCGTGCGGTTCGGGCCGCCGCTACAAGGCGTGCCACGGCCGGGCCGCCGCGCACGCCGCGACCGAGCACGTCCAGCGCCCCTTCGAGGGCCTGCCCGGCGAGTGCGACCTGGTCGCGCTGCGCGAGCTGGTGCCGGCCGCGACCGTGCCGCTCACCCTCAAGGGCGGGCTGCCCGAGGGCGTGCCGTCGGTGACGCTCGCGACGGTCCTGCCGATGGCCTGGCCCGCGCTCCGCCGCGACGACGGCTCCGTGCTGCTCGCCCTGCAGAACGACGGCACCTCCGGCGACCTGTCCCGCGACCTCGCCGACACCCTGCAGCGCGCGCTGGCGACCGAGCCCGGCAACCCGGTGCCGCCGCGCCGCGTCGAGCCCGAGGGCCCGCGCCTCCAGGACCTGCTCGACACGGACGCGCCGTTCGTGCCCGAGGTCCACACCGGCTTCGAGTTCTGGATCCCGCAGTCGGCCGACGGCGCCGACCCGGAGGTCGCCGCCTCCCTGGAGCGGGCCAACGCCGCCGCGATCCCCACCGTGAAGCTGGCGTCGGTCGACGCGGCGTACTGGTGCGAGACCCCGGAGAAGAACCACCTGCGCTGGGTCATGCCGCACCCGGAGGAGAAGCTCCTCGACGCGCTCGCCCGCCTCCAGGCCGCCGGCTCCACCTCGCTCGGCGCCGACACCCGGCTCGTCGGCTCCTTCCGTGCCCACGGCCTGATGGTGCCGGTGTGGGACCTGCCGTCGGCGATGACGGCCGAGCAGTGCGAGAAGCCGGCCGCCGAGTTCGCCGAGCGGCTGGCCGAGGCGCTCGCCGTGGACGCACCGCTGACCGCCGAGGAGCGCCGGGCGCGCGGCGGCCTCACGAACCGTCAGGTCACTCTCAGCTGATACCCCAGGTGGTATCGGTGACTGACAGACCGACCAGTCGGTGACTTCCGCCACAGCGGAACCTACGGAGCGGTAATTCCCTGTCCGAATAACCGAGATCGAATTTGCGAACCGCAGATCTCTTGTTACCGTTCTGGAAGCCCGGTCGCTGGTGCATCCCCCGTCGCCAGCGACCGGGCGTTTCCATGCCCCGCCCCCGCCGTCGCGCCGGGGCGCTTCCTCAACTCGCTTGGCCGTCGGCCGTGTTGCTGCCCGAGCGCAGCAGCAGCGGCGCCTCGCCGCCCCCGTCGCCCGCCGCGAACTCCGCCACCGCCGTGTGCGCGCCCGCCGCTCCCGTCCCCGGCTCCCGGGGCGTCTCGCAGGTGTCCGGCTCGTCCCGCGCGGGCACCGCGCAGCGCACCTGGACGGTCCGCCCGCCGGGCGCCATCAGGGTCACAATCGCGTCGATCTCCCGGCCGGTGGCGTTGCGGTAGTACGTCCGCGCCCAGACGTCCGGCCCCTCGGACAGCACGCAGGTCTGCGCCTCGACGCCTTCGGGCGAGGCGAGTTCGGGCCCGCAGCGGCTGACCCGCTCGGGGGCCCCGGCGGGGGCGGCGGCCCGGCGCTCCGGTGCCGAAGCCGAAGCAGGAGCCGGTGCCGAAGCCGGAGCCTGCGTGGAGGGGCCGGCCGCCGCCGGGGCGGGCGGCGCGCTCTCCGTCGTACGGGCCGCCTCCCGGCCGAGCCCCAGGCCGCCGAGCAGATCCCCGGCGCCGTCCCCCGCGCCCGTCTCCGTATCCGTAGCGGAGGAGCCGCCGCCCGCCTTGGCGTCCGCCCCGGCCGCCGGCGGTGCGGCGTCGACCGGGCCGCCCGCCTTCGCGGCGAGGGGGACCAGGACGGCGAGCGCGACGGCGGCGCCGAGGCCGGCCATGCGGAGGTGCGCCGGGCTCAGCCGACTCATGCGACCCACCTGCTCTGTTCGGGGAACGGTCCCGGACCGGCGACGATCACGGGCGGTGGGGCGAACCTACCGGCGCCGGACGGGCGCCCGGCGGGCCGTGCGCCCGATTCCCGTACGCGTCGGCCCAGGACACACCCGTTCGGGTGAACGGCGGACAGGCCCTCGGACCTCATCGCCATACGCGCCGCCCGGCATCCGCACGACGACCGCCGTACGCGCCGCAGCCACCCCGCCCGCGGGCTCAGTACGCGAGCCGGCTCCCGCCGCCCGGTGTGGCCGTGCTCGCCTCGACGAGCGCGTCGACCACCGCCTCCACGTCCGGCAGCCACGGCCGCGCCGAGCCGGCGAGCGGCTCCCGCTCCCAGCGGACCTGGCCGGTGCCCGCGGTGGACGGCGGCAGCAGCAGATAGCCGCCCTCGCCGTGGAAGCGCAGCGAACTGGGCACGCCGTCCTTCGCGTGCAGCAGCTCGCCGAGGCGTTCGAGGCCGTACGGGGCGACCAGGATCGACCAGCGGGTGGGCGTCGCCACCACGGGGCCGAGCCTGATGTCCATCGCGTCGAGGGCCCGCAGGGCCCGCGCGCCGGCGAGCGCCGGGAGGCTGACCGCGCAGGGCGCCCGGCCGCCGGTGGCCAGGACGATCGGGGCGTCCGGGCGCCGGGTCCACCACCAGCGGATCATCCGCTCGTCGGTGGTGGCGGCCAGCAGCCCGGGGTCGTAGGGGTGGGCGCCGGGGACCACACAGCCCGGGTCCGGGCAGGCACACAGCGCACCCGCGCCGCCGCCGGCGGTCTTCGTCGCGGGCACGGGCTCCCGGAGTCCCGCGCCCGGCAGGACGGGCCAGTCCCACTCGACGGCGAAGGTGACCGCCGCGTCCTGCCGGGCGGCCCTCGCCTTGCGCCGGAGCCGGAGCCTGCGTCGCCTTCCGAGGATCTCGCGCATGAGCGCTCGTTCCTTTCCGTTGAACGCCGAATCCACATCACTCACGTGCAGATCACTTCACCGTGCGTATCAGCGCGTACAGCGTCGGCGGTGCGTCGCCCGCCCGGGGCGGGGCCGGCCGGAACGGGGCCGGGTCGCGGTCAGGTCGAAGCCGGTGGAGAACACGATCCCCGCCACGCGGGGAGGGGCTGCGGCCTGCGGCACCTAGGACGCCGGGGTTCCGCTTCTCGGTACCGGGGCGCTGTCAACTGCCCCTGCCTGTCACCGAGTACGTACCCCGAACGCTCAGAATGACGCGCTGTGAAACGACGCCAGTCGACCGCAAATGGTGCACACCGGGGGCAATTTTCAGCCAACTTTCAGCGCACTTCAACCCCTGTGCGCGACCTTCCCCGGGGCCGCCCGGACACCACAAGTCCCATGGGGACAATGCTGGACATCGCTCCTCGGGTGCGTGTACATGTGGAGACATCGAGCGGCGCAATATGACATGGGGGTTTGCGATGCCATGGCGTCAAACGCACCGGTCGGAAAGCCGACCGAGATGAGCTCCCCACACCTGCCGAAGCACCTTCCGAAAGTGGCCGGAATCGATTCCACGGTTCCCGCCCCACCGCACACTAAGGCGCCCCTCGCGGGCGTCCCCGCCGCCGCGGCACCGGCCGACGCGGCCCCCGCGCCCGGCGCGCTGATCACGGACCGCCTGGCCGGCTGGGTCTCCGACCTCACCACCCTCCACGAACTCACCGAGCGGCTCATCAGGACCGCCACCCTCGACGAGGCCCTGCACGAACTCCTCGGCGCCGGAGCCGCCCTCGTCGGCGCCCGCCGCGGCATGGCCGTCCTCGAACCCGCCGACGGCCTCGGCCCCACCGCCACCGTCGGCCTCGGCCTCGCCCACGCCGAGCTCGGCACCATCGAGACCGTGCCCCGCGGCGCCACCAGCTACGGCCGCCTCCTCGACGGGCTCCCCGACCCGTCCGACCCGCACCGCGTCCCCGAACCGATCGCCATCCGCGACGTGCGCACCGAGGAGGGCCTCGACCCCCGCCACCGCGAGGTCGCCGCCCGCCTCGGCTACGCCGCCAGCTACGCCCTCCCCCTCGCCACCGAGGAGGCCGGCCGGATCGGCGCCGGCGTCTGGCTCTACGACGAACCCGCCGCCCCCACCGACCGCCAGCGCCACCTCGCCGGCCTCTACGGCCGCTTCGCCACCGAGCACCTCGCCCGCCTCCTCCAGGTCGAGCGCGCCCGCGTCCAGGTCTCCACCGTCGCCGAGGAGCTGCTCCCGAGCCGGCTCCCGCGCGTCCCCGGGGTCAGGCTCGCCGCCCGTCACCGCACCGGACCGCGCGGCGGCGGCGACTGGTACGACGCCCTGCCGCTGCCCGAGGGCGCCCTCGGGCTCGCCGTCGGCTCCGTCTCCGGCACCGGGCCGAGCGCGCTGGCCGCGATGGGACGGCTGCGCGCCTCGCTGCGGGCGTACGCCGTCATGGAGGGCGAGGACCCGGTCGCCGTCCTCTCCGACCTGGAGCTGCTGCTCCGGCTCACCGAGCCGGCCCGCTCGGCCACCGCCCTCTTCGCCTACGCGGAACCGGCCCGCCGCCGGATCGTCCTCGCCGGCGCCGGCCACGCGCCGCCGCTGCTCGTCGGCGAGCGCCGCACCGAGTACGTCGAGACCTCGCTCTCCGCGCCGCTCGGGATGCTCTCCTGCTGGGAGGCGCCCAGCGTGGAGCTGTCCCCCGCGCCTGGAGAAACGGTGCTGCTGTACACGGACGGGCTGCTGCGGCGTACCGGCGACCCCATCGACCGGGCCTTCGCCCGGCTCCACGCCGCCGCCGCGAGCGTGCCCCGCGCGGACCGGGACGATCCCGGCGCCCTCGCCGACCACGTACTGCGGACCCTCCTCCCGGACGGGCTCGACCCCGCGGTCGAGGGCGAGGACGTGGTGCTGCTCGCGGCCCGCTTCGACTGAGCACGCCGGTGCGCGCGGTGACCGCCCGGTGACCCGGCGGTAACAGGCCTTCCGGCCCTGGGCCCCCTTCCGTACGACCGTACGATGGAGGGGGTTCAGTGTCGTACCAAGAGGAGGCAGACCCGTGGCCGATGAGCTCACTCCGGAGACCCCGGACGAGGCCGAAGAGCCGATCAAGCAGCGGAAGAACGGCCTGTACCCGGGCGTCTCCGACGAGCTCGCCGAGAACATGAAGTCCGGCTGGGCCGACACGGAGCTGACCGGGCTGGAGCCGATCCCGCAGGCGGCCGAGACCGCCGCGCGCCGGGCGGCGCTCTCCGCCCGCTTCCCGGGCGAGCGCCTGGTGATCCCGGCCGGCAACCTGAAGACCCGGTCGAACGACACCGAGTACAGCTTCCGCGCCGCCACCGAGTACGCGTACCTCACCGGCGACCAGACCCACGACGGCGTCCTGGTCCTGGAGCCGACCGCGACCGGCCACGACGCCACGATCTACCTGCTGCCGCGCTCGAACCGCGAGAACGGCGAGTTCTGGCTCGACGGCATGGGCGAGCTGTGGGTCGGCCGCCGCCACTCCCTCGCCGAGGCGGAGCAGCTGCTCGGCATCCCGGCGAAGGACGTGCGCGAGCTGCCCGCCGCGCTCAAGGAGGCCACCGGCCCGGTCCGCGCCGTGCGCGGCCACGACGCCGGCATCGAGGCCGCCCTCACCGACAAGGTGACCGCCGAGCGCGACGAGGAGCTGCGGGTCTTCCTCTCCGAGGCCCGGCTCGTCAAGGACGCCTTCGAGATCGCCGAGCTGGAGAAGGCGTGCGCCGCCACCGCCCGCGGCTTCGAGGACGTCGTGAAGGTCCTCGACAAGGCCGAGGCGACCAGCGAGCGGTACATCGAGGGCACCTTCTTCCTGCGCGCCCGCGTCGAGGGCAACGACGTCGGCTACGGCACCATCGCCGCCGCCGGCCCGCACGCCTGCACCCTCCACTGGGTCCGCAACGACGGCGCCGTCCGCTCCGGCGACCTGCTCCTCCTCGACGCCGGCGTCGAGACCACCGAGCTGTACACCGCCGACGTCACCCGCACCCTGCCGATCAGCGGCCGGTACACGGACATCCAGCGCAAGATCTACGACGCCGTGTACGAGGCGCAGGAGGCCGGCATCGCCGCGGTGAAGCCCGGCGCCGCCTACCGCGACTTCCACGACGCCGCCCAGCGCGTGCTCGCCGAGAAGCTCGTCGAGTGGGGCCTCGTCGAGGGCCCGGTCGAGCGCGTCCTGGAGCTGGGCCTCCAGCGCCGCTGGACCCTGCACGGCACCGGCCACATGCTCGGCATGGACGTCCACGACTGCGCCGCCGCGCGCACCGAGGCGTACGTCGAGGGCACCCTGGAGCCGGGCATGTGCCTGACCGTCGAGCCCGGGCTCTACTTCCAGGCCGACGACCTGACCGTGCCGGAGGAGTACCGCGGCATCGGCGTCCGGATCGAGGACGACATCCTCGTCACCGAGGACGGCAACCGGAACCTGTCGGACCAGCTGCCGCGCCGCTCGGACGAGGTCGAGGCGTGGATGGCGGCCCTGAAGGGCTGACCGCGCGTCGCGTGTGCGGGGCCCCTTCCGAGGGGCCCCGCACGCGGTTCACGCCATCAGGCCGTCAGGCCATGAGGAGGGACGGGCTGTCCTTCCACTTCAGCAGCTTGTCGAAGCTGACCACGGCGCCGCCCCGGCCCGAGCGGCCGAACTGCACGTGGTCGGCGAGCTCCTCGATCAGGCGGAGCCCGCGCCCGCTCTCGGCGTCCTGGCAGGCCGCCCGGGCCGGCGCCGCCCCGGTGAAGCCCGGCCCGGCGTCGGCGACCTCGATACGGCAGGTCTCGCCGTCCAGGAAGGCCGTCACCCGGTACGCCTCCGAGCCCCGGCCCGCGGCGCCGCCGCCGTGCTCGACGGCGTTGGCACACGCCTCCGTCAGGGCCACCGACAGCTCGTAGGACACGTCGGGATCCACCCCGGCCGTCTCCATGGTGCCGAGGAACAGGCGCCGGGCGAGCGGCACGCTCGCGGCCTCGCGCCGCAGATGGAGTGACCACCAGATGCTCATGCTCCAGCCTCCCGGCAGCGGCTCGACATACCCCTAGCTATTGCCGGGGACGGGCGCCGGTAAGCGCGCGAACCGGTCAAGAGCGCCCGTTCGGCGGATGTGACGAGCCCCGGGCCGGTGTATGTCCTCCCGAACACCCGCAAGAACGACCTTGCGGACCTGCCTCATGAAGACGGGTGCCCTGGTGCGATGATGGGGCCGCCATGTCTGCCCCCGCGCTCGCTCCACGGCTGCTGAGGGCCGCGGTGTTCACCGCGGTCTGCGTCGTGCTGTCCGCGCTGGGACACGCCCTCGCCGCCTGCGCGGGCATCGCCCTGTGGACGCTGCTCGCCGGATTCCTCGGCGTCTTCGGCGTCACGGTGCTGCTCACCGGGCGCGAGCGCTCCCTCGGCTTCGTCGTCGCCGCGCTCGCCGGCGGCCAGCTGGGCCTCCACCTCCTCTTCGGCCTCGGCCAGCGGCAGCTCGCGCTGGACGCCCAGGCCGACGGCACCCTGGTACGGATGGCGGCCAAGCTCGTCTGCGGGGCGGGCGCCGCCTCCCTGACGCCCGGCGACGCCGCCGGGATACTGCAGCGCGCCGGGATCGACCCGGCCGCCGCGCAGGCCCACGCGGGGCTGCACGGGGCCGGTGCCGCCGCGGGCGACGCGCTGCTGCCGAGCCTGCCGATGGTCCTCGGGCACCTGCTCGCCGCCCTGGTGGCCGGCTGGCTGCTGCGCCGCGGCGACCTCGCCCTGGTCCGGCTCGCCGAACTCTCCGAGCAGGGCGCGGCCGAGCTGGCCGAGAGCGCCGCGGTGCGCTCCCTGCGCGCCGCGCTCCGGCTCGTACGGGCCCTGGTCGCCGGTCTGGCGACGCTGTCCCCGGCCGGTCCGCGCGGCCGGCCCCGTACCGCCTCCGACTCCGCGCCGCCGCCGGTGGCCGGGGCGCTCCAGCACACGGTGATCCGCCGCGGCCCGCCGGCCGCCGCCTGCGTCCTCGCAGCCTGACGCGGTCCGCTCCACGAGGGAGCGGGACCGCGCCCGTCCGCGCCCGCCCGCCCGGAGTCCGCCCGTGGCGCCGGTGTGCCGGACCGGACCGCCTTCCTCTCCCGGGGCTCCCTCCGCGGACCCCTCACCGAGCCGGAGTGTCTTCCATGAACCTGTCCCGCGCCGCCCTCGCCGCCGGCACCGCCGCCGCCTCCGTCGTCCTGCTCTCGGGCACGGCCTTCGCGCACGTCAGCGTGCAGCCCGAGGGCGAGGCCGCCCAGGGCGGCTACGCCACCGTGAACGTCAAGGTGCCCAACGAGCGCGACAACGCCTCCACCGTCAAGGTCGAGGTCAACTTCCCCGTCGACCACCCGCTCGCCTCCGTCATGCCGCAGCCGGTCCCTGGCTGGAAGGCCGAGGTCACCCGGACCAAGCTGGACAAGCCGCTGACGCTGCACGGCAAGCAGATCAACGAGGCCGTCTCCAAGGTCACCTGGACCGCCGACGGCGCGAAGATCGGCCCCGGCCAGTTCCAGCAGTTCCCGCTCTCGCTCGGCCGGCTGCCCGAGGACGCCGACCAGCTCGTCCTCAAGGCGATCCAGACGTACGACAACAAGGAGGTCGTGCGCTGGATCGAGGAGCAGAAGGGTTCCGAGGAGCCGCAGAACCCGGCCCCCGTCCTGAAGCTCTCGCCCGCCGGCGAGGACCACCACGGCGGCGCGGCCGCCACGACCGCCCCCGCCGCCTCCGCGTCCGCCTCCGCTTCGGGTTCGGATTCGGCTTCGGCTTCGGCTTCGGCTGACGCGGAGGCCGGTCACGACGGCAAGGCGGGCGACCACTCCGGCACCGAGACCGCCTCGGCGTCCTCCACCGACACCACGGCCCGCGTCCTCGGCGTCGCCGGCATCCTCGTCGGCGTCGCCGGCGTCGCCTTCGGCCTCCTCGCCGGCCGCCGCCGCTCCGCCTGACGGCACCCGCCAGCACCTCAGCACACCGAAAGACAGAACCCTCATGTCCACTGAGAAGACGTCCCCGTCGCGCGGCGACGGGGACGGCACCACGGGCCGCCCCGGGCGGCGCACCCCGCTGATCGTCGCCGCCGTCGCGATCGTCGCCGCCCTCGGCATCACCGCCGCGGTCGGCCTCGGCGGCGACGACACCAAGGACACCTCCGCCGGCTTCGTCCAGGTCGAGGGCACCACCGAGAAGGGCCGGGCCGCCACCGTCCTCGACCGGCCCTTCACCAAGCCCGACCTCGTCCTCACCGACACCAAGGGCCAGAGCTACGACCTGCGCGAGCGCACCAAGGGCAAGCCGACGCTCATCTACTTCGGCTACACCAACTGCCCCGACGTGTGCCCGCTGACGATGAGCAACATCGCCATCGCCAAGAAGCAGCTCCCCAAGGCCGACCAAGACAAGCTCCAGGTCGTCTTCGTCACCACCGACCCGGAGCGGGACACCGCCGCGTCGCTGGCCAAGTGGCTGCCCGCGGCCGGCGACCCGTCCTTCGTCGGCCTCACCGGCGACTTCGCGAAGATCCAGGCGGGCGCCCGCTCGATCGGCATCGGCATCGACCCGCCGAAGAAGGAGGCCGACGGCACCGTCGTCTCCATGCACGGCGCCCAGGTCGTCGCCTTCTCCCCCACCACCGACCAGGGCTACGTCCTGTACGGGGAGGACACCACCGTCGACGACTACGCCAAGGACCTGCCGAAGATCATCAAGGGGGAGAACCCGTGACCCGCCGCACCACCGCCCTGTCCGCCGCCGTGGCCCTCGCCGCCGCCCTCGCGCTGACCGGGTGCTCGTCCGGCGGCGACGAGCCCGAGCTGAAGGTCAGCGGCGCGTACATGCCCCAGCCCGTGATGGACATGGCCGGCGGCTTCCTCACCATCGAGAACACCGGTGACACCGCCGACAAGCTGACGTCGGTCACCAGCCCGCTCTCCGACGACGTCACCCTGCACGAGACGAAGAACCAGAAGATGCGGCAGGTGCCGTCCTTCGACATCCCCGCCCACGGCGAGCTGAAGCTGGCCCGGGGCGGCAACCACCTCATGTTCATGGAACTGAAGTCGAAGCCGAAGCAGGGCGAGAAGGTCAGCGTCGAGCTGCACTTCGAGAAGGCCGACCCGATCACGGTCGAGCTGCCCGTCGAGGCCGCCACCCACAACCCGCAGCAGCACTGAGCCGTTGACGGAGTGACACAGTGACGACACCCACCGCCCCGCGCCTCGGCACCGCCCTCACCCGGATGCTGGTCCTCGCGGCCACGCTCCTGGGCGTGCTCCTGGCCGGCGCCGCCCCCGCCTCCGCGCACGCGGCCCTGACCGGGAGCGACCCGAAGGACGGGGCGGTGGTCGCCACCGCCCCCGAGCAGGTCGGCCTCACCTTCTCGGAACAGGTCGCGATGAGCCCCGACTCGATCCGGGTCCTCGACCCGTCGGGCCGGCGCGCCGACACCGGCGAGATCATCGACCTGTGCAGCGGCGCCGTCGTCAAGTACGGCGTGGCCCTGCGGGCCGGTCTGCCGGACGGCACGTACACCGTCGCCTGGCAGACCGTCTCCGCGGACAGCCACCCCATCGCCGGGGCCTTCACCTTCTCCATCGGCGCCCCCTCCGCCACCTCGGTCGCGCTGCCCGCGCAGGCCGCCGGCGGAGGGATCGTCGGCGCCCTCTACGGGATCGCGCGCTATCTGTCGTACGCGGGTTTCGCCGTCCTCGTCGGCGGCGGCGCCTTCGTGCTGCTGTGCTGGCCGCGCGGCGCGAGCGTCCGGCCCGTGCAGCAGACCGTCGTCCGCGGCTGGCTCGCCCTCACCGGCGCCACCCTCGTCATGCTGCTGCTGCGCGGCCCGTACACCGGCTCCGGGAAGCTCGCCGACGTCTTCGACCTCACCGGGCTCCAGGCCGTGCTCCAGACCAAGACCGGGGCCGCGCTCACTTCCCGGCTGCTGCTGCTCGGAGCCGCCGCGCTCTTCGTCGCCGTCCTCTTCGGGGCGTACGCCCGGCGCACCGACGCGAAGGAACGCAAGGACCTCACCTTCGGCCTGGGTCTCGGCGGCACCGTCGTCGCCGCGGGCATCGCCGGCACGTGGGCGCTGGCCGAGCACGCCTCCACCGGCATCCAGCCCGGCGTCGCCATGCCCGTCGACATCCTGCACCTGCTCGCCGTCGCCGCCTGGCTCGGCGGGCTCACCACCCTGCTGGTCGCCCTCTACCGGGCGCCGTCGGTGGAACGCGCGGCGGTCGAGCGCTTCTCCCGGGTGGCCTTCGCCGCGGTCGCCGTCCTGGTGGCCACCGGCCTCTACCAGTCCTGGCGCCAGGTCGGCTCCTGGTCCGCCCTCACCGGCACCCGGTACGGGCAGCTGCTCCTGGTGAAGATCGGTCTGATGGGCGTGCTGGTCGGCATCGCCTGGATATCCCGCCGCTGGACCCGCCGGCTGGCGGAACGGACCTCGGAGGCGGGGGCCACGGGAGCAGAGGCCGCGGGCGCGGATGCGGAGGCCGCGGAGTCGGAAGGCACGGAGGCGGAGGCTGCGGACTCCGGCTCGGACACGGCCCTGGACTCCGGGGCGCCGGCGGACTCCGACGCACCGGCGGATTCCGGTGAAGAGGAGCCTGAGGAGCAGGGACCCGAAGAGGCGCCGGACCCCGTGCGGGCCGCGCAGCTCGCGCGGCAGCGCGCCGCCGTGGCCACCGCGCGGCGCAAGAAGGCGCGGGACGCGGACCCCGAGCGGACCGGGCTGCGCCGCTCGGTGCTGACCGAGGCCGCCGTCGCGGTCGTCCTGCTCGCGGTGACCACCGTCCTCACCGCCACCGAGCCCGGCCGCACGGAGGAGGAGGCCGCCCGCACCGGCGCGACGGCCGCCGGCTCGGCCGCGGTCCCCGACCGTCCGGTGGACGTCCGGCTGCCCTTCGACACGGGCGGCGCGAACGGCGAGGGCGTCGTCCGGCTCAGCCTCGACCCGGGCCGCACCGGCGCCAACGCCCTGCACCTGTTCGTGGAGCGTCCGGACGGCAAGCCGCTGGACGTCCCCGAGGTCAAGGTGAACCTCACCCTGGAGGAGAAGGGCGTGGGCCCGCTGCCCGTCGCCCCGGACCGGATCCAGGCCGGTCACTGGAGCGCGAGCGGCGTGCAGCTCCCGCTGCCCGGCGAGTGGCGCGTCCAGGTGACGGTCCGCACCTCCGAGATCGACCAGACCACCATCGAGAAGAACATCAAGATCGGCTGAACGCCCGTGAGCAACCCCGTGAGCAAGCCCTCCCCCTCGGCCACCGGCGCCGACGCCGCCACCCCCACCGCCGCCGCCTCCGGCTCCGGCTCCGGTGACGGCCGCCTGGACGTCTCCCGGCGCCGGCTGCTCGGCACCGTCGGCGCGGCGGGCGCCGCCGGCCTCGTCATCGGCGCCGCCGGCGGTGCCGGGATCGCCTCGGCCGTCTCCGGTGACGACTCCGCGCCCGGCGCCGGCGACTCCCGGGCCCTCACCTCCGTGGGGGCCACCGAGGTCGGGTTCCACGGGCGGCACCAGCCCGGCATCACCACCCCGCTCCAGTCGCGCGGCCATCTGGTCGCCTTCGACCTCGCGCCGGGCGCCGGCCGCAAGGAGGCCGCCGCACTGCTCCGCCGCTGGTCGGCGACGGCGCGGACGCTGATGGCGGGCGAGGCTCCGGCCGAGGACACCGGGATCGCGCTGGACGCGGGCCCGTCCTCGCTCACGGTCACCTTCGGCTTCGGCCGCACCTTCTTCGACCGGACGGGGCTGACCGCCCGCCGGCCGGTGCAGCTGGACCCGCTGCCGGCCTTCTCCTCCGACGCCGTCGACCCCAAGCGCTCGGAGGGCGACCTGTGGGTGCAGATCGGGGCGGACGACGCCCTGGTCGCTTTCCACGCGCTGCGCGCGCTCCAGAAGGACGCCGGGAACGCGGCCCGGGTGCGCTGGCAGATGAACGGCTTCAACCGCTCCGCCGGCGCGACCGCCCGCCCGATGACCGCCCGGAACCTCATGGGCCAGGTCGACGGCACCAACAACCCGAAGCCCACCGACCCCGACTTCGACCGGCGGATCTTCGTCCCGGCCGGGGCGACCGGCGCCCAGGACTGGATGGCGGGCGGCTCGTACGCGGTCGTGCGCCGGATCCGGATGCTCCTGGACGACTGGGACGCCCTGTCGCGGGAGAAGCAGGAGCGGGTCATCGGCCGCCGCAAGGCGGACGGGGCGCCGCTGTCCGGCGGCTCCGAGACCACTCCGCTGGACCTGAACAAGCGGGGCGCGGACGGCAAGCTCGTCATCCCCGACAACGCCCACGCCCGGATCTCCGCCCCCGAACAGAACGGCGGGGCGGCGATGCTGCGCCGGCCCTTCTCCTTCCACGACGGGATCGGCGCGGACGGCACCCCGGACGCCGGGCTCCTCTTCATCTGCTGGCAGGCCGATCCGCTGCGCGGCTTCGTGCCGGTGCAGCGGAAGCTGGACCGGGGCGACGCGCTGTCCCGGTTCGTCCGGCACGAGTCCAGCGGCCTCTTCGCCGTGCCGGGCGGGGCGGCCGAGGGCGAGTACGTCGGCCAGCGGCTGCTGGAGGGCTGAGGGGCGCGGCGGCGCGGGGGCCGCCGCCCGTCCGAGGGCCGGGACGCGACGGAAGCGGACGCCGGGGCGCACTAGGCTGACGACATGTCCGCCACCCGGTACACCTACCTCGGTCCCGAAGGCACGTTCACGGAGGCCGCGCTGCGGAGCCTGCCCGAGGCGGCCACGCGGGAGCTCGTCCCCATGGTCTCCGTCCCGGCCGCGCTCGACGCCGTGCGGAACGGGGAGGCGGCCGCCGCGCTGGTGCCGATCGAGAACTCCGTCGAGGGCGGGGTGACGGCGACCCTCGACGAGCTGGCCTCGGGCGAGCCGCTGATGATCTACCGCGAGGTGCTGCTGCCGATCGCCTTCGCGCTGCTGGTGCGTCCCGGGACCGCGCTGTCGGACATCAAGACGGTGACGGGCCATCCGGTGGCCCAGCCGCAGGTGCGCAACTGGCTGCGCAAGCACCTGCCGGAGGCGGTGTGGGAGTCGGCGGCGTCCAACGCGGACGGCGCCCGGCTGGTGCAGGAGGGCCGGTTCGACGCGGCCTTCGCGGGCGAGTTCGCGGCGGCGACGTACGGCCTGGAGGCGCTGGTCAAGGAGATCCACGACGCGGAGAACGCGGAGACGCGTTTCGTGCTCGTGGGCCGGCCGGCCCGGCCGGCGGCGCCGACCGGCGCGGACAAGACCTCGGTGGTGCTGTGGCTGGGTGACGATCATCCGGGTGCCCTTCTGGAACTCCTCCAGGAGTTCGCGGTGCGGGGGGTGAACCTGATGCTGATCCAGTCCCGGCCCACGGGGGCGGGGATCGGGAACTACTGCTTCGCCGTGGACGCCGAGGGCCACATCTCGGACCGACGGGTCGGCGAGGCGCTGATGGGTCTCAAGCGGATCTGCCCGCAGGTGCGGTTCCTCGGCTCGTATCCGCGGGCGGGCGCGTCCCGTGCGGACGTGCGGCCGCTGCGGCGGGGTACCTCGGACGAAGAGTTCACGGCTGCCTCCGACTGGCTGGCGAGGGCCCAGGACGGCAGGGCCTGACCGCGATAGTGACGGAGCGCGACGCCTCGTGCGTTCGTTCGTCCACAGGTAGGCATCAATAGTCCTACCTGCATACTTTTTGCTTTCTCCCCACGGTTATCCACAGGCTCGGTCCGCAGGCTGGGGACAAGTCGACACCCGCCCCCGACAAGGTCGACAAATCACCCTCTTCACCCGTCGCGCGGATGCTCCCCGTCCACAGCGTCCCCAGCGGCGCACGTCAGGCGGGCCCTGCGACACTCACCCTCCGGAGGGAGCGATTCCCCTCGAAATGAGTGCGCACGGCGGGTTTGATCACCCAATTCGGAGGTGGCGGGCCGGGAATCCACAGAACTTCCGCACACCCTGTGGATAACTCGATTCAGGGGAATTCCGAAGACCGTCAATTCGGGCATACCCGCACGCGCCCGCATATCCGGTGGGGTCGCGCGAGTGCGCACCGGTAGCCTGGTGGGGTGATTGACCTTCGCCTGCTCCGTGAGGACCCCGACCGTGTTCGCGCCTCCCAGCGCGCCCGTGGAGAGGACGTCGGCCTCGTCGACGCCCTGCTCTCCGCCGATGAGCGGCGCAGGTCGTCCGGCGTCCGCTTCGACGAGCTCCGTTCCGAGCAGAAGGCGCTCGGCAAGCTGATCCCCAAGGCCACTCCGGAGGAGCGCGCCGAGCTCCTGCAGCGCGCGGAGCAGCTGAAGACCGACGTCAAGGCCGCCGAGGCCGAGCAGAACGAGGCCGACGAGACGGCCCGCGCGCTCCTCCTCCAGCTCGGCAACATCGTCCACCCGGACGTGCCGGTCGGCGGCGAGGAGGACTTCGTCGTCCTGGAGACGCACGGCACCATCCGCGACTTCGCGGCCGAGGGCTTCGAGCCCAAGGACCACCTGGAGCTGGGCGAGGCACTCGGCGCGATCGACGTCGAGCGGGGCGCCAAGGTCTCCGGCTCGCGCTTCTACTACCTGACCGGCGTCGGCGCGCTCCTGGAGCTGGCCCTGGTCAACGCGGCGATCGCGCAGGCCACCGAGGCCGGCTTCATCCCGATGCTCACCCCCGCGCTGGTCCGCCCGCGCGCCATGGAGGGCACCGGCTTCCTCGGCCAGGCCGCGGAGAACGTGTACCACCTGGAGAAGGACGACTACTACCTGGTCGGCACCTCCGAGGTCCCCCTCGCCGCGTACCACATGGACGAGATCATCGACGCCGACAAGCTGCCGCTGCGGTACGCGGGCTTCTCGCCCTGCTTCCGCCGCGAGGCCGGCACGTACGGCAAGGACACCCGCGGCATCTTCCGCGTCCACCAGTTCGACAAGGTCGAGATGTTCTCGTACGTCGCGCCCGAGGACGCGGAGAACGAGCACAAGCGGCTCCTGGACTGGGAGAAGCAGTGGCTCACCTCCCTGGAGCTGCCGTTCCAGGTGATCGACGTCGCCACCGGCGACCTCGGCGCCTCGGCCTCCCGCAAGTTCGACTGCGAGGCGTGGATCCCCACCCAGGGCAAGTACCGCGAGCTGACCTCGGCCTCCAACTGCGACGGCTTCCAGGCCCGCCGCCTCTCCGTCCGCATGCGCGAGGAGCAGGGCGGCAAGAAGACCGTCCAGCCGCTCGCCACGCTGAACGGCACGCTGTGCGCCGTTCCGCGCACCATCGTCGCCATCCTGGAGAACCACCAGCTCGCCGACGGTTCGGTGCGCGTCCCGGAGATCCTCCGGCCGTACCTGGGCGGGCGCGAGGTCCTGGAGCCGATCGCCAAGTGAGCCCCTTCCCCTACCGCCTGGTCGCGACGGACCTCGACGGCACGCTGCTGCGGGCCGACGAGTCCGTCTCGGACCGTACGCGGGCCGCCCTCGCCGCCGCCACGGAGGCGGGCGCCGCGCACATCGTCGTCACCGGCCGGGCGGTGCCCTGGACCCGGCACATCCTCGACGACCTCGGCTACCAGGGGATCGCGGTGTGCGGGCAGGGCGCGCAGGTCTACCACGCCGGTGAGCACCGGCTGCTGACCTCGCTCACCCTGGACCGGCAGCTCGCCGGCCTCGCGCTCTCCAAGATCGAGGCGGAGGTCGGCCCGCTGGCGCTGGCCGCCAGCCGCGACGGACTGGAGGGCGAGGTGCTGATGGGCCCGGGCTACCGGGCGCAGGAGGGGCCGCTGCCGTACGTGCCGTACGAGGACCCGGCCGAGCTGTGGGCGGCGCCGCTGACCAAGCTCTACCTCCAGCACCCGTCGATGACCGACGACGAGCTGACGGCGGTCGCGCGCGCCACCGTCGGCGGTCTGGTCGACGTGGTGATGGCGGGTCCGGGGATCGTGGAGATCCTGCCGCTCGGCCTGAGCAAGGCCACCGGCCTCTCGCTGGCGGCGCGCCGGCTCGGGGTGAAGGCTGCGGAGACCATCGCCTTCGGCGACATGCCCAACGACATCCCGATGTTCGGCTGGGCCGCGCACGGGGTCGCGATGGGCAACGCGCACGAGGAGCTGCGGGCGGTCGCGGACGAGGTGACCGCCTCCAACGAGGAGGACGGCATCGCGCTGGTCCTGGAGCGACTGCTGGCGGCCTGAGCCGTCCCCGCCGTTTCGTACGGCGGATGCTCCGCATGACAGATGTTCCGAAGCGAAGGCCCGCTCCCTGAGGAGCGGGCCTTCGTCGGTCGCGGCCCGCGCGGATCGGGGATCCGCGCGCTCGAAGCGGCCGCCACCGGGGGATCCCCCGTGTCCCCCGCCCAACCAGTGTGCGCCGGGCGGCCGTTCGGGTGCGACCAATTTTCGGGCGGTCGGCCACCGGGTCGGGAGAGGAGCCGGTGGCCGCGAGCCGGAGGTGCGTGCCGCGGGCGGGCCTCAGAAGTTGATCATGTGGCCGGCGATGCCGTGGATCGCTTCCTTGACGGCCTCGCCGAGGGTCGGGTGGGCGTGCACGTTCCGCGCGACCTCGTGGACGGTGAGGTCCCACTGCTGGGCCAGGGTCAGCTCGGGCAGCAGCTCGGTGACGTCGGGGCCGATCAGGTGGGCGCCGATGATCTCGCCGTACTTGGCGTCGGCGACGATCTTGACGAAGCCGGTCGAGTCGCCGAGGCCGTGCGCCTTGCCGTTCGCCATGAAGGGGAACTTGGCGACCTTGACGTCGTAGCCCTTCTCGCGGGCCTGCGCCTCGGTGTAGCCGAAGCTGGCGATCTGCGGCTGGCAGTAGGTGGCGCGCGGGATCATGGCGTAGTCGAGCTCCATGGTCTCGGCGTCCGCGATGGTCTCGGCGGCGATGACGCCCATGGCCTCGGCGGTGTGCGCGAGCATCAGCTTCGCGGTGACGTCGCCGATGGCGTAGATGTGCGGCACGGAGGTGCGGCAGCGGCCGTCGACGTCGATGGCGCCGCGCTCGGTGAGGGCGACACCGGTGTTCTCCAGGCCGTAGCCGGAGACGTTCGGCGCGAAGCCGATGGCCTGGAGGACCTTGTCGGCCTCCAGGACCTTCTGGGAGCCGTCCTTGCCGGTGACGGTGACGCGGACCTGCGGGCCGGACTCGTCGATGGCGTCGACGCGGGTCGAGGTGAGGACGTCGATGCCGAGCTTGCGGTACTGCTTCGCCAGCTCCTTCGACACCTCCTCGTCCTCCAGCGGGGCCATCCGGTCGAGGAACTCGACGATGGTGACCTTGGTGCCGTAGTTGTTCAGCACGTACGCGAACTCGATGCCAATGGCGCCGGCGCCGGCGATGACGATCGACTTCGGGGCGTCCTCGGCGAGGATCTGCTGCTCGTAGGAGACGACCCGGTCGCTCAGGGAGGTGCCGGGCAGCAGGCGCGGGGAGGCGCCGGTGGCGATGATGCAGTGGTCGAAGGTGATCGTCTGCGTCGTGCCGTCGGCCTTCGCCACCTGGAGGGTGTTCGCGTCGACGAAGGTGCCGCGGCCGTCGAACTCCGTGATGTTGTTCTTCTTCATCAGGAAGTGGACGCCCTTGACGCGGCCGTCCGCGACGGTGCGGCTGCGGCGGTAGGCGTCGCCGTAGTCGAAGGTCACCGTGCCGTCGACCTTGATGCCGAAGGTCTTCGCCTCGTGGTGGAAGATGTGCGCCAGTTCGGCGTTGCGGAGCAGCGCCTTGGTGGGGATGCAGCCGACGTTCAGGCAGACACCGCCCCAGTACTTCTCCTCCACGACCGCGACCCGCTTGCCCAGCTGGGCGGCGCGGATGGCGGCGACGTAGCCGCCGGGGCCAGCTCCGAGTACGACGACGTCGAAGCGGTCTGACATGACTGACTCCCGAAGGTGGTGAGGGTGTTCGGTGCACGTACGAGGCCACAGTAGTCCGGTCCCGGGCGGCTGCCCCGGTGATCACGGGCACTCCTGTGGATGACTTGTAGGATGACTGGGCAACCGGGCGAATGTTTGGGAGAGGACGCGGCGGATGGCGGCACTGAGAGCGGCGGGGCGGACCTCGCTGGTGGACTCGGCGGTGGAGCAGCTGCGGGCGCAGCTCGCGGAGGGCGAATGGGCCGTCGGCGACCGCATCCCGACCGAGCACGAGCTCGCCCAGCAGCTCGGCGTCGGCCGCAACACCGTCCGCGAGGCGATCAGGGTCCTCGTCCACGCCGGGCTCTTGGAGTCCCGGCAGGGCAACGGCACGTTCGTCCGCTCCACCGCCGACCCGGCTGCCGTGCTGCGCGGGGTCCGGCACGCGGGCGCGCGCGATGTCCTGGAGCTGCGGACCGCCCTGGAGGCGGAGGCGGCCCGGCTCGCGGCGGAGCGGCGGGACACCCACGACATGCTGCGGCTGCGGGCCGCGCTGACCACCCTGCGGGAGGAGGGCGACCGGGACGCCGACGCCGACCTCGCCTTCCACCTCGCCGTCGTCGCCGCCACCCACAACGCGGCCTTCATCGAGGTCTACCGCTTCTTCTCCGCCCAGGTGCACGAGGTCCTGGTCGAGGCGCTCGGCGACCGCGCGATGCCGCCGGTCGACATCGACCTCCACGAGGCCCTGGTCGCCGCCGTGGAGGTCGGTGACCCGGACGCGGCCGAACGCCAGGCCCGGGAGCTGCTGCGGGTCCCGGCGGAGACGGTGGCGGCCCTGATGGGCGAGAACCGGGAGGCGGGCGCGTGACGGGCACGGAGACGGGCCACGCGCGCGTGGAGGATCCGGAGGCGGGTCCCGCGCGTGTGCTGGTCGACGCCGAGGCGGACGTACGCCCCTCGGCCGCCGGAGCGGCCGCACGGCGGGCGCTGCTCGCCCATCCGGTGCTGCTGCTGGCCGGCATCGTGCTGGCCTCGCTCAACATGCGGGTCGCGCTGGCGAGCGTGGCACCGCTGGTCGGGGAGATAGCCGGGGCCTACGGCCTCTCCTCGACCGCCGGATCGCTCATCACGTCGATCCCGGTGCTCTTCCTCGGCCTCGGCGCGCTGGTCGCGCCCTGGCTGGGCCGCCGGTTCGGCGCCGAACGGACGGTCCTCGCCGCGCTGCTGCTGCTCGCCGGCGGCATCCTGCTGCGGCTGCTGCCGTCGGTGACGGCGCTGTACGGCGGCGGGGTCCTCGTCGGCACCGCGATCGCCCTGCTGAACGTGCTGATGCCGGGGCTGATCAAGCGGGACTTCCCCGACCGGGCCGCCACCATGACCTCCGTCTACACGGGCGCGATGGTCGCCGGCGCGACGGTCGCCGCCGCCGCGGCCGTCCCGCTGGAGGAGGCGCTCGGCGGGGGCTGGCAGGGCTCGCTCGGCTCCTGGTCGCTGCTCGCCGTCGTGGCGGCGGTGGCCTGGCTGCCGCAGGTGCTGATCGCCCGGGGCCGTACCGGTCACGAGGTACGGGCCGTCCCGGCCGCCGGCACCGCGCCCACGCGCGTGTGGCGCTCCGCCCTGGCCTGGCAGGTGACCCTCTTCATGGGCCTGCAGTCGCTCTGGTCGTACGTGCTGATCGCCTGGATGCCGACGATCTTCACCGACCACGGGATGAGCCGCTCCGAGGCCGGTGTCGTCTTCGCCTTCAACAACCTGATCCAGGTCGCCGGCGCCTTCGTGCTGCCGCTGCTCGCGGGCCGCAGGCGGAGCCAGCGCCCGCTGGTGGTCCTGGTGACGACGCTGGTCGCGGCCGGTTACGCGGGGCTGCTCGCCGCCCCCGCGGAGGGTGCCTGGCTGTGGTCGGCCGTGCTCGGCGTCGGCCAGGGCGGCGCCCTGGGGCTGGCGCTGACGCTGATCGTGCTGCGGACCGAGGACGCCCCGACGGCCGCCCGGCTCTCCGGGATGGCACAGACGGTCGGCTATCTGATGGCCGCGGCCGGCCCCCTCGCGGCCGGCGCCCTGCACCAGGCGACCGGCGCGTGGACGCTGCCGATCTCGCTGGTGCTGGTGGTGTGCGCGGCGGCCGCGGGCGTCGGCCTGCTCGCCGCCCGCGACCGCACCGTCTGACGCTCCGTCCGGCCGGCCTACTCCTCGCCGGCCAGCGTCAGCGTGCGCAGCTTGTGCCCGGCGAACCAGGTGGCGCCGACGGTGACGGCGACCAGGAGCACCGCCGCCGTCGGCAGTGCCACGTCGGAGCTGATCAGCCCCTCGCCGGTGACCTTCTCGGCGAGGGCGAGCGACCACTGCTGGACGCTCAGGGTGCGGGCGCCGGCGATCAGCGAGCCGAACAGGGCCTCCCAGACCAGGGCGTAGACCAGGCCGATCACCACGGCGTGCCGGCTGACGGTGCCGAGCAGCAGGAACAGGGCGCTGTAGGCGATCGAGGAGACCAGCGCGGCGACCATGTAGGCGACGGCGACCTGCTGTCCGTTGCCGTTCAGGATGAAGCCGGCGATCAGCGTGGGGACGGCCGAGAAGGCCATCGTCACGGCGATCGCGACGATCAGCTTGGTGGTGATGATCGTCGGCCGCTTCACCGGCTTGGACAGCAGGTAGACGATGGAGCCGTCGTCGATCTCCGGGCCGATCGCGCCCGTGCCGGCGATGACGCCGATCAGCGGCACCATCGTGGCGAGCGCGAAGCCGCCGAGGAGGTCGGCCGCGACCTGGTCGTCCGCGCCGTTGATGACCCGGACGGCGGTCGCGATGAGCAGGAGCAGGCCGGGCAGGAGGAACAGGATCGCCGCCCGGCGGCGGCCGAGGAGGGCCCGGTAGGTGAGCCGGGCGACAGTGGGGTCGTACATATCGGTCAGGCTCCTTTCAGGCCGCGACGAGATACGAGAAGACGGATTCGAGCGACTCGTCGGAGGGCGAGACCGTCAGCAGCCGGATCCCCCGCGCGCGGGCGACCTGCGGCAGCAGTTCGGTGAACCGTCCGAAGTCCACGGCCTGGATCCGCAGCCCGCCGTCCACCGCGTCGACCTCGATGCCGGCCGTCGACGGGTCGGCGATCAGCGCGGCGGCGAGCGCCCGGTCGTCGCTGGAGCGGACCAGGTAGCGGTGCGGCCGGTCGGTCATCAGGCGGCGGATCCGGCGGAAGTCGCCGGAGGCGGCGTGCCGGCCGGCGACGATCACCTCGATGTGGGAGGCGAGCTGCTCGACCTCCTCCAGGATGTGCGAGGAGAACAGCACCGTGCGCCCGTCGGCGCCCATCCGCCGCAGCAGCTCCATCAGCTGCATCCGCTGGCGCGGGTCCATGCCGTTGAACGGCTCGTCGAGCAGCAGCACGGACGGCTCGTGGACGAGGGCCGAGGCCATCTTCACGCGCTGCCGCATGCCCTTGCTGTACGTGGCGATCTTCCGGTCCTGCGCGTACTCCATCTCCACGGTGGCCAGCGCCCGCTGCGCCTCCGCGTCGCCGAGGCCCTGGAGTTCGGCGTTGGCCACCACGAATTCGCGGCCGGTGAGGAAGTCGTACATCGCCTCCCGCTCGGGGACGACGCCGATGGAGCGGTAGACCGACTCGTTGCGCCAGACCGGGGCGCCGTCGAGGGTCACGCTGCCCGTGGAGGGGGCGAGGAAGCCGCCCATCATGTTGATGAGCGTGGACTTGCCGGCGCCGTTGGGGCCGAGCAGGCCGGTCACGCCGGGGCCGATCGACATGGTGACGTCGTTGACCGCGACGACGTTGCCGAACCAGCGCGAGACGTGGTCGATGTGCAGGGTACTCACAGTCCGACCTTTCGGTAGCGGCGCATCAGGATGCCGTAGCAGGCGGCGATGAGGCCGAGGACGACGAGCAGGTAGACCACGCCGGCTCCGGTCCCGACCGGCACCTCGCCGGGGAAGGAGGCGGGGGCGCCGAGGAACGCGTTCTGCAGGCCGATGACGAGGGTGAGCGGGGAGAAGAGGCCGAGCCAGGCGATGGCGTCGGTGTTCTCGGTGGCGTACGAGATGCCCTGGAGGGTGGAGACGGCGCCGTAGGTGATGGTGAGGACGGCGATCACGGCGGCGACGCCGAACCCGCGGCGCGGCGTGAGCGCGGCCATCACCAGGCCGATGCCGCCGAACAGCACCGACAGGAACGCGACGGAGACGAGCCCCTGGCCGAACATCTTCGCCTGCTCGGCGAAGTCCATCTTGGCCAGCATCGACCCGATCCACATGATCACCAGCGGGGTGGCGGTCAGCACGAAGAGCGCCGAGGCCATCGCGCCGTACTTGGCGAGCACGTAGTCGACCCGCTCGATGGGCCGCGAGAAGTACAGCGGCACGGTGCGGAACCGAAGGTCGCGCGAGACCGACTGGGGGGCCTGGGAGGCCAGGTAGACGGCGATGACGAGCTGCAGGTAGACCGCGTACTCGGTGTACTGCATGGGGAGCTTCTCGCTCTTCAGGTACACCGCGATGGACACGATGATCAGCGCGGGCGCGCACATCACGGCGAAGAGCAGCATCGGCAGCACCTTCGACTTGGCGCTGCGGCCCAGGCCGTACGCCCCCCGCAGGGACTGCGAGAAGAGCGAGCGGCGGGCGTAGGCGCGGCCGAGCCGGGGGCCGTCGTAGGACCGGTATCCGATGTTGTGGATCCGGGTGGTGTCGGGGGCGGCCTCGGGGGCGGGGGTGCTCATCGGGCCTTCACCTCCTCGTGCTGCGCGGCGGCCTCGGGACGGAAGACCTCGGCGATGTGGTGGCGGCGCTGCTCCATGCGGACCAGGCCGAGGCCGAGTTCGGCGACGGTGTCGCGCACCAGGTCGTACGTCTCCTCGCCGGGCGCCTCCAGCAGCAGGACGTGGCCGGCGCCGGGCAGGCCCTCCTCGACGCCCTCGTGGAGGCGGACGCCGGCCGCGGCGAGGGCGGCGCGCAGCGCGCCGGTGCCGTCGGGGTGGGCGTCGGAGTCGGTGACCTCGACCGCCAGGGTCGTGGTGGTGCGGGTGAAGTCGCTGGTGGAGCTGGACCGCAGCAGCTTTCCGCCGTCGATGACGACGACGTGGTCGCAGGTCCGCTCCAGCTCGCCGAGGAGGTGCGAGGTGACGAGCACGGAGATGCCGAAGTCGGTCCAGACGCGGCGGATGAGGCCGAGCATCTCGTCCCGGCCGACCGGGTCGAGGCCGTTGGTCGGCTCGTCGAGGAGGACCAGCTTGGGGTCGTGGACCAGGGCCTGGGCCAGCTTCACCCGCTGCTTCATGCCGGTCGAGTAGCCGCCGATGGGGCGGTAGCGCTCCTCGTACAGGCCGACGTGACGCAGCGTGTCGGCGGTCCGCTCGCGGGCGGCGGTCGGCGGCAGCCCCGACATCCTCGCCATGTGGACGACGAACTCGGTGGCCGAGACGTCCGGCGGCAGGCAGTCGTGCTCGGGCATGTACCCGACGCGCTCGCGGATCTCCGGCCCGTGCGTCGAGACGTCGAGGCCCAGGACCTCGGCGCGGCCCTCCGTGGCGGGGGAGAGGCCGAGCAGGATCTTGATCATCGTGGACTTGCCGGCTCCGTTGGCACCCACCAGTCCGGTCACACCGGGCCCGATGTCCAGGGAGAGCCGGTCGAGAGCGGTCACCCGGGGGAACCGCTTGCTGAGGCTTTCGGTGGCGATCACAGTCACGGTTCGACGGTAGTGGCGGATGCCACAGCGGTCGTCAGCCCTACGGATCGAACCCTCTCCGACTTCCGGCGTACGAACCCGGAGGGGGCGAACGACGAAAGTCGTCGCGGCGGTCGGCGGGGCGGTCGGCAGGGCTACCGGCCGGGCGATCGGCGGGCCGATCGGCGGGGCGGGTTTTCCACAGGTCTCCCGCACACCTCTTGACGTAGCCGCCGGGCATTGTCACATTCATCGGTGTCAAGTTACGAACGCGTAGCGCAATCGGATGCTCACGGCGGACGGGCGGGTGGCATGACCTCAGCAGTGGCAAGCGAACTGACCGCGGAACTGCGGGGGTTCAGGGAAGTGCAGCAGCTCTCCTACGCCTGCGCGGAAGCGGTCGCGGCGCAGCTCAAGCCGGGCGTGACCGAGCGCGAGGCGGCCCGGATGCAGCGCGAGTGGCTGTACGAGCGGGGGGTGAAGGACTGGTTCCACCGGCCGTTCGCCTGGTTCGGCGACCGCACCGCCTTCGCCGGCTTCAGGATCCCGCTCCAGTTCTTCCCCACCGACCGGCGCCTGGAGGCGGGGATGCCGTTCATCCTCGACATGGCGCCCGTGTACAAGGGGTTCACGGCGGACGTCGGCTACAGCGGCTGCCTCGGGCTCAACCCGCTGCACGACAAGCTCCTCGCCGATCTGCGCGCGCACCGGGAGCTGATCCTCCGCGAGGTGCGCGAGCGGCGCAGCCTGCGCGAGATATACGAGGACGTGGACCGGCTCATGGTCCGCCAGGGGTACGCGAACCGGCACCGCGCCTATCCCTTCGGCGTCATCGCCCACAAGATCGACCGGGTCCGGGAGCGGCGGTTCGCGCCGACGCTCTTCGGCTTCGGCACCCAGTCCCTCAAGGGCCTGCTGAGCGACGCCGTGCACGGCCACCGGGACGGCTGGTCGCCGCTCTGGTCCCCGTACAAGTTCTCCGACCACCCGCCCGCTCCGGGCCTCTGGGCGGTCGAGCCGCACCTCGGATTCCGGGGGACGGGCGCGAAGTTCGAGGAGATCCTGGTCGTCACCGACTCGAAGGACCCCGAACAGAGCGCGTTCTGGCTGGACGACGACCTGCCGCACGTGCGGCGGTGGAACGAAGGAGCGGTGTGATGGCGGGCGCGGGACTGACGGGGGCGCGGGAGCGCCGGGTCCGGACGGGCGGCATCGAGCTGTGCGTCGCCGAGCTGGGCGACGCCGACCGGCCGACGATGGTGCTCGTCCACGGCTATCCGGACTCGAAGGAGGTCTGGTCGGAGGTCGCGGTGCGGCTCGCGGAGGACTTCCACGTCGTGCTGTACGACGTGCGGGGCCACGGGCGCTCGACCGCGCCGGCGCCGCTGCGGGGCGGTTTCACCCTGGAGAAGCTGACCGACGACTTCCTGGCCGTCGCGGACGCGGTCAGCCCGGACCGGCCGGTCCACCTCGTGGGGCACGACTGGGGTTCGGTGCAGGCGTGGGAGTTCGCGACCGTGCGGCGCACCGAGGGCCGGATCGCCTCCTTCACCTCGATGTCCGGCCCCTCGCTCGACCACTTCGGGCACTGGATCAAGAGCCGCATGACCCGCCCCACCCCGCGCCGGGTCGGGCAGCTCCTCGGGCAGGGCGCCAAGTCCTGGTACGTCTATCTGCTGCACACCCCGGTCCTGCCGGAGCTGGCCTGGCGCGGGCCGCTCGGCAAGCGCTGGCCGAAGCTCCTGGAGCGGCTGGAGAAGGTCCCGGCCGGCGACTACCCGACCGCCTCGCTGCCCGCTGACGCGGCCCACGGCGCCTGGCTGTACCGGGACAACGTCCGGGCCCGCCTCTCCCGGCCGCGACCCGACGCGTACGCGCACGTTCCCGTGCAGCTGATCACCCCGACCGGGGACGCGTTCCTCTCCGAGCGGCTCTACGACGACCTGGCCGCCTGGGTGCCGGAGCTGACCCGGCGCACCCTGCCGGCGAAGCACTGGGTGCCGCGCACCCGCCCCGATCAACTGGCCGCCTGGATCGGTGACTTCGTCCGCACCCACGAGGACCCGGCGGCGCGGGCGCCGCGGCCGGTGGCGGAGACGACGGCGAGGAGCGGGGTGCGGCCGGAGTACGCGGAGCGGTTCGGCGGGCAGCTGGTGCTGGTCACCGGTGCCGCCGGCGGCATCGGACGCGCCACCGCCTTCGCCTTCGCGGAGGCGGGCGCCCGGGTCGTCGCGGTGGACCGGGACGGCGAGGGCGCGGCCCGGACGGCGGAGATGGCGCGGCTGATCGGCGCCCCGGACGCCTGGGGCGAGACGGTGGACGTCTCCGACGAGCAGGCGATGGAGAAGCTGGCCGCCAAGGTGGCCGCCGACTACGGGATCGTCGACGTCCTGGTCAACAACGCGGGGATCGGGCTCACCGGCTCCTTCTTCGAGACCACCAGCGAGGAGTGGCAGCGGGTCCTGGACGTCAACCTGTGGGGTGTCATCCACGGCTGCCGGATATTCGGGGCGCAGATGGCGGCCCGCGGGCAGGGCGGCCACATCGTGAACACGGCTTCGGCGGCGGCCTTCCAGCCGTCGCGGGCGCTGCCCGCGTACAGCACCTCGAAGGCGGCGGTGCTGATGCTGAGCGAGTGCCTGCGGGCCGAACTGGCGGAGCGGTCCATCGGGGTGAGCGCGATCTGCCCGGGGATCGTCAACACCGGCATCACGTCCACCACCCGGTTCGCCGGGGTGTCGGACCCGGCGGAGGAGAAGCGCCGGCAGCGGAACGCCTCGCGGCTGTACGGGCTGCGGAACTACCCGCCGGAGAAGGTCGCGGACGCGGTCCTGGGGGCGGTGCTGCACAACCGCGCGGTCGTGCCGGTCACCCCGGAGGCGTGCGGCGCCCACGCCCTGGCCCGGCTCGCCCCGGGCGCCCTGCGCGCCCTGGCCCGCTGGCAGCCGCCGGCGTAGCGGGCACCGCGGGCCGTCCTGGTGCGGGCCCGGGATCCGGCCGGGGGTCCGCGGGGGCGGGCGGTCGTACGATCCCTGGCAGGAGGGGCCCCGTGCGGGGTGGAGCGATCGGCCGGTGGGAGCGGGTTTGTCCGAGCAGTCAGCAGTGCGACCGGAGTACCGGATCGAGGATCTCGCCCATCACAGCGGGGCCACGGTCCGGACCATCCGCGCCTACCAGGACCGCGGCCTGCTGCCCCGCCCGGAGCGCCGGGGCAGGTCCAACGTGTACGGGGACAGCCATCTGGCCCGGCTGCGCCAGATCGCCGACCTGCTGGACCGGGGCTACACGCTGGCCTCGATCAAGGAGCTGCTGGACGCCTGGGACACCGGCCGGGGGCTGGGCGGGGTCCTCGGCCTGGTGGCGGAGGTCCAGGGTCCGTGGACGGACGAGGAGGCCGCCCGGATCACCCGCGCGGAGCTCGACGCCCGCTTCGGCGGCACCCCGGACGAGGAGGCGGTGCGGGAGGCGGTCGAGCTCGGGGTGCTGGAGCCGATCCCGGGCCGGGACACCGAGGAGTACCTGGTGCCGAGCCCCCAGGAGCTGGCCGTGGCCGTGGAGTTGCACGCCGCCGGCGTGCCGCTGTCCGCAATCACCGGCCATCTGCGGGAGCTTCGGGACCAGGTCGAGCACATAGCGGGCCGTTTCCTGGAGTTCACCACCGAGCACGTCTTCGCGCGCTATCTGGAGCACCGGCCGCCGACGGACTCCGACGCGGCGGAGGCGGCGACCATGGTGCGGCGGCTCCGGCCGCTCGCCCAGCAGACCGTCGACGCGGAACTGGCCCGTGCCATGCGGATCCTGGCGACCCGTCACCTCCAGATCCATCTGTCACCGGAGGAACCGCCGGCCAGGGACGACGAGCAGCGTCCGGTGCACCTGCCGGTCGGCACGATACGAGCCGTACAGGCGCTGGTTGGCGCGGAGGGCGTCGCGGCGTTCGTGGCGGCGGCAGCGGAACGCGAGGTCAACAAAAGGACATTGGACGCATTGGCGGTAAATTCCCTTAAATCTCCCACAGTTCACTAAAGCACTTGTTTCTTCAGGTGAGTTGTCCACAGAATCGCCAACTGGCCTGTGGATAACCCACGTTGCTTGTGGATCAAACCTGAAGGAGAAGAACGATGGACGAACGTCGCACGGTGAAGGTGTCGAAGTACCTGTCGAAGCACCTGCGGCACCAGCCCGAGCGCATCGGGCTGACGCTCGACGCACACGGCTGGACCGAGATCGACGCGCTGCTCGCGGCCACCGCCGCGCACGGCTTCCCGATCACCCGCGCCGAACTGGACCACGTGGTCGCCACCAACGACAAGAAGCGGTTCGCCGTCCAGGGCACCCGGATCCGCGCCAGCCAGGGCCACACGATCAGCGTCGACCTGGACCTGCCGGCCGCCGAACCACCCCCGTACCTCTACCACGGTACGGTCGCCGACCGGCTCCCCGCGATCCGGGCGGAGGGGCTGCGGCCCATGGCCCGCCACGACGTCCACCTCTCCCCCGACCGCGAGACGGCCACCCGGGTGGGGGCGAGACGCGGCCGGCCCGTGGTGCTGAGCGTGGACGCCGGGGCGATGCACCGGGCCGGCCACGAGTTCCGGGTCAGCGCGAACGGGGTGTGGCTCACCAAGGCCGTACCCCCCGAGTTCATCCGCTTCCCGGGCTGAGGAACCGACGGCCCGAGAACCCGAAGGACCTGGGGGACCGACGGCCCGGGCACGGGGGCCTGAGGCATGATCGGATCATGGCTCTCCCGCACCTGCCCAGCACCCAGGCCGCCGTCATCGCCGTCCGCGCGCTCGCCGACGAGTTCCGCCTGGAGATGACGGTCAGCGACGACATCGGTGCGGACCAGACCTCCCGCCGTACCTCCGCCGGCGCGTTCGCCGTGTTCGACGAGGACGGCTCGCTGCCGCACGAGGCGTACATCGAGCTGGGCGGCTCGCCCAGCCTCACCGTGCAGCTCTACCCCGAGGACGACGCCAGGATCACCGTCGACGGCGTGGAGTTCGCGGACGTGCCGAGGGACGCCGTCCCCGGATTCGTCCGGGCGGTCCACACCGGCCTGGCGCACGTGAAGGGACGGTTCTTCCCGCCCGGACAGTGGCTCGTCGTCCCCGTGCCCGGCGGCGAGACGTACAAGGAACTCGTCCCGATGCTCACGCTCACCCCCTGGCTGAGCAGCCGGACCCGCTGACCCGCAGGCCACCTCCCCGGCAGCCGGATCCGCTGACCCGCGGGCCACCTCCCGCCGCCCCTGGTAGCCGGCCGCTCAGCCCAGGCGGCCGAGGGCCTCCGTGGCGATGGCCTCGAAGACGGACGGGTCGGACGCGAAGACCGAGTCCGCGATCGGCCAGTGGACGACGATCTCGGTGAAGCCGAGGTCGCGGTGGGTGCCGGCGAAGTCCACGAACCGCTCCACGGAGTCGAGGACGGAGTTCTTCTCCGGCGTGAAGCCGGTGAGCAGGATCTTGTCGAGCTCGTCCACGTCCCGGCCCAGGTCCGCGCACGCCTTGCCGAGCCGCTCGATCTGGCCGCGCAGGGCCTCGGCGGACTGCTCCGCCGTACCCGTCTCGTACAGCTTGGGGTCACCGGTCGTCACCCACGCCTGCCCGTGCCGGGCCGCGAGCCGCATGCCGCGCGGACCGGTCGCCGCGACCGCGAACGGCAGCCGGGGGCGCTGCACGCAGCCGGGGATGTTGCGGGCCTCGCCGGCCGCGTAGAACGTGCCGCGCTCCGTCACCGCGTCCTCGGTGAGCAGCCGGTCGAGCAGCGGGACGAACTCCGCGAGGCGGTCCGCCCGCTCCTTCGGCGTCCAGGGCTCCTGCCCGAGCGCGGTGGCGTCGAAGCCGTCGCCGCCGGCGCCGATGCCGAGGGTGATCCGGCCGCCCGAGACGTCGTCGAGCGTGATCAGCTCCTTCGCCAGCGTGACCGGGTGCCGGAAGTTGGGCGAGGTGACGAGGGTGCCCAGGCGCAGGCGGTCCGTGGCGGTCGCGGCGGCGGTCAGCGTCGGCAGGGCACCGAACCACGGGCCGTCGCGGAAGCTGCGCCAGGACAGGTGGTCGTAGGTGTACGCGGCGTGGAACCCGAGTTCCTCGGCGCGCCGCCACTTCGCCCGGCCCCCCTCCTGCCAGCGGTCGACGGGGAGGATCACGGTGCTCAGGCGCAGACTCATGCCCCGAGCGTACGTCGGAACCTCCCGCGCCTCCTGCCGCGCGGCAGCCGCTGCCACCCCACCGGTCCCCGTTCCACCCCCGCCGCACCTGCACCTCCCATAGAAGCCCAAGCACTCAAATGTGCGAGGTCCCGCACGCCCGTGCGCCCTTGTGCGGCACCATGGGGAGGTGACCTCTCCCCGCCCCTCTTCCCCGGCCCCCGCCCGCCCCGCCGTCCGGCTCATCGCCACCGACCTCGACGGCACCCTCCTGCGCGACGACAAGTCCGTCTCCGAGCGCACCGTCGCCGCCCTCGCCGCGGCCGAGCGCGCGGGGATCGAGGTCTTCTTCGTCACCGGCCGCCCGGCCCGCTGGATGGACGTCGTCAGCGACCACGTGCACGGCCACGGCCTCGCCATCTGCGCCAACGGCGCGGCCGTCGTCGACCTGCACGCGGGAGGCGCGTTCCTGGAGGTCCGTCCGCTGCCGCGGCCCGTCGCCCTCGACGTCGTACGCGCCCTGCGGGCCGCCGCCCCCGGCACCAGCTTCGCCGTCGAGCTGACCACGGGCATCCACTACGAACCGCAGTACCCGCCCTTCTTCCTCGACCCCGGCGCCTCCGTCGCCACCGCCGAGAAGCTGCTCTACGAGGAGGAGCCGGGCGCCGCCGCGCCGGTGCTCAAGCTGCTCGCCCAGCACCCGGAGCTCGACCCCGACGTCTTCCTCGCGACGGCCCGGGAGGCCGCCGGCGACCTGGCCGCCTTCACCCGCTCCAGCCCCACCGCCCTCATCGAGATCAGCGCCCTCGGGGTGTCGAAGGCGTCGACGCTCGCGCTCTGCTGCGCTGAGCGCGGCATCGCCGCGGACGAGGTCGCGGCCTTCGGCGACATGCCGAACGACATCGAGATGCTGAGCTGGGCCGGCCGCTCGTACGCGATGGGCAACGCCCACGCCGACGTGATCGCCGCCGCCTCGGGCCGTACCGTCGGCAACAACGAGGACGGCGTCGCCGTCGTCATCGAGCAGCTCGTCGCCGAAGCGCTCGCCGCCGACCCCGCCGCCCTGGCCGAAGAGGGCTGACGAAGCCCGAGCCCGTCCCCTCAGGGAACGAGCCTAGAGCGGCGCCTCCCACACCACCGACGTCCCCCCGCCGTCCTCGGCGAGGCCCGGGCCGCACCAGCTCGCGCCGCCCAGGGACTCGGCCCGGCGGGCGAGGTTGCGCAGGCCGCTGCGCCGCCCGCCCTCCGGCAGGCCGACACCGTCGTCCGCGACCGTGAGCCGCACCCCCGGCGAACCGTCCGGCAGCGTCACGGTCGCGTCGACGACGACCTCGATCCGGCCCGCCCCGGCGTGCCGGAAGGCGTTGGACAGCGCCTCGCGCAGCGCCGCGATCAGGTTCTTCCCGGTCAGTTCGCCGACCGTGGCGTCGATCGCGCCGAGGAAGCGGTGCGCGGGCTTGAAGCCCAGCGGCACCGCCGCCATGTTGATCTCCCGCAGCACCCGCGTCCGCAGCCCCGACGGCGCCTCCGCCGGCCCCTGCTGGAGCGCGAAGATCGCCGTACGGATCTCCTGGATCGTCACGTCCAGCTCGTCCACCGCCTTGCCGACGCCGTCCTGGACGGCCGGCACGACCGCCTTCCGCTGGGCGCTCTCCAGCATCATCCCGGTGGCGAAGAGCCGCTGGATGACGAGGTCGTGCAGGTCGCGGGCGATCCGGTCGCGGTCCTCGAAGACCGCCAGCCGCTCGCGGTCGCGCTGCGCCTCGGCCATCATCAGCGCGAGCGCCGCCTGCGAGGCGAACTGGGTGGCGAGGGTCCGCTCGGCCTCCGTGAACGGCCGGGCGCCCCGGGCGCGCGGCATCGCGAGCGCGCCCAGCACCCGCCCGCCGCTCTGCAGCGGCAGCAGCATGCTCGGCCCGTACACCGTGTTCAGCCGGCTGAGCATGCGCGGATCGGTGGAGGCGTCCTGGACGAAGACCGCCTCGCCGTCCAGCAGCAGTTCCACGATCTCGCTCTCCGGCGGGATCACCACGCCGAGCGACTTGGTGGGCCGCGGCGAGGACACGGCGACGATCTCCAGGCCGCCCTCGTCGGCCGGGAGCAGCACGATCCCGGCGTCCGCGTCGGCGAGCCGCCGGGCCTGCTCCGCGACGACGGCGAGGGCGTCGTCGGCGTCGCCGCCGGAGAGCAGCGCGGTGGTGACGGCGACCGAGCCGTCGATCCACCGCTCGCGCTGGCGGGCGGCCTCGTAGAGGCGGGCGTTGCCGATGGCGATGCCGGCCTCGGTGGCGAGGACCCGGACCATGTGTTCGTCGTAGTCGTTGAACTCCTCGCCGCCGCTCTTCTCCGCGAGGTAGAGGTTGCCGAAGATCTCGCCCTGGACGCGGATGGGGACGCCGAGGAAGGTCCGCATCACGGGGTGGCCGGGCGGGAAGCCGGCCGACCGCGGGTCGGCGGAGAGGTCGGCCAGCCGGATGGTGCGCGGTTCGCGGATGAGGGCGCCGAGCAGCCCGGCGTGCCCGTCGGGGCGGCGCCCGATGACGCGGGCCACGTCGTCGCCGACGCCGTACGTGACGAAGTCCGAGAGCCCCTTGCCCTCCTCGTCGACGACCCCGATGGCCGCGTAGCGGGCGCCGGCCAGCTCGGCCGCCGTCTCGCAGATCCGGTCGAGGGTGGTGTGCAGCTCCAGACCGGTGCCCACCGAACGCATCGCTTCGAGCAGCTGCGGCACCCGGGCGGTCAGCTCCGTGGAGAGCCCCTGGAGGCTGCGGGTGGCCTCGGTCGCGGCGACCAGGGGATCCGGGGAATCGGGCGTGGCGGGGGCGCTCATGGCCCCGAGCCTAGTTAGTCCTATTTGGAGAGAAAAGTCGGACGGTCGTCTCCGGTCGCGGCGGTTCCTTCGAGGAGGAGGTCGGCGGCCCGTTCCTGCTCCAGCATCCGCCGCAGCGGCCCGTCCGCGGCGGCGAGCTCGGCGTACGGTCCGCGCTGCACGGTCCGGCCGCCGTCCAGGACCACCACCTCGTCGACCGCGTCGAGTCCGCGCAGCCGGTGGGTGATGAGAAGGGTGGTGCGCCCCTCGGTGGCGCGCAGCAGGTCGTCCGTCAGGGCGTCGGCGGTGGCCAGGTCCAGGTGCTCGGCCGGCTCGTCGAGGACGAGGACCGGGAAGTCGGCGAGGAGCGCGCGGGCCAGCGCGAGCCGCTGCCGCTGCCCGCCGGAGAGCTTCGAGCCGTGTTCGCCCACGAGGGTGTCGAGCCCGTCCGGCAGGCCGTCCACCCAGTCGAGGAGCCGGGCCCGGCGCAGCGCCTCCCGCAGCTGCTCGTCGCTCGCGTCGGTCCGCGCCAGCCGCAGGTTCTCCCGCAGGGAGCTGTCGAAGAGGTGCGCGTCCTGCGCGCACAGCCCGACGAGGCGGCGTACGTCGTCGCCGTCGAGCTCCCGGGCGGGCACCCCGCCGATCCGGTACGTCCCCGCCTCCACGTCCAGGAACCGCAGCAGCACCTGGGCGAGCGTGGTCTTGCCCGAGCCGGAGGCGCCGACGACGGCGACCCGCCGCCCGGCGTCCAGGGTGAGCGCGAAGCCGTCGAGCGCGGGCCGGTCCTGCCCGGCGTACCGGGCCCCGATCCCGGCGAGTTCCAGCGGGAACGGCCCGGCCGGGGGAGCGGCGGGCACGGCCGGCTCGTGTACGGGGACGGGCGCGTCCAGCACCTCGAAGACCCGCTCGGCGCTGTGCCGGACCCGCTGCCGGTACTGGACGGCCAGGGGGAGGCCGGTCACGGCCTCGAACGCGGCGAGCGGGGTGAGGACGACGACCGCGAGGGCGACCCCGTCGAGCCGCCCGTCCCGCACGGCCTGCACGCCGACGACGGCGGCGGCGACCACGGTCAGGCCGCACACCAGGGCGGAGAGCCCGGCACCGACCGCGGTCGCCGCGGACTGCCGGGAGGCGATCCCGGTGAGGACGCGGTCGGCGGCCCGGGCCCGGTCGAGCCGGTCCCGCAGCGCCCCGGCCACGGTCAGCTCCGCGCAGCCGCGCAGCGGATCGGCGACGGCGGTCGCGAGCACCCCGCGCGCCGGGGCCAGCCGCCGCTCTGCCCGGCGGGCCAGCGCGGCGCCGAGCGGCGGCACGAGCACACCCGCGACGAGCAGGCCGGCCGCGAGCACGGCGCCCGCCTCGGGCAGCAGCCAGGCGGTGAAGCCGACCGAGCCGAGCCCGACGACGAGCGCGGCACCGGCCGGGAGCAGCCAGCGCAGCCAGTAGTCCTGGAGGGCGTCGACGTCGTGGACGAGCCGGGCGAGCAGGTCGCCGCGGCGGGTGCGGCGCAGTCCGGCGGGGGCGATCCGCTCCAGCCGGGTGTAGACGGACACGCGGAGTTCGGCGAGCATCCGCAGCACGGCGTCGTGCGAGACCAGCCGCTCGGCGTACCGGAAGACGGCGCGGCCGATGCCGAAGGCGCGGGTGGCGGTGACGGCGACCATCAGGTGCAGGACGGGCGGCTGTTCCGAGGCCCGCGAGATGAGCCATCCGGAGACGGCCATGAGTCCCACGGCGGAGCCGAGCGCCAGGCTGCCGAGCAGCAGCGCGAGCCCTATCCGCCCCCTGAGCTCCCCGGCCATCGCCCGGACCCGCCCGAACACCCCGCGCCCGGAGGCCGGTACGGGCTCCGCCCCGACGACGGGCGCGTCCACCGGAGGCGCGGCGGGCACGGGCCGCGACGCCACCGGGCCCGCTTCCCGGCGTACGGCGGCCCCCGCCCGGCCCGGCTCCGGAGCCCCGATCGTCACGACCCGGTCCGCCACGGCGAGCAGGGCCGGCCGGTGCACGACCAGCAGCACGGTCCGCCCCGCGGCGAGCCGCCGCACCGCGTCGACGATCCCCGCCTCGGTCTCGCCGTCCAGCGCCGCCGTCGGCTCGTCGAGCAGCAGCAACGGCCGGTCGGCGAGGAAGGCCCGGGCTAGCGCGAGCCGCTGCCGCTGTCCGGCCGAGAGACCGGCGCCGTCCTCGCCGAGCACGGTCCCGGCGCCCTCGGGCAGGCCGTCCACGAAGGTGTCGGCGCCGGCGTCCCGCAGCGCCCGCCGCACCTCCTCGTCCCCGGCGTCCGGCCGGGCGAGCCGCACGTTCTCCGCGATCGTCCCGGCGAAGAGGTACGGCCGCTGCGGCACCCACGCGATCCGCGACCGCCAGGCGTCGAGGTCCAGCTCCGCCAGGTCGACGCCCCCGATCCGTACGGTCCCGCCCTCCTCCGGCTCCGTGAAGCCGAGGACGACGTCGAGCAGGGTGGACTTCCCGATGCCGCTCGGCCCGACGAGCGCCACCGTCTCCCCCGGCTCGACGGTCAGGCTCGCCCCGGCGAGCGAGGGTTCGGCGCGCCCCGGGTGGCGTACCGTCACCCGGTCCAGCTCCAGCCGCGGCTCGGCCGGCACCGCCCGCGTGCCGCCGCTCCGCACCGGGGTCTCCAGGACGTCGAAGATCTCCTCGGCCGCCGCCAGTCCCTCCGCCGCCGCGTGGAACTGGGCGCCGACCTGGCGCAGCGGCAGATACGCCTCGGGTGCGAGGACCAGGATGACGAGGCCGGTGTAGAGGTCGAGGGTGCCGTGGACGAGCCGCATGCCGATGGTGACGGCGACGAGCGCCACCGACAGGGTGGAGAGGAGTTCCAGGGCGAAGGACGACAGGAAGGCGATCCGGAGGGTGCGCATGGTCGCCCGCCGGTAGTCGGCGGTGATGGCGCGGATCGAGGCGGCCTGGGCCTTGGCCCGGCCGAAGACCTTGAGGGTGGGCAGTCCGGCGACGACGTCGAGGAAGTGGCCGGAGAGCCGGGAGAGCAGCTTCCACTGCCGGTCCATCCGGGCCTGGGTGTACCAGCCGATCAGGATCATGAAGACCGGGATGAGCGGCAGGGTGACGACGATGATCGCGGCCGAGACCCAGTCCTCGGTGACGATCCGGGCGAGGACCGCGAGCGGGACGACGACCGCCAGGCCGAGCTGGGGCAGGTAGCGGGCGAAGTAGTCGTCGAGCGCGTCGACGCCCCGGGTGGCGAGGGCGATGAGCGAGCCGGTGCGCTGTCCGCCGAGCCAGCCGGGCCCGAGGGCGGTGGCCCGCTCCAGGAGCCGGCCGCGGAGTTCGGACTTGACCGCCGCGCTCGCCCGGTGGGCGGCGCGCTCGGTCAGCCAGGAGACGAGCCCGCGCGCCAGCGCGACGCCGGCGAGCAGCAGCAGGGGAGTGGTGAGGTCCCGGACCGCGAGGCCCCGCTGGAAGGCGCCCACCACGATCTCGGCGATGAGCATCGCCTGGGCGATCACCAGCGCCGCCCCGACCAGGCCGAGGACGACGACCGCGACGAGGAAGTAGCGGGTCGCCCGGGCGTACCGGAGGAGTCGCGGGTCGATCGGTTTCACGTGAAACATGCCCCTCTGCATGAGCGCCCGGGCCCTCGCGGACCCGGGCGACGACGGCACTGGCAGGCGCCGGCGGGTGCCCTAGTGGGCGTCGGCGATGTGCTGGGTTCCGATCCGCTTGCGGAAGACCCAGTAGGTCCAGCCCTGGTACAGCAGCACCAGCGGCGTGGCGACGGCCGCGCACCAGGTCATGATCTTGAGCGTGTACGGGCTCGACGACGCGTTCGTCACCGTCAGGCTCCACGCGGGGTCGAGCGAGGACGGCATGACGTTCGGGAAGAGCGCCAGGAACAGCATGGCGACCGCGGCGGCGATCGTCACCCCGGAGAGCGCGAACGACCAGCCCTCGCGTCCCGCCTTGATGGCCCCGATGGCGCCGACCAGCGCGACCGCGGCGACCAGCATCGCGGCGAGGCTCCAGGCGTCGCCCTTGTCGGCCTGGGTCCAGAGGAGGAAGGCGACCGCGAGCACCGCCGTGACCAGGCCCAGCTTCAGGGCGAGCGCCCGGGCCCTGACCCGGATGTCACCGACCGTCTTCAGGGCCACGAAGACCGTGCCGTGGAAGGTGAAGAGGGTGAGCGTGACCAGTCCGCCGAGGAGCGCGTACGGGTTGAGCAGGTCCCAGAACCCGCCGACGTACTCCATGTTCCCGTCGATCTTCACGCCCCGGACGATGTTGCCGAAGGCCACGCCCCACAGGATCGCGGGGATGAGCGAGGTCCAGAAGATCGCCTGCTCCCAGTTGCGCTGCCAGTTCTCCTCGGGCCGCTTCGCGCGGTACTCGAAGGCGACGCCGCGGACGATGAGGCAGACCAGGATGATCAGCAGGGGCAGGTAGAAGCCGGAGAAGAGGGTCGCGTACCACTCGGGGAAGGCGGCGAAGGTCGCGCCGCCGGCGGTCAGCAGCCACACCTCGTTGCCGTCCCAGACGGGTCCGATGGTGTTGATGAGGACCCGCTTCTCGGGCCGGTTCCGGGCGAGCAGCTTGGTGAGGACGCCGACCCCGAAGTCGAAGCCCTCCAGGAAGAAGTAGCCGGTCCAGAGGACGGCGATGAGTACGAACCAGACGTCGTGGAGTTCCATGCCTCGATCTCCTGAGCCTCAGTACGAGAAGGCCATGGGCCGGTCGGGGTCACGGGTGTCCCCGCCGATCTTGGTGGGCGGGTTGAGGTCGTTCTCGGTGAGTTCCGGCGGGCCGGCCTTCACGTACTTCACGAGGAGCTTGACCTCGATGACGGCGAGGATCGCGTACAGGCTGGTGAAGGCGATCATCGAGGTGAGCACCTCGGCCTGCGAGACGCCGGGGGAGACGGCCGCGCTGGTGCGCATCACGCCGTAGACGACCCAGGGCTGGCGGCCCATCTCGGTGAAGATCCAGCCCCACGAGTTGGCGATCAGCGGGAAGAGCATGGTCCAGAGGGCCACGATCCAGTACCACTTGCCGATCCTGGGGCTGAGCGCCTTGTTCTTGAAGAGGACGAGGTTCGGCACCTCGTCCTCACCGGTCCTCAGGCCGGGGGAGAGCAGGAACTTCTTGCGGGTCAGCCAGAGGCCGATGACGCCGAGGGTGAGCGACGCCATGCCGAAGCCGATCATCCAGCGGAAGCCCCAGTAGGCGACGGGGATGTTGGGCCGGTAGTCGCCGGGGCCGTACTTCTCCTGCTCGGCCTTGTTGATGTCGTTGATGCCGGGGACGTACGAGTCGAAGTCGCCGTTGGCGAGGTACGACAGTATGCCGGGGACCTCGATGGCGACCTTGTTGTGGCCCTTCTCGACGTCGCCGTACGCGAAGATCGAGAAGGGGGCGGGCGCCTCGCCGTCCCACAGCGCCTCGGCGGCGGCCATCTTCATCGGCTGCTGCTTGAACATGACCTTGCCGAGCACGTCACCGCTGATGGCGGTGCCCAGGCCGGCGATGATCAGGGTGATCAGGCCGAGCCGCAGCGAGGTCCGCATCACCGGGACGTGCCGCTTGCGCGCCAGGTGGAAGGCGGAGATGCCGACCATGAAGGCGCCGCCGACGAGGAAGGCGGCCGTCATGGTGTGGAAGAACTGGGTGAGGGCGGTGTTCTGGGTGAGCACCGCCCAGAAGTCGGTGAGCTCCGCGCGGGCGCCCTGGCCCCGGTCCTCGTTGATCCGGTAGCCGACGGGGTGCTGCATCCAGGAGTTGGCGGCCAGGATGAAGTACGCGGAGAGGATGGTGCCGATCGACACCATCCAGATGCAGGCGAGGTGGATCTTCTTCGGCAGCTTGTCCCAGCCGAAGATCCACAGGCCGATGAAGGTCGACTCGAAGAAGAACGCGATGAGCGCTTCGAAGGCGAGCGGGGCGCCGAAGATGTCACCGACGAAGCGGGAGTAGTCCGACCAGTTCATGCCGAACTGGAACTCCTGGACGATGCCGGTGACGACGCCCATCGCGATGTTGATGAGGAAGAGCTTTCCCCAGAACTTCGTCGCCCTGAGGTACTTCTCCTTCTCGGTCCGGACCCAGGCGGTCTGGAGACCGGCGGTGAGTGCGGCGAGGGAGATCGTCAGCGGGACGAAGAGAAAGTGGTAGACGGTGGTGATGCCGAACTGCCAGCGCGCCAGAGTCTCGGGCGCCAAAGCGAGGTCCACGTCGTCTTCTCCTTACATCGCCGTGGTCACATCGGCAGTCTGCCCCTTCAATCCCACCGATTACGGGACGAACAGGGACACGCTTGTGAACGCGTTCACATTCACAAGCATTATGACTCATACGAAATCCGTACTGCAGGGCGGGGGGCTGTACCGAAGGTCACACCTTCCCAAGACCTTCAACATATTGTTGAATCCGGGCCATGACCCTTCGGATACGCCTCACCTGGCCGGCCGGACACACCACGGCCACCCTCGACGAGACCCCCACGAGCACCGCGCTCCTGGGGGCCCTTCCGATCGTCTCCACCGCCCGCACCTGGGGCGAGGAGGTCTACTTCGACACCCCGGTCTCCGTCCCCCGCGAGGAGGGGGCGCGCCAGGTCGTCGATCCCGGCACGGTCGCCTTCTGGACCGACGGCGACGCCCTCGCCCTCCCCTACGGGCCGACCCCGATCTCCCGGGGCGAGGAGTGCCGGCTGGCGAGCCCCTGCAACCTGCTGGGCTCGCTCGACGGCGATCCGCGGATCCTGGCCACCGTCCGCGACGGCGACCCGATCCGCGTCGAACGCGCCTGACCCACGCAAGACGCCCTGACCGTGTGGTCAGGAGCCCTGACCCGTCAGGCGCCCCGGCCCGTCAGGCCCCCTGGCGGAAGCCCTCCGCCACCTTGAGGAACAGGTCGTTCGCCTCCGTCTCACCGATGGTGACGCGCACGCCCTCCCCCGCGAACGGCCGCACCACCACGCCGTGCCGCTCGCACTCCGCCGCGAAGTCCACGGTCCGCTCGCCGAGCCGCAGCCAGACGAAGTTCGCCTGCGCGTCCGGCACCGTCCAGCCCTGGGCCACAAGCCCGGCGCGGACCCGCTCGCGCTCGGCCACCAGCGCGCCGACCCGCCCGAGCAGCTCGTCCTCGGCCCGCAGCGAGGCCACCGCCGCGTCCTGCGCCAGCTGGCTCACTCCGAACGGCACCGCCGTCTTGCGCAGCGCCGCCGCCACCGGCTCGTGGGCGATCGCGAAGCCGACCCGCAGGCCCGCCAGGCCGTACGCCTTGGAGAAGGTGCGCAGCACCGCCACGTTCGGCCGGTCGCGGTAGAGCTCGACGCCGTCCGGGATGTCGGTGTCGCGGACGAACTCCTTGTACGCCTCGTCGATCACGACCAGGACGTCGGAGGGCACCCGGTCCAGGAAGCGCTCCAGCTCCTGCCGGCGGACCGCGGTGCCCGTCGGGTTGTTGGGGTTGCAGACGAAGATCAGCCGGGTCCGGTCGGTGACCGCCGCGGCCATCGCGTCGAGGTCGTGCGTCTCGTCCGCGGTCAGCGGCACCTGCACCGAGGTGGCCCCGCTGATCTGGGTGATGATCGGGTACGCCTCGAAGGAGCGCCAGGCGTAGATCACCTCGTCACCCGGGCCCGAGGTCGCCTGGAGCAGCGACTGGGCGACGCCGACCGAGCCGGTGCCGGTGGCGATGTGGGAGACCGGGACGCCGAAGCGGTCGGCCAGCTCCGCCGACAGCTCCGTGCAGGCCATGTCCGGGTAGCGGTTGAAGGACGCCGCGGCGGCCAGCGCGCTCTCCATCACGCCCGGCAGCGGCGGGTAGGGGTTCTCGTTCGAGGACAGCTTGAAGGCGACCGGGCCGCCCGCGGCGGCCGGCTTGCCCGGCTTGTAGGTGGGGACGCCGTCCAGCTCGGCGCGCAGCTTCGGGGTGGGCTTGCTCGTCCCGCTGGTCTCGCTCACAGGTGGCCTCCTCGACCGTCCGTACCGCCAATGCTCCTCACTTTATGAGGATTCCCGCTCGCTGCGAATGGGCTGTGGACAACAGCCCGGCAACGCTGTGGAAAACCCGCCCGGCGGTCCTCCCCGCCCGAAGGGGCGCGCGCATGGGTGGCGCGCGCCGGTGGCGAGCGCCGTGGCGCGCATCCCCCGTAGAGGTGAGTTGAGACCTCTTCGAGACCTCGCCCCCAGGCCAGGCCCATCCCACCGCAGGGCATCGACTCCTATGCAGAATCCCCCAACTACCTTGGAAGTAAGGGATTCTGACGTGTCATGACCTTGCAGAAACGTGCCTGTCAACGCCCGCATATGCGGCCGTCTCCCCCACCCCCCGTCGCCCTACTATCGGCTCGCCATGACAGCAGCAGGGAAGCACCAGGTGACCAGGGCACAGACCCGGGGAAGCCGACAGGGCCGGGCAGGGATCCGGGACGTGGCCGCCGCCGCCGGGGTCTCCATCACGACTGTCTCCGACGCGCTCAACGGCAAGGGCCGACTCCCGGACGCCACCCGCCGGCACGTCCGCGAGGTCGCCGACCGGCTGGGCTACCGCCCCTCCGCGGCGGCCCGCACGCTCCGCACCGGCAAGTCGGGACTCATCGGCCTGACCGTGACCACCTACGGGGATGAACCTTTCACCTTTACGGAGTTCGCCTACTTCGCGGAGATGGCCAGGGCCGCCACGTCCGCCGCGCTCGCCCGCGGCTACGCCCTCGTCATCCTCCCCGCGACCTCACGCCATGACGTCTGGTCGAACGTCGCCCTCGACGGCACCGTCGTCATCGACCCCTCCGACCACGACCCCGTCGTCACCGAGCTCGTCCGCCAGGGCCTCCCCGTCGTCTCCGACGGACGCCCCGCCGGCACGCTCCCGGTGACCGCCTGGGTCGACAACGACCACGAGGCCGCCGTCCTCGACCTCCTCGACCACCTCGCCGACGCCGGCGCCCGCCGCATCGGCCTCCTCACCGGCACCACCACCGACACCTACACCCGCCTCTCCACCACCGCCTACCTCAACTGGTGCGAGCGGGTCGGCCAGGACCCCGTCTACGAGGCATACCCGGCGCACGATCCGTGCGCGGGCGCCGTCGCGGCCGACCGGCTGCTCGCCCGCCCGGACCGGCCCGACGCCGTCTACGGCCTCTTCGACCCCAACGGCACCGACCTCCTCGCCGCCGCCCGCCGCTACGGCCTGCGCGTCCCCGACGACCTGCTCATCGTGTGCTGCAGCGAGTCCACCGTGTACGCCACCACCGAACCGCCCGTCACCACGCTCTCGCTCAAACCGCGCCGCATCGGCACCGCCGTCGTCCAGCTCCTCATCGACGCCATCGAGGGGATCGAGAGCGACGGTCCGGTCGAGCAGGTGATACCGACCGAACTCATCGTCCGCACCTCCTCCCAGCGCCGCTCGCCGCGGACGACGGTCAGCCCGCCGCGCTCGCCCGCGAAGGACTGACGGCACCCCGCCGGACTCCGGCCGCGCCGAAAGAGCGGCCGGACGCACGACAGCACGCCAGCGACCACGTACGCCCTGGAAACAGAACGAGTGAGCCGTCGTCCCGCCCCCTGCCCGTGGGCGGAGACGCCGAAACCGGCCACCCCGCCGGACCCGACCCTGGACTGGACCTTCTCAATTCGGGCGAAACAACCGGTGAACCCGGAGCGAACCCGGATTCACCACCCCTGGTGCGTCACACAGGCGGACCCTCATTCCTATGATGGGCGCACGACACCGCGGACCACCCCGACCAGGCCGGTCCGCGATGTGCAGGGCATCGCGACGGTGGTGGAGGGGTCGATGACTCAGGGGGCCGGGCAGGATCCCGTGGAGCGCACGGCGACATTGCGTGACTTCCGCGTACCCCCGTACGCCCGCGTGCCGGTCCAGGGCCACGCGGCCGAGCCGCCCGCCGCGCCCGCCGCCGCCGCGCCCGCGGACCCGACCCTCCACCTGGGCACCCGCCCGGCGACGTTCCCGGAACCGGCCGGCTTCCCCGCCCCGGCCACCCGCCAGGCAGCCCCCCCGGCGCACCCGGAACCCGTCGCGCACCCGGAACCGCCCCCGTACGCCGACCCGCGCCCGCGCCCCGAACCCACCGCGTACCCCGAGCCGCCCGCGCGCCCCGAGCCCTCCGGGTACGCCGGCCCCGCCCCGGCGCCGTACGGGAAGTCCGGCGTCACCGTGACCGCGGTGCACCCCGGCGACGGCTACCCCGACGCGTTCCCGGACGGCTACACCCCCACCGAGCGCGACCTCCCGGTCATCCAGCGCGGCGACACCGTCCAGGTCCCCGTCGCCCCGGCCGCCGCACCGGCGCCCGCGCCCGCCGGGGACGGCCCCGGTCCGCTGTACGTCGTCGGCGACGTCCACGGCTACCTGGACGAACTCGTCGACGCCTTGCGCGCCCAGGGCCTCGTCGACGAGAACGGCGGCTGGGCCGCGGGCAACGCCCGGCTGTGGTTCCTCGGCGACTTCACCGACCGCGGTCCCGACGGCATCGGCGTCATCGACCTCGTCATGCGGCTCTCCGCCGAGGCCGCCGCCGCCGGCGGCTACTGCAAGGCCCTCATGGGCAACCACGAACTGCTCCTCATCGGCGCCAAGCGCTTCGGCGACACCCCGGTCAACTCCGGGGCGGGCACCGCCACCTTCCAGGCCGCCTGGCTGCTCAACGGCGGGCAGAAGCACGACATGGACCGCCTCCAGGACGTGCACCTCCAGTGGATGTCCCGGCTCGACGCCGTCGTCCGCGAGGACGACCACCTGCTGCTGCACTCGGACACCACTGCGTACCTCGACTACGGCCAGACCATCGAGGACGTCAACGACACCGTCCACGAGATCCTGCGGCGCAACGACGCCGACGAGGTCTGGGACCTCTTCCGGAAGTTCACCAAGCGCTTCGCCTTCCGCGACGAGGCCGGCCCCCAGGCCGTCCAGGAGCTGCTCGGCACCTACGGCGGCTCGCGCGTCGTGCACGGCCACAGTCCCATCCCGTACCTCCTCGGCCAGGTCGGCACGGAGGACGGCGAGGAGGAGTCCCGCCCGGCCGTCGACGGCCCGCACGTCTACGCCGACGGGCTGGCCATCGCCATGGACGGCGGCGTCACCATGGCCGGAAAGCTGCTGGTGGTCCAACTCCCCCTGGCGGACTGACCCTCACCCCCCGCATCCGCGGCAGGCGATTTCCGGAAACCCCCTGTCAGCGCGCCCGGTCACGGCCCTACCATCGGTCTCCCCAGGTAGGCAGGCTCTCCTCCGCTTCCGCCCGGACCGCCCGTGCGCCACGGCCGGTCCCGGCCCACCGCGCATCGGGGGATGCACATGAACGTGGCTCCGCACCTGCTGACCGAGGACCGCGCCGAGTACGAGCGCGTCCTCGACGACGCACTGCGCACCGCACCGGAACGGCCGGAACTCGCCGGAACCGGCACCCGGCTGACGGCCGCCCAGCTGCGCGCCATGGCCCTGAACGCGACAGCGCTGATCACCACGGCCGCGGCGAGCGAGTACGAGCACTTCGTGAAGGTCCGCGAGCAGCACCGCGCCGCGTCCAACCGCCCCCGGCCCGCCGCGCCCGACGAGTCCCCGGGCGCCGTCGCCGTCCTCACCGTCCTCGTCCCCGTCCTCGCCGGCACGGCCGCCGCGATCTTCCTGCTGGTCGGCGCCGCCGTCCGGCTGCTCGCCCCGACAGCCGCCCTCGGCACCACCCTGCTCACCGCCGGCCTGGTCTTCGGCGCCCTCGCCGCCGCCGGCCTCCTCGGCGCGGGCGCCGGCCTGCTCCGCACCGCCCTCCGCAACAGCCCCGCCGACACCGGCGCCCCCGACGACGAACTCACCCGCGCCCGCGCCGCCTGGCGCCACGCCCTCCTGGAACGCGGCGTCATCCCCTTCCTCCACGCCGCCCTCACCGCCACCGACCCCGACCCCGACCACTGACGACGGGCGGGTCCCGAACCCGTGGAGGCTCGGAACCCGCCCGTTGTCTCCCGTTTCCGGGGTCAGTCCGCCAGCGGCAGGTAGACCCGGTTGCCCGAGGCCGCGAACTCGGCGGACTTCTCGGCCATGCCGGCCTCGATCTCGTCCGCCTTCAGATCACCGCCGTGCTCCCGGCGGATGTCCTGCGAGATCTTCATCGAGCAGAACTTCGGGCCGCACATCGAGCAGAAGTGGGCCGTCTTCGCGGGCTCCGCCGGCAGCGTCTCGTCGTGGAACTCGCGGGCGGTGTCCGGGTCGAGGGCCAGGTTGAACTGGTCCTCCCAGCGGAACTCGAAGCGCGCGTCGGAGAGCGCGTCGTCCCACTCCTGCGCGCCCGGGTGGCCCTTCGCCAGGTCCGCCGCGTGCGCCGCGATCTTGTACGTGATGACACCGGTCTTCACGTCGTCGCGGTTCGGCAGGCCCAGGTGCTCCTTGGGCGTGACGTAGCAGAGCATCGCCGTGCCCCACCAGGCGATCATCGCGGCGCCGATGCCGGAGGTGATGTGGTCGTACGCGGGCGCGACGTCCGTGGTCAGCGGGCCGAGCGTGTAGAACGGCGCCTGCTCGCAGATCTCCTGCTGGAGGTCGATGTTCTCCTTGATCTTGTGCATCGGGACGTGGCCCGGGCCCTCGATCATCGTCTGCACGTGGTGGCGCTTGGCGATCGTGTTCAGCTCGCCGAGCGTGCGCAGCTCCGCGAACTGGGCGTCGTCGTTGGCGTCCGCGATCGAGCCGGGGCGCAGCCCGTCACCGAGCGAGTAGGTGACGTCGTACGCCGCCAGGATCTCGCAGAGCTCCTCGAAGTGCGTGTAGAGGAAGTTCTCCTTGTGGTGCGCGAGACACCAGGCCGCCATGATCGAGCCGCCGCGCGAGACGATGCCGGTCTTGCGGCGCGCGGTGAGCGGCACGTACGGCAGGAGCACGCCGGCGTGCACGGTCATGTAGTCCACGCCCTGCTCGGCCTGCTCGATGACCGTGTCCTTGTAGATCTCCCAGGTCAGCTCCTCGGCCTTGCCGTCGACCTTCTCCAGGGCCTGGTAGAGCGGCACGGTGCCGATCGGCACGGGGGAGTTGCGCAGCACCCACTCGCGGGTGGTGTGGATGTTGCGGCCGGTGGACAGGTCCATGACCGTGTCGGCGCCCCAGCGGGTCGCCCACGTCATCTTCTCCACCTCCTCCTCGATGGAGGAGGTGACGGCGGAGTTGCCGATGTTGGCGTTGACCTTCACCAGGAACCGCTTGCCGATGATCATCGGCTCGATCTCCGGGTGGTTGACGTTGGCCGGCAGCACCGCGCGCCCGGCCGCGATCTCCTCGCGGACGACCTCCGGGGAGACGTTCTCCCGGATCGCCACGTACTCCATCTCCGGGGTGATCTCGCCCCGGCGGGCGTACGCGAGCTGGGTCACGGCCTGCCCGGCGCGGCCCCGGCGGGGCAGCCGGGGGCGGCCGGGGAAGACCGCGTCGAGGTTCTTCAGCCCGCCGCCGCGCGGCGAGGTGTGCTTGATGCCGTCGTCCTCGGGGCGGACGGGGCGGCCCGCGTACTCCTCGGTGTCGCCGCGCGCGATGATCCAGTTCTCGCGCAGCGGGGGCAGTCCCCGGCGGACGTCGGTGTCGACCGCCGGGTCGGTGTACGGACCGGACGTGTCGTACAGCGTCACGTCCTTGCCGTTGGTGAGGTGCACCTGGCGGACCGGCACCCGGATGTCGGGGCGGGAGCCCTCGACGTATCCCTTGTGCCAGCCCGGCTTGCGCTCGTCCTGGCTGGTGGCAGGCGTGCGTGCATCCTGAAGGGTCATGAGACCTGATCTCCCTACGCCGGCATTACCCGGTAACAGGTTCGGCGGTCGGCGCAGCCTCCTCCCGTACGTACGTCGTCAGTACGCGCGTACGGTGATCAGCGCCCTCTCAGCCCGGTGCTCCGAGCTCCCGCGTGTGCAAAGGTGCCACCACGCTAGCGTCCTCCCGGGCGTGCTGAACAGTGGGCCCCCGTCGTTCTTGCGATGATCGGTCGGTGACTTCCTCGCAGCAGTCCCCCGATCCGCACGGCCACGGCCACGGCCCCGAGCACGGACACGGGCCCGAGAACGGGCACGGGCACGGGCCTGGCCATGAGCACGGTCACGGTGCCGGTCCCGGCCAGGGCGCCGGTCTCGGGCACGGCCACACGCACAGCCACGGCCCCGCCGCGCCCGTCTCCCGCCATCTGCGCAGAGTCATCGCGGCCGTGCTCATCCCGTTCGCCACCGCCGTGGTCGTCGGTCTCGTCGTGCTCTGGCCCGGGGGGACGCCCGCGCACGAGCGGACCGGCGTCGGCTTCGACCGGCAGACCGAACAGGGCAAGGTCGTGGCGGTCGAGCAGGTCGACTGCAAGGACGTGAACGCCGCACAGGTGCCGCCCACCGGCGACACCACCACCCCGCAGGGCCGCGAGGCGGTCAACGGGCAGCAGGGCCAGTGCGAGAAGGCGACGATCGAGGTCACGAGCGGTCCGGACCAGGGCCGTACGTTCACCGAGATCGTGCAGCCGGACGCCCCGCGCCAACTGGACGAGGGCCAGGGCGTGGTCGTCGCCTACGCCCCCGACGCCCCGAAGGACCTGCAGTACTCGGTGACCGACGTGAACCGCAAGGTGCCGATGGCGGTCCTCGCCGGCATCTTCGCGCTCGCGGTCGTGCTCGTCGGCCGGCTGCGCGGCGTGATGGCGCTGATCGCGCTCGCGGTGAGCTTCGTGGTGCTGACGCTCTTCATCCTGCCCGCGATCCTGGAGGGTTCGAACCCGCTGATCGTGGCGGTGGTCGGATCGAGCGCGATCATGCTGCTCGCGCTCTACTTGTGCCACGGGCTGTCGGCCCGTACGTCGGTCGCGGTGCTGGGCACGCTGATCTCGCTGCTGCTGATCGGACTGCTCGGGTCCTTCTTCATCGGCTGGGCCTCGCTGAGCGGCAACACCGACGACTACACCGGGCTCATCCACGGTCTCTACCCGGGGATCGACATGTCCGGTCTGCTGCTCGCGGGTGTGATCATCGGTTCGCTCGGCGTCCTGGACGACGTGACGGTCACCCAGACCTCCGCGGTCTGGGAACTGCACCAGGCCGATCCCCGCATGGGTCCGCGCGCGCTCTACCGGGCCGGGATCCGGATCGGCCGCGACCACATCGCCTCGGTGGTCAACACCCTGGTCCTGGCCTACGCCGGTGCCGCGCTCCCGCTGCTGCTGCTCTTCACCATCGCGCAGAGCAGCATGGGGACGGTGGCCAACAGCGAGCTGGTGGCGGAGGAGATCGTCCGCACCCTGGTCGGCTCGATCGGTCTGGTCGCCTCGGTGCCGGTCACGACGGCGCTGGCCGCGCTGGTCGTGTCCGCCGACCGCCCGGCGGGGGAATCCGCCGCCCGCACACCGGCCCGCGGCGGACGCCGCCGCCGCGCCAAGTGACGCCCGCGCGGCGGCCGTACGGCACGAACGCCGCAGCCGCCGGCCGTCGGCCCGTCAGCGGGAGGGTCGGCCGGAACCGCAGGCCGTACGCGAGCGTGCCGGATCCGTACGGAGGGGAGCGCCGGGTTCAGGCCGGACCGGCGCTCTCCTCGGCAAGGATCCGGCCGAGCGCGGCCTCCAGGCTGTCCTCGAAGTCGCCCAGTGTCTGTTCCTGACCGAGCGGGACCAGCTTGTCCGTGCGGTCGAGGAAGGCGACGAGCGGCGGGGCGCTGGCGCGGAAGAGGGCGCGGTCGCCGCCCACCTGGAGCCGGATGGAGACGTCCGACAGGCCCTCGGGGTCCGTCGGGGCGATGTGGACGTCGCCGTCGCCGCTCGGGCGGTTGATCCCGTCGAGCAGCAGCTCCCTGCCGAACGCCCAGGTCACGGGCGCGTCTCCGGGAAGGTGGAAGGTCATCCGCACCGCGTAGGGATCCCGGGTCTCGTAGCGCAGTTCAACTGGGATCTTGAAGGAGAGCTCCTCCGAAACGAGGAAGCTCATCAGGACCTCTGCCTGAACCGACTCTCGCATCATGTACCCCGCAGTAGATGGAGCAGTTGTGTAAACACAGCTGCTGAAAGCTGTGACCGAAACGGCCAGGAATGATCCCCCGTGGCCCTCTTGACGCAATCGTGCTGTACGCGCTAGCAGATCACAAGGAGTGATTTTTCAGATACTGATAGAGAAGGCGAGCGAACTGAAGAGGCTTCCGATCTCGGTACGTAGCCGCTCGACTGCTGGGAGCAACCGTTCTTCCTGGTGAAGCGGGAGAGAAATGGCCAGAGTGGCCGCTGCGGAACCCGCCGTGATGGGGATGGCCGCGCAAACCGTGCCGAGCGCATATTCCTGGCGCTCCACCAGGGGCTCCATTCGCCCCAAACCACCCAAACGCTCCAAAAGCACCTGGCGGTTACGCACCGTATACGGAGTGATGGGCGTGACCGGGTAGCGGTCGAGGTGGTCTTGACGACTTTTCAGATCGAGTTGACTGAGCAGGCACTGCCCGATCGCGTGCGCGTGCCCGGTCTCCCGGAAATCCGCCCATTCCTCGACGGCGGGGGAGTTGGGGGTGTCCGCGACGGAGACGAGCTCGATCTCGCCGTCGCGGTAGAGGGCGAAGTACACCGGCACACCGATCTCGTCCCGCCAGTGGGCGAGGGAGTCCTCGATCTTGGTGCGACGATTCTGCACAGCCCCGCCGCCGGCCAGCCGGGCGGCTGCCTCCCCCAGATAGAAAGCACCCTTGTCGCGGAGCAGATAGCCCTCGTGCGTCAGGGTGCGGAGGAGGTGGTACGTCGTGGGCAGCGGAAGGCCCGTCTCCCGGGCGAGCTGCTTGGCGGGGGCGCCGTCCGGGTGGGAGGCCACGGCCTCCAGGAGTCTCAGCGCCCGCTGCACCGAGGCGATCAGGGTCGGCGCAGCTGTCTGCGTAGCCATGGCCAAAGGTTCACCCCCAGGCGTGACAACGGATGCACGCACCCGCTCGCGGGGGCCGCCCCCGCGCTCCCGCCGACCTGGGACACCGAGGGCCCGGACGGACCGGACCCTTCAGGGACGAGCGGGAAACCGCTGGTCTGCCGGAGATCTACGCCCGTAGGCCCCGACTCGGCGGAGATCTGTCACTCTAGTGGCTCGCCCTCGCCCCCCACCCCGTTTCCACCAGCGCGTTCCCCCTGCCGGGCTAACGCCCGGCCGTCGCCGAATACCGATGAGTAGCTTGCGCTACCAGTCGCGGTCCGACTTCTTCGGGCCGCCGAACTTCCGTACGGCGTAGATGAGTCCGGCCACGAGGGCGACGAACAGCAGCACCTTGAACAGCAGGCTGATGACGAAGGTGAGGACGCTGGTGATGAATCCGCCGAAGACGAGCAGGACCAGAGCGGGTATCGCCACCCACTTCACCCACCACGGCAGCCCCGCGAGAATCTCCTGCACGGCCATGGTTCTCTCCCTCGCTCTCGAAGCCCGTGTCCGGGAGCCTTCCTCCCGGACACCTCAAGGCTAGGCGGCGAACCGCCGCCCCAGGAGCCCCGGAGGCCCGGGCTCTCCCCTGATGCACCCCCTAGGGGAATCAGGGCCTCACCCCGGAGTGCCGGCCTCGGATCCCCCTCCGGTCAATGCCGACAGGCCCACCGGCCACGGCCCACAGACCGCAGGCCCCGGCCCGCCGGCCTCCGCTCACGCCTCCGGCGGCGAGAAGACCACCAGCACCCGCAGGTCCTCGCTGATGTGGTGGAAGCGGTGCGGCACCCCGGCCGGCACGTAGACGACGCTGCCCCGCGCCACCTGCGTCGTCTCCTCCCCGACGGTGATCGCCGCCCGGCCGGACACCACGAAGTACACCTCGTCCTGGCCGTGCGGCGACTGCGGATCCCGCTCGCCCGCGTCGAGCGCGTACAACCCCACCGACATGTTCCGCTCGCGCAGGAACTGGAGGTACGCCCCCTGATTGGCGACGCGCTCCGCCTCCAGATCGTCCAGCCGGAATGCCTTCACTGCCGTTCGCCCCTGCCCTTGGCCCGATCGTCTCTGCCACGATCAGACACATGAAGAATTTCGTAGTCAAGACGCTCGCCAACGCGGGCGCCCTGGCGGTCGCCATCTGGCTGCTCCAGGACATCACCCTGACCGGTGAGAGCACGGGCAAGAAGGTCGTCACCCTGCTGCTCGTCGCCCTCGTCTTCGGCCTCGTCAACTTCCTGGTCAAGCCGATCGTGAAGCTCCTGACGCTGCCCCTCTTCATCCTGACCCTCGGCCTGATCACCCTGGTGGTCAACGCCCTGATGCTGCTCCTCACCTCGTGGCTGGCCGACCAGTTCGACCTCAGCTTCCACGTGGAGGGCTTCTGGACCGCCGTCCTCGGCGGCCTGATCATCTCCGTCGTCTCGTGGGCGCTCAACGTCGTGCTCCCGGACGGGGACTGAGCGCCCGCCATGACCTATCGCGTCTGCTTCGTCTGCACCGGAAACATCTGCCGCTCCCCGATGGCCGAGCACGTCTTCCGCGCGCGCGTGGAGGAGGCCGGCCTCGGCGGTGCGGTCGAGGTGGACAGCGCGGGCACGGGCGGCTGGCACGAGGGCGAGGCGGCGGACCCGCGCACCGTCGCCGTGCTGACGGAACACGGCTACACCTCCGCGCACACCGCCCGTCAGTTCCATGCCTCCTGGTTCGCGGACCTCGACCTCGTGGTCGCGCTCGACGAGGGCCACCTCCGCGAACTCCGCCGCCTCGCCCGCACCCCCGACGAGGCGGCGAAGATCCGGCTGCTCCGCTCGTACGACCCCGCCGCCGGGGACGCGCTCGACGTCCCCGACCCGTACTACGGCGGACCGGAGGGGTTCGAGGAGTGCCTGCGCATGACCGAGGACGCGAGCGAGGGACTGCTCGCCGCCGTCCGGGCCGGACTCCGGGCCGGCACACCGGGTGACGAGATCGAGGAAAGGACTCCGTGAACCCGTGACCCCCCAGGAACACCAGCACCACGGCGAGGCCCCCGGCGACGGGACCCTCGCCGTGCGGGCCGGACTGCCCGAGCCCGTCAAGTACGAACCGACCCTGCCGGGCCCCGTGTTCGCCGCCCACTTCCACCTCCCGGGCGAGCCGACCGGCCCGTACACCTACGGCCGCGACGAGAACCCGACCTGGACCCACCTGGAACGGGCCATCGGCACCCTGGAAGCGCCCGGGGACGCCTCGGTCGAGACGGTCGTCTTCGCCTCCGGCATGGCCGCCATCTCCGCCGTCCTCCTCTCGCAGCTCTCCGCCGGCGACGCCGTCGTGCTGCCGTCCGACGGCTACCAGGCCCTGCCGCTCCTCCACGAGCAGCTGCGCGCGTACGGGATCGAGGTGCGCACCGCCCCGACCGGCGGCGACGCCCAGCTCGACGTCCTCGACGGGGCCGGACTGCTGTGGATCGAGACGCCGTCCAACCCCGGCCTCGACGTCTGCGACATCCGCCGGCTGGTCGCCGCGGCCCACGCCGGCGGGGCGCTCGTCGCCGTCGACAACACCCTCGCCACCCCGCTCGGCCAGCGCCCGCTGGAGCTGGGCGCGGACTTCTCGGTCGCCAGCGACACCAAGGGCATGACCGGTCACGGCGACGTCCTGCTGGGCCACGTCAGCTGCCGCGACCCGCACCGGGCCGCGGAAGTACGGCGCTGGCGCAAGATCGTCGGCGCCATCCCCGGCCCCATGGAGTCCTGGCTCGCCCACCGCTCGCTGGCCACCCTCCAGCTGCGCATCGACCGCCAGTGCGCCACCGCCCTGGAACTCGCCCGGGTCCTCGCCGACCACCCCGACGTCACCGGATTGCGCCACCCCGGACTGCCCGACGACCCCTCGCACGAGGTCGCCGCCCGGCAGATGCGCCGCTTCGGCTCGGTGATCTCCTTCGAGCTCGCCGACCGCGCGCGGGCCGAGCGCTTCCTGGACGAGCTGCGCCTGGTCGACGACGCCACCAGCTTCGGTGGGGTCCGCTCCTCGGCGGAGCGGCGCGGACGCTGGGGCGGGGACGCGGTCGCGGAGGGCTTCATCCGCTTCTCGGTCGGCGCCGAGGACCCGGAGGACCTGATCGCCGACGTGCTGAGGGCGCTCGACGCGGCACGCAAGGCGAGCTGACCGGAAGCGGACCGGCCGGAGCGAGAGGCAGGGAGCGGGGCTGCCCGTGATGTGCGGCTCGTTCCGGCCGGTGCCGTCGCGCGGTGCCGTCGTGGCGGGTCGCGGGGGAGCGACGCGTTTCAGCCGCGCGGGAACGGGCCATTTTCTTCCCATGACCGAACGCCCCGTGGTCAAGCGCACCGCACGCGCCATCCTGCTCGACGGAGACGACCTCATCCTCATCAAGCGCACCAAGCCGGGGGTGGATCCGTACTGGGTCACGCCCGGCGGCGGCGTCGAGCCCTCCGACTCCACCGTCGTCGAGGCCCTGCACCGCGAGGTGCACGAGGAACTCGGCGCCAAGATCGTCGACGTGGTCCCCTGCTTCGTCGACACCGTCGAGCACATCGTCGACGGCGGGGTCTCCGGCGTGAAGGTCCAGCACTTCTTCGTCTGCCGGCTGGTCTCCATGGACCTCGGCATGCGCCACGGGCCCGAGGTCGACGAACCCGTCGGGGAGTACGAGGTCGTCCGGGTGCCGTTCAGCCGCGTCGGGATCGCCGCCGTTCACCTGGTGCCGCTCTCACTGCGCCACTACCTCGACGGGAACATCGAAGGGGTGCGCGCCATGCACGCCCCCGACCTCGGCTGACCCCGCCCCCACGGCGGCGAGCTCCGCCAGGAAGTCGTGGCGGATCCGCTCCGTGGGGACCCCCGAACCGCGCAGGACGTCGATGCCCTGCCGGACCATGCCCAGCGGGCCCGAGAGATAGGCGTCCCGCTCCGTCCACGGCCCCGCCTCCCGGACCGCCTCCGGCAGCGGGCACTGCGCCTCGGTCACCGGGTGGACGGAGAGCCACGGGAAGGTCTTCTGGAGCCGCAGCAGGGTGTCCATGTCGTAGAGGTCGTGGCCCCTGCGCGCCCCGTAGAAGACGTCGACCTTGCGCCGGTCGCCGTGCTCCGCGACGTCCTCCACCAGCGCCTTGATCGGCGCGATGCCCGTCCCGCCGCCCAGACAGAGCAGCCCCGTGTCGGTGGCGTGGTCGACCGTCATGGAACCGGCCGGCGGTCCCAGCCGGAGCACGTCCCCGGGCCGGGCCCGGTGGACCAGCGCCTGGGAGACCCAGCCGGCCGGCACGGACTTCACGTGCAGGGTGAGCAGCCCGTCCGGGCGCGGCGCCGACGCGAAGGAGTAGTGCCGCCAGACGCGCGGCCACCAGGGCGTCTCCAGCGTCGTGTACTGCCCGGCGAGGAAGGGGTACGGCGCGTCCGGCCGCAGCGTGAGCACCGCGATGTCCGGGGTCCGCAGGTCGTGCGAGACCACCTCGGCCTGCCACCAGGCGGGGGCCTTCACCTCGTCCTCGGCCGCCGCGTCGATCATCGTCTGCGAGATCACCGTGTACGCCCGCACCCAGGCCGCCTCGGTCTCCGCGTCCCAGCTCCGCTCCGCGTACCGGACCAGCGCGCCGATCAGCGCCTCGCCGACCGCCGGGTAGTGGGCCGCCTCGACGCCGTACTTGCGGTGCCCGCGCCCGAGGTGGCCCAGGTACTCGGCGAGGAAGGCGCTGTCGTCCATCCGCTCGGCGACGGTGAGCAGGGCCTTGAGCAGGCGGTCCCGCTGGGTGTCCATCGCGGCCGGGAACAGGTCCCGCAGGGCGGGGTTCCGGACGAAGAGCAGCGCGTAGAAGTACGACGTCACCTTGTCTGCGACCGGGGCGATCTCCTCGAGGGTGCGGCGGACGAGCACCGCATCGGGAGAGGGCTCCGCTATTCGGGCCCCCGTCCCGTCGGTCGTGCTGGTCGGACCATCCATCATGTGCCTCGCCTCACGCAGCCGGCTTCCGTGTTCGCAGCATGACGGCCGCCGGAGAGACTTCGGGCGGAAAGCGGCGTTTCCGGGCCGAAGACCCGGGGCGCGGACTAGGCTCCACTCTTTCGGCGCGGGCACGTTTCACGTGAAACATCACGTGAAAACCCCTGGACGGAAGATCACTCCGTCGGAGAGCCTGGCCGTCATGCCGATCTCCCCCACCGCCCTCGCCCAGCTCCCCGTGCGGCGCCTCGGTCCGAACGACCTCCTGGCCTGCGCCGATCTCTCCGAGAACCGCGGCTGGCCGCGCGAAGAGCACAAGTGGGGCCTGCTGCTCGCCGCGGGCACCGGGTACGGCATCGACGACCCCGACGGCGACGGACTGCTCGCCTGCTGCGTGGTCACCTCGTACGGCCCCGGCCTCGCGGCCATCGGCATGGTCCTCGTCGCCGACCGCTACGCCCGCCGGGGCGTCGGACGCCGGCTGATGCGGCACGTCCTGGAGGAGACCGGCGAGACGCCCGTGTCGCTCTACGCCACCCCCAACGGACAGCCGCTCTACGAGGAGCTCGGTTTCACCGAGATCGGCCGCTCGCAGATGGTGAAGGGCCACTTCTCCGGTGCCGTGCCCGCGCCGCGCGTCCCGGTCCGCCCGGCCACCGCCGAGGACCTCCAGGAGGTGCTCCGCCTGGACGAGAAGATCTTCGGGCTCGACCGCACGCCGCTTCTCACCCGGCTCCCCGCCTTCGCCGACCATCTGCGGGTCGCCGTCGAGGACGGCGCGATCACCGGCTTCGCCGCCGCCTGGCCCAACATGGACACCCATGTCGTCGGCCCCCTGATCGCCCGCGACACCGCCACCGCCCAGGCACTGGTGGCCTCGCTGGCCGCCGCCGGCGACCGGCCGCTGCGCACGGACGTCGACCTCCGGCACACCGACCTGCTCGACTGGCTCACGGAGAACGGCCTGGAGCCGATCGCCGTCAACGCGATGATGCTCCGCTCGGCCCCCGCGCTGCCCGGCGACGCCGACCGCCGCTTCGCCCCGCTGACGGTCGCCGCGGGCTGACCTCTACCCTGGAGCCGCAGCGGCCCACGGACGAGGACAGGGACGAGGAGAGACCATGACCGCGACGGACCCCGCCCTCACCGGGCTCGCCCAGCGCTGGTGCGCCCTCTCCCTGCTGCACGGCCGCATCGAGTCCCGCGTCGAGCGCGCGCTGGAGTCCGGACACGGTCTGAGCGCCCGCGAGTACTCGCTCCTCGACGTCCTCAGCCGCCAGCACGACGGCCCCGGCGGGCACCTCCAGATGAAGCAGGTCGCCGACGCCGTCGTGCTCAGCCAGAGCGCCACCACCCGGCTGGTCACGCGCCTGGAGGACCGCGGACTGCTCACCCGCTACCTCTGCGCGACCGACCGGCGCGGCATCTACACCGACGTCACCGAGGCCGGCCTGGCGCTCCTGGCCGAGGCACGGCCCACCCACGACCGGGCTCTGCGCGAGGCGCTGGACGAGGCCGCGAAGAACCCGGAGCTGGCCCCGCTGGTCCGGGTCGTCGAAGGCGAGACCACCGCGGTCTGACCGCCGTACGCTGCGGGCATGAGCGATCTTGAGATCCGTCCCGCCACCGCGGACGACCTGCCCGCGATCGTCGCGATGCTCGCCGACGACCCCCTCGGCGCCCAGCGGGAGTCCCCGGACGACCTGGCGCCCTACCTCGCCGCCTTCGCCCGGCTCGCGGACGACCCGAACCAGCACGTGGTCGTCGCCGTCCGCGCCGAGAAGGTCGTCGGCACCCTTCAGCTGACGATCGTCCCCGGGCTCTCCCGCCGCGGCGCCACCCGCTCGATCATCGAGGGGGTGCGCATCCACTCCGAGGAGCGCGGCAGCGGTCTGGGAACCTTGCTCATCGAATGGGCCGTGGAGGAGTCCCGGCGCCTGGAGTGCGCGCTGGTCCAGCTCACCTCCGACGCGACCCGCACCGATGCCCACCGCTTCTACGAGCGGCTCGGCTTCGAGGCGAGCCACGTGGGGTTCAAGCGGGCCCTCTGACACCGTCCGGCAGCCGAAGGAGAAGGCCCGTGTTTCACGTGAAACACGGGCCTTCCGGGCACCCGGAGGGCGCACCGGCGCACCCCAGGGCTCCCGGGCACGCCCCGACGGCGCGTCAGAGACCGCGCCACCCCTGCGCGTCCACCCCGCCCGGGACCGCGTCCCCGGGCTCGTACGGCTCCCGCGTGAAGACGAAGGAGCCGAGGTCGAGATGGCTGACCCGTCCGTCGGGGCGCCGGACCACCCGCAGCGTCTCCCCCGCGTAGTAGCCGTCCAGGCCGAGCCAGCCGCCCTCGGGCAGCGCCCGGAAACGCGCCCGCCGGCCGGGGCCCCGCAGCGGTTCCAGCACCACCTCGCCCTCCGCGCCGAGCCGCAGCCCGTAGGAGTACGTCCCCCAGTACCAGGGACCGGTCAGCGCCAGCAGCTCCTGGTCGACGTCGCTCGCGGGAAGCGGGCGCCACGGCTCGGGCAGCCGCGGTTCGGCCTCCGCGACGATCCGTACGAGCTCGGCGGCGACGACGCCGGGCTGCGGACCGCTCGTCGCGTTGGCGAGGGCCACGCCGACCAGGCCCTCCGCCACGTCCACCCACAGTCCGGCGACGAAGCCGGGCAGTGAGCCGCCGTGCCCGATGAGCGTGCCGTTCTCCCCGTGGGCGAGCTGCAGCCCGAGGCCGTACCCCATCTGGGCGTCCCCCGGGGCCGGCGGCGAGGCGGGCACCCTCATCTCGGCGACGGTGGCGGCACTCAGCACGCGGTCGTCCCCCTCCGCGAGGAAGTGGCCGAACCTGCACAGGTCCGCGGCGGTCGACCACAGCTGCCCGGCCGGCGCCATCACCCCCAGGTCCTCGGAGGGCTCCGGCAGCATCACATCGGCCCACGGGTGCACCGCCCAGCCCCCGGCGTGCGGGGCGACCGGCCCGTACGTCGTCCGGCCCATGCCCAGCGGCTCCAGGACCTCGGTGCGCAGCGCCTCCTCCCAGGAGACCCCCCGCACCGCCTCGACCAGGGAGCCGAGCAGCGTGTAGCCGGGGTTGGAGTAGTGGAAGCCGCGGCCCGCCGGACGCACCACGGGTGCCTCCCCCAGGACGTCGGAGAGCTCGGGCCGGGTGGACCCGGGGGTCCGCTCCCACCAGGGCGACGGGGTCTCCGCGGCGAGCCCCCCGGTGTGCCCGAGCAGCTGGGCGATCGTCACCTCGCCGACGCCCGTGCCGGGCAGGTGCTTCTCCAGCGGGTCGTCGAGACCGAGCAGGCCCTCGTCGCGCAGCCGCAGGACGAGGACGGCGGTGAACACCTTGGTGATCGACCCGATCCGGTACTGCGTGTCGGCGTCGGGCGCGTGCCCGTCGACGCAGGAGCGCGCACCGCTCCACACCATCGCTCCCCCGCGCGCGACGGCGCCGACGAAGGAGGGCGCGCGGCCCTCGCTCTGGGCGCGGGCCACTCGGTGCAGCAGCGAACGCTCGGTGGTGGGCAGCAGGGCTTCGAAGTCTGAGGTCATGCCCCGATCATGCCGCCCGGCCGTCCCGGGCACGATCAGGCCGATCAGGTCTGAGCCATGTCCACGAAGCGCGAGTAGTGGCCCTGGAAGGCGACGGTGATGGTGGCCGTCGGGCCGTTACGGTGCTTGCCGACGATGATGTCGGCCTCGCCGGCGCGCGGTGACTCCTTCTCGTAGGCGTCCTCGCGGTGGAGCAGGATGACCATGTCGGCGTCCTGCTCGATGGAGCCGGACTCACGCAGGTCGGAGACCATCGGCTTCTTGTCGGTGCGCTGCTCGGGGCCACGGTTCAGCTGGGAGAGCGCGATCACCGGGAGCTCCAGCTCCTTGGCGAGGAGCTTGAGGTTTCGCGACATGTCGGAGACCTCCTGCTGGCGGCTCTCGGCGCGCTTGGAGCCGCCGGACTGCATCAGCTGGAGGTAGTCGATGATGACGAGCTTGAGGCCGTTGCGCTGCTTCAGGCGACGGCACTTGGCGCGGATCTCCATCATCGACAGGTTCGGGGAGTCGTCGATGTAGAGGGGGGCCTGGGAGACGTCCGGCATGCGGCGGGCGAGCCGGGTCCAGTCCTCGTCGGTCATCGTGCCGGACCGCATGTGGTGCAGGGCGACCCGGGCCTCGGCGGACAGCAGGCGCATCGCGATCTCGTTGCGGCCCATTTCGAGGGAGAAGATGACGCTGGGCAGGTTGTGCTTGATCGACGCGGCCCGGGCGAAGTCCAGGGCGAGCGTGGACTTACCCATGGCGGGACGGGCCGCGATGATGATCATCTGGCCCGGGTGCAGGCCGTTGGTGAGGGAGTCGAGGTCGCTGAATCCGGTGGGCACGCCGGTCATCTCGCCGCTACGGGAGCCGATCGCCTCGATCTCGTCGAGCGCGCCCTCCATGATGTCGCCGAGCGGCAGGTAGTCCTCGGTGGTCCGCTGCTCGGTGACCTTGTAGATCTCCGCCTGGGCCGAGTTCACGATCTCGTCGACGTCGCCGTCGGCCGCGTATCCCATCTGGGTGATCTTGGTGCCGGCCTCCACGAGCCGGCGGAGCACGGCCCGCTCGTGGACGATCTCCGCGTAGTACGAGGCGTTCGCCGCCGTCGGCACCGACTGGACGAGGGTGTGCAGATAGGAGGCGCCGCCGACGCGGTTGATCTCGCCGCGTTTGGTGAGCTCGGCGCCGACCGTGATGGGGTCGGCGGGCTCGCCCTTGGCGTAGAGGTCGAGGATCGCGCCGAAGACGGTCTCGTGCGCGGGCTTGTAGAAGTCGTGGCCCTTGATGATCTCCACGACGTCGGCGATGGCGTCCTTGGAGAGCAGCATGCCGCCGAGCACGGACTGCTCGGCGTCGAGGTCCTGCGGGGGGACCCGCTCGAAGCCGGAGAGTCCGCCGTCCCAGGGGCCGTCGCTGCCGCGCTCGTGCTGCTCGTCGCGGCCACGGCCGCGCCCGCGGCCCTCGCCCCGGTTGTCCCCGCGGCCTTCGCCCCGGGTGCGTACGGGCAGCCGGTCGCTCGGTCCGCCGTCGGCCCAGGGGTCGTCCATGGGCTCGGGAACGCTCACCAGGCCACCTCTTCCCGTCCGCTCCGCGGACCTCGCCGCGCCACTCTTTCTTACGCCACGGCCTTGGTCGAAGAGTGGCTTTTGCGTCCGCTTCTGGCGCGTCGGGCGCCGGTCCACGGTAGGCCCGCGAGGGCCGTCGGCCAATCTGGTTATCCACAGGCTCTGTGGGTGGAGGCCCCAATGCTGTGGATAAGCCGCCGGTTCCTGTGCACGGACCGGGGGACAGTCATGTGGACAAACTCATAACCCCCCACCCATCACCGCGCTGACCTGCGCCTTTTCCATCCACGGGCTGTGGGGGAGAAAAACTTTTCACCCGGGGCCACGATCAGAACAAACTACTCACACCCGAAGCCCCACTCCCCTCCGAAGTAAGGACTGCTAAGGCATTGCATCGCTTACCTGTGGACGATTAGATTGACCTCATGACCCAGGCCCCCACGCGCACCAAGGCAGCCCTGCGCCGGCACGACCGCGAGATCCTCTCGCTCGCCCTGCCGGCCTTCGGCGCCCTCGTCGCCGAACCGCTCTTCCTGATGGTCGACAGCGCCATCGTGGGGCACCTCGGCACGCCCCAGCTCGCGGGCCTCGCCATCGCCGGGACCCTGCTCGCCACCGCCGTCAGCGTCTTCGTCTTCCTCGCCTACGCCACCACGGCCGCCGTCGCCCGCCGGGTCGGCGCCGGCGACCTGCCCGCCGCCCTCCGGCAGGGCATCGACGGCATCTGGCTGGCCGTCCTCCTCGGTCTCGCCGTCGTCGCGGCCACCCTGCCCACGGCCCCCTGGCTCGTCGACGTCTTCGGCGCCTCCGACACCGCCGCCCCCTACGCCACCACCTACCTGCGGATCTCGATCCTGGGCATCCCCGCGATGCTCATCGTCCTGGCCGCCACCGGCGTCCTGCGCGGTCTCCAGGACACCCGGACCCCGCTCTACGTGGCCATCGGCGGCTTCACCGTCAACGGCGCCCTCAACGTCGGCCTCGTCTACGGAGCCGGACTCGGCATCGCGGGCTCCGCCTGGGGCACCGTCATCGCCCAGTGCGGCATGGCCGCCGCGTACCTCGTCGTGGTCGTCCGGGGCGCCCGCCGCCACGGCGCCTCGCTCCGGCCCGACGCCGCCGGCATCCGGGCCTCCGCCCAGGCCGGCGCCCCCCTCCTGGTCCGTACGCTCTCGCTGCGCGCGGTCCTGATGATCGCCACCGCCGTCGCCGCCCGCCTGGGCGACACCGAGGTCGCGGCCCACCAGATCATCCTCTCGCTGTGGAGCCTGATGGCCTTCGCCCTGGACGCCATCGCCATCGCCGGCCAGGCGATCATCGGGCGCTACCTCGGCGCGGACGACGCCGAGGGCGCCCGCCAGGTCTGCCGCCGGATGGTCCAGTGGGGCGTGGTCTCCGGCGTCGTCCTCGGACTGGCCCTCGTCGTGGCCCGTCCGCTCTTCATCCCGCTCTTCACCGGCGACCCCGCCGTCCGGTCCACCCTGCTCCCGGCGCTCCTCGTGATGGCGCTCTCCCAGCCGATCTCCGGGGTCGTCTTCGTCCTCGACGGCGTCCTCATGGGGGCGGGCGACGGCCCTTACCTCGCCTGGGCGATGCTGCTGACGCTGGCGGTCTTCGCGCCCGTCGCCCTGCTGGTCCCGGTCCTCGGCGGCGGACTGACCGCGCTGTGGTGGGCGATGACGCTGATGATGGCGGTCCGGATGGGCACCCTCTGGTTCCGGATGCGCTCCGGCCGCTGGATCGTCACCGGCGCCACCCGCTGACCGCGGGGGCTGTTTCACGTGAAACAGCGGCGGGAGCCTCCGCCCCCTGGAACGGCGGATGGGCCGCCCCCAGCGGGGAGCGGCCCATCCGTACTGCGCTGAGCGCTGCGTTACGCGGCGACGACCTCGATGCCGAGCTTCGCGGCGACCTCGGGGTGCAGACGCACGAGCACCTGGTGCGAGCCCAGGGTCTTGATCGGCGAACCGAGCTCGACGCGACGCTTGTCGACCTCGGGACCACCGGCGGACTTGATCGCCGTGGCGACGTCGGCCGGGGTCACGGAGCCGAAGAGACGGCCGGCGTCGCCGGAGCGAACGGCCAGGCGCACCTTCGTGCCCTCGAGCTTGGCCTTGACCTCGTTGGCCTGCTCGATGGTCGCGATCTCGTGGATCTTGCGGGCGCGGCGGATCTGCGCCACGTCCTTCTCGCCACCCTTGGTCCAGCGGATCGCGAAACCGCGCGGGACCAGGTAGTTGCGAGCGTAGCCGTCCTTGACCTCGACGACGTCGCCGGCCGCACCGAGGCCGGAGACTTCCTGGGTGAGGATGATCTTCATTTTTCGGTCACCCTTCCCTTATCGCGCGGTGGACGTGTAGGGCAGCAGCGCCATCTCACGGCTGTTCTTGACGGCCGTGGCGACGTCACGCTGGTGCTGCGTGCAGTTGCCGGTCACGCGGCGGGCACGGATCTTGCCGCGGTCGGAAATGAACTTCCGCAGCATGTTCGTGTCCTTGTAGTCCACGTACGCGGTCTTGTCCTTGCAGAACGCGCAGACCTTCTTCTTAGGCTTGCGCACAGGCGGCTTCGCCATGGTGTTTCTCCTGTGTGATCAAGAAGTGTGGGGTACGAGCCCGCTTCCGGGGTCCCGTGGGATCCCTAGAAGGGGGGCTCGTCCGAGTAGCCGCCGCCGGAGTTGCCACCCCAGCCGCCACCGCCGCCGGCCTGCTGGCCGCCGCCGGAGGAGCCACCGGTGGCCCAGGGGTCGTCGGCGGGTGCTCCGCCGCCCTGCTGGCCGCCGCCGGAGTTGCCACCCCAGCCGCTGCCACCACCCTGCTGGCCGCCGCCGCCGAAGCCGCCGCCGCCACCCTGGCCACCGCGGCCGGTGGTCTTGGTGACCTTGGCCGTGGCGTTGCGCAGGCTGGGACCGACTTCCTCGACGTCCAGCTCGAAGACCGTGCGCTTGATGCCCTGGTTGTCCTCGTAGGACCGCTGCTTCAGCCGGCCCTGCACGACGACGCGCATGCCTCGCTGAAGGGACTCGGCGACGTTCTCCGCCGCCTGACGCCAGACCGAGCAGGTCAGGAACAGGCTCTCGCCGTCCTTCCACTCGTTGGTCTGCCGGTCGAAGGTGCGGGGAGTGGACGCGACGCGGAACTTCGCGACCGCCGCACCGGACGGGGTGAAGCGCAGCTCGGGGTCGTCGACGAGATTGCCGACGACCGTGATGACGGTCTCGCCTGCCATGGGTGAACCTCTCGGCGGGATTGCTTCTGGCTGCTTGCTGCTACTCGGACCCGGTTACCTCTGAGCGAAAGCTCAGTGGGTCTCGGGGCGGAGGACCTTGGTCCGGAGGACCGACTCGTTCAGGTTCATCTGGCGGTCGAGCTCCTTGACGACCGCAGGCTCGGCCTGCAGGTCGATGACCGAGTAGATGCCCTCGGGCTTCTTCTTGATCTCGTAGGCGAGACGACGACGGCCCCAGGTGTCGACCTTCTCGACCTTTCCGTTGCCCTCACGGACGACGGAGAGGAAGTTCTCGATCAGCGGGGAGACAGCGCGCTCCTCGAGATCGGGGTCGAGGATGACCATCACCTCGTAGTGACGCATGTGGAACCCACCTCCTTTGGACTCAGCGGCCACGGTCGTTCCGTGGCAGGAGGGTCGTGATGCGTAGAGCGTCGGTGTCCCGCTGGCAGGACCAGGGCAGACACCGGCGCAGACCGTACAGAGTACCCGCACATCGCCTTGCGGTTGAAATCCGCCGGGGAGGGGACGCAATCTGTACACAACGGACGTCGGCGGCGCTAGGATGCGCCGCCCTCCGCACGGCACGCCAGGAGGTGCCCCATGGCACAGGCAATGCGTCCCCACCCCGGCCACTCCCTCTTCGCGACGGACGGCAAGCCGCACCCGCTCCAGGACACGCTGCTCGCGGTGACGCTGGTGCTCGGCATGCTGTCCTTCGTCACGGCGCAGTTCCACAACCTGCACCTGCTCAGCTCGTGGACGGGTCTGATCGGCATCCTGACCGGGGCCTACGGACAGTTCATCTCCGTCACCACCCGCGAACGATTCTTCCTGATCATCGGCCTCGGCGCCGCCGCGGTGGGCTTCTACCTCGGCATGGCCCACGGAGGGCTCTTCACCGGCGTGATCAACTGACACCGAGCACGTCAGGGGCACGGCGGCCCTTCGGGGCGCTCCCCGGTCGCAGTAGGCTTCGGCGCGAGAGCCGGAGCCCCTGACCGATGGGGACACACCTGCCGAGGAGCGCCCCGCATGAGCCTGACCCTGAGGACCATCAGCCGAGAGCAGCATCTGGCGTACATCCAGAGCCTGCCCGGTGCGAGCCACTGCCAGGTCCCGGCGTGGGCGGACGTGAAGACCGAGTGGCGCTCGGAGAACCTCGGCTGGTTCGACAAGACCGGCGAGCTCGTCGGCGTCGGCCTGGTGCTCTACCGCCAGCTGCCCAAGCTCAAGCGCTACCTGGCCTACCTGCCCGAGGGTCCGGTCATCAACTGGTACGCCCCCAACCTCGACGAGTGGCTCCAGCCGATGCTGGCCCACCTCAAGCAGCAGGGCGCCTTCTCCGTGAAGATGGGCCCGCCGGTCGTCATCCGCCGCTGGGACGCCGCCGCGATCAAGTCCGGCATCCAGGACCCGGACGTCAAGCGCCTCAAGGACGTCCAGGCCACCGAGGTCGTGCCGCAGGCGTTCGAGGTCGCGGACCGGCTGCGCCGGATGGGCTGGCAGCAGGGCGAGGACGGCGGCGCCGGCTTCGGCGACGTGCAGCCCCGCTACGTGTTCCAGGTCCCGCTGGCCAACCGCTCCCTGGACGACGTCCTCAAGGGCTTCAACCAGCTGTGGCGCCGCAACATCAAGAAGGCCGAGAAGGCCGGCGTCGAGGTCGTCCAGGGCGGCTACGAGGACCTGGCCGAGTGGCAGCGCCTGTACGAGATCACCGCGGTCCGCGACAAGTTCCGGCCGCGCCCGCTCTCGTACTTCCAGCGCATGTGGACCGTCCTCAACAACGAGGACCCCAACCGGATGCGCCTGTACTTCGCCCGCCACAACGGCGTGAACCTCTCCGCGGCGACCATGCTCGTCGTCGGCGGGCACGTCTGGTACTCGTACGGCGCCTCCGACAACATCGGCCGCGAGGTCCGCCCGTCCAACGCCATGCAGTGGCGGATGCTCCGCGACGCGTACGCGATGGGGGCTACCGTCTACGACCTGCGCGGCATCTCCGACTCGCTGGACGAGACCGACCACCTCTTCGGCCTGATCCAGTTCAAGGTCGGCACCGGCGGCGAGGCCGTGGAGTACGTCGGCGAGTGGGACTTCCCGCTGAACAAGCTCCTGCACAAGGCGCTGGACATCTACATGTCGCGCCGCTGACGCTCCCCTCGGGGCTTGCGTACCCTCGTAGTTCCGCGGAGTCGGACTGTCTCCGATCTCCCACCGCAGCCATCAGAAAGGTTCCGGGCCGGCCATGGCGCTCACCCTGTACGTCGACACCGCTCGCTGGCGGGCGCACCAGAAGTCCGTGATCGACCAGTTCCCCGGTCTGATCCCGGTCTGCAAGGGCAACGGCTACGGATTCGGGCACGAGCGGCTCGCCGAGGAGACGGCCCGGTTCGGCGCCGACATGCTCGCGGTGGGGACCACGTACGAGGCCGCGAAGATCAAGGACTGGTTCGGCGGCGACCTGCTGGTCCTCACGCCGTTCCGGCGCGGCGAGGAGCCGGTGCCGCTGCCCGACCGGGTGATCCGCTCCGTCTCCTCCGTGGACGGGGTGCACGCCCTGGTCGGCGCCCGGGTGGTCATCGAGGTCATGAGCTCGATGAAGCGGCACGGCGTCCGTGAGGAGGAGCTCGCGATGCTCGCCTCCGCCATCGAGGACGTCCGTCTGGAGGGCTTCGCCCTGCACCTGCCGCTCGACCGCCCGGACGGCACGGACGCCGTCGAGGAGGTCATCGCCTGGATGGACCGGCTGCGGGCCGCCCGGCTGCCGCTGCACACCATGTTCGTGAGCCACCTGCGGGCCGACGAGCAGGCGCGGCTCCAGCAGCAGTTCCCGCAGACCCGGTTCCGCGCCCGGATCGGCACCCGGCTCTGGCTGGGCGACCACGAGGCCACCGAGTACCGCGGTTCGGTCCTGGACGTCACCCGGGTCGCCAAGGGCGACCGCTTCGGCTACCGCCAGCAGAAGGCCGCCTCGGACGGCTGGCTGGTCGTGGTCGCGGGCGGCACCTCGCACGGCGTCGGCCTGGAGGCCCCGAAGGCGATGCACGGCGTGATGCCGCGCGCCAAGGGCGTGGCGCGGGCCGGTCTGGCCACCGTCAACCGGAACCTGTCGCCGTTCGTCTGGGCCGGCAAGCAGCGCTGGTTCGCCGAGCCGCCGCACATGCAGGTGTCGATCCTGTTCGTGCCGGCCGACGCCCAGGAGCCCCAGGTCGGCGACGAGCTGGTGGCGCACCTGCGCCACACCACGACGCAGTACGACCGGCTCGTCGAGCGCTGAGCCGGCCGTACGTCACGTCTTCGGATCACCCCCGGGAGCCCTCGGCCCCGGGGGTTCCCCATGTCACCAGCAGCTCCTGCGTGCCGGAGTCGGGCGCGGGGGCCGCGTGCCGGGCCGGGTGCGCGGCCCGGCCCACGACGAGGACGTCGGCGGCGCCGTCCAGGACGCCGCCCGAGGGATCGTCGGAGCCGTCCCGCCGGACCGGGTCCTTCTCGGGCGCGAGGACGTCCCGGACGACCATGGCGCACAGGTAGAGCGTGCCGAGCAGGTGCACCACGATCGCGAAGTGGTAGCCGTCGAGCGGCAGTCCCTGCTTGTTGCCGCTGCCGGTGAAGGCGAGGTACATCCAGATCCCGAGGAAGTACGCGACCTCGCACGCCTGCCAGATGAGGAAGTCGCGCCAGCGCGGCCGAGCGAGCGCGGCGAGCGGCACCAGCCAGAGGACGTACTGCGGTGAGTAGACCTTGTTGGTGAGGACGAACGCGGCGACCATCAGGAACGCCAGCTGCACGAGCCGCGGCCGGCGCGGCGCGGCGAAGGCCAGCCAGCCGAGCCCGCCGGCGACCAGCACCAGGAGCAGAGCCGCGTACAGGTTCGCCCGCTCGGGCGGGATCGTCTCGCCGGCGCGCTGGCTGACGAGCAGCCAGACCGAGCCGTAGTCGACGTTCCGGTCGCGGCTGAAGAGGTAGAACTGCTTCCATCCCTCGGGTGCGAGGAGCATCACCGGCAGGTTGACCACGAGCCAGGAGCCCGCCGCACCGAGCAGCGCGGTGCCGAAGGCGCGCAGCCGTCCGGCGCGCACACAGAGCAGCAGCAGCGGCCACAGGATCAGCACCGGGTAGAACTTGGCGGCGACGGCCAGGCCGAGCAGGACGCCGGCGGCGAGCGGCCGCGAGCGGGACCACAGGAGGATCGCGGCGGCGGTGAGCGCCACGGCGAGCAGGTCCCAGTTGATCGTGGCGGTGAGGGCCACGGTGGGCGCCAGGGCGACCAGCAGGCCGTCCCAGGGGCGCCCGCGGTGGGTCCTGGCCACACAGACGGCGAGGACGGCCGCGCACACCATCAGCAGGCCGGCGTTGACCAGCCAGTACGTCTGCTCCTGCACCTGGAGCTCGCCGCCCGGCGTCAGCCAGGCCGCGACCTCCATGAAGAGCCCCGTCAGCACGGGGTACTCCAGGAACGGTATGTCGCCGGGGAGGCGGTCGAAGTACGGCACCAGGCCCTCGGAGAAGCCGCGGCCGGCGAACAGGTGCGGGATGTCCGAGTAGCAGGCGTGGGTGTACTGGGAGGTGGTGCCACGGAACCAGGCCCAGTTGTAGCAGGGCAGCTTCTGCACCATGCCGAGGGCGAACATGCCGATGGCCACGAGGGCGATCACCCGCACCGGGGTGAACTGCCCGGCCGCGGGGCCGCTGCCGGGCAGGGCGTGGCGCCCGTAGCGGCCACCGATGAGCTCGCTGCCCGCGGCGGCCACCTCGTCGCGCCGGGTGGGGGCGACGGCGGGCGGCTCGGCGGCACGTGTTTCGTCCGGCGCCGCGGGCCCGTCCACGGGGCCGCTCGTCTTCTTCAGGCTCGGCATGGGGGACATCCTGCCGTACGGCCCTGGGAATCCGGCCGCGACCAGGGCCGAAATCCGGTGCGGGAGCCGTTGTTTCACGTGAAACACGGAGGGTGCCGTGGAGCGCACGGAGTGTTTCACGTGAAACACGAAGGGCCGCCGCGGCCTGCTCCGTAAGGGTGTCGCACGGAGCGGCCACGACGGCCCTCGCTGTGCCGGGGTCAGACCTCACGGCCGACCCCGGCCGCCTCATTCGAAGAGGCCTCCGTCTCCTGTCGTGTCGCCGGTCGGCTCGCCGCCGTTGCCGCCGTTCCCGTTGCCGCCACCGCCGCCCGGGCCACCCGAGCCGCCCGGGGGAGTCGTGGTGCCCGTCGGCGTCGGTTCCGTGGTGCCCGTCGGCGTCGGCTCCGTGGTGCCGCCGGTGCTGCCGCCCGGGTTGCCGCCACCACCGGTGGTGTCGCAGCCCCACCAGACGCTGCACGTCGTCTTGTCGGGCTTCGGCTCCTTGGTGGTCGGGCGGACCGTGTCGGAGGGCGTCGGCGGGGGAGTCGTCGTCGGAGCGGTGGTGGCCGTCTCGGTCGGCGTCGCCGTCTCGGTCGGGGTGGGGGTGGCCGTCGGCTTCGGCGTGGCGCCACCGCCGTAGACCGCCTTGGCGTCCGGCAGCTTCTCCGGCTCCGGGAACTCCTCGACGGGCAGGTCCGCGACGGCGTCCGTCATGTAGTCGTTCCAGATCTGGGACGGGAAGGACGAACCGTGGATCGAGTCCTGGCCACCCGTGCCGTACATCTCCAGGAACTTGCGGTTCTTCTTCGTCTCGTCGTCGTCGAAGCGGTACATGTCGATCGCCGTCGAGAGCTGCGGGGTGTAGCCCACGAACCAGGCCGACATGTTGTCGTCGGTGGTACCGGTCTTGCCCGCCACGTGGCGGCCCGGGATCGCGGCGTTGTTACCGGTGCCGTCCGGGTCCTCGACGACGCTGCGGAGCACGTCGGTGACGTTCGAGGAGACGGCCGAGGAGAACTTCTGCTCGCTCTTCGGCTCGTGCTTGTAGATGACCTGGCCGCCCTTGACGACCTTGGTCACCGAGTAGGGCTCGTTCCGGAAGCCCTGGTTGGCGAAGGTCGAGTAGGCGCCGGCCATGCGGATCGCGCTCGGGCTGGAGATACCGAGCGAGAACGACGGGACCTCGCCCTTCACCAGGGAGTCGGGGCGCAGGCCGGCGTCGACGGCCGCCTCACGCACCTTGTCGATGCCGACGTCCATGCCCAGCTGCACGAAGGGGGAGTTGGCGGAGACGATCATCGCCCGGCGCAGGCTGATGTTGCCGTAGCTCTGGTCGCCCTCGTTGTCCTGCTCCCACTCCTCTCCCTCCTCGTTGTGCCAGATCTCGCCGTCGTAGGTGCGGACCTTGAGGTCGTCCTTGCCGCTGTAGCGGCTCTTGTCGGGATCGACCAGGGTGCGCGTGGAGGGTCCCTGTACCTTCGGTCCCTCCGGGTCGCGGACGCCGTCCCGCATCGCGGCGGCGAGCACGAAGGGCTTGAACGTCGAACCGACCTGTGCGCCGGTGGTGTCGGCGTTGTTGGTGTAGTGCTTGGTCGCGTCCTGGCCGCCGTAGAGCGCGACGAGGGCACCGGTCTTGACGTCGACGGAGGCGCCGCCGAACTCGACGTGGGTGTCGTCCTCCGGGCGCTTCTTCTCGTCGATGTACTCGTCGTAGATCTTCTTGACCGAGTCTTCCATCGCTTCCACCTTCTTCCTGTCGAAGGTGGTGTGGATCTCGTAGCCGCCCAGCTCCAGGGCTTCGGCGCTGATGTCGTACTTACTGCGGAAGTTGGCCTTCGCGGTGGCGACCAGGTAACCGATCTGGCCGCTCAGCTGGGCGTCCTGCCTCGGCTTCTGGATCTTCGGCAGGGCCGTGTACTTCGCCCGCTCCTCGGCCGTGATCTTCCCGTCCTTGACCATCTCGTCGAGGATCCAGGACCAGCGCTCGTTGAGACGGGCCAGGTTGTTCGCGGGGGTCGCGTTGGGGTCGACCTCGGGGTAGCCGGCCGGGTCGAAGTAGGTGGCGCCCTTCAGCACGGAGGCGAGGACCGCCGACTCGGAGGCGTTGAGGTGCTTGGCGTCCTTGTTGAAGTACGCGCGGGAGGCGGCCTGGATGCCGTAGGCGCCGCGGCCGTAGTAGGCCGTGTTGAGGTAGCCCTCCAGGATCTCCGGCTTCTCGACCTCGTTGCCCACCTTGATGGAGATGAAGAGTTCCTTCACCTTCCGCGACAGGGTCTGCGACTGGTCGGCGAGCAGGCCGTTCTTCACGTACTGCTGGGTGATGGTCGAGCCGCCCTGGGTCTCGCCGCCCTTCGCCATGTTCCACACGGCGCGGCCGATGCCCATCGGGTCGACGCCCCAGTCCGTGCGGAACGTCTTGTTCTCGGCCGAGATCACGGCCTCCTGCATGACCATCGGGATCTGGTCGATGCCGATGATCTGGCGGTTCTGGCCGGCGCCGGTGGCCACCATGCGGCTGCCGTCGGACCAGTAGTAGATGTTGTTCTGCGAGGTCGCGGTCGCGTCCACCTTGGGGATGCCCACCTGCGAGTACGCGATGACCGCGCCACCCATGACGAGGACGCAGAAGAGCAGGAACGCCCCCGTCACCAGCCGCCAGGACGGCAGCCAGCGACGCCAGCCGTCCTTGTCGTGGCGCGGGTAGTCGATGATCCGCTTCTTGCCCGGCGGACGACCGCCCGGACCGCCGCCGCGACCACCGCGACCGCCACCGCCCCCACCGCCACGGCGGCCACCGCCGGCAGGGCCGTTGGGCCCGCCGGGACCGGCCGCGGGCGCACGCCGGCGCCCGCCCCGCTGGGCGGCGCGCCGGGCCTCCGCGCGACCGCCGTACGGACGCGCCTCCTCCCCGTGGGAGGACGAGGCCCCCCCGTACGCTCCGGACGACCCGTAAGGGGCCGGCGTTCCGTACGGGGGCGTCCCCGTACCGGGCTGCTGGGCAGGGGCCGGCCTGCGGCCCGCCGGCTGCTGGGCGGCGCGTCGTGCCGCCGCGCGGCCGCCCGTCGGCGGCTCCTGCGACGGCATCCTGCGACGGTGCTCGCTCATCGAACGACTACTCCTCGGGCAGGCGCGTACGCCTGGAAGCGGCAGTTGAGTTCCGGTCCCCCCGAAATGCGCACGACCGGAGCCCATCGGAGGCCCCTTTCGTATCGCAGCCGGTCACCCGCTGCACTGACGCCCCAGCGCGGCTCCTGGTTCCCGGTGGTGTGCATGCCGCACAGACTACGCACGGCCAAAACCCCTCTTGCGCCGGAGTTCACCCCAAATCAGGCAAGTCGCACGCGGCGAATTGACGATGTGACGCCGGTCACGGCACCCCCACTTGTCGGACCTCTCGGGCCGTTCTATCGTCGTGATGTATCGAGTCGATACATCAGCACGGCATAAAGCTTCGGCACACTGCTTCGGTACAGGGCTCCGGCACGGCGCCCGCCGAGCACGGATCGCGGGACGGAGGAGGCGACGGATGAGCAGACGCTCCGGCATCCTCGAGTTCGCCGTTCTCGGCCTGCTGCGCGAGGCCCCGATGCACGGCTACGAGCTGCGCAAGCGCCTCAATACCTCGCTCGGCATCTTCCGGGCGTTCAGCTACGGGACGCTCTACCCCTGCCTCAAGACGCTGGTCGCCAACGGCTGGTTGATCGAGGAGCCGGGCAGCGCCCCCGAGGAGGCCCTGGCCTCGTCACTCGCAGGGCGCCGGGCCAAGATCGTCTACCGGTTGACGCCGGAAGGAAAGGAGCACTTCGAGGAGCTCCTCTCCCACACCGGCCCCGACGCCTGGGAGGACGAGCACTTCGCCGCCCGCTTCGCGTTCTTCGGCCAGACCGAACGCGAGGTGCGGATGCGGGTGCTCGAAGGCCGCCGCAGCCGGCTGGAGGAGCGCCTGGAGAAGATGCGCGCCTCGCTGGCCCGGACGCGCGAGCGCCTCGACGACTACACGCTTGAGCTCCAGCGCCACGGAATGGAGTCCGTGGAGCGCGAAGTGCGCTGGCTGAACGAGCTCATCGAGAGCGAGCGGGCGGGCCGCGACCAGCGGCCCGGCACCGACGCTCCGCACGACAACGATTCTGGAGAGACGGGCGGCCTGCCCCGGCACGGGGGCAGTACCCGGCCGGATCCGTCCGACGACACCACCAAGTGAAACCCTGCGCCAGCAGGGCTTCCACGATCACAACAGGGAGCAACCGGAATGGGTTCGGTTCGCGTAGCCATCGTCGGCGTGGGCAACTGCGCCGCCTCGCTGGTGCAGGGCGTCGAGTACTACAAGGACGCCGACCCGGCGACCAAGGTGCCCGGCCTGATGCACGTCCAGTTCGGCGACTACCACGTCGGTGACGTCGAGTTCGTCGCCGCCTTCGACGTCGACGCGAAGAAGGTCGGCCTCGACCTCGCCGACGCCATCGGCGCCAGCGAGAACAACACCATCAAGATCTGCGACGTCCCGAACACGGGCGTCACCGTCCAGCGCGGTCACACGCTCGACGGTCTCGGCAAGTACTACCGCCAGACCATCGAGGAGTCCGCCGAGGAGCCGGTGGACGTCGTCCAGATCCTGAAGGACCGCCAGGTCGACGTCCTCGTCTGCTACCTGCCCGTCGGTTCCGAGGACGCGGCGAAGTTCTACGCCCAGTGCGCCATCGACGCCAAGGTCGCCTTCGTCAACGCCCTCCCGGTCTTCATCGCCGGCACCAAGGAGTGGGCGGACAAGTTCACCGAGGCCGGTGTCCCGATCGTCGGCGACGACATCAAGTCGCAGGTCGGCGCCACCATCACGCACCGCGTGATGGCGAAGCTGTTCGAGGACCGCGGTGTCCGTCTCGAGCGCACCATGCAGCTCAACGTCGGCGGCAACATGGACTTCAAGAACATGCTCGAGCGCGAGCGCCTGGAGTCCAAGAAGATCTCGAAGACGCAGGCCGTCACCTCGCAGATCCCGGACCGCGAGCTGGGCGACAAGAACGTCCACATCGGCCCGTCGGACTACGTGGCCTGGCTGGACGACCGCAAGTGGGCGTACGTCCGCCTCGAGGGCCGCGCCTTCGGTGACGTCCCGCTGAACCTGGAGTACAAGCTCGAGGTCTGGGACTCCCCGAACTCGGCCGGTGTCATCATCGACGCCCTGCGCGCCGCGAAGATCGCCAAGGACCGCGGCATCGGCGGCCCGATCCTCTCCGCGTCGTCCTACTTCATGAAGTCCCCGCCGGTGCAGTACTTCGACGACGAGGCCCTGGCCAACGTCGAGAAGTTCATCAAGGGCGAGGTCGAGCGCTGACCCTCCGAGGTCCGAGGCGTTTCACCTGACGAGGGTCCCCGCGGCACTGCCCGGGGGCCCTCGCCTTATGTGAGTCTTGCTGTCATGTCCGTCGTACGTGATCTGCGCGTACTGCTGCGCCTGCGCGACTTCCGGCGCCTGCTCACCGTCCGGCTGCTCTCGCAGTGCGCCGACGGCGTCTACCAGGTGGCCCTGGCCACGTACGTCGTCTTCTCCCCCGAGAAGCAGACCTCCCCCGCCGCCATCGCCTCCGCCATGGCCGTGCTCCTGCTCCCGTACTCCGTCGTCGGCCCCTTCGCGGGAGTCCTCCTGGACCGCTGGCAGCGCCGCCAGGTCTTCCTGTACGGCAACCTGCTCCGCGCCCTGCTCGCCGGCGGAACCGCCCTGCTCGTCCTGGCCGCCGTCCCCGACTGGCTCTTCTACGCCTCCGCCCTCTCCGTCACGGCGGTCAACCGCTTCGTCCTCGCCGGCCTCTCCGCCGCCCTGCCCCGGGTCGTCGACGACGAACGGCTCGTCCTCGCCAACTCCCTCTCCCCCACCGCCGGCACCCTCGCCGCCACCCTCGGCGGCGGCCTCGCCTTCGGCGTCCGGCTGCTCGCGGACGGCTCCGACGCGGCCGTCGTCGCCCTCGGCGCCGCCCTCTACCTCGGCGCGGCCCTCGCCTCGCTGCGCATCCCGCGCCCGCTCCTCGGCCCCGACCCGGACCAGGTGCCGCCGCGGCTCTCCGCGGCGCTCGCCTCCACCGCCCGGGGCCTCGCCGCCGGACTGCGCCACCTCGCGGAACGGCGCCCCGCCGCCCGGGCGCTCACCGCCGTCGGCCTGATGCGCTTCTGCTACGGCGCGCTGCTCGTGACCGTGCTGATGCTCTGCCGGTACGTCTGGAGCACCACCGAGTCCGAGGGGCTGGGGCTCCTGGGGATCGCCGTCGCCGCCTCCGGCGCGGGCTTCTTCGCCGCAGCCGTCCTCTCGCCCTGGGCGGTGGGGCGGTTCGGCCCGTTCGGGTGGATGATCGTGTGCTCGGCCTCGGCCGCCGTCCTTGTCCCGGCGCTCGCCCTGCCGTTCGCGCCCGCGCCGTTCCTCGTCGCCGCCTTCGTCCTGGGCCTCGCCACCCAGGGAGCGAAGATCGCGACCGACACCGTGGTCCAGACGCACGTGGACGACGCCTTCCGGGGGCGCGTCTTCTCCCTGTACGACGTGCTGTTCAACGTCGCCTTCGTGGCGGCGGCGGGGGTCGCCGCCCTGATGCTGCCGCCCGACGGCCGCTCGCCGCTGCTGATCGTGCTGGTGGCGGCCGGCTACGCGGCGATTGCCCTGCTGCTGCGCGGTGAGCGCGCGGAACGGTGATGTTTCACGTGAAACATGGCCCGCGCGTCAGTCGCGCGCGGCCCACCACTCCTTGAGCGCGGCGACCGCCTGCTCGTGCTCCATCGGACCGTTCTCCAGGCGGAGCTCCAGGAGGAACTTGTACGCCTGCCCGACGGCCGGTCCCGGCTTGATGTCCAGGATCTCCTGGATCTGGTTGCCGTCGAGGTCCGGGCGGATCGAGTCCAGCTCCTCCTGCTCCTGGAGCTGGGCGATGCGGGTCTCCAGGCCGTCGTAGGCGCGGGAGAGCGCGGACGCCTTGCGCTTGTTGCGCGTGGTGCAGTCCGAGCGGGTCAGCTTGTGCAGGCGCGAGAGGAGCGGGCCGGCGTCGCGGACGTAGCGGCGCACGGCCGAGTCGGTCCACTCGCCCGTCCCGTACCCGTGGAAGCGCAGGTGCAGCTCCACCAGGCGCGAGACGTCCTTGACCATCTCGTTGGAGTACTTCAGCGCGGTCAGGCGCTTCTTGGTCATCTTGGCGCCCACCACCTCGTGGTGGTGGAAGGAGACCCGGCCGTCCTTCTCGAAGCGGCGGGTGCGCGGCTTGCCGATGTCGTGGAGGAGCGCGGCGAGGCGCAGCACCAGGTCGGGGCCGTCCTCCTCCAGGTCGATCGCCTGGTCGAGGACGGTGAGGGAGTGCTCGTACACGTCCTTGTGCCGGTGGTGCTCGTCGCTCTCCAGCCGCAGCGCGGGCAGCTCGGGGAGGACGTGCTCGGCGAGGCCGGTCTCGACGAGCAGGCCGAGGCCCTTCCGCGGGTGGGCGGAGAGCAGCAGCTTGTTCAGTTCGTCCCGGACGCGCTCGGCGGAGACGATCTCGATCCGGTCCGCCATCTCCGTCATCGCGGTGACGACCTCGGGGGCGACCTCGAAGTCGAGCTGGGCGGCGAAGCGGGCGGCCCGCATCATGCGCAGCGGGTCGTCGGAGAAGGACTCCTCGGGCGTGCCGGGGGTGCGCAGCACCCGGGCGGCGAGGTCCTCCAGGCCGCCGTACGGGTCCACGAACTCCTTCTCGGGGAGGGCCACGGCCATCGCGTTGACGGTGAAGTCGCGCCGGACGAGGTCCTGCTCGATGGAGTCGCCGTAGGAGACCTCGGGCTTGCGGGAGGTGCGGTCGTACGCCTCGGAGCGGTACGTCGTGACCTCGATCTGGTAGCCGTCCTTCTGCGAGCCGACGGTCCCGAAGGCGATCCCGACCTCCCAGACGGCGTCGGCCCAGGGGCGGACGATCTTCAGGACGTCCTCGGGGCGGGCGTCCGTGGTGAAGTCCAGGTCGTTGCCGAGCCGGCCGAGGAGGGCGTCCCGTACCGAGCCGCCGACCAGGGCGAGGCGGAACCCGGCCTCCTGGAAACGGCGCGCGAGGTCGTCGGCGACAGGGGACACGCGCAGCAGTTCGCTGACGGCGCGGCGCTGCACCTGGCTCAGTTCGGTCGAGGTGTCTTCGTTGGCGTTCGGCACAACAGAAAAGGGTACGTGCCCCGCCCCACCGCGACGTCCCCGTTTTCCCGGCCCCGCCCCACGGGCCCCGCCACCCCGGCGGAAGTCGTCTGTGGGGTTCCTGTGAAAACGGCCTCTTCCCGGGCCATCGGCTGGAGGAGTCCCCGGCACCCGGCCCCGCCGTGCCTCGTTACCATGCCTGGACACAGCAACCGGGCACCACTGGCACCACCGACAACGACGAGGACGGGCGAACGCGTGGCTGAGGCGGCAGCTTTCCAGGGAACCGGTCCCTCACCTGCCCGCCGATGGCTGCGGCGCACCCTCACCGTCGCCGTCGGAGCGCCGCTCCTCGCCGGTCTCCTCCACCATCCGTCGGCGTCGGCGCGGGCACCGGAGGAGGGCCAGGTGTCGCGGACGGTGGATGTGTCGATCGACACGCTCACCCCGAACGCCCCGGTCGAGGGGGACACCGTCACCGTCACGGGGACGATGACCAACCGCGGCAAGCGGGCGATCACCGACGCCACGGTGAACCTGCGGGTCGGCCCGCGGATGGACAGCCGCAGCGAGATCGACCAGGTCGCCCGGCGGAAGGGCTTCCGTTCGGACAGCGACCCGCAGCCGCTGGAGACCCCCGAGATCGACGTCCCCCGGCTGGACGTCGGTGTCTCCCGCGACTTCCGGATCTCCGTGCCGGTGTCCAAGCTGGGTCTCGACGACGAGGGCGGCGTGTACCAGCTGGGCGTCTCGGTCACCGGGCAGACCTCCGACGCGCGGTACGACCGCGTCCTCGGCATCGAGCGGACCTTCCTGCCGTACCAGCCGGAGCCGACGGACAAGCGGACCCAGCTCACGTACCTCTGGCCGCTGATGTCCTCGGCGCACATCTCGGCCGACACCGCCCCGGACGACCAGCAGACCCCCGTCTTCCAGGACGACGACCTGGCCGCGGAGCTCCGCCCGGGCGGCCGGCTCGACGAGCTGGTCACCCTGGGCCAGGGCCTCCCGGTCACCTGGGTGATCGACCCCGACCTGCTCGCCTCCGTCGACGCCATGGCCAACGGCTACCGGGTGAAGGACGGCACCGGCCACACCGCGGGCACGGAGGCGAACAGGAAGCTGGCCGAGCGCTGGCTCGGCATGCTGGAAAAGGCGGTGCAGGGCCGCAAGGTGGTCGCGCTGCCCTTCGCCGACCCCGACCTCGCATCCCTCGCCCACCACGGCAAGGCCGTCCCCGGCTCGCTGGAACACCTCCAGTCGGCGACGGAGCTGGCCGGATCGACCGTCGAGACGATCCTCCACGTCCAGCCGGCCACCGACTTCGCCTGGCCGGTCGAAGGGGCCGTCGATCCCTCGATCATGTCGGTCGCGACCTCGGCCGGGGCCCGCAAGGTGATCGCCCGCAGCGACAGCATCGAGGACGACGACCTCTCGTACACGCCGACCGCGGCCCGCCCCCTGGGCGGCGGGACGACGGCGGTGGTGAGCGACGCGGAGCTGTCGACCGCCTTCCAGGGCGACATGGTCCGCTCCGAGAACGCGACGCTCGCCGTGCAGGAGTTCCTGGCGCAGACCCTCGCAATCACCCTGGAGCAGCCGCAGGACCAGCGCAGCGTCGTGGTGGCGCCGCAGCGCCGCCCCACCGTGGCACAGGCGCAGGCGATGGCCGCGGCGGTGCGCGGGCTCGCGGCGCGCCGCTGGACGCAGCCGCTCGACCTGGTCGCCGCGGTGGCGGTCAAGCCCGACCCGGACGCCTCCACCACGGTTCCGCGCGGCTCGCAGTACCCGAAGCAGCTCCGGGAGAGCGAGCTTCCGGTGCAGGCGTTCCGGGACATGAAGACCACCCGCGACGAGCTGGACGACTTCAAGGTCGTCCTCACGGACGCGACCCGCGTCGTGCCGCCGGTCGGCAACGCGATCAACCGGGAGATGTCGACGTCCTGGCGCGGCCGGGCGAGCGCGGCGGCGATCTACCGCGTCGACGTCCGGGAGGTCCTGCAGCGGCTCACCAAGAGCGTGGTCCTCGTCGACAAGTCCGACCTGACCCTCTCGGGCCGCAGCGCGACCATCCCGGTCACGGTGCAGAACAAGCTGCTCCAGGACGTGGAGGGGCTGGTCCTGCGGCTGTCCTCCAGCAACAAGACACGGCTGAAGGTCGACGGCGAGGGCTCGGCGGAGCTGCCCATCACGGTCCGCGCCGGGCACAGCCAGTCGGTGAAGTTCCCCGCCTCGGCCAACGCCAACGGCCAGGTCTCGATGACCGCCCAGCTCTACACGGTGGACGGCACGCCCTACGGCGCCCCGATGACCTTCACCGTGCGGGTCTCCGAGATGACCCCGACGGTGATGCTGGTCATCGCCGGCGGTGTGCTGCTGCTCGTCCTCGCGGGCGTCCGCATGTACACCCAGCGCAAGCGCCTGGCTGCCCGCGCCGCCGAGGCGGAAGCGGAGGCCGAAGCCGAGAACCGGGCCGACGTCGAGGCCGGGATCGAGGCGGAGGCCGAGCACCGGGCCGAAGCCGAGGCCGGGACCGAAGCCGGGGTCCAGGTCGCGGCCGAACCGGCCGGCGCCGACGCCGGCACGGCCGGCCGAGCCGGGCACCCGAGTGACCCGGACGCGGACACCGGCTCCGAAAGCGGCGACCCGTCGGGCCCGGGTGAGAAAGTGGACCGTTGAGCGATGTCGTGGCCGGTCGGCCGGGGACGATGAGGTGGGGTATCCATGAACGCGCCGTACGACGCTGACCGCGGCCAGGGTGCGGGCGGCGCCGCACCGTCCGGCGGCATGCCCCCGGCACCCGGCCCGCAGGGCGGGCAGCCGGCCCCGCCGCCCCCGCCGCAGGGGCAGCAGCACCCCGGCTACCCGCCGCAGCAGCCCTACGGGCAGGCCCCCTACGGGCAGGCTCCGTACCAGGCGCCGCCGCAGGACCCGTCCGCGCACCCCGAGAACCCGTACGCCCAGGACCCCTACGTCCAGGACGCCTACGCCCACGACCCGTACCGGGCCCAGGACCTGTCCGCGCAGGACCCGGTGGGCGAGGCGCTGTACGACCGCGCCGCCCACCCGCCGCCCCCGCCGGGCACGTACCAGGACCCCGCCGCGCTCTACCAGCAGCCCGCCGCGCCCCCGTACGCTCCGGACCCGCGGGTCTGGGCGCACACCCCGGCGCCCGAGCCCGAGGGTCCGTCGCGCCACCTGCCGTACGGCGACGACGCCCGCACGGTCCAGTTCACCGGCGTCGACGACCTGGTGACCCGGGCGAGCGAGGACGACCGGCCCGGACAGGACGCCTTCACCCACCTCTACCGCGACCAGCAGGGCCAGGTGCCCGGCCCCGCAGCGGAGCCCGATCCGCTGCCGGCGCCCGCGCCGAAGCGGACCGGCCGCGCCTCCGGGCTGCTGAAGTCGAGCGCCGTGATGGCCGCCGGCACCCTCGTCTCCCGGCTCACCGGCTTCGTCCGCTCGCTGGTCATCACCGGCGCCCTCGGCGCCGCGCTGCTCGGCGACGCCTTCACCGTCGCGTACACCCTGCCGACGATGATCTACATCCTCACCGTCGGCGGCGGCCTCAACTCGGTCTTCGTGCCGCAGCTGGTCCGCTCGATGAAGGACGACGAGGACGGCGGAGAGGCGTACGCCAACCGGCTGCTCACCCTCGTCATGGTGGCGCTCGGCCTGATCGTGGTCGCCGCCGTCTTCGCGGCGCCCGTCCTGATCCGGCTGATGTCGAACACCATCGCCGACGACGCCGCCGCGAACAGCGTCGCGGTCACCTTCGCCCGCTACTGCCTGCCCACCATCTTCTTCATGGGCGTGCACGTGGTGATGGGCCAGATCCTCAACGCCCGCGGCAAGTTCGGCGCGATGATGTGGACCCCGGTCCTCAACAACATCGTCATGATCATCACCTTCGGCCTGTTCATCTGGGTCTACGGCACCTCCGCCGAGTCCCACATGGGCGTCCAGACCATCCCCGACGAGGGCATCCGGCTCCTCGGCGTAGGCACCCTGCTCGGCCTCGTCGTCCAGGCGCTGGCGATGATCCCGTACCTGCGCGAGGCGGGCTTCCGCTTCCGGCCCCGCTTCGACTGGAAGGGCCACGGCCTCGGCAAGACCGTGAAGCTGGCCAAGTGGACCGTCCTGTTCGTCCTCGCCAACCAGGCGGGCGTCCTGGTCGTCACCCAGCTCGCCACCGCAGCCGGCGAGGAGTCCGGCAAGAACGGCGCCGGCTTCCTGGCGTACTCCAACGCGCAGCTGATCTGGGGCATGCCGCAGGCCATCATCACGGTCTCCGTGATGGCCGCCCTGCTGCCCCGGATCTCCCGCGCCGCCAGCGACGACGACCCGGCCGCCGTCCGCGACGACATCTCCCAGGGCCTGCGCAACTCCGCCGTCGCCATCGTCCCGGTCGCCTTCGCCTTCCTGGCCCTCGGCGTCCCGATGTGCACCCTGCTGTACGCCTCCAGCGGCGTCGAGGCCGCCCAGGGCATGGGCTTCATCCTGATGGCGTTCGGCCTCGGCCTGATCCCGTACTCGGTGCAGTACGTGGTCCTCCGCGGCTTCTACGCCTACGAGGACACCCGCACCCCCTTCTACAACACGGTCATCGTCGCCGCCGTCAACGCGGCGGCCTCCGCGCTCTGCTACGTCGTGCTGCCCGCCCAGTGGGCCGTGGTCGGCATGGCCGGCTCCTACGGCCTCGCCTACGCCGTCGGCGTCGGCATCGCCTGGCGCCGGCTCCGCAACCGCCTCGGCGGCGACCTGGACGGCGCCCATGTCCTGCGCACCTACGCCCGCCTCTGCATGGCGTCGCTGCCGGCCGCGGTGCTGGCCGGCGCCGCCGGATTCGGCCTGCTGAAGCTGCTCGGCGAGGGCGCCCTCGGGTCGCTGGTCGCGCTCGTCGTCGGCGGCGCCGTGCTCCTCGGGGTCTTCTTCGTCGCCGCGCGCCGGATGCGGATCACCGAACTGAACACCCTCGTGGGCATGGTGCGGGGACGCCTGGGACGCTGATCCCGTCCCCCAGGACAACCATCGGGGGGAACCGTGTGTCGTGCATAGCGTCCGACTGTGGGCACAATTGGCTTGGCTGTTGGATGTGGCGCAACGGATGGGGAGGCAGGAACGACGGTGGCGGAACGTAGCACGGCTGCCGTCGACGTGGCCGACAACAGCGGAGACGACCCGCTGACCGCGCAGGCGGACACGGCCGCGACCGACGGGGTGGCGGAAGAGCGGAAGACGTCGGAGGAGCCCGCCGGGGCCCCCGAACAGAAGGCGGTCGAACGGAAGAACGGCGAACAGCCCTCCCTCACAGCGCCCGAACTCCACAGCGGCCACAAACTGGCCCGGCGCTACCGCCTGGAGGAATGCGTCACCCGTCTGGACGGATTCAGCAGCTGGCGTGCCGTCGACGAGAAGCTGCGGCGCGCCGTCGGCGTGCACCTGCTCCCCGCCGACCACCCGCGCGCCCGCTCCGTGCTGGCCGCCGCCCGCTCGGCGGCCCTCCTCGGCGACCCCCGGTTCGTCCAGGTCCTCGACGCCGTCGAGGAGAACGACCTCGTCTACGTCGTCCACGAATGGCTTCCGGACACCACCGAGCTGACCGCGCTCCTCGCCGACGGCCCGCTCCCCGCCCACGACGCCTACCAGCTCGTCACCCAGGTCTCCCAGGCCATGGCCGCCGCGCACCGCGAGGGCCTGGCCCACCTGCGCCTCACCCCCAGCGCCGTCCTGCGCAGCTCGACCGGTCAGTACCGCATCCGCGGCCTCGCCGTGAACGCCGCCCTGCGCGGCATCACCGCCGACCGCCCGCAGCGCACCGACACCGAGGCCATCGGTGCCCTCCTCTACGCGGCGCTCACCCAGCGCTGGCCGTACGAGAGCGACGCCTACGGCCTCTCCGGACTCCCCAAGGGCGTCGGCCTCATCCCGCCGGACCAGGTGCGCGCCGGCGTCCACCGCGGCCTCTCCGAGATCGCCATGCGCGCCCTCGCCAACGACGGTGCCACCGCGTCCCGTCAGGAACCGCCCTGCACCACGCCGGACGAACTCGCCAAGGCCGTCGCCGCGATGCCCCGCGTCAAGCCGCCCGAGCCCGAGTTCCCCGCACCCGCCGAGTACCAGCGCACCACGTACCAGCAGGGCACGTACGGACGCCCCCAGCCGCGCCCGATGGTCACCCAGCCCATCCCGCAGCCGCCGGCGCCACTGGAGAGCCGCACGGGCAAGGCCCTGAAGTGGGCCGTCGGCGCGCTCCTCATCGCCGCCCTGGGCCTGGGCAGTTGGCAGATCGCCGACCGGCTGCTGCCCAAGGAGACCAAGGACGAGACGCCGGTCGTCCAGCCCACGACCGACGAGAAGCCCGAGCCGCCGAAGCAGCTCGCCATCGAGTCCGCCTACGACTTCGACCCGTTCAGCGACGACGGCCGGGAGAGCCCCGGCGACGTCCCGAAGGCGTACGACGGGGACCCCGGCACGTACTGGCAGACGATGGACTACATCGGGTTCTCCAAGTTCGGGAACCTGAAGGACGGCGTGGGTGTCGTCGTCGACCTGGGCAAGGAGCAGGACGTCGACTCGGTCGACGTCTCCTTCGTCGGCCGGACCTCCGTGGAGCTGCGCACCGCTCCCGCCGGCACATCCTCCGCCCCCACGTCGCTCGACTCGTTCACCACCCAGGCGTCGGACACCGGGTCCACGCTGACGCTGAAGCCCGCCAAGCCGGTGACGACCCGCTACGTGCTGGTCTGGCTGACGGACCTGCCCGCCAGCGAGACCGGCAACTACCGCGGCAAACTCGCCGAGATCAAGGTCATGGGCTGACGTCCACAGGGGGAGGGGCTGGCACCGTTGGACCGTCCGATAGACGCCGCAGACGACCGGGAACTCCTGGCGCGTCACGTCGCCGGGGACCCGGACGCCTTCGGTGAGCTCGTACGGCGCCACCGCGACCGCCTGTGGGCGGTGGCGCTCCGCACCCTGGGCGACCGCGAGGAGGCCGCCGACGCCGTCCAGGACGCCCTCCTCTCGGCCTTCCGGGCGGCCCACACCTTCCGGGGCCAGTCGGCCGTCACGACCTGGCTCCACCGCATCACCGTCAACGCCTGCCTGGACCGCCTGCGGAAGAGCGCCGGCCGCAGGACCTCGCCGGTGAACGACGCCGACCGCTTCGAGCAGCTCCTCGAACCGCACGAGTCCGCCGAGGCACCCGCCGAGCGCGAGGACCTCCACCGGCAGCTCCTCGCGGCGCTCGCCACCCTCGCCCCCGACCAGCGCGCCGCGCTCGTCCTCGTCGACATGCAGGGATATCCGGTCGCGGAGGCGGCCCGTATCCTCGGCGTTCCCACCGGCACCGTGAAGAGCCGCTGCGCACGCGGCAGGGCCCGGCTGCTGCCGATGCTCACTCATCTGCGCGCCGACACGGTGGGTAACGAGGCTCCCGAAGGGGGAAGGAACCGGACGCCGGGGGCATCCGTCCCACCGGTGTCGGGGCCGACGGAAACCGGACCGATCGATCCAGCTGCTGTGAAGGGCGGAGGTGGGCGCGCGTGACCACGACCGACAAGGCCGACACAGCACAGCACCCGGACGTCTCGGAGATCTCCGACCTGACCGAGGGATTGCTCCCCCCGAGCCGTTCCGCCACGATCCGCAGGCACCTCGACGGCTGTCCCCTTTGCGCCGACGTCCGCAGCTCCCTCGAAGAGATCCGCGGACTTCTCGGCACCCTCCCGGGCCCGCCGCGCATGCCCGCCGAGATCGCCGGCCGGATCGACGCCGCGCTCGCCGCCGAGGCGCTGCTCGACGCCACGGCTCCGGAGTCCTCCCGGGCTGTTTCACGTGAAACCACGGACGCCCAGGACGATGTTTCACGTGAAACACCGCGGACGGCGTCCGAAGCCCGCGCCGTCGGCGGGCGGACCGGGGCGACCGACCGCCCGCAGGGCCGTCCCGCAGCCGCCACCGGTCCCGCTGGGCGCGGACGCACCCGCCGCCGGGGGCGTATCGCCGCCCTCGCGGGGATCGGCGGCACGCTCGTCGCCGCGTTCTGCGCCGTCACCCTCTACGCACTCAGCCAGAACGGTTCGCCGGACGGTCACGGGGCCACGGCGGACACCGCGGCGAGCGGCAGGGTGAGCAGCTTCTCCGGCGAGCCGGTCGAGGACCGCGTCCGGGACCTGCTCACGGGCGACCTCACCGCCCGGGCCCCGAGGGCGGAGCAGCCCGAATCGCTCGCGGCCGAGAAGACACAGGACGTCGGCCCCGCCCAGCGGAACAGCGGCGCGGCCCTCCCCGGCTGTGTCGTGGCGGGCACCGGACGCCAGGACCCCGTCCTGGCCTCGGAGCGCGGCGAGTTCGACGGTGTCGCCGCGTATCTGCTCGTCCTCCCCGACCGGGCCGACACCGACCGGGTCGACGCGTACGTCGTGGCCGCCTCCTGCACCGGGGACACCCCGGGCTGGCTGCTCCAGACGGCCTCCTACCCGAAGCCCTGAGCCACCCGTCCCCCTTCCTCGACGGCTCCTCCACGACTCCTCGACGGCTCCGCGGCGTGGCGTCCGTCTCACGCGCGCGTCTCACTCTCCGTCTCACCCACGCGCCGCGCGGCGCCCTCGGGAATGCTGGCCCCTTAGGATCCGTTGGGTGGGGTGAGAGTGACCGAGACACCGCCCCGTAGGCAGTAGGCAGTCTGCAGAGACGAGGAAGAAACCCGTGAGCGACGTCCGTAACGTGATCATCATCGGCTCGGGGCCCGCGGGATACACCGCCGCGCTCTACACGGCCCGCGCGTCGCTGAACCCGCTGGTCTTCGAAGGCGCCGTGACCGCCGGTGGCGCCCTGATGAACACCACCGAGGTCGAGAACTTCCCCGGTTTCCGTGACGGCATCATGGGCCCGGACCTCATGGACAACATGCGGGCGCAGGCCGAGCGCTTCGGTGCCGAGCTCGTCCCGGACGACGTCGTCGCCGTGGACCTCACCGGTGAGATCAAGACCGTCACCGACACCGCCGGCACCGTGCACCGCGCCAAGGCCGTCATCGTCACCACCGGCTCGCAGCACCGCAAGCTGGGGCTGCCGAACGAGGACACTCTCTCCGGCCGCGGCGTCTCCTGGTGCGCCACCTGCGACGGCTTCTTCTTCAAGGACCAGGACATCGCCGTCGTCGGCGGCGGCGACACCGCGATGGAGGAGGCGACCTTCCTCTCGCGCTTCGCCAAGTCGGTGACGATCGTCCACCGCCGTGACACCCTGCGCGCCTCCAAGGCGATGCAGGAGCGCGCCTTCGCCGACCCGAAGATCAAGTTCGCCTGGGACAGCGAGGTCGCCGAGATCCACGGCGACCAGAAGCTCACCGGTCTGACCCTGCGCAACACCAAGACGGGCGAGACCAGCGAGCTGCCGGTGACCGGTCTGTTCATCGCCGTGGGCCACGACCCGCGGACCGAGCTCTTCAAGGGCCAGCTGGACCTCGACGAGGAGGGCTACCTCAAGGTCGCCGCCCCGTCCACCCGCACCAACCTGACGGGTGTCTTCGGCGCCGGTGACGTCGTCGACCACACCTACCGCCAGGCCATCACGGCCGCCGGTACCGGCTGCTCCGCCGCGCTCGACGCCGAGCGCTTCCTGGCCGCCCTCGCCGACAGCGAGAAGCTGGCCGAGACCCCCGCGGTCTGACCCGACTCCCCACCCCACACCCCGCGAAGTTAAGGAGGCCGCCGTGGCCGGCGCCCTGAAGAACGTGACCGACGCTTCCTTCGAAGAGGACGTCCTCAAGAGCGACAAGCCTGTCCTGGTGGACTTCTGGGCGGCCTGGTGCGGCCCGTGCCGTCAGATCGCCCCGTCGCTGGAGGCCATCGCGGCCGAGCACGGCGAGATCGAGGTCGTGAAGCTCAACATCGACGAGAACCCGGCCACGGCCGCCAAGTACGGCGTCATGTCCATCCCGACGCTCAACGTCTACCAGGGCGGCGAGGTCGTGAAGACCATCGTCGGCGCCAAGCCGAAGGCCGCGATCCTGCGCGACCTGGAGCCCTTCGTCCAGGCGAAGTGACCCCGCACTGTTTCACGTGAAACGGCCCGCCCCCGGAACAGGGGCGGGCCGTTTCGCTTGCGCGAGGGCCGGCGTCACAGCGGCCGGAGCGCCGGTTCCTTCTGGACCGCGCCGAGCAGGCGGTCCAGGGCCATCTCGACGTCCTCCTTCCAGGAGAGCGTCGTCCGCAGTTCCAGGCGGAGCCGGGGAAAGGCCGGGTGCGGCCGTACGGTCTTGAAGCCGACGGCGAGCAGGTGGTCGGCCGGCAGCACGCAGGCCGGCTCCTTCCAGCGGGCGTCGCCGAACGCCTCGATGGCCTTGAACCCCCGCCGCAGCACGTCCTTCGCGACCGTCTGCACCAGCACCCGGCCCAGCCCCTGCCCCTGGTACTCCGGCATGATCCAGCCCGTCATCAGCTGGACGGCGTCGGCCGCCACCGGGCTCGTGGGGAAGGCCGTCGACCGCGGCACATAGGCCGGGGGAGCGTAGAGCACATAGCCGACCGGCACCTCGTCCACGTACGCGACCCGGCCGCAGGACCCCCACTCCAGCAGGACGGCGGAGATCCACGCCTCCTTCTCGGCCTCCGCGCGCGCCGCCTTCACGGCGGCCTCCCCGCTCACCGGATCCAGCTCCCAGAAGACACAGGACCGGCAGCGCTTCGGAAGGTGCGGAAGATTGTCCAGTGTGAGCGGTACGAGCCGACGCCCCACGGCTGCCCCTCGCTTCCCTGGCCGCCGGACGGCCATCGAGCACGGATACGGCTCTCGGAATCGTAACCAGCGGGCTGTCGGGGCGACACCGCACACAGGCAAAGGGCGGGTCGCGTCCCGATGGCGAACGGAACACGACCCGCCCTGGAGGGGTCCGCAGGACGACTACGCGTCGTCCTCCTCATCCCCCTCCTGCTCGGCCTTCAGCCTGCGCTTCACGTTGTCCTCGCCGGGAGCCAGCGTGGCGAGGATCCGGTCCAGGTCCTCCACGGAGGCGAACTCGACGACGATCTTGCCCTTCGACTGCCCCAGGTCGACCTTCACCCGGGTCTCGAACCGGTCGGAGAGCCGGGTGGCCAGGTCCGAGAGGACCGGCGAGACACGGCCGCCGGCCCGGGGCTTCCGCGTCTTGGCGGCGGCCGGCTCCTCGAAGCTCATGAGCCGCACGATCTCCTCGACCGAACGGACCGAAAGCCCCTCGGCGACGATCCGCTGCGCCAGCTGGTCCTGCGCCTCCGGGTCCTCCACACCGAGGAGGGCCCGGGCGTGGCCGGCCGAGAGCACCCCGGCGGCGACCCGGCGCTGGACCGCCGGGGAGAGCCGCAGCAGCCGCAGCGTGTTGGAGACCTGCGAGCGCGAGCGTCCGATCCGGTCGGCGAGCTGGTCGTGGGTGCAGTTGAAGTCGGTGAGCAGCTGCTCGTAGGCGGCGGCTTCCTCCAGCGGGTTCAGCTGGGCCCGGTGGAGGTTCTCCAGGAGCGCGTCCAGGAGCATCTTCTCGTCGTCGGTGGCCCGGACGATCGCGGGGATGGTCCGCAGGCCGGCCTCGTCGGAGGCCCGCCAGCGCCGCTCGCCCATGATCAGTTCAAAGCGCCCGCCCTCGGTCTTGCGGACGACCACGGGCTGGAGCAGGCCGACCTCCTTGATGGAGGTGACCAGCTCGGCGAGGGCGTCCTCGTCGAAGACCTTTCGCGGCTGCTGCGCGTTGGGGACGATGTCGCCGATCGGGATCTCGGTGAAGTACGCCCCGGCGACCAGCGCCGGCCCGGTCTCCTCCGGTACGGCGGCGGTCTCGGGCTGCGGCGCTCCCTGGGGGAACAGGCGTGCCGCGCCGCTCCCGGGGAGCGTGGAGACGGCGCCGGTCTCCGGCGCCTGCGGGTCCTGGGGGGCGCCGGCGAACAGCGCGCCGAGCCCCCGCGGTCCCAGTCCCCTACGTCGGTCGCTCACTGAAGTTCCTCCGCCATGCTGTGCTGGTTGTTCTGGTGCCCCACGCGGCCGTGCTGCTGGGGCTCGTAGTGGACGGCGACGCCCCGGAAGGCGATCTCGCGCGCCGCTTCGATGTACGACAGCGCTCCGCTGGAGCCGGGGTCGTAGGTGATCACGGTCTGGCCGTAGCTGGGCGCCTCGGAGATGCGGACGGACCGCGGGATGCTGGTCCGGAGCACCTCTTTCCCGAAGTGGGTGCGGACCTCCTCGGCGACCTGCGAGGCGAGCCGGGTCCGGCCGTCGTACATGGTCAGGAGGATCGTCGAGACGTGCAGCGTCGGGTTGAGGTGCCCGCGGACCAGGTCGACGTTCTTCAGGAGCTGCCCCAGGCCCTCCAGCGCGTAGTACTCGCACTGGATCGGGATCAGCACCTCGGCACCCGCCACCAGGGCGTTCACCGAGAGCAGGCCGAGGGACGGCGGGCAGTCGATCAGGACGTAGTCCAGCGGCTGCTCGTACGCCTGGATCGCCCGCTGGAGCCGGCTCTCCCGCGCCACCATCGACACCAGCTCGATCTCCGCGCCGGCCAGGTCGATCGTGGCCGGGGCGCAGAAGAGACCTTCGACGTCCAGGACCGGCTGGACCACCTCGGAGAGCGGCCGGCTGTCGACGAGGACGTCGTAGATGGAGGGGACGTCGGCGTGGTGGTCGATGCCCAGCGCCGTGGAGGCGTTGCCCTGCGGGTCCAGGTCGATGACGAGGACACGGGCGCCGTGCAGCGCCAGCGAGGCGGCCAGGTTGACGGTCGTGGTCGTCTTGCCCACGCCGCCCTTCTGGTTGGCCACCACGATGATGCGGGTCTGCTCGGGACGGGGCAGTCCCTCCCCGGCCCGGCCCAGCGCCTCTACAGCCATCTGAGCGGCACGGCCAATGGGGGTGTCGTCCATCGGGGGCGGTGTTTCACGTGAAACATCCTCCCCCGCCGATTCGGTTCGGGGACCGGGGACCGGATCGGTCATCGGTCCCGCGATGTTGGCGTCGGACCGCAAGGATTCACTCTCCTCGGCATCAAGCTCGCGATGGGAAGAGCCTGCCATGCCCGCGGGGTCCGGAACCAGCGAGGTCGGTGGATCTGTGGGTGAATCCACCTCTGTGGAAAACTCCGTAACCCTCGCGGGTGGCTTCACACGGGGTCGGCGGTCCCGGGGGGTGGCAGCCGCACGCCCGCGGCTGATGATGCCCTGGAGCAGGGAGCGACGTTTCACGTGAAACACGATGCCCCTGCGGTCCGGCCGGGACCGGCCGACACTCCGTGAAAGCGGATGAATGCGGCGCTCAGCGGCGCCGGCGGGTCTTGCTCGTCCGGGCGGCCTTGGCCCGCTTCGCCGCGAACCGCACACCGCCGGGGCTCTCCCCGACCTCGACCCGGACCACGGTGGACATCGGATCGACGATCCCCTCGCCGACGTGGTGCACGGAGGTCTCCACCACGCCCAGCTTGGACAGCGCGGCCCGGGCGGCGTCCAGCTCCTCCTGTGCGGTGTCGCCCTTCAGCAGCAGCATCTCGCCGTAGGGGCGGAGCAGCGGAACGCCCCAGCCCGCCAGCCGGTCCAGGGGTGCCACGGCCCGGGCGGTCACGACGTGGACCTGCGGCAGCTTGCCGAGCATCTCCTCGGCCCGGCCGCGCACGACGGTCACGTGGTCGAGGCCGAGCAGCTCCACGACCTCCTGGAGGAAGTTGATGCGGCGCAGCAACGGCTCCAGCAGCGTGATCTTCAGGTCGGGCCGCACCAGCGCCAGCGGGATGCCGGGCAGACCGGCACCGGAACCGACGTCGCACACCGTCACGCCCTCGGGGACGACCTCGGAGAGCACGGCGCAGTTCAGCAGGTGGCGCTCCCACAGGCGCGGGACCTCACGGGGGCCGATGAGCCCGCGCTTCACTCCGGCGTCCGCGAGCAGTTCGGCGTACCGCACGGCCTCGGGGAAGTACTCACCGAAGACCTTCCGTGCCTGCTCCGGCGCCTCGGGGAGCTCCGCTGCCTCCGTCACGGGGACCGTCCTTCCGTACCGCACGCGTACCGTGCGAGCGCACTGTGGTGGCTGAACTATCAGGCTGACAAAGATCGGCCCCGTCTGCGAACAGACGGGGCCGACGCGATGAGAGGGGTCAGGCAGGGAGGACGACGACGAAGCGCTGCGGCTCCTCGCCCTCGGACTCGCTGCGCAGACCGGCGGCGGCGACCGCGTCGTGCACGACCTTGCGCTCGAACGGGGTCATCGGGTCCAGCTTGACCGGCTGGCCGCTGGACTTCACCTCGTCCGCCGCCTTGGCGCCGATCTGCGCCAGCTCCGTGCGCTTCTGCGCGCGGAAACCGGCGATGTCGAGCATCAGCCGGCTGCGGTCACCGGTCTCGCGGTGGACCGCCAGGCGGGTCAGCTCCTGAAGCGCCTCCAGCACCTCGCCGTCGCGGCCCACGAGCTTCTGCAGGTCGCGGCTGCCGGAGTCGCTGATGATCGAGACCGCGGCCCGGTCCGCCTCGACGTCCATGTCGATGTCGCCGTCGAGGTCGGCGATGTCGAGCAGACCCTCAAGGTAGTCGGCCGCGATCTCACCCTCCTGCTCCAGGCGGGTCAGGGTGTCGCCACCCTCGGCGGCGGCGGAGGTGGTGCCTTCCGTCACGGATGGACTCCTTCTAGCTACGGGGAAGCTACGGGGCGCTTCTACTTCTTCGAGGACGGGTGCTTGGGCCGCTGCTGGCCCTTGCGCTGGCGGGAGCCGGAGTTGGCGCGGCTGCGGCCCTGGGCGCCGCCGCCCTTGGCGGGCGTCGCGGGCTTCTTCTCCAGCGAGGTCTTCGCCCCGGTGTCCTCGGCGGTCTCGCCCGCGGACTCCTCGGCGGTCTCCGCGACGGTCTCGTCGCCCTTGGCCTGCTGGGCGGCGGCCTGCCGCTGGGCCTTGGTCTGACGCTTGGGCTGCTGGCGCTTGGAGGCGGTGCCCTCGGCCTCGGCGACCGCGGTGTCGCTCTTCACGACGGTGCCGTCGGCCTGGGCGGCGAAGCCGGCCTTGGCGAGGGCGCCGATGAAGCGGCGCTCGTTCTCGTTGCGGTCGGAGCCCTTGGCGACGATCGCCTTGACGACGGCCTTGTGACGCCGGCTGCGGACCTCACCGTGGTGCGTGACGCTCTTCAGCAGGCGCTGCAGGTAGGAGTCCTGCGCCTTGCTGCCCGGGGTCGGGTTCTGGTTGATCACGTACATCTGCTGGCCCATGGTCCACACGTTGGTGGTCAGCCAGTAGACGAGGACACCGACGGGGAAGTTGATGCCCATGACGGCGAAGATCACCGGGAAGATGTACATGAGCATCTTCTGCTGCTGCATGTACGGGGTCTTCACCGTGAGGTCGACGTTCTTCATCATCAGCTGGCGCTGGGTGAAGAACTGCGAGGCCGACATCAGGACGATCATGATCGCGGTGACGATGCGGACATCGGTCAGCGAGGCGCCGAGGGCGGCCACCGCCTCGGGGGAGTCCATGAACTTCGAGGCGATCGGGGCACCGAAGATGTGCGCCTCACGGGCGCTGTCGACCAGCTCCTGGTTGAGGGCACCGATCTTCTTGCCCGACGCAATGTTGGACAGCACGTGGTACAGGGCGAAGAAGAACGGCGACTGGGCGAGGATGGGAAGGCACGAGGAGAGCGGGTTGGTGCCCGTCTCCTTGTACAGCTTCATCATCTCTTCGGACTGACGCTGCTTGTCGCTCTTGTAGCGCTCCTGGATCGCCTTCATCTTCGGCTGGAGCGCCTGCATGTTCCGGGTCGCCTTGATCTGCTTCACGAAGAGCGGGATCAGCGCGATACGGATCAGCACCACGAGGGACACGATCGACAGGCCCCAGGCCCAGCCCGTGTCGGGGCCGAAGATCGCCCCGTACAGCTTGTGGAACTGGACGATGACCCAGGAAACGGGCCAGGTGATGAAGCTGAACAGACTGGCAATCGTGTCCACTAATCAGGCTCCTTGAGCATTGGGCGAGGTCTCTGCGGCCGGGCTCGTCTCGGCGGAGATCCCGCCCTTGTCGCCGCGCAGCGCGTTCCTGAGCATCTCGTGCCAGCGCGGACGCTTCCGCGGGGGGACATGGTCCACTCCGCCGGGCGACCACGGGTTGCACCGCAGGATGCGCCAGGCGGTCAGGGCGATGCCCTTGATCGCGCCATGCCGGTCTATGGCCGTGAATCCGTAGTGGGAACACGACGGGTAGTACCGGCAGACGTCGCCCAGGAGCGGGCTGATCGTCCACTGGTACAGCTTGATGAGGGCGAGGAACGGGTACTTCATCGCGTACCCCCTCCCAGCAGCCGCTGGAGAGCGGCGTCCAGGTCGCGGGCCAGGTGGGCGTGGTCGGCGTCACCGGCTCCGGGCAACGCCCGTACGACCACCAGGCTACCGGGGGGCAGCGCGGACAGCCGGTCGCGGACGAGGTGGCGCAGACGACGCTTCACCTGGTTGCGGACGACCGCACCGCCCACGGCCTTGCTCACGACGAAACCCGCACGCGTCGGAGGAGCGCTCTCCCCAGGCGCGTGCGGGTCCGTGGCACCGCTACGCAGGTGGACGACGAGGAGCGGGCGACCGGCCCGGCGCCCTCGGCGTACCGCGGTTGCGAAGTCCTCGCGCCGCCTCAGCCGATTCTCGGTAGGCAGCACGTCATGACCTGTTTAGTGGATCAGGCGGACAGGCTCGCGCGACCCTTGGCACGGCGGTTCGCCAGGATGGCGCGGCCGGCACGGGTACGCATGCGCAGGCGGAAACCGTGGGTCTTCGCGCGACGACGGTTGTTCGGCTGGAAGGTGCGCTTGCTCACTCGGGGGCTCCAGAAATGATTCGGGTCATGGCGGGACATCGCCTGGCTGTCACCGTGCGCCCACGAGTAGCTCGCATACGCTCGAGTGCACCGCTACGCGACCACACTAGGTGATCTTTGCCCATCGGAGGCAGGCGGCAGCAGCCATCGACAACTCGACCTGGTTACGGTACGCGCGGTTACGCCATCCGGTCAAACCGACCCGTCAACGGGGCCCCTTGTGCACAGGCTGTGGACAACAACTTGAACCACGTCAGCCGCCGCGACTACCGTGACTGGACTCGACTGTCTCTTCCGTTCTGTTCCTGTCGTCCCGAGAACCACACATTCGTGGGACCTGCGAGAAAGCGTGCCCTGTGGCTGACGTACCTGCCGATCTTGCCGCAGTGTGGCCACGCGTGCTCGACCAGCTGCTGGGAGAAGGACAGCAGGGCATCGAGCCCAAGGACAAGCAGTGGATCGAGCGCTGCCAGCCGCTCGCGCTGGTCGCCGACACGGCCCTGCTCGCCGTCCCCAACGAATGGGGCAAGCGGGTCCTGGAGGGCCGGCTGGCCCCGCTGATCAGCGAGACCCTCAGCCGCGAGTGCGGGCGCCCGATCCGGATCGCGATCACCGTCGACGACTCCGTCGGCGACCAGCCCCCGGCGCCCTCCCCCGGCCGGCCGCAGCAGCCGCGCTACGACGAGCGCCCGCAGCCGGAGCCGTACGAGAAGTACGACGGGTACGGCCACCGGGCCATGCCCGACGACGGGCTGCCCACCGCGCGTCCCGCCTACCCGGACTACCCGCAGCCGCCCCGCCCGGAGCCGGGCGCCTGGCCGCGCACCCAGGAGGACCTCTCCTGGCAGCAGCCGCGCCTGGGCGGCTTCCCGGAGCGCGCCCCGTACACCGGCCCCGCGCCGGATCAGTCGGGGATGCCGCGCTACGACGAGCCGTCCCGCGGCTACGAGCAGCCGCAGCGGCCCGAGCGCGCCGAGCTGCCGGAGCCGCCGGGGGCCGGTCCGCGCCCCGGGCCCGGCGCGGGCGGCCAGGGCGTGGGGCCGGGCATCGGCCAGGGCTCCCTCGGCTCCTCCGGTACGGGCTCCGGCGGGCCCGGCGAGCCGCACGCGCGCCTGAACCCCAAGTACCTCTTCGACACCTTCGTCATCGGTTCCTCGAACCGGTTCGCCCACGCGGCCGCGGTCGCGGTGGCCGAGGCGCCGGCGAAGGCGTACAACCCGCTCTTCATCTACGGCGAGTCCGGGCTCGGCAAGACGCACCTGCTGCACGCCATCGGGCACTACGCGCGGAGCCTCTACCCCGGCACGCGCGTGCGGTACGTGAGCTCCGAGGAGTTCACCAACGAGTTCATCAACTCGATCCGCGACGGCAAGGGCGACGCCTTCCGCAAGCGTTACCGCGACGTGGACATCCTGCTCGTCGACGACATCCAGTTCCTCGCGAGCAAGGAGTCGACGCAGGAGGAGTTCTTCCACACCTTCAACACGCTCCACAACGCGAACAAGCAGATCGTGCTCTCCTCGGACCGGCCGCCGAAGCAGCTGGTGACCCTGGAGGACCGGCTGCGCAACCGCTTCGAGTGGGGTCTCACCACCGACGTGCAGCCGCCCGAGCTGGAGACGCGCATCGCGATCCTCCGCAAGAAGGCGGTGCAGGAGCAGCTGAACGCGCCGCCGGAAGTGCTGGAGTTCATCGCCTCCCGGATCTCGCGGAACATCCGTGAGCTGGAGGGCGCGCTGATCCGGGTGACGGCCTTCGCGAGCCTCAACCGGCAGCCGGTGGACCTGGGGCTGACGGAGATCGTCCTCAAGGACCTGATCCCGGGCGGCGAAGACTCCTCGCCGGAGATCACGGCGCCGGCCATCATGGCGGCCACGGCCGACTACTTCGGGCTGACGGTGGAGGACCTCTGCGGTTCCTCGCGCAGCCGGGTGCTGGTGACGGCCCGCCAGATCGCCATGTACCTCTGCCGGGAGCTCACGGACCTGTCGCTGCCGAAGATCGGCGCGCAGTTCGGCGGCCGGGACCACACGACCGTCATGCACGCGGACCGCAAGATCCGCGCGCTGATGGCGGAGCGCCGCTCCATCTACAACCAGGTCACCGAGCTGACCAACCGCATCAAGAACGGCTGACCGGCCCCAGCAGGACTTCAGCAGGGCCTCCGTAAGCCTTCCGTACGGCTTCCAGGGCGCCCCGGGACACCTCCCGGGGCGCCCTTCGGCGTTCCCGGGGGCGGGGCGGCTCGGTCGGCCCTCCGACGCGGGCGTTCCGGGCGACCGACGCGGACGTTCCGGGCGTCCGGGCGGCGGTTTCGGTGGCGTCGGGACGCCATCGGGAGGCCATCCGCCCGCCATGACCCGGATGGGCGTGTTCGATTACTCCGTTCCGGTGGCAGGTTCTCCACAGATTGGGGGATGATCTCCCGTCCACAGGGTGGGGACTGCCGAGTTATCCGGAATGTGTCCACAGGCCGGGCTGGTGACAGACCATCACGGCAGCTCAGAGGGGTGTGGATTTGTTGGCAACCGATCTCCACAGCCTGTGGATGAATCTTTCGTCCACAGGGGCTCCGGAGAGTTGTCCACCGGCCGCCCACAGGGACGGGTCGGTTGCCCACAGCTTCTCCACACCGCTGTCCACTGTTCGGCAACAAAACACCCCGCCTCACCGGCCGGAGTGAAAGGCGTCACACCAAGGGAGACGTTTGGCCTGTGGGGAACCTGGGGAAAGCTGGGGACAGCACTGGGGAGAACTACCCCCTGCCTGTGTATCGGGTGTGCAGAACTTTCTGATGTCCACAGAGAGCGGTGGTTGTCCACCGGTTCCACCCACAGGGGCAGTGGACAAAAAACCGGGCTTGACCTGCGCAGACGGCGTTATCCACCGTTTCCACAGGCCCTACTACTACTCCCACTCATAGTTAGCCCGGGAATCGTTTGGAAGCGGGGCCTGTGCACAACTCGGCGCCGGAGCCCCGACGTGCTCTCGTCACGACTTGACCCCGAGCCGCACCGAGTGTCGGCGGCGTACGTCAGACTGGATCCCGCAGTCGACGAAGAGCCAGCAACAAGCAGGAGGCGGTTCCGGTGAAGATCCGGGTGGAGCGCGATGTACTCGCGGAGGCGGTGGCGTGGGTGGCCCGCAGCCTTCCGGCCCGTCCGCCGGCGCCCGTTCTCGCGGGCCTTCTGCTGAAGGCCGAGGACGGCGCGCTGAGCTTCTCCAGCTTCGACTACGAGGTCTCCGCCCGTGTCTCCGTCGAGGCCGAGGTCGAGGAGGACGGCACCGTCCTCGTCTCCGGCCGCCTCCTCGCCGACATCTGCCGCGCCCTTCCCAACCGTCCTGTGGAGATCTCCACAGACGGTGTACGGGCGACCGTGGTCTGCGGCTCCTCCCGCTTCACCCTCCACACCCTCCCCGTGGAGGAGTACCCGGCGCTGCCGGAGATGCCCACCGCGACCGGCACCGTCCCCGGCGAGGTCTTCGCCGCCGCCGCCGCGCAGGTGGCCATCGCCGCCGGCCGTGACGACACGCTGCCCGTCCTCACCGGTGTGCGCATCGAGATCGAGGGCGACACGGTCACCCTGGCCTCCACCGACCGCTACCGCTTCGCGGTCCGCGAGTTCCTGTGGAAGCCGGAGTCCCCGGACGCCTCCGCCGTCGCCCTGGTGCCCGCGAAGACCCTCCTGGACACCGCCAAGGCGCTCACCAGCGGCGACACCGTCACCCTGGCGCTCTCCGGCTCCGGCAAGGGCGAGGGCCTGATCGGCTTCGAGGGCGCGGGCCGCCGCACCACCACCCGCCTCCTGGAGGGCGACCTCCCGAAGTACCGCACGCTCTTCCCCACCGAGTTCAACTCGGTCGCGGTGATCGAGACCGCCCCCTTCGTGGAGGCCGTCAAGCGCGTGGCCCTCGTCGCCGAGCGCAACACGCCCGTCCGCCTCAGCTTCGAGCAGGGCGTGCTCATCCTGGAGGCCGGCTCCAGCGACGACGCACAGGCTGTGGAGCGGGTCGACGCGCAGCTGGAGGGCGACGACATCTCGATCGCCTTCAACCCGACCTTCCTGCTGGACGGCCTCAGCGCGATCGACTCCCCGGTCGCCCAGCTGTCCTTCACGACGTCCACCAAGCCCGCCCTGCTGAGCGGCCGCCCGGCCGTCGACGCGGAGGCGGACGACGCGTACAAGTACCTGATCATGCCGGTGCGGCTGAGCGGCTGACGCCCTTCGCCGGAGGTCCGGGGGGCGTCCCCCGGACCGTGCCGCGGGCCGCCGCGGCCGTGCGGCTGACCTGCGGGCGAGGGGTTCGACTGAGCGGCTGACCCCACAGGTGTGCGGCCGGGTCCGGGCGTAGGCTCGGACCCGGGTAGGAACCGCACACGACGCTAAAGGAACACTCTGATGGAGCTCGGTCTCGTCGGTCTCGGCAAGATGGGCGGCAACATGCGCGAGCGCATCCGCCGCGCAGGCCACACCGTCATCGGATACGACCGCAACCCGGACCTCGCCGATGTCCACAGCCTCGAAGAGCTTGTGAACAAGCTCAAGGGTCCGCGCGTCGTGTGGGTCATGGTCCCCGCCGGCGCGGCGACCCAGTCCACCATCGACGAGCTGGCGGAACTGCTCTCCCCCGGCGACGTCGTCGTCGACGGCGGCAACTCCCGCTGGACCGACGACGAGAAGCACGCCGAGGAGCTCGCCGCCAAGGGCATCGGCTTCGTCGACTGCGGCGTCTCCGGCGGCGTCTGGGGCCTGGAGAACGGCTACGCGCTGATGTACGGCGGCGACGCCGAGAACGTGGCGAAGGTCCAGCCGATCTTCGACGCGCTCAAGCCCGAGGGCGAGTTCGGCTCCGTCCACGCCGGCAAGGTCGGCGCGGGCCACTTCGCCAAGATGGTCCACAACGGCATCGAGTACGCGATGATGCAGGCGTACGCCGAGGGCTGGGAGCTCCTGGAGAAGGTCGACTCCGTCGAGAACGTCCGCGAGATCTTCCGGTCCTGGCAGGAGGGCACGGTCATCCGTTCCTGGCTGCTCGACCTCGCGGTCAACGCCCTCGACGAGGACGAGCACCTGGACCAGCTGCGCGGCTACGCCTCGGACTCCGGCGAGGGCCGGTGGACGGTCGAGGCCGCCATCGACAACGCCGTACCGCTCCCGGCGATCACCGCGTCGCTGTTCGCGCGGTTCGCGTCCCGTCAGGACGACTCGCCGCAGATGAAGATGATCGCCGCGCTGCGCAACCAGTTCGGCGGCCACGCGGTCGAGAAGAAGTAGCAATCCACAGGCTGTGCACCGTCCGGTGCACAGCGACCGGGGGAAGGCCGGCGCCCACCATGCACGTCACGCATCTCTCGCTGGCCGACTTCCGCTCGTACGCCCGGGCCGAGGTACCCCTCGACCCGGGCGTCACCGCGTTCGTGGGGGCGAACGGCCAGGGCAAGACCAACCTTGTCGAGGCCGTCGGCTACCTCGCCACCCTCGGCAGCCACCGCGTCGCCTCCGACGCGCCGCTGGTGCGGATGGGCGCCGAGCGGGCGGTCATCCGGGCCGCCGTCACCCAGGGCGAGCGCTCCCAGCTGGTCGAGCTGGAGCTCAACCCGGGGCGCGCCAACCGCGCCCGCATCAACAGGTCCTCGCAGGTCAGGCCCCGGGACGTGCTGGGCATCGTGCGGACCGTGCTGTTCGCCCCCGAGGACCTGTCGCTGATCAAGGGCGACCCCGGGGAGCGCCGGCGCTTCCTCGACGAGCTGATCACGGCGCGCGCGCCGCGCATGGCGGGCGTGCGCTCCGACTACGAGCGCGTGCTGAAGCAGCGGAACACCCTGCTGAAGTCCGCCGCGATGGCCCGTCGGCACGGCGGCCGGGGCATGGACCTGTCCACCCTCGACGTCTGGGACCAGCACCTGGCCAGGGCCGGCGCCGAGCTGCTGGCCCAGCGGCTCGACCTCGTCCACACCCTCCAGCCGCTCGCGGACAAGGCGTACGAACAGCTGGCGCCCGGCGGCGGACCGATTCTGCTGGAGTACCGGCCGTCCGCGCCCGGCACCGGGCAGACCCGCGAGGAGCTGTACGAGCAGCTGATCGCCGCCCTCGCGGAGGCCCGCAAGCAGGAGATCGAGCGCGGCGTCACCCTCGTCGGCCCGCACCGCGACGAGCTGCTGCTGCGGCTCGGCGAGCTGCCGGCCAAGGGGTACGCGAGCCACGGCGAGTCCTGGTCGTACGCGCTGGCGCTCCGGCTCGCCTCGTACGACCTGCTGCGCTCCGAGGGCAACGAGCCGGTCCTCGTCCTCGACGACGTCTTCGCCGAGCTGGACGCGCGCCGGCGCGAGCGGCTGGCCGAGCTGGTGGCCCACGGCGAGCAGGTGCTGGTGACGGCGGCGGTCGACGACGACGTGCCGGACGTGCTGGCCGGGACGCGGTACGCGGTGAGCGGAGGGGCGGTGGAGCGCGCATGAGCGGCGCCGAGGAATTCTCCCCACAGCCTGTGGACAAGCCCGCGGCTCCCGAGCCGTCGGGGGTGGACCTGGCCCGGGTCGCGCTGCGCGCCGCGAAGGAGCAGGCACGCGCGCGTGGCGCCGCGGCCCAGCAGAAGAAGCAGGCCCGGCGCGGGGGCGGCCTGCGCTCCGGCGCGCGCGCCGACGGGCGCGACCCGATGGCGCTGGGCGCGGCGATCAACCGGCTGCTCGCCGAGCGCGGGTGGGAGACCCCGGCGGCCGTCGGCGGGGTGATGGGGCGCTGGCCGCAGATCGTCGGCGAGGACCTGGCGAAGCACTGCGTACCGGTGAAGTACGAGGAGGAGCCGGACGCGCGCGTGCTCACCGTGCAGTGCGACTCGACGGCCTGGGCCACGCAGCTGCGGCTGCTGGCGCCGACGCTGGTCGCGCGGCTCAACGAGGACCTGGGGCACGGCACCGTACGGCTGATCAAGGTGCTGGGGCCCGGTGCGGGCGCCCGGCGCTACGGGCCGCTGCGGGCGCCGGGGTCCGTCGGCCCCGGCGACACCTACGGCTGAGCCGGCCCGGGCGCGGGTGCGGGGTGCCGGTTCCGGCAGGTCGGGCGGGCGTGCGCCGGGCTGCCTACCGGCCGGTACGGCCTCCGGGGGCCGGACCTCCACAACGAGCTACGGGCCGAAGCGCTAGGTGGCCGTCAGAGGCCCCTGGAGACCCTGTCCGGATATGGGGAGTCGTCTCGGGGTCGCTCAGGGCGGCACATGCGCTTTCAGGTACCCGCAAACCCCCATGACTGTCGGCGGTACCGGTAGACTGGGAGACAATCCCGCCACACTGCGGAACTGTCGAACGACGCAGCCGGCTCCTCTATGCCCGGAGCACGGCCTGTGCTGTGCCAGAAAGGGCGCTTCGTGGCCGATTCCGGCAACCCCAACGAGAACACCCAGTACACCGCCAGCAACATCCAGGTCCTGGAGGGCCTGGATGCGGTGCGCAAGCGCCCCGGCATGTACATCGGCTCGACCGGCGAGCGCGGTCTCCACCACATGGTGCAGGAGGTCGTCGACAACTCGGTCGACGAGGCCCTGGCCGGTTACGCGGACACCATCGACGTGACGATCCTGGCCGACGGCGGCGTCCGCGTCGTCGACAACGGCCGCGGCATCCCCGTCGGCATCGTCGAGTCCGAGGGCAAGCCGGCCGTGGAGGTCGTGCTGACCGTCCTGCACGCGGGCGGCAAGTTCGGCGGCGGCGGCTACGCGGTCTCCGGCGGTCTGCACGGCGTCGGCGTCTCCGTCGTCAACGCCCTCTCCACCAAGGTCTCGGTGGAGATCAGGACCGACGGCTACCGGTGGACCCAGGACTACAAGATGGGCGCACCGACCGCGCCCCTCGCCCGGCACGAGGAGACCTCGGAGACCGGCACCTCGGTCACCTTCTGGTCCGACCCGGACATCTTCGAGACGGTCGAGTACTCCTTCGAGACGCTCTCCCGCCGCTTCCAGGAGATGGCCTTCCTCAACAAGGGCCTCACCATCACGCTCACCGACGAGCGCGAGTCCGCGAAGGCCACCGTCGGCGCCGACGACCCGGACGCCGAGGCCGCCGCCGAGCCGGCCGCGCGCACGGTGACGTACCACTACGAGGGCGGCATCGTCGACTTCGTGAAGTACCTCAACTCGCGCAAGGGCGAGCTGATCAACCCGACGGTCATCGACATCGAGGCCGAGGACAAGGACCGCCTGCTCAGCGCCGAGATCGCGATGCAGTGGAACTCGTCGTACAGCGAGGGCGTGTACTCCTTCGCGAACACGATCCACACCCACGAGGGCGGCACCCACGAGGAGGGCTTCCGCGCCGCGCTGACGACGCTCGTCAACAAGTACGCGCGCGAGAAGAAGCTGCTCCGCGAGAAGGACGAGAACCTCACGGGCGACGACATCCGCGAGGGTCTGACCGCGATCATCTCGATCAAGATCGGCGAGCCGCAGTTCGAGGGCCAGACCAAGACGAAGCTCGGCAACACCGAGGCGAAGACCTTCGTGCAGAAGGTCGTCCACGAGCACCTGACGGACTGGTTCGACCGGAACCCGAACGAGGCCGCGGACATCGTCCGCAAGGGCATCACGGCCGCCACCGCGCGCGTGGCCGCCCGCAAGGCCCGCGACCTCACCCGCCGCAAGGGCCTGCTGGAGTCGGCGTCCCTCCCGGGCAAGCTGTCCGACTGCCAGTCGAACGACCCCACCAAGTGCGAGATCTTCATCGTCGAGGGTGACTCCGCCGGCGGCTCCGCCAAGTCCGGCCGGAACCCGATGTACCAGGCCATCCTGCCGATCCGCGGCAAGATCCTGAACGTCGAGAAGGCCCGCGTCGACAAGATCCTGCAGAACACCGAGGTCCAGGCGCTGATCTCGGCCTTCGGCACCGGGGTCCACGAGGACTTCGACATCGAGAAGCTCCGCTATCACAAGATCATCCTGATGGCGGACGCCGACGTCGACGGCCAGCACATCAACACCCTGCTGCTGACTTTCCTCTTCCGCTTCATGCGGCCGCTGATCGAGCACGGGCACGTGTACCTCTCCCGCCCGCCGCTCTACAAGATCAAGTGGGGCCGGGACGACTTCGAGTACGCCTACTCGGACCGCGAGCGCGACGCGCTGGTCGAGCTGGGCAAGCAGAACGGCAAGCGGATCAGGGAAGACTCGATCCAGCGCTTCAAGGGTCTCGGCGAGATGAACGCCGAGGAGCTGCGCGTCACCACCATGGACGTCGAGCACCGGGTGCTCGGCCAGGTCACCCTGGACGACGCCGCCCAGGCGGACGACCTGTTCTCGGTGCTGATGGGCGAGGACGTCGAGGCCCGGCGCTCCTTCATCCAGCGCAATGCCAAGGACGTTCGCTTCCTCGACATCTGAGTCGGTATCAGCTGACCGTACGAAAGGACTGACGACCAGCAATGGCCGACGAGAACCCCCCTGTGACCACCGAAGAAGAAGAGCCGGTGCTGCGCATCGAGCCCGTCGGGCTCGAGACCGAGATGCAGCGCTCGTACCTCGACTACGCGATGTCCGTCATCGTGTCCCGCGCGCTGCCCGACGTCCGGGACGGCCTCAAGCCCGTCCACCGGCGCGTGCTGTACGCGATGTACGACGGCGGCTACCGGCCCGAGAAGGGCTTCTACAAGTGCGCCCGCGTCGTGGGCGACGTCATGGGCACGTACCACCCGCACGGCGACACCTCCATCTACGACGCGCTGGTCCGCCTGGCCCAGCCGTGGTCGATGCGGATGCCGCTCGTCGACTCCAACGGCAACTTCGGCTCCCCGGGCAACGACCCGGCCGCCGCCATGCGCTACACCGAGTGCAAGATGGCGCCGCTGTCGATGGAGATGGTCCGGGACATCGACGAGGAGACCGTCGACTTCCAGGACAACTACGACGGCCGCAACCAGGAGCCGACGGTCCTCCCGTCGCGCTTCCCGAACCTGCTGGTCAACGGCTCGGCCGGCATCGCGGTCGGCATGGCGACCAACATCCCGCCGCACAACCTCCGCGAGGTCGCCGAGGGCGCCCAGTGGTACCTGGCCCACCCCGAGGCCGGCCACGAGGAGCTCCTCGACGCGCTCATCGAGCGCATCAAGGGCCCCGACTTCCCGACCGGCGCGCTCGTCGTCGGCCGCAAGGGCATCGAGGAGGCGTACCGCACCGGCCGCGGCTCCATCACCATGCGCGCGGTCGTCGAGGTCGAGGAGATCCAGAACCGCCAGTGCCTGGTGGTCACGGAGCTCCCGTACCAGGTCAACCCGGACAACCTCGCGCAGAAGATCGCCGACCTGGTGAAGGACGGCAAGATCGGCGGCATCGCCGACGTCCGCGACGAGACCTCGTCCCGGACCGGCCAGCGCCTGGTCATCGTCCTCAAGCGGGACGCGGTCGCCAAGGTCGTCCTCAACAACCTGTACAAGCACACCGACCTCCAGACGAACTTCGGCGCCAACATGCTGGCGCTCGTCGACGGCGTGCCGCGCACCCTCTCCCTGGACGCGTTCATCCGCCACTGGGTGACGCACCAGATCGAGGTCATCGTCCGCCGGACGAAGTTCCGGCTGCGCAAGGCCGAGGAGCGCGCCCACATCCTGCGCGGCCTCCTCAAGGCCCTCGACGCGATCGACGAGGTCATCGCCCTCATCCGCCGCAGCGACACCGTCGAGGTCGCGCGCGAGGGCCTGATGGGCCTGCTGGAGATCGACGAGATCCAGGCGAACGCGATCCTGGAGATGCAGCTCCGCCGGCTCGCCGCCCTGGAGCGGCAGAAGATCATCGCCGAGCACGACGAGCTCCAGGCGAAGATCAACGAGTACAACGCGATCCTGGCCTCGCCGGAGAAGCAGCGGGCCATCGTCAGCGAGGAACTCGCCGCCCTCGTCGAGAAGTTCGGCGACGACCGCCGCTCCAAGCTGGTGCCCTTCGACGGTGACATGTCCATCGAGGACCTCATCGCCGAGGAGGACATCGTCGTCACGATCACGCGGGGCGGCTACGTCAAGCGCACCAAGACCGAGGACTACCGCTCGCAGAAGCGCGGCGGCAAGGGCGTGCGCGGGACGAAGCTGAAGCAGGACGACATCGTCGACCACTTCTTCGTCTCCACCACCCACCACTGGCTGCTCTTCTTCACCAACAAGGGCCGGGTCTACCGGGCCAAGGCGTACGAGCTGCCGGACGCCGGCCGGGACGCCCGCGGCCAGCACGTGGCCAACCTGCTGGCCTTCCAGCCGGACGAGCAGATCGCGCAGATCCTGGCGATCCGCGACTACGAGGCCGCGCCGTACCTGGTCCTCGCGACCCGCTCCGGCCTGGTGAAGAAGACCGCGCTGAAGGACTACGACTCGCCGCGCTCCGGCGGTGTCATCGCCATCAACCTGCGGGAGCGGGAGGACGGCAGCGACGACGAGCTGATCGGCGCCGAGCTGGCCTCCGCCGAGGACGACCTGCTGCTGATCTCCAAGAAGGCGCAGTCGATCCGCTTCACCGCGACGGACGACGCGCTGCGTCCGATGGGACGCGCCACTTCGGGCGTCAAGGGCATGAGTTTCCGCGAGGACGACGAACTGCTCTCGATGAATGTCGTCCGGCCCGGTACGTTCGTCTTCACCGCGACCGACGGCGGGTACGCGAAGCGCACCCCCGTCGACGAGTACCGCGTCCAGGGCCGCGGCGGCCTCGGCATCAAGGCCGCCAAGATCGTGGAGGACCGCGGCTCGCTCGTGGGCGCGCTGGTGGTGGAGGAGACCGACGAGATCCTCGCCATCACGCTGTCCGGCGGTGTGATTCGCACGCGAGTCAACGAAGTCAGGGAGACCGGCCGTGACACCATGGGCGTCCAGCTGATCAACCTGGGCAAGCGCGATGCCGTCGTCGGCATCGCACGGAACGCCGAGGCCGGCAGCGAGGACGAAGAGGTCGACGACGCCGAGGGTGCCCTGGAGGCATCCGAGGCCGAGGCATCGGTCGGGGGCACGGAGCCCGCGGCCGGGGATCACGAGGAGTAGAGCGTGAGTGGAGCCACGGGCGCCGGATCGGCGGCCGCCGGAGCTTCTGCAGGTGCTGGAGCGCACGGCGCACGTGGCTCGGCCACGGACTCCCAGGGGGTTGCGGTGACGGACACTCGGGGGCAGCAGCCCCCCTACCAGGCCTACAACGGTGCCCTGCCGGGCGAGCGCCCGGCGGCGGCACCGGCGGGCGCGTACCACCCGCCGCGGGCCTACGACGGCCCGCAGGGCGGCGGCCAGACCCAGGGCGGCGGCGCGGTGCGGCGGCCCCGGACGGGCGCGCGGACGACGCCGCGCACCCGCAAGGCGCGGCTGCGGGTCGCGAAGGCCGACCCGTGGTCGGTCATGAAGGTGAGCTTCCTGCTCTCCATCGCCCTGGGCATCTGCACGGTCGTCGCGGCGGCCGTGCTGTGGATGGTCATGGACGCCATGGGCGTCTTCTCGACGGTCGGCGGGACGATCAGCGAGGCGACGGGCTCGAACGAGTCCAACGGCTTCGACCTGCAGTCGTTCCTGTCGCTGCCTCGGGTCCTGATGTTCACCTCGGTGATCGCGGTGATCGACGTGGTCCTGATGACCGCGCTGGCGACGCTCGGCGCGTTCATCTACAACCTGTCCGCCGGGTTCGTCGGCGGCGTCGAGCTGACCCTGGCCGAGGACGAGTAGCCCGCGAGGGGGCCGGTGCCGCGCCCTTCCGGAGCCTGCCGCTCCGGGCGATTTTGGGACTGGCCCCCACGTGCGCTAATGTTCAGGAGTCAGCGCGACGGAGAAACACCGAGAAGCGCGGCGGGGCTATAGCTCAGTTGGTTAGAGCGCATCCCTGATAAGGATGAGGCCACAGGTTCAAATCCTGTTAGCCCCACACAGAAGAACGACCCGGACGGTTCCTCCGTCCGGGTCGTTCTCGTTGCGGCGGGTTTGTGTGTGACGTTTGGCGCTCGCACAGGTCACCGATCGGTATCGGTCGATGTGTAGAGTGGGCGTCAGAAGTCTCCTACGTCAACGAAAGACGAGGTCGCGCGGTGAAGAAGCTGCTCCTGGTCGCACTGGCCGCCATCGGCGGGCTCCTCGTGTACCGCCAGATCCAGGCGGATCGCGCCGAGCAGGACCTGTGGACGGAGGCGACCGACTCCGTGCCGTCCGGTTCCGGTGTCTGAGACCCACCCATCTGAAACCGAGATCCCGGCCGCGCCTCGCGCGACCGGGATCTCGGCGTTTCCGGACCCCACCTGCGGGACGGGCTGTTGCGCGGTCGTGACAGAAAGTCCTTGAATTCGCCTGAGCAAATCATTAGCTTGCGATGGCAAAGTTGAGTGCTCGCGAACAAAGGCGCGTCCGTACGGGAGCGAGTGCGCGTCCGTAGGGGGACAAGCACCCGTCCGTAAGGGAACAGGGACGCGTCCGTTCGCGGCCGAGGACGCCCAGGGGGACACCGTGACGACAGGACGACGAAGGACCGCGGCGGGAGGCGCGCTGGCCGGCGTCCTCGCGCTGCTGCTCGGCCCGGCACCGCAGGCGGCGGCCGAGGAGGGCCCCGGGACCGCTTCCGGCGGAGCCCTGGTGATGGTGCTGGACTCCTCCGGCTCCATGGCCGAGCCGGTCGGCGGCCCGGGCTCAGGAGGCCGTACGAGGATGGCGGCGGCCCGGGACGCCCTCGGGACCGTCGTGGACGGCCTCCCCGACGGCCACCCCACCGGACTGCGCGTCTACGGCGCCGACAAGGCGAGCGGCTGCGACGACACCCGCCTCGCCCGGCCCGTCGCCCCGCTCGACCGGGCCGGCCTCAAGGCCGCCGTCGCCGCGGTCACCCCCAAGGGCGACACCCCCATCGGCCTCTCCCTCCGCAAGGCCGCGGAGGACCTGCCGAAGCCCGCCGGAGGCGCCCCCGCCACCCGCACGATCCTGCTCGTCTCCGACGGCGAGGACACCTGCGGCACCCCCGAGCCCTGCGAGGTCGCCGCCGACCTCGCCCGCCAGGGCATCGGCCTGCGCGTCGACGCCGTCGGCTTCCAGGTCGCCGGCAAGGCCCGCGAACAGCTGGAGTGCGTCGCCGAGGCCGGCAACGGCCGCTACTACGACGCCCCCGACGCCGACGCCCTCGCCCGCCAGCTCCAGCGCGCCGCCCGGCTCTCCGCCGACGGCTACCGGCTCGACGGCACCCCGGTGCGCGGCACCCCCGGACGCTCCGGCGCGCCCGACCTCGCCCCCGGGCAGTACCTCGACAGCATCGGCCCCGGTGAGAAGCGCTACTACGCCACCGACCTCGACGCCGACTCCACCGCCCACTTCTCGGCCACCGCCGTTCCGCAGCCCGGCTCCGCCGTCGACACCGTCGACAAGATCACCACCAGCGTCGTCTGGCTCTCCTCCATCGGCGACGAGGGCACCTGCGGCACCCGGAGCGAGATCTTCCACCAGGACGAGGGCGCGGTGCCGCTCACCTCCTCCGTCGCCCGCGTCCCCACCCAGAAGCGGTACTCCGCCTGCGATCGGCCCGGCCGCTACTGGCTCACCGTCGAGCGCACCAGCAAGCCCGGCTCGGACGCCGCCCGCTGGCCGCTGGAGCTGCTCCTCGACGTCGAGAAGCCGCTGCCGGCCGGGACCGTGCCCGCGCAGTCGGAGCCCGAGTACGGCGCCGGGCTCGACGCCCCGGTGCCCGCGGGCGAGCCGCGCGAGGTCCACGGCGGCACCGGCTTCAATGACGCCGCGGAACTCTCGGCCGGCGCCTGGCGCGACCGGCTGCTGCCCGCCCAGACCCGCTGGTACAAGGTGCCCGTCGGCTGGGGCCGACAGCTGCGCTACGACGTCGAGTTCGGCAACGTACCGGCCGCCGCCGGCACCGGCACGACCGTCCGCTCCTACGTCGCCACCGAGGTGTACACGCCCACCCGGCACCCGGTCGGCACCGGCTCCGGCTTCAGCTCGCGGACCGCGTACACGGGCGAACCGGCCGAGCTGCGCATGGCCACGGTCCCCGTCGCCTGGACCAACCGCTACGAGCCCGACCCGAACGTGACCCCCGTCCACCTCCCCGGCGCCCACTACATCGCCGTCACCCTCGGCGCCGACGCCGCCCGCATCCCCGGCGACCCCGAGATCGGGTTCGTCCTGCGGATCGGCGTCCTCGGCGAGGAGAAGGCCGGTCCCGAGCACCACGCGCGCGTGGTGGCCCCCGAGGCGCCGGCGGCCGGGGGCGAATCCGCCCCCGGTGCGGACACCGGGGCCACGAGCGGGGCAGGATGGTCCGGCACGACGGCCCTGGCGGTCGGCGGCGGGGCGCTCCTCCTGCTCACGGGGGTCGTCCTCGGCGTCCGGCGGGCCCGGGGCCGGGCGCGATGACGGACACGACGAGGAGAAGCGCGTGAGCACGCAGGCGGGGGCCACGGCCGGGGCAGGGACCGGACGGAGGGGGAGGACCGCGGCCAGGACACGGAAGGCCGCGGCGCTCCTCACGGCCGCCGCCGCGGTGGGCACGCTCACCGCGCTGCCCGCGTGGGCGGCCGAAGGGCCTCCCCTGCCCGCGTACGCCTTCGACCCCGCGGGGCAGCGGATCGAGGGCGCCGCGTCCAGCGCCGACGCCGACGTGCTGGAGCCCGGCAGGACGTACCGGGACACCCTCAAGAAGGACGGCAAGGTCTACTACCGGCTCAACCTGGACACCACGAAGAACTCGTACGTCTCCGCCGTCGCCGTCCCCAAGCCGGGCGGCAAGGCCGCGTACGGCGACGGCTTCCGGATCGAGATCCAGGACGGCAGCGGCACGCAGTGCGGCTACCAGGAGGTCAACTTCGCCACCGGCGACCACGTCCGCCCGCTGACGGGGTACGCGCGCCGGATCGTCGACCCGGACGAGACCGCCTGCCAGGACGCCGGGACGTACTACGTGCTCGTCGAGCGCGAGTCGGACGCCACCTCCACCCCGGACGACTGGGAGCTGGAGCTCCAGCACGTCACCGAGCCGCTGCTGCGCGAGAACGGCCCGGACAAGCTGCCCGAGTCCTGGCCGTCCGGGACGCCCGGGCCGCCCGCCGGCGAGCCGCAGGTCCGCCAGGGCGGGGACGGCTTCCACACGGCCGTCTCGCTCCGGGAGGGCGAGTGGCGGGCGGACATCCGGCCCGGCCAGACGCTCTTCTGGCGGGTGCCGGTCGACTGGGGCCAGCAGATCTTCGCCACCGCCGAGCTGGGCAGCAGCACCGCCGGTGACGACTCCGTCAGCAACGCGCTCGCGCTCGGCCTCGACAACCCGGCGCGCGGCTACGTCGACCTCCAGACGGTCAGCTACAGCGGCGACCCGGCCACCGCGGCCCTCGCCCCGCAGCGGCCCGTCGCCCACGAGAACCGCGGTTCGTCCGAGACCGCCACCAGCGGCATGCGGTTCGCCGGCTGGTACTACCTCACCGCCACCCTCAGCCCCGAGATCGCCGAGGAGTACGGGAACGAGGCCCTGCCGCTGATCCTGCGGGTCAACGTCAGGGGCGAGAAGAAGGCCGCGCCCGCCTACGCCTCGGACCCGGGCATCTTCCAGGTGACGGGCGACGACCGGGAGGCGGCGGCGAGCGGTGCCGGCGCCGACGAGGCGGCCGGCGGGGACACGCTGATGGTCGGGCTTGCCGCGGGCGGCCTCGGCCTCGGCACCGTCCTGCTCGTCGGGCTCGGCGCCTGGACCCTGATGGCCCGCCGGGCGGCCCGCTGATCCGTCAGACCTGCGTCAGCGCCCAGAAGCCGACCGCCAGCGACACCAGCGCCAGCAGCAGCACCGGGACCGCCACCTTCGGGGGCGGTCCCGGTCGCCGTCCGGGAACCTGAACGGGCTGTCCGGTGTATGGATCAGTAGGGGTGTGCCGCTGCGGCTGGGTCGGCGGCACCGCGGGGTCGAAGGGGGGCACGGGATGGGCGACCGGCGGGGGCAGGTGGAAGCTGCCCGTCTCGGAGGGCCCGGGCACCGGCTGCCGGTACGGGTTGTGCTGCTGGTCCTGGTGGGGCGACTGCTGGGGCTGCTGGTAGGGCTGCCGGTACGGGTCGTGGAGGGGCGGCGTGGGCGGCTGCGTGTGCGGCTGCTGCTGTGGCTGCGGGGTCGGGGCGGTGGCGGCCGGGACCGGGGCGGCGGCGGGGACCGGCGGGGCCGGCGGCGTGTCCTGGACCGGTGGCGGGGTGTCCTGGACCGGGCGGGCGACCGGGCCGTCGGGGCCGAAACCGTCGGGCAGCGGGCCGAGCTGGTCGAAGATCTCGACCGGCTCCTCGCCGCCCTCCGGCTCGGGCAGCATCTCCACGGCGGCGTTCAGCGCCTTCCGCGCGCCCGTGGCCGTACGGAAGCGGGCCTGCGGGTCCGGCTGGAGCAGCCCGGCCAGGACCTGCCACAGCGGCTCGGGGACGCTGTCGGGCGCCGGCGGGGTCCCGTGCGTCAGGAAGTGCTCCACCAGCGCCTGCGAGTCCGGGCGGGTGCCGTGCAGCAGATACAGCGCGACCAGGCCCACCGCGTACAGGTCCGCAGTGAAGTCGGGCTCGGCGCCGAGGAGTTGCTCGGGCGCGAAGTAACCGGGCGTGCCCACCACGTAGTTGGTCTCGGTGAGCCGCGGTTCGCCCTTGCGCATCGAGATGCCGAAGTCCGACAGCCGCAGGTGCGGACGGCCCGTACCGGTGGCCTCCATCAGGATGTTGGCCGGCTTGATGTCCCGGTGCACGACCCCCTCCGCGTGCACCGTCGCCAGCCCCGACAGCAGCTGGTCGAGGAGCGTGCACACATACCGGGGCGGCAGCGGCCCGTAGTCGCCGATGACGTGGGCGAGCGAACCGCCGGCGACCAGGTCCATCGTGAAGAGGACCTGGTCGTCGTCGGCGGCCCAGCTGGCCGGGGCGAGCACGTGCGGATGGTCGATCCGCAGCGCCTGCTCGCGGACGAAGCGGAGCAGCGTGTGCGCGTCGCTCTGCTGGAGCACCTTGGCCGCCACGTAGCGGCGGCGCCGGTGGTCCCAGGCGCGCCAGACCGCGCCGGCCCCGCCCCGCCCGATCGGATCGATCAGCTCGTACCTGCCGGCGAAGACCTCACCCATCGCGCTGCGCCCGCTCCCCGTCCGTCGTCAGTCGTCCGTCGTGTGTGCCGTGTCAGTTCTGGTGGGACTCGTAGTGGGCGACCGCGTCGGCGGTGCGCCCGGCGCCGTAGACCCGGAGGAACTCTGCCAGTTCCGGGTGGTGCGGGGCGAGGGAGTCGGCGGCGTCGATGATGTCGCCGGCGGCGGCCACGGAGCGCAGCAGCGACTGGATCTCCCGGACCACGCGCCGCACGGTCGGTGCGCCGGAGCCGTTGGCGGTCTGCCCGCTGGTGCCGGTGAGGACGGAACCGCCCTGGGACTTCTTGATCTCGTCCATGCGGTCGGTGGCCTCGGCGGCGCTGACGCTGCCGTCGGCGACCTGCACGGCGAGCTCCTGGAGGGCCTGGACGCGCTGGACCACGGCCGGGTTGCCGATCTTGGCGCGCTGGCCGCTCATCAGCTGGGACAGCATGGGCGCGGAGAGCCCGAGCACCCCGGCCAGCCTGGCCTGGTTGAGCCCGAGATCGTCGATCAGCCGACGGAAGAGCGCCCCCAGCGGCTCCCCGTACCAACTGCGCTGAAGCTCTCTGGCTCTTGCCGTGGCTTCCTGCTGCGCTGCGTCCATCACTTCTCCCCATCCCTGCGGTTCGCCACTGCGAACCTCGGTCAGCATCTTACGGAGAGTGGTCGTTCACCGGGAGCCCCCACCTTTTGCCCGGGACAGGCGCGGAACCGGTAGGCTGTCCTCGTTCCGGGGCCTTAGCTCAGTTGGTAGAGCGCTGTCTTTGCATGGCAGATGTCAGGGGTTCGACTCCCCTAGGCTCCACAAACGATAGCCCCTCTGACCTGCGTAAACGCGGCCGGAGGGGCTTTTCTCGTACGACGCGTCAGCGCCGTGGCGCCGACGGCGGGGCCGGTGCCCGGTCACCGGCGAGCGCCGCGGTGGGGGCAGGCTCCGCGCGGGCGAGGTGCCGGCGGGTGGCGATGTTGGCGCCGATCAGGGACGCGATCACCAGACAGATGCCGGTCAGTTCCGCTCCGGTGGGGGTGTGGCCCTGGAAGGCGGAGACGACGAACGCGGTGACGGGGACGAGGTTGATGAACAGCACCCCGTTGGTCGGGCCGAGGTTCCGGTTGGCGATGTTCCAGGTCAGGATGGCCACGGCGGTGGCGGGGATCGCCACGTACAGGATCTGCCACCAGGCGGCGGCGTAGTCGCCAGGTCCGAAGCTGCCGGTCCAGCCCGCCGCCTGGCTGACGGCGGTGACGACCAGGATGCTGACGGTGCCGGGCAGGCAGCTCAGCGCGGTGTAGCGCAGGGGTGACCAGGTGGGGAACTGCGAGGCGCTGGTGGTGTAGACGACCCAGCAGACGACGCCGATCAGGGTGAGCAGCCCGCCGGTGCCCAGGCCGCCGGAGAACACGGTGAGCGGGTTGCCGTTGCCGAGGACGACGGTCAGACCGATCAGGGCGAGGACGACGAAGGCGAGGGCCAGGGGCGCGGGGGCCTTCCTGGTCCTGATCCACAGCACGATCACGGTGACCAGCGGCATCGTGGCCACGACCAGGGACGAGCTCTGCGCGGGCATGGACTGCAGTCCGACGTAGGTCAGCAGGTTGAAGCCGGCGAACCCCACGGTGCCGAGGATCCACAGCTTGCCCAGGGTGCCCTCGTACCGGAACGCGGTCCTCCCTTCCTTGAGGGCGAGGAGCGCGAGGAAGATCAGGGCGCCGAGGGCGAAGCGGGCGGCGGTGAGGTGGAAGGGGTCCAGGTGGTGGTAGGCGGACTGGGCGACGGCGAACATGCCGCCCCAGGCCAGCGCGGTGGCCAGGCCGCCCGTCACGCCGCTCAGGGTCTGGGAAGAGGACATGGGGTGGGGTGACTCCAAGGGTGGTGGTGGTCGTGGGGCGTGGGAGAGGGGCGGGTCGGTCCGCGGCGACCGCCGCCGGAAGCGGCCCGGTCTCGTTGTGCAGTCGCAATGACAGGGGAGACAAGGCTCCTTTCGCCGTACCGCGGTGGACCTGCTCAGCCCCCCTTGGGCAGCATCAGGGCATAGCGAACCGGCCCTCGGTGGAGGGTGGTTGGAAGGCCGCCGCCGTGTTTGCGGCTGCGCATCCCCTGCGGTGGGGATGACGTTACGAAGATCGGCGAGGCGAGTGCAACCATCTAGTTGGTTTTTTGCTTGTTGTTGAAACTAACTAGATGGTTGGTTTGATGTCTATAGTGGGTCGGCATGCAGACCGAGAAGAGCCAGATCACCCGCAGGAAGCTCCTGGACGCGGCCCGCGCGGAGTTCGCCCGGCACGGGATCGCCGGGGCGCGCGTCGACCGGATCGCCGCGGCCTCCGGGGTGAACAAGCAGCGCCTGTACGCGAACTTCCGCAGCAAGGAAGGGCTGTTCGCCGCCGTCATCAGCGCGGCCTACGAGGATCTCGGTCGTCACGTCCCGGTCCCCGAGACCCTGGAGGCCGCGCGGCGCTACGTCGGCGACATCTTCGACTACCACGCCAAGGACCCCACGCTGGCCCGGCTCATCGCCTGGGAAGGGCTCCACTACGGCGGGCAGGACTTCCCCGGCCAGGAGGAGCGGTCGGCGTACTACCGCGAGAAGTGCGGCAAGCTGAGCGTCGCCCTGGGGGAGATCGGGCGCTGCGAGACGGCGCACCTCGTCCTCACCCTGATCGCCATCGCCACGTGGCCCTTCGTCGCCGAGCAGCAGCGGGTCCTGCTCACGTCCCAGGGCGGCGATCCGGACGCGCTGCGGGCCTCCCTGGTGCGGCAGGGAGCCGCGGTGGTCGACGCGACGGCGGCGCGGGACTGAGCGGCCAGGGACTGAGCGGCGCGGGACCGTTCCGGGGGACGCGGAAGCCCCTCCGGCCGCGGAGGGGCTTCCCGGGGCCGGCGGTCAGCGTGCGGGTCTGGGGTCGGTCGTGAGGGCGCGGGCCAGGTCCAGGGTGCTGAGGGCGACCATCAGGACGCCCAGCGGCACGTGGTACTCGGGGAGGTGGGCCACGCCCAGGGCGACCTGCGCCGAGGCCAGGACGAGGAGCCCGGACGCGTACAGGATCGGGCGGGGGCTGCCGCCGCCGGGCCGCCAGGCGACGACCGCGGCGATCACGTACAGCATCGAGGCGCCGTACATCACCCGGGAGCCGGCGTCGTGGAGGAGGGCGCCCTGGGAGGAGACGAGCAGGGCGCCGGCCGTGCCCGCCTGGAACAGGAGCGCCAGGGTCTGGAGCGCGAGGGCCGCCTTCAGGGTGGTGTTGTACGCGCGGGAAGGGGCGGGGGCGGGTGCGGTGCTCGGTGCGGGCATCTCGGGGTCCTTCCCGGAACGGGGTCAGCGGAGGGTGAGGGAGGTCTCGGCCGTGAGGTGGGTCAGCTTCTCCGGGTTGCGCACGTAGTAGAGGCCGGTGATCAGGCCGGACTCCACGCGCATCGCCATGACCCCGTCCAGCTCGCCGTCGAGGAGGACCGCGAGCGCCGGGGAGCCGTTGACGACGGTGGGCTCGGTGGTGATCGTGACCCCGGCCTTGTCGGAGCCGCCCAGGTAGAAGCGGGTGACCTTGTCGGCGCCGACGACCGGACGCAGCGCGGCCTTCTTGATCCCGCCGCCGTCGCCGACGAGGACGACGTCGGGGGCGAGCAGGGCCAGGAAGTCCTGCGGGTCGCGGGTCTCCAGGGCCCGCCGGAAGGAGTCCACGACCGCCCGTGCCTCCCGTGCCGAGACCGTGGTGCGGGGGCGGCGGGCGTCGACGTGCTTGCGGGCGCGGTGCGCGATCTGGCGGACGGCGGCCGGGGTCTTGCCGACGGCCGCCGCGATCTCCTCGTACTCCACCTGGAACACCTCGCGGAGCACGAAGACGGCCCGCTCGGTGGGGGTGAGGGTCTCCAGGACCAGCATCATCGCCATCGACACCGACTCGGTGAGCTCGACGTCCTCCGCCACGTCCGGTGTCGTCAGCAGCGGTTCGGGCAGCCACTGCCCGACGTACGCCTCGCGGCGCCGCTGCACCGTGCGCAGCCGGTTGAGGGCCTGCCGGGTGGTGATGCGGACCAGGTACGCCCGCCGGTCGCGGACCTGCTCCAGGTCGACGCCGGTCCAGCGGAGCCAGGTCTCCTGGAGGACGTCCTCGGCGTCGGCGGCCGAGCCGAGCATCTCGTAGGCCACCGTGAACAGCAGGTTCCGGTGGGCGACGAAGGTCTCGGTCGCCGGGTCCGTGCCGTGCGCGCTCGTCATGCCGCTGTCTCTCCCCGTCGTCGGTGTGCGGTGCCGGCGGTCAGGCCGCGGGCTCGGGGGTGTCCGCGGTGCGGACCGCGCGCTCCCGCAGCAGCCGCGGCCGGTGCTTTCCGTCCTTGGGCCAGGAGTGCGCACCGGGCTTGCGGGCCTCCGCCGTCAGGTGCTTGACGCTGAGCGTGCAGCCGAGTTCCTTGAGCTTCGCCCCCGCACGCCCACCGACGTAGAGTGCCATCGCCCGGTCGTCCTTGTGGGCGATCTGGAAGATCGCGGTGCGGCGCCCGAAGCTGAGGCACATCGCGTTGAACGCCAGGTCGACGGGCTCGGGCTGCTCTCCCGCGATCCGGGCGAGGACGGTGTCGGCGGCGTGCGCCCCGAGGCAGCCGGCGACGTAGGCGCTCATCCGGAACGGCAGGCCGGAGGGGGCGGAGCAGTCCCCGGCCGCGACGATCCGCTCGTCGTCGACGCTGGTGAGCGTCTCGTCGGTGAGCAGCCGTCCGTCGGCGTCGGTGGTCAGCCCGCTGCGCGCGGCGAGGCCGGGGACGCCGAAGCCGGCGGTCCAGACGGCGAGTCCGCCGGTGACCGTGCGGCCGTCGGCGAGGCGGACGGTGTCCGCGGTCATCTCCGTGACCTTCGTGCCGGGCCCGTCCAGCACGGTGACCCCGAGGGCGGCGAACCGGCGGGCGGCCGAGCGCCGGGCCCTGGGGTGCAGGTACGGGCCGAGGAGCCCGCCGCAGACCAGCGTCACCGGGCGGCCGCCCTCGGCGAGTTCGGCGGCGGTCTCGATGCCGGTGGGGCCGGCGCCGACGACGGTGACGGGGACCCCGGCGGGCAGCGCCGCGACGGCGGCGCGCAGCCGCTCGGCGGCCTCCAGTTCGGCGACGTGGTGGGCGTGTTCGGCGACGCCGGGCACGTCGGGCCGGGCGACCGTGCTGCCGACCGCGTACACGAGGTGGTCGTAGCGGACGGTGCCGCCGGACTCCAGGGTCACCACGCGCGCGGGGGCGTCGATCCGGGCCACGGAGTCGACCACGCGCCGGGCCCGTCCGGTCAGCACCTCCTCGTACTCCATGACCGCGGGGTGGCTGCCGCCGACCAGCTGGTGGAGCCGGAGCCGGGGGACGAACGACGGACGGGGGTTGATCACCGTCACGGTCACGTCGTCGCGCCGGGTGAGTCGGTTGGCGGCCATGACCCCGGCGTATCCGCCGCCGATCACGACCACTTCGGTGGTGCGGCCCATGATGTCCCTCCTCCGTGCGCCCCGTCCTCAGGGGTGCGACCTCAAGACACCGCGGGGCCGTCGCCTGTGACAGGGGTGTGACGGGCATCACGGAGGCAGGGGTGGGGAGGGGGCGGAAGGCGGCTCTGGGCCGGACGGGTGGTGTTCATCGGAAGAACTGCGCGGCGGCGGCGTCGCTCCGCGGAAACCCGGGCCCGGTGCAGATCATGAGGAAGGTATGAAAAGCGCGCAACCCGAGAGGAACCATTCGGGAAGCGCTCAAAGCATCTGAACGCCGCGTACACGAAAGTGAGGGGCCATGGCCACCGCCAAGGTCAAGCAGTTCTGGACCGCCTTCATCTCCGTCCTCTTCGCCCTGCTCGCCTCCGTCGGCCTGGCGGCTCCCGCCGCCGCCCGGGGCCAGGCCCCGGTGACCCAGCCCGAGGAGCCGGCCGCCCCCGCCGCCCGTCCCGCCGCCGCGGAGCGCGCCGCGACCGTCGTGGCACAGCGGCAGGCGGAACCGTGGGCACCCGCCCGCCGCGGTTCGCTGCCGCCCACCATCAAGCAGCGGATCGGTGCCGAGGCGCACGGCTCCTCGCCCGCCGTCCGGCAACTGCGCCCCGCCGCCCCGCTCGCGGCCGAGCCGGCGGCGCTGACGGAGCTGGCGCTCGCGACGGCAGCCTGAGGTGCGGGGAGACCACACCTCGCTCCCCGCACCTCAGGCCCCGCAGCCCGGACCGATCCACCCCGTGCAGACCGCCCTCGTACGGAACGACCCCAGGTCAGCGGCGCTCGTCGGGCTCCGTCGACTCGGTCTCCGTCTCCGCCTCGATCCCGGCCACGGTCCCGGTCTCGACCTCCACGTCGCTCCCGGCCTCCGTGACCACGCCCGAACCGGCCTCGGCCTCCGCGCCCGTGTAGACCTCCGACGCGGACGGCATGCCCGAGCCCTCGTCCACCTCCGTGGGAGCCGGCGGCTCGACCAGCCAGTCGGGGTTGGACTGCTTGTCCCACCACTTCCAGGCGGCGAACGCGCCGCCGACCAGCACGCCGAACACGGCGAGCCCCTTGACCAGACGCCCGGCCCTGGCCCGGCGCTCATGCTTCCTCACGATCTTCCGGACGTCGTCCGGCGTCACCTGGCCGCGCAGCGCGCACCAGGCGGCTTGCGTACGCGACCCGGCCTCCCCCAGGACGGGACCGGTCGCGGCGACCGCGTGCTCGACGCGCGGAACGGTGTAGTCCGTCACCTGATGGGCGACCGAGCGGGTCCGGGCCGCGGCGCGCTGCGCGGCCATGTCGACCCGCGGCGGCACGTGCGGCGCCACCCGCGCCGCGTACTGCGCGCGGGCCTGTGCACGGGCCTGCCGAGCGGCGCTCGACACCTTGGGTGCGAGCCGCGCCCGCGCCTCGTGCGCATAGTGCGCGGCCTGGTCCTTGGCCGTGCCGGCGTACGGCGCCACCACGTCCGCGGCGTGCAGGACGCTCTCCTTCGCCGAATCCGTAGCGGCGCGCACGCTGTCCATGCGAGTCACGGGTTCCTCCTCCTCGGTGGCGAGCGATGTCGGGTTTTCGCCTTTCCATCCTTTTCGGCATCATGCCTGCCGGAGCGCGGTCCGGCATGCGGGGCGGGCATCCGGGGCATGCGGGGGACGCGAGGCATGCCGACGGCCGTACCGGGGCATGCGAGGATCGACTCGCCAGAGCCGCCGGCGCGTGAGGCGTTCCGTTCCGCGGCGTGACGCACGATCAGGGAGGGGCGGACCGTGGCGATGCCGCACGCGATCCTCAAGACCAGCGCGGGCGACATCGAGGTGCGCCTGCTGCCGTTCCACGCGCCGAAGACGGTGCGCAACTTCGTCGAGCTCGCCTCGGGCGAGCGCGAGTGGACCCACCCGGGCACCGGCCGGGTCTCCTCCGACCCGCTCTACGACGGCACGGTCTTCCACCGCGTCATCGGCGACTTCATGATCCAGGGCGGCGATCCGCTGGGCACGGGCACGGGCGGCCCGGGGTACGAGTTCGCGGACGAGTTCCATCCCGAGCTGTGGTTCGACCGGCCGTACCTGCTGGCGATGGCGAACGCGGGGCCGGGCACCAACGGCTCGCAGTTCTTCATCACGGTCGGCCCGGCGACCTGGCTGAACCGCAAGCACACGATCTTCGGCGAGGTCGTGGACCCGAAGAGCCGGGCCGTCGTGGACGCGATCGCGGCCGTGCCCACCGACCCGCAGACCCAGCGGCCGCTGGAGGACGTGGTGGTCGAGTCCGTGGTGATCGAGCAGCGCTGACCGGGAAGGACGGGACCCCGCCCATGGACGCGCAGGCCGGACTCCAGCCCTGCTACCGCCACCCCGACACCGAGACGGGCATCCGGTGCGCCCGCTGCGAGAAGCCCATCTGTCCGCAGTGCATGGTCTCGGCCTCGGTCGGCTTCCAGTGCCCCGACTGCGTCCGCGGCGGGTCCGGCACCGGGCACGCGGCGGACGCGAACCGGCCGCGGACGCTGGCCGGCGGCCGGGTCCGGACGGACGACCGGCTGGTCACCAAGGTCCTCATTGGGATCTGCGCGGCCGTCTACCTGCCGGTGCTGATCCTCGGCGACCGGTTCGTGGACGAGCTGGTGCTGATCGGGTACGCGTACAACCCGCTGCTCGGCGAGGTCGTGGGCGTCGCGGACGGCGAGTGGTACCGGCTCCTCACCGCCACGGTGCTGCACCAGGAGCCGTGGCACATCCTCTTCAACCTGCTGGGCCTGTGGGTGATCGGCGGGATCGTCGAGCCCGAGCTGGGCCGGTCCCGGTACGCGCTGCTGTGCCTGATCACCGGCCTGGCGGGATCGGTCCTCGCCTACACGGTCGCGGCGCCGAACCAGCCCTCGCTGGGGGCCTCGGGCATCGTCTACGGCCTCATCGGGGCGTGGGTGGTGCTGGCCCGCCGGCGCCGTCAGGACATGCGGCCGGTGGCCCTCTTCGTGGCCCTGTCCCTGTTGCTGACATTCACCCGTCCGGGGATCTCCTGGGAGGCGCACGTGGGGGGACTGGTGGCCGGTCTCGTGCTGACGTACGTCCTCGTGCAGGCGCCCCGGGCCCGCCGGGAGCTGATCCAGTACGGCGCCTGTGGACTGCTGCTGCTGATCGAGGCGGGCGTGGTCGTGGCCCGTACGATGGCGCTCACCTGAGCGCAGAGGCCTGTGGACGAGCTGGGGAGAAGAGCTTTCCCCAGAGTTATCCACAGTGTGCGGCGGGTTCTCCCCACCACCCTGGGTGTGACGGAGCCCCCTGCCTCTGACCTGGGATTTCTCCCGGGAGGCAGGGGGCGTCCGTCGATACTGAGGCGGTCCTCGCGGTCATACCGGCGTCAACCCGGTGCGAGTTATCCACAGATCTTCGTAAGTTATCCAGTGCTGTGCACAACGCTGTGGATAAACTCTGGGGTGAGCTTGACGGCAGCCGGGCGGACCCGCTAAGCGCCCGTCGCCGCGGCTCGCTTCCCCGCCGCTACGGGCTCACTTCCACTGGGTGGAGACACCGAACCCGGCGGCGATGAAACCGAAGCCGACCACGATGTTCCAGTTCCGGATCGACTCGATCGGAAGCGAACCGTCGGTGACGTAGAAGACCACGATCCACACCAGGCCGATGGCGAACAGCGCCAGCATCACCGGAGCGACCCAGCTGCGGTTCGTCAGCTTGATGTTGGCGGCCTGCTTCGCCGGCGGCGGCGTGTAGTCGGCCTTCTTGCGGATCCGTGACTTCGGCACGAGGGACTCTCCTGTCGATGCGCTGCGTGACCGCGCAGGGAACTGTGGCTGGCGCCGGGATGTGACGTAGCAGCTCGACTGCGCCCCCCGGGCGTCCGTTAGCGTAGTGGTTCCGCGGCGCAGAAGGGGATCAGGGTACGTTGAGCAATTCCGCCGGCACTCCGGGCGAACCCCCCGCCGGACCGGGCCGCACCTCCAGGTGGCGCCCCGTCCGGCTGCTGACCCTTGCCGTCTTCGCCCTCGCCGGCCTGCTCTTCGTCACGAGCTTCAACACCGCCAAGGGCACCAACCTCCGCACCGACGGCTCCCTGCTGCGGCTCTCCGACCTCATCGAGGAGCGCAGCCACAAGAACGCCGGCCTCGACGAGACCACCGCCGCCCTGCGCGGCGAGGTCGACTCCCTGGCCGCCCGCGACGACGGCTCCACCGCCGCCGAGGACCGCAGGCTGAAGGCCCTGGAGGCCGCCGCGGGCACCGCCGAGGTCTCCGGCGCCGGCCTCACCGTCACCCTGAACGACGCCCCGCCCGGTGCCCAGGCCGCCCCCGGCTACCCCGACCCGCAGGCCAACGACCTGGTCATCCACCAGCAGGACCTCCAGGCCGTCGTCAACGCCCTGTGGGCGGGCGGCGCCGAGGGCATCCGCGTCATGGACCAGCGGCTCATCTCCACCAGCGCGGTCCGCTGCGTCGGCAACACCCTGATCCTCCAGGGCCGCGTCTACTCGCCCCCGTACAAGATCACCGCCGTCGGCGACCGGGGGAAGCTCGACAAGGCCCTCGCCGACTCGCCGGCGCTCCAGAACTACCAGCTCTACGTGAAGGCGTACGGGCTCGGCTGGAAGGTCGACGACCACAAGAACGTGACCCTCCCCGGCTACACCGGCGCCGTCGACCTCCACTACGCCGAGCCCGCCGCCTGAGCAGCGCCGCCCGAGCCCGGTTGTCCACAGGCTTCGGACAGCTTCCCCACGGCGCCCCCCGCGCCCCGTACTCTGGTGCCCGTAACGAACGGAAGGGGCGTCGGACGTCATGTACGGATGGATCTGGCGGCATCTGCCGGGCAACGCCTGGGTGAAGGCGCTGATCTCGGTCGTGCTGGTCCTCGCGGTCGTCTACGTGCTCTTCCAGTACGTGTTCCCCTGGGCGGAGCCTCTGCTTCCGTTCAACGATGTGACGGTGGACGGCCAGTGAGCGCGCGAATTCTCGTCGTCGACAACTACGACAGCTTCGTCTTCAACCTCGTGCAGTACCTGTACCAGCTCGGCGCCGAGTGCGAAGTGCTCCGCAACGACGAGGTGGAGCTGAGCCACGCGCAGGACGGCTTCGACGGCGTGCTGCTGTCGCCCGGCCCGGGCGCCCCCGAGCAGGCCGGCGTCTGCATCGACATGGTCCGGCACTGCGCCGCCACCGGGGTGCCGGTCTTCGGCGTCTGCCTCGGCATGCAGTCCATGGCCGTCGCCTACGGCGGCGTCGTCGACCGCGCCCCCGAGCTGCTGCACGGCAAGACCTCCCCCGTCCTCCACGAGGGCAAGGGCGTCTTCGCCGGCCTCCCCTCGCCGTTCACCGCCACCCGCTACCACTCGCTGGCCGCCGAACCGGCCGACCTCCCCGCCGAGCTCGAAGTGACCGCGCGGACCGAGGACGGCATCATCATGGGCCTCCGCCACCGCGAACTGCCCGTCGAGGGCGTCCAGTTCCACCCCGAGTCGGTGCTCACCGAGCACGGCCACCTGATGCTCGCCAACTGGCTGGAGCAGTGCGGAGACGAGGGAGCGGTCGGCCGGTCGGCGGGGCTCGCGCCGGTGGTGGGCAAGGCCGTCGCGTGACGACGGGCTCGCCGTGGTTCCGGCCCTCGGGGCAGCCGGGAGACGAGCCGATACCCGAGGAGCAGGGAGCCCCGCAGCCGTACGGGTACGGGCAGCAGGAGCCGTATCCCCACCCGTACCAGGAGGGGACGCAGCCGTACGCCCAGGCCCCGCACCAGGGCTACGAGGGCTACGACGGCGGGTACGCGGCCGACCGGGCGCCGTACGCGTACGGGACCCCGCAGGCTCCCCACGCCACCCCCGCCCCGCAGGCCCCGCGGGTGCCACACGCGCCGCACGTCCCCGAGGCCGCGCGGGAGGCCGCGTACGAGCCCATACGTGAGGCGTACGGGGCCGGGGAGACCCAGCAGCTGCCCGAGGTCGTCGAGGAGGCGCCGCGGCCCGTGGAGCCCCTTCCCGGGCCGGGACGGGCCGAGCGGCGCCGGGCCGCCGCCAAGCAGGGCCGCGGGAAGCCCCGCAAGGCCGCCGCACCGGCCGCCGGAACCGGTGGCGACGCCCCGGCACGCCCCCTCACCCGCGTCGAGGCCCGCCGGGCCGCCCGCGAGGCGAAGGCGGCCAAGGACAGCGTCGGCGTCGTCGTCGGCGAGCTGTTCATCACCCTCGGCGTCGTCATGCTCCTCTTCGTCGCCTACCAGCTGTGGTGGACGAACGTCCTCGCCGGCCAGGAGACCAACCAGGCCAAGGAACGGATCGAGGACACCTGGGCCAAGGGCGAGTCCAAGCCGGACGTCTTCGCCCCCGGCGAGGGCTTCGCCATCATGCACATCCCCAAGCTCGACGTCGTCGTCCCCGTCGCCGAGGGCATCGACAAGACCAAGGTCCTCGACAAGGGCATGGTCGGCCACTACGGCGAGGGCAAGCTGAAGACCGCCATGCCCTCCGACAAGCAGGGCAACTTCGCGGTCGCCGGCCACCGCAACACCCACGGCGAACCGTTCCGCTACATCAACCGCCTCAAGCCCGGCGATCCGATCGTGGTCGAGACCCAGGACGCCTACTACACCTACGCGATGGCGAGCATCCTGCCGCAGACCGCGCCCTCCAACATCGCCGTCATCGACCCGATCCCCAAGGGCTCCGGCTTCACCGAACCCGGCCGGTACATCACCCTGACCACCTGCACGCCCGAGTTCACCAGCACCTACCGCATGATCGTCTGGGGAAAGCTGGTCGAGGAACGGCCGCGCAGCAAGGGAAAGCCGAGCGCGCTCGTAGGCTGAGACCCCACACCTCCAGAAGGGACGAGGGCCGACCCAGTGTCACGTGCGCGCAACCGGATCGCCGGGATCATCAGCGTCTTCGGTGAACTCCTCATCACAGCCGGCCTCGTGCTCGGACTCTTCGTCGTCTACTCGCTGTGGTGGACGAACGTCCTCGCCGACCGCGCCGCCGACAAGGAAGGCGCCCAGGTCCGCGGCGAATGGGCCGACCAGGGGCCCGGTGCCCTGGACACCAAGGGCGGCCTCGGCTTCCTGCACGTCCCCGCCTTCGGCGGCGACGAGATCCTCGTGAAGCGCGGCACGGAGAGCTCCGTCCTCAACAACGGCGTCGCTGGCTACTACACCGAGCCGGTCAAGTCCGCCCTTCCGCAGGACGAGGAGGGCAACTTCACCCTCGCCGCCCACCGCGACGGCCACGGCGCCAAGTTCCACAACATCCACAAGCTGAAGAACGGCGACCCGATCGTCTTCGAGTCCAAGGACACCTGGTACGTCTACAAGGTGTACAAGACCCTCCCGGAGACCACGAAGTACAACGTGGACGTCCTCCAGCCGGTCCCGAAGGAGTCCGGGAAGACGAAGCCCGGCCGGTACATCACCCTCACCACCTGCACCCCGATGTACACCTCGGACTACCGCTTCATCGTCTGGGGCGAGCTGGCCCGCACCGAGAAGGTCGACGCGAACCGCACCCCGCCGGCCGAACTCCGCTGAGCCGCGAGCGACAGAAGGGGAGAGCCCGGGAGTCCTGTACCTGTGACAGGACTCCGGGGCTCTCCCCTTCGTACGCGCGAGGCGGGGCTAGTCGAACCAGCCGCCGATCTCCCCGTTGTTGCCGTCGCCCTGCTGGTCGCCGGGCTGCTGCTGGTCGCCGCCGCCGCCGTTGTTGCCGCCGCCGGGGTTGCCCCCGCCGGGGTTGCCGCCGCCCGCTTCGACGGTGACCAGGGTGACCGTGTCGCCCTGCTTGACCTGCGAGCCCGGAGTCGGGAGCGACTGGCGCACCTGGGCGTCGTCCTTGTCGACGCCGACCACGGTGACCGCGACGCCCTGGCCCTGGAGGTTGTCCCGGACCTCCTTGAGCGTCTTGCCGACGATGTCGCCGGGGATCGTGATCTGCTGGACGGCCGGGCCCTTGGAGACCTTCAGGGTGATCTGCACGTCGAGCGGCTGGTTGCTGGGGCCGCCGGGGGACTGGTCCACGACCGTGCCCTTGGGCTGGTCGTTGTCGACCTCCTCCTGCTTCACGTTGCTGAAGCCGAGCCCGTTCAGCTGCTGGAGCGCCAGGCTGATGTCGCGGTTGCGGACGTCCGGCAGCTGCGTCAGCTTCTGCTTGGCGACGGTGAGGGTGACCTCGGAGTTCTTCTCGGCCTTGGTGCCGTTCTGCGGGTTCTGCCGCAGCACCGTGCCGGGGTCCTCGTCGGACTCCTCCTCCTCGACCTTGACCTTGAAGCCCTTGCCCTCCAGGGTCTCCCGGGCCCGCTCCAGCGACTGCTCCTGGACGTCCGGGACCTCCACGAGCGGCGCGCCCTCGGAGACCCACACCTGGATCGAGGCGTTGACCTCCATCTTGCTGGAGCCGTCCGCGGCCGGGTTCTGCCGGCAGATCGCCCCGGTGGGCTGGTCGCAGCGCTCGCTGCCCGCCTCGACCACCTTCACCTGGGCGTTGGTGGCGGCCCGCTGGGCGTCGTCCAGCTTCTGGCCGACGAGCTGCGGCACCGTCGTCTGCTGCGGGGTGTCGTCGGTGTTCAGCAGGTACTGGGCGATGAAGATCGCGCCGACCAGGACCAGGACACCGCAGAGCGCCAGCAGGATCGTCGAGGCGTTCGACTTCTTCTGGCCGCCGCGGCGGCGGTCCGGGCGGTCGTCGTAGCCGTCGTACCCGCCGTAGCCCCCGCCGTCCGGCGGGACCGGCGGCATCATCGAGGTCTGGCCCACCGGGTCGGCCTGGCGCAGCGCCGTCGTCGGCTGGTCCTCCGGCGGGTAGCCGTAGCCGTTGTACGCCGGGGCCGCCATGCCCATCGCGGCGGCGGCCGCCACCGGCTGCCCGTCGAGGCACGCCTCGATGTCCGCGCGCATCTCGTCGGCGGACTGGTAGCGGTAGTCGGGGTCCTTGACCAGCGCCTTCAGGACGATGGCGTCCATCTCGGGCGTGATCTCGGGGTCGAAGTTGCTCGGCGGCTGCGGCTCCTCGCGGACGTGCTGGTACGCGACGGCCACGGGCGAGTCGCCGATGAACGGCGGCCGGACGGTGAGCAGTTCGTACAGCAGGCAGCCGGTGGAGTACAGGTCGGAGCGGGCGTCGACCTGCTCGCCCTTGGCCTGCTCCGGGGAGAGGTACTGGGCGGTGCCGATGACCGCGGCGGTCTGCGTCATGGTCATGCCCGCGTCGCCCATGGCGCGCGCGATGCCGAAGTCCATGACCTTGACCTGGCCGGTGCGGGTCAGCATCACGTTCGCGGGCTTGATGTCGCGGTGCACGATGCCGGCGCGGTGCGAGTACTCCAGGGCCTGGAGGATGCCGACGGTCATCTCCAGGGTGCGCTCGGGCAGCAGCTTGCGGCCGGAGTGCAGCAGCTCGCGGAGGGTCGAGCCGTCGACGTACTCCATCACGATGTACGGGATGGACACCCCGTCGACGTAGTCCTCGCCGGTGTCGTAGACCGCGACGATCGCCGGGTGGTTCAGGGAGGCGGCGGACTGTGCCTCACGGCGGAACCGGGCCTGGAAGGACGGGTCACGGGCGAGGTCGGCCCGCAGCGTCTTCACGGCGACGGTGCGGCCGAGCCGGGTGTCCTGGGCGAGGTACACCTCGGCCATGCCACCGCGGCCGAGCACCGAGCCCAGCTCGTACCGGCCGCCGAGGCGACGCGGCTCTTCCATAGCTAATCCAGCCCTCTCCGTCTGTCCCGACCGCACCCATGGGTGGTCCGGCGGTGTGTGCTGTCCGCGCATACGCTACCGGCCCCGAAGAGCCGTACCGCCCGCGTGGGGCAGCTGATACCTGACCGGTACCTGGCGGGCACCGGCCCTTTGCAAGATCAGCCGCGGCTCTTCAGAACCGCCTTCATGACCGCCTTCGCGATCGGCGCGGCCAGACCGCCACCGCTGATGTCCTCACGGCCGACGCCCGCGGCGTCCTCGACGATCACGGCGACGGCGACGGGGGAGCCCTGGTCGGTCTTGGCGTACGAGATGAACCAGGCGTACGGCCGCTTGGCGTTCTTCTCGCCGTGCTGCGCGGTACCGGTCTTGCCGCCGACCTTCACGCCGTCCATGTTCAGGTCGGCCCGGCCGCCGGTGCCGTTGGAGACGACGCTCTCCATCATCTGCTGGAGCTTCTGCGCGTTCTCCGGGGAGACCGGCTGGCTCATCTGCTCCGGCTCGTTCTGCTTGATGACGTCCAGGTTCGGCGCGCGCAGCTGGTCGATCATGTACGGCTTCATGAGCTTGCCGTCGTTGGCGATCGCCGCCGTGACCATCGCCATCTGGAGGGGGGTGGTCGCGGTGTTGAACTGGCCGATGGAGGAGAGCGCGTTGCCGCCGCGGTCGGCCTTCTTGTCGTAGACGGAGGCCGAGGAGCGGACCGGGACGAACTGCTCGGCGTTGAAGCCGAACTTCTCCGCCATCTCGTTCATCTTGTCGACGCCGACGTCGTCACCGAGCTTGGCGAAGACCGAGTTGCAGGAGATCTCCAGGGCCCGGTTCAGGCTGGCGTTGGCGCAGCCCGAGGCGTGGTTCTTCATCGGGATCGTGGAGAGCGGGATCTTCCAGCCCTCCGGGGTGTCCGTCGCCGCGTTGATGTCCGTGACCTTGCCGGCCTCCAGCGCGGCGGCGGCGGTCACGACCTTGAAGACCGAGCCCGGGGGGTAGATCTCGCGCAGGGCGCGGTTCTGCATGGGCTTGGCCTTGGACTCGGTCAGCGACACCCACGCCTTCTCGTCGTCGCTGCCGGCGATCTTGGAGGGGTCGTACGACGGGGTGGACGCCAGCGCGAGAATCTTCCCGGTCGACGGCTCGATCGCGACCACCGCGCCGGTGTTGTTCCCCAGACCCTCGAAGGCGGCCTTCTGAGCGGCGCCGTTGAGGGTGAGGACGACGTCGCCGCCCTTCTTCTTCTCGCCGGTGAACATGGCGAGGGTGCGGTCGAAGAAGAGCCGGTCGTCGTTGCCGGTGAGGATGCCGTCCTCGATCTTCTCGATGAAGTTGGCGTCGTACACCTGCGAGGCGTACCCGGTGACCGGGGCCCACATGGGGCCGTCCACATAGGTCCGCTTGTACTTGTAGTAGTTGCCGCCGGAGTCGACGGAGCCGGTGATGGGCTTCCCGTCGACGATGATGTTGCCGCGCTCGTTCGCGTACCGCTCGATGCGGACGCGGGTGTTCTTGGGGTGCGCGTTGAGCTCGTCGGCACGGACGAACTGGACCCAGTTGTCGCGCAGGAGCAGGGCGAGGACGAGCAGGCCGCAGAAGATCGCGACCCGGCGCAGCGGCTTGTTCACGGACGGACCACCTGGGTCATCTCGGCGTCGGGGTTCGGGGCGGGAGCGGGCGCGGGGCGGCGCGCGGTGTCGCTGATCCGGATCAGGATGCCGATGAGGGCCCAGTTGGCGATCACGGACGAACCGCCGTACGCCAGGAACGGCATCGTCATGCCGGTGAGCGGGATCAGGCCCATCACACCGCCGGCGACGACGAAGATCTGGAGCGCGAAGGCGCCGGAGAGGCCCATCGCGAGCAGCTTGCCGAACGGGTCGCGGGCGGCGAGGGAGGTCCGGATGCCGCGCTCGATGATGAGGCCGTAGACCAGCAGGAAGACCATGACGCCGGCCAGGCCGAGCTCCTCGCCGACGGTGGCGAAGATGAAGTCGGAGTTGGCGGCGAAGCCGATGAGGTCCGAGTTGCCCTGGCCGAGGCCGGTCCCGAGGATGCCGCCGGAGCCGAACGACATGAGCACCTGGGTCATCTGGTCGCAGGCGTTCAGCATGTTCTGGTCGGTGGCCGTCTCCAGACAGCCGAACGGGTCGAGCCAGGCCGCCACACGCGACTGCACGTGCGTGGCCGTGGAACCGACGGCCACCGCGCCGGCGACGGCCATCAGCAGACCCATGACGATCCAGCTGGTCCGCTCGGTCGCCACGTACAGCATGATCACGAACATGCCGAAGAACAGCAGCGAGGTGCCGAGGTCGTTCTCGAAGACCAGGATGAGGAGGCTGACCGCCCAGATCGTCAGGATCGGGCCGAGGTCACGGCCGCGCGGCAGATAGAGCCCCATGAAGCGGCGGCTGGCCAGAGCCAGCGCGTCCCGCTTCACCATCAGGTAGCCGGAGAAGAACACGGCGAGGACGAGCTTGGCGAACTCACCGGGCTGGATCGAGAAGCCGCCGATGCGGATCCAGATCTTGGCGCCGAAGCTGTCGGTGCCGAGGCCCGGAACGAGCGGCAGCAGCAGGAGGACGAGCGCCGCCACCATGGAGATGTACGTGTAGCGCTGCAGGACCCGGTGGTCCTTGAGCAGCAGCAGCACGCCCACGAACATGGCGATGCCGATCGCCGAGTACATCATCTGACTGGGTGCGTCGGGGCTGAAGGAGCCGTACCGCCGCATCGACGTCGCGATCAGCCGCGGCGACTGGTCCAGTCGCCAGATCAGCACCAGGCCCATGCCGTTGAGCAGGGTCGCCAGCGGGAGCAGCAGCGGGTCGGCGTACGGGGCCCACTTGCGGACGACGAGGTGCGCGACGGTCGCGAGGAGGGCCAGGCCGAGGCCGTACCCGAGCATGCCGGACGGGACCTCGCCGTCCAGCGCGAGGCCCACGTTGAGGTACGCGAACACCGGGATGGCGACGGCGAAGCCGAGGAGCGCCAGCTCGGTGTTGCGGCGGCTCGGCGCCTCGATCGCGCCGATGGTGGTCGTGTTGGTGACAACGCTCATGGTGGTGACAGGCCCCCTACGGGTGCTTACTGCTTGCCGCAGTTCGAGGCCAGCTTCTGCTCCTCCGGAGTGAGGGTGGGACCCGGGGTCGGAGCGGCTGCGGTGGGCTTGGTTTCGGGCTTGGCGTCCGCGCCGTCGCCGTCGGCCGGCTTCTCGGCGGCCTCGGCGGCCTTCTCCTTGTCGGCCTTCTCCTTGGCCAGGCGGCGCTCTTCGGTCTTCTTGCAGGCGGACGCCTGCACGGCCAGCTCGGAGATCTTCGTCTGGGCCTTGGCGAGGCTGCCGCCGGCGATGGTGTCCTCGACCTGCTTCCGCTGGTAGGCGGGAAGGTACTTGAGTTCGATCTCGGGGTGGTCCTTCTCGACCTCCGAGAGCTTCACCCAGGCGAGGTCCTGGCTGATGCCGCGGTACAGCGCCACGTGTTCGGCGTTGGAGCCCACGAAGTACTGGGTCTGGGTCCAGCGCCAGCCGCCGTACGCGCCGCCGGCGAGGACGCCGAGCGCGAGGACGAGGATCAGGGTGCGCCCGATCCAGCGCCGCTTCTTCCGCGGCTTCACGAAGTCGTCGTCGGTGTACGCGTCGAAGGAGCCGTGCGGCGGCACGGAGCCGTAGCCGTGGTCGGCGCCGCTGCCGGGCGGGCCGAAGCCGCCGGTCGGGGGCTGGTGGTGTGCGGGGCGGCCGAGGCCGGAGGCGCGGCCGGCCGGGGTCTGCATGGCGCCGCCGTCGTTCAGCTGCGTCTGGTTCTCGGCGACCGCGCCGACGACGACGGGGGTGTCGCTGAGGTGGCCGGCGAGGGTGTCGCCGCCGTCGACGTCGAGGACGTCGGCGACGATCACCGTGATGTTGTCGGGGCCGCCGCCGCGCAGCGCGAGCTGGATCAGCTCCTGCACGGTCTCCTGCGGGCCCTGGTAGCTGGCGAGGGTGTCCTCCAGCGTCTGGTGGGACACCACGCCGGACAGGCCGTCGGAGCAGATCAGGTACCGGTCGCCGGCGCGGACCTCGCGGATGGAGAGGTCGGGCTCGACGTGGTCGCCGCTGCCGAGCGCGCGCATGAGGAGCGACCGCTGCGGGTGGGTGGTGGCCTCTTCCTCGGTGATCCGGCCCTCGTCGACGAGCCGCTGGACCCAGGTGTGGTCCTGGGTGATCTGGGTGAGGACGCCGTCGCGCAGCAGGTAGGCGCGCGAGTCGCCGACGTGCACGAGGCCGAGGCGCTGACCGGTCCACAGCAGGGCGGTGAGCGTGGTGCCCATGCCCTCCAGCTGCGGGTCCTCCTCGACCATCATCCGGAGCTGGTCGTTGGCGCGCTGCACCGCCGTGCCGAGCGAGGTGAGGATGTCGGAGCCGGGGATGTCGTCGTCGAGGGTGACGAGCGTCGAGATCACCTCGGAGGAGGCGACCTCGCCGGCGGCCTGGCCGCCCATGCCGTCGGCGATCGCGAGCAGCCGGGGACCGGCGTAGCCGGAGTCCTCGTTGCCCTCGCGGATCATGCCCTTGTGCGAGCCCGCGGCGAATCGCAGGGAGAGACTCATGCCCACCTGCCCTGTCGCCGCTGCATCGGGGTAGAGCCGGTCTCGACCCACACTGCCCACCCTCCGGTCGCTCCGGTCAGCTCGCTCATTGTCGTACTACTTCCGCAGCTCGATGACGGTCTTGCCGATGCGGATCGGCGCCCCCAGCGGGATCGGCGTTGCGGTGGTGAGGCGGGTCCGGTCCAGGTACGTGCCGTTCGTGGACCCGAGGTCCTCGACGATCCACTGGCCGTCCCGGTCCGGGTAGATCCGGGCGTGCCGGCTGGACGCGTAGTCGTCGTCCAGCACGATCGTCGAGTCGTGCGCCCGGCCCAGCGTGATCGTCTGGCCCTGGAGGGCGACGGTCGTGCCGGTGAGGGTGCCCTCGGAGACGACCAGCTTGGTCGGGGCGCCGCGGCGCGACCGGCCGCCGCCGGCCGGCTGGGGCTGCTGCGCGCGCTGCTGCGGCGGCGCGGCGGCCTGGCGGCCGCCCTGCTGCGGGCGCGCCTCCTGGCGGCGGGAACCTCGCTGGGTCACCCGCGTACCGAACAGGTCGCTGCGGATGACCTGGACGGCCACGATGACGAACAGCCACAGAACGGCCAGGAAACCCAGCCGCATGACCGTCAGGGTCAGCTCTGACATTGCCCCCGCTTCACCCTTCGGCTTGCCGGTAAACGATGGTGGTGCTGCCCACGACGATCCGCGAGCCGTCGCGGAGCGTAGCGCGGGTGGTGTGCTGCCCGTCCACCACGATGCCGTTGGTGGATCCGAGATCCTGGATCGTCGAGGGCGTTCCGGTCCGGATCTCGCAGTGCCGGCGGGACACGCCGGGATCGTCGATCCTCACGTCCGCGTCGGTGCTGCGGCCGAGGACCAGGGTCGGGCGGGAGATCTGGTGGCGGTTGCCGTTGATCTCGATCCAGCGGCGCACCTGGGCGCCGCCGGCTGCCGGGGGCCGACCGCCGCCGGCCTGCCGCTGACCCGCGCCGACGGGCGGCGGCGTGGACGGCATCGGCGGGACTCCGCCCTGCGGGCCCTGCGGGTAACCGTAGCCGCCGCCGTGGCCCTGGGGCTGGTGGTGCTGCGGGTGGCCGCCGGGCGGCTGCGGCTGCGACGTGCTCGACGCGAGCGTACGGCTGCGCACCCGGTACAGGCCGGTGTCGAGGTCGTCGGCCTTCTCCAGGTGCACCTTGATCGGGCCCATGAAGGTGTACCGCTGCTGCTTGGCATAGTCGCGGACCAGGCCGGCGAGCTCGTCGCCCAGCTGGCCCGAGTAGGGGCTCAGGCGCTCGTAGTCGGGCGCGCTGAGCTCCACGATGAAGTCGTTGGGGACGACGGTCCGCTCGCGGTTCCAGATCTGCGCGTTGTTGTCGCACTCGCGCTGGAGCGCGCCGGCGATCTCGACCGGCTGGACCTCGGACTTGAACACCTTGGCGAAGGTGCCGTTGACCAGACCTTCGAGACGCTGCTCGAAACGCTTCAGGACTCCCATGGGGCACCTCCTCCGTCGTTGCCGTCCTGGTACTGCTTACTGATCGTATCCACGCGTCGGGAAATCGGCTGGTTCCCCTTCTCTGCCCTGTGGACGAGTGTCACCTCTCACAGGCCCTCCCCCCAGGGATCGTAGAGGGGGCCTGTGGACAGTGTCCCGCACGCGGCTGTCCGACAGGAGGGGCGGAGTACGCGAGTCAGCGCGCCGGACGGCTCCGACGGCCCCGCAACCTCCCGCTTCTCCCCTGTCCCTCCTCATCTCTCCCCTCTCTCCCCTGTGTCCCTTCTCTCCTTCTTCTCCCTTCTTCTCCCCTGCGGGGTGCGGAGCGACTCCGGGGGGGGCCGGGGAGGGGTGCGGGGCGGTGTCCCGGGGGGTGCCCCGCGGGTGTTCCGCGTGGGGGTGCGTGGGGTGTTCCGCGTGGTGTTCGGGGGCGGTGTTGCGGGCGGGGCTTCGGAGGGGGCGGTGGGGCTGCCCGTCGTCCTGCGGCTCGTCCTCGTGCACCCTCGCCCCCTCCCCCTCTCTCCGCCCGGGTCCCTCTTCGTCTCCCTCTCCTCTGTTCTGCCGGTGGGGGGTCGAAACAACGGATGTGAATCCACCGTCCGCGACGTGCTAATCTTCAGATGTCGCCAGGCGCTCCCACCGAAAGGTGAGAGACCGGGAGACCACCCAATGCGCGGGTGGCGGAATAGGCAGACGCGCTGGATTCAGGTTCCAGTGCCCGAAAGGGCGTGGGGGTTCAACTCCCCCCTCGCGCACCAGACGGAAGCCCCGTAGGTCCCAGACCTACGGGGCTTCCGCGTTGTTCGGACGTGTGACGCTTCCCACTCCCCGTCTTCTCTCCTTCCTCGCCTTCGGCTTCGCCCCTGCGCTCTTCGCTTCGTCTTCGACTTCGACTTCGGCTTCGTCTTTCGTCGTTGCGGGTCGCGACGAAAGAGGGACGTGCCGGGCGGCCGGCGCTGCCTAGGGTGCGAGCGTGGAAGCGACGACGGTGAGAACGACGGGGGTCGGGGCGCGGGTGGCCGCCGCGTGGCGGTGGCTCGTGCCCGCGGGGGAGTGGTCGCGGCGCAGGACGGTCGGCGAAACGGCCCTCACCGCCGTCGTCGCGCTGCTCGCCGCCGGGACCGAGGAACTGCTCGGCGGCGAGGGAGGGCAGCTCGCCGGAGTCGCCGCCGGGACGGTCGTGCTGTGCCTGCTGCGCCGCCGGTTCCCGGCCACCGTGCTCGTCGTCACCGCCGCGCTCGCCCCGGTCGTCCCCGGGTTCGGTGCGCTGCTGCTGGTCCTCGGCTGGTCCGCCGGCGGGCACGTCGCGGGGGTGGGCCGGGCGCTGAACGCGTTCATCGCCGCGTACGTCCTCAACGTCGTCACCACCCTGCTCGTCTCCTGGGACCACCAGCGGATGCTCACCGTCGCCTTCATGGCGACCCTCTACTACCTGGCCACCACCCTCGCCCCCGGTCTCGCCCACCGCTACTGGGCCCAGCGCCGCACCCTGCTGCACGCCCTCCAGGAACGCAACGAGCAGCTGGTACGGGAGCGGGCCATGATCGGGCGGAACGCGCGGCTGCGGGAGCGGCAGCGCATCGCCCAGGACATGCACGACAGCCTCGGCCACCAGCTCGCCCTGATCGCCGTCCACACCGGCGCGCTGGAGGTCGACCGCGAGCTGACCGGGCGGCAGCGCGAGGCCGTCGGCGTGCTCCGGGAGGCGTCCGTGACCGCCATGCACGAACTCCGGGAGGTCGTCGGCATACTCCGCGACGGCACCGAGGCCGCCGACCCCGACACCGGCCCCGCGGGCGCCGGTGACGAGAGCGGGAAGGCCGCGCGGGGGCTCGCCGGGATCGCGGGGCTCGTGGACTCCGCGCGCGCCGCCGGGGCCCGCGTCACCCTGCGGCGGGTCGGGGACGAGCGGCCCCTGGAGCCGGCCGCCGGGCACGCGGCGTACCGCATGGCGCAGGAAGCGCTCACCAACGCCTACAAGTACGCGCCGGGCGCCGCCATCAGCGTCGAACTGCGCTACGAGCCCGACACGTTCGTCATCGAGATCTTCAACGAGGAGCCGCCGGCCGGGCCCGCGCAGGGGGTCGTCAGCGGCGGCCAGGGGCTGGCGGGACTGGAGGAACGGGCCCGGCTCGTCGGCGGCATGTTCCACGCCGGGCCCGCCGACGGCGGCGGCTTCCGGGTCGCCGGAATGCTGCCGTACGGCTCGGCCCCGGCCGGTGAAGCAGTGCCTTTGGTCGATGCGGACGACGACTTCCGGCAGCAGTCGACGAAGCCCTTCAGCCAGGAAGCTCGGTCCGTACTGGTCGGAGAGCCCGACTGGAGCTTCACGGAACGGGAGTTGGCGATGGCACTGCACGGAGGGAAGCCCCGCAGCACGGGGGGTTCGATCGCGATCGGCTGCGGCATCGCCTTCGCGGCGCTCGTCGCCCTCGTCGTCGCCGCCGGCTTCGGCCTCTACTACTTCGTCGGATCGGTCCAGGACGCGATGGTCGATCCCGCGAAGTACGAGTCGATCGACGTCGGCATGGCGGAGAAGGACGTCCGGGCGATGCTGCCCGACGGCGACTCCCTCGCGAACATGGCCGCCACGGGCGACGGAACGCCGCCCGAGCCCAAGGGCGCCGCCTGCCTCGCCTTCCTCTCCACGGAGACGAGCGACTCGTTCGACACGGAGCCCGTTTTCCGGTTCTGCTTCAAGGACGGCAAGCTGATCGAGAAGAAGGCGTACGTGGTACGGCTGTAGCGTCACGGCGGGCCCGTACCGGAGGCATGGGGGAGGCGTAGTGCTGTCAGGGCGGACGGGACGGCCCGGGCGGGCCGTGAAGGTCGTGGTGGCCGACGACGAGCCGCTGATCAGAGCGGGGATCCGGATGATCCTCAACTCCGATCCGGACATCCAGGTGGTCGCCGAGGCCGCGAACGGGCGCGAGGCCGTCGACGCGGCCCGCGCGCACGCCGCCGACGTCGTGCTGCTCGACATCCAGATGCCGGTCCTCGACGGACTGTCCGCCCTCCCCGAGCTGCGCAGGGCCGCGCCGGGGGCGCGGGTGATCGTCCTGACCACCTTCGGCGAACGGGAGAACGTGCTGCGGGCGCTGGAGCACGGCAGCGCGGGCTTCCTGCTGAAGGACACCGCCCCCGCCGAACTGATCGGCGCGGTACGGGCCACCGCCGCCGGCGACGCCTACCTCTCGCCCGCGGCCACCCGGCACGTCGTCGAGCGGCTGGCCTCCGGCCGCGAGACGGCCCGCGCCGAAGAGGCGCGGGGGCGGGTCGCCGCGCTCGGCGAGAAGGAACGGGAGGTGCTGGCGCTCCTCGGCGAGGGGCTGTCCAACGCCGACGCGGGCCGCCGGCTGCACATGAGCGAGGGCACGGTGAAGACGTACGTCAGCAGGATCCTCGCCAAGCTCCAGTGCGACAACCGCGTCCAGGCGGCGCTGCTGGCCCGCGACGCGGGGCTCTGACGGTCCGGGGCGTCGTGGCCGCCCGGGGCGGGGTGGGACGGCCCCGGGCGGCGGGGGTCAGCGAGGGGTCGCCGGGGACGCCGGGGGCGGGGTGTCGTCGGGTCCGGCGGCGTTGTAGCGGAGCAGGTAGGCGGCGAAGCGGGCCAGGTCCTCGCCCGACCAGTCCTTCAGCCGCTCCTGGTAGGCGGCGAGACGGTTGGACTGGGCGGTCGCGAGGACCGCGAGGCCGGCCTCCGTCGGGTGCAGCACCTGCACCCGGTGGTCGTCGGGGGCGGGCCGGCGCTCCACCAGGCCCATCTTCTCCAGTCCGGCCAGCTGGCGGCTGACCGTCGACTTGTCCAGCAGGTAGTGCGCCGCGAGGTCGGTGGCGCGGCAGCCGCGCCGGTCCTCGATGTGCGCGAGCAGCGTGTACGAGACGAGCGGGATCTCCGGGTGGACCCGGGCCGCGGCGGCGCGGGCCCGGCGCGCGAAGGCCGTCAGCTCGCGCTGGATGACGTCCACGGACGCCTCGCGCGGTGCCTCGGTGCCGGGGTCGGACATGTGGGCTCCCTTGTCGAGCTCGCCCGGTGCGGGTTTTCAGTTGTATAGTACAACGGTTCTTAGTTGTAAAAGCCAACCAATGCATCGGAGGTCACGGTGTCCACAGGACCCCACTCCACCGCCGGCGCCCTGCGGCACGTCCTCGGGCACCTCCTCACCCCCCTCCTCATGTGCGTCGGCATGGGCCTCGCCTACCTCGGCGCGTTCCACGCCCCCCAGCCGCACGACCTCCGCGTCGACGTCGTCGGCTCCGGGCCCTCCGCCCAGGTCCTCGCGCAGACCCTCCACGACAAGGGCGCCGGCGCCCTCGACGTCCGTACCGTCCCCGACCGGGCGGCCGCCGCGACCGCCCTCCGCGAGCAGGACAGCTACGGCGCCTACATCCCCGGCGACCACCCCGAACTGCTCGTCGCCTCCGCCTCCTCCGACACCAGCGCCATGGCCGTCGAGAAGGTCTTCACCAAGGTCGCCGCCGAGCAGGACGCCCCCCTCAAGGTCACCGACCTCGCCCCCACCGCCTCCGGCGACCCCACCGGCCAGGGGATCTTCTTCCTCCTCGTCGCCGTCAGCATCGGCGCCTACGCCTCCGTCGCCGTCATCGGCGCCGCCGGAGCCGCCCTCCCCATGCGCCTGCGCGCCCTCCTCGCCGCCGGCACCTCCCTCGTCGTCAGCCTCATCGGCACCCTGTTCGCCGGCCCCGTCTTCCACCTCGTCGACCACGGCCTCGCCGGTGTCTGGGCCCTCTCCTGGCTCTACGCCGCCGGCATCCTCCTCATCGGCGTCGGCCTGCACACCTACCTCCGCCGCTGGACCACGCTCGGCGTGATGGTCCTCTTCGTGATGCTCAACTTCACGAGCTCCGGCGGCATCTACCGGCCCGAACTGCAGCCCGGCTTCTTCGGGTCCCTGCACGCCTTCTGGAACGGCGCCGGGCTCGTCGAGGGCATCCGCGGCCACGTCTACTTCGACGGGCACGCCCTCGGCGGCAACGTCCTCGTCCTCGCCCTCTGGCTCCTCGCCGGAGCCGTCCTCGTCACCCTGGCCGGCCGCACCGAGGCCCGCCGGAACGCCCTGGCCGCCGCCGCGACCCCGCCGGCCGGGACGGACCGGGCCGACCGGGCCCCGGCCGCCGACGCCGCGAAGGAAGCCGAGGCGGCGAACGAGGAGGAGATGGAGGAAGCCGTGGCGGTGTGAGGCGGGAGGGGGGCTCACGGACTCGTGGGCGTCCGAACGGGGGCGCCCGGGGTTTTCCACAGGCCGTTGTCCACAGGGGGAGACGGGCGATCAAGAGCGGCTGTACCGTCAGGCCCGGAAGTCACCGGCACCGGCCGGACCAGTCATCGGGGGAGGTCGTCCCATGGGCGAGATCCAGGCCGTCGTGCCAGGACAGCGCGGAGACACGGGCGCGGAGCGCATCCCGCACGTGCCCGGATTCGCACGGCGCGGCGGCGCCACGGAGCACTCCCCCAGGACGCGCGGGAAGCAGCTGCGGACCGCCGTCCCCCGCTCCTCCCACGCGCGGCTCACCCTCCCCGCCGGGCGCCCCGACGCCGTCCGCGCCGTCGAGGAGTCGAGCCGGGGCCGCGTCCCCGAACTCACCCCCATCCGCGTCGGCCGGATGGCCGCCAACCCCTTCGCGTTCCTCCGCGGCTCCGCCGGCCTCATGGCCCACGACCTGGTCGGCACCCCCGTCACCGGCATCGCCGCCCAGCTGTGCGGCGACGCCCACGCCGCCAACTTCGGCCTCTACGGGGACGCCCGCGGCCGGCTCGTGATGGACCTCAACGACTTCGACGAGACGGTCGCCGGGCCCTGGGAATGGGACGTCAAACGGCTCGCCACCTCCCTCGTCCTCGCCGGCCGGGTGGTCGGCGCGGACGAGGACACCTGCCGGGCCGCCGCCTTCGACACCGTCGGCGCCTACCGGCGCACCATGCGCCTCCTCGCCCGGCTCCCCGCCCACGACGCCTGGAACGCGATACCCGACGAGGAGCTGGTCTCCCACACCGACGCCCGCGACCTCCTCGGCACCCTGGAGCGCGTCTCCGCCAAGGCGCGCAACAACACCAGCGCCCGGTTCGCCGCCCGCTCCACCGAGGCCGTCGCCGAGACGGACGGCGGCGGACGCCGCTTCGTCGACGCGCCCCCCGTCCTGCGCCGGGTGCCGGACGCCGAGGCCGCCGCCGTCACCGCCGCCCTCGGCGACTACCTGGAGACCGTCTCCGAGGACCGCCGCCCGCTCCTCGCGCGGTACGCCGTCCACGACGTCGCCTTCCGGGTCGTCGGCACCGGCAGCGTCGGCACCCGCTCCTACGTCGTCCTGCTCCTCGACCACCGCGGCGAACCGCTCGTCCTCCAGGTGAAGGAGGCCCGGCCGTCCGCGCTCCTGCCCCACCTGCCCGCCGCCGGGTTCGCCGTCCCCGACGCCGGCCACGAGGGCCGCCGCGTCGTCCTCGGGCAGAAGCGCATGCAGGTCGTCAGCGACATCCTGCTCGGCTGGACCACCGTCGAGGGGCGCCCCTTCCAGGTGCGCCAGTTCCGCAACCGCAAGGGCAGCGTCGACCCCGCCGCGCTCACCGCCGACCAGCTCGACGACTACGGCCGCATGACCGGCGCGCTCCTCGCCCGCGCCCACGCCCACAGCGCCGACCCGCGCCTGATAGCCGGGTACTGCGGCAAGAACGAGGAGTTCGACGAGGCCGTCGCCGCCTTCGCGGTCACCTACGCCGACCGGACCACCCAGGACCACGCCGACCTGCTCGCGGCGATCCGCACCGGGCGCATGGCGGCGGAGCTGGGCGTCTGAGGACCTACGCTGGAGGGGTCGGGCCGGAACGAGGACGTGGGCGGGCGGGAACGTGAGCGAGGACCAGCGGGCCGAGGCCCGGTTGGAGCGGGCTGTTCGGGTGGCCGAGCAGGCGTTGATCGAGTTCGAGATCGCCGTGGAGACCTTCCGGGTCGAGGTGGAGAACTTCTCGCGGCTGCACCACCAGAAGCTGGGGCCGATGTACGCGCGGCTCGACGAGCTGGACGCGGCGATCGCGGAGGCCAAGGCGGCGCGGACCGGCGACCCCGAGGACCTGCGCCGGGCGCGGGAGGCGCGGGCCGCGGTGCAGCCGCTGCCGGGCGTCGAGGCGCTGTTCGACGACTGGCTCGACTCCGACGGGCTCTCCCCCGAGGCCGCCGCGATGCTGACCGAGCGGCCGGTGCGGCCGCCGCAGCGGGTGCGGCCCAGCGAGGAGGTGCGCCGGCTCTACCGGGAGCTGGCGCGGAAGGCCCACCCCGACCTGGCCCGTGAGGAGGACGAGCGGAAGCGGCGGGAGGAGTTCATCACCCGGGTGAACGCCGCCTACGCACGGGGCGACGAGGAGCTGCTGCGGGAGCTCGCCGACGAGTGGGAGGCCGGACCGGTGCCGGCCGAGGAGCGGCTGAGCGAGAGCGAGGAGCTGTACGCGCGGCTGGAGTGGCTGGCGCAGCGCAAGGACCTGCTGTCGGCGCTGGCGCGGGAGCTGGAGGAGAGCGCGATCGGGTCGATGCTGCGGCTGGCGCCCGAGGACCCGGACCGGCTGCTCGACGAGATCGCCGAGCAGCTGCGCGGCCAGGTGTCCGAGCGTGAGGCCGAGCTGGCCACGCTGGTGCAGTAGGTTTTCCCAGGTCGAGGCGGTTCCGCCGTACACGAGAGAAGGTCAGTGCCATGAGTTTCGCCCCGTTGCCATCGGTGCCCGCCGCGTCCGTGCCCGCCGATGCCCTGGTGCTGGACGTGCGCGAGGACGACGAGTGGGCGGCCGGCCGGGTCGAGGGCGCGCTGCACGTGCCGATGAGCGACTTCGTGGCGCGGTTCGCGGAGGTCGGCGAGAAGCTGGCCGAGCACGGGCGGGCCTATGTGATGTGCCGGGTGGGCGGCCGGTCGGCGCAGGTCACCCAGTACCTGGTGCAGCAGGGGTACGACGCGGTGAACGTGGACGGCGGGATGGTGGCGTGGGAGAGCGCCGGGCGTCCCGTGGTGTCGGACAGCGGGCCCGGGTACGTCGCCTGAGCCGAGGCGTGCCGTAGGGGTCAGTCCAGGGGATGGGCGGCGATGAGGTCGCCCAGGGTCTCCTCGTGGGCGGCGGCCGGTCCGAGGGACAGCTCCAGGTACTTCGCCCAGGCGTGGTAGCGGTGGAGCGGGTAGTCGGTGTCGGCGCCGAAGCCGCCGTGCAGGTGCTGGGCGGTCTGGACGACCCGGCGGACGCCCTCGGCGGCCCAGATCTTGGCGACGGCGAGGTCGGCCTCGGCGGGCAGGGCCGCGTCGGCGCCGGTGGAGACGCGCCAGGCGGCCTGCCAGAGGGTGGCCTCCATGGCGCGGAGGTCGATGTAGCGGTCGGCGGCCTGGACGGCGACGGCCTGGAAGGTGGCCACGGGGTGGCCGAACTGCTCGCGTTTCCCGGTGTACTGGCTCGTCATGGTGAGGACCTGTTCGCCCAGGCCGAGGGCGAGCGCGCAGGTCCCGGTGGTGAGCAGGGCGCGCAGCGCGGGCCAGGCGCCGGGGGAGTCGAGGACCTGGTCGGCGGGGAGGCGGACGGCGTCGAGCCGGAGCCGGGCGAGGCGTTCGCCGTGGGTGCCGTACTGGGCGTCGAGGGCGAGCCCCGGGTGGTCGCGCGGGACCAGCGCGAGGACGGAGCCGCCGTCGGGGGTGCGGGCGGGGACGGCGGTCAGGTCGGCGTGGTGCGCCCAGGGGACGTGGTCGGTGGTGCCGTCGAGGATCCAGTGGGTGCCGTCGCGGCGGGCGGTGACGGCCCGTTCGGCCGGTTCGTGGCCGGTGGCGCCGTGGGCGGCGGCGGTGAGGAACAGGCGCCCGGCGATCGCTTCGGGCAGCAGGGCGGCGGCGGTCGCGGCCGGGGCGTGGTGCTGGACGACGTGCGTGACGGCGGTGGTCTCCAGCAGCGGAACGCGGGCCAGGACGCGGGCGGACTCGCGCAGGACGAGGCAGAGGGCGATCGGGTCCAGGCCCGTACCGCCGTGCTCGGGGGCGACGAGGAGCCCGAGGAGGTCGGTGGCGGCGAGGCGCCGCCACAGGGGGCGGTCGAGGTCGTCGGCGACGGCCGTCGGGGTGAGGGCGGGGCTCGGTACGGCGTCGGGGGCGACATCGGCGAAGACGGCGCGGGCCGTCTCCGCGGCCGCCTGCTGCTCTTCGGTGAACGTGAAGTCCATGGCCCTGTCCCTCCGTCGCGTGCGTTGCGTGCGTTGCGTGCGTCGCGTCCGTGGCGTCCGGCGCCGTCCCGGCGGCCCGTCAGCGCGCGAGCATCTGACGGGCCGTCAAGATAGAACAGGTTCTAGCGGAAGGGAATGGCCTCAGCGGTCGAAGTCCAGCTCCACGTCCGGGGTGGCGGGGTGGGACTGGCAGGCCAGGACGTAGCCGGCGTCGGTCTCCTCCGGTTCGAGGGCGAAGTTGCGGTCCATGCGGACCTCGCCGCCGACGACGAAGGCGCGGCAGGTGCCGCAGACGCCGCCCTTGCAGGCGTAGGGGGCGTCGGAGCGGGCGCGGAGCACGGTGTCGAGGAGGCTTTCGCCGCGCTCGACGGGCCAGGTGCCGGAGCGGCCGTGGAGCGTGGCCGTGAGCGTGGCGTGCGCGGGGGTGTCGGCGGTGGGGACGGGCGCGGGGCCCGAACCGTCGTCGACGTGGAAGATCTCCTGGTGGACGCGGGCGCGGTCGACGCCGAGGCCGCGCAGGGCCCGCTCGGCGCCCTGGACGAGGCCGTAGGGGCCGCAGAGGAACCAGCCGTCGACGGCGGCGACCGGCAGCAGGGCCGGCAGGAGGGCGGTGAGCCGGTCCTCGTCGAGGCGGCCGGAGGGGAGTCCGGCCTGCTGCTCCTCGCGGGAGAGGACGGTGACGAGCTGGAACCGCTCGGGGTGACGGTCCTTCAGGTCGGCGACCTCGTCGAGGAACATGGTGGAGGCGGCGGTGCGGTCGCTGCGGATCAGGCAGAACCGGGCGCCGGGCTCGCGGTCGAGGAGGGTCGCGGCCATGGAGAGCACCGGGGTGATGCCGCTGCCGCCGGCGACGGCGGCGAAGTGCCCGGGGCGCGGGTCGAGGACGAACCGGCCGGTGGGGGCCATCACGTCGACGGTGTGGCCGGGGGCGAGTTCCTTGAGGGCCCAGGTGGAGAAGGCGCCGCCGTCGACCAGGCGGATGCCGACGCGGAGTTCGGGCCGCTCGCCGGCCGGGGCGGCGGGGGAGCAGATCGAGTAGGTGCGGCGGATCTCCTGGCCGGACTCGTCGGTGCGGCGCATCGCGAGGTGCTGTCCGGGGCGGTGCCGGAAGGTCTCGTGGAGGGCTTCGGGGACCGCGAAGGTGACGGCCACGGAGTCGTCGGTGAGCCGCTCGACCCGGCTGACCGGGAGCGGATGGAACATCTACAGCTCCTTGAAGTGGTCGAAGGGTTCGCGGCAGGCGGCGCAGCGGCGCAGGGCCTTGCAGGCGGTGGAGGAGAAGCGGCTGAGGAGTTCGGTGTCGGTGGATCCGCAGTGCGGGCAGCGGATGGCGAGGGTGACGGCGACGGGCCCGCCGCCCGGGCCCTGGGGGCGGGGCGGGGCGATGCCGAACTCGGCCAGCTTGCGGCGGCCTTCCTCGGTGATGTCGTCGGTGGACCAGGCGGGGGCGAGGACGGTGACGACGGTGACCTCGGGGACGCCGTGCGCGTGAAGGGCGTGCTCGATGTCGGTGGACATCGTCTCCACGGCGGGGCAGCCGGTGTAGGTGGGGGTGAGGGCGACCTCGACGCGGCCGGGGCCGGTGACGTGGACGCCGCGGAGCACGCCGAGTTCGGCGAGGGTGAGGACGGGCAGCTCGGGGTCGGGGACGGCGCCGGCGATCCGGGCCAGCTCCGCTTCGAGCGGGGTGGTGGTGGCGGTCACCATGTCGCCCCCGGGTGGCTGCGGTGCAGGTGCTGCATCTCGGCGAGCATCCGGCCGAAGTGCTCGGTGTGGAGGCCCTGGCGGCCGGCTCCGGCGCGCCAGGCACCGGTGCGGGAGCCGGTGGGCACGGTGAGGCCGGCGCGGGTGAGGACCGCGGTGACGGAGTCGAGCCAGGCCGCTTCGAGGGCGGCGGGGTCGGTGCCGAGGCCGTCGAGGGGCTGGAAGAGTTCGCCGGTGTACCGCCAGAGGGCGTCGCAGGCCGTCTGCATGCGGCGGTGGCTCTCCTCGGTGCCGTCGCCGAGGCGGAGGGTCCAGTGCTCGGCGTGGTCCTGGTGGTAGGCGACTTCCTTGACGGCCTTGGCGGCGAGCCCGGCCAGCGGGCCGTCGCCGGCGGCGAGGGCCGCGTAGAGCAGCCGCTGGTAGGTGGAGAAGTAGAGCTGGCGGGCGATGGTGTGGGCGAAGTCGCCGTTGGGCTGCTCGACCAGCTGGACGTTGCGGAAGGCGCGCTCCTCGCGGAGGAAGGCCAGTTCGTCCTCGTCGCCGGCGAGGGAGAGCAGGACGCGGGCCTGGCCGAGGAGGTCGAGCGCGATGTTGGCGAGGGCGACCTCCTCCTCCAGGACGGGGGCGCCGCCGGCCCACTCCCCCAGACGCTGGGCCAGGATGAGGGCGTCGTCGCCGAGGGCGAGGGCCGCGGCGGTGACGGCCGGGTCGGCGGCGGGCGCCGGAGCGGTGGCCGCGTCCGTGGCGGCAGGGGTGCCGGTGGCGGTCACAGGTGCTTCACCCCTTCCGGGATCTCGTAGAAGGTCGGGTGCCGGTAGGGCTTGTCGGCGGCCGGTTCGAAGAAGGGGTCCTTCTCGTCCGGGGAGGAGGCGGTGATGGCGGCGGAGGGCACGACCCAGAGGGAGACGCCCTCCATGCGGCGGGTGTAGAGGTCCCGGGCGTTGCGCAGCGCCATCTCGGCGTCGGGGGCGTGGAGGCTGCCGGCGTGGGTGTGGGAGAGCCCTCGGCGGGAGCGCACGAACACCTCCCACAAGGGCCACGTGTCGCTGCTCATGCCTGTGCCTCCCCGTGCTGTCCGGTGTGCTTGCGCGCGTAGGCCGCGGCGGCCTCTCTGACCCAGGCGCCGTCCTCGTGGGCCTGGCGGCGCTTGGTGATCCGCTGGTCGTTGCAGGGGCCGTTGCCCTTGAGCACGTCCCAGAACTCGTCCCAGTCGATGGGACCGAAGTCGTAGTGCCCGCGCTCCTCGTTCCACTTCAGGTCGGGGTCGGGGAGGGTGAGGCCGAGGGCCTCCGCCTGCGGGGCGGCGATGTCGACGAAGCGCTGGCGCAGTTCGTCGTTGGAGTGCCGCTTGATCTTCCAGGCCATGGCCTGGGTGGAGTGGGTCGACACGTCGTCGGGCGGGCCGAACATCATGAGCGACGGCCACCACCAGCGGTCCACGGCGTCCTGGGCCATGGCGTGCTGGGCCTCGGTGCCCCGGGAGAGGGCGAGCAGGGCCTCGTACCCCTGGCGCTGGTGGAAGGACTCCTCCTTGCAGACGCGGACCATGGCCCGGGCGTACGGGCCGTAGGAGCAGCGGCAGAGGGGGACCTGGTTGGTGATGGCGGCGCCGTCCACCAGCCAGCCGATGGCGCCGACGTCGGCCCAGGTGAGGGTGGGGTAGTTGAAGATCGAGGAGTACTTCTGGCGGCCGGTGTGGAGCTTGTCGAGGAGCTCGTCGCGGCTGACGCCGAGGGTCTCGGCGGCGCTGTAGAGGTACAGGCCGTGGCCGGCCTCGTCCTGGACCTTGGCCATGAGGATGGCCTTGCGGCGCAGCGAGGGCGCGCGGGTGATCCAGTTCGCCTCGGGCTGCATGCCGATGATCTCGGAGTGGGCGTGCTGTGCGATCTGGCGGATGAGCGAGGCGCGGTACGCCTCCGGCATCCAGTCGCGCGGCTCGATGCGCTCGTCCGCGGCGACGGCGGCGTCGAACACCGCCTCGCGGGCGGCCTGTGCCGCCGCGTCCGCGGCATCCGCGCCGGGCGCCTCCGCGGTCACTGCCGTCCCTGCCGTCCCTGCGGTCATCGGACCCCCTACCGACCGATCGTTCGGTTGAATGACTTCAATGGTGGGTCGGCGGCCCGTATGGTGTCAACCCTGTGGATAACCGCCTGCTCCGTTCGGGGCGCAGACGAGCGGGTCACCGGTGGGACGGGATCGGGTCGGGAAGCCCGGGATCGGGGTGGGATGAGCGCGCACATCGACGTGAGCGACGTGAGCGACGTGAGCGACGTGAGCGTCGTGGGCGCCGGCGACGGCCGCGGGGAGCGGCGGCCGGCCGCGGGGATCCTGGCGCTGTCGCTGCCGTACCAGGTCGTCGCGGCGGTGGCGCTCGCCGCGCTGGCCGTCTTCGCCTGCCTGCACCTGGCCATGGTCTTCCTGCACGTGGCGCCGTCGAACACGATCACCAAGCAGCACGGGCAGGCCGTCGAGGACTGGATCTACCCCGAGTTCGAGCAGAACTGGAAGCTGTTCGCCCCCAACCCGCTCCAGCAGAACGTCTCCGTCGAGGTCCGCGCCGAGGTCGCCGACGCGTCGGGCGCCCGGCGGACCACCGGCTGGATCGACCTCACCGCGCAGGACGTCGAGGCCGTGCGGGGCAGCGTCTTCCCCAGCCACACCGAACAGAACCAGCTGCGCCGGGCGATCGACTGGTACGGCAACGCGCACGACGACGAGGGCCGCCCGAAGGGGATGCGCGGCCGGCTGTCGGAGGAGTACATGCGCCGGATCGTGCTGCCGCGCATCGAGGGCCCCCGGGCGCGCGCGGACGTCGGCGGGCGGGTGGAGCGGATCCAGCTCCGCCGCGTGGCCCGCCCGGTGCAGGCCCCGCACTGGAGCACCGAGAAGCGCTCCACCGAGCCCTCGATCAGCGTGATGCCCTGGTGGCAGATCACCGACGCCGACCGCAGCCGTACGGAGACCAGCCGATGACCGCCCCCCGTCCCGCGTCGGCCGCGGCCCCCGCGCGCGTGCCCCTCGACCGCCGGCTCGCCGGGGCCGTGCAGACGGTGACCTCGCGCGCGCTGGGCCCGTACCAGACCGCGATCGTCCGCATCGGCTTCGCGCTGACCTGGCTCTTCTTCCTGCTGCGCGAGTTCCCGCACCGGCACGAGATGTACGGCCCCGACGGCCCGTGGTCCTTCGACCTGGCGCGCCGGCTGATCGCCGACAACCGCGCCTTCACCGTCCTGATGTGGTCGGACGGGCGGCTCTGGTTCGAGGTGGTCTACGGGCTCGCCGTGGTGGCCGCGGCGCTGCTGCTCGTCGGCTGGCACACCCGGGCCGTCTCCGTGGTCTTCATGGTCGGCGCGCTGTCGCTGCAGAACCGGTCCGTCTTCCTCGGCGACGGCGGCGACAACGTGGTGCACCTCGTCTCGCTGTACCTCACGCTGACCCGCTGCGGCCAGGTGTGGTCCCTGGACGCCCGGCGGGCGGCCCGGAAGGCGGCCGGCGGCGAGGAGGCGGCCCGCCGGGTGGAGCTCACGGGCCCGGTCCTCTGGGTCGTCCTCGGCGGCTTCCTGGTCGCCGCGACCTGGTTCAGCCCGCTCACCGGCGAGTGGTGGATGTACGTGCTGCTGTGGGTGCTCTGGCTCGGCCAGGGCCTGTGGTGGCTGGTGGAGCAGTACGCGCCGGGCGAGCCGCGCGTCCTCCTGGACGTCCTCGCCAACCTCGCCCACAACGCGACGCTCCTGGTCCTCATGGCCGAGGTGTGCCTGATCTACGCCACCGCCGGCTGGTACAAGGTGCAGGGCTCGCGCTGGCAGGACGGCACCGCGCTCTTCTACCCGCTGCACCTGGACTACTTCACGCCCTGGCCGGCCCTCTCCGACCTGCTCGCCTCCAGCGGGATCATGGTCATGCTGCTCAGCTACGGCACCGTGATCGTGCAGGTCGCCTTCCCCTTCACGCTGTTCAAGCGCAAGGTGAAGAACGTCCTGCTCGTGGTGATGATGCTGGAGCACGCCGGGATCGCGGTCCTGCTGGGCCTGCCCGCGTTCTCCCTGGCGATGATCGCCGCCGACGCCGTCTTCCTGCCGACCGTCTTCCTGGTGTGGCTGGGGGCGCGCGCCGCCCGGCTCCGGGACCGGCTGCCGTGGCGGAAGGCCGCGCCGGAGCTGCCGCCGCAGCGTGCCGCCGGGGACCCCGGCGCGAGGCCGTCCGGCGGGGAGACGGGCGGCGAGACCGCCCCCCGTACCCTCGTCGGGTGAGCACCACCGAAGAGAACCCCGTCCCGGACGGCGCCGAGCCGCTGCAGTACGACGAGGGCTACGGCCCCGAGATCGGCGTCGGCCCGCACCCGCTGCCGTGGCCCGAGGACCCGCGCTACGACCGGGAACTGCTGGCCGGGGGCGACCGGCGCAACGTCGTGGACGCGTACCGGTACTGGACCCGGGAGGCGATCGTCGCCGACCTGGACACCCGCCGGCACGACTTCCACGTGGCCGTGGAGAACTGGGGACACGACTTCAACATCGGGTCGGTGGTGCGGACGGCCAACGCCTTTCTGGCGAAGGAGGTCCACATCGTGGGGCGCCGTCGCTGGAACCGGCGCGGGGCCATGGTCACCGACCGCTACCAGCACGTCCGGCACCACCCCGACACGGAGGCGCTGACCGCCTGGGCGGCGGCCGAGGACCTGCCGATCATCGGCATCGACAACCTGCCGGGCTCGGTGCCGCTGGAGCGGACCGTGCTGCCCCGCCGCTGCGTGCTGCTCTTCGGCCAGGAGGGCCCCGGGCTGACCGAGGAGGCCCGCCGCCACGTGCGGACGGTCTGCTCGATCGCGCAGTTCGGCTCCACCCGGTCGATCAACGCCGGCGCCGCCGCCGCGATCGCCATGCACGCCTGGATCCAGCGCTACGCCGACGTGCCGGCCCCCGAGTAGGGGGACCGGCACGCCGGAGGCCGGTGCCGGGTCACGCCTGGCGGCGCACCTCGACCACGCGGAAGCGGTGGGCGACAAAGGCGCCGTCGCACAGCGCGGCGTTCGCCGCCGGGTTGCCGCCCGAGCCGTGGAAGTCGGAGAACGCGGCCGTCTGGTTCACGTACACCCCGCCCGTGAGGTTCAGCGAGAGCTGCGCCGACTCCTCCAGGCAGACCTCCTCGACGGCCCGCTCGACGCCGGCGTCCGTCGTGTACGCGCCGACCGTCATCGCGCCCTTCTCGCGGATCGTGCGCCGCAGCAGCTCCAGGCCGTCGGCGGTGGACTCCACCGAGACGGCGAAGGAGACCGGGCCGAAGCACTCGGAGAGGTACGCGGCCTCCGCGTCCGGCTTGGAGCCGTCCAGCTTCACCATGACCGGGGTGCGGACGACCGCGTCCGGGAAGTCCGGGTTGACGACCTCGCGGGAGGCCAGGGCGACCTCGCCGAGGTCGGCGGCGGCCTCCAGGCGGGCCTTCACGTCCGGGTTGACCAGGGCGCCGAGCAGGGCGTTGGCCCGGGCGTCGTCGCCCAGCAGGCCGCCGACCGCGCCGGCCAGGTCGGCCACCACCTCGTCGTACGACTTGGGGCCCTGGTCGGTGGTGATGCCGTCGCGGGGGATCAGCAGGTTCTGCGGGGTGGTGCACATCTGGCCGCTGTACAGGGACAGCGAGAACGCCAGGTTGGACAGCATGCCCCGGTAGTCGTCGGTGGAGTCGATCAGGATCGTGTTGACGCCGGCCTTCTCCGTGTAGACCTGCGCCTGCCGGGCGTGGGCCTCCAGCCAGTCGCCGAACTCGGTGGAGCCGGTGTAGTCGATGATCCGGATCTCCGGGCGGAGGGCCAGGGTCTTGGCGATGCCCTCGCCCGGGCGCTCGGCGGCCAGCGCCACCAGGTTCGGGTCGAAGCCGGACTCGGCGAGCACCTCGCGGGCGATCTTCACGGTCAGCGCCAGCGGGAGCACCGCGCGCGGGTGGGGCTTCACCAGGACCGCGTTGCCCGTGGCGAGGGAGGCGAACAGGCCCGGGTAGCCGTTCCACGTCGGGAAGGTGTTGCAGCCGATGACCAGGGCGACGCCGCGGCCGACGGGGGTGAACTCCTTGGTCAGCTCCAGCGGGTCCCGCTTGCCCTGCGGCTTGGACCAGGCGGCCCGGCCGGCGGGGGTGCGGGTCTGCTCCTCGTACGCGTACGCCACCGCCTCCAGGCCGCGGTCCTGCGCGTGCGGGCCGCCGGCCTGGAACGCCATCATGAACGCCTGGCCGCTGGTGTGCATGACCGCGTGGGCGAACTCGTGGGTGCGGGCCGAGATCCGGGCCAGGATCTCCAGGCAGACCAGGGCGCGCGTCTCCGGACCGGCGTCGCGCCAGCCGGGCAGGCCGGCGCGCATCGCGGGCAGCAGCACGTCCACGTCCGCGTGCGGGTACTCGACGCCCAGCTCGGGGCCGTACGGCGACACCTCGCCGCCCGTCCAGCCGTCGGTGCCGGGCTGGTCGAGGTCGAAGCGGCCGTTCAGCACCGCCTGGTGGGCGGCGAGGCCGGCTGCGGCGTCGAGCGAGCCGTCCGCGCCGTACGCCTTCGGGTGCTCCGGGTAGGGCGACCAGTAGGCGCGGCTGCGGATGGTGGCGAGGGCCTGATCGAGCGTGGACCGGTGCTTCGCGGCCAGAACGTCGGTGGTCGGCTGGGCGGTGGCCATGGGTGGACCAACTCCTCGTCGAGCTGGGCAGGGAGACGCGTACGGAGTTAGAGTAACCGAACGATCGGTCGGGACAAGGGGGTCCGTCGATCCTGTGGAAAACCCATCGGGGAGGATCACTCCTATGAGCGCCGGCAGCGAAGCGGACAAGCGTGCCAACGGGACCGTCAGGGGGAGCGCCGCCATGGACCAGGCCATCGGACGGGGCCGTACGGTCGCCGTCGTCGGCACCGGCACGATGGGCCAGGGGATCGCGCAGGTCGCGCTGGTCGCCGGCCACCCCGTACGGCTCTACGACAGCGCGCCCGGCCGGGCCGCCGAGGCCGTCGCCGCGATCGGCGCCCGCCTCGGCCGGCTGGTCGAGAAGGGCCGGATGACCGCCGCCGACCGCGAGGCCGCCGCCGGGCGGCTGCACGCCTGCGAGGACCTGGCCGACCTCGCCGACGCGGCGCTCGTCGTCGAGGCGATCGTCGAGGACCTGGCGGTCAAGCAGCGGCTCTTCGCCGACCTGGAGGAGACCGTCGGCGACGACGCCCTCCTCGCCACCAACACGTCCTCGCTCTCCGTCACCGCCATCGCCGGGCGCCTGCGGCGGCCCGGCCGCTTCGTCGGCCTGCACTTCTTCAACCCCGCGCCGCTGCTCCCCCTCGTCGAGGTCGTCCGTGGCGCCGCCACCGACGAGACCGCCGCCACGCGCGCGTACGGGACGGTCCTCGCCTGGGGCAAGACGCCGGTGCGCTGCGCCGACACCCCCGGCTTCATCGTCAACCGGATCGCCCGCCCCTTCTACGCCGAGGCGTTCCGCGTGTACGAGGAGCGGGGCGCCGACCCGGCCACCATCGACGCGGCGCTGCGCGAGTGCGGCGGCTTCCGGATGGGCCCGTTCGAGCTGACCGACCTGATCGGGCAGGACGTCAACGAGGCCGTGACCCGCTCCGTGTGGGACTCCTTCTTCCAGGACCCGAAGTTCACGCCGTCGCTGGCGCAGCGGCGGCTCGTGGAGTCGGGGCGGCTGGGCCGGAAGTCGGGCCACGGCTGGTACGCGTACGCGGACGGTGCCGAGCGGCCCGAGCCGCACACCGCGCCGCCCGCGAAGGCGCCGGAGCGGATCACCGTCCACGGCGACCTCGGGCCGGCCCGGGCGCTGGTGGGGCTCTTCGCGGACGCGGGGATCCGCGTGGAACGCCAGGAGGCCGAGGAGGGCGAGGGCGACGGGCGGGTCGTGCTGCCGGGAGGGGCCGAGCTGCACCTCGCGGACGGCGAGGCCTCCTTCCCGTACCGGAACGAGATCGTCTACTTCGATCTCGCCCTGGACTACGCGGCGGCGAGCCGGATCGTGCTCTCCGCGCGGGAGGGGGCCGACCCCGACGCCCTCGCGGAGGCCGTCGGACTCTTCCAGGCGCTCGGCAAGAAGGTGTCCGTCATCGGCGACGTGCCCGGCATGATCGTGGCCCGGACGGTCGCGATGCTCGTCGACCTCGCCGCCGACGCCGTCGACCGGGGCGTCGCCACCGCCGAGGACATCGACACGGCGATGCGGCTCGGGGTCAACTACCCTGCCGGCCCGCTGGAATGGGGCGCGCGGCTGGGGTACCGGCGGGCGGCGATGCTGCTGGACGAACTGCACGACCGCTACCCGACGGGCCGGTACGCGCCGTGCCTCGGGCTCGCGCGCCGGGCCTACGCCGAGGAGGCGCGATGACCACCGCACGGCGCGACACCTACACCCCCGAGACGCTGCTCTCGGTCGCGGTGCGGGTCTTCAACGAGCGCGGGTACGACGGCACGTCCATGGAGCACCTGTCCAAGGCGGCCGGGATCTCCAAGTCGTCGATCTACCACCACGTGTCCGGCAAGGAGGAGCTGCTGCGGCGGGCCGTCAGCCGGGCGCTGGACGGGCTCTTCGCGGTCCTCGACGAGCCGGGCGCGGTGCGCGGCCGGGCGGTGGAGCGGGTCGAGTACGTGACCCGGCGGACCGTCGAGGTGCTGATCGCGGAGCTGCCGTACGTCACGCTGCTGCTGCGGGTGCGGGGCAACACCGCGACGGAGCGGTGGGCCATGGAGCGGCGCCGGGAGTTCGACCACCGGGTGGCCGAGCTGCTGGGGGCCGCGGCGGCCGAGGGCGACCTGCGGTCGGACGTGGACATCCGGCTCGCGACCCGACTGCTTTTCGGCATGATCAACTCGCTGGTGGAGTGGTACCGGCCGCATCCCGACCAGGCGGAGCGCGACCAGCTCGCCGAGACCGTCGCCCACCTGGCCTTCGACGGGCTGCGCAAGCCGCGCTGAGGCCGGCCGCGGGCGGTCGGTGCGGCCGCTTCCGGCTAGGTGCCGCTGATCCGGCCGCTGAGGCGCCGGCAGGAGTATGAGAGGGCCCCGGGGACGTTCCCGGGGCCCTCGCGCGCGTGCGGGGCCGTCAGGGCTTCGGGTCGGCGTTCAGGTCCATCTCGTCGAAGACGAGGAGGGTGCGGGTGGAGAGCACCTCCGGGATGGCCTGGAGGCGGGTGAGGACCAGCTCCCGCAGGGTCCGGTTGTCCGGGGTGTGGACCAGCAGCAGGACGTCGAAGTCGCCGCTGACCAGCGCGATGTGCGCGGCGCCGGGGAGCGCCTTCAGCTGTTCGCGGACCGTGCGCCAGGAGTTCTGGACGATCTTGAGCGTGATGTAGGCGGAGGCGCCGTGGCCGGCCCGCTCGTGGTTGACCCGGGCGCTGAAGCCCCGGATCACGCCGTCGTCGATGAGCCGGTTGATCCGGGCGTACGCGTTGGCCCGGGAGACGTGGACGCGCTCGGCGACGGAGCGCACCGAGGCGCGGCCGTCCGTCTGGAGCAGTCGCAGGATGTCCCGGTCTATCGCGTCCAGCGGGCGTGCCGGGACGGCGTACGCCGGCGTGTCCGGGGGCGCGCTCAGCACCTCGCCCGCCGCGTCCCCCGCCGTGTCGTCCGGGGCCCCGCCCCGGGCGACGGCCATTTGTTCATCCGCCATGTCCCCCCGCCTCTCTCCGGTGGACGACCTGTCTCTATCCCAGGCCGTGGAGAACCGTTTGTCCACAGGCTGGAGGTGCCTGTAGCCAAAATGCCTCCACGACCGAACAATCGGTAGGTGAGGCGCGCCACATCCGCGCCACCCGCCTTCGGGTCTTATGCCCGCTCCCACGAGGAGGTGGACTCGTTGCAACAGCGCAGTTCGACAGTCCAGGAGCCGCTCGCCGACACGGCCTACCGGCCCACGCCGCCGCCGGCCTGGCGACCGCGGACCGATCCCGCCCCGCTGCTGCCCGACACCGAGCCGCTGCGCGTGCTCGGCACGGACGCCGTGGCCGACGCCGACCCCGCGCTGCTGCGCCGGCTCTACGCGGAGCTGGTCCGCGGGCGCCGGTACAACGCCCAGGCGACCGCCCTGACCAAGCAGGGCCGGCTCGCGGTCTACCCGTCCACCACCGGCCAGGAGGCGTGCGAGGTCGCCGCCGCCCTCGCCCTGGAGGAGCGCGACTGGCTCTTCCCGTCCTACCGGGACACCCTCGCGGCCGTCGCCCGCGGCCTCGACCCCGTCCAGGCGCTCACCCTGCTCCGCGGCGACTGGCACACCGGCTACGACCCGCGCGAGCACCGCGTCGCCCCGCTGTGCACCCCGCTCGCCACCCAGCTGCCGCACGCCGTGGGCCTGGCCCACGCGGCCCGGCTCAAGGGCGACGACGTGGTCGCGCTCGCCATGGTCGGCGACGGCGGCACCAGCGAGGGCGACTTCCACGAGGCGCTGAACTTCGCCGCCGTCTGGCAGGCGCCGGTCGTCTTCCTCGTGCAGAACAACGGCTTCGCGATCTCCGTGCCGCTGGCCAAGCAGACCGCCGCCCCCTCGCTCGCCCACAAGGCCGTCGGCTACGGCATGCCGGGCCGCCTGGTCGACGGCAACGACGCGGTCGCCGTCCACCAGGTCCTCACCGAGGCCGTCGCCCGCGCCCGGCGCGGCGGCGGACCGACCCTCGTGGAGGCGATCACCTACCGGATCGACGCCCACACCAACGCCGACGACGCCACCCGCTACCGCGCGGACGGCGAGGTCGAGGCCTGGCGGGCGCACGACCCGGTGCTGCTCCTGGAGCGGGAGCTGACCGAGCGGGGCCTCCTCGACGAGGACGGCCGCCGCGCCGCGGCCGAGGCCGCCGAGACGATGGCCGCGGAGCTGCGCGAGCGGATGAACGCCGACCCGGTGCTCGACCCGATGGACCTCTTCACGCACGTGTACGCCGAGCAGACCGCGCAGCTGCGCGAGCAGGCGGCGCGGCTGCGGGCCGAACTCGAAGCGGAGGACGAGAGCCGATGACGACGGCGACGACCGGCGCGGCGGCCGCGAAGGCGGCCGGCCGGCCCAAGCCGGCCACCATGGCGCAGGCGCTCCAGCGCGCCATGCGCGACGCGATGGCCGAGGACCCGACCGTCCACGTGATGGGCGAGGACGTCGGCACCCTCGGCGGGGTCTTCCGGGTCACCGACGGGCTCGCCAAGGAGTTCGGCGAGGACCGCTGCACGGACACGCCGCTCGCCGAGGCGGGCATCCTCGGCACCGCCGTCGGCATGGCCATGTACGGCCTGCGGCCGGTGGTCGAGATGCAGTTCGACGCGTTCGCCTACCCGGCGTTCGAGCAGCTCGTCTCGCACGTGGCGAAGATGCGGAACCGGACGCGCGGCGCGATGCCGATGCCGATGGTCATCCGGGTGCCGTACGGCGGCGGGATCGGCGGCGTCGAGCACCACAGCGACTCCTCCGAGATCTACTACATGGCCACCCCCGGCCTGCACGTCGTCACCCCGGCGACCGTCGAGGACGCCTACGGGCTGCTGCGGGCGGCCATCGCCTCCGACGACCCGGTCGTCTTCCTGGAGCCCAAGCGGCTCTACTGGTCCAAGTCCGACTGGTCGCCCGAGGCACCCGCGCGCGTGGAGCCCATCGGCAGGGCCGTGGTGCGGCGCCCCGGCACCAGCGCCACCCTCATCACCTACGGCCCGTCCCTGCCGGTCTGCCTGGAGGCCGCCGAGGCGGCCACCGCCGAGGGCTGGGACCTGGAGGTCGTGGACCTCCGGTCGCTCGTGCCGTTCGACGAGGAGACCGTCGCCGCGTCGGTGCGGCGCACCGGCCGCGCGGTCGTGGTCCACGAGTCCGGCGGCTTCGCCGGCCCCGGCGCGGAGATCGCCGCCCGGATCACCGAGCGCTGCTTCCACCACCTGGAGGCTCCGGTGCTGCGGGTCGCGGGCTTCGACATCCCGTACCCGCCGCCGATGCTGGAGCGGCACCACCTGCCGGGTGTCGACCGGGTCCTGGACGCGGTCGCGCGGCTCCAGTGGGAGGCGGGGAACTGATGGCCCAGGTCCTGGAGTTCAAGCTGCCCGACCTCGGTGAAGGACTCACCGAGGCGGAGATCGTCCGCTGGCTCGTGGACGTCGGCGACGTCGTCGCCGTCGACCAGCCCGTCGTCGAGGTCGAGACCGCCAAGGCGATGGTCGAGGTGCCCTGCCCGTACGGCGGCGTGGTCACCGCCCGCTTCGGCGACGAGGGCACCGAACTGCCCGTCGGCGCGCCGCTCCTGACGGTCGCGGTGGGCGCCTCCGGAGCGGACGGCGCGGCATCGGCCGACGCGCCCGCGGCCGAACCGGCCGCCGGGGACGCCGTCTCCTCCGAGTACTCCGGCAACGTCCTCGTCGGCTACGGCACGGCCGGCCCCGCGGCCCGCCGGCGCCGGATCCGCCCCCAGTCCCCGGCCGTCGTCTCTTCCACGCCGACCACGACGGCCGGTCCCACCCGCGCGGCGGCCCCCGTGGCCGCCGCCCCGGTCCCCGCTGCCGCGCCCGCCGGGCCGGTGCCGGTCATCTCCCCGTTGGTGCGGAAGCTGGCCCGGGACCGCGGCCTCGACCTGCGCGAGGTGCGCGGCTCGGGACCCGAGGGCCTGATCCTGCGGGCCGACGTCGAGCGGGCCCTCACCGCCCGCGAGACGCCCGTCGCGCCGGCCCCCGCACCCGCCGCGTCCGCACCGGCCGCGGGCGAGCGGATCCCGCTGCGCGGGCTGCGCGGAGCCGTCGCCGACAAGCTCTCCCGCAGCCGCACCGAGATCCCCGACGCGACCTGCTGGGTGGACGCCGACGCCACCGCGCTCATGGCCGCGCGGGCCGCGATGAACGCGGCGTGCGGGCCGAAGATCTCGCTCCTCGCGCTCCTGGCCCGGATCTGCGTCCACGCGCTGGCCCGCTTCCCCGAGCTGAACTCCACCGTGGACACGGCCGCCCGCGAGATCGTCCGGCTGCCCGACGTGCACCTCGGCTTCGCCGCGCAGACCCCGCGCGGGCTCGTCGTCCCCGTGGTCAGGGACGCCGGGAAGCGGACCGCCGAGTCGCTGACCGAGGAGTTCGCCCGGCTCACCGAGTCGGCCCGGCAGGGCACCCTCACCCCGGCCGACCTCACCGGCGGCACCTTCACCCTCAACAACTACGGGGTGTTCGGGGTCGACGGCTCCACGCCGATCGTCAACCACCCCGAGGCGGCGATGCTCGGCGTCGGCCGGATCATCCCCAAGCCCTGGGTCCACCAGGGCGAACTGGCCGTCCGTCAGGTGGTGCAGCTCTCGCTCACCTTCGACCACCGCGTCTGCGACGGCGGCACGGCCGGCGGCTTCCTCCGGTACGTCGCCGACTGCGTCGAACAGCCCGCCGTGCTGCTGCGCACCGTCTGACCGGCGGCCCGGCGCCCCCGGCCCGTCTCACCAGGAGACCGGCCGGGCCGCGCCGGGCGGCGACGGACCATACTTGCCGGGGTGACCACCGCATACGACGCCGTCGTGCTCGCCGGAGGCGCCGCGCGGCGCCTCGGCGGCGCGGACAAGCCCGGGGTACGGGTCGGCGGCCGGGCCCTGCTCGACCGGGTGCTCGCCGCCTGCGCCGGCGCCCGCCGCACCGTGGTCGTCGGCGACCCGCGCCCGACCGTCCGCCCCGTCCGCTGGACCCGCGAGCAGCGGATCGGCACCGGCCCCGTCGCCGCGCTGGACGCGGGCGCGCGGGCACTCGCCGAGGAGCCCGTGGAGGTGCCGGCACTCGCGACGGAGGCCCCGGAGGCCCGGCCGCCCGCGACAGAGCTTTCCGCCGGAGCACCCGCCACCGCGCCCGAGGTCCTGCTCGTGCTCTCCGCCGACCTGCCGTTCCTCGGGGAGGCCACCGTCGGACGGCTGCTCGCCGCGCTCGACGGCGCGCCGGACGCCGGGGCCGCGCTGCTCACCGACGCCGGCGGACGCGAGCAGCCGCTGGTCGCCGTCTACCGGGCCGGAGCGCTGCGCCGCGCGCTCGACGGGCTGCGGGACGCCCACGGGGAGCTCGACCACCTGCCGCTCCGGAAGCTCACCGGCGGGCTGCGGACCGTGCGGGTGCCGGCCGGGCCGGACGAGCCGGAGGCGTCCTTCGACTGCGACACCTGGGAGGACATCGCCACGGCCCGGGCCCGCATCAGGGACCATGGAGCCGTGCTGGACGAATGGATCACCGCAGCCAAGACCGAACTGGGCCTCGACCTGGACGTCGACACCGGCGTCCTGCTCGACCTGGCCCGTGACGCCGCCCACGGCGTCGCCCGCCCCGCCGCGCCGCTGACGACCTTCCTCGTCGGCTACGCGGCGGCGCGGGCCGCCGCGAACGGGACGGCCCCCGCCGAGGCGGTCGCGGAGGCCGCCCGCAAGGCCGCCGCGCTCGCCCAGCGCTGGGCGGCCGAACAGGACGAGGCCGGATGACCCCCGGCCAACCCGTCCCCACCGCCGCCCCCGCCGCGTCCGCCGCCGGGCACGAGCAAGAGCACGGGCACGGGCACGGACACGGGCACGGAGACGGGCACGGGCACCACCGCGCCACCCCCTGGCCCGAGGCGCGCGCCCGCGCCGCCCGCGCCGGAACCGAGGCCCGCGCGGCCACGGACCGTCCGCCCGTCCGCGTACCGCTCGGGCAGGCCCTCGGCCGGACCCTCGCGGAACCGCTGCGGGCCCTCACCGACCTGCCGTCCTTCGACAGCTCCGCCATGGACGGGTGGGCGGTCGCGGGACCGGGCCCCTGGACCGTGCGCGAGGAGTCCGTCCTCGCCGGGCACGCCGGGGCCGCCGCCCTCGCCCCCGGTGAGGCGGTACGGATCGCCACCGGCGGCCGTGTCCCCGCCGGCGCCACCGCCGTCGTCCGCAGCGAGCACTCCCGCACCGGCACCTCCGAGGCCGGAACGGTTCTGCTGCACCCCCTCCGCGACGTCGTCACCGGGCAGGACGTCCGGCCCCGGGGCCAGGAGTGCCGCGCCGGTGACGTGCTGCTGCCCGCCGGCACCCCCGTGACCCCCGCCGTGCTCGGCCTCGCCGCCGCCGCCGGCTACGACGAGGCCGCCGTGCTGCCCCGTCCCTCGGTGGAGGTCCTCGTCCTCGGCGACGAGCTGCTGACCTCCGGACTCCCCCACGACGGCCTGATCCGGGACGCGCTCGGCCCGATGCTCGGCCCCTGGCTCACGGCGCTCGGCGCCGAGGTCCTGGCGACCCGCCGGATCGGCGACGACGCCGAGGCCCTGTACGCCGCCGTCACGGGTTCCACCGCCGACCTCGTCGTCACCACCGGCGGCACCGCCGCCGGGCCCGTGGACCACGTCCACCGGGTCCTCGACCGGGCCGGCGCGCTCCTGCTCGTCGACGGCGTGAAGGTCCGCCCCGGGCACCCCATGCTGCTCGCCCGGCTCGACGCCGGACGCCACCTCGTAGGCCTGCCGGGCAACCCGCTCGCCGCCGTCTCCGGCCTCCTCACCCTCGCCGCCCCCCTGCTCGCCGCCCTCGCCGAGCCCGCGCCGCGAGGATCCGCGCCCCAGGACCCCGCGCCGCGAGGACCCGCCGAGGCCCCGCAGGTGTCCCCGTACCGCCTGCCCGTCGGTGAAGGCGTGCAGGGACACCCGTACGACACCCGGCTCGTCCCCGTCGTCCACCGGGACGGGGTCGTCGTGCCGCTGCGCTACCACGGTCCCGCCATGCTGCGCGGCATCGCCGCCGCCGACGCCATGGCCGTCGTCCCGCCCGGCGGCGCCGAGCCCGGCCGGCGCCTCGACCTGCTCGCCCTCCCCTGGCCGACCGAGCAGCCGTCCGCCCAAGGAGCATGTTTCACGTGAAACTTCCCAGTCGTGACGTCATGGCCCGCCACGCCGACGAGAAGGTCAGCGGCTCGCGGATCCATCTGCCCAGCCGGTCCGTGGAACCGCTCCGGCAGGTCGCCCGGCGTCTGCTGATGGCCCTCGGGGTCCTCTTCCTGACCGTCCTCATCGTCTACGTCGACCGCGACGGCTACCACGACAACGCCAACGACACCGTCGACTTCCTCGACTGCGCCTACTACGCGACCGTCACCCTCTCCACCACCGGATACGGCGACATCGTCCCGTTCAGCGACTCGGCGCGGCTCGTCAACATCCTGGTGATCACGCCGCTGCGCGTGCTCTTCCTGATCATCCTGGTCGGCACCACTCTCGAGGTCCTCACCGAACGGACCCGGGAGGAGTTCCGCCTCAAGAAGTGGAGGTCCCACTTGCGCGACCACACCGTGATCGTCGGCTTCGGCACCAAGGGGCGATCCGCGATCCAGACCCTCTGCGCCACCGGTCTCCGCAAGGACCAGATCGTCATCGTCGACCCCTCCGGCAAGGTCATCGAGGCGGCCAACCTCGACGGCTTCGTCGGCGTCGTCGGCGACGGCACCCGCAGCGACGTGCTCCTCCGGGCCGAGGTCCAGCGCGCCCGGCAGATCGTCATCGCCACCCAGCGCGACGACACCGCCGTCCTGGTCACCCTGACCGCCCGCCAGCTCAACAAGGGCGCGAAGATCGTCGCCGCCGTCCGCGAGGAGGAGAACGCTCCGCTGCTCCGCCAGTCCGGCGCCGACGCGGTGATCACCAGCGCCTCCGCCGCCGGCCGGCTCCTCGGCCTCTCCGTGCTCAGCCCCAGCGCCGGCACGGTCATGGAGGACCTCATCCAGCAGGGCACCGGCCTCGACCTCGTCGAGCGCCCCGTCACCAAGGCCGAGGCGGGCCGCAGCGTCCGCGAGACCGACGACCTGGTGGTGAGCGTGCTGCGCGGCCACCGGCTGCTCGGCTACGACGACCCGCAGGCCAGCCCGCTGCAGCTCACCGACCGGGTCATCACCATCGTCCGCGCCGCCCCGGTCACCCCGCTCACCACACCGCCGGAGGACTGACCGCGCGCGGCGGGGCACCGGGAGTAGCCTCGCCGCCATGCATGCGATCACGATTCCGGAACCCGGCGGTCCCGACGCCCTCGTCTGGGCCGAGGCGCCCGATCCCGTGCCCGGCGAGGGCGAGGTCCTCGTCGAGGTGGTGGCGAGCGCCGTCAACCGCGCCGACGTCCTCCAGCGGCAGGGCTTCTACGACCCGCCGCCCGGCAGCTCCCCGTACCCCGGCCTGGAGTGCTCCGGGCGGATCGCCGCGCTCGGCCCCGGCGTCTCCGGCTGGTCCGTCGGCGACGAGGTCTGCGCGCTGCTCGTCGGCGGCGGCTACGCCCAGCGCGTGGCCGTCCCGGCCGGCCAGCTGCTCCCCGCCCCCAAGGGCCTCGACCTGGCCACGGCCGCCGCGCTCCCCGAGGTCGCCTGCACGGTCTGGTCCAACGTCTTCATGATCGCCCACCTGCGGCCCGGCGAGACGCTGCTCGTGCACGGCGGCGCCAGCGGCATCGGCACCATGGCGATCCAGCTGGCCAAGGCGGTCGGCGCGAAGGTCGCGGTCACCGCCGGCAGCCCGGAGAAGCTGGCCCGCTGCGCCGAACTCGGCGCGGACGTCCTGATCGACTACCGCGCCCAGGACTTCGTCGAGGAACTGCGCGCGGCCACGGACGGCGCGGGCGCGGACGTGATCCTCGACATCATGGGCGCCAAGTACCTGGACCGGAACGTCCAGGCCCTCGCGGTCAACGGCCGCCTCGTCGTCATCGGCCTCCAGGGCGGCGTCAAGGGCGAGCTGAACCTCGGCGCGCTGCTCGCCAAGCGGGCCGCCGTGATGGCGACGACCCTGCGCTCCCGGCCGCTCCAGGAGAAGGCGGCGATCGTCGCGGCCGTCCGCGAGCACGTCTGGCCGCTGATCGAGGGCGGCACCGTCCGCCCGGTCGTCGACCGGACGCTGCCGATGGCGGACGCCGCCGAGGCGCACCGCGTCCTGGAGTCCGGCGCGCACGTCGGCAAGGTGCTGCTCGTCGCGCCGTAAAGGCCCGCGGGCACGCGGAAGGCCCCGCACGCAGGGGGAAGCCCTGCACGCACGGAGAGGCCTCACGGACACGGGAAGGGCCCGGCGCCTCCGAGAAGCGCCGGGCCCTTTCCCGTACACGTACAGACGGCAACGCCCTACAGGTAGGGCCCCGACCCGACCGCGCGCCCGTGGCCGCGGCCGCCGCCCTCGTCGTCATCGTCGTGCGAGGCGACGCCGGGGGGCAAGGCCCGCCGCATCTGCTCCAGCTGCGCGCGGGCCGCCATCTGCTGGGCGAACAGCGCGGTCTGGATGCCGTGGAAGAGGCCCTCCAGCCATCCCACCAACTGGGCCTGCGCGATGCGCAGTTCCGCCTCGGAGGGAATGGCCTCGTCGGTGAACGGCAGCGACAGGCGCTCCAGTTCCTCGACCAGCTCCGGCGCGAGGCCGTCCTCCAGCTCCTTCACCGAGCTGGCGTGGATCTCCTTCAGCCGGACCCGGCTCGCCTCGTCGAGGGGTGCCGCCCGGACTTCCTCCAGAAGCTGCTTGATCATGCTGCCGATCCGCATGACCTTCGCAGGCTGCTCGACCATTTCCGTCACCGGGACCTCGCGGGATTCGTCGTCGCCCTGGGCGCCGCCGAGAGCCATCCCGTCCTGTCCCACGATGAGGACCTGGGGGCTTTCCGGCGACCTGTCATTCCTCGGCATCTCCATGCCGCCATTCTCTCGCACACGTGCTTCACCACCAGGTGTGCCCGGGGACGCGGGTGATCCACCCTCGTCCCCGGGCACGGTCAGGACACGAAAGGTGTCAGGTCGCCGCGCGGCGGGCGACGGCCCCCTTCGAGCGGGTCACCAGGGCGGCGAGCAGCGCGGCGCCCAGCGGGACGGCGACGAGCAGGGCGGCCAGCGTCGCCCAGGGCACCACGATCGGCACGTACGGCGGGGTGATGTCGCCGCCCCAGCCCTCGGCGACGATCTGCTCGTAGGAGCGGATCCGCTCGCGCTCCTCGGTGAGCCGCAGGCCCATGGCGGGCAGCAGGCCGGAGACCGAGCCGAGGACGACGCCCATGGCGGCCACCACCCCGCACTGGAAGCCGCTGAGGGTGCGGCGGACGCGCGGCGGGGCGCCGACGGCGGCGAGCGTCTTCAGGTCGGCCTCGGCATCGGCCTGGGCGAGACCGGTGGCGATGCCGGCGGCGCCGATGGTGACCAGGCCGGCGAAGACGGTCAGCGCGAGCAAGAAGATGCTGTCGTCGGAGACGTACCCTTCCTCGATGGTGAGGTCGATCCCGGCGCCCAGCGACGCGATCTCGGCGTCGAGCTTCTGGCGCTGCTCGGTGTCGGGCAGCCGGTCGGTGCTGAAGTACGCGCCGACGGGGGCGGTGGACAGACCGGCGGCCTTGGCGGCGGCCGGTGTCATCAGCACCTGGAGGCCGTAGGTCTCCTGATCGCCCGTCACCAGGTGGGCGGGGACGGAGGAGACCTTGCCCGGGGCGGGCTTGTTCTCCATCGACGCCTTCTCGGCGGCCTTCATGTCGGTGATCTGCTTGACGCCGATCGTGCCGTCGGCGGCGACCAGCGCCTTCTGGAAGGTGACGGCCTTGCCGGCGGCGAGCGCGTCGGCGGCGCCGGGCGCGTCGATGCCGAGCACCGTGAGCAGGCGGGCGTCGCCGACGAGGAGGCCGCCGTCGACGTAGACGCCGTGGCCCTCGTCCGTCTTGCAGCGCCAGTCGTCGCGGATCATCGTGCGCCGCTGCTCGACGGTGTACTTCGCCGAGGGGTCGCTGCCGTCGGTCGTCGGCGCCCACAGCGGGCAGACGTTGGCGGGCGGCACCATCACCTCGTACCGGCCGCAGCCGGCGCCCTCGCCCCAGGCGGAGCAGCCGGGCTTGCCGACGGCGACGCGGGAGACGTCGGCGCGGGTCTCGACGGAGACGTGGCGCTGGACGGCGTCGGCGACGGCGCGGACGTCCCGGCCGCCCTCCTCCATCTGGACGAAGGAGACGGCGCCGTGCGGCAGGGCGGCGGTGTACTCGGCGCGGTACTGCGCGTCGCTGCTCGACGTGTACGTGGCGACGGCGACGGTGCCGGCGACGGCGGCGAGCACGGCGGCGACCGCGGGAGCCGTACGGCCCCGGTTGCGGACGGCGTCGCGGAGCGCGAGCCGCGGCGACAGCGGCAGCCAGCGGCCGGTCCGGCCGAAGAGCCCGACCAGGGCCGGGGTCATGGCGACCACGCCCAGTTCGGCGAGGGCGGAACCGCCGGCGACGATGATGAACTGGTCGGTGACGACGGAGCCGTACAGGGCGATCACCGCGCCGAGGAGCAGCGCGACCAGGCCGAGGACGGGCAGCACCCGGCTGGTGGAGCGGACGCCGCGGCGGCCGGTGAGCGAGGCGAGCACGGTCTGCCGGGAGGCGGTGACGGCCGGGACGACGGCGGCGAGCAGGCCGGTGAGGACGGCGAGCAGAGCGATGCCGAGGAGTTCCAGCGGCCGGACGTCGAAGGCGCCGAACCGCTGCCCCATGTAGTCCTCCAGGACCGGCTGGAGGGCCAGGGTGAGGACCAGGGCGAGGACCGTGCCGACTACGGCGGCGGAGACGCCGATGACGAGGCCGCCGCTCAGCACGATGGCCCGGATGTGGCTGCGGGAGCCGCCGTTGGCGCCGACCAGGCCGAGCTGGCGGCGGGAGCGGCGGGCGCCGACCGCGAAGGCGGGACCGGCGAGCAGGCAGATCTCCAGCATCGCCAGGCCGACGACGGTGCCGACGGAGGCGAGGAGCAGGGTGTCGGGGGTGCCGCCGGCCCGGTAGTCGTGCCAGCCGGGCCGCTGGAACATCGGGACCTCGGAGTCGGCCGGCGGGTCGAGCAGGACGGCCCGGGAGACGACGGCGACGCCCTGGGCGTTCACCTTCATGACGTCGTTCCACGTGAAACCGCCGTCGCGCCGCACCAGATAGGTGGTGGTGGCGCCGGGGCCGGGCGCGCCCGCCTTCTCGGCGGCCTTCGCGTACGGGGCGAGGAACGCGCCGGGCAGCGCGGTGACCTGCGTGGTCGTCAGCGAGTCGGGGAGTTCGTAACTGCCCACGATCCGGTACGGCCGGTCGAAATTGCGAGCGGAAACGGTCGAGCCGACGGCGAGTCCGCTCCGCTCCAGGAACGCCGAGGTGGCGATCACCTCGTCGGCCTTCCGCGGATAGCGCCCGTCGAGGAGGGTGGTGATGCCCCGGGCCGTCGGGTCGTCGGCCTTCAGCTCGCGGACGTCGGTCTGGAGCAGGCCGTGCACGGTGGTCAGCTTGGCGGCGCCGACGGTGTCGGTGATCCAGTGCGCGCCGGCGGGTATGGCCTTGGCGAGATCGGTGGTGCCGCTGGGCCAGGGCACGCCGTCCTTCTCGTCCTGCGCCGGCATGACGTTGTCGCCCTCGGGCGTCTGGTGGACGGGCGCGCCGCCGAAGCCGGGGTCGCGGAAGGCGGCGTCGGCGGCGCCGATGGTCCGCTCCAGCTTCTCCGGGACGGACAGTTCGGCGCTGCGGATCGTGAGGTCGGCGGCGCTGACCCCGAGGATGGGGAGGGCGATCATCGCGAGGACGAGCGAGCTGCGGCCCTTGGCGCGCCAGGCGTCGCGGCGGGCGATGCGGACGGCCGCCCGCCAGGAGTGGAACCAGGTCTTCACGCCTCGGCCACCCGGCCCGTCAGGAGGGAGTCGGCCTCGCTGCGCACGGTCTGGTCGACGATGGCGCCGTCGCGCAGGAAGACGACCCGGTCGGCCCAGGCGGCGAAGCGCGGCTCGTGGGTGACGAGGACGCCGGCGGCGCCGGCGTCGCAGCGGGAGCGGAGCAGGGCGAGGACGGACTCGCCGGTCTCGGAGTCGAGGGCGCCGGTGGGCTCGTCGGCGAGGACGAGGCGGCGGTCGCCGACGAGGGCGCGGGCGATGGCGACGCGCTGCTGCTGGCCGCCGGACATCTCGTCGGGGAAGCGGTCGGCGAGGTGGCCGAGCCCCATCTCCTCCAGGGCGGCGAGCGCTTCGCCGCGGGCCTTGCGGGCGGAGGTCCCGTCGAGCTCGCGGGGCAGGGCGACGTTCTCGGCGGCGGTCAGGGCCGGGATGAGGTTGTAGTCCTGGAAGACGTAGCCGATGCTGCGGCGGCGCAGGGCGGCGAGCTCCTTGAGCCCGGCGGTGGTGATGTCGGTGCCCTCGACGATCACGTGACCGGAGGTCGGGGTGTCGAGGCCGCCGGCGATGGTGAGCAGCGTGGACTTGCCGGAGCCGGACGGCCCCATGACGGCGACGAGTTCGCCGGGGTGCACGTCGAGGTCGATGCCGCGCAGGGCGTGCACCTCGGTGGCGCCGGACCCGTGGACCCGGGTCAGGTTCTGCAGGCGCAGCACGGGCTGCGCGGTGGGCGGTGTGGACATGGCGGGGTCCCCCTAGGCGTGCGCGGCGGCGGCCGGGCACGGGTGTGAGCGGTGACGGTCGAAGTGAAGAAAGTGAAAGAAGCGGGGTGTGACGAGGTCCGGGCCCGGCTCAGCGGGCCCGTCCCCCGCCCGGGCCCCCGGGCGCGCCCCTCGACCCACCCGCGGCCCCGCGCCCCCCGTCCCCCGCCCCGGGCCCGCGCCGGGCTCCCTGCCCGGAGACGGCCCCCGCGACGGGCGCGGTGGCGGGGGCGGTGGCGGGCGGGGTGGCGGGGCCGGGGGCCGGGGCGGTGGCGGAGAGGCGGATCAGCCGGGACTCGCAGTGGTCGAGCCAGCGGGCTTCGGCCTCGGTCTGGAAGATCAGCTGCTCCAGGACGAGGAGCCAGGCGACGTCGTCGCGTTCGCGGGAGCCGCCGGCTTCGAGGGCGGTCAGGGCCTGGGCCTTGAGCCGGGTGTAGTCCTGCATGGCCTGCACGGTGTGGCGGCGCTGGGACTGGATGACCTCGCGGATGTCGACGCCGGGCGCGCCGACGGCCATGGCGAGCTTGATGGCGAGCTCGTCGCGGGCGGGGCTGGTGCGGTCCACGGGCCGTTCGAACCAGGTGCGCAGCTCGGCGCGGCCGGCGTCGGTGATCGCGTAGAGCGCGTGGCCGGCGCCGTCCTCGCCGTTCTGGGCGACCAGGCCGTCCCGTTCGAGCCGGCCCAGGGTCGTGTAGACCTGGCCGACGTTCAGCGGCCAGGTGGCGCCGGTGCGGGACTCGAACTCGGTGCGCAGCTGGGAGCCGTAGCGGGGGCCGTGTTCGAGGAGGGCGAGGAGCCCGTGGCGGATCGACATACCGAGTATGTATACCGGGTAAGTCGAGGGCGGCAACCGTCGCGAGAGGGACCCGGAAGGTCCGCCTCAGGGGGGACCCGGCGGGGGTGGCACGGGGGTCAGCGGCGGCGCAGCCGGAGGCCGAGGAAGCCGAGCCCGAGGCCCATGAGGGTGAGCCCGATTCGGCGGGGCGGGTCGCGCGGGCCGTCGCCGGGTGGGTGCCGGCCTCCCCCTCGGGTACCGCGGCGTCCTCCTCGGGGAGGTGGCCCTCGGGGGATTCTGTAGCGGTTCTGTCACGTGCGGGGGTGGCGCCGGCGTCCTCGGTGGCGGTCGGTTCGGCCGGTTCGGGCCGCCCGGGCCGGACGCGTCCTTCGCCGGCGGGCCGGCCGGCGAGCGAGGGCGAGCCGGTCGGCGCGGGGGCGTCGCTGGTGGGGGCGGCGGCGGGCTTCCCGGGCCGGGGCGCGCGGGAGCCGCCGGGGCCGCCTCGGCGGGGCGGGTCGCGCGGGCCGTCGCCGGGTGGGTGCCGGCCTCCCCCTCGGGTACCGCGGCGTCCTCCTCGGGGAGGTGGCCCTCGGGGGATTCT
>JOFO01000006.1 GCA_000721275.1 Microtetraspora glauca | reverse complement strand
GCACGCTGTTGAGTTCTCAAGGTGCGGACGCTTCCTTCGTTCCTGTTTCCAGGCCCTCCGGGCGCTTCCTTCGTTTCCGACTCTATCAGATCTTTCCGACCCGATTTCCTCGGTGCTTTCCGGTCCCGAATTGTTTTTCTCGGAGCCTTCCGGCGGGTTCAAACATTACCAGGCTTTCTCCGACCCCCTGACCACCCCCCGCGCTTGCCGGTGGGAACCGGGGCAGGCAGAGGTGTAGACCACTGGGGCTAGGATCTGGCTTGATGGTGCTGCCGACCCACGACTCAAGGCCGCGTTGGGGTCAGGCAGGAGTACGACAGTACATCCCACCGTCAGTGGAGGCAAATCGTTTCCGGTAGTCCCTAGGTCCGCCAAGTGGTACGTCTCGTGCGGAACCGGGACTTCTTATGACTTACGCTTCTGAACTAGTACGCGCCGCCCAGGACAGGTGTGGCGGCGCCACACGATCTCCGCCCCTGGGAGGCTTCCCATGTCAACCGTGACGTCGCCACTCGCTGGACGCGCCATCGGTCTCGCCAATGTCCCCGACCCGGTCTTCTCCGGCGCCATGGTCGGGCCCGGCACCGCCATCGATCCCGTACGCGAGCCCTCCGAGGCGGTCTCGCCCGTCGACGGGGTCATCGTCTCCATGCACCCGCACGCCTTCGTCGTCGTGGACGGCGAGGGGCACGGTGTGCTGACGCACCTGGGCATCGACACCGTGCAGCTCAACGGCGAGGGCTTCGAGCTGCTCGTGAACAAGGGCGACACCGTGACCCGCGGCCAGGCCGTCGTGCGGTGGAACCCGGCCGCCGTGGAGGCCGCCGGCAAGTCCCCCATCTGTCCCGTCGTCGCCCTCGAGGCCACGGCCGACTCGCTCTCCGACGTCCGTGAGGACGGCGACGTGAAGGCCGGCGACCAGCTCTTCGGCTGGAGCTGAGGCCGGTCCGTCGCCAGACGGCCGCGAGTACGACATTCAACGCGGCGGCACCGGCCGCCGCTCTATCGGAGACGGGTGAGATGGAGACAACGCTGCGAGGCGTCGGGGTCAGCCACGGTGTGGCGATCGGCCAGGTGCGGCACATGGGCACGGCGGTCCTGGAGCCGCCCGCCAAGCAGATTCCCGCCGAGGACGCGGAGCGCGAACAGGGGCGCGCCCGCCAGGCGGTGGAGGCCGTGGCCGCGGACCTGATCGCGCGCGGCAATCTGGCCGGCGGCGAGGCCCAGGCGGTGCTGGAGGCCCAGGCGATGATCGCCCAGGACCCGGAGCTGATCGCCGACGTCGACCGCAGGATCGCGGTCGGCAGCTCGGCCGAGCGCGGTATCTACGACGCCTTCTCGCACTACCGCGAGCTGCTCGCGGGTGCCGGCGAGTACATGGCGGGCCGGGTCGCCGACCTGGACGACGTGCGGAACCGCATCGTCGCCCGGCTGCTGGGCGTGCCGATGCCGGGTGTTCCGGACAGCGACGAGCCGTACGTGCTCATCGCGCGGGACCTGGCGCCGGCCGACACCGCGCTGCTCGACCCGGGTCTGGTGCTCGGGTTCGTGACCGAGGAGGGCGGGCCGACCAGTCACAGCGCCATCCTCGCGCGCGCCCTGGGCGTGCCGGCCGTCGTGGCGCTGCCCGGCGCCGGTGAGCTGGCCGAGGGCACGGAGATCGCGGTGGACGGTTCCACCGGCGAGATCTTCGTGAACCCGAGCGAGGAGAAGAAGGCGGCGCTGACCCGGGCGGCCGAGGAGCGGAAGGCGGCGCTGTCGGCGTCCAGCGGTCCGGGTGCCACCTCGGACGGGCACAAGGTGCCGCTGCTCGCGAACGTCGGCGGTCCCGCCGACGTGCCGGCCGCGGTGGAGGCGGGCGCCGAGGGCGTCGGTCTGTTCCGTACGGAGTTCCTCTTCCTGGACGACAGCAAGAAGGCGCCGTCGGAGGAGAAGCAGATCGAGGCGTACCGGCAGGTGCTGGAGGCGTTCCCGGAGGGCCGGGTGGTCGTGCGGGTGCTCGACGCCGGTGCCGACAAGCCGCTGGACTTCCTGACGCCGGCGGACGAGCCGAACCCGGCGCTGGGCGTGCGCGGTCTGCGGTCGCTGCTCGACCACCCGGAGGTGCTGCGGACGCAGCTGACCGCGCTGGCCAAGGCCGCGGCGGGGCTTCCGGTGTACCTGGAGGTCATGGCGCCGATGGTGGCCGACCGGACGGACGCGAAGGCGTTCGCCGACGCGTGCCGCGAGGCGGGGCTGCAGGCGAAGTTCGGGGCCATGGTGGAGATTCCGTCCGCCGCGCTCCGGGCGCGCTCGATCCTGCAGGAGGTCGAGTTCCTGTCGCTGGGCACCAACGACCTGGCGCAGTACACCTTCGCCGCCGACCGTCAGGTGGGTGCGGTGTCGCGGCTGCAGGATCCGTGGCAGCCGGCGCTGCTCGACCTGGTGGCGCTGTCCGCCGAGGCGGCCAAGGCCGAGGGCAAGAGCTGTGGTGTCTGTGGCGAGGCCGCTTCGGATCCGCTGCTCGCGTGTGTGCTGACGGGTCTGGGCGTCACCTCCCTCTCCATGGGTGCGGCGTCGATCCCGTACGTGCGGGCGACGCTGGCGAAGTACACGCTCGCGCAGTGCGAGCGGGCGGCTGCCGCGGCGCGTGCCGCGGACACGGCGCACGAGGCGCGGCTGGCCGCGCAGGCGGTGCTGTCCGGGGAGTGAGCCCGGAGTCGTAGGGCGTGGTCCGGAGGGGCTTCCCGTCACCTGGTGGCGGGGAGCCCCTTCGGCGTGTCCGGGGTCAGCAGGCGCCGGGGCGGTGCTCGTGGGGGCCGGGGGTGACGGGGAAGCCGGCGCGGTGGTCGACGCCGTGCTCGGGGGGAAGGGGTTCGCCGGTGCGGGCGTCGGTGCAGTAGGCGGCGAAGACCTCGGCCTCGGTGAGGGGGCTGAGGGTGCCGTCGGCGAGGCGCCAGCCGTGGAGGCGGTCGGGGTGGCCGGGGCGGGTGGCGCGCAGGACGAGTCCGCCCGGTGCGGCGAGGGCCAGGCCGGCGGCGAGGACGGCGGCGAACTCGGTGGCCGCGGTGGGGTCGTGGTGGTTGGTGCCGTGCTCGTCGCGGGCGCTGTGGAGGACGGCGAGCAGGTGGTCGTCGGCGGCGGGGACGCTGCAGACGAGGTGGTGGGTGCCGGGGCCGGCGCCGTCGAGGAGGCTGAGGAGGAGGCGGGTGGCGCGGTCGAAGGCGTCGCGGCCGCGGTCCTGGCCGCAGTCGGGGCAGTCCCCCGCGGTGGCGAGGACGGTGGTGGCGTACTCCCAGGTGGCGCGGCGGACGGCGGTGTCGACGAGTGCGGGAAGGAGTTCGGTGAGGGGTTGTCCGGTGTAGGTGACGCGGGCGCCGGTGGTGGCCAGGTGGTCGGTGAAGCGGCAGCGGCTGGTGGGGTGGTCGGGGTCGAGGCCGGTCTCGGCGCAGTAGGAGGCGTATTCGTCGGGGTCGAAGAGGGCGACGGTGGTGTGGGTGCCTTGGCGGGCGAGGGTTTTGAGGAGGGCTTCGACCTCCTTGAGGTAGGTGGTGTGGTCGTCGAAGGCGAAGGTGCGGTAGCGGCGCATGGCCGCGAAGTCCTGGGCGTCGGCGAGGAGTCCGACGGTGCTGGGGATCTCGCGGCGGAGCGCGCGGCGGAGGCGGGTCGTGCGGGTGGTGGTCGTCGTCATGGGTCCCCCTCGGGTGTGGTGTGCCGGGCACGTCGATCAGTGCTCACTCACCGTAACCGTCGCCACTGACAGTGACGGCGGGGTGGAGGCGACGCGGTCGCGGATGAGGCGGTGCTGGGCGGCTCCGGCGGCGACGAGGGCGAGGCCGAGGAGGGGCCAGGCGAGGGGGCCGGCGGTCATGACCCCGGTGACGAGGAGGGGGCCGGCGAAGCGCTGGGTGGACTGGGCGAGGCCGTGGACGCCGAGGTAGGCGCCCTGGGCCTCGGCGGGGGCGAGGGCGACGGAGAGTTCCCACGAGGAGGTGGCGTGGAGGATCTCGGCGAAGGTGAGGGCGGTGACGGCGACGACGAGGGCGGCGACGGCGAGGGTGCGTCCGCCGGCGGCGGAGGCGGCGAGGGCGGTGGTGCCGATGACGAAGAGGCCGGCGAGGGGAACGAGGAGGCGGCGGGCGGCGCGGGTGGTGGCGCCGAAGCGGGCGAGCGGGACCTGGAAGAGGACGACGAGGACGGTGTTGAGGACGAGGAGGAGCGGGGCGAGGCCGGCGGGGGCGTCGGTGGCGTGGACGATCCAGAGGGGGACGGCGACCTGGAGGATCGTGTCGTCGAGGTAGAGGGCCGCGTCGGTGGCGGTGTAGCCGAGGAAGGTGCGGTCGCGCCAGGGGCTGCCGGGGGTGGGGCGGGGGGTGTCGTCGCCGGTGGCGGCGACGCGGGAGGCGGCGGGGGGTTCGGCGCAGCGCAGGGTGAGGACGGCGATGGCGAGGTAGGACAGGACGTTGCCGGCGAGCAGGTAGGTGTACGCCTGGGTGGAGCCGGTGGCGAGGGCGGCGGCGGCGCCGAGGCCGCCGATGGACCAGCCGATGTTGACGGTGGTGCGCTGGATGGCCTGGTAGCGGACGCGTTCGGTGCCTGCCTGGCGGGCGGCGTAGAGCTTGATGAGGACGCTGCCGGCGCGGTCGGGGAGGGCGCCGAGGGCGGAGTAGAGGGTGAGGAGGAGGAAGTGGTCGGTGGTGAGGAGGGCGATGAGCGTGGCGCCGCGCATGAGCTGGGCGGCGACGATGACGCGGACGAGGGGGTAGCGGTCGGCGAGGAGTCCGGCGAGCGGGGCTCCGGCGATGCCGACGCCGCCGGCGACCGTCATGAGAAGGCCGACCTGGGCGAGGCTCAGGCCGGAGACGTAGGTGAAGTAGAGGGCGGTGCAGCCGGCCCAGAGGCCGGTGCCGGTCTTGTCGACGATGCTGACGACGAGCATGCGGCGGCCGTCGCGGCCTCCGGGTATGCGGTCGAGTGCGGTGCGGTGCCACGGCTTCGGGCGGCTCACGCGGTTCCCCCTTGACGCGAGTTATGTATTGATACATAGTTCCGTACGTGGCAACACAATATTCGATCCAGGGGACGACGGCCAAGGGCATCGCCGCGTCCGTCGAGCGCGGCGTGACCGAGGGCGAGCTCGCTCCGGGCGACGCGCTGCCTCCCGTACGCAGGCTGGCCGAGGACCTGGGGGTCAGTCCCGGCACCGTGGCGATCGCCTACAAGGAACTCCGCGCGCGTGGGCTCGTGGTGACCCGCGGCCGGGGCGGCACGGTCGTGGCGGAGGCGCCCTCGGAGGCGTCCCGGCGGCCTCCGCGCATGCCCGAGGGCCTGACCGACCTCGCGAGCGGACTCCCCGACCCCGCGTTCCTGCCGGTGCTCCACCCGCCCGGCGGCGTGCGGCCGGTCTACGGCTCCCACCGGGCCGCGCCCCGGCTCGCCGCCCTGGAGGAGCTGACCCGGGCGTGGTTCCGGCGGGACGGAGTGCCGGCGGAGCGGGTGACCTTCGCGCACGGCGCGCTCGACTGCATCGCCCGGCTCCTCTCGGTGGAGCTGCGGCCCGGCGACGCCGTCGCCGTCGAGGACCCCGGCTTCCACCACCTGCTGGACCTGGTGCCCGCGCTCGGGCTGCGGACGGTGCCGGTCGCCGTGGACGGCGCCGGGATCACACCGGACGGGCTGCGGGCGGCGCTGCGGGCCGGGGTGCGGGCGGTCGTCCTCAGCCCGCGCGCGCAGTGCCCCACGGGGGCCTCGCTCACCCCGGAGCGGCGGGACGAACTCGGCGCGCTGCTGCGGGAGTTCCCGGACGTCCTGGTGATCGAGGACGACTACCTCGCCGAGCTGGACGCTCCCCCGGGCCCGACGCTGGGCGCGCTGCGGCCGGCCCGCTGGGCACAGGTGCGCACGGTGTCGAAGCGGCTCGGCGTGGACCTGCGGTGGGCCGGGCTGACGGGGGACGAGGTGACGCTGGCCCGGCACGACGGGCGGATGCTGATGACCTCGGGCTGGGTCAGCCACGTGCTCCAGGAGACCGTCGTCCGGCTGTTCTCCGACCCGGAGGTGGCGCGGCTCGTGGCGCGCGGCGAGGCCGCCTACGCCGAGCGGCGGGGCGCGCTGGTCGACGCGCTCGGCGCGCGGGGCATCCGCGCGACCGGGGACGCGGGGCTCAACGTGTGGGTGCCGGTGCGGGACGAGTCCGCGGTGGTCAACGGGCTGCGGACGCACGGCTGGTGGGTGGCGGCGGGCGCGCGGTTCCGGATCGCCGCTCCCCCCGCCGTTCGGATCACCGCCTCGGTGCTGCTGCCCGACGCGGCCGAGCGGCTGGCGGCGGACTTCGCGCGGGTGCTGGGGGACGCGCAGGCGACGTACGGGGGGTGAGGGACGGATGGGCCCGTCGCCCGGGCCGGGGAACGGCCGGGCGACGGGCCCACGCGCGCGCGTGCGCGAAACAAGCGGGTACGGCTCAGCGGGTGCGGTAGGCGTGGCCGAGGGTCTGGTCGAGGGTGTTGCCCTCGGTGTCGGTGAGCGCGGCGCGGAACGAGACGGTGCCGCCCGGGGCCGGGTTGCGGACCGTGACCGCGCCGCCGGTGACGGGGGCGTCGGTCCAGGTGGCGCCGCCGTCGACGGAGACCCGGACACGGAGCGACCGCAGGCCCTCGCCGACGGCGGGGCCCTGGACCGTGACCGGGACGCGCAGCTCCGCCCCCGCGGGAGCGGTGCCGTCGAGGGCGAGCGGCGGGGCGAAGCGGACCACGCTCAGCGGGAGCGCGGTCGGGGACGTGGTCGCGGCGGAGTCGAAGCTCCAGACGGCGGTGGTGCGCCCCGCGTGCGTGCCGGTGCCGTGCGTGGCGGTGGCGGTGAGCCGGTAGCGGGCCCGGTCGGCCTCGGCCGCCGTGAAGGAGGCGCGGCCCGGCGCGCCCCAGTGGGTGCCGACGAGGACGCCGTCCCGGTGCAGGGTGGTGGCGGCGGAGCGGTAGACCGGGTCGGAGGGGATGTGGCCGTCGCCGTCGGCGAGCAGCGGCGCGTCGAAGGCGAGCCGGTCGCCGTCCCGGACGCCCGCGGGCCGCGCGCCGGACGTCTCGTCGAGCGCCGGGCCGAGGACGGCGTTGTCGAAGGTGTGCGTCCGGGTCTCGCCCGCGCGGGCCGGGAGTTCCGGCGCCTGGTACAGGTTGGGCGGCGCGTCGGGGGTGCCCGGGGTGGTGTACGAGAGGTCCCAGGTGCCGCGTTCGGGGGTGACGTGGAAGGTGGCGGTGCCGGAGCGGGCGAGCTCCGTTGTGAGGCTGACGGTGGTGCCGTCGGACGGCTGGATCGCGGCGGAGCCGAAGCCGCCGGCGCCCTCGCGGTCGGCCGCGCGGGCCTTCAGGGTGGCGAGGTCGCCGGGGGCGGGCCGGCGGACGAAGCCGGTGAGGGAGCGGCCTGAGGTGAAGCGGTAGCCGAGGGCGTAGTCGGCCTTCTCGCCGATCCAGTAGCCGTCGAAGGTGGCGGTCACGGAGCCGGGTTCGGCGTCGGGGCCGAGGTGGGCCACGCGCAGGCCGGCGGCCGAGGACATGAGGTTCGTGGAGCGGGTGCGGCCCTCGTGGCGGACCTCGACGAAGGACATGGCGTGCCGGGGTTCGGCGCCGGCCTCCGGCGGGCGGGCGTCGACCGGGGAGGTGGTGCGGGCGTCGACGGTGACGGTCGTGTCGTGGTCGAGGTCGAGGCGGGGCTGGACCAGCCAGTCGGTGCCGGCGCCCTTCCGGAGGGGGTACACCTCCGAGTCGAGCAGGTAGCGGCCCTTGGGCAGGCGGAGCGTGACGGTGCCGGAGGGGTCGTGGATGTTCTCCTCGACGTCCTGGCCGGGCCCCGAGATGCCCGCCACGTGGGTCGCGTACGCGGACGCCGCGGCGCCGTCGCGGTTCACGTGGCGGATGGTCAGGGTGACCGTCTCGTCCTGGGCGGTGGCGGCCAGCGCGAGCGGCGGGACGGTGAAGGCCGTCGCGGTGAGGGCGGTGGCGAGCGCGAGGGCGCGGAAGGCGGGCCGGATCCGGGATCCGGTCGTCGTCGTTTCGTTCATGCAGGGAACTGGCCCCCGGGCGGGTGGAGTTCCGGTGACCTGCGCCACAGCGGAGGCCGGTGCGGGCGGGTGGTGTGGCGCGGGTCACGGGAACCCGGGCGAACCGGCGGCCAGTACCCGGTGTGGAACCAGAAATGAGAGAACGTTTCCGGGCCGGGGACCCCTCGGCGCTCGGCGAGGCGTACGACGCGCACGCACGCGTGCTGTTCCAGTACGCGTACCGCATGTGCGGCGACCGCGCCGCCGCCGAGGACGCCGTGTCCGCGACCTTCCTGGAGGCATGGCGCTGCCGGGGCAAGGTCCACGCGGAGGGCGGGAGCCTGCGGCCGTGGCTGCTCGGGATCGCGACCAACGTGCTGCGCGGGGCCGCGCGGGAGGCGCGGCGGCGTGATGCGGCGCTGGCGCGGATGCCCGACACCGGGGTGCTGCCGGACTTCAGCGACGCGGTGGCCTCGCGGCTCGCCGACGAGGAACGGCTCCGGGCCGCGCGGGTGGCCCTCGGCCGGCTCCGGCGCCGTGAACGGGAGGTCTTCGGACTCGTCGTGTGGGCCGGCCTCGACTACGCGACCGCAGGCGAGGCGCTGGGCATCCCCGTCGGCACCGTGCGGTCCCGGCTCTCCCGGGCCCGGGAGCGGCTGCGGACGCTCGCGGAGGCGGAGCTGCGCTCCGGGCGGCGCGGGCGCGGCCGGCGGGACGGCCGCGGGGCCTCCGGACGTCCGGACCCCGCCCCTGCGGCCGATCCCCTGACGGCCGGTCTTCCGGACGGCCCGGCCGCCGCTCCCCCGGGGCCCGCGCCCGGCGCCCCCGGTCACCCCGCGCACGACCCGTCCCCGGGCCTCCCGCCCGGCCACGCGTCCCGCGCTTCCGTGCCCGCGCGTGCGGGCCGTACCGTCCTCGTCCCCCGAACCTCCCCGGAGAAGCCGGCATGAACGACATCGATCCCCGACCCCGACCCCGCTCCCAGGACCCGCTGCTCACCGAGCTGACCGAGCTGCTGCCCCCGCCGGCCGTACCGGAGTTCGCGCCCGAGCGGGAGCGGGAGCTGCGACGGACCGTGATGGCGGCGGCGCGGCCCGCGCGGCCGGCGGTGTGGTGGACGCGGAAGGCCGTGCGGTTCGCCGTGCCCGCCGTGGTGTGCGGCATCGCGGCCGGCGCGGTGCTGGTGGCCGCTCCGCCGGAGCCGCGCGAGCCGCGCCCGGCGGTGCGGGCCGAGGGCGCCTCCGCGGTGCTGGCGCGGGCCGCGCTCGCCGCCGCCTCCGCTCCGGCGCCGGACGCGCGGCCGGAGGAGTTCGTGTACGTGGAGAGCCTGGTGTCCCGGGCCGGGCGGCCCGCCTCGGGCGGGGCCGCCGTCGTGGAGCCCGCGCACCGGCGGCAGGTGTGGCTGTCGGCGGACGGCAGCCGGCCCGGGCTCGTACGGGAGGCGGGGTCGGCCGACCAGGAGCTGTCGCCGCGCCTTCCCGTGTACGAGCTGGAGGGTCCCGGCGCCGAGCCTCGGCGGACGCTGCTGGAGCCCTCGGAGCCGTCGGTGACCGCGCCCACGCACGCCTTCGTGGCGGGGCTGCCGACCGACCCCGGCGCCCTGCTGCGGCTGGTGCGGGAGCAGACGCGTACCGGCGGCGGGGACGCGGACCAGCGGGCGTTCAGCGCGATCGGGACGCTGCTGGCCGAGACCTGGGCGCCGCCGGAGGTGACGGCCGCGCTGTACGAGGCGGCGGCGCGGATCCCGGGCGTCAAGATGGTGCCGTCGGCGCGGGACGCGTCGGGCCGGGAGGGCGTGGCCGTGGCCCGTACCGCCGGCGGGGAGCGGACCGAGTGGGTCTTCGACCGGTCCACCTCGGCCTTCCTCGGCGAGCGGACCGTGGCCGTCGCGGGCTCGGACGCCGGGCCCGCCGGGACGGTGCTGAGCGGGACCGCGGTGCTCACCAAGGCGGCGGTGGCGCGGGCCGGGCAGCTGCCCGGCTGAGCAGGTCCGTGGTGAAGGGGCGCCCCGCGCGGGGCGCCCCTTTGCCGTGTCAGCCGCGGCGGGCGGCGGCCAGGGACTCGTAGAAGCGCAGCAGGCCGAGGTCGTCGACGGAGCCGGCGTTGACGGCCTTCTCCAGGGGGGTGCCCTGGAGGAGCCGCTTGACGGGCACCTCGATGCGCTTGCCGGTGAGGGTGTGCGGGACGCCCGGGACCTCGATGATCTCGTCGGGGACGTGCCGCGGCGAGAGTTCGGTGCGGATCGTGGTCCGGATCCGGGCGATCAGGTCGTCGTCCAGCGTGGCGCCCTCGGCGAGGTGCACGAAGAGCGGCATCCAGTAGCCGCCGTCCGGCTCCTCCAGGCCGATGACGAGCGATTCGCGGATCTCCGGGAGCCGTTCCACCGCCTCGTAGATGTCGGCGCTGCCCATGCGGACGCCCTGGCGGTTCAGGGTGGAGTCGGAGCGGCCGTGGATGACGACCGAGCCGCGGTCGGTGATCGTGATCCAGTCGCCGTGCCGCCACACGCCGGGGAACATCTCGAAGTAGCTGTCGCGGTAGCGGCTGCCGTCGGGGTCGTTCCAGAAGTGGATCGGCATGGACGGCATGGGGTTGGTGACGACGAGTTCGCCGACCTCGCCGGTGACGGGCTTGCCGGACGGGTCCCACGCCTGGAGGTCGGTGCCGAGGCCGGCGGCCTGGAGCTCGCCGATGTGCACCGGGAGGGTGGGGACCGCTCCGGCGAAGCAGGAGCAGACGTCGGTGCCGCCGCTGACGCTGGCGATCCACAGGTCCTCGCGGACCTCGTCGTGGAGCCAGCGGAAGCCGTCGGGCGGCAGCGGGGAGCCGGTGGTGGCGACGCACTTCACGGCGGACAGGTCGAAGTCGCGGCCGGGGTGGACGCCGGCCTTCGCGCAGGCCATCACGTAGGCGGCGGAGGTGCCGTACAGGGTGGCGCCGGTGCGTTCGGCGACGCGCCACTGTGCGCCGGTGTCCGGGTAGCCGGGGCTGCCGTCGTACAGGACGACGGTGGTGCCGGTGAGGAGGCCGGAGACGAGGAAGTTCCACATCATCCAGCCGGTGGAGGTGTACCAGAAGAAGACGTCGTCGGGGCCGAGGTCGCAGTGCAGGCCGAGCTGCTTGAGGTGCTCGACCAGGATGCCGCCCTGGGACTGGACGATCGCCTTCGGCAGGCCGGTGGTGCCGGAGGAGTACAGGACCCACAGGGGGTGGTCGAACGGCACCTGCTCGAAGACCGGTTCCACCTCGGCGGCGACCAGGCCGGCCCAGTCGAGGGCGCCCTCGGGGGCGGGGGTGCCGAGCAGCGGGATGTGGACGACCGCGCGGAGCGTGGGGAGTTCGGCGCGCAGCTCGGCGACGGTGTCGCGGCGGTCGTGCTCCTTGCCGCCGTAGCGGTAGCCGTCGACGGTGAAGAGGACGACCGGCTCGACCTGCTGGAAGCGGTCGAGGACGGAGCGGGCGCCGAAGTCGGGGGCGCAGGAGGTCCAGACGCCGCCGACGGCGGCGGTGGCCAGCAGGGCGACGACGGCCTGCGGGACGTTCGGGAGGTAGCCGCTGACGCGGTCGCCGGGGCGGACGCCGAGGGCGCGGAGTTCGGCGGCGAGCGAGCCGACCTGGCGGCGGAGTTCGGCCCAGGTGATCGGGGCCGGCTCGTGGGTCTCGTCGACGTGGAGGAGGGCCGTGGCGCCGGGGCGGTCGGCGGCGGCGCGCAGGGCGTGCTCGGCGTAGTTGAGGGTGGCGCCGGGGAACCATTCGGCGCCCGGCATGGAGCGGTCGCCGAGCACGCGCGCGTAGGGGGTGGCGAAACGGACGTCGAACCACTCGGCGACGGCCTGCCAGAAGGTCTCCAGCTCCTCGACGGACCAGCGGTGCAGCGCCGGGTAGCCGCCGTCGGCGGGGGCGCCGTGGTGCTCGGCGGCCCACGCCTGGAAGCGGGTGACTGCGGCGTGGGCGATGCGCTCCTCGTCCGGCTGCCAGAGCGGCTCGGTCGGCTCGGTCGGCGCAGTTGTCATCGGGTGGCTCCCTGGCTGTACGCGGGTCGGCGTGTGTCGCGCGCACGTGCGGGGGTGTGCGCGTGACGCGGCTGACAGGACGATGCCATGGGAGCGGCGTTCGCACCAGGGCCGCCCGCCGGTGGTCGGCCGGTTGAACATGTGCTCCCACCACGGGTGAACGGCAGTTGAACGCGGCTCGAGACGCCGCTGGTGGGTGGCAGGGTGAGCCGCATGGACGGTCGTGGACGGGTGCGTTCGGTGAGGGTGTTCGGTTCGGTGCAGGGGCTCAGGACGGTACGGGCGGCGTGGCGGCAGCGGCGGGCGGACGCGGCGGCGCTGCCGCCCCGGGGGGCGGAGCGGGCCCGGGTGCCGGGGCCCGCGGCGGGGGCGGAGCCGCTGCCGGGCGGGGGGCTCGTCCGGTTCGCGCGGTCGTCGCTGCGGGTGTGCGTGTCGGTGGGCGGCACGGTGTTCTGGGGGTGGGACGGGGCCGGGCCGGAGCCGTCGTACGCGCTGGCGGGCGCGGCGCCCGAGCCGGACCCGCGGGCGGTGCTGGAGCCGGACACGGACGGCGGCTGGCGGATCGTGTCGGAGCGGGTGACGGTGGCGGTGTCGCGGCACGGGGCGGTGGAGATCCGCACGCCGGGCGGTGTGATGCTGCGGCGCGACCTGCCGCCGCGCTGGTGGGAGCCGGTGGGCGGGGGCCCGGCGCGCTGGGCGCAGCGGGCGGAGGTGCCGGCGGACGCGCGGTTCTTCGGTCTGGGCGGGCGGGCGTCGGGGCCGCGGCTGCGGAACGGCACGTACCGGCTGTGGAACACGGACCCGAAGGGGCGGTTCGGGCCGGAGGACGATCCGCTGTACCTGACGATGCCGGTGCAGTTCGTGGTCGCGGACGCGGGGACGCACCTGGCGTTCCACGACAACTCCTGGGACGGGCGGGTGACCATCGCGGAGGGCGAGGAGGGGGCCGGGTCGGGGCACGACCGGCCCGGGACCAGCGAGGTGCGGATGGAGGGCGGGCCGCTGCGCTGCTGGGTGGTCGTCGGGACCCCCGCGCGCGTGCTGCACCACTGGGCCGCGCTGACGGGGGCGCCGGCGCTGCCGCCCGCGTGGGCGCTGGGGCCGCAGCACGCGCGCTGGGGGTTCGGGAGCGCGGTGGAGGTGCGGCGGGTGGTGGCCGGGTACCGCGAGCGGGGGCTGCCGCTGTCGGCGGTGCACCTGGACATCGACCACCTCGACGGACACCGGGTGTTCACAGTGGACCGGGAGCGGTTCCCCGATCTGCCGGGGCTGGCGGAGGAGCTGCGCGGGCAGGGCGTGCGGCTGGTGTCGATCGTGGACCCGGCGGTCGCGGCCGAGCCGGGGAGCGTGCTGTACGAGGAGGGGCGGGCGGCCGGGGCGTTCGTGCGGGACGCGCGGGGCGAGGAGGTGCGGGGGGTGGTGTGGCCCGGGGAGTGCGCCTTCCCCGACTTCACGGACCCGGCGGTGCGGGAGTGGTGGGGCGGGCTGTACGAGGAGCGGCTGCGGCAGGGCTTCGCCGGGGTGTGGCACGACATGAACGAGCCGGTGTCGTTCGCGGCGTTCGGCGACCCGACGCTCCCGCGGTCGGCCCGGCACCACCTGGACGGGCGGGGCGGCGACCACCGGGAGGCGCACAACGTGTACGGGCTCCTCATGGCCCGCGCCGGGTACGAGGGGCTGAGGCGGCTGCGGCCCGGGGAGCGCCCGTTCCTGTTCTCGCGCTCGGGCTGGGCGGGGATGCAGCGGTACGGGGGCACCTGGTCCGGCGACGTGACGACCGGCTGGCCGGGGCTGCGGGCCTCGCTCGCGCTGGTCCTGGGCCTGGGGCTGTGCGGGGTGCCGTACTCGGGGCCGGACGTGGGCGGTTTCGACGGCAGCCCGTCGCCGGAGCTGTACCTGCGCTGGTTCCAGCTGGGTGCCTGGCTGCCGCTGTTCCGGACGCACGCGGCGCTGGACGCGGGACGGCGCGAGCCGTGGGAGTTCGGGCCGGAGGTGCTGGAGCACGCGCGCGTGGCGCTGGCCGAACGGGAGCGGCTGCACCCGTACTTCGTGACCCTGGCGCGGCTCGCGCGGCTGACCGGGGCGCCGTACGCGCGGCCCGTCTGGTGGGCGACGCCGGAGGACCGGGCGCTGCGGGAGTGCGACGACGCCTTCCTGCTGGGCGACGCGCTGCTGGTGGCGCCGGTGCTGCACCGGGGGCAGGACCGGCGGGCGGTGCGGCTGCCGCGCGGCCGGTGGTACGACACGGCGACCGGCGCGGCGTACGAGGGCCCCGGTCAGGTGCTGCTGGACGCGCCCCTCGCGCGCGTGCCGGTGCTGGCCCGGGCGGGCGCGGTGCTGCCGGTGCGCGGCCAGGATGGGGGCCTGGAGCTGGAGGTGTGGGCGCCGGCGGCGGGCCGGACGGGCGGGGGGCTCGTGGTGCGGGACTCCGGCGACGGCTGGGAGCCGGCGGAGATCGAGCGCTACCAGTCGCGGCTCGTTGACGGCCGGGTGGTGGTGGAGCGGGTGACGGAGGAGGGGCCGGTGGAGCCGGGGCTGCCGGTGCGGGTGCGGGGGGTGTGAGAGGGCGGGCGTGAGGGGCGGAAGTGACGACGGAGGCGTTGTCGGACCCCTCGCCTAGCATCCGGGGCATGGATCTGGAAAGCCTGCGGGGTGAGGACGTCCGGCTGCCCGCCGGGCGTGTGGTGGCGGTCGAAGGGGGCGGCGGGGCGCCGTCGTTGTGGCTGAGCGACGGGCCCGCGCCGTTCGGGGTGTGGGGGCGGATACGGGCCGCGCACCCGCGGACGGGGCTGTGGCCGCTGCTGCTCGAACCGCTGGGCGACGGGGCGGACTTCCGGCCGTGGGGGTCGGGGGAGCTGTTCGCCGGGACGTCCCGGCCCGCCGACCACGAGCCGGCGGCCGTCCTGGCCCGCTGGTGGGACGACTGCGTCTCGGACGACGGTGACGACGGCGGTGACGACGGCGTCGCCGTCACCGCCCCGTACGGCCTGGTCTGGCCGGGTCTCGCGTCGGGGCGGGCGCCCGCGGAGGACCCCGACGGGCTCGCGGCGGAGCACGCGGACGTGTTCCTGTCCTTCGGCGGCGAGGCCCGCCTGGGGCTGGTCGAGGCCGCGTCGGGGGCGGAGGCGCTCGCCGCCGCGGGCTGGTCGGGGCCGGTCAACCACGCAGAGACGGCGGAGATCGCCGCGGTCGTCGCCGACTGGGAGCGGCGCTTCGGGGCGCGGGTGTTCGCGGTCGGGTTCGCCACCCTGCGGCTGTCCGTCGCCGCTCCCCCGGCCACCCTGGAGGAGGCGCTGCCGATCGCCGCCGAGCACTTCGCCTTCTGCCCGGACAACGTGTGGCAGGGGTCGGTGCAGGACCTCGCGGCGTACGCGGAGCACCTGGTGGGGGCGGACGTGTGGACCTTCTGGTGGGACTGAGCGTCAGCCGTACGCGCCCGCGAACCACTTCCGCACGGCCTCGGTGTGGAGGGGGAAGACCAGGGTGCGCGGTTCCGGGACGACGAGCCGGGCGGAGGTCTCCGGGGTCGGGGTGAAGGCGGGGAGGGCGTCGGCGGCGACGGGCGGGAGGAGCCCGAAGACCAGCAGGTGGTCGGCGGAGCCGAGGACGTCGGCGAGCCGGACGGCGTCCGGGTCGGCCGTCACGCCGGTCTCCTCGCGCAGTTCGCGGACGACGGCGGTGCGCCAGTCCTCGCCGTGGTCGACGAAGCCGCCGGGGAGGGCGGTGCCGCCGTGGCCGGGGTGGATGGCACGGGTGACGGCCAGCAGGCCGGTGCCCTCGGGGCCCGTGACGGGGAGCAGGGCGACGGCCACCGGGAGGGGGTTGCGGTAGGCGGTGGTGGCGCACGCGGGGCAGGTGCGGGGCCAGCCGGTGGTGCCGGACGGGTAGCGGGCGCCGCAGGCCGAGCAGTGGGAGTGCGGGACGGGTTCGGTGTCGGTCACGGGGGGACCGTACGCGAGGGGCTTTCCCGGCGGGGGCGGAACTGGTAGACCCGGTGCGCATGACTGGACTCGCCTCTGTCTTCCGTGCCCTCGCCGTGACGGGTGCCGCCGCGCTGCTCGCGGTCGCCGGTTCCGCCGTCCCGCCCGCCGTCTCCCCCGCCGTCGCCGTGCCGGAGCCGAAGGCTCCCCGGGAGTTCGTGGCGCTGGACGCGGTGGACCGGACGATCCTCCAGGAGATGCGGTACACCACCGCCCACAACTTCGTGGGCGAGCCGGTCGACGGCTACCGGCAGCCGCTGTGCCTGCTGACCCGGCCGGCGGCGGAGGCGCTGCGCCGGGCGCAGACGCGGCTGCTGGCGCGGGGCTACTCGCTGAAGGTGTACGACTGCTACCGGCCGCAGCGGGCGGTGGACCACTTCGTGCGCTGGGCGGAGGACCTGGCGGACGAGCGGATGAAGGCGGAGTTCTATCCGCGGGTGGCGAAGGAGCGGCTGTTCGCGGACGGGTACATCGCGGAGAAGTCCGGGCACAGCCGGGGTTCGACGGTGGACCTGACGGTCGTGCGGCTGCCGGCGGCGCCCACGCGCCCGTACGTGCCGGGCGAGGAGCTGACGTCGTGCACCGCGCCGTACGGGGAGCGGTTCCCGGACAGCTCGGTCGACATGGGGACCGGGTACGACTGCTTCGACACGCTGTCGCACACCGAGGACCCGCGGATCACGGGGGCGCAGCGGGCGCACCGGCAGCTGCTGAAGGGGGTGCTGGAGGCGGAGGGGTTCGTGAACCTTCCGGAGGAGTGGTGGCACTTCACGTTCCGTCCGGAGCCGTTCCCCTCGACGTTCTTCGACTTCCCGGTGGCACGCCGGTCGGTGGCCGGGCACTGACGCCGTGCCCGTCCCGGTGAACCGCTGAGGGCGGGCGCGGGGGTGCCGGGGCCGGTACGCGTGCGCGTGGCGGCCCCGGCGCCTCCGGCTCAGGTCGCGACGGGGGCGGGGTTCCGGTCGGCGAGGACGAGGGCGTGCTCGACGACGGCGACGAGGACGTTCTTGACCGACTCGCGGTCGCGGGCGTCGCACATCACCAGTTCGACCTCGGGGTCGAGGTCGAGCGCCGCCCGGACGGTCTCCGTGGGGTAGCGGCGGGCGCCCTCGAAGCAGTTGACGGCCACCGTGAAGGGGATGCCGCGCCGCTCGAAGTAGTCGATGGCGGCGAAGCTGTCCTCCAGGCGGCGGGTGTCGGCGAGCACGACGGCGCCGAGCGCGCCCTGGGCGAGCTCGTCCCAGAGGAACCAGAAGCGGTCCTGTCCGGGGGTGCCGAACAGGTACAGGACCAGGTCCTCGCGGAGCGTGATCCGGCCGAAGTCCATGGCGACCGTGGTGGTCGTCTTGGACTCGACGCCGTGCAGGTCGTCGACAGGCCGGCCGGCCTCGGTCAGGACCTCCTCGGTCCGCAGCGGCCGGATCTCGCTGACGGCGCCGACCAGGGTCGTCTTGCCGACCCCGAAGCCTCCCGCGACCAGGATCTTCAGGGTCACCGGCTCGACGGCGGGCTTCCTGCGGCTAGAGCGCCCGAAGGCCATTGATCACCTCGCGGAGGATGCTCACGTCCGGCAGCTGGGCCGGCGGAACGGGGCGGGTCACGTGGACGAGTTCCTCGTCGACGAGGTCGCCGACCAGGACCCGGACCACCCCGACGGGGAGGTCGAGTCCGGCGGCGAGCTCGGCGATCGACTGGGGCTGTTCGGAGCAGCGCTCGACGATCTCCACGTGTTCCGGGGAGAGCGACTGGTCGCGGCCGGGGTCGTCGGCGGCGGGTTCGGGGACCACCACGGCGATGAGGTCGAGCCGGTGGCGGCCGGCGGCGCTCGTCCGGCCGCGGGTCATCGCGTACGGACGGACGACCGGTCCCGCCTCGTCGTCGTACCAGTGGTGGGGTGCGGCCGTCGGCCGGCCGCGCTCGGCTGCGTCGCTCATGCGGGGCGGCTCACCCTCCCGTGGACAGACCGGTCCGGGGGGCCGTGCCGAGGTGGGTGCCGACCCGCTTGACCATGAGGGTCATCTCGTAGGCGACCTGGCCGACGTCGGAGTCCGCGTCGGCGAGGACGGCCAGGCAGCTGCCGTCGCCGGCGGCGGTCACGAAGAGGAAGGCGTCCTCCAGTTCGACCACGGTCTGCCGGACGCGGCCCGCCTCGAAGTGGCGGCCGACGCCCTTGGCGAGGCTGTGGAAGCCGGAGGCCACGGCGGCCAGGTGCTCGCCGTCCTCGCGGCTGAGGTCCTTCGACGCGCCGGTGGGCAGGCCGTCGCTGGACAGCACCAGGGCCTTGCGGATGGCGGCGACGCGCTGGACCAGCTCGTCGAGGAGCCAGTTCAGCTCGCCGTTGCCCTGGACGGAGCTGCTGGTGCTTGCTGCGGCGTTCGGTGCGGTCATCGACCGTCCCCCTCGGGTGTCGTTCCGTGTGCTGTGGTGTCGTCCTGGGCGGTGCCGTCCCGGCGGCCGCGCTGCCAGCCGCGCTGCATGGCGGCCATGCGGGCCCGCACCTCCTCGGCGTCCCGCTCGAAGGCGTCGTCGGCGGCGGGCCGCTCGGCGGGGCGGTCTCCGGCGCGGTCACCGGCCGGGGCGTCGGCCGGCTGCCCGGTCTCGCGGAGCTGCGGGACGAGGCTGGCCTGCCGGACCCGGCGCGGCAGCCCGTCGAGCGTGGGGGCCGGGGCGGGCCCGCCCGCCGGCGGTGCGCCCGGGGCCGGCGCCGGGCGGGTCTCGGTGCCCTCCGGGCGCACGGGGACGAGGGTGGGTCCGGTCGGGCGGGGCGCCGTGCGGCGGTCCGGGCCGGGGGCGGGGTGGGCACGGCCGGGCTCGTCGAGCCGGCGTCCGCGGTCGACGACCAGGGTCGGCTGGTGGCGGCGCGGCAGCGGCAGCGGGTCCCGCGTGCCGTCCTCGCCCGCCGGGTCGTCGCCGGCCCGGCGGTCCTCGGCCTGGTCGGGGGCCTGCTGGTGCTGCTCGCCGGCGGGGACGAGGCCGGTGCGGCGGCGCTGCGGGCGGAAGAGCCCGCCGCGCTCGCTGTCCTCGTCGAGGAGGTCGGCGGAGCGGTCGAGGAGGGTCTCGACGTCCTCGGGGTCGAACGGCGGCTCCAGTTCGACCGGTCCGTCCAGCGGGCGGCCCTGCGGTGCGGCGGCCGGGGCGGCGGGGCCGCCGTCCGGGCCCGTCTCGTCCGCCAGGTCGGGCACGCGCGCGAGTGCCGGGCGGCGCCGTGGGAGCGGGGCGTCGCCGAGCACGCCGGCCACCGCCCCGGAGGTCGTACGGGATCCGCCGGAGGCGTGGTGCGGGTCGCCGCCGGCGGTGCGCGGGTCGGCGGAGGCGCGGTCCAGGCGGAAGCCCGCGCCCTGCGTCTCGGGGGCGTCGGTGAGCAGCGCGGCCGGGATGAAGACGACGGCGGTGGTGCCGCCGTACGGGGAGGTCTGGAGCGAGACGCGGACGTTCTGGCGCTGGGCGAGCCGGCTGACCACGAAGAGGCCGAGGCGGTCGGTGTCGGAGAGCTCGAACTCGGGGGTCTCGGCGAGCCGCAGGTTGGCGTCGAGCAGGACGTCGGGGCTCATGCCGAGGCCGCGGTCGTGGATCTCCAGGGTGAAGCCGTTGGCGACCCGCTCGCCGAGGACCTGGACGGCGGTGTGCGGGGGCGAGAACACGGTGGCGTTCTCGAGGAGTTCGGCGATGAGGTGGGTGAGGTCGGCGACGGCGGGGCCGGCGACGCCGAGCCGGGGCAGCCGGCGGACCTCGACGCGCTCGTAGTCCTCGACCTCGGCGACGGCGGCCCGGACCACGTCCATGAGCTGCACGGGCTTGCGCCACTGGCGGGACGGGGCGGCGCCGGAGAGGATCACCAGGCCCTCGGCGTGGCGGCGCATGCGGGTGGTGAGGTGGTCGAGGCGGAAGAGGTCCGCGAGTTCGTCGGTGTCCTCGGTGCGCCGCTCCATGGTGTCGAGCAGGGTGAGCTGGCGGTGGAGCAGGACCTGGTTGCGGCGGGCGAGGTTGACGAAGACCTCGGAGACGCCGCGGCGCAGCTCGGCCTGCTTGACGGCGGCCTCGACGGCGGCGCGCTGCAGGGTGTTGAGGGCCTGGCCGACCTGGCCGACCTCGTCCTCGCCGTACTTCAGGTGCGGGACCTCGGTCTCGACGTCGACGTGCTCGCCGGCGGCGAGGCGGCGCATGACGCTGGGCAGGCGGACGCCGGAGACCTCCTGGGACTCCTTCTGGAGGCGGCGCAGGTCGCGGACGAGGGACCGGCCGACGCGGACCGAGATGCCGACGGAGGCGAGCAGCGCGAGGAAGCCGAGGACGCCGGCGACGCCCGCCTTGAGCAGGACGCTGTACGCGGCGGGCTGGACGCGGTCCTGGTAGCGGTCGCCGGCGGCGGTGTTCTCGCGGGCCAGCTCGTCGAGGACGGGGCTGGCCTCGTCCTGCCAGTGGGCCGGGGTCGCGGAGCGGGGGCGCTCGGTCGGGCCCTCGGTGACGAACGCCTCCTCGGCGGCGCGCAGGGCCGCGGTCTCGGGGCTGCGCCAGTACTGCTCGAAGCGCTGCCGTTCGGCGGCGGGGAGGAGTTCGAGGTTGACCTCGTACGTCTGCTTGCGGACGGCGACGAGGTCGGAGACGGCGCGGACCTCCTGGGCGGTGACGCGGTCGGCGACGAGCGCGGAGAGGACCAGGGCGTCCTCGCGGGAGAGGAGTTCGCGGGCGCGGGTGATGCCGACGAGGGCGCGGCCCTGCTTGTCCATCTCCACGTTCTCCAGCGCGTGAAGGGTGACGAGGAAGCTGTAGCAGGGGTCGACGAGGCGGTTGTAGAACTCCAGCGCCTGGAGGCGGCCGATGCTGCGCTTCTCGATCGAGCGGCGCAGGGAGGTGATCTCCTCGAAGGCGGCGAGGAGCGAGTTGAGCTTCTGGGTGGTGACCGGGCGCATCTCCTCGCGGACGCCGGGGTCCTCGGCGTTGGCGCGGATGCGGTCCATCTGCCGGTCGGTGGCGAGGCGGGCCTCGCGGAGCTGGGCGAGCGCCTCGGAGCCGCGGGGGTCGGCGAGGTAGACGAGGGACTGGCGGCGTTCGAGCTGGAGGACGCGGGCGGTGTCCTCGATGGGGTAGCCGACCTTGTCGACGATGTAGCCGACGTCGAGGAGCTGGTCCGCCTCGCGTCCGGTGAGGACGGTGGCGAAGCCCCAGAGGCCGGTGAGGGAGACGAGCGGTACGAGGAGCAGCGCCACGATCTTCCGGCGGATGGACTTCCCGCGAAAGCGCATGGCCTCCCCCAGTACGGTCTCCGCGGCACGGAGGTCCCTCGAACGGCGTCGCCGCGTCAACACGGCGCGTCAACCTTCGGTTTCAACAAACGGCGGCGCGAGCCTACTACTGCATCGCGACCATCTCGAAGGTGTGTCTGGGCGATTTTCAGCCTGTCGAGTGAGCGTTGATCATGAGATGTCCTGGTATTCCAGAAGTTCGCATCGGCCACTGTGGCGCAGGACACGCAAGGGTGCGCGATTTCCCGTCGGGTTTCCGTCGTGGGCGCAATGGCTGGAATCGTTCGTTCCGGTCGCGTTGTGCGGTGCGGTGCGGTGCGGTGGGGAAACCTTTTCCCTGTCCAGAGCGTCATGAAGTACGGGGAATCGCTCGGTCCGGACACGGGCCGGGCACGGACCGTGTCCGGACCGAGCGCGGCCCGGCCGGCCGCGCCGCGCGCCGTGTGGAACCACCGGAACCGGGCAGCCATCCCTGGGAACGTCGTGCGGTTGGGGAGTGACAGGACATGGATGACGAGACGCGGACCGCGCGTCCGTTGTGGGTGGAGGACACGCGGGGACTGCGGAGGATGCCGGACCCGGTGCGGAACGCGGCGGTGCGGGCGGTGATGTTCACCTCGGTGACGATCATCCTCGCCGTCGTCGCCTTCCTCACCTCGGTCACCGGCTCGTGGCTGGCCGTGCCGATGACGATCGCGGCGGTCGCCGCGACGGTCGTGGCCACCTGGAGCGTGCTGGACATCTGGATCACCCGCCAGGTGTGGCGGCAGCGCAACGGCGTGGTCTCCGAGCCGAGCAGCAGCGCCTACGGGGCGCGCCGGGAGCGGGTCGCGGAGGAGCGGGTCGCGGAGGAGCGGGTCGCCTGACGGCGCGCCGGACTACCGGACCGGGAAGGCCCGGGCCCTTGCGGGGTCCGGGCCTTCGTCGTGTCTACAGCGCGGGTGCCGGGGGCGCCGTGTCCACGGTGCGGGTGGCGGGGTCGCCGTGGCTACGGCGCGGGTGCCAGGCTCGGCTCCTCGTCCTGGTGGCGGCGGAACATGCGGGTCGCCGTGATCTCGCCGTGGATCGTCTCGCCCTCCCCCGACGGCTGCGGCAGCCCCGGCCGCAGGTGCTCCTCGACGCTGATGTACTTCAGGCCGGCCCGCAGGTCGGCGTCGTTGCGCAGCCGGATCACCAGCGGGAACTCGGCGAGCGCCGTGGTGTCGAACAGGCCCGTGGTGTACAGCAGCTGGACGCCGAGCGCGTCCGACACCGCCCGCTGGAGCTCCAGCAGGTACGTGGCGTTGGCCCGGCCGATCGGGTTGTCGAGGAACAGCGTGCCGGCGTGCCGGTGCTTGTCCCGGCCCCGGTCGTTGGAGCGCAGCGCCGCCATCGTGCAGTACAGCGCGATCGCCGCGGTGAGCAGCTGGCCGCCGGAGAACACGTCGCCCATCTGCCCGACCGGCACCCGCTCGGCGCGCAGCACCGCGTCCGGCTTCAGGATCTCGACCGCGACGCCCTTGGGTTCGAGCGCCGCCTGCACCCCGCGCAGCAGCAGCGACATGCCGTCGCGGCGCAGGTCGGAGTTCTTCTTCACGGCGGCGCGGGTCGCCTCGTCGACCACCTCGCCGAGCCGCTCGGTGAGGGTCGCCTGGTCCGGCTCCTCGAAGCGGATCCGCAGGAACTCCTGGCCGGACCACTCGCCCAGGCCGTCCGGGAGGCGGGAGAGCCGCTGGGCGGAGCGGAGGGTGGCGAGGGAGCTCTCCACCAGGCCGCGCAGCCGGTCCACGATCGAGTCGCGGTTGCGCTCCAGCTGGGCCAGCTCGTCGGTGAGGACCCGCAGGCGGGGCGCGAACGCCTCCGCCCACTTCGCCGCGTGCTCGGGCAGCGCGGAGGCGGGCAGTTCGCGGATCTGGAGCCGGGCCGGGGTGCGGACCTGCTCGTAGCGGGTCGCGTTGGCGTGCCGGACGAGGATGTCGCTCGCCTCGCGCACCGACGCGTCGGCGGCGGACAGTTCGGCGGTGCAGGCGCGCAGCGCCCGGCGGGCCTCGCCGGCCGTCGTCCTGGCCTCCACCAGGGTGCCCGGGTACGGCTCCTGCTCCTCCTGCTCCTCCTCCGCGTGGTCGCGCAGCAGGTCGCGGAGGAGCGCGGCGGTCTCGTCGAAGCCACCGGCCGCGTCCTCGGCGGCGCGGTGGTCGCGCAGCAGCCCCGCGTGGGCGGCGCGGGCCGCCTCCAGGGCGTCGCTGCGGGCGGCGAGTTCGGCGGTCGCGGTACGCAGCAGGGCCTGCGCCTGGTCGGCGTCGGCCGGGACCAGCTCCTCCGGCAGCTCGGTGTGGGCCTCGCCGTCCTCGGGGGCCAGCCGCTCGGACTCGCCGCGGAGCCGGCCGAGCTTCTCGCTCGCCTCGGAGGCGCGGGTCTCCAGCATCTGCACCAGGGACTCGGCGCGGGCGGCGGCGGCCTGCCGGGACGGGCCGTCGGCGCCGTCGGTGGACTCCAGGAGCTGTTCGGCGCGGGTGCGGACCTTGTTGGTCAGCCGGTCCAGCTCGGCGAGGGCCGCGGACTCGTCGCTCTCGGCGCGGGCCTGCTCGGCGCGCAGGTCCGCGCCGACGCCGACCTTCTCGTACACCTGGGAGGCGGCCCGGTACGCCTCGCGGAGGGTGGGCAGCGCGGCGCGGGGCGCGTCGGGGTCCTGCTCCGGCAGCTGTTCGGGGGCGCCGGCGATCTCGGCGCGCTCGGCGCGCAGCGCGCGGGCGGTGCGGTGGGCGTCGTCGGCGGCGCGCTGGGCGGCCCGGCGGTCCTCGTCGGCGGCACGCGCGCGTTCCAGGCAGGTCTGGGCGCGGGCCTCGGCCTCGGCGGCGTCGTCGGCGAGTTCGCGGAGCTTCGCCTGCCAGGCGGAGCGCTCGCGGAGCCGGAAGGCGAGACCGGCGAGGGCGTCGGCGACCCGGCGGGCGCGCTGGGCGGCCTCCTGGCGCTCGTCGCGGACCGCCAGGGCCTCGGCGGCGGCCTCCTCGGCCTCGGCGCGCGCGGCGCGGGCCTCGTCGAGGGCGCGGGCGGCGGTCTCGGCGGTCTCGCGGGCGGTGGCGGCGACGGCGGCGAGCTCGGCGAGCATGCCGGGCGGGCAGTCGGCGCGCCAGGCGCCGATCCGGGCGGCGAGGGCGCGGTCGCCGGCGAGCCGGGCGGCGAGGGCGCGGATCTCCTCGTCGCGGGCGGCGGCCCGGGCGCGCAGCGCCTGCCGCTCCTCGTCGGCGGCGTGCTCGTCGTGCATGGCCGGGTTCGGCGGCACGAGGAAGACGCCGGTGTCGCCGCCGTCCTGCGGCGGTACGGGGGCGAGGAGGGCGGCGGCGGTGCCGACGGCGACGGCGGAGCGGGGCAGCAGGGCGGCGGAGGCCAGGGCCTCGCGGGCGCGCCCGTACGAGACGGGGTCGGTGATGACGACGCCGTCGACGAGTTCGGGGCGGGCGGCGAGCACGCGCGCGTGGTCGGCGGGGTCGACGGACTGGGCGAGGTAGCGCCAGCCGGGGAGGGCGGGGATGCCGTGCTCGCCGAGGAACTCGACGGTGGCGAGGACGTCCGGGCCGGGCGGCAGCAGGCCGCCGTCGCCGAGGGCGCCGAGGATGCGGGAGTCGTCGGCGGCGGCGGTGCGCAGGTCGAAGAGCTGGCGTTCGGCGGCGGAGACGGCGCCGTCGAGGAGGCGGCGCAGTTCCTCGGCGTAGCGGTCGAAGTCGGTGACGGAGAGCGGTGCCTGGGCATCGGACTCCCCGTCGGTCCGGTCGGGCGTGGCGGCGGTGTCGGGGGTGTCGTCGCCGGTGCCGGCGGCGCGCTGGCCGGGCAGCGGGGATCCGGCGCCGGGCAGGCCGAGGAGTTCGGCGAGGCGTTCCTCGGCGGCCAGGGCCTCGGCGGCGCGGCGCTCGGCGTCGTAGGCGTTGCCGGCGGCCTCGGCGGCGTCGGCGGCGCGGGCGGCGGCGAGTTCGGCGCGGGACTCGGCGGCGGCGGCCTCGCGGGCGCGGTCGCTCGCGGTGCGGGCGAGTTCGCGGGCGGCGTCCCAGGCGGCGACGGTCGTCTTCTCGGCGTCGGCGGCGGCGAGGGCGGCGCGGGCCGGGTCGGCGTCGGGGGCGGAGTCGTCGAGCCAGCCGGCCCGGACGGCCTCGGCGGTCTCCTGCTCGACCTCGGCGAGGCGCTGGCGCAGGTGCCCGGCCTCGCTGCGGGCCCGCTGGGCCTCGGTGGCGGCGGCGGTGGCGTCCCGGTGGGCGGTCTCGCTCGCCTCCTGGAGGGCGGTGGACCGTTCCTCCTCCTCGGCGGCGTGCCGCTCGCCCTCCTCGGCGGCGGCGGCGAGGGCCCGGACGAGGTCGGCGGCGGCCTTGGCGCGGGCGGCGAGGGCCGGGGCGGCGTCGCGCTCGGCCTCGCGGATGGCGGCGGCCACGCGCGCGGAGCGGTCGCTCGCGGCGCGGTGGCGGAGCACCGACTCGGCGGCCTGCCAGGCGGAGTGCAGGGTGCGGGCCTCGATGAGTTCGCGGCGCTGCGCGGCGGCGCCCTTCTCGGCGGCGGCGAGCGCCAGGGAGGCGTGCCGGTAGGCGAGTTCGGCGGCGATGAGGGCGCTGCGCTCGCGGGCCGTCTCGGCCTCGGACACGGCGTGGCCGGCGGCGGTGACCTGCTGGGCCAGTTCGGCGGCGCGGGCCCGCTCGGCGGCGGCGCGGCCGGAGAGCCGGCGGGCGAGGGTGCGGGTGCGGCGCTCGGCGGCGGCGTGCACCTCGCGCGCGTGGGCGCGGGTTCCGGCGGCGTCCACGATGCGGCCCAGGAGGTCGACGGAGCCGGCGGTGAAGTCGCGTTCTGCGGTGAGTTCGGCGCGGCGGCCGAGCTTGTTGCCGAAGCCGCCGACGAGGTCGGCGAGGCCGTCGGTGTCGCGGGTGTCGGTGACCGCGCGGAGGAGGAGGTCGGTGAAGTCGGAGTCCTTCTTGACCGCGAAGAGGCCGGCGGCCTCGCCCTCGTCGGCGTTCATCTCGCGCTGGTAACGGAAGAGTTCGGGGTCGAGGCCGAGCTCGCCCAGGTGCTCGTTCCAGCGGTCGTGGATCTCCTCCCACACCACGTCGAGGTGCGGGTACGCCTTCCCGGCGTCGGTGAGGGCGTCGCGGAAGCCCTTCATGGTGCGGCGGCGGCCGGTGGCGCCGGAGGCGCCCTCGGCGGCGGGGCGGACGGAGGTCGCCTCGGCGACCGGGAGGCTGTCCAGGCTGAGGCCGGGGCCGGGGCGGAAGGAGTACCACGCCTCGGCGAACTTCCGCGGGTCGTTGGAGACCTGCCGGCCGCGCCACTCGCTGACCTTGCCGACGACGACGAGTTCGCCGGTGAGGGTGTGCTGCCACTCCAGGGCGACGTGGCCGCAGTCGTCGGCGAGCAGGAACTTGCGGAGCACGCCGGAGCTGGCGCCGCCGAGGGTGTTGCGGTGGCCCGGGAGCATCACCGAGAAGATGAGCTTGAGGAGGACGGACTTGCCGCCGCCGTTCTCCAGGAAGAGCACGCCCGCGGGCGCGGGGCGGCGCGGCGGGCCGACGGGCTCCTCCTCGAAGAACTCCGCCTGGGTGGGGGCGGGGTTCGGCACGGGGGCGCCGACGCCGCGCAGGTCCAGGACGGTGTCGGCGTAGCGGGCGCCGGCGGGGCCGATGGAGTAGAGGCGGACCCGGGACAGCTCGTACATGGCGAGGGACTCTCGTGCTCTCGTGCTCGGGAAGTTCGGTGGGGCGGGATCGCGGCGGCCCGGGGGACGCGGGAGGTCGGGTTACGCGTGGAAGGGCAGGCCGGCGTCGGCGGCGAGGTGCAGGTCGTCGCCCTCGGGCGGCGGGACGAGGGTGGCGGTGCCGTCGCTGACGGGGACGATGCCGAGGTCGAGGAGTTCGGCCAGGGCGGCGGAGCCGGCCATGTCGCGGACCTGGAGCTGGTAGCGGGCGGTGGTGCGGTACGAGCCGCCGTTCTCGTCGCCGGTCCGCTGGAGGAAGCCGGAGTCGGTGAGGAAGGCGACGGCCTTGGCGACGATGCCGGTGGTGGAGCCGGCGAGACGGCGGGCGTCCTTGGTGGCGCCGGTGGTGCTGCGGCGCGCGTAGACGCGCCAGGCGGCCTCCAGGCCGGGGGCGTCGGAGGCCGGGTCGGTGTTCTCGCCCTGCTCCTCGGCGCGCTGCTCCAGCCGGAGGCACGCCTGGCGGACGAAGGAGTCCACGCCGTTGACGGTGAGCCGGCCGATGTACGCGTCGTCGGCGAGGTCCTCGGGGCGCGGGAAGGCCATCGCGGCGACGGCGAGGTGCGCGAGGCCGTGCAGGAAACGGTCGGCGGAGTCGGTGTTGGCGCGGCGGGCGTAGTCGCCCATGCGGACGGCGAAGACGGAGTCCTCGCCGGCGGTGACGGCCATCCCCGCGCGCGGGGAGACCTCCAGGACGATCAGGCCGAGGCCGGTCGCGACGGCGTCGGCGAGCCGCGCGAAGGCCGGGTCCTCCTGGTAGCGGCGCAGCAGTTCGGCGTACTCGGCGTCGCGGGCGGGCAGCAGCTTCGGCTGGAGGCCGAAGGAGACGAGCCGCGCGGCGTCGGCGGCGTCGGCCGGCGTGACGCCGCCGGAGGCGGGGGCGGCGGCCGGGGGCCGGGGGGACTCCTGCTCGCTCCACGCGTCCGGGTGCCCGTCGTACTCGGTGTGCTGGACGTCGCTCACGGCTGGGGCTCCTCGGTGCGGCTCTCGTTCGGTACGGCTGCGGTGCCGGCGGCCCGGGGCAGGGGCAGCGGCACGGGGGTGACGGCGGCGGGCGGCGCGGGCGCCTCGCCCGGCGCGGGCGCCGGCTCCTGCGGCGCGCCCCCGAGGCGTACGGCGCGGACCGAGGGCAGCGCGCGGCGACGCCCGGCCGCCCGGGGCGCCTCGGGCAGCGGGACGGCCCCGAGGCGGGGCCCGTCGCCGGGCCGCGCCCACGCGGCCGGTTCGGCGGCGGCCCCGGCGGCGGGCGAGTCCACGAAGGGCGCGAGGAGACGGGGGCCGGGGGCGGCGGGCGCGGGGGTGGTGGCGCTGCCGGGGCCGGGGCCCGGCTGGGTGGCCGGCGCGGGCTCGGCGGCTTCGACGGTCGGCTCGGGCTCGGGCGGCGGGGCCGGTGCGGGGGCCAGGTGGAGTACCGCCTCCGGGTCGGGGAGCCACGCGCGCGTGGCGCGCGGCGCGCGGCGGGGCGCACCGGGGCCCTGGGCGGGGCCGGGGGCCGCCGAGGTGGCGTCGGAGACGTACGTCACGTCGCCTCCGTACGGTCGGCGGCCATGCCGGCGGCGTCGAGCAGCGCCGTACCGACGATGAGGTCGGCGCCGCCGAAGCCGGGGTCGTCCAGCGGGGTGCCGTCGTCGACGGCGAAGAGCAGCCGCTCCTCGCCCTGCCGGTAGGCCGTGCCGACCGGCGGGCTGGCCGCGTGGACGGCCAGCAGGGCCACCAGGTAGGCGAGGTCCTCGCCGCCGGTGGCGCGGGCCTCGGCGAGCAGGCCGGAGAGCCGGCGCGGGGCGTCGTGCTCCAGATCGAGCAGGGCGAGCGCGTCCGCGAGCTGCCGCTCGCTGAAGCGGGAGTCGTCGGGCGTGGCGATCAGGTCCGGCTCGGGCATCTCCGCGCCGAGGTGCTCGCGCTCGACCGGCGGGGTGAGCAGCAGGTCCACGAGGTCGCCGAGGCGGACCGAGGCGGGGGTGCGCAGGCCGGTGCCGCGCGCGAAGAAGGCGTCGGTGACGCGGGTGGCCCGCTCGACGGGGAGCGGCAGCACGGGCGCGACGAGCTGCCCGTACAGGTCGAGGCCGGTGTACCGGGTGGGGGCGGCGAACGCCTGCCGGTCCTGCTCCGCGCGGAACAGCGGGCCGGCCTCCAGGAGCCGGGACTGGAGCTGGGTGTGGCGGCGGATGCAGTCCTTGACGATGTCGACCAGCTCGGCGGCGCGGCGCTTGTGCTCGGGCTCCTCGGCCTCGTCGCGGGCCTTGCGGATGTTGGTGAGGATCGCGTTCTCGTGGCGGTAGCGGTCGGCGACGTGGTCGAGCGCCTCGGCGATCATGTCGGGGACGCTGTGGAGCCAGTCCACCGCGCGCACGTTCCGCCGGGTGGCCTCCAGGGTCCTGCGGAGGGTCTCGGCGTACTGCACGGTCCGGTAGCGGGCCTGTTCGGCGGCGAGCTGGGCGTCGGCGAGGCGGCCCCGGCTGATGAGGACCTCCAGCTTCACCTCGGCGGCGATCTGGGCGCTGGTGACGTCGGTGTCGAGGGCGCCGACGAGCACGTTGACGGCCTCGTCGGTGGTCCGGAGGCAGACGGTGCCGCCGTAGCCGGGGACTTCCTCGATGAGTTTGAAGTCGTAGTCGCGGCGGACGTACACGCCGTCGGTGCCGAAGGTGCCGTAGACGGCGCGGAAGCCGCGGTCGACGCTGCCGACGTTGATCAGGTTCTCCAGGACCCAGCGGGCCACGCGCTCGTGCTCGGCGGCGGGGCGCTCGGGCGCCTGGGCGGCGACGCGGGGCAGCAGCCGGGCGACGACCTGGTCGTGGTCGGCGCCGGTGTCGAAGTCCATGTGGAGCGTGACGAGGTCGATGGCGGCGAGGGCGACCTCGGCCATCGCGTAGACCGTGTACTCGCCGGCGAGGTTGGCCTTGCGCGCGTCGAGGTCGTGCAGCGGCGCGGTGCACGCGAGCGCGCGCAGGCGCCGCGCGAGCCCTTCGTCGGCGGCCGGCCCCTGCGCGGGGCGCGGCCCCGCGCTGAGCTGGGGCGGAGCGAGGTCCGTCGAGGCAGGCGAAGTCACGGTGCACAGAGTAGGTCCTCGCACTGACATGGGTCGAAACGGCGCAGAAACCACCGCCCCGCCCCGGTCGGGGGCGGTACCCTCCCGCCCCGCCCGCCGCGCCTCCGCCGGCGGACCGCCGCCCGCCGCTACTCGGCCGCCGGTTCGTCCACGGCCCGGGCGTAGGCGGCGGCGACGCGTTCGATCGAGTCGTCGAGGTAGCGGGTGAGGAGGCGTTCGGCGGCGGCCCGCTCCCCCGCCCGGAGGGCGTCCAGGATCTCCTTGTTGCGGGCGAGGTAGGGCTCGTGGAGGGCCTTCGGGTCGTCCACCACGTGGAAGGCGAGCCGGAGTTCGGCGAGGACGCCGCGCATGAGCTCGTCGGTGCGGGCGCTGCCGGCGAGGGCGACGAGTTCGCGGTGGAAGTGGATGTTGGCGGTGGAGACCCGGCGCCAGTCGCCGTCCCGGGCGGCGGCCTCTCCCTCGGCGACGGCGGCGGCGAGGCCGGCCACCGGGAAGGGCGGGTGGCCGAGGCCGCGCACGACGGCGCACTCGACGAGCCGGCGGGTGCGGTAGATGTCCTCGACGTCGTCGACGGCGAGGACCCGGACGAAGACCCCGCGGTTGAGCTCGTGGACGAGCAGCCGTTCGTGCGTGAGCAGCCGGAACGCCTCGCGCAGGGTGTTGCGGGACACCCCGAGGGCGCCGCCGATGCTCTCCTCGGAGAGCCGGGTGCCGGGCGGGAAGAAGCCCTCGGCGATCCGGGTGCGCAGGATGTCCGCGACCCGCTCCGCCGTGCTGGTGCGCCCGAGCAGCGCGCGGTCGTCCGCCAGTCCCCCGGTCGTCCCGGTGCCGCTCGCGTCCACGGTCCCCCTTCCGTTCGGGGCGTGCGCCCCCTTCGTCGTCCGGCCGCCGAGTCAACCGCAGAAACGGATCCGGGACAACAGCCCCCTTGTGGAATCGTTGAACAATCCCCTACCTTGGCGCCACCGCACGTCCCCGCACGGCCTCTCGTACGTCTCTCCGGCACGCCTCCCCCACTGCGAGGTGCAGATGAGCACGGCACAGACCCGGCAGCACTCCCCGGACGACCGGACCGACGCGGCCGGCCCGTTCGGCTGGCTGCGCGCCCTCGGACCGCGCGGACGGCGCGCCTTCGGCGGCGCGTTCGGCGGATACGCCCTGGACTCCTACGACTTCTTCACCCTGCCGCTGTCGATGGTGGCGATCGCCGCCTACTTCAGCCTGGACAAGGGCCAGACCGGACTGCTCACCACGGTGACCCTGGTGGTCTCGGCCGTGGGCGGCGCGCTGGCCGGCGTACTGGCCGACCGCGTGGGACGCGTCAAGGCGCTGATGATCACCGTGATCACGTACGCGCTCTTCACCGTGCTGTGCGGCTTCGCGCCCAATTACGAGACGCTGCTGGTCTTCCGGGCGCTCCAGGGCCTCGGTTTCGGCGGCGAGTGGGCCGTCGGGGCGATCCTGGTGGCCGAGTACGCCTCCGCCCGGCACCGCGGCCGGACGCTCGGCGCCGTGCAGTCCGCGTGGGCGGCCGGCTGGGCCCTCGCGGTGCTGGTGTACACGCTGGTGTTCCAGTTCTTCGACGCGGACCTGGCCTGGCGGATCCTGTTCTGGACCGGCGCGCTGCCGGCCCTGCTCGTGCTGTGGGTCCGGCGGAACGTGGAGGACGCCCCGGAGGCTGCCGCCGCGCGCGTGGCGAGCGCCGAACGGGGTTCGCTGCGGGCCGTGTTCCGGCCCGGGCTGCTGCGCGTCACGCTCTTCGCGACCCTGCTCTCCACGGGCGTGCAGGGCGGCTACTACACGCTGGCGACCTGGGTGCCGACCTTCCTGAAGACCGAGCGCGGGCTCACCGTGGTCGGCACCGGCGGCTATCTGGCGCTGCTCATCTCCGGTGCCTTCACCGGCTATCTGATGGGCGGGCACCTGACGGACCGGATCGGCCGGAAGCGGAACATCGCGCTCTTCGCCGTCCTGTCGGCGGTGTCGGTGATCGCGTACACCCAGATCCCGGCGGGCGCGAACACCCTCCTCCTGGTGCTCGGTTTCCCGCTGGGCTTCTGCATGTCGGCCATCTTCAGCGGCTTCGGCTCCTTCCTCGCCGAGCTGTACCCGACGCCGGTCCGCGGCACCGGCCAGGGACTCACGTACAACACCGGGCGCGCCGTCGGCGCGGTCTTCCCCACCCTGGTCGGCTTCCTCTCCGAGAGCTGGGGCGTCGGCGGCGCGCTGGTCTTCGGCGCGGTGGGGTACGGACTGGCCGTGGTGGCGCTGCTCGGTCTGCCGGAGACACGCGGAAAGGAACTCGGATGACCCCGACGAACGGCACCCCGACGAACGGCACCGGCCTCCGGGCGGACTCCGTCCCCGGCCCCCGGGAGGCACGCGCGCGTGCGCGAGCCGGGACGGCGGGCCCGACGGCCGGCTGGGCGCCGGGGCACGCCCAGGCCAATCTGATCGCGGTCCCCGCCGACTGGGCGTACGACGTGCTCCTGTTCTGCACCCGCAATCCGCGGCCGTGCCCGGTCCTCGACGTCACCGACGCCGGTTCCTGGACGACCGCGCTCGCGCCCGGCGCCGACCTGCGCACCGACATCCCCGCCTACCGCGTCTGGGAGGACGGGCGCCTGGTGGCGGAGCCGGCGGACGCCACGCCCTACTGGCGGGACGACCTGGTCGCGTTCCTGATCGGGTGCAGCTTCACCTTCGAGGGGGCGCTCGCCGCGGCGGGCGTGCCGCTGCGCCACGTCGAGCAGGGCCGGAACGTGTCGATGTACGTCACGGACCGGGCGTGCCGTCCCGCGGGGCGGCTGCACGGGCCGATGGTGGTGTCGATGCGCCCGGTGCCCGCGCGGCTCGTCCCGGTGGCGCGGCGGATCAGCGGGCAACTGCCGGCCGTCCACGGGGCGCCGGTGCACGCCGGCGACCCGGCGGCGCTCGGGATCCGTGACCTGGACCGGCCGGACTTCGGGGACCCGGTGGTCGCGGAGCCGGGGGACGTGCCGGTCTTCTGGGCCTGCGGGGTCACCCCGCAGGCGGCCGTCATGGCCTCCCGGCCGCCGTTCGCGATCACCCACGCGCCGGGGCGGATGTTCGTCACCGACGTCCGCGACGAGGAGTATCGGATCGCCGTCTGAGACGCGCGTACCACCGCACGACAGCACCACCGCACGACAGCACCTGGGAAAGGAACGGCACCACCATGAGCGGGGTCTCGATCGACCTGAACGCCGATCTCGGCGAGGGCTTCGGCCGCTGGACGCTGACCGACGACGAGGGGCTGCTGTCCGTCGTCACCAGCGCCAACGTGGCCTGCGGCTTCCACGCCGGCGACGCGGTCACCATGCGGCGGGTGTGCGAGCGCGCCGCCGAGCTCGGGGTACGGATCGGGGCCCAGGTCTCCTACCGGGACCTGGCCGGCTTCGGGCGGCGCGCCATGGACGTGCCCGCGGCGGAGCTGGCCGCCGAGGTGGCGTACCAGATCGGCGCGCTGGAGGTGTTCGCCCGCGCGGCCGGCTCCCGGGTGGCGTACGTGAAGCCGCACGGGGCGCTCTACAACCGGGTGGTGCGGGACGCGGAGCAGGCCGCGGCGGTCGTCGACGGGGTGCTGCTCGCGGGCGGCGTGCTGCCGGTGCTCGGGCTGCCGGGCTCGCGGCTGCACGAGGCGGCCGGGCGGGCCGGACTCCCGGTGGTCGCCGAGGCATTCGGCGACCGCGCCTACCGGGCCGACGGCTCCCTGCTGCCACGGGGGCAGGAGGGAGCCGTCGTGCACGACCCGGACACGGTGGTCGAGCGGTCCGTGGCCATGGTCCGGACGGGCACGGTGACCGCGCACTGCGGCACGCCGGTGGCCGTCCGGGCGCGTTCGCTCTGCCTGCACGGCGACACCCCGGGCGCGGTGGAGCTGGCCCGGCGCGTCCGGGCCGGTCTCGAGGCCGCCGGCGTCACGGTGGAGGCCTTCGCGTGAGGGTGCTGCGGGCCGGCGAGCGCGCCCTCCTGGTCGAACTGGCCGACGGCGCGCAGGCCGAGGCGTTCCACGCGGAGCTGCTGCGCCGCCGCGCGGAGGGCGCGCTGCCCGGCGTACGGGAGATCGTGCCGGCGGCGCGGACGGTGCTGCTCGACGGGCTGGCCGAGCCGGCGCGGCTCGCGGCCGAGCTGCCGGGGTGGGAGCTCCGGCCGTCGCCCGCGCGCGTGGGCGAGGCCGTGGAGGTCCCGGTCCGGTACGACGGGCCGGACCTGGCGGAAGTGGCGGCCCTGTGGGGGGTGACGCCCGGTGAGGCGGTACGCATCCACTCCTCGGCCGAGTTCCGGGTCGCGTTCTGCGGCTTCGCCCCCGGGTTCGGCTATCTGACGGGGCTCGACGCCCGCTACGAGGTCCCGCGCCGGGCGACCCCCCGGACGGCGGTCCCGGCGGGCGCGGTGGCGCTGGCGGGGCCGTACACGGGCGTCTATCCGCGCTCCTCGCCGGGCGGCTGGCACCTGATCGGGACGACGGACGTGGTCCTGTGGGATCCCGGGCGGGAGCCGGCGGCGCTGTTCTCGCCGGGCACGCGCGTGCGGTTCACGCCCGTGCCGGGCTCCGTCCCCGGGACGGAGGGCGGCCGGTGAACGCCCGTGCCCTCACCGTCGTGCGGCCCGGTGCCCTCACCACCGTGCAGGACCTCGGCAGGACCGGGTACGCGCACCTGGGCGTGCCCCGCTCCGGCGCCCTGGACCCCGCCGCCGCCCGGCTCGCGAACCGGCTGGTCGGCAACGACGAGGGCGCCGCCGTCCTGGAGACCACGGTCGACGGCTGCGCCCTGCGCCCCCGGAACGCGGTGACCGTGGCGGTGGGCGGCGCTCCTTGCGCGGTCCGGGCCGACGGCCGTCCGCTGCCCTGGGGCACCGCCGCGCGGGTCCCGGCCGGCGCGCTCCTGGAGGTCGGCGCGGCCGTCCGCGGGCTCCGCTCGTACGTGGCGATCGGCGGCGGGATCGCCGTCGACCCGGTGCTCGGCAGCCGCTCCACCGACCTGCTGTCCGGGCTGGGCCCGGAGCCGCTGACGGCGGGCGCGGTGCTGCCGCTCGGGGCGGCCACGCGCGCACCGGGGGCGGTCGACGCCCCGCCCTGGCCGGGTCCGCCGGACGAGCTCGTCCTGCGGGTCCGGTTCGGGCCGCGCGACGACTGGTTCACCCGGCGCGCGCTCCGCCTGCTCACCACGCGCGCGTACCGGGTCTCCCCGGCGAGCAACCGGATCGGGCTGCGGCTCGACGGTCCCGCCCTGGAGCGCGCCAGGGCCGGGGAGCTGCCCAGCGAGGGCATGGTCCTGGGGGCCGTGCAGGTGCCCCCGGACGGGTGCCCGGTGGTCTTCCTCGCCGACCACCCGACGACCGGCGGCTACCCGGTGGTGGCGGTGGTGCGGGAGACGGACCTGGGGGCGGCGGCGCAGGCCACGCCGGGCACGCCGGTCCGCTTCGTCACGGCCGGGTGACCGCGCGGTGCCCGCCCCCGGTCGACCCAGAACTCACGGCGCCCTCGCATGCCCCCATGGTCGCCGCGAGGGCCTCCGCGAGGGCGGTCTCCGCGCGCACGTCGAGCGGCCCGGCGCCGACCGGGTCCGTCCGGTGCAGCAGCTCCTCCGCGGCGAGGAGCAGCAGCTGGGGCAGCAGGTCCCGGCTGCGGCGCAGCACCCAGCCGGTGCCGGCGGTCGCGAGCCACCGGGCGGTCTCGGCGCGGGTGGGCGGCGGCTCGGAGGCGTCCGGGGACGGCGCGGGCCCGAGGGCCAGGCCGCGCTCCGCGAGCAGCCGGTGGAAGGCGCCGGCGACGGCCCGGTGGCCGCGTTCGCCAGGGTGGAGCCGGTCGGCGCTCCACAGCCGCCGGTCGGCGGTCCAGGCCGGGTCGGCCAGGTGGAGGTGGACGGCGTCGTGCCGGGCGGACAGCGCGTGCACGACCGCGTTCACGGACCGCCGACGCCGGGCGAGCGGCCGGGCCAGCGGCCCCGGCAGGCCGAGCATCCGCCCGGGGTCGGGCAGACAGGCCGTCAGGAGTACGGCTCCGGCCGCGTCGAGCGCGGTCAGCACCCGGTCCAGGCGGCGGGCGAACAGCCCTATGTCGAAGCCGTGCCGCAGGGTGTCGTTGACGCCGACGACGACGGACGCGAGATGCGGCCGGAGGGCGACCGCGCGAGGGGCCTGGTGCGCGGCGACGTCCGCGCTGAGCGCGCCGCTGACGGCGAGGTTCACGAACTCCAGGCGCTGCCCGGGCCCGGCGAGCCCGTCCGCGAGCAGCGCCGCCCAGCCGCGCCACGCCCCGCCGGCCCGGTCCCCTACGCCCTCGCTGAACGAGTCCCCGAGCGCCACGAACCGCAGCGGCCCGGCCGCAGGGCGGGCGGCGGGGGGTGCGGGGGCCTTCAGGGCAGCCGGGACCGCCGCCGTCCCGGGTGCCTCCGGCGCCGCCGCCGACCGCCCCGCCCCGGGGCCGCCCTGGGCCGGGACGCGGCTCGTCGTGGCCCCGCTCATCCGCCGACCTCCTGCGGCCGGGGCGCCTCCGCGGCGGTGGCCGTCGCCGTGGCCGCCTCGTGGGCGTGGAGGAAGGCGGCCACCGAGCGCTCCCAGGAGAAGCGCTCGGCACGCGCGCGTGCGGCGGCCCTGCGGGCGGCCTCGGGCAGGGCGAGCAGCCCGAGGGCGGCGTCCGCGAACGCCGCCGGGGCGTCGGCGGCCGCGGCGCCGGCCGTGCCGACGACCTCCGGGAGGGCCGAGGAGGCGCTGACGACGGCCGGGGTGCCGCAGGCCAGGGCCTCCAGGGCGGAGAGCCCGAAGGTCTCGGCGGGTCCGGGGGCCAGGCACAGGTCGGCGGCCGCCTGGAGGTCGGCCAGCTCCTCCCGGTCGGCGACGTGCCCGAGGAACCGGACCGGGAGCCCCCGCTCCCGGGCCCGCCGCTCCAGGCCGGGCCGCAGCGGCCCGTCGCCCGCGACGACCAGCCGGGCCGGCACGCCGGCGTCCAGCAGCCCGGCGAGCGCGTCCAGGGCCGTGCCGGGCCGCTTCTCCACGGAGAGGCGGGAGCACAGCACCAGCAGGACCGCGGCGCCCTCCGCGTACCGGGCCCGTACGGCGGGATCCCGGCGGCCGGGCCGGCAGCGTTCCAGGTCGACGCCGAGCGGAGCCCGTACGACATTGCGCGCGCCGACGCGGACGAACTCCTCCTCCGCCCAGGCCGTGGTGCAGACGATCCGGCCGTAGGCCCACGCGGTGCGGCGGTTGAGCCGGTCGGCCGCGCGGGCGGCGAGGCCGGCGGGGACGCCCCAGGTGCGCAGGACGCCGTCGGCGGTCTCGTGGGAGACCATCACCGAGGGGACGCGGGCGCGGCGGGCCCATTCGCCGGTCCAGCGCAGGGTGGTGCGGTCCGAGACCTCGATCCGGTCGGGGGCGAGCCGGTCCAGCAGGTCGGCGACCCGGCGCCGGTCGGTGAGGACGCGGTAGCCGCCGGTGCCGGGCAGCTCGGGCCCGGGCAGGGTGACGATCCGGCCCTGTTCGGCCGGTTCGTCGGCGGCGGTGGCACCGGGGACGATCAGGACGGGGTCGTGGCCGGCCGCGCGGTAGCCGCGCCCGAGCCGGTCGAGGGCGGTCCGCAGGCCGCCGGAGGTGGGGGTGACGAAGTTCGCCAGCCGGACGATCCGCAGCCCCTCGCGGCCGTACGAGGCGCGGTACGCGCGCGTGGCGCCGCCGCCGCGCCGGCCGGGCGCCGTCGCGGTCACGCCGCCACCGCCGTCCGCTCGCGCAGGACCTCCAGGTAGTGGCCGATCAGCTCGTCGCCGAGGGCTTCCCAGGTGCGGCCTTCGACGGCGGCCCGGCCGGCTCTGCCGTAGGCGGCGCGCAGGCCGGGGGCGCCGGCGAGGGCGGTGACGGCGTAGCGGAGGGCGAGGGGGTCCTCGGCGGGGACCAGGAGGCCGGTGCGGCGGTGGTCGACGAGGTCGAGGGGGCCGCCGGCGGCCGGGGCGATCACCGGGAGGCCGCTGGCCATGGCCTCCTGGACGGTCTGGCAGAAGGTCTCGTACGGGCCGGTGTGGGCGAAGACGTCGAGCGAGGCGAAGACCCGCGCGAGGTCGTGGCCGGTACGGCGGCCGAGGAAGGCGGCGCCCGGAAGGCGTGCGCGGAGGGCGGCCTCGCTGGGGCCGTCCCCGACCACCACGAGCCGCACGCCCGGCAGGCCGTCCGCGGCGGCGAGCAGGTCCACGCGCTTCTCCGGGGCGAGCCGGCCCACGTACCCGACGAGGAGCGCGCCGTCCGGGGCGAGGGCGCGGCGCAGCTCCGGGTCCCGGTGGCCGGGGTGGAAGCGGGTGGTGTCGACGCCCCGGCCCCAGAGGCGTACGCGCGCGATGCCGTGGTCCTCCAGGTCGCGGCGGGCGGCCCGGGAGGGAGCGAGGGTGCGGTCGGCGGCGCCGTGGACGGCGCGGAGCCGGCGCCAGGCGGTGGCCTCGCCGGCGCCGACGTAGGTGCGGGCGTAACCGGCGAGGTCCGTCTGGTAGACGGCGACGGTGGGCACCCGGAGGCGGGTGGCGGCAGCCATGGCGCGGACGCCGAGGACGAAGGGCCCGGCGAGGTGGACCAGGTCGGCGCGGTGGGCGGAGATGGCGGCGGCGACACGGCGGCTGGGGAGGGCGACCCGGACCTGGGCGTAGCCGGGCAGCGGCAGCGAGGGGACGCGGACGACGGGGCACGGCGCGTCGGCGTCGGCGGCGGGGTCGGGGACGGCCGGGGTGATCACGAGGGGCTGGTGGCCCCGGCGGACGAGGTGGCGCGCGGTCTGCAGGGCGCAGTGCGCCACACCGTTGATGTCGGGGGGAAAGGATTCGGTGACGATGACGACACGCATACGGGTGTTCTCGTCCCGCCCGACGTGGCCCCGCCGACGTGGATCTGGACGCCGGGGGAACGTCCCGTGAGCTTTTCCCGCCCGGCTGGCCGAGACCACCCGGACCACCCGGCCCGCGCGCGGCGAGGGGCCGCCCCACGCGCGCGTGCTCCCCGGCGAGCGTGCCAGGGAGCACGGAAGCCGGGGAGCACAGGAACCGCGGAACGCAGGAACAGCGGAACACGTCCGTCCGGTCCCGGGGCGGGGCCACGTCGGCGGGGTGCCGCCGCAGGCCGCGCCGCCCCGGGCGGGGGCGGTGAGGGGCCGGGTCAGACCTGGAGGTCGGGCCCGATGCGGTTGCCGGCCGCCGTCTGGACCACGGCCTCCTCGGCCGGGTCCGCGGCGAGGCGGCGCAATCGCTCGGCCACGCGCGCGTCGGCCGTCTCGGCGTGCTGCGCGGCGATCTCGCGCGTGGTCTCCTCGCAGTCCCAGAGGCACTCGACGGCGAAGCCGCTGGCGAAGCGGGGGTCGGTGGCCGCGAGGGCGCGGGCGGTGCGCCCGCGCAGCTGGGAGGAGGCCGTCTCCCGGTAGACGTGGCGCAGCACGGGGGCCGCGCAGGCGATGCCGAGGCGGCCCGCGCCGTCGACGAGGGCGCCGAGGGCGGGCGCGTCGGGCCCGGCGGCGCGGATGGCGCTGCGCAGCGCGCCGAGGACGAGCGGGGCGTCCCGCTCGTCGCCGCGCGCGGCGAGGAGTTCGCCGGCGGCGGTGCCGAGCGGGTCGGTGCGCCGGACCCAGGCGCGGGCGCGGGCGACCGCGTCCTCGCCGCACATGCGGAGGTAGGCGGTGACGGCGGCGCGGGCGACGTGCAGGGCGTCGCGGTCGACGGCCCCGGGGACGTCGCCGTACGGGGCGCCCTGTCCGGCGGCCTCGGCGGCGGCGGCCGCGTCGAGCGGGTGGACGGCGTCGGCGGCGGCCTCGACGAGGCCGAGGACGGCGGGGTCCCGGAGGGCGGCCAGGTGGTGCAGGACGGCGGCCCGTGCGCCGGGGGCGCCGGCGCGGCCGGCGGCCAGCAGCTCGGGGCGGTCCTCGGGCCCGGCGACGGCGGCCAGGCAGCGGGCGGCGGGGCCGGCGAGGTCGGCGCCGCGCTCGTACCCCTCCTGGGCCCAGTCGAGGACGGCGCGGACGCTCCAGCCGGGCCGGGGCCCGGCGGGGCGCAGCTGCCGCTGCCAGCGGTCGAAGGAGCCTGCCTCCTGGGCGGCGCGGACGCGGGCGCCGACGGCGTCGCGCTGGTCCTCGGCCCACAGCCGCCAGGGGCGGGGCTCGAAGGCGTCGCGGACGGTGCCGGCGAGCGCGGCGTCGCCGGCCTCGTCGCGGGGGAAGCGGGCGAGGACGGGCTCGGCGAGGGCGCGCAGTCCGGCGTCGTCGTCGCGGAGCGCGAGCTCGTCGAGGGCCCAGGTCCAGTTGGCGCCGGTGGCCGCGTAGCGCCGCAGCAGGAGCAGGGCGTCGTGGCGGCCGTAGGAGGCGAGGTGGCCGAGGACGGCGAGGGCGAGCCCGGTGCGGTGCTCGTCGGTGTCCAGGTGGTCCTCGGGCGCGAAGAGGTGCGCCTCGATGGCCTCCAGACCTCCGTGGAGGTCGAGGTAGAGCCGGGCGTAGTACAGGGAGCGGTTCTCGACCCGCCAGTCGTGGCGGGGGTCGGCGAGCACGCAGCGGTCGAGGGCCGCGAGGGCCTCCGCGCGTGGGGCGGCGAGGGCGTGCAGGGTGCCGTCGCCGCGGCCCCTCTGCAGGAGGCCGAGCAGGGTGCCGCTCGGCGCTATGGCTGGTTCGAACATGGAAGACGCCTCACATCAAGCTGTCGACACGACGGGGTGGACCGGGGTGGGCCGGGCCGGGCGCTCTGCCCGTCCGCGGGGTGGCCGCCCTAGTAGGCCGCGGGACAACATGTCGGGCCGTCCGTCGTCGTACGCCGCTTGTCTGCGCTGCTCATCTTCCTCTGCCTCTCGTCCGTGGCCCGGCCGTACGGCCGGGCTTGTCGTCATGATGACCGACCGTTTCCACCGCCGCGACCACATTTACGACACCGCTCCCACCTGGGGTTAAGCCGTCGTTCACCGTCCGGCGAAGAGCTCCAGGAGCTCGGCCTTGCCGAACATGCGGGCGGTGTCCACGGCGGACGGAGTGCCGGACTCCGGATTCGCGCCGCCGGCGAGCAGGGCGCGGATCACGGCGTCCTCGCCCTTGAAGACGGCGCCGGCGAGCGGGGTCTGGCCGCGGTCGTTGGCGCGGTCGGGGTCGGCGCCGCGCTCCAGGAGGGCGGCGACGGCGGCGGCGTGGCCGTGGTAGGCGGCGAGCATGACGAGGGAGTCGCCCCGGTCGTTGGTGAGGTTCGCGGGGACGCCCGCGTCGACGTAGGCGGCGAGGGCCGCGGCGTCGCCGGTGCGGGCCAGGTCGAAGACCTTCGACGCCAGCTCGACGACCTCGGGGTCCGGGGTCTCGCTCATCTCTTCACAACCGCCTTCCGTGCTCCGTGTGGGTCCCGCGCGCGGGCCGCCCGGTACCGCCTGCCCTTGACCTGCGCACGGCAAGCGCGGCCGTACGAGTGAATCGACAGGGTACTGCCCGGGCGGTGACATGGCCGCGTCCGGCCGAGGCAAGGATCACGGCGTCCACCGCCCGTGACCGGCGCCTCCCGGTGCCCCATACCCCACTTCGGCGGTTTCGCCACCCGGGACGGCACCCCCCGTCCGCCGGTCAAGTGAAAACGCCCGGCATTCACCCGAATGCACCTTTAGTCACATAGATACTTGCCGTGAACCTGGAAGGACTCTTCGTGACTGTCCCCTCAACCAGGAGAAGAACCAATGATCCTGTCCATCTCAGGCGTGGTCCTGCTCGGCATCATCTGCTTCCTGTTCTTCAAGAAGGACGGCCTCAAGGCGTCGCACGCCCTCGTCTGCGCGCTCTTCGGCTTCTACCTGGCGGGCACCGCCATCGCACCGAGCATCACCGCGGGCGGCCAGAGCCTGGCCGGCCTGCTGGGCGGAATCAAGTTCTGACGCCTCTCATCCCCTTCCACGACTCCAGGAGTACGACGTGGCCCGGCGACCACTCCCCCGCATTCTGAGCAGCGGCAGCGTGCAGCTCGCGCGCAGCCGAGAGATCGCGCGGTCGGCCGCCGACAGCGCCACCGACGTGCTCCATCCCCTGATCACGGTCTCCCGTGGTCTGCGGAAGCTGGCCGCGTCCGCGCGCGCCAAGTGGGCCGCGACCCCCAAGGAGCGGCGCGGTCCCACGCTGTTCCTGGTCGCGGCCTGCGTCCTGGTCGTCGCCCTGATGCCGTACGGGCCGCTGCTCGCGCTCGTCGCGCTCATGGGTGCCGCCGCGTGGAAGGGGCGTGAGAAACCGGTCGTCAGGACCGGACCCGACGAGACGGAGATCGCCCGGCTGAAGGGCCTGTACGAGGCCCTGGTGCCGTACTTCTCCGTCCCGGAGGACCCCGACCCGCTCTTCGCCCACGGCGGCGACTGGAGCCGGGCCTTCGGCGACCACGCCTTCGACGAGGACGGCCGCCCCGCCCGGCTCGCGATCTCCTACCCGCCGTACTTCCCCGACGGCGAGGCCGCCTCCCGCGCCCGCGTCGAGCAGCTGCTGCGGGCCAAGTCGGGGCGCGGCCGCGAGTACCGCTTCGACTGGGACGAGGAGGGCAACCGGCTCGTCATGCGGGTGCTGGACGCCCTCCCCACCACCATCGCCGCCCAGCGGTTCGTCACCGCCCCGGGCGAGACCGTGCTCGGCTTCACCGACGCCGACGCCGTGCAGCGGACCGTGCCGGTCGTCTCGTCGGACGGCTCCGAGGACGCGCCGGCCGTCGTCTGGCGCACCGGACCCCGCTCGACCGAGCCCCACCTGCTCGCCGTCGGCCAGCCCGGCAGCGGCACCACCACCCTGCTGCGCTCCCTCGCGCTCCAGGCCCTCGCCCACGGCGACGTCCTCGTCGTGGACGGCGCCGGAGCCGGCGAGTACGCCTGCCTGGTCGGCCGCGACGGCGTCCTCGGCGTGGAGAGCGAGCTGACCGGCGCCCTCGACAGCCTGGAGTGGGCCGCCCACGAGACCGAGCGCCGGCTGATCTCCGCCAACCGCGCCCGGCAGGCCGGCCACCCCGCCCCCGCCGACACCCGCCGTCCGCTGTGGATCCTCCTCGACCGCCCCGCCGTCCTGGGTCACCTGGCCGCCGCCGAGGGCCGCCCCGACCCCCAGGAACTGCTCCAGGTGCCGCTCCGGCACGGCCGCGCGGCCCAGGTGACCGTGGTGGTGGCCGAGCAGTTCGACACCGCCGACGGGCTGCACGAGGGGGTACGCGCGCACACCCGCGCCCGCGTGGTCCTCGGCCCCGCCGCCCCCGAGCAGATCGCCGCCGTCCTCGGCGCCGAGCCGCACACCACCCCGACCCCGCAGGTCCCGCCGGGCCGCGGCTACGCCCGCCTCGGCACCGGGCCGGTCCTCCGGCTCCAGGTGCCGGCCACCCCCGACCCGTACGACGACGCCGTCGGCGACGCCGACCGGCAGGCCGTCCTCGACCTGCTGCCGGAGCGGCGGGCGGCCGTCACGGTGGCCCTGGAGAAGGTCCCGGAGGCCGCGGCCGAGCCGACGCCCAGCCCCTTCCCCCGGCACGCCCCGGTCCCGGCGGAGGGCTGACGGCGCACCCGCGCGCACGGCGGAGGCCGGTACGGACCCCGGAGGTCCGTACCGGCCTCCGGCGTCCCCGGGCCCGGCCTCAGGCCACGAACGTGCGGGGCGGCTCCACTCCCCCGCCGGCCCCCGACTCCACCAGCCGGGCCGCCGCCGCCAGCCGGACCGCGGCCTCGTCGGCGACCGGCCCGCCGACGGTGAACGGCAGCCGGACGTACCCCTCGAAGGCGCCGTCGACGCCGAACCGCGGACCGGACGGCACCCGGACCCCGACCCGCTCGCCCGCCTCGGCCAGCCGCGACCCGGAGAGCCCGCCGGTGCGCACCCAGAGCGTCAGCCCGCCCCGCGGCACCTCGAACTCCCACTCCGGCAGCTCCCGGCGGACCGCGGCGACGAGCGCGTCCCGGTTCTCCCGCGCCTGCGCCCGGCGCAGCGCCACGGCCTCCTCCCAGCCGCCGGTGCGCATCAGCCAGTTGACGCCGAGCTGTTCCAGGACGGGCGTGCCCAGGTCGGCGTAGGCGCGGGCGGCGACCAGGGAGCGGATGACGTCGGGCGCGGCGCGGACCCAGCCGATCCGCATCCCGGCCCAGAACGCCTTGCTGGCCGAGCCGACGGTCAGGACCGTGGAGCCGGCCGGGTCGAAGGCGCAGACCGGCCGCGGCATCTCCACGTCGTCGTCGAGGTGGAGCTCGGTCATCGTCTCGTCGACCACGAGGACGGTGCCGGCCGCGCGGGCCGCCTCCACGAGCCGCCGCCGCTGGTCCTCGTCGGCGAGGGCGCCGGTCGGGTTGTGGAAGTCGGCGACCACGTAGGCGAGCCGGGGCGCGGCGTCGCGCAGCACCTGGCGCCAGCGGCCGAGGTCCCAGCTGCCCAGCCCCTCGGACATGGCGACGGGCACCAGCCGGGCGCCGGCCTCGCGCATGAGCTGGAGGATGTTGGCGTACGAGGGCGACTCGACGGCGATCCGCTCGCCGCGCCCGGCGAAGAGGTGGCAGATCGCGTCGATGGCGCCCATGGCGCCGGTGGTGACCATGATCTGCTCGGGCATGGTCGGGATGCCGCGGGCGGTGTAGCGCTCGGCGAGCATGGCGCGCAGCGCGGGCAGGCCCGCCGGGTAGTCGCCGTGGGTGTGCGCGTACGGCGGCAGCTCCTCCAGGGCGCCCTGGACGCCGCGGGTCAGCCACGGCTCGGGGGCGGGCAGGGCGGCGCAGCCGAGGTCGATGAGGGAGCCGAGGGTCTCCGGGGGCAGCGGTTCGAGGCCGCGCGCCGGCAGCGGGTTGCCGGCCGGGACCGCGGTCCAGCTGCCGGCGCCGCGCCGGGACTCCAGGAAGCCCTCGGTGCGCAGTGCCTCGTAGGCGGCGGCGACGGTGGTGCGGCTGAGGGTGAGGGCGAGGGCCAGTTCGCGCTCGGCGGGCAGCCGGGCGGCGACCGGCACCCGGCCCTCCAGGACGAGCAGGCGGATGCCGTCGGCGAGGGCGCGGTAGGCGGGCGGCTTCCGCCCGCCGGGGCCGGCGGGGCGGGGCGACTGGGCCTGGAGCTGCCGCGCGAGCTGCGCGGCCCCGACGGCCGAAGTCCACTGAGCCATGGAAATCAGTCCACCTTCATCGAATTGGCCATGGTTGGCATCCGTTCTCCCGCCACAGAGTGGCACGAGTCGGTCCACCGTCACCACACCGGGCCGCGATTCCCACCCGTCACCACCACCCCTGGGGGGCACGCACATGTCCATCGCCTCCGGCACGCGCGGCCGGCACCTGACCCGCCGGCTCGTCCAGCTCTACGCGGGCCTGGCCCTGTACGGGATCAGCTCGGCGCTGCTGGTCCGGGCGGGGCTCGGCCTGGAGCCGTGGGGCGTGCTCCACCAGGGCCTGGCCGAGCGGACGGGGCTGACCATCGGCGTGGTGTCGATCGTCGTCGGCGCGGTCGTGCTGCTGCTGTGGATACCGATCCGGCAGCGGCCGGGCCTGGGCACGGTGTCGAACGTGTTCGTGATCGGTCTCGCGATGGACGCCACGCTGGCGCTGCTCCCGGACGGCGACGGCCTGCCGGTCCGGATCCTGCTGCTGGCGCTGGGCATCGTGCTGAACGGCGTGGCGACCGGGCTGTACATCGCGGCCCGCTTCGGCCCTGGCCCGCGCGACGGCCTGATGACCGGGCTGCACCGGCTGACCGGCCGGTCGATCCGGCTGACCCGGACCCTGATCGAGATCGCGGTCGTCGCGACCGGCTTCCTGCTCGGCGGCTCGGTCGGGGTGGGCACGGTGCTGTACGCGCTGTCGATCGGGCCGCTGGCCCAGTTCTTCCTGCGCCTCTTCGCCGTCCCGGAGTCGGACCCCGTCGGCACCGGGGTCGCCGCGAAGTCACCGGAAGGCGCCATACTGCGGCGGTGACTCGCCTACGCCACCCCTACCTCGACCACCCGCACCCGCTGCCCTTCGCCCACCGGGGCGGCACGGCGGACGGCCTGGAGAACACCGCGGCCGCCTTCCGTCGGGCCGCCGCGGCGGGCTACCGCTACTTCGAGACCGACGTGCACACCACCGCGGACGGGATGCTCGTCGCCTTCCACGACGCGACCCTGGACCGGGTGACGGACGCCACCGGTCTGATCCGCGACCTGCCGTGGGCGGCGGTGCGGGAGGCCCGGGTGGCCGGCAAGGAGCCGCTGCCGCTCTTCGAGGACCTGCTGCACGAGTTCCCCGAGGCCCGCTGGAACGTGGACCTCAAGGCCGAGTCGGCGCTCGCCCCGCTGGTGGACCTGATCGCCCGCGCCGACGCCTGGGACCGGGTCCTGGTCGGCTCGTTCACCGAGGCCCGGGTGGCCCGGGCGCAGCGGCTGGCCGGACCCCGGCTGGCGACCTCGTACGGGGTGACCGGAGTGGCGGCGCTGCGGATGCGGGCGTTCGGGCTGCCCGCCCCGCTGCGGGCCGGCGCGGTCGCCGCGCAGGTGCCGGAGACGCAGGGCGGGATCCGGGTGGTGGACCGCCGGTTCGTCCGGGCGGCGCACGCGCGCGGGCTCCAGGTGCACGTGTGGACCGTGAACGATCCGGAGCGCATGGACTCTCTCCTGGACCTGGGGGTGGATGGCATCATGACCGATCATCTGGAGACGCTGCGCGAGGTCCTGGTGGCCCGTGGGGCATGGGCCTGAGGCCGCGGGGCGGCCCGGCGACGGGGACGAGCGAGGGGGCGTGCGGCCGTGACCGCCGAGACGACCGGTCCTGAGGGGCCCATCACCGATCCCGCCGGGCGGAAGCGGGAGCAGCGCGGCTGGTACTTCTACGACTTCGCCTGCTCGGTCTACTCGACCAGCGTCGTCACCGTGTTCCTGGGGCCGTACCTGAAGACGGTGGCGGAGAACGCCGCCGGCGCGGACGGCCGGGTGCACCCGCTGGGCATACCCGTGGCGCCGGGTTCGCTCTTCCCGTACGCCGTCTCGGCGTCGCTGGTGGTGGCGATCGTCGCGATGCCGCTGGTGAGCGCGGCGGCGGACCGCTGGGGCCGCAAGAAGCCGCTGCTCGCGGCGGCGGCGTACCTCGGGGCGGGCGCGACGACCGGCATGTTCTTCCTGGAGGGGACCCGTTACCTGCTGGGCACCTTCCTGCTGATCGTGGCGAACGCGTCCTTCGCCGTCGCGATGATGCTCTACAACGCCTACCTGCCGCAGATCGCCGGCCCGGAGGAGCGCGACGAGGTGTCCTCGCGCGGCTGGGCGTTCGGCTACACGTCGGGCGCGCTGGTCCTGGTGCTGAACCTGGTGCTGTACTCCGCCCACGCGTCCTTCGGGCTGGAGGAGGGCGAGGCGGTCCGGATCTGTCTGGCGTCGGCGGGGCTGTGGTGGGGCGCCTTCGCGCTGATCCCGCTGAAGCGGCTGCGGGACCGGCGGCTGCCGCCCGCCGCCGGCCGGCCGCCGGGCGAGGGGGCGGTGGGCGCGGGCTGGCGGCAGCTGCGGTCGACGATCCGGGACATGCGCCGGCACCCGCTGACGCTGGCGTTCCTGCTCGCCTACCTGGTCTACAACGACGGGGTGCAGACGGTGATCTCGCAGGCGGCGATCTTCGGCGAGGAGGAGCTGGGCCTGGAGAAGACTACGCTGATCACGGCAGTGCTGCTGGTGCAGGTGCTCGCGGTGGCGGGCGCGCTGCTGATGGCCCGGTTCGCCCGGACGTACGGCGCCAAGCGGACCATCCTGGGCGCGCTGGTGGTGTGGACGGTGATCCTCGCGGCCGGGTATCTGCTGCCGGCCGGGGCGCCGGTCTTCTTCTACTGCCTGGCGGCGGCGATCGGGCTGGTGATGGGCGGCACCCAGGCGCTGTCCCGCTCGTTGTTCTCGCATCTGGTGCCGGAGGGGAAGGAGGCGGAGTACTTCTCGGCGTACGAGCTGAGCGACCGCGGGCTGAGCTGGCTGGGGCCGCTGATGTTCGGCCTCGTGTACCAGCTGACGGACAGCTACCGAGCTGCCATCATCTCTCTCGTGATCTTCTTCGTGGCCGGTTTCGCGCTGCTCGCCAGGGTCCCCGTACGGGACGCCGCGCACGAGGCGGGCAATGTCGTACCCGAGCGAATTTAGACGCGGAAGTGAAAGGCCGGTAGTGTACGCGTTTGGCCTGCCAGGCGGACCGTTACTGCGTGCTGCTTTGGTGAAGACGCCGTGTCACATCTGCCGCCGGATGTGACAAAACGGGCACTGGTGGGTACAACAAGGGGCGGCACGACGGGCGACGCATGACCCGGAACGGGAATCTTTATCGCCGACCGGACGTTGACCGGATGACGACGACAGCGACACCTGTCCTGTGGGCGACAAGCCCGGGAGGCACGATTCATGAGTGAGCGAGCTCTTCGCGGCACGCGCCTCGTGGTGACCAGCTACGAGACCGACCGCGGCATCGATCTGGCCCCGCGCCAGGCCGTGGAGTACGCATGCGAGAAGGGCCATCGTTTTGAGATGCCCTTCTCGGTGGAGGCGGAGATTCCGCCGGAGTGGGAATGCAAGGTCTGCGGAAGCCAGGCGCTTCTGGTGGACGGCGACGGACCCGAGGAGAAGAAGGGCAAGCCGGCGCGTACGCACTGGGACATGCTCATGGAGCGGCGCACCCGCGAGGAGCTGGAGGAGGTCCTCGCCGAAAGGCTGGCCGTCCTGCGCTCCGGCGCCATGAACATCGCGGTGCATCCGCGCGACAGCCGCAAGTCCGCCTGACGGACGCCACGGCAGAGCTACGCCGAGGGGCCCGGTACACGATCCGTGTACCGGGCCCCTCGGCGTTCCCGTGCCGTACGCCCCCGGTCAGGGGGTCAGCGGCGGGCGCTGCCCGTCCCCGGGCCGGTACGGGCCCTGGGGCGCGTCGTCGCGGATCACCTCACCCTGCACCACCTTTCCGTCCGGGCGGTGCATGCGAGCCTGCTGGAAGGCGTCCTGGAGGCTTCCGGGAGGTGCGGCGGCCATCCGGCGCTCGACGGCCCGCTCCGCGGCGCGCCCGAGGGCGGCGCGGACCGGGGGCACGAGCAGCAGCAGACCGGCGGCGTCGGAGATCAGGCCGGGGATTATGAGCAGCAGGCCGCCCAGCATCAGGAAGCCGTTGCGGTCCTCGGCGCCCTTCCGGTCGGCCTCGGCCGGGACCGTGCCGCTCTGCGCGGCGGCCTGGGCCTGCTGGAAGGTGGAGCTCAGATTTGCGAAGGCCCGCCGGCCGGCCCGCTTGACGACGGTGGCGCCGAGGACGGCGCCGCCGACGAGGAGCAGCAGCACGGTCAGTCCGCCGGCCACGTCCGCCACGACGGTGAGCAGCCAGATCTCCAGGACCAGCCAGGCGGCGAGGCCGAGGGGCAGGAAGGTGCGCGCGCGGGAGCGCTTGGGTGCGTGAGGGGGCGGTGCGCCGGTCGTCATGCGGTCCAGTGTGCCTGGCGCGCCGCAGGAACGTCGTAAGGAAAGGATCAGCCCGGACCGCGGGCGCGGTCCGGGCCGGGTGGTGCGGGGCGGGCGTCAGCCGCGCTTGCGGCCGACCAGCTTGGCGACCTTCTCGGCGCGGGCGGTGAGGCCCCAGCCGGTGACCCGCCACAGCGCCTCGACGAGGATGTCGCGGCTCATCTTGGAGTCGCCGATCTCGCGCTCGACGAAGGTGATGGGGACCTCGACGACGTGGAAGCCGGCGGCGACGGCCCGGCGGGCGAGGTCGACCTGGAAGCAGTAGCCGGCCGAGGCCACGTTCTCCAGGCCCAGGCCCTCCAGGGTCTCCTTGCGGAAGGCGCGGTAGCCGCCGGTGACGTCGCGGATCGGGACGTCGAGCATGACGCGGGAGTAGAGGCTGCCGCCGCGGGAGATGAACTCGCGGGACTTCGGCCAGTTCACGATCCGGCCGCCCGGCACCCAGCGGGAGCCGAGGACGAGGTCGGCGCCCTTGAGGGCGGTGAGCAGCCGGGGCAGTTCCTCGGGCTGGTGGGAGCCGTCGGCGTCCATCTCGACCAGCACGTCGAAGCCGTGGTCGATGCCCCAGCGGAAGCCTGCCAGGTAGGCGGCGCCGAGCCCTTCCTTGCCCTTGCGGTGCAGGACGTGGACGTGGTCGTCGTCGGCCGCGAGCTCGTCGGCGAACTTGCCGGTGCCGTCGGGGCTGTTGTCGTCGGCGACGAGGATGTGCGCCTCGGGCACGGCTTCCCGTACGCGCGCGACGATCGGCCTGATGTTGTCCGCCTCGTTGTAGGTCGGGATGATCACCAAAGCCTTGCCGAGCGGGCCGTAACGCCTCACGCCACCGTCGTTCACTACTGCCCCTTCGGATACAGACACAGGCCCCCACCTTAGCGAGGTCTCCGGCGTGGTCTGGTCCTGCGGGGTGTGAGACGTGCGACGCCGGACCGGGCGGGGTGCGGTGCGGGGCCCGGCGTCCTTCGGTCCGACCCGGGACCCGCTGGCTGCGGATCGGCCGAAGGCCGTTGTCTACTGAACGTCCGGGCCCCACCCGGGTCGCACCTTCCGCCGGTGAAACCTTCCCTCGCGGCCGAGGCGCGGGCGGCGGTCGGCATCGGCGGGGAGGCGTGGTCCGGTCGGACGTCCTGTGGTGGACGCGGGAGAACCTACCGGGCCGGGACGGTCGGCTGTCAACACTCGTTTGACCTGCGGAGTTACCGAGAAACCGCAGGCCGGAGGGGAAGATCCGCAGGTCGGGGGCGAACCCGTGGTGCGTACACCCGGGCGGCCGTCAACCGCACATCACTCGTTCGGCCGTACGAACACCGTCTGCCCGTGCACCACGGTCCGCAGGCAGACGGGGAGCTCGACCCCGGGGGACAGATCAGGCAGACCGGGCGTCCCTGAGCGGGGGTCGGTGGACCAGCGGGCCACCCGGTCGTCGGGGGCCTGGACGACCAGCTCGCCGGTCCGCCAGACCGCGTAGTCGGCGGGGGCGCCGGGGACGAGGACGCCGGCGTCGTCCCGGCCGACCGCGCGCCAGCCACCGCGCGTGTGGGCGGTGAAGGCGGCCCGGACCGAGACCCGGTGCTCGGGGGTGCGGTGGAAGGCGGCGGCCCGGACGGTCCCCCACGGGTCGAGCGGGGTGACCGGGCTGTCCGAGCCGAAGGCGAGCGGCACGCCGGCCCGGAGCAGGGCCGCGTACGGGTTGAGGGTGCGGGCCCGCTCGGCGCCCAGGCGCTCGGCGTACATGCCCTCGTCGCCGCCCCAGAGGGCGTCGAAGGCGGGCTGGACGGAGGCGGTGAGGCCGAGCTCGGCGAAGGCGGCGACCGTCTCGGGGGTGAGCATCTCGGCGTGCTCCACCCGGTGCCGGGCGGCCCGGATCCGGGCCAGGCCGAGCTTGTCGGCGGCGGCCCGGAAGCCGTCCACGACGGCACTGACGGCGGCGTCGCCGATGGCGTGGAAACCGGCCTGGAGGCCCGCCTCGGTGCAGGCGACGACGTGGGCGGCGACCGTGGCAGCGTCCAGGTGGGCGGCGCCGGTGCGGCCGGCCGCGTCCGCGTACGGCTCGTGGAGGCAGGCGGTGTGCGAGCCGAGGGAGCCGTCGGCGAAGAGGTCGCCGGCCGCGCCGAGGGCGCCGAGCGCGCGGGCCCGCTCGATGTCGAGGTCGGCCCAGTAGCCCACCACGCGGGGGCCGGGCTCGCTGCGGGCGAGGTCCATCAGACCGGTGAAGTCGTCCTCGGAGGAGATCCGCGGCCCGCCGCACTCGTGGAGGGTGCCGATGCCGAGGGACGCGGCGTGCGCCCGGGCCGCGCGCTGGGCCTCGGTGCGCTGGCGGGCGGAGACGGCCCCGAAGCCGGCGGCGCGGACCGCGTGGTGGGCGTCGCCGGTCAGCGGCTCGCCGTCGTGGAAGCCGTCGAGGCCGCGGACGCCGGGGACCAGGTCGAGCAGGGCGGTGGTGACGACGGCCGAGTGGACGTCGATCCGGGTGAGGTAGAGGGGACGGCCACCGGTCAGCGCGTCGAGCTCGTCCCGGCGCGGGGCGCGCCGCTCGGGCCAGCGGGAGGCGTCCCAGCCGTGCCCGATGAGGATGCGGTCCTCGGGTCGGGCGGCGGCGTGGGCGCGGACCAGCTCCGCCGCCTCGGCGAGCGAGGCGGCGGAGGAGAGGTCCAGGCCGGTGAGGGCGAAGCCGGTGGCCGTGGTGTGGACGTGGGCGTCCACGAAGGCCGGGGTGACGAGCGCGCCCTCCAGGTCGATCACCTCGTCCACGCCGGCGGCGAAGGCGTCGGCGGCGCCCTCCTCGCCCACCCAGGCGATGTGGCCGCGCTCCACCACCATGGCGGTGGCGAAGGGATCGGCGGGGCTGTGGACTTCTCCACCGCGCAGGAGCACGGTGCGGTGTGCGCCGGAGTTCAGGGTGTCGCTCATGCGACCAGGCTAAATGCGCGGCGGCCTGGCTTCGTACGGGGTGGACAGGACGACGGTGGTGCGGCTGGAGACGTGCGCCTGGGAGCGGATGCGGCTGAGCAGGTGCTCCAGCTCCAGCGGTGTGGCCACACGGACCTTGAGGATGTAGTTCTCGTCACCGGCGACGCTGTGGCACGCCTCGATCTCGGGGATGTCGGCGAGCCGGTCGGGGGTGTCGTCGGGGGCGCTGGGGTCGAAGGGTTTGACCGAGATGAAGGCCGTCAGCGGCAGACCCACCGCCTCGGGGTCGACGACGGCGGCATAGCCCCGGATGACACCGCGCTGCTCCAGCCGGCGGACGCGCTGATGCACGGCCGACGTGGACAGGCCGGTGGCCTTGCCCAGGTCGGTGTAGCTCATGCGCCCGTCCTTGACGAGCAACTCCACGATCTGACGATCCAGCTCCTCCATGCGCCGACCCTATTGCGCCGAAGGGTCCCGGGCCCAGCCGGGTGCGGGCCGTATGCACCGCTATCGGCCGCCGCGGGGCACCTGCGACCGGCATGTGACGAACGCCACAGGCCTGGCCGGTGCTCGGCGGCCCGCGCACGGTTATGCGGACGCCCGCATGGGAAGGGCTTGCTGTGGTCCCGGCCGCACAGTACCGGCCGACCTGTCCGAGGGGGAGTTCTCCATGCTGGAGCCCGTTGATTCCGTCGACACGTCCGATGAGTTCGACGCGTACGACACGTTCGAGATGTTCCGGGTGATCTGCCCGGAGTGCGATCAGCCGATCGCCCTGCTGGCGGACGAGGACGCGCTGCCCGAGCACGCGCTGTGCCCGTCCCCCTGGAACCCCTTCACGCTCACGGTCTGCCCGGGCACCGGACGGCCCGCCGCCGAGGCCGACTCCGCCGACGAGGAGGCGGGCGTCCAGGAGCAGGACACCGCGCTGCTGCTGACGCTGCCGCAGGGTCTGGACTGGCGCACGCAGCCGTTCTCGCACATCGGCGGCCCCGGCTCGCGGCCGATCCGCGCGACGCAGCTGCGCCGCGCGGCCTGAGTCCCGGTCCGGGGTCGGCGGTCGCGCGCCGGCGCGCGACCGCCGGGCGCCGGGTAAGGGGCGAACTGGCGCCCGAATCCGTCCGGCGGTGACCCGGCGGGGGCGGGGCGCGTTGGTCCGGGCATGATCACGCTGTACTCCCCATCCAGCGGAGTCGGTCGGCATCGGCAGACCGAACCGCGCGGTGAAGAATCGGTTCCGCACCGGATTCCGGGCGGGACGGCCGCGCCCGCCCCGGCCCCCGACGGCCCTCCGCCGGCGCCCGGGGACACCCCCGCTCCGGCGGCCGTGCCGGCGCCCGCCGCGCCGGTGCCCACGCTGGTCGCGGCGCCCGCTCCCGTACCGGCTCCGCTGCCCGCGCCGGTGCCCGTGCAGGTCCACCCGGACCCGCCGATCTACCAGGCGCTGCACGCGCTCTGGGCCAGCCAGGGGCGGACGGTGCCCGGGCACCGGGACGCCGAGTGGACCCGGCTCGCCGCGGGGCCCGTCTGGGCCGACCGGACCGTGCGGGTCAGCGGCACCCTGGTCGCGCCGGTGCGGGGACGCTGACCGCCCGCCGGGTCACATGAGACCCGCGCGGGTGACGAGGACGGCGAGAAGGACGACGAGGGTCCAGCCGAGGACGTGCTCCAGCAGCTCGGGACCGCGGTCGTCCTGGGGGCCGCCCGTGCGGGTGCGCGTGAGGAGACGGCCGGCGGAGGTGGTGGTGGCGCTCATGGCCACCACGATGAGGCACGCGCCCGGCACCCGGCCAGAGACGTCCCTCACACCCCCGCCCGCCCCGGGGCCCGCTCAGAGCACCCCGACGGCCCCAAGTGCCTTGCGCTGCGCGGGAGTCGGCCGGTCGGGGAAGTACAGGTAGCAGACCCCTCCTGTGCCCGACACCACTTTCCCGCTCGCGTTGTACCGCTTCGTCCGCAGCCAGACGTTCTCCCACTCGCGGCGCCGGTAGACCCGGCGAACGGCCTCGTTGGTCGGAGAGGCCGGGTCGTTGGCGATCACGTCGCCGTCGGCGGTGAAGCCGATCACCGTCATGAGGTGGCCGGAGGTGCCGTACCCGGCGCCGGTCAGCTCCTCCGCGCGGAAGGACTGGGAGGTGATGGCCGGGATGCCGGCCCAGATCAGGGTCTCCAGGTCGGTGAGCGAGCGGAGCCGGGTCACCACCGCGTTCAGGTCGGGGTACGAGGCCGCGTAGGCGGCGTTGAAGGGCCAGTTCCCGCAGCCGGAGTACTGGTGGTCGTAGGTGAAGCGGGCCGCGTGGCAGACCTGCGGGTCGGCGAAGTCCGGATTCACCCAGGCCAGGTCGTCGGCGGACGGGCCGCGGCCCCAGTACTCGACGATCATCTGCGAGGAGGTCGGACTGCACCACGCCTCGCCGCCGTTGTCGTATTCGGGGTACTGGCCGATGTGGGTGTTCTGCGAGTAGCGGGGCACCGCCAGTTCGCGGGCGAGGCCGGGCACGGAGGCCGGGACCGTGAACCGGTCCGGGACGTCCGACGCCATCGCGCCGACCCGCCACACCGTGGGCGTGAGCGACGTGCCCGGACGGCGGTAGAGGGTCAGCCGGAGGCGGTACGCGACGAGCCGGAGGCCGCTCGCCGGATCGTCCACCGCGAAGGTGTCCGTCCAGACGGTGCTCCGGCCGTCCGTCTGGTCGTCGACCGAGGTGCGCTTGATGTCGCCGTCGCCCGAGGCCCAGCGGCCCATCACGAACCACGGCGTCCCGGTCCCGTCCCCGTACGTGCCGGAGAGCTCCACCTGCAGCCAGGTGCCGGCCGGCGTGCGGGCGTTCCAGGAGGCGATCACCTCGGTCGCGGGCACCGCCGGGGTGTGCGCGGGCGAGGTCCAGCGGGCGTACTCCCAGGCGGAGGTGCGGCCGGTGTGCGGGTCGGTGTAGTCGGTACGGCCCACGGGGGCGTCCAGGACCAGGCCCGGGCGGTACCCGGCGACGGCCCGGGTGCCCTCGGCGTCCCCGGACCGCCAGTCGGTGTACGTCGACCAGAAGCGGTTGGCGACGGTCGCGGAGGCCGACGGGCCGGCCCCCTCCTCCGTACCGCCGGGTTCGGAGGCCGAGGCGGGTGCGGCTCCGGCCGCGGCCGTGCCGGCGGCGGCCGCGAGCGCCGCGGCGAGGACGGTCCGGCGTGAGGCTGATCCGGGCATGGCGAGGACCCCCAGTCGAGGACGGAACGGCGATCGGGCGGGCTGCGCGGGCCCACTATCCCGGCTCGGCCGGACGTCCGCCAGCACTTCGGCCCGCGTCGCCTCCCCCGTCATGGGTATGGACCACTGACGGCGACACCGCCCTGACCTGGACGGGCACCCCTGACCTACCCTGGGCGGCATGGACGACCTCGACCGCGCGGCCCGCGCGCTGCGCCGGCTGCCGCCCTCGCTCGGACCCGTCCGGCTGGTCGCGGTCGACGGCCACGCGGGCTCCGGCAAGTCCACCCTCGCCGGCCGGCTCGCCGCCGCGCTCGGCGGCGCCCCCGTGCTGCGCCTCGACGACCTCGCCACCCACGAGGAGCTGTTTTCCTGGACCGGCCGGCTCCGCGAGCAGGTCCTGGAGCCGCTGTCGCGCGGCACGACCGCGCGCTATCACCCGTACGACTGGAATCTCCGGCGCTTCGGCCCCGCCCGCGCGCTGCCGCCGGCGCCGGTGGTGCTGGTGGAGGGCGTGGGAGCCGGGCGGCGGGAGCTGCGCCCCCACCTGGCGTGGCTGCTGTGGATGGAGCGGCCCGCCGGAGCCTCCTGGGAGCGGGGCCGGCGCCGGGACGGGCCGGAACAGGCCGCGTTCTGGGACGGCTGGGTGGTGGCGGAGACTCGCCATTTCGCCGAAGACCCGTCGCGGCCCTTCGCCGGCACGCTGGTACGGGAGCGGACCGAGGGGTACGACTGGCTTCCCGGGCCCGCTGTGACGACGACCCCGGCCCCCGCCATCACCCACCGTGACGGCGTGATGGCGGTGGACTGAGCCTGTGGAACTCCGCTTCCGCAAGTCCCCCGAGGGCGCTTGACCCCGGGGGCGTACAGGTCTTACGTTCTCAATGTGCGGCTTTTCGACAGCCGCCGCAGACACGAAGCCCCCGGTTGTTCCCCCGTGATCGGGGGCTTCGTTCTGCCCTTCCGCGGCCCCTCCGGACCCGCGTCCCGGCCCCGCGCTCACCCAGGGTCACCGCTTCCGGATCTTGCGCTTCTCCTTAAGCGCACCACCCCTGCGCAGGTACGATGCCCGCAGGTGCGGTCAAATCCCGTCCATACGCCGACGGTTGTGGGGGACCCGATGGACATCGGCACGCAGGGCGCGCAGGCCCCCGCCGAACTCGCCTGGCTGCGCGGAGTGGACGCCTACACGATGGGCGCCTACCCGCAGGCCGAGGAGGAGTTCCGGGCGGCCGTCCGGATCGATCCCGGCATGGCGGACGCCTGGCTGGGGCTGCACGCGCTCCGGGTGGACACGACGGCCGCGCTGCTGCGCATGTACCGCAACCGCGAGCGCTTCGGCGAACAGCGCACCCGGCACCGACGCACCCTCAACTCCTGGTACTGGCTGGGCTGGTGGGTGCAGCCGGTGCTCGAAAGCCCGCGCGACCTGCTGCTCGCGCACGCCTCCCACTGGCTCGACGGGCGGCACGTGCCGGAACTGGACCGCGCCCTCGCCGAACTGCCGCCGGTCGACACCGACCCCCAGGTCCGGTTCCTGCACGCCTGCCGCGCCTATCTGGTCAAGGACTGGGAGCAGCTGGTCCGGCACACCGAACCGCTCGTCGACGACCCGCTGCTCGGCATCGAGGCGGGTCTCTTCGGCGGCATGGCCCGGGTCCGGCTGGAGATGTACGGGCAGGCCGAGCCGCTGCTCTCGGCGGCCCTGATGCGCTGCCGCAGCGAGCAGCCGCAGCGCAAGGAGCTGCGCTACTGGCTGGCCCGGGCGCACGAGGGCACCGGCCGCAGCGCCGCCGCGCTGCCCCTCTACCGGGCGGTGCACCGCGTCGACCCGGCGTTCATGGACACCGCCGCCCGGCTCGCCGCCATCGCCGAGTACGACGGCTTCGACGGGCTCGACGGCATGGACGACCAGGCCGGTCTCGCCGCCGTCGTCCTGGGCACGGCGGGCGCCGGCCCCGGCCAGGACGGCACGGACACCGCCGCCGGGACGGAGCCCGAGATCGGGGCCCCGGGCACTCCGGGGGCTCCGGGCGCTCCGGGCGCTTCCGGCGGCGACGGGCCGCGCCGCTCCCCCGACCCCGTGCCGGCCGCGCCGCCGGAGGTCGTACGGCACAGCTCGCCGGTGCCCGCGCAGGCCGGGCCGCCGCGTTTCCCGGCCGGACCGACCGACCCGGTGCTGCTCGCCGAGGCCCTGGCCGAACTGGAGGGCATGGTCGGGCTCGATCCGGTGAAGCGGCAGGTCAAGGCGCTCTCGGCGCAGCTGGAGATGGCCCGGCTGCGGGCCGGGCAGGGGCTGCCGGTTCAGCCGCCGAAGCGGCACTTCGTCTTCTCCGGGCCGTCCGGCACCGGGAAGACGACGGTGGCCCGGATCCTGGGGCGGGTCTTCTACGCGCTCGGCCTGCTCGGCGGCGACCACCTGGTCGAAGCCCAACGGGCCGACCTCGTCGGCGAGTTCCTGGGCCAGACGGCGGTGAAGGCGAACGAGCTGATCGACTCCGCGGTCGGCGGGGTGCTGTTCGTCGACGAGGCGTACGCGCTCTCCAACTCGGGCTACAGCAAGGGCGACGCCTACGGCGACGAAGCCCTCCAGGTGCTGCTGAAGCGGGCCGAGGACAACCGCGACCACCTCGTCGTGATCCTCGCCGGCTACCCGGAGGGGATGGACCGGTTGCTCGCCGCCAACCCCGGGCTGTCCTCCCGCTTCACCACCCGGGTCGACTTCCCGTCGTACCGGCCGGCCGAACTGACCGCGATCGGCGAGGTGCTGGCCGCGGCGAACGGCGACGGCTGGGACGAGGAGGCGCTGGAGGAGCTGCGCTCGATCAACGCCCACGTGGTCGAGCAGGGCTGGATCGACGAACTGGGCAACGGGCGTTTCCTGCGCACCCTGTACGAGAAGTCCTGCGCCTACCGCGACCTGCGGCTCTCCGGCTACTCCGGCACGCTGACGCGCGAGGACCTGGCCACGCTGCGGCTCGCCGACCTGATGCAGGCGTACGGGGAGGTGCTGTCGGGCCGCGGTCCGGCGGACCGCGGCCCCCAGCAGGAACCCCCGTTCTGACCCTGGCGGCCTTCTTCCCGGCGCTGCGGGTTTCCTAGCGCGCCGGCGCCGGGGCGGGCGTCAGCCGGTGCGCGGGGTCGCGGACCTCGCCCACCAGCATCTCCAGCACGTCCTCCAGGGCCACCAGGCCGAGGATCCGCCCGGAGGCGTCCGCGACCTGCGCCAGGTGGGTCGCCGCCCTGCGCATCACGGTGAGGGCGTCGTCGAGCGGCAGCTCGGCCCGGAGCGTCGCCATCGGGCGCCACAGCTGGTGCGGCACCGCCCGCTCCCGCTCCTCCAGGTCCAGGACGTCCTTCACGTGCACGAAGCCCAGGAAGACGCCCGGGCGCCGGCCCTCGGCGCGGACCGGGAAGCGCGAGTAGCCGGTGCGCACGGTCAGCTCCTCGATCTGGCGGGGGGTGACCGACGGCGGGACGGTGACCAGCGAGGCCGCGGGGATGAGGACGTCGGTGACCGGGCGGCTGCCCAGCTCCAGGGCGTCCTCAAGGCGCTCCTGCGCGGCCGGGTCGAGGAGCCCGGCCTGCCCGGCGTCCTCGACGAGGCGGCCGAGCTGGGCGCTGGTGAAGACGGCCTCGATCTCGTCCTTGGGCTCGACCCCGAAGGCCCGCAGCACCAGCCGCGAGCAGGCGCCCAGGGCGGTCGTCACGGGCCGGCAGAGCCGGGCGAAGCCCACCAGGGCCGGGGCGAGCCAGAGGGCGGTCCGCTCCGGCGCGGCCATCGCGAGGTTCTTCGGGACCATCTCGCCGATGACGAGGTGGAGGAAGACGACCGCGGCGAGGGCGATCACGTAGCCGAGCGGGTGGATCAGGCCGGCGGGGACGCCGGCGGCGTGGAAGGCCGGCTCCAGGAGGTGGGCGACGGTCGGTTCGGCGACCGCGCCCAGCGTGAGCGAGCAGACGGTGATGCCGAACTGCGCGGCGGCCATCATCCGCGGCAGGTTCTCCAGGCCGTACAGCACCTGGGCGGCGCGGGCGCCGCCGAGCGGCTCGATCTGGCTGCGGCGGACGGAGACGAGCGCGAACTCGGCGCCGACGAAGAAGCCGTTGGCCAGGACGAGGAGGACGGCGAGGAGGAGTTGCAGGGTGCTGCTCACCGGACCGCCTCCGCCATCGGCACCGGGGCGGTGCGCACGATCCGGACCCGTTCGGCCCGGAACCGGTCGACGCGGCGGACCGAGAGCCGCCAGCCGGGCAGTTCGGCCCGGTCGCCGGGGGCGGGGATCCGGCCGAGGAGGTCGGCGACGAGCCCGGCGACGGTCTCGTACGGGCCGTCCGGCACGTCGAGACCTATCCGGCGCAGGGTGTGGACCCGGCAGGAGCCGTCGGCCTCCCAGGCGGGGCGGCCGTCCTCGGCGGGTGCGGCGGCCAGCTCGGGGCGGGCGTCGGCCGCGGTGTCGTGCTCGTCGCGGACCTCGCCGACGAGCTCCTCGACGATGTCCTCCAGGGTGACCACGCCGGCCGTGCCGCCGTACTCGTCGACGACGACGGCGATCGGCTGCTCGCGGCGCAGCCGCTCCAGGAGAGCCTGCACGGGCAGCGTCTCGGGGACCAGCAGCGGCGGGACGGCGATCCGGCCGACGGAGGTGCGCGGGCGGGCGTCGGGGGCGACGGCGAGCGCGTCCTTGAGGTGGACCATGCCGACGACCTCGTCGATGCGGTCCCGGTAGACGGGGAAGCGCGAGAGGCCGGTGGCGCGGGTCAGGTTGAGGACGTCGGCGGCGGTGGCGTCCCACTGGAGGGCGCTGACCTTCACGCGCGGGGTCATGACCTGCTCGGCGGTGAGGCCGGCGAGGGACAGGGTCCGTACGAAGAGGTCGGCGGTGTCCTGTTCGAGGGCGCCGGCCCGGGCCGAGTGCCGGGCGAGCGATTCCAGCTCGCCGGGGGTGCGGACCGAGTCCAGCTCGTCGGTGGGCTCGACGCCGAAGGCGCGGACGAGTCCGTTCGCCACCCGGTTGAGCAGGGCGATCACCGGCCGGAACACGGCCGAGAAGCGGCGCTGCGGGGCGGCGACGAAGCGGGCGACCTGGAGCGGCCGGGAGACCGCCCAGTTCTTGGGGACGAGTTCGCCGACGACCATCTGCACCGCCGAGGCGAGCAGCATGCCGGTCACCACGGCGACGCCGGAGGCGGCGCCCGCGGGGAGCCCGAGGGCGGTCAGCGGCGGGGCGAGCAGTCCGGCGAGCGCGGGCTCGGCGAGCATGCCGACGACGAGCGAGGTGAGGGTGATGCCGAGCTGGGTGCCGGAGAGCTGGAAGGACAGCTCGCGCAGCGCCGAGACGACGGTGCGGGCGCGCCGGTCGCCGGCGGCCGCGGCCCGCTCGGCCTCCGCGCGCTCGACGGTCACGAGACCGAACTCGGCGGCGACGAAGAAGCCGTTGGCGAGGATCAGGAGGAAGGCTGCCAGCAGGAGTAGCAGGGAGACGATCATGCCGCCGCCTCGGGGGAGAGGGCGGCGCGGGTACTACCGGACGATCCGTCCATTGCCGGAGGGAGTCACTCCTCGGGTCGAAGGGGTGGCCTCGCCCGGTCGCCGGCGGGGGCGTTCCGGTACGACGCGAGGCGGTGGCGCACCGGGCGCCACCGCCTCAAGAGTAGTCACGCGAACGCCCCCCGTGGCAGGGGGGACGCCCCGGATGGGGGACGGACGGGGGTCGCCCCTGACGCCCGTGCGGGGTCGTCCCGGACGCGGAGCCGGGGGCGTCCCCCGGCGCGCGGGCCGGTCCCGGCGCGGGAGAGGTCAGGCCGTCTCGGTGCCGGTGCCGTGGGACTCCGCGAGGGCGCGCAGGGCGCGGGCGTCGCGGATGGCGGCTTCCTTGGCGATCCCGGGCTGGATGCCGAGGGCGGGCAGGCTGGTGCCGTCGCTGAGGTCCAGGAAGACCCAGGGGTCGCCGGGACGGAGGTTGACGCGGAGGATCTCCGCCCAGGCGAGGCGCCGGGTGCGGGTGATGTTGACGACCGTGACGCCCTCGTCGTCGGCGACGACCTTGGGGCGGCTCAGCAGCACCAGCACGCCGAGGAAGAGCGCGGCGGTGAAGACGAAGCTGGCCCGCTCCCCCGGTCCGAGCCGTTCCAGCATCAGCGCCACGGCGGTGATCGCCGCGAACATGGCGATCCCCACGGTCAGCAGGACGGCGCGGGTGCGGCCCGGCCGGAAGGTGACCGGGAGGGCGGGCGTGGGCTGCTCGGACATGGGGGTACCTCGGTGCCTGGAACGGTGCGGCAGGGGGTCAGAGACGGCAGGCGTGGATCGCGGTGGTGAGGATCGCGCGGGCGCCGATCTCGTACAGGTCGTCCATGATCCGCTGCGCGTCCTTGGCGGGGACCATCGCGCGGACGGCGACCCAGCCCTCGTTGTGCAGCGGGGAGATGGTCGGCGACTCCAGGCCCGGGGTGAGGGCGACGGCCTGCTCCAGGTGCTCGGCGCGGCAGTCGTAGTCCATCATCACGTAGCTGCGGGCCACCAGGACGCCCTGGAGGCGGCGCAGGAACTGCTGGACCTGCGGGTGGTCGGTGTCGGCGCCGTGTCGGCGGACGACGACCGCCTCGGACCGGAGGATCGGCTCGCCGATGACCTCCAGGCCGGCGTTGCGCAGGCTGGTGCCGGTCTCGACGACGTCGGCGATGATCTCGGCGACGCCGAGCTGGATCGCGGTCTCGACGGCGCCGTCCAGGTGGACGACGGAGGCGTCGATGCCCTGGTCGGCGAGGTGCTTGGCGACGATGCCCTCGTAGGAGGTGGCGATCGTCATGCCGCCGAAGTCCTCGGGGCCCTTGGCGGTGCCCGGGCGGGTGGCGTAGCGGAAGGTGGAGCGGCCGAAGTTCAGGGCCAGGATCTCCTCGGCGCTGGCACCGGAGTCCAGCAGCAGGTCACGGCCGGTGATGCCGATGTCCAGCTTGCCGGACGCCACGTAGATCGCGATGTCCTTCGGCCGCAGGTAGAAGAACTCGACCTCGTTCTCGGGGTCGATGACCACCAGCTCCTTGGACTCCTTGCGCTGGCGGTAGCCGGCCTCATGGAGCATGGCCGACGCAGGTCCGGAGAGGGAACCCTTGTTGGGGACGGCGATGCGCAGCATGGGGTGGGCTTCCTTTGCCTGGGAGTGGTGGGAGCGGGGGGTGGGGGTGCTCAGAGGTGGGCGTAGACGTCGTCGAGGGAGATCCCGCGGGCGACCATCATCACCTGGACGTGGTACAGCAGCTGCGAGATCTCCTCGGCGGCGGCTTCCTTGCCCTCGTACTCGGCGGCCATCCAGACCTCGGCGGCCTCCTCGACGACCTTCTTGCCGATGGCATGGACGCCCTTGCCGACCAGTTCCGCGGTGCGGGAGGTGGCGGGGTCGCCGGTCTCGGCCTTGAGCTTCAGCTCGTCGAAGAGCTCTTCGAAGCTCTTCCGGGTTTCGTTCGCCATGATGGTCCTAAGAGTACGGGGTGGGGGTCCGCTCCTCAGCGCCAGGGTTCGCTGACGGTGCGCAGCGTGGTGGCGGTGGCGACGGCGGCGGTGACCGCCTCGTGGCCCTTGTCCTCGGAGGAGCCTTCGAGGCCGGCCCGGTCGAGCGCCTGCTCCTCGGTGTCGACGGTGAGGACGCCGAATCCGACGGGTACGCCGGTGTCGACCGCGACCTGGGTGAGGCCCTGGGTGACGCCCTGGCACACGTACTCGAAGTGCGGCGTTCCGCCGCGGATGACGACGCCGAGCGCCACGACGGCATCGTAGCCGCGCCCGGCGAGGACCTTGGCCACGACGGGGAGTTCGAAGCTGCCGGGGACGCGGAGCAGGGTGGGCTCGTCGATGCCGAGTTCGGCCAGGGCGCGCAGGGCGCCGTCCACCAGGCCGTCCATGATCTTCTCGTGCCACTGGGCCGCGACGACCGCGACCCGCAGGTCGCCGCAGTTCTTCACGCTGAGGACGGGTGCGCCCTTGCCGCTCATGGTTCTCCTTGCAGGTCGTACGGGGGTGTGGTTACTGGTTGCCGCAGGTGGGGGCCGGGGAGCCGTCCAGCCAGGGCAGGTCGTGGCCCATCCGGTCGCGCTTGGTGCGCAGGTAGCCGAGGTTGTGCTCGCCGGCGGTGACGGGCATCGGTTCGCGGCCCTCGACGGCGAGGCCGTGGCGGGTGAGGGCGTCGATCTTGTCGGGGTTGTTGGTCATCAGGCGGAGGCTGCGGACGCCGAGGTCGGCGAGGATCTGCGCGCCGGCCGCGTAGTCGCGGGCGTCGGCGGGCAGGCCGAGTTCGAGGTTGGCGTCGAGGGTGTCGCGGCCGCGCTCCTGGAGCTCGTACGCGCGCAGCTTGGAGAGCAGGCCGATGCCGCGCCCCTCGTGGCCGCGGAGGTAGACGACGACGCCGCGGCCGGCCTCCTGGATGCGGTCCATCGACGCCTGGAGCTGGGGGCCGCAGTCGCAGCGCAGCGAGTGGAAGACGTCGCCGGTGAGGCATTCGGAGTGGACCCGGACGAGGACGGACTGGCCGTCGCCGATCTCGCCGTGGACGAGGGCGACGTGCTCGACGCCGTCGACGGTGGAGCGGTAGCCGTAGGCGGTGAAGTCGCCGTGGGCGGTGGGGAGCCGGACCTCGGCCTCGCGGCGGACGGTGGGTTCGGCGGAGCGGCGGTAGGCGATCAGGTCCTCGATGGAGATGATCGTCAGGCCGTGCTTGCGGGCGAAGGGGACGAGTTCGGGGAGGCGGAGCATCACGCCGTCCTCGCCGGCGATCTCGACGATCGCGCCGGCCGGGCGGAGTCCGGCGAGCCGGGCGAGGTCGACGGCGGCCTCGGTGTGGCCGGGGCGGGCGAGGACGCCGCCCTCGCGGGCGCGGAGCGGGAAGATGTGGCCGGGGCGGACGAAGTCGGACGGCTCGTGCCGGCCGCTCGCGAGCATCCGGAGGGTGGTGGCGCGGTCGGCGGCGGAGATGCCGGTGGTGACGCCGTGCTCGGGGCCCGCGTCGACGGAGACGGTGAAGGCCGTGCGCATCGACTCGGTGTTGTGCTCGACCATCTGCGGGAGGCGGAGCCGCTCCAGTTCGGCGTGCTCCATGGGGGCGCAGATGAGGCCGCGGCACTCGGTCATCATGAAGGCGACGACCTCGGGGGTGGCCTTCTCGGCGGCGATGACGAGGTCGCCCTCGTTCTCGCGGTCCTCGTCGTCGACGACGACCACGGGGCGGCCGGCGGCGATGTCGCGGATCGCCTGCTCGACGGGGTCGAGGACGAGGGTCTCGTCCGGGTCCCAGGCGTTCATGCGGGGGCTCCTTCCAGGGCGGGGGTGCGGGACCGGAGCCACCAGTCGCGCATGCCCCACAGGACCAGGGCGAAGTAGACGACGTAGACCAGGCCGGAGAAGGCGAGGCCGCTGCTGAAGGCGAGCGGGACGCCGACGAGGTCGACGAGCAGCCAGGCGAACCAGAACTCGACCAGGCCGCGGGCCTGGGCGATCATGGCGACGAGGGTGCCGACGAAGATGTACGCGTCGGCCCACGGGCTCCAGGAGAGCGACGGGTAGAGGGTGAAGAGCCCGCCGACGGCGAGGGTGCCGAGGACGGCGCCGCCCGCGAGGAGGCCGCGCTCCTTCCAGGTGGCGAAGCGGACGGCGATGGACCCGTCCTGGGCCTGCTGCCTGCCGCGGTTCCACTGCCACCAGCCCCAGGCGGCGACGCCGATGACGAGGAGCTGCTTGCCGACGCCGCCGGCGAGGTGGGCGGAGGCGTAGGCGCCGACGAGGATCAGGCCGGAGAGGAGCTGGGCGGGCCAGGTGAGGATGGAGCGGCGCCAGCCGAGGGCCAGGGCGATGAGGCCGATGGTGTTGCCGATCATGTCGGACCACATGATGTGCTGGTCGAGGACGGTGAACGCCTCGGAGTTGAGCCAGTTCACTTGACGTTCTCCTGTCCGTCCTTGCCGAGCAGCCGCTCGACGTACTTGGCGATGACGTCCACTTCGAGGTTGACCGGGGCGCCGGGCTGCTTGAGGCCGAGCGTGGTCAGGGCGAGGGTGGTGGGGATGAGGCTGACGGTGAACCAGTCGTCGCCGACGCCGACGACGGTGAGGCTGACGCCGTCGACGGTGATGGAGCCCTTCTCGACGACGTAGCGGGCGAGCGGGGCGGGCAGCCCGATCTTGACCAGCTCCCAGTGCTCGGACGGGGTGCGCTCCAGGACGGTGCCGGTGCCGTCCACGTGGCCCTGGACGATGTGTCCGCCGAGCCGGCCGCCGACGGCCATGGGGCGCTCCAGGTTGACCCGGGAGCCGGGCTCCAGGACGCCGAGGCTGGACCGCTCCAGGGTCTCGGCCATGACGTCGGCGGTGAACTCGCCGTCGCCGTGCTCGACGACCGTGAGACAGACACCGTTGACGGCGATGGAGTCGCCGTGCTGGGCGCCTTCCGTGACCAGGGGGCCGCGCAGCCGGAAGCGGGAGGCGTCCTCCAGCCGCTCGACGGCGACGACCTCGCCCAGTTCTTCGACGATTCCGGTGAACACGGTCAGGCTCCCTTGGGGGTGGCGGTGATGCGGAGGTCGGGTCCGATCGGCGTGGTCTCGGTGATGTCGAGCCGCAACGCCTCGGTGAGGGTGGTGATTCCGGCGTCGGCGAGGGCCTGCGGGCCGGCGCCGAGGAGGACGGGGGCGAGGTAGCCGACGACCTGGTCGACGGCGCCCGCGGCGAGGAAGGCGCCCGCGAGGGTGGGGCCGCCTTCGAGGAGGACGGAGCGGACGCCGCGCGCGTACAGCGCGGCGAGCAGCTCGGGCACGCCGACGCGGCCGTCGCGCAGCGGCAGCCGGAGCAGGTCGACGCCGGGCAGGTGGCGGGTGTCGGCGTCCTCGCCGACGACCAGCAGGGTGGGGGCTGCGTCGTCGAGGATCCGGGCGGTGGGCAGCAGCTCGGCGCGGGTGTCGAGGGCGACCCGCAGCGGCTGGACGGCGCCCTCGACGCCGCGGACGGCGAGGTGGGGGTCGTCGGTGCGGAGCGTCCCGCCGCCGACGACGACGGCGTCGGCCTCGGCGCGCAGCCGGTGGACGTCGGCGCGGGAGGCGGCGGAGCTGATCCAGCGGGAGGTGCCGTCGGCGGCGGCGACGCGGCCGTCGAGGGTGGCGGCGTACTTCCAGCGGACGAAGGGGCGGCCGGTGCGGACGGCGGTGAGCCAGGCGAGGTTGCCGGCCTCGGCCTCGGTCTCCAGGAGGCCCCGCTCGACGGTGACGCCGGCCGCGCGGAGGGTGTCGGCACCGCCGGTGGCCTGCGGGTTCGGGTCGGCGACGGCGTAGACGACGCGGGTGACGCCGGCGTCGATCAGGGCCTGGGCGCAGGGGCCGGTGCGGCCGGTGTGGTTGCAGGGTTCGAGGGTGACGTACGCGGTGGCGCCGCGGGCGCGGTCGCCGGCCGCGCGCAGGGCGTGGACCTCGGCGTGGGGGCCTCCGGCGCGCTGGTGCCAGCCTTCGCCGACGACGTGGCCGGAGGCGTCGGTGAGGACGCAGCCGACGACGGGGTTGGGGCTGGTGGAGCCGAGTCCGCGGGCGGCGAGCGTGATCGCCTGACGCATGGCGGTGATGTCGGCCTGCGGGGCCACCGGGTCCTCCTGCCTCTTCGGGCACGGACTCCGGGGCCTGTCGATGTCGACAGAGAGCGGGTCGACGGCTGCGCGCAGGGTGTGCCGGTACGGCCGGAGGACCGCGGGTACGCCGGCGGGAACCGCGGCGACCAGCGGACGTACGGCCGGCACACCCCGGTCAGGGGTCGCCCGCCGCGCACTGCCTCCCATCCGGACTTTCACCGTCGGTCCAGGAATCTCACCTGGTCAACCGGCCGCTGGCTGCGGACGGGTCGCGGACTATACCGCCGGTTCGGAATTACACCGACCCCGGAGTGCGCTGCTGCTGATACAGGGCCAGTGTGCCACGCCCTGTCGACGCCCATGCGTGCGCGCCCTGTGCGATGACTCACACGCTCCCACGGAATTCCTCTTTGGTCCAGACCTATTGACGCACTGGTCTAGTCCTCTTAAGGTCCGTGTCACCTCCGCGGAACGGCCCGCCGGTGTGCGCACGCCCCGGGCCCAACACGTACCACCCCCTTGTTCGTTGCGTGTTTCTTCTCCCTCCCCGAGGAGGACCTGATCGTGCTGTCCCCCACGACCAAGAGAGCGTCGCTGCTCGCGTCCGGTGCCGCCGTCGCCGGCCTGCTGCTCAGCTCGCTCGCGGGCGGCGTCTCGTACGCCGCCGACAACGAGTCCTGTCGCCCCGACGGCCTGTACAAGACGCCCGGCGTCGACGTCCCCTACTGCTCGGTCTACGACACCGAGGGCCGCGAGAAGATGGGCGCCGACCACCAGCGCCGCGTCATCGGCTACTTCACGGGCTGGCGCACCGGCAAGAACGGCGAGCCCGCGTACCTCGCCAACAACATCCCGTGGGACAAGATCACCCACATCAACTACGCCTTCGGCCACATCGGCGGCGACAACAAGCTCTCGGTCGGCACGGACGGCCCGAACAACGCCGCCACCGGCATGACCTGGCCCGGCGTGGCCGGCGCCGAGATGGACCCGGCCCTCCCCTACAAGGGCCACTTCAACCTGCTGAACAAGTTCAAGAAGCAGCACCCCGACGTCAAGACGCTGATCTCGGTCGGCGGCTGGGCGGAGACCGGCGGCTACTTCGCCGACAACGGCGACCGGGTGAACTCCGGCGGCTTCTACTCGATGGCCACCAACGCCGACGGCTCGGTCAACCAGGCCGGCATCGACACCTTCGCCACCTCGGCGGTCGACTTCATCCGGAAGTACGGGTTCAACGGCGTCGACATCGACTACGAGTACCCGACCACCATGAAGGACGCGGGCAACCCGCTCGACTGGACCTTCGCCAACGCGCGCCGCGCCGGCCTGGTCCAGGGCTACGCGGCCCTCATGAAGACCCTGCGCGAGAAGCTCGACGCGGCCGGCGCCGCCGACGGCAGGCACTACCTGCTGACCGTCGCCGCCCCGTCCTCCGGCTACCTGCTGCGCGGCATGGAGACCTTCCAGGTCCAGAAGTACCTGGACTACGTCAACATCATGTCGTACGACCTGCACGGCGCCTGGAACGAGTACGTCGGCCCGAACGCCTCGCTCTTCGACGACGGCAAGGACGGCGAGCTCGCCGCCGCCAACGTCTACGGCTCCGCCCAGTACGGCAACATCGGCTACCTCAACACCGACTGGGCCTACCACTACTTCCGCGGCTCCATGCCGGCCGGCCGCATCAACATCGGCCTGCCCTACTACACCCGCGGCCACAAGAACGTGCAGGGCGGCACCGACGGCCTCTGGGGCAAGGCCACCGCGGCCACCTGCCCGGCCGGCGCCGGCCTGACCAAGTGCGGCGACGGCGCCACCGGCATCGACAACCTGTGGCACGACAAGGACACCGCGGGCAAGGAGTCGCCCGCCGGCTCCAACCCGATGTGGCACGCCAAGAACCTGGAGAAGGGGATCGTCGGCGACTACGTCACGAAGTACGGCTTCCCCGCGAACACCACCCTGACCGGCACCTACGCCCGCAAGTACGACTCGACCCTGGTCGCGCCGTGGCTGTGGAACGCCGAGAAGAAGGTCTTCCTCTCCACCGAGGACGAGCAGTCCGTGGCCGCCAAGGCCGACTACGTGGTCGACCGCGGCATCGGCGGCACCATGGTCTGGGAGATGGCCGGCGACTACGCCTGGAACGCCGCCAAGGGCCAGTACGAGATGGGCTCCACGCTCACCTCGCTGATGTACGACAAGTTCAAGGCCGCCACCCCGTACGGCGCCAAGAAGTCCAACAAGGCGCTGCCGACCCAGGCCGTGAACATCGAGACCGCCTTCACCGAGTTCAAGCTCGGCGACTCGAACTACCCGATCACGCCCAAGGTGAAGATCACCAACCGGACGAACACCACGCTGCCCGGCGGTACCGAGTTCCAGTTCGACTACGGCACCTCGGCCCCGGCCAACGCCTCCGACCAGTCCGGCTTCGGCACCAAGGTCATCAGCAGCGACCACACCGGCTCCAACGTGGGCGGCCTGAAGGGCGACTTCCACCGGGTCTCCCTGAAGCTCCCGGCCTGGCAGTCGCTCGCCCCGGGCGCCACGATCGACCTCTCGTTCAACTACTACCTGCCGGTGTCCACCCCCTCCAACTGGACGGTGAACATCAACGGCACCACCTACGCCCTCGCCGGCGACCTGGCGCGCGGCACGACGGTCGTGGAGCCGGGCACCGGCACCACCCCGCCCACCACGCCGCCGACGACGCCGCCCACCGGCTGCACCGCCCCGGCGTACGTGGCCGGCACGGTCTACAACGCGGGCAACGAGGTCTCCCACAAGGGCCACAAGTGGAAGGCCCAGTGGTGGACCCAGAACCAGGAGCCGGGCACGACCGGCGAGTGGGGCGTCTGGAAGGACCTGGGCGCCTGCTGACCCACCCCGCCTCCTGAAAGACCCCCGGCGGCGGTCCTCCGGCCCTTGGCCGCCGCCGGGCCGCCCGCTCCGCGCCGCGCCCCCCTGTCCGGGGCGCGGCGCGGTCGCGTTCCCGGACCCGGCCAGGCCGTTTCCTTCGGATCGCGCCGCGGGCCCGACATGATCCGGAAGAGACGGCCTACGGGAACAGCGCGTCCTGCGCCGCGTCCCGGGCCCGCAGCAGCGCCCCGCGCAGGACGGCCGTGTCGCCGAGGGTGGTGGCCCGGACCTCGGTGCGCAGCGGGGAGAGCCCGGCCAGCTCGGCCTCGACGCGGGCGGCGAGCTCCGGGCCGCCCTGGTGGCCGGTCTCGCCGGCGAGGACCACGCAGCCGGGGTCGAGGACGGAGGCGACGGCTGCCGCGCCGACGGCGAGCCGGCGGGCGCAGGCGTCGAGGAAGGCCGGGTGTCCGGAGGCGAGGGCGCCGGCCGGGTCGAGGCCGTGCCCGGCGGCGAGCGCGTCGAGGGCGGCGGTGTTCACCAGCTCGTGGAAGCCGCCGGCGCAGTCGTGCGCCGAGGGCAGGCCGGAGGTGCCGGGCACCGGCAGGAAGCCGATCTCGCCGGCGCCGCCGGAGGCGCCGCGGCGCACCCGGCCGCCGAGGACGACGGCGGCGCCCACCCCCTGGCCGAGCCAGAGCAGCACGAAGTCCTCGCGCCCCCGGGCCGCGCCCTCGCGCAGCTCGGCGACGGCGGCGAGGTTGGTCTCGTTCTCGACGAGCACATGCGCGGGGAGCCGTTCCTGGAGCACGCCGACGAGCCGGCGGTGCCAGGCGGGCAGTCCGGTGGAGTCGCGGAGTTCGCCGGTGGCCGGGTCGATGAGGCCGGGGGCGCCGACGGCGACGGTGTGCAGCCGCTGGACGCCGGCCTCCCGGGCGGTGCGCTCCAGGAGGGCGACCGCCTTCTCGACGGCGGGGCCGGTGCCGGTGTCCTCGCCGACCGGGGCCGCCGCTTCGGCGAGCGGGGTGCCGAGCAGGTCGGTGACGGTGACGGAGACCGACCGGGTGCGGACGTCGAGCGCGGCGAGGTGGGCGCGGTCGGCGACGAGTCCGTACAACTTGGCGTTGGGGCCGCGGCGTTCGGCGCCGGCCTCGCCGACGACGTGCACCAGGCCCGAGCCGCTGAGCCGCTCGACGAGGTCGGCGACGGTGGGCCGGGAGAGCCCGGTCAGGGTCTTGAGCTGGGCTGCCGTCAGCGGTCCCTCGTCCTGGAGCAGGCGCAGGGCGAGCCGGTCGTTGAGGGCCCGGGCGGTGCTCGGGGATGCGGCCATGCGGGGATCCTCTCAGACGCCTCCCCGCCGTCTTCTCTCCGGACCACTATTTATCAGGCAGGGTTCCTGATAGTTTACGGGCACACCACGCGACTCCGGGAGGGACCCATGGCGGCGGACACCGTCCTCAGCTCCGAACGGCTCCGGCGGGCCCGTTTCGCCGTCGCGGCCGTCTTCTGCGTCCACGGTGCCGTCACCGGCAGCTTCGCCACCCGCATCCCCTGGATCCAGGAGCACGCCGGGGTCAGCGCCGGCCAGCTGGGCCTGGCGCTCGCCTTCCCCGCGCTGGGTGCCTCGGTCGCGATGCCGCTGGCCGGCCGGATCAGCCACCGCCTCGGCGCCCGGACCGCGCTGCGCGGCCTGCTCGCGCTGTGGACCCTGTCGCTCACCCTCCCCTCGCTCGCCCCGAACATCTGGGGCCTGTGCGCCGCGCTCTTCGTGTACGGCGCCACGGCGGGCATGTCCGACGTGGCGATGAACGCGCTCGGCGTCGAGACCGAGAACCGGCTCGGCCGCTCGATCATGTCCGGCCTGCACGGCATGTGGAGCGTGGGCGCGCTGCTCGGCTCGGCGGCCGGCACCCTCGCCGCCCACCTCGGCGGCGACGCCCGCCTGCACCACCTGATCGCCGCGCTCGTCCTCACCGCCGCCGGCCTCGCCCTCTGCCAGGGCGTCCTCGACCCGGCGCCCGCCGAGGAGGAAGAGGCCCCGCCGCGCTTCGCGCTGCCGCCGAGGTCCGCGCTGGTGATCGGCGCCATCGGCTTCTGCGCGGTCTTCGCCGAGGGCGCCAGCCTCGACTGGTCCGCCGTCTACCTGCGCGACGAACTGGGCGGCTCGGCCGGTCTCGCCGCCGCCTCCACCACCGCCTTCGCCCTCACCATGGCCCTGGCCCGGCTGGTCGGCGACCGGGTCGTGGACCGCTTCGGCGCGGTCCGCACGGTACGGGTCGGCGGCGCCGCCGCCACCCTCGGCGGCGTCCTGGTCGTCCTCGCCCCGAACGCCGCCGCCGCGATGGCCGGATTCGGACTGCTCGGCCTCGGGGTCGCCGTCGTCGTCCCGCTCGCCTTCGCCGCCGCCGCGCGCAGCGGACCGAACCCGAGCCAGGCCATCGCGGGCGTCGCCACCATCACGTACACCTCCGGTCTGATCGCCCCGTCCGCGATCGGCGGCATCGCCGACGCCACCTCGCTGGTCTTCTCGTTCGGCCTGGTCACCGCGCTGTCCTTCGGCCTGGTGCTGGGCGCGGGCGTGCTGCGGGCCGCGCCGCGCGCGGCGTCGGCGGCCCCGGCGGGCACGGACGCCGCGAAGAGCGCGGGCCCGGTCGGCTGAGCCCGTACCGGCGGCTCCGCCGCGCCCCTCCCCCGGCCGGTCCCGGCGCATACCATATGGCTGATCTTTTACGGCCCTGACACGACGGCCCGCCACGGCCGCCGGCACCGGAGAACGGGAGCGACCTCATGAACCTCGGCGTGCGCTGGACCCTGCACGGGGACGGGAGAACGCCCGCCCCCGGGGCCGTCGTCCGCCCCGACGAGCGGCTCTCCTGGCCCCGTACCGCCGGACTCGGCGCCCAGCACGTGGTCGCGATGTTCGGTGCCAGCTTCGTCGCGCCGGTGCTCATGGGCCTGGACCCGAACCTCGCGATCATGATGTCGGGCGTCGCCACGGTCATCTTCCTGCTCGCGACGCGCGGCACGGTCCCCTCGTACCTCGGCTGCTCGCTCTCCTTCGTCGGCGTCGCCGCCGCGATCCGCGCCTCCGGCGGCAGCAGCGCCACCGTCACCGGCGCCGTCCTCGTCGTCGGCGCGGTGCTCTTCCTCGCCGGTCTCGCGGTGCACCGCTTCGGTGCCCGGATCATCCACGCGGCGATGCCGCCGGTGGTGACCGGCGCCGTCGTCATGCTGATCGGCTTCAACCTGGCGCCGGTGACCGCCTCCACGTACTGGCCGCAGGACCAGTGGACGGCCCTGCTGGTCATGCTCTTCACCGGTCTCGCCGTGGTGTGCCTGCGCGGCTTCTGGTCCCGGATCGCGATCTTCCTCGGCCTGGTCTTCGGCTACGTGCTCTCCTGGGTGTCCGACCTGGTCTTCGGGAAGATCCACTCGATGTCCCCGGGCGGCGAGGTCACCGACCACTGGCGGCTCGACCTGTCCGGCGTCGGCAAGGCCGACTGGATCGGCCTGCCGTCCTTCCACGGCCCCAGCTTCGAGTGGTCCGCGATCCTCGTCGCGCTGCCCGTCGTCATCGCCCTGATCGCCGAGAACGCCGGCCATGTGAAGGCCGTCGGCGAGATGACCGGCGACGACCTCGACGGCAAGCTGGGCACCGCGATCGCCGCCGACGGCGCCGCGTCCATGCTGTCGACCGCCCTGGGCGGCCCGCCGAACACCACGTACTCCGAGAACATCGGCGTCATGGCCGCCACCCGCGTCTACTCCACGGCCGCCTACTGGGCCGCCGCCGGCTTCGCGCTGCTCTTCGGCCTCTGCCCCAAGTTCGGCGCGGTCGTCGCCGCCATCCCCGGCGGCGTCCTCGGCGGCATCACCGTCATCCTCTACGGCATGATCGGCCTGCTCGGCGCCCAGATCTGGATAAACGCCAAGGTCGACCTGCGCAACCCGCTCAACCTGGTCCCGGCCGCCGCCGGCATCATCATCGGCGTCGGCGGCGTGAAGCTGACCTTCACCGACACCTTCGAGCTCGGCGGCATCGCGCTCGGCACCATCGTCGTCATCACCGGCTACCACGTGCTGCGCGCCTTCGCCCCGGCGCACCTCAAGGCCGCGCCCGCGGAGGAGCCGCTGCTCGACTCGGGGACGAGCTCGTACGAGAAGGACTACGGCACGGAGCCCGGCGACGCGGCGAAGAGCTGAGGTATTCGCCCGTTCCGGCGAAGCCGGGCCCCGGAGACTCCCTCCCGGGCCCGGCGGCTGGAAGTCTGCCCCCATGGCGCAGACCCAGTGGACGGACGAACGGATCGGGCAGTTCGTGGCGGTCGACCCCGTCGTGGACCGGATGCGGTCGCTGCGGGCGGCCTGGCACCCCTCGGACGGCGTCGCCGTCTTCAACCGCGTGTACCTGACCGTCACCGAGGAGATCGGCCACGCCATCGAGGCGGGCGCCTTCGGGGACCGGCGGGCGGCGGCCACCCTGGACGTGCGCTTCGCCGAGCGGTACCTCGCCGCCGTCGACGCCCACGCCTCCGGTGTTCCCGGCCCGGCGTGCTGGCGGCCCCTCTTCCACTACCGCCGCCACCCCGGCGTGACGCCGCTCCAGTTCGCGCTCGCCGGGATCAACGCCCACATCGGGCACGACCTGGCGCTCGCCGTCGTCGACGCCTGCCACACCCTGGAGTGCGCCCCCGCCGACCTGGAGGACGAGTTCGACCGGGTCGGCGATGTCCTCGTCCTCCTGGAGGAGCGGATCCGCGAGGAGCTGATGCCGGGCCCGGACCTCCTGGAGATCGCGGACCCGCTGACGCACCTGCTCGGCTGCTGGAGCCTGGACCGGGCCCGCGACGGGGCCTGGCTGGCCGCCCGCTCGCTGTGGCAGCTGCGGGCGCTGCCCGGGCTCGCGGGCGAGTTCACCGAGCGGCTGGACCGCTCGGTGGGCCTGGTGGGGCGGATGCTGCTCACGCCCCTGGCCAGGCCGTAGGAGCCCCGGGGATCAGTCCTCCGGCAGCTCGACCGGGGCGATCTCGTCGTACACGTCGCCCGGGCCCGGGTTGGTGGCGTCGGTCGCGCCGCCGAAGTGGTGCATCACGCCCCACACCGCGTTGAGCGCCGTCTGCACCGCGCCCTCGGCCCAGCCGGCCGTCCACGAGATGTCGTCGCCGGCGAGGAAGATGCCGCGCTTGTCCTCGGGCAGGCGGTCCTGCATGAAGTGGGTGAACAGGCGCCGCTGGTAGCGGTAGTGGCCCGGCAGGTTGGCCTTGAAGGCGCCCATGAAGTAGGGCTCGTTCTCCCAGGAGACCGTCACCGGGTTGCCGATGATGTGCTTCCGGATGTCGACCTTCGGGTAGATCTCGCCGAGCGACTTCAGCATGACCTCCATCCGCTCGTTCGCGGACAGCGGCAGCCACTTCAGGCTGTCGTCGCACCACGTGTACGAGAGGCAGATGACGGCCGGCTTGTCCGGGCCGTCGTCCAGGAGGTACGTGCCGCGGGTCATCCGGTCGGTCAGCGTCATCGACATGACGTCCCGGCCGGTCTCCTCGTCCTTGTCCAGCCAGAACGGCCGGTCGACGGGCACGAACAGCTTCGAGGACTCCATGTAGTGGGTCCGCTCGATCGCCGTCCAGTGGTCGATCGGGAAGAGCGAGTCGTCACAGGCGATCTTGGACAGCAGCATCCACGACTGGGCGGTGAAGATCGCCGCCGGGTAGGTGCGGATGTCGCCGGAGGCGTCCGTGACGGTGATCCGGTTGCCCGCCGTGCGGTTCAGCCGGGTGACGGCCGGCTTCGGCTGCCCGCCCTCGTGCAGCGAGGCCAGCGAGGTGCCCTGCGCCCAGTGGACGATCTTCTCCGGCTCGCGCTCCCACAGGCGCAGCGGCAGCTGCTGGGAGCCGCCGACGATGCCGCGGTGGTGGTCGTCGGCCTCGGTGTAGACGACCCGCAGGATCTCCAGGATGGAGTTGGGGAAGTCGGTGTCCCAGCCGCCGGTGCCGAAGCCGACCTGGCCGAAGATCTCGCGGTGCCGGAAGGACTTGAACGCCTCGGACTCGCAGAGGAAGCCGTAGAAGGTCTGGTTGTCGAGCTTCTCGACCAGCTTCGCCCAGATCTCGCGGATGCGCGGGACGTCCCGCTCGCGCATGGCGCGGTTCATGTCGGAGAAGTCGGCGCCCTCGTCCAGGCACTTGTTCCAGGCGGCGGCGACGTCGCGGTAGACCTGCGGCAGGTCGTCGATGCTCTCCGCGTAGTGGGACTCGCCCTTGAGGTCCACGACGGTCGAGGGGGTGGCCTCGGCCAGCGGGTTCGGGAAGGGGCGGGTGGTCAGCCCGACCAGGTCGATGTAGTGCTGGAGGGCGGTGGAGGAGGGCGGGAAGCGCATGGCGCCCATCTCCGCCGTCAGCCCCTCGGTCTCCGGGCCCTCGAAGCCGACCGTGCGGAGCCGGCCGCCGATCTGGTCGGCCTCGTAGACGACGGGCTTGAGGCCCATCTTCATCAGCTCGTACGCGGCGATGATGCCCGACAGGCCGCCGCCGACGACCGCGACCTCGGTGCCGTGCTCGGTCGCGGGTATCTGGCCGAGGCCGGCCGGGTGGGCCAGGAAGTCGTCGTAGGCGTACGGGAAGTCCGGGCCGAACATGGTGATCGGCGGCTGCTGCTCGTCGGCGTGCTCGACGGCGTTGGGCACGGTGGACGTCATGGGGTACGGACTCCTTGCACGGAAAACGGGTGGGAGAGGCGGTGGGGGCGGCTCAGACGAGGGAGCCGTACAGGCCCGGCCTGCGGTCGCGGAGGTACGGGTTCTCCGCGCGGGAGGCCGCCAGGAAGCCGGGGTCGACGTCGCCGATCACCAACTCCTCGCCGCGGCCCGCGCGGGCCCGGGCGGTGCCGTCGGGGCCGGCGAGCGCCGAGAGGCCGACGAACTCGAAGTCGCCCTCGGTGCCGGCGCGGTTGGCGTACGCGACGTAGAGCTGGTTCTCGAAGGCGCGCACCGGCACCACGGAGAGCGGGACGATCTCAGCGGGGTGCATCAGCGCGGTCGGCACGAGGAGGAGGTCCGTGCCGGCCAGCGCCTGCGCCCGGACGTTCTCCGGGAACTCGACGTCATAGCAGATCATCAGCCCGACGGTGAGGTCGCCGATCCGGGCCTGCACCAGGGGCTCGTCGCCCGGGGTGAACCACTTCAGCTCGAAGTCGCCGAAGAGGTGGGTCTTCCGGTAGTGCGCGAGGGGGGCGCCGTCGGCGCCGAAGAGCGCGGCGGCGTTGTAGATCACGCCGTGCCGCTCGGTGTCCCGCTCGGGGTAGCCGTAGCCGACGGCGAGGCCGTGGCGGGCGGCGATCTCCGCGACCGCGCGGGCCGACGGGCCGTCGGACGGCTCGGCCAGGCGGGCGATGTCGGCGCCGATGGCGTAGCCGGTGAGGAAGAGCTCGGGGGCGAGCAGCAGGCCGGCCCCCGCGGCTGCGGCCCGGCCGGCGGCCTCGTCGAGGATCCGCAGGTTCGCGGTCACGTCACCGAGCTGTCCGGAGCTCTGGAGCAGGGCGGTGCGCAACGCGGGCATGGTGGTCCTCGTGGGGGCGGAGGGGAGGGAGGGGCGTCTCCGGGAGACGTCCAAAACGGTACGGTTCCGGGCTCGGCCCGGACAAGACGGGACCGTTGCGGACCGACCGTCGAACCGTTGCACGATGTGCGACCGGAGTGGCGATTCGTTGCGTGGAGATCGGTCCGGGGTCGTACGCGCTCCCCGACCGGCGGCGTACCCCCGGATCGTCCGCCGGCGCGACGACCGGCCGGGGCCCGGGCGGAAGAGTGGGGCGCGTCCGATCGACCTGCCGGAAGGACCGCCATGAACCGCCCTACGAAGACCGCCGCCGTCGCCGTCGCCCTGCTGCTCGCGGCCGGGACCGCGGGCGCCGCCGGTGCCGCCCCCGCCCGGGACGGCGGCGCGCCGCGCGAGGCGGCCGCGCTGACCGGAGCGGCCTGGCTGGACCGCGCCCCGGCCACCGGCGAGAAGGTCCACTTCGCCTTCGACGCGCACCTGGCCTGGGCGGACCGCGACGACCCGAGGGCCGCCACCGGCACCTTCCGGTACCGCCACTCGCTGGGGGAGCGGGAGTTCACCGCGTCCGTACGGGTCGACTGCCTCGCCACCGGCGGCCCGGTGGCGACCGTCACCGGGATCGTCGAGGAGACGAACGTGCCGGGCCTGGCGGACCGGCGGGTGGGGGTGTCGGTGTACGACGACGGGAAGCGGGACCGGCTGGGCTACAGCTGGCTGGCCTCCGCCCCGCAGACCGACGAGGTGCCGCCCTGCAACGCCGCCGCCCCGCACGAGAAGGTCGTGCGGGGCGGCGGGGACTTCCGGGTGCTGCCGTGGGTCTACGACGGCATGGCCGGGTAGCGCCTCAGGCGGGCGAGCCCGAGGAGAAGCGCCGCAGCAGCGGCGACAGCACCAGCACCGACTTGGTGCGCTCCACGAAGGGCTCGCCCGCGATCCGCTCCAGCACGCGCTCGAAGTGGCGCATGTCGGAGGCGAAGACCTGGACGAGGGCGTCCGCGTCGCCGGTGACGGTCGACGCGGACACCACCTCCGGGTACCGCTCCAGACCCCGCCGGATGTCGTCCGGCGAGGTGTTGTGGCGGCAGTAGATCTCGACGAAGCCCTCCGTCTCCCAGCCGAGCGCGGCCGGGTCCACCCGTACGGTGAAACCGGTGATCGCGCCCTCGGCCCGGAGCCGGTCCACGCGCCGTTTCACGGCGGGGGCGGAGAGACCGACGAGCGAGCCGATGTCGGCGTAGCTGCGGCGGGCGTCTTCCGCGAGGGCGTGGACGATGCGTTCGTCGAGGTCGTTGAGTCGCACTACGGGTGGGTCACTTCTCTGCGTCGGTGGCCAGTCGGGAGCGGCGCATGCCGTACAGGAAGTAGAACACGAGGCCCGCGGCCATCCAGCCACCGAAGTACACCCAGGTGATCAGGTCGAGGCTGTACATGCTGTATCCGCAGCAGAGGAAGCCGAGGACGGCGAAGACCGGGCCGAAGGGCACCTTGAAGGAGCGCTCCATGTCGGGGCGGGTGAAGCGGAGCACCACGACCGCGATGTTGACCAGCGCGAAGGCGAAGAGCGTGCCGATGCTGGTGGCGTTGACCAGCTCGCCGAGCGGGACGACGGCCGCGAGGCCGCCGCAGAGCAGCGAGACGATGAGGGTGTTGGTGCGCGGGGTGCCGGTGCGGGCGTCGACCTTGCCGAAGACCTTGGGCACGAGGCCGTCGCGGGACATCGCGAAGAGGATGCGGGTCTGGCCGTAGAGGACGGTGAGGACCACGCTGGCGATGGAGATCACGGCGCCGGCGGCGAGCAGGGTGCCCCAGAAGCTCTGTCCGGTGACGTCGTTCATGATCGCGGCGAGGGTGGCGTCGGTGCCCTCGAACTTCTTCCAGTCCCAGGCGCCGACGGCGACGGCCGCGACGAGGACGTACAGCGCGGTGACGATGACGAGCGAGAGCATGATCGCCCGGGGCAGGTCGCGCGTGGGGTTCTTCGCCTCCTCGCCGGCCGTGGAGGCGGCGTCGAAGCCGATGTACGAGAAGAAGAGCACGGCTCCGGCGGCGCCGACGCTGCTCAGGCCGAGCGGCATGAAGTCGGCGTAGTTGCCGGACTGGAAGCCCAGGAAGCCGACGGCGCAGAAGAGCACCAGGGCGGCGATCTTCACCACGACCATGATCGTGTTGGCGCGGGCCGACTCCTTGGCGCCGCCGAGCAGGAAGACCATCGCGAGGACGACGACGATCAGCGCCGGCAGGTTGAAGACGCCGCCGTCACCGGGCGGCGCGCTGAGCGCGGCGGGGAGGGTGACGCCGAGCGTGCCGTCGAGCAGCTCGTTCAGGTAGTCGCCCCAGCCGACGGCCACGGCGGCGACCGAGACGCCGTACTCCAGCATCAGGCACCAGCCGCACACCCAGGCGACCAGCTCGCCCATCGTTGCGTACGCATACGAGTAGGAGGAGCCCGCGACCGGGATGGTGCCGGCCAGCTCGGCGTACGAGAGCGCCGAGAAGAGCGCGGTGAGCCCGGCGAAGACGAAGGCGAGCGTCACCGCGGGGCCGGCCTCCGGCACGGCCTCGCCGAGGACGACGAAGATGCCGGTGCCGAGCGTGGCACCGATGCTGATCATGGTCAGCTGCCACATCGAGAGCGAACGGCGAAGACTGCCGCCCTCACCCTGCCCACCCTCCGCGACCAGGCGTTCCACCGGCTTGCGGCGGGTGAGGGCGGTCAGGAACGGGGTCTTGCGGCCGGTCGGGGACTCGACCGGTGGGGCTGCGCCGTGGTCCAGCACTGCGGGGGCTCCTTATCGCTGCCTGTCGGTTCGACGGGGACGGCGACGGACCCGTGCCGGACGCGCGGGCACGCCGAGGCAGCCCACGGGGGCAGGAAGTCCGCCGAGCAGGCGGTCCCCGCCACTCCTGGTACGAGGCATGAGCCTAAGGCAGCAGCTTCGCACTTGTAACGCAGTGTTGTTGCGCAACGGTGGATGATCATTGCGCACTTCGGGCTCGGACGGGGAAACATTGCACGCCTCCGCATGAATCGACACATCGGGGACAGGACGGAGGGTGTGCCGCGTCCCTTGACTCCGGGCCCCCGGTGGACCACCCTGCACGCGGCCGACCGGAGGGCGCGCGCGAGACGGAGGTGCCGTGTGAGCTGGCTGGATCCCGAGCCCTTCCTGCGCGGGACGGCGTGGCGGGACGGCGACCGGCCGGTCCGGGCCGACCCCGCCGACCGGGCGCGGCTGCCCTGGGACGTCGCGGAGCGGGCGGCGCTGCCGATCGGGGTCCGGGTGGAGTTCCGGGCGGAGCCGGGCACGACGGCGGTGGACCTGCGCTACCGGGCGGCCGTGCCGGCGGACGGGGACGAACTCCGGTCGCTGCGGCACGCGTTCGCGCTCTGGAGCGGCGGGCGGTGCGTCGGCGAGGTCTTCGCGGAGCCGGCGGCACGGGGCGAGGTACGGCTCCGGCTGCCGCCCGGCGGCGGGGAGTTCACGGTCCACCTGCCGGAGGCCCAGGCGCCCGTCGTGCGGGCCCTGCGCGGCGTCGGCGGCGCCCTCTCCCCCGCCCCGCGGCGGCCCCGCTGGCTGGTCCAGGGCGACTCGATCACGGAGGGCTGGTGGGCCACCCGGCCCGCGCACGCCTGGCCCGCCGCCGCCGGCCGCACGCTGGGCGTCGATCCGGTGAACCTCGGGTACGCGGGCGGGGCCCGCGGCGAACTGGTCCTCGCGGAGCACCTGGCACGGCTCCCGGGCGAGCTGCTGACCCTCGCGTTCGGCACAAACTGCTGGGACCGGGCCCCCGCGACCCCGGAGTGGCTGTACGCGACCGTACGGGCCTATGTGGCCGTGATCCGCCGCGGGCACCCCCGTACCCCGCTGCTCGTCGTCTCGCCGGTCCTGCGCCCGGCCGCCGAGCACACCCGCAACGCGGTGGGCGCGACGCTCACGGAGCTGCGCAGGGCGATGGAGCGGGCGGTCCGCGACCTGGCGGCGGACGATCCGCGCCTGGCGCTGCTCCCGGGCCGCCCGCTGCTCGGCCCGGAGCACCTGGCGGACGGCCTCCACCCCGACGACGCGGGCCACGCCCGGCTGGCGGAGGCGGTCGCCGGGGCGCTCCGCCGGTACGCGTGAACCCGCGCCCGGGAGGCCGGGCGCGGGTTCACGATCGGGCGGGGCGGAGCCGCGGGGGTCAGCTCCAGCTGGCGTGCAGCGGCTTGCCCTCCGCGTAGCCGGCGGCGGACTGGATGCCGACGACGGCCTTCTCCTCGAACTCGGCGAGCGAGCCCGCACCGGCGTAGGTGCAGGAGGAGCGGACACCGGCGATGATCGAGTCGATCAGGTCCTCGACGCCCGGGCGGGTCGGGTCGAGGAACATCCGCGAGGTGGAGATGCCCTCCTCGAACAGCGCCTTGCGGGCGCGGTCGTAGGCGGACTCGTCGCTGGTGCGGTTCTTGACGGCACGGGCGGACGCCATGCCGAAGGACTCCTTGTAGGCGCGGCCCTGGGCGTCGTGCTGGAGGTCGCCGGGGGACTCGTACGTGCCGGCGAACCAGGAGCCGATCATCACGTTGGACGCGCCGGCGGCGAGCGCCATGGCGACGTCGCGCGGGTGCCGGACGCCGCCGTCGGCCCAGACGTGCTTGCCGTACTTCTTCGCCTCGGCGGCGCACTCCATCACGGCCGAGAACTGCGGGCGGCCGACGCCGGTCATCATGCGGGTGGTGCACATGGCGCCGGGGCCCACGCCGACCTTGATGATGTCGGCGCCGGCCTCGATGAGGTCCCTGACGCCCTCGGCGGCGACGATGTTGCCGGCGACGATCGGGACCTGCGGGTCGAGCGCCCGGACGGTGCGGATCGCGCTGATCATCGACTCCTGGTGCCCGTGGGCGGTGTCGATGACGAGGGTGTCGACGCCCGCGTCGAGGAGCTGCTTGGCCTTGCCGGCCACGTCGCCGTTGATGCCGACGGCGGCGGCGATCCGCAGCTTGCCGTTCGCGTCGACGGCCGGGGTGTACAGGGTGGCGCGAAGGGCGCCCTTGCGGGTGAGGATGCCGGCCAGCTTGCCGTCCGCGTCGACCGCGGGGGCGTAGCGGCGGTTGGCGCCGTCCAGGGTGTTGAACGCCTCGCGGGGGTCGATGTCCGCGTCCAGCAGCAGGAGGTCCTTGGACATGACCTCGGCGAGCTGGGTGAAGCGGTCGACGCCGGTGAGGTCGGCGTCGGTGACGACGCCGACGGGGCGGCGGTGCTCGTCGACGACGACGCCGGCCTCGTGCGCCCGCTTGGGCAGCAGGGCGAGGGCGTCGGCGACGGTCTGGTGCGGCTCCAGCACGATCGGGGTGTCGAGGACCAGGTGGCGGCCCTTGACCCAGGAGATGACCTCGGTGACGACCTCGATCGGGATGTCCTGGGGGATGACGACGAGGCCGCCGCGGCGGGCGACGGTCTCGGCCATGCGCCGGCCGGCGATCGCGGTCATGTTGGCGACGACCAGCGGGATCGTCGTACCGGTGCCGTCGGGCGAGGAGAGGTCCACGGCCTGACGGGAGCCGACGGCCGACCGGCTCGGCACCATGAACACATCGTCGTAGGTGAGGTCGTACGGCGGCTTGACGTCATTGAGGAAACGCACGTGCTGACATCCCAGTCGTTCGGATCGGCCCCTAGGCATTTCAGCCAGGGGAAAAAGCACGTAGTTCATTCTCCCACGCCGGGGGCGCGGGACGCCCCGGGCGGATCGTCCGAGGCTGGCGCGGTGCGGTTCGTGCGATCCTCCCAACCCCCGAGGGCGAGGAGGACGGCGAGGCCCTCACGGCTGGTGCGGGCCGCCGCGGAGAAGACCTCCTGCGCGACGGCCCAGTCGTCGGGTTCCGCCTCGGCGTAAGCCTGCCAGCCGGTCACCACGATCGCCATGGGTTCGCGCATGTCCGCGAGGCGGTCGGCGAGGGCGTCCCAGTTGCGCCCGAACCAGACGGGCAGCGGGAGGGTCCGGACGCAGCGGTTCATGAAGGCCGTCTTGTCGGTGACCCCGTGCAGGTCGAGGACGACGGCGTCATCGAGGGTCATCCGCGACCACCTCCCGGAAGCTCGCGTAGTGGTCGTCCGTGTAGTACCTCTCCCCCTCCTGGCCGGTCACGATGCGGCGGGCGCCGCGGTCGCGTTCGCCGGGGGTGCGGACGGTGTACTCGTGGTAGTAGCCGCGTTCCCGGCGGGGCAGGATCCGCTCGAAGTTCCCGAAGACGGCGCCGTCCCTGGCGTACGGGAAGGGTCCGCCGGCCCGGATCAGGGCGAGGGTGTGCCGGGCCTCGGGCGGCAGTTCGGCCTCGCGGACGACGGGCAGACCGGAGACGCCCCGGGCCGAGGGGTCGGCCGGGGCGGCGGTGGTACGGGACGGGGCGGCGGTGGCGGTCGGCGTGCCCGTCCCGGTAGAGCAGCCGGTGAGGAGCAGCGAGAGTCCGGCCAGGAGCGCGAGCCCGAACCGGACGCAGCGAGCGATCATGTGCCGATGCTGTCACCGCCCGCACGGATCCGCCCGGGGACGCGCCCGCACGGCCGGAGGACGCCCGCGGCTCCCCCGGCCCGCGCGGCCGCCGTCAGCGGCCGGCGCCGGTGTCCGGGTCCGTGCGGTCGAGCGCCGGGCGCGGGCCCGGGCTGAACTCGGTGAGCAGGTGGTCGGCGGCCGAGCGGTCGGTGACCAGGCTGGTGACGAGACCGGAGCGGAGCACCGCGCCGATCGCCGCCGCCTTGCGCTGGCCGCCCGCGATGGCCACGACCTCGGGGATCCGGCGCAGCCGGTCCGCCTCGACGGTGATGCACCGCTCGCCGAGGTCGCGCCCGACCCGGCGGCCCTCGGCGTCGAAGAGGTGCGCGGACATCTCGGCGGCCACGCCCAGGGAGGCGTAGTGGGCGCGCTCCTCCTCGGAGAGCATGTCGTGGACGGTGGAGATGCCCGGCTCCCAGGAGCCGATGGAGACGCAGGCCACGGTGACCTTGTCGAAGTACTCGAAGGCCCGGGCGATGCCGGTCTGGCTGCGCAGCGCGGCGGCCGTCGCCGGGTCGGGCAGCAGCATGGGCGCGTAGATCGGGTGGGCCTCGCCGCCGGAGACCTGGGCGGCGCGCCGTACCGCCTCGACCGAGCCGCGCTCGGCGGTCCCGGCGTCGTACACGCCGGTGAGCTGGACGACCGTGCACGGGGGCAGCCGGTCGAGCGCGGCGGCCATGTGGATGGTCGAGCGGCCCCAGGCCAGGCCGAGGACGTCGCCCTCGGTGACGAGCTCGCCGAGCAGGTCGGCGGCGACCTCGCCCAGGTTCTCCGGGTCGGGCGACTCGTCGTCCTCGGCCGGGGACTCGACGACGACGGCGTGCCGGAGCCCGTAGCGGGCGCGCAGCGCGTCGGAGCGTTCGGCGTCCAGCTCGGCCGGTACCCGGATCTCGATGCGTACGAGATCCCGCTCCAGAGCGGTCTCCAGGACCCGGGCCACCTTGAAGCGGCTCACGCCGAACTCCTCGGCGATCTGGATCTTGGACTTCCCCTCCAGGTAGAAGCGGCGGGCCATGGCCGCCGCCTGCACCAGCTCCGCGGGGCCCATCCGCAGGGCTGACCGTCCCGCCGACATTCCCGCCACCGCGATCTCCTCACTGCTGTTCACGCACCGCTGTCCACGGTCCGTGTTCGTTCACACTCTGGACCCGCTGTTCATCCTGTCAGAAACGGCGGGCCTTGATCAGTCCTGTCGGCGGCCCGTCGGACCGCGTTCACCGGCCGGAGGCTCAGTGGCCACATGCCCAGGCGGCACCGGCCGTGGCGGCCTCCGCGCGGGCCCGCAGCGCGGCCACCGCGGCGGCCGGGTCGGCCGCCCCGTAGACCGCCGAACCGGCCACGAAGACGTCGGCGCCGGCCTCGGCGCAGCGCTCGATGGTCGCCTCGGAGACGCCACCGTCGACCTGGAGCCACAGTTCGAGACCGTGCTTGGCGATGAGCTCCCGGGTGCGGCGGATCTTCGGCAGCATGATGTCGAGGAACGCCTGGCCGCCGAAGCCGGGCTCGACGGTCATGATGAGCAGCATGTCGAGCTCGGGGAGCAGGTCCTCGAAGGGCTCGATGGGGGTGGCCGGCTTGAGCGCCATCGAGGCCCGGGCGCCCTTGGCGCGGATCTCGCGGGCGAGCCGGACCGGCGCGGCGGCGGCCTCCACGTGGAAGGTGACGGAGCCCGCGCCGGCCTCCACGTACTGCGGCGCCCAGCGGTCCGGGTCCTCGATCATCAGGTGGCAGTCGAGGGGGGTGCGGGTCGCCCGGCTCAGCGACTCGACGATCGGCACGCCCAGCGTCAGGTTGGGCACGAAGTGGTTGTCCATGACGTCGACGTGCAGCCAGTCGGCGCCGTCGACGGCCTGGGCCTCGTCCGCGAGGCGGGCGAAGTCTGCGGAGAGGATGCTGGGATTGATCTGCGCCATGTGCCAAGCCTGCCACGTTCTCGGGGACTTCTGAGCCGCGGTCCGGTGCGCGGTCGTTCCGGCACCGGACGTACTGGTACGGACCAGCGGAAACCGTCAGGCGGTCCGGCGGATCAGCGCCAGGTACATGGCGTCCGTGCCGTGCAGATGCGGCCACAGCTGGACGTCGGGGCATTCGCCGAGCGCGTCGACGCCGGGGAAGTACGGGCGGGCGTCGATCAGCTCGCCGCCGCCGAGCCGCTTGAGGACGTCGTCGACGACGACCCGGGTCTCGGCGAGGTGCGGCGAGCAGGTCGCGTACCCGACGACCCCGCCGACCCGGACCGCCTTCAGCGCCTCGGTGAGCAGGCCGCGCTGGAGCGGGCCGAAGCCGTCGAGGTCCTCCGGGCGGCGGCGCCAGCGGGCCTCGGGGCGGCGGCGCAGCGCGCCGAGCCCGGAGCAGGGCACGTCGACCAGGACGCGGTCGAAGGAGCCCTCGCGCCACGGCGGGCGGGTGCCGTCGGCGGCGATGACCTGGTACGGACCGGGGTTGCCGGCCAGCGCGCGCTCGACCAGCCGGGCGCGGTGCGGCTGCTTCTCGGAGGCGAGCAGGGCGGCGCCGCGCTCGGCGGCGAGCGCGCCGAGCAGCGCGGCCTTGCCGCCGGGGCCGGCGCAGCCGTCGAGCCAGCGGGTGTCGGGGCCGTCGAGCGGCGCGTTCGCCAGGGCGAGGGCGACGAGCTGGCTGCCCTCGTCCTGCACGCCGGCCCGGCCCTCCCTTACGGCTTCGAGGGCGCCGGGCTCGCCGCCCTCGGTGAGCCGCAGGGCGTACGGGGACCAGCGGCCCGGCTCGGTCTCGGCGGCCCCGGCCAGCTCCTCGACCGTGGACCGGCCGGGCCGGGCGACCAGCGTCACCTCGGGACGCGCGTTGTCGGCCTCCAGCAGCGCCTCGATGCCGGCCCGGCCGCCGCCGAGCGCGTCCCACAGCGCGGAGACCACCCAGCGGGGGTGGGAGTGCACGACCGCGAGGTGGTCCTCGGCGTCCTGCTCGTACGGCGGGGCGACCTCGGCCAGCCAGGCGTCCAGGTCCTGCCGCGTGATCTTCCGCAGCACGGCGTTGACGAACTTCGCCCGCCCCTCGCCCAGCACCACCCGGGCCAGCTCGACGGTCGCGGAGACGGCGGCGTGCGGCGGGATCCGCGTCCCGAGCAGCTGGTGCGCGCCGAGCGACAGGACGTCCAGCACCGGCGGGTCGACCTCGCGCAGCGGCCGGTCGACGCAGGCCGCGATGATCGCGTCGTACGTGCCCTGCCGGCGCAGCGTCCCGTAGACCAGCTCGGTGGCGAGCGCCGCGTCCCGGGCCTCGAAGCCGTCCTTCTCGCGCGCCTTGCGCAGCAGCGGCGGCAGCACGAGGTTGGCGTACGCGTCCCGCTCGTCGACCGCCCGCAGCACCTCGAAGGCGAGCATCCGTACCGGGTCCTTCTTGGGCCGGCGGTGGGGCTTGGGGGGACGGCGACGTGCCTGCTCGCTCAAAGGTGCTCCGCGTGACGAAATGAGGGGTCGAACCCTCCCAGCCTACGTCCGCCCGCCGCTACCGGGGAAAACGCCCCTGCCGCACCGCGCAGCCGCCCGCGGCGATCAGGCAGGACACCGGTCCGGTGCCGCCCCCGTCCGCCTCGAAGGCGAGGAGAACGGCCGGCGGACCGCCGGTGATCCGGACCGCCTCGGCCCGTTCCGCGGGCGTGGGCTCGCGGAAGACGGGGTCCGTGAAGGCCGTCGGGCATCGCACGTAGAGGGTGTCGGTGAGCTCGACCTCCAGCCCGTGGTGGTAGGTCAGGTCGTACCCGGCGACCAGGGTGAGCCGGCTGCCGTCGAACCGGCGCACCTCCCAGTCCCACCACGACCCCTCGGGGAGGGACGGCAGGGTCACGCGCCCAGCCGCTCCCCCGGCGCGATGCGAACGCCGCGGGCCCAGTCGGCGGCCTTCATCGGCTTCTTGCCCTGGGGCTGGACCCAGAGGAGTTCGACGGCGTACGAGCCGGTGCCGGCGTACACGTTGTTCTTGCCGGCCGCGAGCTCGCCGGGCGCGAGGCCGGCGCGGTCGGGGACGGGCGCGGCCTGGATCAGCTTCAGGCGCTCGCCGCGGAAGACGGTCCAGGCGCCGGGGGCCGGGGTGCAGCCGCGGATCACCCGGTCGACGCGGAGGGCGGGGGCGGCGAAGTCGACGTGGGCGTCCTCGACCTCGATCTTGGGGGCGAGGCTGATGCCCTCGGCGGGCTGCGGCACGGCCTTGAGCGTGCCGTCCTCGATGCCGTCCATGGTGGCCGCGAGCAGTCCGGCGCCCGCGAAGGCGAGCCGGGTGAGCAGGTCGCCGCTGGTGTCGGTGGGGCGGATCTCCTCGGTGACCACGCCGTAGACCGGACCGGAGTCGAGGCCCCTCTCGATCTGGAAGGTGCTCGCCCCGGTCACCTCGTCGCCCGCCATCAGCGCGTGCTGGACGGGGGCCGCGCCGCGCCATGCCGGCAGCAGCGAGAAGTGCAGGTTGACCCAGCCGTGCGCGGGGATGTCGAGGGCCTTCTGCGGCAGCAGCGCGCCGTACGCGACGACCGGGCAGCAGTCGGGGGCGATCTCGCGCAGCCGGGCGAGGAAGTCCTCGTCGCGCGGGTGGGACGGCCGCAGGATCTCGATGCCCTCCTCCTCGGCCCGCTGCGCGACCGGACTGGCCACGAGCCGCCGCCCGCGCCCGGCCGGGGCGTCCGGCCGGGTGACCACGGCGGCGACCTCGTGGCGCCCGGAGGCGAGCAGGGCGTCCAGGGCGGGGACGGCGACCTCGGGGGTACCGGCGAACACGAGCTTCATGGATGGCGACTGCCTGTCTGTCCGGGGACGTTACGAGCGACGCACCAGTCTAGGACCTGCCTCCCGCCCCGGCCCGGGGTGCGGCCGGCGGTCCCGGCGGCGGTCCGGGCGGCAGTTCCCCGAGAGGCCCGCGGGGCCCCAACGCCTGGCGTCGGCGGGCCCGGGGCGTGAGGGGGCGTACGCGGCGACGAGCGCCCCGCGCATATGCGTGTACGCCCCCGCAGCGTGACCCAACTCCCGGTGGCGCGTTGGTCAAGAGAGATTGACCGAATCGGGCCGTCCCCCCGCGGCCCGCCCTCCATCGCCGGTTCGAGAGGCTTTCACATGGCCGACCACGCAACCCACGACGCCCAAGCCCGGGCGAGTCTGCACCTGTTGGTGCGGGACATCGAGCGGGTCCGGCGGCAGGTGGACGCACTGCGCACGCTCACGGCCCAGCTGGGCAATGTCTACCGCCCTCGCCGCTCCGGCCCGTCCACGGGCTTCGTCGTCTACGGCCGCGCGCCCGCCCCCACCGTCCGGCTCGCCCAGGAGCTCCGCGACAGCGTCGAGACCCTGGTGACCGCCGCCGTCGAGTTCGACCGCTCCCTCGGCTTCTCCTGGGACGCCGTGGGCTCCGCGCTGGGCGTCACCAAGCAGGCCGTCCACCGCCGTTACGGGGCCCGCCGGGCGCCCCAGCAGCCCGTCGCGGAGCCGGAGCGCGGCCCCGAACCGGGCGCGACCCGGACGCTGCCGACCGTGCCGGCCGCCCGTTCGATGCCGCCGCAGCCCACCTCGGGGAGCGCCACCCTCCGCGACGAGCCCCGCTCGCCCGCCTTCCCCAGCCCGCGCAACGGCTGACCTCGCGGAGCCGACGACCGGCCGCCACCCCCTGGCCGAAGGGGGCGGCGGCCGTCGTCGTACCCGGGGGGGCGCCGGGCGGGCGCGTCAGCCGATGTCCGGCGGGTCCACCCTGACCCGGACGGTGTCGCCGGTGCCGCGCGCCTGGCGGCTCGCCCGGGCGTGCTTGAGGGCCTGCGCCAGGGCCGCGCCGCTGCCGGGCGGGACCCGGACCAGGGCGCGGTCCCACTGCTCGCCCGGCGGCGGGTCACCGGGCCGGCGGGCGGCCCCGGGGCGGACCACCGGCAGCGGCACCGGCCCCAGGATCTCCGCGTCCATCGGCAGCGCCGCCGCCGCCAGGAACGTCTCGACCGCCTCGGGCGGCCCGCTGACCGCGGCCATCCGGGAGACCGGCGGGAAGCCCAGCTCGGCGCGCTCGGCCAGCTCCCGCTGGGCGTGCCCGACCGGGTCCCAGCGGACCAGCGCCTGCACGGGCCGGAGCGTCGGTTCGGCGACGACCACCACGGTGCCGCCCTCCTCCTGCCCGCGCACCAGCGAGGCCGCGTCCAGCCAGCGGCGCAGCGCCTCCTCGCCGGCCCGCAGGTCGGGGCGGCCGAGCAGCGCCCAGCCGTCGAGCAGCAGCGCCGCCGCGTAGCCGCCGTCGGCGACCGGTTCGGCGCCGGGGGTGGAGACGACCAGCGCGGGACGGTCCGGGACCCGGTCGAGGACGTGGTCGCGGCCGGAGGTGCGGACCGGCACGGCGGGGAAGACCCGGCCCAGCTCCTCCGCGGTCCGCCGGGCGCCGACGACCTGGGCGCGCAGCCGGGTGGAGCCGCACGCCTCGCAGTGCCACTCCGGGGCCTCGCGCCCGCACCACGCGCAGTGCAGCTCGCGCTGCTCGGGCGCCTCCAGCGGCCCGGCGCAGTGGCGGCAGCGGGCGGGCGTCCGGCACTGCTGGCAGGCGAGCCGGGGCACGTACCCCCGGCGGGGCACCTGGACGAGGACGGGCCCGGTGCGCAACCCGTCCCGCAGCGTCTCCCAGGCGAGCGACGGCAGCCGGGCGGCGCGCGCGGCCTCGTCGCGGGCGAGGAGGTCGTCGCCGACGGTACGGACCAGGGGCGCGGCCCTGCGGACCTGGTCGCGGCCGGCGGCGAGCGGCCGGGCCCAGCCGGACTCGACGAGCTGCGCGGCCTCGACGGTGCAGCCGGTGGAGCCGAGGAGGAACGCGCACCGGTCGTGGGCGGCGCGCAGCAGCAGCACCTCGCGGGCGTGCGGCTGCGGGGCGTGCGGGTCGCTGTGGCTGCCGTCGCCGTCGTCCCAGATGACGACGAGGCCCAGGTCGCGGACGGGCGCGAACATGGCGGCGCGGGTGCCGACGACCGCGCGCGCGGAGCCGCGCCGCACGGCGAGCCACTGCCCGTACCGCTTCTCGGGCCCGGCCTCGGCGGTGAGCACGGCGTGCCGCCCCTCCCCCAGGACGCCGGTCAGCGCCGCGTCGACCCGTCCGACGGCCCGCCCGTCGGGCACGACGACGAGGGCGCCGCGCCCGGAGGCGAGCGTGGCGGCGACCGCGCGGGCGATCTCCTCGGCCCAATGCGGCCCCGGCAGCGCCGTCCAGACCGCCCGCGGCGTCCCGCCGCGCGCCAGCGACTCCAGGAACGCCGCCCCCTGCTCGTACCGCCCCCAGGTGCCCGGCGCGGGCGGCGCGGGCGGCGGCAGCGGCGCGGGCGAGGACCGCCGCTCGGCGGCGGCGCTGCGCGGCGGCACGGCGAGCTGGAGCACGTCGGCGAGGCTCCCCGCGTACCGGTCGGCGACCGCCCGCGCGAGGCCCAGCAGCTCGGGCCCGAGCACCGGCTCGGGCGACACCACGTCGGCGAGCGCGGCCAGCGGCCCGGAGTAGTCGGAGACGGCCCGCCGCTCGACGAGGAACCCGTCGATCAGCCGCCCGCCCTCGCGCCGCCCGCCCCGCACCTGCCCCGAACCGGCCCCGAACCGCACCCGCACCCGCACCCCGGGCCGGGCGACCTCGTCGAGCTCCTCGGGCACCGCGTAGTCGAAGAACTGGTCGAGGTGCAGCGCCCCCTTGTTCACCACCACCCGCGCGACCGGCAGCTCCTTCGCGAGCGCGGCCCCCCGCCACGTCCGCGGCTTGGCCTTCGGCACCTTCGCCTTCCGCACGGTCTCCCGGATCAGCGCAAGCTGCTCCACCCCCTCGCCGCCCCCGCCCTTCCCCTTCTCGCTGCTCACAGCCCCATACCTACCAGACGCCACCGACAGTGCCCGATGTCCATGGTCGGCCACACCCGTGGCCGAATCGGCGCTCTGTCACTCTCCCCCGCGCCGATGGAAACGTGAAACAGCGGGCACCGCCTTGTTGCCGCTCCGGCGGCGGCCCCAGGCTGGCAGCGGATCGATCACGAGGGGGCACGAGGTGGGGACGTTGTCGAAGTTCGGCCCGGAGCTGCGCCGCAGGCGGCTGGCGGCCGGGATGACGCTGGACGGTCTGTCCGCGCGCGTGCACTACAGCAAGGGCCAGTTGAGCAAGGTGGAGACGGGTGCCCAGCGTCCGACCGCCGAGCTGGCCCGGCTGTGCGACGCGGCGCTCGGCGCCGGCGGTGCGCTGGCCGCGCTGGCGCCCCCGCCCGGCGGGGCGCCGGCTCTGCTCGGCCGGCGGCGCGTCATGGCCACCGCGGCCGTCTCGGCGCTCGCCCTCGGTGTGCCGCCTGCCGGGGCCGCCCCGGGGGCGCAGGCCGTGGAGCGGGCCGCCGACGGAGTGGGCGGCCCGCTGGTGGACGGGGTGCGCGCGTTGTTCGACCAGTTCCGGACGCTGGGCCAGACGGCGCCCTCGGCCGCCGTCCTGCCCGCCCTGGAGGCGCAGACCCGGGCCCTTCCCGCACTCGCCGAAGGCGCGGGAGCCCGCTCGGCGCGGGAGCTGTACGTGCTCGCCTCGCGGTTCGCGGAGTACACCGGCTGGATGGCCCAGGAGAGCGGCGACGAGCACGCCGCGCTGGCCTGGACGGATCACGCCGTGCGTCTGGCGGCGGCCGGCGGCGATCCTCATCTGGAGGCGTACGCGCTCGTCCGCCGGGGGCTGCTGGCCTTCTACGCGGGGGACGCCCACACCACCGTCGACGTCGTCCAGGGCGCCCAGGCCGGACGATTACCGGCCCGCATCAGAGGGCTCGCCGCGCAGCGCGAGGCCCAGGGGCACGCCCTGAGCGGCGACCGGGACGCGTGTCTGCGCGCCCTGGACCGGGCGAGGACGCTCCTCGGCCGGGCGGCGGCGGACGGCGGCGCGGGCGCCCTTCCGGTCATCGGCACCACCCACCTCTCCGACCCCACGGCCATGACGACCGGCTGGTGTCTGCTCGACCTCGGTCTGCCGCGGCAGGCCGCCGAGGTCCTCGACCGGGAGGTGGCACGGATCCCGGCACGGGCGACCCGCACCCGCGTCCGCTACGGAGTCCGCCGGGCCCTCGCCCACGCGGTCGCGGGCGAGGTGGATCACGCGTGCGCCCTCGCCGTCCCGCTGCTGGCGGAGAGCGAGGCGCTGGCCTCGGCGACCATCCGGACCGATCTGCGCCGGCTCGCCCGGGTCCTCGCCCGGCACCCCCGCAACGCGCACGCCCGCGACCTCGCCCCGAGGTTCGCCGCGGCGCTGCAGGACCCGTTCCCGCCCGACCCCGCACGAGAGGAAGCATCGCGTGGCTGAGATCTTCATCAATTACCGCACCGGTGACGGAAACGAGATCGCCGCTCTGCTCGACGAGGCCCTGCGGACCCGCTTCGGCGACGACGCCGTCTTCTACTCGGGGCGCTCCGGCCGGCCCGGGGAGCGCTTTCCGTCCGCTCTGCGCACTGCGGTGCGGCGCAGCAGTGTCCTGCTCGCGGTGATGGGCCCCGACTGGGCCGGCCACCCCGGCCTGCGCCGGGAGGACGACTGGGTGCGCGTGGAGATCCTGGAGGCGTGGCGCTGCGGCGTCCACGTGATCCCCGTCCTGCGCGGGCGCCGGACGGAACGGCTCTCTCCCGCGGCGCTGCCGCCGGAGCTGGAGCCGCTGGCCGAGCTGAACTCACTGCGGATCGACTCGCAGAGCCACGCCGAGGGGACGGCGGCGATCGGGGACGCCATCGTCCAGCTGGTCCCCCGCCTCGCCGACCGGCACGCCGAGGCGGCCGGCGCGGAAGACGTCCGCGGCACGGACACCACCCAGAACGCGCTGGCAGGCGGCAACAGCGGCTTCAGCATCCAGAGCCGGGACATCGGCCGGATCGACACCGTCGTCACCAACCCGACGGGCCCGGTCAACACCGGGTCCGGCACGCAGAACAACCAGACCCACACGCACCGCCCGCACCTCACCGGCCCCGGGGCGGCCTATGTCGCCGGGGACAATCACGGCGGCATCTCGCACCGCTTCGGGCGTACGGAGAGGGACGAGGCCGACGGCCGATGAGCGAGGCGGCGTTCACGAGCGTCCAGAACCCGTCCGGGCCGGTCAACTCCGGTTCGGGCACGCAGAACAACTACCTTCACTTCCACCAGGTCGTGGGCTCGGCGGTACGCGTCCCCGTCTCACCGCCTCTCTCGCACGCCCACCTGGAGTGGCTGGGGCACCGCTTCGTCCCGCCCCGCGGCATGCGCACGGCGGCTCTCGCGCTGGGGGCCGAGCGAACCGTCCTGATCGACGCTCCACCGGGAAGCGGGCGCGACACCGCGGCGCGCATGCTCCTCAAGGACCTTCCGGACCCCCACACGGCCCGTCGTCTCCTCCCCGAGGACGACGGCGCGGGCTTCGCGCTGTCGGGCGACCACGTGGGCGACGCCGACCGGCTGCTGCTCGACCTCTCCGACCTGCCGCACGCGGTCTGGACGACGCTGCAGCGTCAGCTCCCGGTGCTGCTGGAGAGCGTCCGGGAGCACCGGGCGTACCTGGTGGTGATCCTTCCTCACGGAGCGCCGGTCGGTGACGAGCTCGTGATCCACCGCGTCACCATCGAACGCCCTGACGCCATGCGGGTCCTCATGCGCACCCTGCGGGCGGAGGAGGTGCCGGACGTCCTCGCCCCGGAGCAGCTGGCGCCGGCCGTCCACGCCTTCCTGGCCGGACGCCCCGCGCTGAGCGAGGTGGCCCAACTCGCCCCGCTCATCGGCGAGGCCCGGCGCGCCGACCCCGGTGCGAAACCCGAGCAATGGTCGTCCGCCGCACTCGAAAGGCTGGTCCGTCCCGGCGACGCGGTCGCGGAGCAGGTGCGGAAACTGACCGACGGCGGACAGCGGGCGCTGCTCCTGACCGCCGCGATGCTGCCCGGCGCGCGGGTCGAGGTCCTTCACCACGCCCACCAGCGGCTTCTGACGGCCGTCGCGCACCCCCGCGACGACCGTCCGGTGTTCGAGCACGACGATCTGAGCGAGCGGCTCGATCGCGTCGACGTGACGGTCCGGCCGGACGGGTCCGTGGAATTCCGCCGGCCCGGCCTCGCCCCGGCGGTCCGCGATCACTTCTGGACCAACCGCCCGGACCTGTGGGACGTCTTCCGGCGCTGGGTCGACGCCCTCCTCCGGCTTCCCGGACTCAGCGACCGGAACCGTGACGAGCTCGTGGCGGCCTTCGCCGAGCAGATGCTCCGGCTGGGGCAGCAGGGGCAGCTGCTCGACGTCGCCCGGCTGTGGAGCCGCCGGGACGAACCCCCGCTGCTGCAGGCCGCCGTCCAGGTGCTCGGGCACGCGCTCAGCGACCCGTTGGCCGGCCGGGCGTTCCGCAAGCACCTCTATGAGTGGTCGCGGGACACCCGTATGGACGTGTGGACGGCGCGGGTGCTCGTCGCCGTGTCCGCCGACGAGATCGCCACGAGCCACCCTGATCAGGCGCTGGTACGCCTGCACCATCTGGCCCGCGGGGGCAGTGGCCAGGCGTCCGGCGCGGACGACCGGCTCGTGCGGCTGGCCCGGACGGACGCCCGTCTGTACCGCAAGCTGCTGGACCGGCTCGCCCGCGGCCTGGCGCGCCACAGCGTCCCGGCGGACGCGCGTCTCTTCCGTGCCGCCGTCGCCCCGCCCGTGCTCCTGGAGGCGGGCACGGGGTCGGGGCCGCTTCTCGACGACGCGCGAACCCGCGACACCCTCACCACCGCCTGGCACGCCCTGATCGCCGCCTCGGGTCCGCACGCGTGGCTGGGGACGGCGGAGGAGTGGCTGGCGGCGGCCCGCCCCGGCGACGACCGCGGGCCGCTGCTGCTCGGCGTGCTGGTCCGGGCGGCGGCGCCCCTTCCGGACGCCCTCGACCGCCTGTACGTGGCATCCCTCCGGCATCCCTGTGCCTCCGAGGTCCGGCGGCTGGTGGACGCCGTCCAGGGGGTCGTACCGGCCCCGGAGCGCCTGGGCTGACCGCCCTCGCGCGTCCTGTTCCCGTCTTCCTTTCCCATGTTCCGTGCCGTCCGGCCCGACGTCGTCGTGCCGCTTCACCAGGGGGACCTCGCATGAGCTCCGGACTCAAGACCGTGACGGTCTTTCTCACACTGATCGGCGGTCTGCTGATCGTGATCACCGGCCTGTGCGCCGGCTGGCCCTGGTGGTGCTGGCCGGCTGCCGCACTCGCCCTGTCCGCCGTCGTGGGGCTGGTGTCCTTCGTCGCCCGCAGACGCCGGCCCGTGATCCCCCAGGAACATCTCCTGGAGCCGGACCGGCCCATCCGCCCGGTCGAGCGCTGGGAGGAGGTCGTCCGGAAGATCGCCCTGCCGAGCGCGTCCCCCGACTACGACTTCCTCGTCAGCGCTCTCGTCCGCTGGGTTCCGGTCGAGGTGGCGCACGGGGCTCCGTGCGTCAGCGGCTCCGGTCTGGCCGTGGACGCCGTCCTCACCCGCGCCCGCGCGATCACCGCCGCGCACCCGCCGCACCGCGGCAGTCTCGTCCAGCACCAGCTGGCGGGCGTGCTCGGCACGATGGAGCAGGATCCGACCGGGCGGGTGCTCGCGATGGCGGAGAACGTCCAGGTGACCTTGTCGGACGCGGACCGCGAGCGGCTGGACAAGCTCGCCGCCGTACGCAAGGACGAGGCCGTCTGGGAGCACGAGCGCAAATGGGAACAGAGCAAGCGCGCCTATCTGGGCGAGGACGTGCTGTCCTCGACCGGCAGCGCGGTGGTGTGGTGGCTCGCCAGGAACGACGACCGGGTGGACAAGGCCGTGGCCGACATCGGTCTCCTCGCCCAGCTCACGTCCGTCGCCAACGACGAGCCGGTCCCCCTCCCGCTCCAGCCGTACGTGACGCCCCCGGCTCCGCAGACCGAGACGGCCGAGGCGGCCGAAACGACGGAGACGGCCGGCATGGCCGCCGACCGCTTCCTGGCGGCGCTCGAAGGGCTGGGGCTCGACGACGGCCCCGCACGGCCGCTTCTCCTGCGCCGGGTGGCGGAGGCCGCACAGGCTGCGCGGCTGTCCGGCGCCGAAGCGCTGGACCGGCTCGCCGCCGAGGCGGAGGCCCGCCACCGCGATCCGCAGCCGCCCGGCCCGGCCGGGAACGCCGACGGCGACCTGCTCGCGGGAGACGTGGGCGCGCCCGGCCTCTGACACGAGAAGGCCCGGCACCCCACCGGGTGCCGGGCCCTCCCCGTCGTGCAGCGCCTTACAGGCCGGCGGCCTTCTTCAGGGCGTCGACGCGGTCGGTGCGCTCCCAGGTGAAGTCGGGCAGCTCGCGGCCGAAGTGGCCGTAGGCGGCGGTCTGGGAGTAGATCGGGCGGAGCAGGTCGAGGTCGCGGATGATCGCGGCCGGGCGGAGGTCGAAGACCTCGGCGATGGCGTTCTCGATCTTCTCGGTCTCGATGGTGTTCGTGCCGAAGGTCTCGACGAACAGGCCGACCGGCTCGGCCTTGCCGATCGCGTACGCGACCTGGACCTCGCAGCGGGAGGCGAGGCCCGCGGCGACGACGTTCTTGGCGACCCAGCGCATGGCGTAGGCGGCCGAGCGGTCGACCTTGGACGGGTCCTTGCCGGAGAAGGCGCCGCCGCCGTGGCGGGCCATGCCGCCGTACGTGTCGATGATGATCTTGCGGCCGGTGAGGCCGGCGTCGCCCATCGGGCCGCCGATCTCGAAGCGGCCGGTCGGGTTGACCAGCAGGCGGTAGCCGTCGGTGTCGAGCTTGATGCCGTCCTCGACGAGCTCCTTCAGGACGTGCTCGACGACGAATTCGCGGATGTCGGGCGCGAGCAGCGAGTCCAGGTCGATGTCCGAGGCGTGCTGCGAGGAGACGACGACCGTGTCGAGGCGGACGGCCTTGTCGCCGTCGTACTCGATGGTGACCTGGGTCTTGCCGTCGGGGCGCAGGTACGGGATCGTGCCGTTCTTGCGGACCTCGGTGAGGCGGCGGGAGAGCCGGTGCGCGAGGTGGATCGGCAGCGGCATCAGCTCGGGGGTCTCGTCCGACGCGTAGCCGAACATCAGGCCCTGGTCGCCGGCGCCCTGCTTGTCGAGCTCGTCCTCGTCGCCCTCGACCCGCTGCTCGTAGGCGGTGTCCACGCCCTGCGCGATGTCCGCGGACTGCGACCCGATGGACACCGACACGCCGCAGGAGGCGCCGTCGAAGCCCTTCTTCGAGGAGTCGTAACCGATCTCGAGGATCTTGTTGCGGACGAGGGTGGGGATGTCCGCCCACGCCTTGGTGGTCACCTCACCGGCGACGTGCACGAGGCCGGTGGTGATCAGCGTCTCGACGGCGACGCGGGAGGTGGGGTCCTCCCGGAGCAGCGCGTCGAGGATGGTGTCGCTGATCTGGTCAGCGATCTTGTCGGGGTGCCCCTCGGTGACGGACTCCGAGGTGAACAGACGACGGGACACAACGCTCCCTGGGGTTGCAGCGGCTGCTGGCTACTCTCTTCGCGGACCGGCAGGGGGCTGCGCCCCGCGACGTTCCACGGACAGTCTATCGGGCCAGGTCGGACCTTGGACCAGGTGTCTCGACTGCTGGGTGGCCGGTGGCGGGCCGATCCAGCCAGGTAAGGGGCCGGACGGGGGTCCGGGGTGGGGCGCAGATCACTCGCGCGGCGGCGTTTCGCGCGCCCCTTCCCGCGCCCCCACGGCCCCGTCCGCCCGGTGCGGGCTCAGGCCGTGCGTTCCCGGAGGCGGGGCACGACCAGGTCCCAGACCGTCTCGGCGAGGGCTTCCTTCGGGCCGTACGGGACCGGGGTCTCGGTGCCGTCGGCGGCGAGGACCACGGCCTCGTTCTCCTCCGAGCCGAAGGTCTTGCGCTCGCCGACCTCGTTGACGACGAGGAGGTCGCAGCCCTTGCGGGCGAGCTTGGCGCGGCCGTTGGCGAGCACGTCGTCGGTCTCGGCGGCGAAGCCGACGACGACCTGGCCGGGCAGGGCGCGGTCGGCGGAGAGCTCGGCGAGGATGTCGGGGTTGCGGACCAGTTCGATGGTCGGCGCTCCCCCGTCGTCCGTCTTCTTGATCTTGCCGGTGGCGTACGCGGCCGGGCGGAAGTCGGCGACGGCGGCGGCCATGACGACCGCGTCGGCGTCGGCGGCGGCCTTGAGGACGGCCTCGCGGAGCTGGAGGGCGGTGCCGACGGGGACGACGTCGACGCCGGCCGGGTCGGGGAGGCCGGTGTTGGCCGCGACCAGGGTGACCCGGGCGCCGCGCGCGGCGGCGGCCTTGGCGAGGGCGTACCCCTGCTTGCCGGAGGAGCGGTTGCCGAGGAAGCGGACCGGGTCGAGCGGTTCGCGGGTGCCGCCGGCGGAGACCACGACGTGGCGTCCGGCGAGGTCCGGGGCGGTCGCGCCGCCGGCCTGACGGTGGCGGTGCAGGACACGGCGGCAGACCTCGAAGATCTCGCCGGGGTCGGGCAGCCGACCCTTGCCGGTGTCGACGCCGGTGAGGCGGCCGACGGCGGGCTCGATCACGACGGCGCCGCGGCGGCGGAGCGTCGCCACGTTCTCCTGGGTGGCCGGGTGCTCCCACATCTCGGTGTGCATCGCGGGGGCGAAGACGACGGGACAGCGGGCGGTGAGCAGCGTGTTGGTGAGGAGGTCGTCGGCGAGGCCGTGGGCGGCCTTGGCGAGCATGTCGGCGGTGGCGGGGGCGACGACGACGAGGTCGGCGGCCTGCCCGATGCGGACGTGCGGGACCTCGTGGACGGTGTCCCAGACCTCGGTGGAGACGGGGTTGCCGGAGAGCGCGGACCACGTGGCGGCGCCGACGAAGTGGAGCGCGGACTCGGTGGGGACGACGCGGACGTCGTGGCCCGACTCGGTGAACCGGCGCAGCAGCTCGCACGCCTTGTAGGCGGCGATGCCGCCGCTCACACCCAGAACGACCTTCGGCTTGGTCACGGTTGTCTCTCCCCACACGGCTGCGCGTGCTCGGCTGGCGGACGGCGGACGGGTCCATGAGACACCACAGGCCCGGCGGGAGTCCCGCCGGGCCTGTGGTGACGAACGCAACGCTCTTACTGAACGGGGCCCTCGACGGCCTCGGAGGTCAGCAGACCCGCGTTGATCTCGCGCAGGGCGATCGAGAGCGGCTTCTCGTGGACGTGGGTGTCGACGAGGGGACCGACGTACTCCAGCAGGCCCTCACCGAGCTGCGAGTAGTACGCGTTGATCTGACGCGCGCGCTTGGCCGCGTAGATCACGAGGCTGTACTTCGAGTCCGTGGCCTCGAGCAGCTCGTCGATCGGCGGGTTGATGATGCCCTCGGGCGCGGTGATGGAAGAGGACACGCTCTACCTTCCGAAGATGGATAAAAGATCAGACTACGTGCATCAACGTTAGCAGCTCGCGCGCGACGTCCTCGACGGAGGTGTTGACGAGCGTGGTGTCGAACTCCGACTCGGCGGCGAGCTCGACCTTGGCGGCGGCCAGCCGGCGCTCGATGACCTCGGGCGACTCGGTGCCGCGGCCGGTGAGCCGGCGGACCAGCTCCTCCCAGCTCGGCGGGGCCAGGAAGACCAGGCGGGAGTCGGGCATCGACTCCTTCACCTGGCGGGCGCCCTGGAGTTCGATCTCCAGGAGGACGGGCTCCCCCTTCTCCAGGCGCTCGACCACCGCGCTGCGGGGGGTGCCGTAGCGGTTGCCCGCGAACTCGGCCCATTCGAGGAGCTCACCGTTGGCGATCAGCTTGTCGAACTCGTCGTCCGAGACGAAGAAGTACTGGACGCCGTGCTTCTCGCCGGGGCGGGGCTTTCGTGTCGTGGCCGACACCGAGAGCCAGACCTCGGGGTGGACCTTGCGCATATGAGCGACGACCGTGCTCTTGCCGACCCCTGAGGGGCCGGAGAGCACGGTCAGCCGCGGACGTACCTCTGCTGCCATGCAGCGATTATTCCAGTATCGCCGGGGTGCCCGGGACGCCCGTCCCGCCGCGGCCCCCGGCCGGGGCGCCGGATCAGGCGCCGGCGCCGCCGAACTCGCGCTCCAGGGAGGCGATCTGGTTGGAGCCGAGGCCCCGGACGCGACGGCTCTCGGAGATGCCGAGCCGCTCCATGATCTGCTTGGCGCGGACCTTGCCGACGCCCGGGAGGGACTCCAGGAGGGCGGAGACCTTCATCTTGCCGATGACGTCGTTCTCCTGGCCCTGCTTGATGACCTCGTGCAGGGAGGCGCCGGAGTGCTTGAGTCGATTCTTGACCTCGGCCCGCTCCCGGCGAGCCGCGGCGGCCTTTTCGAGCGCGGCTGCGCGCTGTTCAGGGGTAAGGGGCGGAAGAGCCACGCCTACGTCACCTCGGATGTCGATCTGTCGGATACGGACCGGTGAGGACCTGGTGACCCACACCAGTGGAGCAACGTCCCACGACGTGACCGTCGGACGTCTCCCTGCCCCGGAGACTAGCGGGCATGGCCGCTCCAGTCAGCGAGAACAGCGGAAAAGTCCTGGTCAGCCTCTGCCGACCAGGACTTTTCCGGCATATCGACCCGGATTTCTGCCAAGTTTTCGTCAAGTGGTGACGCGGTCGGCCGTCCGGGGGCGTCGTCCGCTCCCACCTGCGGGGATGCCGGACCGGTGGCGGAGACCGGTCAGCCGGCGACGGCCGCCCGGATCTCGTCCGCGTACCGCTGCGCCGCGTCCCGCAGGGCGGACGCGTCCGGTCCCGCGCGCAGCACGCCCCGGCTCACGTTCGGCACCACGTTGCGGACCGCGTCGCCGAAGACGACCGGGAGGTCGGCCGGGGTCGCGCCCTGGGCGCCGATGCCCGGGGCGAGCAGCGGCCCGTTGATGTCGAGGTCGAAGGAGGACAGGTCGCCGAGGGTGGCGCCGACGACCGCGCCGAAGGAGCCCATCGGGGTCTCCCCCGCGTTCTCCTCCGCGAGGTGGGCGAGCATGGTCGCGCCGATCGTGCGGCCGTCCTCGCGCACGGCCCGCTGCACCTCGGCGCCCTCCGGGTTGGAGGTCAGGGCGAGGACGAAGAGTCCGGCGCCGGACTCGCGGGCCAGGTCGACGGCCGGCTTCAGCGAGCCGTAGCCGAGGTACGGGGAGACCGTGAGGGCGTCGGAGAAGAGCGGCGAGTCCTTCCGCAGGAACGTCTCCGCGTAGGCGGCCATCGTGGAGCCGATGTCGCCGCGCTTGGCGTCCATGACGACCAGCCCGCCGGCGGCCCGCAGGTCGGCGGTGGCGCGCTCCAGGACCGCGATGCCCCGCGAGCCGAACCGCTCGAAGAACGCGGCCTGCGGCTTGAAGACGGCGACGGTCTCCGCCAGCGCCTCGACCACGGTGTACGTGAAGCGCTCCAGGCCCGCGATGTCGTCCGCGAGGCCCCAGGAGCCGAGCAGGGACGCGTGCGGGTCGATGCCGACGCAGAGCGGGCCGCGCTCGTCCATGGCGGAGCGCAGGCGGGTGCCGAAGGAGGGGGTCACGAGGTGGCGGCCTTTCGGTGGTCGGCGCCGACGGCTTCGGCGATCGTGGCGTACGGGGAGGCCGCGAGGCGCGCGGCGAGGCCCTTGTGGATGGCGCGGGCGTAGCAGGGGCCCTCGTAGATGAAGGCGCTGTAGCCCTGGATCAGCGTGGCACCGGCGAGGATCCGCTGCCAGGCGTCCTCGGCGTTCTCGATGCCGCCGACGCCCACCAGGACGATCCGGTCGCCCACGCGCGCGTACAGGCGGCGCAGGACCTCCAGGGAGCGCTCCTTGAGCGGGGCGCCGGAGAGGCCGCCGGTCTCCTGGACGAGGGCCGGGGCGGAGGTGAGGCCGAGGCCCTCACGGGCGATGGTGGTGTTGGTGGCGATGATGCCGTCCAGGCCCAGCTCGACGGCGAGGTCGGCGACGGCGTCCACGTCCTCGTCGGCGAGGTCGGGGGCGATCTTCACCAGGAGCGGGACCCGGCGGTCGGTGACCGTGCGGTCGGCGGCCTCGCGGACGGCGGTGAGCAGCGGGCGCAGCGACTCGGTGGCCTGGAGGTTGCGCAGGCCGGGGGTGTTCGGCGAGGAGACGTTGACCACGAGGTAGTCGGCGTGGGCGGCGAGCCGCTCGGTGGACTTCACGTAGTCGGCGGCGGCCTCGGCCTCGGGGACGACCTTGGTCTTGCCGATGTTGACGCCGACAACGGTCTTGAAAACCGGCACGCGCGCGCGGAGGCGGGCGGCGACGGCGGCGGAGCCCTCGTTGTTGAAGCCCATGCGGTTGATCAGGGCCCGGTCGGGGACGAGGCGGAAGAGCCGCTTCTTCGGGTTGCCGGGCTGGGCCTCGCCGGTGACTGTGCCGATCTCGACGTGGTCGAAGCCGAGCATGGCCATGCCGTCGATGGCGACGGCGTTCTTGTCGAAGCCGGCCGCGAGGCCGAAGGGGCCGTGCATGCGGAGGCCCAGGGCCTCGGTGCGCAGCTCCTTGTGGCGGGGGGCGAGGAAGGCGGCGACGAAGGTGCGCAGGACCGGGGTGCGGGCGGCGAGGCGGATCCAGCGGAAGGCGAGGTGGTGGGCCTTCTCGGGGTCCATGCGCCGGAAGACGAGCTGGAAGAAGAGCTGGTACATGGTGGTGTCCTCATGAAGAGGGGGACACCGTTTCCGGTGTCCCCCTCGGTGGCTGCTAGTCGCGGGCCGCGGTCAGGTGTTCGGCGTGTTCCTGGAGGGAACGGACGCCGACGTCGCCGTGGTTGAGGGCGTCGATGCCCTGCACGGCCGCCGCCAGCGCCTGGACCGTGGTGAGGCACGGGACGCCGCGGGCCACCGCCGCCGTACGGATCTCGTAGCCGTCGAGGCGGCCGCCGGTGCCGTACGGGGTGTTGACGATCAGGTCGACCTGGCCGTCGTGGATGAGCTGGACGATGGTCTTCTCGCCGCCGGGGCCCTCGCCCTCGCTGAGCTTGCGCACGACGGTGGCGTTGATGCCGTTGCGCTTGAGGACCTCGGCGGTGCCGGAGGTGGCCAGGAGCTCGAAGCCGTGGGCCATGAGCTCGCGGGCCGGGAAGATCATCGAGCGCTTGTCGCGGTTGGCGACGGAGATGAACGCGCGGCCCTTGGTCGGCAGCGGGCCGTAGGCGCCGGCCTGCGACTTGGCGTAGGCGGTGCCGAAGACGGCGTCGATGCCCATGACCTCGCCGGTGGAGCGCATCTCCGGGCCGAGGACGGTGTCCACGCCGCGGCCGTGCACGTCGCGGAAGCGCGACCACGGCATCACGGCCTCCTTGACGGAGATCGGCGCGTCGAGCGGCAGTGTGCCGCCGTCGCCGGTCTTCGGCAGCAGGCCCTCGGCGCGCAGCTCGGCGATGGTCGCGCCCAGCGAGATGCGGGCGGCGGCCTTGGCGAGCGGCACGGCGGTGGCCTTGGAGGTGAAGGGCACGGTCCGGGAGGCGCGCGGGTTGGCCTCCAGGACGTAGAGGATGTCGCCGGCCATGGCGAACTGGATGTTGATCAGGCCGCGGACGCCGACGCCCTTGGCGATGGCCTCGGTGGAGGCGCGCAGCCGCTTGACGTCGAAGCCGCCCAGGGTGATCGGGGGCAGGGCGCAGGCCGAGTCGCCGGAGTGGATGCCGGCCTCCTCGATGTGCTCCATGACGCCGCCGAGGTACAGCTCCTCGCCGTCGTAGAGGGCGTCGACGTCGATCTCGATGGCGTCGTCGAGGAAGCGGTCGACCAGGACCGGCCGGGTGGGGCTGATCTCGGTGGACTCGGCGATGTACGCCTCCAGCCGGGTCTCGTCGTAGACGATCTCCATGCCGCGGCCGCCGAGCACGTACGAGGGGCGGACCAGGACCGGGTAGCCGATCTCGTCGGCGATCTTCTTGGCGCCGGCGAAGGTGGTGGCGGTGCCGTGCTTGGGGGCCGGCAGGCCGGCCTCCTCCAGGACGCGGCCGAAGGCGCCGCGGTCCTCGGCGGCGTGGATGGCCTCCGGGGAGGTGCCGACGACCGGCACGCCGTTGTCCTTCAGGGCCTGGGAGAGGCCGAGCGGGGTCTGGCCGCCGAGCTGGACGACCACACCGGCGATCGGGCCGGCGAGGGACTCGGCGTGGACGATCTCCAGCACGTCCTCGAGCGTCAGCGGCTCGAAGTACAGGCGGTCGGAGGTGTCGTAGTCCGTCGAGACGGTCTCCGGGTTGCAGTTGACCATCACGGTCTCGTAGCCGGCGTCGCTGAGGGCGAAGGAGGCGTGGACGCAGGAGTAGTCGAACTCGATGCCCTGGCCGATGCGGTTCGGGCCGGAGCCGAGGATGATCACGGCGGGCTTCTCGCGCGGCGCGACCTCGGTCTCCTCGTCGTACGAGGAGTAGAAGTACGGCGTCTTGGCGGCGAACTCGGCGGCGCAGGTGTCGACGGTCTTGTAGACCGGGCGGACGCCGAGGGCGTGCCGGACCTCGCGGACGACGTCCTCGCGCAGGCCGCGGATCTCGGCGATCTGGGCGTCGGAGAAGCCGTGGCGCTTGGCCTCGGCCAGCAGCTCCGGCTCCAGCTTCTCGGCGCCGGCGAGCTCGTCGGCGAGTTCCTTGATGAGGAAGAGCTGGTCGACGAACCACGGGTCGATCTTCGTGGCGTCGAAGACCTCCTCGGGGGTGGCGCCGGCCCGGATCGCCTGCATCACGGTGTTGATGCGGCCGTCGGTCGGGCGGACCGCCTCGCGGAGGAGTTCGGCCTTGTCGCCGGGCTCGCCGGTGAAGGCGAACTGCGAGCCCTTCTTCTCCAGGGAGCGCAGGGCCTTCTGCAGGGCCTCGGGGAAGTTCCGGCCGATGGCCATGGCCTCGCCGACCGACTTCATGGTCGTGGTCAGCGTGGAGTCGGCGGACGGGAACTTCTCGAAGGCGAAGCGCGGGGCCTTCACGACGACGTAGTCGAGGGTCGGCTCGAAGGAGGCCGGCGTCTTCTCGGTGATGTCGTTCGGGATCTCGTCGAGCGTGTAGCCGACGGCCAGCTTGGCGGCGATCTTGGCGATCGGGAAGCCGGTGGCCTTGGAGGCGAGCGCCGAGGAGCGGGAGACGCGCGGGTTCATCTCGATGACGATGATCCGGCCGTCCTCGGGGTTGACCGCGAACTGGATGTTGCAGCCGCCGGTGTCGACGCCGACCTCGCGGATGATCGCGATGCCGATGTCGCGGAGCCGCTGGTACTCGCGGTCGGTGAGGGTCATCGCCGGGGCGACGGTGATGGAGTCGCCGGTGTGGACGCCCATCGGGTCGAAGTTCTCGATGGAGCAGACGACCACGACGTTGTCGTTCTTGTCGCGCATCAGCTCCAGCTCGTACTCCTTCCAGCCGAGGATGGACTCCTCCAGGAGCACCTCGGTGGTCGGGGAGAGCGTGAGGCCCTGGCCGGCGATGCGGCGCAGCTCCTCCTCGTCGTGGGCGAAGCCGGAGCCGGCGCCGCCCATGGTGAAGGAGGGGCGGACGACGACGGGGTAGCCGCCGAGCGTGTCGACGCCCTTGAGGACGTCCTCCATGGAGTGGCAGATGACCGAGCGGGCGGACTCGCCGTACCCGATCTTGGCCTTGACGGCCTCGACGACGCCCTTGAAGAGGTCGCGGTCCTCGCCCTTGTGGATGGCCTCGACGTTGGCGCCGATGAGCTCGACGCCGTACTTCTCCAGGACGCCCTGCTCGTGCATGGAGATCGCGGTGTTGAGCGCGGTCTGGCCGCCGAGGGTGGGCAGGAGGGCGTCGGGGCGCTCCTTGGCGATGATCTTCTCGACGAACTCGGGGGTGATCGGCTCGACGTAGGTGGCGTCGGCGATCTCCGGGTCGGTCATGATCGTGGCCGGGTTGGAGTTGACCAGGATGACCCGCAGGCCCTCGGCCTTGAGGACGCGGCACGCCTGGGTGCCGGAGTAGTCGAACTCGGCGGCCTGGCCGATGACGATCGGGCCGGAGCCGATGACCAGGACGGACTGGATATCGGTGCGCTTAGGCACGCTCGGCCTCCATCAGAGAAACGAAGCGGTCGAAGAGGTACGCGGCGTCGTGCGGGCCGGCGGCCGCCTCGGGGTGGTACTGGACGGAGAAGGCCGGCTGGTCGAGCAGCTGGAGGCCTTCCACGACGTCGTCGTTCAGGCAGACGTGGGAGACCTCGGCGCGGCCGAAGGGGGTCTCCGAGACCTTGTCGAGGGGCGCGTCGACGGCGAAGCCGTGGTTGTGCGCGGTGACCTCGACCTTGCCGGTGGTCCGGTCCTGGACGGGCTGGTTGATGCCGCGGTGGCCGTACTTCAGCTTGTAGGTGCCGAAGCCGAGGGCGCGGCCGAGGATCTGGTTGCCGAAGCAGATGCCGAAGAGCGGGGTCTTCCGCTCCAGGACGGCGGTCATGAGCGCGACCGGGCCGTCGGCGGTGGCCGGGTCGCCCGGGCCGTTGGAGAAGAAGACGCCGTCCGGGTTCACCGCGTACACGTCGTCGGCGGTGGCGGTGGCGGGCAGCACGTGGACCTCGATGCCGCGCTCGGCCATCCGGTGCGGGGTCATGCCCTTGATGCCGAGGTCGATCGCGGCGACGGTGAACTTCTTGTCGCCGATCGCGGGGACGACGTACGGCTCCTTGGTGGCGACCTCCTCGTAGAGGCTGGCGCCCTTCATGTGCGGCTGGGCCTGGACCCGGGCGAGCAGCTCGGCCTCGGGGGCCAGGGCCTCGCCGGAGAAGACGCCGGCGCGCATGGAGCCGCGCTCGCGCAGGTGGCGGGTGAGGGCGCGGGTGTCGATGCCGGAGATGCCGACGACGCCCTGGGCGACGAGCTCGTCGTCGAGGCTGCGGCGGGCGCGCCAGTTCGACGGGATGCGGGCGGGGTCGCGGACCACGTAGCCGGAGACCCAGATGCGGCTGGACTCGTCGTCCTCGTCGTTCCAGCCGGTGTTGCCGATCTGGGGGGCGGTGGCGACGACGATCTGGCGGTCGTACGAGGGGTCGGTCAGCGTCTCCTGGTAGCCGGTCATGCCGGTGGAGAAGACGGCCTCGCCGAAGGTCTCCCCCACGGCCCCGTAGGCGCGGCCGCGGAAGGTGCGGCCGTCCTCCAGGACGAGTACGGCGGGAGCGTGGGCTCCCCTGGTGGAGGTCGTCATCGTGCGATGCCTTCCGTCGTGTTGATCATGGAGTTGAGGGTGTCGACCCAGGCGGTGTGCTCGGCGGCCCGGTCGGAGCGGAAGCCCGAGTCGAGGAGGGTGCCGCCGTGCTCCCAGGTGACGATCAGGAGCCCGCCCTCGGCGAGGACCTTGCCGGCGATGCCCTTGTCGAGGCGGGCCTCGCGCAGGGCGGCGGCGGGGATCAGGAAGTCGTTCGCCCCGGGGCGGACGACCGAGATCCCGGCGCCGGTGAGCGTGAGCTCGGCGCGGCTGCGGGTGCCGAGGCCGTGGGCGACGATCCGGTCGAGCCACTGTCCCGCGGTGGTGGAGCCGTGGTAGCGGCCCTCCATCGTCAGCTTCGCCTCGGCGGGCTCCCGCGGCACCTCGGGGAGCGCGGGGAGGTCCGACTGGAGGCTGCCGCGCCACTTCCAGCCCTGGCGCATGAGCCAGTAGACGAAGGCGACGAAGAGCAGAAGTCCGACGACCCAGCCGATGCGGCCGGCCCAGTCGGTCACCTCGGCCGACTTCTGCTCCGCGGCGAGGGCCGCGCTTGCGATGTGGTGTGTCACGCCAACTTCCCGTCCATGACCGTTGCCCGGCCCCGCAGGAAGGTGTGGGTGACGCGCCCCGGCAGCTCACGGCCCTCGTAGGGGGTGTTGCGGCTGCGGGAGGCGAAGTCCGCGGGGTCCACCGTCCCACGGTAAGCCGGATCGACCAGGACCAGGTTCGCGGGCTCACCAGCCGAGACGGGTCGTCCGTGGCCGGTGGCGCGGCCGATGCGGGCCGGGGCGAAGGACATCCGGTCGGCGACGCCGGCCCAGTCGAGGAGCCCGGTCTCGACCATCGTCTGCTGGACGACGGAGAGCGCGGTCTCCAGGCCGACCATGCCCATGGCGGCGGCGGCCCACTCGCAGTCCTTGTCCTCGTGCGGGTGCGGGGCGTGGTCGGTGGCGACGATGTCGATCGTCCCGTCGGCCAGCGCCTCGCGGAGCGCGAGGACGTCCTTCTCGGTGCGCAGCGGCGGGTTGACCTTGTAGACCGGGTTGTACGTGCGGACCAGCTCGTCCGTGAGGAGGAGGTGGTGCGGGGTGACCTCGGCGGTCACGTCGATGCCGCGGGACTTGGCCCAGCGGACGATCTCGACGGAGCCGGCGGTGGAGAGGTGGCAGATGTGGACGCGGGAGCCGACGTGCTCGGCGAGGAGGACGTCGCGGGCGATGATCGACTCCTCGGCGACGGCGGGCCAGCCGCCCAGCCCGAGCTCGGCGGAGACGACGCCCTCGTTCATCTGGGCGCCCTCGGTGAGGCGGGGCTCCTGGGCGTGCTGGGCGACGACGCCGCCGAACGCCTTCACGTACTCCAGGGCGCGGCGCATGATCACGGCGTCGTCGACGCACTTGCCGTCGTCGGAGAAGACGGTGACGCCGGCGGCGGAGTCGTGCATGGCGCCGAGCTCGGCGAGCTTCTTGCCCTCCAGGCCGACGGTGACGGCGCCGATGGGCTGCACGTCGCAGTAGCCGGCCTCCTTGCCGAGCCGGTAGACCTGCTCGACGACGCCGGCGGTGTCGGCGACGGGGTGGGTGTTGGCCATGGCGAAGACGGCGGTGTAGCCGCCGGCGGCGGCGGCGCGGGTGCCGGTGAGGACGGTCTCGGAGTCCTCGCGGCCGGGCTCGCGCAGGTGGGTGTGGAGGTCGACGAGGCCGGGGAGGAGGATCTGGCCGGCGGCCTCGATCACGGTCGCGCCCTCGGCGGACAGGCCGGTGCCGACCTCGGAGATCGTCTCGCCGTCGATCAGGACGTCCTGCGGCTCGCCGCCCAGCACCTGCGCACCGCGGATAAGGATCTTGCTCATCGTTACTTGCTCTCCTCGGTACGGGGGGTGGCGGGGGCGACGGCGGGCTCGGAGCCGCCGAGCAGCAGGTAGAGGACGGCCATCCGGACGGAGACGCCGTTGGCGACCTGCTCGACGACCGTGCAGCGGTCGGAGTCGGCGACCTCGGCGGTGATCTCCATGCCGCGGACCATGGGGCCGGGGTGCATGACGATGGCGTGCTCGGGCATCTTCGCCATCCGGTCGCCGTCGAGTCCGTAGCGGCGGGAGTACTCGCGCTCGGTCGGGAAGAAGGCGGCGTTCATCCGCTCGCGCTGCACCCGCAGCATCATGACCGCGTCGGACTTCGGCAGCACGGCGTCGAGGTCGTAGGAGATCTCGCAGGGCCAGGTCTCGACGCCGACGGGGACGAGGGTGGGCGGGGCCACCAGGGTGACCTCGGCGCCGAGGGTGTGCAGGAGGTCGACGTTGGAGCGGGCGACCCGGCTGTGCAGGACGTCGCCGACGATCGTGATCCGCTTGCCGGCCAGGTCCTGGCCGAGTCCGGCGTCGCGGCCGACGAGGCGGCGGCGCATGGTGAAGGCGTCGAGCAGGGCCTGGGTGGGGTGCTGGTGGGTGCCGTCGCCGGCGTTGATGACGGGGGCGTCGATCCAGCCGGAGGTGGCGAGGCGGAAGGGGGCGCCGGAGGCGCCGTGCCGGATGACGACGGCGTCGACGCCCATCGCCTCCAGGGTCTGGGCGGTGTCCTTCAGGGACTCGCCCTTGGAGACGCTGGAGCCCTTGGCCGCGAAGTTGATGACGTCGGCGGAGAGGCGCTTCTCGGCGGCCTCGAAGGAGATCCGGGTCCGGGTGGAGTCCTCGAAGAAGAGGTTGCAGATGGTCCGGCCGCGGAGGGCCGGCAGCTTCTTGATCGGCCGGTCGGCCACCCGGGCCATCTCCTCGGCGGTGTCGAGGATCAGGACGGCGTCGTCGCGGGTGAGGTCGGCGGCCGAGATGAGGTGACGCATCATCGGGGGTTTCTCTCCGGGGTGGGGAGGCATGAGGGCATGCGGGGGCGCACGGAGGTGCGGTGCGGCCCCGCGGGACGGCCGGTCCGGCTAGGAGGCGGACTTGCCGCCGAGCAGCACGGTGTCGCGACCGTCCTCCTCGGCGAGCTGGACCTTGACGGTCTCCCGCAGCGACGTGGGGAGGTTCTTGCCGACGTAGTCGGCGCGGATCGGCAGCTCGCGGTGGCCGCGGTCGACGAGGACGGCGAGCTGGACCGCGCGGGGGCGGCCGATGTCGCCGAGGGCGTCGAGGGCGGCACGGATGGTGCGGCCGGAGAAGAGGACGTCGTCGACGAGGACGACGAGGCGGCCGTCGACGCCGTCCGCGGGAATGTCGGTGCGCCCGATGGCGCGCGCCGGCTTCATCCGGAGGTCGTCGCGGTACATGGTGATGTCGAGCGATCCGACCGGGACCTCGGTGCCGGTGATCTGCGCGAGCTTCTCGGCCAGCCGGCGGGCGAGGTAGACGCCGCGGGTGGGAATGCCGAGCAGGACCACGTCGTCGGCGCCCTTGGCGCGCTCGACGATCTCGTGGGCGATCCGGGTCAGGACCCGGGCGATGTCGGGGGCCTCGAGAACGGGCCGCGCCGCATCGGTGTGTGCGTGCGTGTCCATGAAGAAAGGACCTCCTTCTCCGCCTCACGGGACGGTCTTTAAAGGACGTCGGATGTACGGCGTCCACTTTAGCAGGGACGCTCGCACGGCCTTTCGCGGCCTCCCCCTCCCCCGCTCCGACCTGCGGCGGACCGTCCCCCGGGAGGGGGCGGCGGGCCCCTTTCGGCTTGACGGGAAAGAGTAACGCTGCGTAACCTCACAGTGAGTTACCAGCCGCGCGGCGCAGCCGCATGTCGTCACAGCGTCCGGGAGCGTTATGTCCAGCGAATACGCAAAGCAGCTCGGGGCCAAACTCCGCGCGATCCGCACCCAGCAGGGCCTGTCCCTCCACGGGGTGGAGGAGAAGTCCCAGGGCCGCTGGAAGGCGGTCGTGGTCGGCTCGTACGAGCGCGGCGACCGTGCCGTGACCGTGCAGCGCCTGGCCGAGCTGGCGGACTTCTACGGCGTTCCGGTGCAGGAGCTGCTGCCCGGTACGACCCCCGGCGGCGCCGCCGAGCCCCCGCCGAAGCTGGTCCTGGACCTGGAGCGCCTGGCCCACGTCCCGCAGGAGAAGGCCGGCCCCCTCCAGCGCTACGCGGCGACGATCCAGTCGCAGCGCGGCGACTACAACGGCAAGGTGCTGTCGATCCGCCAGGACGACCTGCGCACCCTGGCCGTCATCTACGACCAGTCCCCCTCGGTCCTGACCGAGCAGCTGATCAGCTGGGGCGTGCTCGACGCGGACGCGCGCCGCGCGGTCGCCCACGAGGAGAACTGACCCCTCCCCGCACCCCTTGCAGAAACGTGCCGCCGGGCCCGTGGACGTCCTCCGACGCCACGGGCCCGGCGGCTTTTCCGTACGCCCGCCCCCGGGGACTCACCCGGATGGCGGTACGCGAAGGGGCCCGTCGCACCGGAGTGCGACGGGCCCCTTCGACGCGCCGTGCGGACTAGGCGTCCACGTCCCGGCGCAGTCGGGGCTTCAGGTCCTTGAAGCGTCCGAGGAGGCCGTTGACGAAGGCCGGGGAGTCGTCCGTGGAGAACTCCTTGGCCAGCTGCACGGCCTCGTCGATCGCCACGGCGTCCGGCGTGCCGTCCTCCCAGATCACCTCGTAGGCGCCGAGGCGCACGATGTTCCGGTCGGCGGCGGGCATCCGGTCGAGGTCCCAGTCCACCGCGTAGGTGGCGATGAGCTCGTCGATCCGGGTCACGTACTGGGCGTACCCCTCGACGAGCTGCATGGTGAAGTCACCGACCGGCGGCTGCTGCGCGTCGGCGCGGTGGAGCCGGATCTGGTCCGCGAGGACCTCCTGCACCGAAGTGCCGCGCTGGTCGGCCTCGAACAGGATCTGGAAGGCCCGCCTGCGGGCCTTGCTCCGGGCGGCCACGGTTAGCTGTTCACCCGGCCGAGGTAGCTGCTGTCACGGGTGTCGACCTTGATCTTCTCACCGGTGGTGATGAAGAGCGGGACCTGGATCTGGTGGCCGGTCTCCAGGGTGGCGGGCTTGGTGCCACCGGTGGAGCGGTCGCCCTGGACGCCCGGCTCGGTCTCGGCGATGGTGAGCTCGACGGCGGCCGGCAGCTCGACGTAGAGGACCTGGCCCTCGTTCTGCGCGACGAGCGCGGTGAAGCCCTCGACGAGGAAGTTGGCGGCGTCACCGACGACCTTGCGGTCGATGTGCAGCTGGTCGTACGTGTCCATGTCCATGAAGACGAAGTAGTCGCCGTCCATGTAGGAGAACTGCATGTCGCGCTTGTCGACGTTCGCGGTCTCCACCTTCACGCCGGCGTTGAAGGTCTTGTCGACGACCTTGCCGGACAGCACGTTCTTGAGCTTGGTGCGCACGAAGGCCGGGCCCTTGCCGGGCTTGACGTGCTGGAACTCGACGACGGACCAGAGCTGGCCGCCTTCGAGCTTGAGCACCATGCCGTTCTTGAGGTCGTTCGTGGAAGCCACGGTTGCGGAATCTCCTGGACTGACGTGGGGACCGAGGAGGCGTACGCGCCTTACAGCGCGAGCAGCTCCTTGGTCGTGATGGTGAGTAGCTCGGGTCCGCCGTCCGCCTCCTGGCGCACGACGAGCGTGTCATCGATCCGGACTCCGCCCCGGCCCGGGAGGTGGACCCCCGGTTCGACGGTGACCGGCACACAAGCGTCCAGTTTACCCATGGCCGAGGGGGACAGCTGCGGGTCCTCGTCGATTTCGAGCCCCACCCCGTGCCCGGTGACGGGTACGGCGGTCGCGGCGTGGCCTCCGGCGTCGAGGATCTGCCGGGCCGCGCGGTCCACGTCACGGTACTCGGCGCCCGGCACCAGGGACTCCCGGCCGGCCCGCTGAGCGGCGAAGACCAGGTCGTACAGCTCGATCTGCCAGTCGGCGGGGGCGGTGCCGATGACGAAGGTCCGGCCGATCTCGCAGCGGTAGCCGCGGTAGTCCGCGCCGAGGCAGACGGACAGGAAGTCGCCCTCCTCGACCCGGCGGTCGGTGGGGCGGTGGCCGCGCCGGCCGGAGTGCGGGCCGGTGGCGACGGAGGTGGGGAAGGCCGCGCCGTCGGCGCCGTGGTCGACGAGCCGCCGCTCCAGTTCGAGGGCGAGGTGGCGCTCGGTGCGGCCGACGAGGATGGACTCCAGGAGTTCGCCGAGGGCCTGGTCGGCGATCTCGGCGGCGATCCGCAGACAGCCGATCTCGTCCTCGTCCTTGACGACCCGGAGCTGTTCGACGGCGCAGGCGAGGTCGGCGAGGCGGAGCCCGGGGGCGGCGGAGCCGAGGGTGCGGTGGCGGGCCACCGTCAGGTGGTGCTCCTCGACGGCGAGCCCGTCCGCGCCGGAGCGGCGGGCGAGTTCGGCGGCGGCGACCGCCGGGTCCCCGCCGCCGAGCGGCAGCTGCTGCTGCCGGAGCTGTTCGTCGAGACGTCCGTCGACGGGCTCGCCCTCGCCGCGGGCGGGCCGGATCAGCACGTCGGCGCCGGGCTCGGGGCCGACCAGCAGGACGGCTCCCGGCGGGGCGCCGCCCGCGAGGTAGCGGACGTTGGCGGGGCGGGACACCAGGGCCGCCGCGCTGCCCGCTGCCGCGACCCGGTCGCGCAGTCTGACCCGGCGGTCCGCATACACCTGTGACATGTCTTCGAGCCTACGAGCGCGACCCCGCCCCGGCCTGTCGGCGGCGTCCGACCGGGGAGGGGCCGCGCCGGGGGGTCAGCCGCCGGGCGGCGCGGATATCGCCCGGGCCAGGGCCTCGTCCAGCAGCCGGGCGGTGGCCTCCACGTCCAGCGCCGAGTTGTCGATGATCGGCAGCCCGGAGCCGTACCAGCCGGCCATCCGGCCGTGGATCGCGGCGACCTCCTCGTCGGAGAGGCGCCGGTTGCCGGAGCGCTGGGCGTTGCGCTCCAGGACGACCTCCAGGCCCGGCAGCAGGACCACCGGCAGCAGGCCGGGACCTACGTGCCGCTTCCAGCCGCCGAGGCCCACGACCGGGCGGTCGGGGAAGACGGCGTCGTCGAGGATGCACGAGATGCCGTTGGCGAGGAAGTTGCGGGCCGCGAAGCCGCAGGTGCGGCGGGCCAGCCGGTACTGCGCCTCGGAGTGCTCGTTCCATCCGGACTGCGGGTCGGCGAAGCCGGAGCAGACCCATTCGCGGACGTCGTCGAGGCTGACGTGCGCGGTGGGGACGGGCCGGCGGGTCGCCCAGTGCCGGGCGACCGTGGTCTTGCCCGCGCCGGCCGGACCGATCAGCAGGACGGCGAGGGTCGCGGTCCCGGTGCCGGGCCCCTGCTCGTACGACGGCACCGGCGGCGCCAGCGGTACGGCCCCGGTGACGTGCGAGGACATCCCGCCGGGTGCGGGGGCGGGCGCGGTGCCCCAGCCCGGTCCCCGCGCGGGCGGCGGGGGCGGGCCCTGCTGCACGGCCGGGTGCACGCCGAGCCGGCCGCCGGGCGTGCCGGACGGCGGCGGGCCCGGGTAGGGCGCGGCCTGCTGGGGCGGGGGCGGGGTCACGGGACCGTGTCCGCCGGCCGGCGCCTGGCCGGGCGCCCGGCCCGGTCGCTCGGGCGGTGGCAGCGGTCCCCCCACTGCGTGCTGCATCCGGTGCCACTCCGTCTCGTCGGCCTGATGCGTCGGTGAGGCGCCCGGAGCGGTGCCTCCGTCGGCCCGCCTCCGGTCGCCGGAGATGCCAAAACGTTACCGCCCCGTCCCCCCGCTCGGGGAAACGCCCGGCCCCCGCCGAACGTGCCCGGCCCCGGGAGCCCGCGGGTGAGGCGCGCCGTCCCGGTCTCCGCGTAACCCCTTCCCGGGTGCGGTCCGCGCACACCCGTCCGGCCCGGGTCGTCGTCGGACGTCCCCGGGCCGGCCGCTCGGGCGGGCGCCGCCGCCGTCAGCTCTCCGCGGCGAGTTCCTCGGCGAGGGCGCGCAGGGCGAGCCGGTAGGAGCCGATGCCGAAGCCGGCGACGGTGCCGGTCGCCACGGCCGCCACCACCGAGGTGTGGCGGAACTCCTCGCGGGTGTACGGGTTCGAGATGTGGACCTCGATCAGCGGGGCGGTGCGCTGCGCCGCCGCGTCCCGCATCCCGTACGAGTAGTGGGTGAAGGCGCCCGGGTTCAGGACGACCGGCACCCGTCCGTCGGCCGCCTCGTGCAGCCAGCGGATCATCTCGCCCTCGTCGTTGGTCTCCCGGACCTCGACGGCGAAGCCGAGTGCGGCGCCGAGTTCCCGGCAGGAGGCGACGAGCCCCTGGTAGGAGGTGGCGCCGTAGATGTCGGGCTCGCGCGAGCCCAGCCGGCCGAGGTTCGGCCCGTTCAGCACCAGGACGCGGCGCGGTTCGCTCATGCGGAGATCTCCCCGTACGCGGCGACGAGGACGGACGGGTCCGGGCCCTCCAGGACGGAGGGCTTGGCGAGGCCGTCGAGGACGATGAAGCGCAGCAGGTCGCCGCGGGACTTCTTGTCGACCTTCATCGTCTCCAGCAGCTTGGGCCACTGGTCGCCGCGGTAGGTGAGCGGCAGGCCGACGGACTCCAGGACGGAGCGGTGCCGGTCGGCGGTGGCGTCGTCGAGGCGGCCGGCGAGCCGGCCCAGCTCGGCGGCGAAGACCATGCCGACGGAGACGGCGGCGCCGTGCCGCCACTTGTACCGCTCGTTCTTCTCGATGGCGTGCGCGAGGGTGTGCCCGTAGTTGAGGATCTCGCGGCGGCCGGACTCCTTGAGGTCGCCGGAGACGACGTCGGCCTTGACCTGGATGGAGCGGACGATCAGCTCGGCGGTGTGCGGGCCGGCGGGCGTTCGGGCGGCCTGCGGGTCCTCCTCGACGAGGTCGAGGATCACCGGGTCGGCGATGAAGCCGGCCTTGATGATCTCGGCGAGGCCGCTGACGAAGTCGTGGACGGGCAGCGACTCCAGCGCGGCGAGGTCGCACAGGACGCCGGCCGGCGGGTGGAAGGCGCCGACGAGGTTCTTGCCCTCGGCGGTGTTGATGCCGGTCTTGCCGCCGACGGCCGCGTCGACCATGCCGAGGACGGTGGTCGGCACGGCGATCCAGCGGACGCCCCGCAGCCAGGTCGCGGCGACGAAGCCGGCCAGGTCGGTGGTGGCGCCGCCGCCCACGCCCACGATGACGTCGGTGCGGGTGAAGCCGGTCTGGCCGAGCGCCTTCCAGCAGTACGCGGCGACCTCGGCGGTCTTCGCCTCCTCGGCGTTCGGCACCTGGATGGCGACGGCCTCGTACCCCTGCCCGGCGAGGTCCTCGCGCAGCGCCTCGCCGGTCTCGGCGAGCGCCTCGGGGTGGATGACCGCGACCCGCTTCGCCTTGTCGCCGATGAGGCCGGGCAGTTCGCCGAGCAGCTGCCGGCCGACCAGCACCTCGTACGGATCCGTGCCGGCGCTCCCGCCGACGTGGATGCGGGTGACTTCCTGGTCCGTGGTCATGCGTCCTTCAACTCCAGTGCGTCGAGGACCGCGGCGGCGACCTCTTCGGGGGTGCGGGTGTCGGTGGCGACGACGACGCGCGCGACTTCTTCGTACAGGGGGCGGCGGGCGTCCATCAGCTCGCGCCACTGCCGCCGCGGGTTGACCGCGAGCAGCGGCCGGGCCGCGCCGAGGCCGACCCGCCGGACGGCCTCCTCGACCTCCATCGAGAGGTACGCGACGGGCCGTCCGGCCAGCAGCGCGCGGGTGCCGGCGTCGAGGACCGCGCCGCCGCCGAGGGCGAGGACGCCCTCGTGCTCGGCGAGCGCGCGGGCGACGGCGGCCTTCTCCAGCGCGCGGAAGTGCTCCTCGCCGTCCTCGACGAAGATGTCGGAGATCTCGCGGCCCTCGGCGGCGACGATGTCGGCGTCGGTGTCCCGGTAGGGCGCGCCGAGCCGTTCGGCCAGGAGCGCGCCCACCGTGGACTTGCCGGAGCCCATCGGGCCGACGAGGACGACCAGGGGGCCGCCGGTCACCGGATGTGCAGGTGGTCGAGGTACGACCGGACGTTGCGGCGGGTCTCGGGGACCGAGTCGCCTCCGAACTTCTCGACGACGGCGTCGGCGAGGACGAGGGCGACCATGGCCTCGGCGACGATGCCGGCGGCCGGGACGGCGCAGACGTCGGAGCGCTGGTGGTGGGCGGAGGCGGCCTCGCCGGTGGCGACGTCGACGGTGGCGAGCGCGCGCGGCACGGTCGCGATCGGCTTCATGGCGGCGCGGACGCGCAGCAGTTCGCCGGTGGTGAGACCGCCCTCGGTGCCGCCGGAGCGGCCGGAGGCGCGCTTGATGCCGTCGTCGGTCTTCACGATCTCGTCGTGGGCCTTCGAGCCGGGCACCCGGGCGAGGTCGAAGCCGTCGCCGACCTCGACGCCCTTGATGGCCTGGATGCCCATGAGCGCGGCGGCGAGCCGGGCGTCGAGGCGGCGGTCCCAGTGCACGTGGGAGCCGAGGCCGACGGGCACGCCGTACGCGAGGACCTCGACGACGCCGCCGAGGGTGTCGCCGTCCTTGTGGGCCTGGTCGATCTCCGCGACCATCGCCTTCGACGCGTCGGCGTCGAGGCAGCGGACCGGGTCGGCGTCGAGCTTCTCGACGTCGCCGGGGACCGGGTAGACGCCGTACGGGGCCTTGGCGGAGGCCAGCTCGACGACGTGGCTGACGATCTCGATGCCGGCGGCCTCCTTGAGGAAGGACCGGGCGACGGCGCCGAGGGCGACGCGGGCGGCGGTCTCGCGGGCGCTGGCGCGCTCCAGGATCGGCCGGGCCTCGTCGAAGCCGTACTTCTGCATGCCGGCCAGGTCGGCGTGGCCGGGGCGGGGCCGGGTGAGCGGCGCGTTGCGGCCGGTCTCCTTCAGCTCCGAGGGGTCGACCGGGTCGGCCGACATGACCTTCTCCCACTTGGGCCACTCGGTGTTGCCGACCATCACCGCGATCGGCGACCCGAGGGACAGCCCGTGCCGGACGCCGCCGAGGAAGGTGACCTCGTCCTGCTCGAACTTCATCCGGGCGCCGCGCCCATAGCCGAGGCGCCGCCGCGCGAGGTGGTCCGCCACCAGCTCAGTGGTGACCGGGACGCCGGCGGGAAGACCCTCCAGCGTCGCGACCAGCGCGGGTCCGTGGGATTCCCCAGCGGTCAGCCAACGCAACCTGCTCAACGATGCTCCTCATGCTCGCGCCTGGGCACTGCGACGGCGCGGCCGGGTGCGCGGCCCTGGCCCGCCATCCCTGATCCTCCCATGTCCGGGGCGTGATCCCGGCCTCCGGTCCAGCTATCGGACGCGCGCCCCGCCGTGCGGGACGGCGGGGCGCGCGGTCACGGCGGCGGGCGCGGGCGTGCGGGGGGTCAGCGCGCGGCGAGGGCGGCCTCGCCGGCGGCGCGCATGGCGGCCAGCGGGGCCTTGGGGACGCCCGTCATCTGTTCGACCTGGAGGACCGCCTGGTGGACGAGGAGGTCCAGGCCGCCGACGACCTTGCCGCCGCGATCGGACCAGGCCGCCGCGAGGGCCGTCGGCCAGGGGTCGTACAGGACGTCGAAGAGGGTGCCGGGGCGGTCGGGGACCGCCTGGGCCAGGGCGTCCGTGGTGCCGGCCGGGGTCGTGGCGACGACCAGCGGGGCGGTGAACGCCTCCGCCGCGTCGTCCCAGGCCGCGGTGCGGACGTCCACGTCGAGCCGGTCGCCCCAGCCGCGCATCTCCTCCGCCCGGGCCTCGCTGCGGACGTACGCGGTGACCGGGCCGGCGCAGACGCGGCCCAGCGCGGCGAGCGCGGAGGAGGCGGTGGCGCCCGCGCCGAGGATCGCCGCGGACTCCACCTTCTCGACGCCCCGCTCGCGCAGGGCGGCGATCATGCCGGGGATGTCGGTGTTGTCGCCGAACCGGCGGCCGTCCTCGCGGAGGACCACAGTGTTGACCGCCTCCACCGCGGCCGCCGTGCCGCTGATCTCGTCGAGCAGCGGGATGATCGCCCGCTTGAGCGGCATGGTCAGCGACAGGCCGGCCCACGAGCCGTCGAGCTCCGCGACGAAGCCGGGCAGCGCCGCCTCGTCGATCTCGAAGCGGTCGTAGGACCAGTCGTCCAGACCCAGCTCCGCGTACGCGGCCCGGTGCAGGACCGGGGAGAGCGAGTGCGCGATCGGCGAACCGAGGACGGCGGCGCGGCGGCCCGGGTCACTGGCCGGTGTTGGCATTGAACTTGTCCCTCAGCTTGTTGTGCTCTTCCAGCGTCCTCGCGAACTCGGTCTTGCTCATGCCGTCCGTGGCGACGAAGTAGAGCCAGCCGTCGTTCGTGGGGTTCAGCATGGCGGCCAGCGCCTCGTTGCCCGGGTTGCCGATCGGTCCCGGCGGCAGTCCCTGGTTCGTGTACGTGTTGTACGGGTCCTTGTTGGTGTGGGCCTCCTTCTCCGAGATCTTGATCTCGGACTGGCCCTTGAGGTAGTTCAGCGCGGAGTCGAACTGCAGGAACTGGTTCGTCTGGACGTTGTCCGGCTGGAGGCGGTTGTAGATGACCTCCGCCATCTTGCGGAAGTCGTCGTGCGTCTTGCCCTCCGCCTGCACCAGGCTCGCGACCGTCACGAGTTCCCAGGCGTTCTCGACGCCGTGCTTCTTCGCCTGGCCCTCCAGGTCCAGCTTCGCGTACTCCGCGTTCGCGCGGGTGACCATCTTCTTGAGGGCGTCCTCGGGCTTGCCGCCCTTGGCGACGGGGTAGCTCGCCGGGAAGAGGAATCCTTCCAGCGGGTCCTTCACGTCGTCGTGGTTCTTGGCCCAGTCGGGCAGGCCGAGGGAGTCGGCCTTCTCGAAGGCGAGTTCCTTCGTGGTGCCGGGCTTGAGGCCGAGGCGGGTGTCGATCTGCTCGTACACCCAGGCGTTGCGCTTGCCCTCGGGGATGATCAGGTTGGCCTGGCTCGCCGGGTCCAGCATGAGCGCGACCGCGCTCTCGGCCGACATCTCCTTCTTGAGGGTGTAGGCGCCGGCCTGGATCGAGAGGCCCTTGGCGTTCTTCTGCTGCGCCGCGACGAAGGCGTCGACGCTCTTCACGACGCCGGCCTCTTTGAGGATGTTGCCGATCTGGTTGCCGAACGCGCCCTTGGGGATCTCGACCTGGACCTCGCCGGTGCCACTGCCCGCGTAGTCGGGCGCCTCGCCGAACTGGCCCTGCCAGAACTGGTAGCCGAAGTAGCCGATGCCGCCGACGCCGCCGACGAGGACCGCGGCGACGACCAGGCAGGCGACGCCGTTCTTGCCCTTGCGCTTCTTCTCCTTGCCGCGGCGCTCGCGGTCGCGGTCGTCGCCGCCGCGCCCGCCCCGCCCGCCCCGGCCACGACGGGCGGCCGGTTCGTCGTCCTCGTGGCCGTCCTCGTCGTCACTGGTGAAGAAGGGGTGCGACTCCTCCGCCTCCTCCGGTTCCGGCCGCGCGGGCTCGGGCTCCGGTTCGGGCTCCCAGTCGACGACCGGCTCCGGCGGCTGCTGCCGGCGGCCGGGCGGCTGGGGCGGCGGGTACGCCTCGGGCGTGCCGTAGAAGTCGGGCTGCTGGCCGCCGTACGGGTCGGCGGGCGGCGCGTTGTAGGCCATGGCGGCCTGGCCGGTCTCCCAGTTCCCGTCGTACGCCTGTGCGTGCTGCCCGGGCGTGTCGTACCCCTGGTTCCAGCCGGTCTGCTCGTACGCCTGCGCCTGGCCCTGGTCGCCGTACACCGGTGCGTGCGGGTCGGCGTATCCCTGCTGCGGGTACTGCTGCTGATAGGCGGCCTGCTGCTGGTACGGGTCGGTCCCGTAGCCCTGCTGGGCGTACGGGTCCTGGTACCCCTGGCCGTCCTGCGCGTACGGCGTGGCCTGCTGCGGCTGCTGGTAGTGCTGCTGACCTTCCCACCCCTGGTCCCCGTAGAGCGGGTCCGTGGGGTGCCACGGTTCGGAGCCCTGGCCCCGGCCATACTCAGTCATCGATCCCCAAACAGCCGCGAGGCTTCCGGACGATCCGCCTCTACGTAGTGCGGCAGCTGTTCGAACACCGCCGCATCGCGCGGAACGTTACCGTATCGCGATCAGATGACCACTTCGACGCCCTCACCGGGCGGATTACCTGATACCCGTTCGGACTCAAGAGCGTTCTGAAGGATGATCACAGCGGCGGCCTGGTCGATGACGGACCGCCCCTTCTTGGACTTCACGCCGGAGGCCCGCAGCCCCTGCGTCGCGGTCACGGTGGTCATCCGCTCGTCCACCAGCCGGACCGGCACCGGGGCGATCCCCTTCGCCAGCTCCCGCGCGAAGGCGCGGACCTTGGCCGCGGCCGGGCCCTCCCGCCCGCTGAGCGAGCGGGGCAGGCCCACGACGACCTCGATCGGCTCGTACTCCGCGACGATCTGGCGGAGCCGCCGGTGGGCGGCCGGGACGTCACGCCCCGGCACGGTCTCCACCGGCGTGGCGAGGACCCCGTCGGGGTCGCACGAGGCGACCCCGATCCGGGCGTCCCCGACGTCGACGGCGATCCGTCGTCCACGGCGCATGGTCACGCGGTTTCCACGACCAGGCGCTCGACGGCGGCGATGGCCTCGCCGACGGCCTCCGGGTTCTGGCCGCCGCCCTGGGCGACGTCCGGCTTGCCGCCGCCACCGCCGCCGAGGGTCTTGGCGGCGGTGCGGACCAGCTCGCCGGCCTTGAGGCCGCGCTCGCGGGCGGCCTCGTTGGTGGCGATGACCGTCAGCGGCTTGCCGTTGGCCGTGGTGAAGAGGGCGACGACGGCCGGGCGGTCGGACGGGATCCGGCCGCGCACGTCGAGGACCAGCTTGCGCAGGTCGTCGGCGCCGGTTCCGTCCGGGACCTGGCCGGTGACCAGGGCGACGCCCCGCACGTCCTTGGCGGAGTCGACCAGGCCGGCGGCGGCCTGCAGGACCTTCTCCGCGCGGAACTTCTCGATCTCCTTCTCGGCGTCCTTCAGCTTGCCGAGCATGGAGGAGATCTTCTCCGGCAGCTCCTCCGGACGGCCCTTGACCAGCTCCTGGAGCTGAGCGACGACCGTGTGCTCCTTGGCGAGGAAGTTGTAGGCGTCGACGCCGACCAGGGCCTCGATGCGGCGCACGCCCGAGCCGATGGAGGACTCGCCGAGCAGCTTCACCAGACCCAGCTGGGCGGTGTTGTGCACGTGGGTGCCGCCGCACAGCTCCTTGGAGAAGTCGCCGATGGTGACGACGCGGACCTGCTCGCCGTACTTCTCGCCGAACTCGGCGATGGCGCCCTGGCGCTTGGCCTCGTCGATCGGCATGACCTCGGCGTGCACCTCCAGCTCGCGCGCGAGGACCTCGTTGATCTTCTGCTCGACGTCCATGAGGACCGTGCCGGGGACGGCGTTCGGCGAACCGAAGTCGAAGCGGAAGCGGCCCGGCTGGTTCTCGGAACCGGCCTGGGCGGCCGTCGGGCCGAGGGCGTCGCGCAGCGCCTGGTGGGTGAGGTGGGTGGCCGAGTGGGCGCGGGCGATGGCCCGGCGGCGGCGCACGTCGATGGTGGCGTAGGCGGTGGAGCCCACGGTCACCTCGCCGACCTGCACCGAACCCTTGTGCACCGAGACGCCCGGGACGGGCTGCTGCACGTCGCGGACCTCGATGACGGCGCCGGAGTGCAGCCGGATGCGGCCCTGGTCGGCGATCTGGCCGCCGCCCTCGGCGTAGAAGGGGGTGCGGTCGAGGACGACCTCGATCTCGTCGCCCTCGGAGGCGGCCGGCGACGGGACGCCGTTCACCAGGAGGCCGACGACCGTGGACTCGCCCTCGGTGTTGGTGTAACCGGTGAACTGGGTGGCGCCGGAGGTGTCGGCGATCTCGCGGTAGGCGGAGACGTCGGCGTGGCCGGTCTTCTTGGCCTTGGCGTCGGCCTTGGCACGCTCCCGCTGCTCCTGCATCAGGCGGCGGAAGCCGGCCTCGTCCACGGAGAGGCCCTGCTCGGCGGCCATCTCCAGGGTGAGGTCGATCGGGAAGCCCCAGGTGTCGTGGAGCAGGAACGCCTTCTCGCCGGCGAGGACCGTGCCGCCGGCGGCCTTGGTCTCGGTGACGGCGGTGTCGAGGATGTTGGTGCCGCCCTTGAGGGCCTTCAGGAACGCGGCCTCCTCGGCGAGGGCGACCGTCTCGATCCGCTTGCGGTCGGTCTCCAGCTCCGGGTACTGCTCGCCCATCGTCCGGATGACCGTGTCGACGAGCTCGCCGACGACCGGACCGGTGGCGCCGAGCAGGCGCATGTTGCGGACGGCGCGGCGCATGATGCGGCGGAGCACGTAACCGCGGCCCTCGTTGCCCGGGGTGACGCCGTCGCCGATGAGCATCACGGAGGTGCGCATGTGGTCGGCGACCACGCGCAGCGACACGTCGCTGTCGTGGGCCTTGCCGTAGGCGACGCCGGTGAGCTCGGTGGCCTTGTCGATGACGACCTTGAGGGTGTCCGTCTCGTACATGTTCTGGACGCCCTGGAGGATCATCGCCAGGCGCTCCAGGCCGAGGCCCGTGTCGATGTTCTTGGCGGGGAGGTCGCCCAGGATCGGGAAGTCCTCCTTGCCGGAGCCCTCGCCGCGCTCGTACTGCATGAAGACGAGGTTCCAGATCTCCACGTACCGCTCGTCGTTGACGGCCGGGCCGCCCTCGACGCCGAACTCGGGGCCGCGGTCGTAGTTGATCTCGGAGCACGGGCCGCACGGGCCGGGGACGCCCATCGACCAGAAGTTCGGGCCCATGCCCAGGCGCTGGATGCGCTCGGCGGGGACGCCGATGACGTCGCGCCAGATGCGCTCGGCCTCGTCGTCCTGCTCGTAGACCGTGATCCAGAGCTTCTCCGGCTCCAGCCCGTAGCCGCCGTGCTCCACCGGGGTGGTCAACAGCTCCCAGGCGAGCTTGATGGCGCCTTCCTTGAAGTAGTCGCCGAAGGAGAAGTTGCCGCACATCTGGAAGAACGTGCCGTGCCGGGTGGTCTTGCCGACCTCCTCGATGTCCGGCGTGCGCACGCACTTCTGCACGCTGGAGGCACGGGTGAACGGCGGCTTGACCTCACCCAGGAAGTAGGGCTTGAACGGCACCATGCCGGCGGGGACGAGCAGCAGAGTCGGGTCGTCCGCGATGAGCGACGCCGAAGGGACGACGGTGTGCCCGCGCTCCTCGAAGAAGCTCAGCCAGCGGCGGCGGATTTCAGCCGACTCCATCAGTGGTCCTCATTCCGGTTGTACGAGATCGTGCGCGGGGAACGCGCCGAGAACGTGGTCGTGGTCTTGTGCGGGGTCGGGCCGAGGGCGGCCCGGCGGCGGGGCTCCGGAAGCTCCCGGTCCGCGGGAGGCGGGGCGTCGAGGCCGAGGGCCTCGCCCAGTTCCGCCTCGCGCTGGACCATGCCCGCCCTCACGTCGAGGGCGAAGTCCTTGAGCCGGTGGCCCGTCTCGATCGCCTTGTTCGCGGCCTGGGCCGCGAGGCTCTCGGGGGTCAGCTGCTGGATCTTGCGGTTGACCTTGGTGGTGGCCCAGACGCCGGCGGCTGCGCCGGCCGTGAACCAGAACGTGCGGCGGAACATCGCGGCTCAGCCCTTCTGCTTCCGGCGCCGTGCGACCGGCACGGTACGGCCGACGATCACAGTACGGCGCCGGCCGGCGGGCGGCGCCTCCTCGCGGCCGCGGCCGAGCGCCTTGCGGACCCCGTACCCGAACGCGGCGACCTTGACGAGCGGGCCCCCGAAGGTGGAGGCGACGGTCGTCGAGAGCGCGGAGGCGTTGGCGGTGACCTCCTGGACGTCCGAGGCGATGGCGTCGACCCGGTCGAGCTGGGTCTGTGCCGAGCGGACGGTCGCCGACGCGTCGGCGAGCAGGGGAACGGCCTGTTCGGTCACGTCCGCCACGAGTCTGGTGGTCGCCCGGAGCGTCTGCGCCAGCCTCGCCAGCACCACGGCGAGGAAGGAGACGAGGATCGCCCAGAACACGGCCACCAGGATCCCGGCAACCTCTCCACCGGTCACTGCGCACCGCTCTCTGCTGTCGTCATCGGTCGTTCGGGTCATGCGAAAAGTCGTCCCCCGACCCTATCGCGCCCGGGCTGTCACGCCGTACCGCATTACCGCCCGTGGGGCGGGAGTGACGCGATCGGATTGTACGGAGCGCGCGCGGATGAGTACGCTCCGTGTCCCATGCGACGCAGCAATCTCCCGGCGGAGCTCAACCGGTTCGTGGGCCGGGCCGCCGAGCGGGCCGAACTGGCCGCGCTCCTCGCCGAATCCCGCCTCGTCACGGTCCTCGGCGTGGGCGGCGTGGGCAAGACCCGGCTGGCCCTGACGTGCGCCGCCACGGTGCAGAAACGCTACGGCGACGAGGTGCGGCTCGCGGCGCTCGCCCCCGTGCGCGACCCCGAGCTGGTCGAGCACGCCCTGGTGGAGGCGCTCGGGCTGACCGACCACACCCGCCGCGGACCGCGCGAGGTGCTGCGCGACCACCTCGCCGAGCGCCGGCTGCTCCTCGTCCTCGACGGCTTCGAGCACCTGGTGGACGCGTGCGGCCCGCTCGTCCACGACCTGCTCGCCGGCGCGCCCGGACTGACCGTGCTGGCCACCGGCCGCCGCCCGCTGCGGATCCCGGGCGAGGCGGTGCTGACGCTGGCGCCGATGGGCGAGGACGACGCGCTGGAGCTGCTCGCCGAGCGGGCCGCGCGGGCCGGGGCCCCCGCCGTCGCGGACGACGCGGCGGTACGGGAGCTGTGCCGGCGCCTCGACGGCATCCCGCTCGCGCTCGAACTGGCGGCGGGGCGGCTGCCGCTGCTCTCCGTGGAGCAGCTGCTGGCCCGGCTCGACGACCGCTTCCGGCTGCTCGGCGACGGCGGGCGCGGGGTCCTCCCCCGCCACCAGACGCTGCGCACCGCGATCGGCTGGAGCCACGAGCTGTGCACGCCGGAGGAGCGGCTGCTGTGGGCGCGGCTGTCGGTCTTCGCCGGCCCGTTCGACCTGGAGGCCGTGGAGTACGTGTGCGGGGGCCCCGACCTGCCGCAGGAGGGGATCCTCGACCTGCTGGGCGGTCTGCTGGCGCAGTCGCTGGTGTTCCGGGAGGACACGGCGGCGGGGCCGGGCTACCGGATGCTGGACACGGTGGCGGCGTACGGGGCGGAGTGGCTGGCGGCGCTCGGGGACACCGACCGGATGCGGCGGCGCCATCGCGACTGGTACATGGGGCTGGCGACCTGGTGCGAGCTGGAGTGGTTCAGTCCCCGGCAGGCGGAGGTGGCGGCGCGGACGGCGGCGGCGCTGCCGAACCTGCGGGCCGCGCTCGACCTGTGCCTGGAGGCGCCGGACGACGCGCACCTGGCGCAGCACCTGGCCGGGACGCTCTGGTTCGCGTGGGTGGGGTGCGGGCGGCTGTCGGAGGGGCGGCACTGGCTGGACCGGGCGCTGGCCCTCGACTCCGGGCACGAGGAGGCGCGGCTGAAGGCGCTGTGGGTGCTCGGCTACGTGGCGGTGCTGCAGGGCGACCCGACGGCGGCGGTGGCCGCGCTGCACAGCTGCCGGGAGCGGGCGCGGGCCTCGCGGAACCGCCTGGCGGAGGCGTACGCGACGCACCGGCTGGGGTGTCTGGCGCTGCTCTCGGACGACTTCCCGCGCGCCGAGGAGCTGCTGGGCCGGGCCCTCGGCGCGTACCGGGAGCTGGGCGAGCTGAACAGCAACGTGCTGATGGGCCAGGTGGAGCTGGCGATGGCGCGGGCCTTCCAGGGCGATCTGGAGGGGGCGGCGGCGGTCTGCCGGGAGGTGCGGGAGATCTGCGAAGAGCGCGGGGAGCGCTGGACGCGGGCGTACGCGCTCTATGTGCTGGCGTACTCGGCGTGGACCCGGGACGCGCTGGCGGAGGCGCGGGAGCTGCTGGTGGAGTGCCTGACGATCAACCACCTCTTCCGCGACCTGGTGGGGGTGGTGCTGGCGGTGGAGCTGCTGGCGCTGGTGACGGTGAGCGAGGGCGATCCGCTGGAGGCGGCGGTGCTCCAGGGCGCGGCGCTGCCGGCGTGGGACGCGGTGGGGATCCGGACGTTCGGGTCGGGCGCGTTCGACGGGCCGCGGACGCTGTGCGCGGGGCGGGCGGTGGAGGCGCTGAGCGCCGAGCGGTACGAGGAGGCGGTCCGGCTGGGGCAGGGGCTGTCGCTGGACGAGACGGTGGAGCGGGCGGTGGCCGCCCGGCCGGGCGGGGTCGCGGAGGGGCGGCCGGAGGCGGCGCCGCGGCCGTTCCGCAGCGCGCGTCCGCCGGTGGTGCCGGGAACGCGGAAGCCCGCCGGCTCCCCCACCGGGAAGGGCGGGGAAGCGGCGGGCTGAACACCGCGGGGGTGTACGACGGCCGCTGGATCAGCGGGCGTAGTACTCGACGACCAGCTGCTCGTCGCAGATGACCGGGATCTCCTTGCGGTTCGGCTCGCGGTCCAGGCGGAAGGCCAGGGCCTTCAGGTTGACCTGGAGGTAGCGCGGGGTCTCGCCGTCGGGGGCGAAGCCACCCTCGCGGGCGACCTGGAACAGGGTCTTCGCGCGGGACTTCTCGCGGACCATCACGACGTCGTCGGGACGGACGCGGAAGGACGGCTTGTCGACCTTGACGCCGTTGACCTGGATGTGGCCGTGGACGACCATCTGACGGGCCTGGTAGATGGTGCGGGCGATGCCCGAACGCAGGACCAGGGCGTCGAGGCGGCGCTCGAGCTCGACGACCAGCGCCTCGCCCGTCTTGCCCTCGGCCTTCTTGGCGCGGTCGTAGGCGCGCGCCATCTGGCGCTCGCTGATGTCGTACTGGGCACGCAGACGCTGCTTCTCGAGCAGACGGACCTTGTAGTCCGAGTTCTGCTTGCGGCCGCGGCCGTGCTCGCCCGGCGGGTAGGGACGGGCCTCGAAGTACTTGACGGCCTTCGGCGTCAGCGCGATGCCGAGGGCACGCGACTTCTTGACCTTGGGGCGGGCCTGGTTCGCCATGAACCAACCTCTCTGTCTGAACGAATACGGCTTCACCAGTGGTTACGGAGGTCGCAATCCGCAGCCGGGAAAACCCGCCGGGCCCGTGAGGGTCCTGTCGGGCAGCCGCTTCCCGGTCTGGGCACGTACGTGCAGCACGCGAACGACCCACCGCCGGTCCCGGGAACCCGGGGGGTGGTGGGTGGCACGCGACACCATGCGAAGGTGCGCGACGCTCCTGGAAACCTGGCCCGGAGGCCGGGTCTCCTGCTGACCGTCCCGCTCTGGTGGCGCCGGCCGGGGCCGGACACGGGACGCAGCTGTTCGGACCAGTGTACCGGCTCCGCGGAGCGCCACCGCCCGGGGGCGCTGGTCAGCCGCCGTCGCCCTTCAGGCGCTCGCGGACCTTCTCCACGACGTCCGCGTAGCGGGCCTCGGCGCCGTAGCGGGTGGGCTCGTAGTAGCGCTTGCCGTGGAGGGCGTCGGGGGCGTACTGCTGGGCGGCGATCGCGCCGGGCACGTCGTGCGGGTAGACGTATCCCTGGGCGTGGCCGAGCTTGGCGGCACCCTTGTAGTGGCCGTCGCGCAGGTGGGGCGGGACGGGGCCGGCGAGGCCGTTCCGCACGTCCTCGCGGGCGGCGAAGATCGCGTTGGTCGCCGCGTTGGACTTCGGGGCGAGGGCGAGGGCGATGGTGGCGTGGCTGAGGGTGAGGGCGGCCTCGGGGAAGCCGATCATGGCGACGGCCTGGGCGGCGGCGACGGCGAGCGGCAGGGCCTGCGGGTCGGCGAGGCCGATGTCCTCGCTGGCGGAGATCATCAGCCGGCGGGCGATGAAGCGGGGGTCCTCGCCCGCCTCGATCATGCGGGCCAGGTAGTGCAGGGCCGCGTCGACGTCGGAGCCGCGGATGGACTTGATGAGGGCGCTGGCGACGTCGTAGTGCTGGTCGCCGTCCCGGTCGTACTTCACCGCGGCGCGGTCGACGGCCTCCTCGACGGTCTGGAGGGTGATCTCCCGCTCGCCCTTGGCGAGGGCGCCGCCGGCGGCGGCTTCCAGGGCGGTGAGGGCGCGCCGGGCGTCGCCGCCGGCGATCCGCAGCAGATGGGCGCGGGCGTCGTCGTGGAGGTCGACGGCGCCGCCGAGGCCGCGCTCCTCGGTGACGGCCCGGTCCATGAGGCCGCTGAGGTCCTCGTCGGTGAGCGGCTCCAGGGTGAGGAGCAGGGAGCGGGAGAGGAGCGGGGAGATCACCGAGAAGTACGGGTTCTCGGTGGTGGCGGCGATGAGCGTGACCCAGCGGTTCTCGACGGCGGGCAGCAGCGAGTCCTGCTGGGCCTTGGAGAAGCGGTGGATCTCGTCGAGGAAGAGGACGGTCTCCTTGCCGTAGCCGCCGGAGGCGCGGCGGGCGCCGTCGATGACGGCCCGGACCTCCTTGACGCCGGCGGTGATCGCGGAGAGCTCGACGAAGCGCTTGTCGGTGGCCTTGGAGACCACGTACGCGAGGGTGGTCTTGCCGATGCCCGGCGGGCCCCAGAGGATCACCGAGGAGGCTCCGGCGGGGCCGGTGCCCTCCCCGACGAGCCGCCGCAGCGGCGAGCCGGGCTTGAGCAGGTGCCTCTGGCCCACCACCTCGTCGAGGGTGCGGGGGCGCATCCGGACCGCCAGCGGGCTGCTGGACGGGTCCTTCTCCTGGCGTTCTTCGGCGGCTGCGGTAAAGAGGTCGGGCTCCACGTCCATGAAGCCTAGGACACGCCACCGACAGGCCGGGCGGGCGCGGTCAGCTCGTCCAGAAGTCCCACCAGCGGGTCAGGATCAGCATGCCGATGATTCCGAGGTGCAGGACGGGCAGGACCCAGGTGAACTCGGCGAAGAAGGTGCGCAGCCCGGCGGGTGCGGGGACGACCCCGGAGCGGACGTTGTGCGAGGTCACGTACCAGAACATGACGATGGTGGCGGCCCAGGCGAGGCAGCACCACAGGCAGAGCGAGTTGATCTCGTACAGCGACTGCTGCATGAGCCAGGTGCAGAAGCCGACGCCGAAGAGGGTGCCGGCGTTGAGGCCGAGCCAGTACCAGCGGCGGTAGCGGGCGCCGGCGAGGAGGGCGACGCCGATGGCGATCACCATGGCGTAGGTGACCAGGCCGAGCATCGGGTTGGGGAAGCCGAAGACCGAGGCCTGCTCGCTCTTCATGATGTTCCCGCAGGACACGATGGGGTTGAGGCTGCATCCGGGGACGAAGTTCGGGTCCTCCAGGAGCTTGAACTTGTCGAGGGTGATGACCCAGGCGGCGAGCAGTCCGGCCGCCCCGGTGATCATCAGGAGCCAGGCGAGGCCCTTGCTCGCTCCGATGGTCCCCGTCGTCTCCGTGCCGGCGTTCGTCATGCCCGTCCTTCTCCGTCGTCCAGGGCCCTGGCGGCCCCGCCCATTCTGCAACAAGGGGTACGCCCCCGGCCGTTCGCGGGACATAAGGACGGGCGGTGGGACGAGACGTCGAAGGGGCCCGGCCGCGCACGGCGGCCGGGCCCCTTCGACGGGTGCGGGGCGTCAGCCCAGCAGGCCGCGGACGGCGTCCAGGACCTCGTCCAGGGCGACCGCGCGCTGCTCGCCGGAGTGCATGTCCTTGACCTGGACCACACCTTCGGCGAGGTCCCGCTCGCCGGCGACCAGGGCGATCCGGGCGCCGGAGCGGTTGGCGTCCTTCATCGACCCCTTGAGGCCCTTGCCGCCGAAGGAGAAGTCTGCGGCGACGCCGGCCCGGCGCAGCTCGGTGACCTTGCCGAAGAGGACGCGGCGCGCCTCCTCGCCGAGGGCGACGGCGAAGACGCTGGTGGGGGCGGGCAGGTCGAGCTCGACGCCCTCGGCCTCCAGGGCGAGGACGGTCCGGTCGACGCCGAGGGCCCAGCCGACGGACGGCAGCGCGGGGCCGCCGATCATCTCGGAGAGGCCGTCGTAGCGGCCGCCGCCGCCCACGGCGGACTGCGAGCCGAGGCCGTCGTGGACGAACTCGAAGGTGGTCCGGGTGTAGTAGTCGAGGCCGCGGACCAGCTTCGGGTCGTCCTCGAAGACCACGCCGGCGGCGGTGATCAGCTCGCGGACCTGCTCGTGGTACGCCTTGCAGGCGTCGCACAGGTAGTCGCGCAGCAGCGGCGCGTCGACCAGCTGCTGCTGCACGTCGGCGCGCTTGTCGTCGAGGACCCGCAGCGGGTTGATCTCGGCGCGGCGCAGGGTCTCCTCGTCGAGGTCGAGGCCGCGCAGGAAGGTCTGCAGGGCCTCGCGGTAGACGGGGCGGCACTCCTTGTCGCCGAGCGAGTTCAGCAGGATGCGGTACTGGCGCAGGCCGAGGGAGCGGTACGCCTGGTCGGCGAGGATGATCAGCTCGGCGTCGAGCGCGGGGTCCTCGGCGCCGATCGCCTCGGCGCCGACCTGCGAGAAGTGGCGGTAGCGGCCCGCCTGCGCCCGCTCGTAGCGGTAGTACGAGCCGGAGTACCAGAGCTTGACCGGCAGGTTGCCCTGCTTGTGCAGGTTGGCCTGGAGGGCGGCGCGCAGCACGGAGGCGGTGCCCTCGGGGCGGAGGGCGAGCTGGTCGCCGCCCTTCGTGGTGAGGGTGTACATCTCCTTGGTGACGATGTCGGTGGACTCGCCGACGCCGCGGGCGAAGAGGTTCACGTCCTCGAAGCCGGGGGTCTCGACGTAGCCGTAGCCGGCGTTCCTCGCCTGGGTGGAGATCGCGTCGCGGACCGCCAGGAAGACGGCGGAGCGCGGGGGGATCAGGTCGTACGTGCCCTTGGGGGCCTGAAAGGTGCTCACGGGAGTCTTGTCACATTCCTCGTCGGGGAGCCTGGGAGTCGCTCCCGAGGCCGGAGGCCACCTGCCGCAGATACGGGTTGGTGGCGCGCTCCTGGCCGATGGTCGTCTGGGGACCGTGGCCGGACAGGACGACGGTCGAGTTGTCGAGCGGCAGGACCACGCGGGTCAGCGACGCGAGCATCTCGTCCATGTCACCGCCGGGCAGGTCGGTGCGTCCGATGGAGCCGGCGAACAGCAGGTCGCCGGAGAAGAACACGGAGGGGATCTCCGAGGTCTCCGGCGTCCGGAAGGTCACCGACCCCTTGGTATGGCCGGGCGCGTGCGCGACGGTGAAGTCCAGGCCCGCGAGCTTCAGCGCGGCCCCGTCGGTGAGCTCCCGCACATCGCCGGGTTCGCCCACGGTCAGCTCGCCCATGAGGGGCATGCCGATGGAGCGGCCGAGGGCCTTCTCCGGGTCGCTCATCATGTACCGGTCGGCGGGGTGGATCCACGCGGGCACGTCGTGGGCGCCGCAGACCGGGACGACGGAGGCGACGTGGTCGATGTGGCCATGGGTGAGGACCACCGCGACGGGCTTGAGCCGATGCTTCTTCAGCGTCTCCTCGACTCCCTGGGCGGCCTGGTGGCCCGGGTCGATGATGACGCACTCCTCGCCTGCGGCGGGGGCGACCACGTAGCAGTTGGTGCCCCAGGCCCCGGCGGGGAACCCGGCAATCAGCACGATCGTCCTTCTGTGTCGTCCGGCAGTGGGCTGCGGCCTCGCGGAATGCAGCAGATCAGAGCCTACCGGCGGTGCGTATTCCACAGCCAACCCGTATACGGTACGGGCACATCCGGCCAAGGCAGGAACACACGAACGAGAGGGAGCGGACCCGGTGGTCACCAGCGATCAGCGGCGGCGGCAGCTCGCCAGGGACAAGTACGCGCGCCAGCAGCAGCGGCGGGCGGAGGCGCGGCGCAGGACCAAGCGGCGCAACACGGTGATCGCGGCCTCCCTCGCGGTGGTGCTCGCGGCCGGCGGCGCGGTGTACGCCTCGGTGCAGTTCCTGGGGGGCGACTCCAAGAACACCGAGGCGGAGGCCCCGAGCGGCGAGCCGAAGATGGGCATCGAGGCCGAGGGCACGTACGACTTCGCCCTGAAGACCAACGAGGGCGACGTCACGATCACCATGGACGCGGCGAAGACCCCGCGCACGGTGAACTCCTTCAAGCACCTCGCCGACAAGAAGTACTTCGACGGCACCAAGTGCCACCGGCTCACCACCGCCGGGATCTTCGTCCTCCAGTGCGGCGACCCGGAGGGCACCGGCATGGGCGGCCCCGGCTACACCATCCCGGACGAGAACCTCGACGCCCTGGGCAAGCCGGGCGCCGACGGCAAGGTCACGTACAAGGCGGGCACGGTCGCCATGGCCAACACCGGCCAGCCCGGCACCGGCGGCTCGCAGTTCTTCCTCGTCTACAAGGACTCGAAGCTGCCGCCGCAGTACACCCCCTTCGGCACGATCGACGCGGCGGGCCTGAAGGCGGTGCAGAAGGTCGGCGCGGCCGGGGCCGAGGGCGGCCAGGGCGACGGCGCCCCGAAGAAGCCGGTCACGATCGAGAAGGCGACCGTCTCCAAGAAGTGAGGGGACGCGCTCCGCAGGACGGCGGTCCGGCGGCCCGCACGCGCGTGACCGTGGAATTCGGTCGCGCTGAGTGCGGACAGCCGGGCCGCCGTTCGCCTAGATTGGCGTAGTGCGGCGCGGTCCGATCCTTCGGCCGCGCGGCGGAAGGCGGGCGCGGCCCGCCCAGGAACTGTGGACGATGCCCGGGGGTCACCACCCGTCGAGGGCATCATGGTGAGGAGGCGCTGTGAGCAGCGACCCGTGGGGCCGTGTCGACGAGACGGGCACCGTGTACGTGCGGACGGCCGAGGGTGAGAAGGTCGTCGGATCCTGGCAGGCGGGCACTCCCGAGGAGGCGCTGGCCTACTTCGAGCGCAAGTACGAGGGCCTGGTTGTCGAGATCGGCCTCCTCGAGAAGCGGGTGAAGACCACCGACCTCTCGGCGAAGGACGCCATGGCGGCGATCGAGCACATCCGGCACCAGGTCGACGAGCACCACGTCGTCGGCGACCTGGCCGCGCTCTCGGCCCGCCTGGACAAGCTCGTGGAGACGGTGGAGTCGCGCCGCGAGGAGCGCAGGGCGCAGAAGGCGAAGCAGGCCGACGAGGCGCGTGCCGCCAAGGAGGCGCTGGTCACCGAGGCCGAGGAGCTGGCGCAGAGCGAGCAGTGGCGGGCGGCCGGCGAGCGGCTGCGGTCGCTGGTGGACACGTGGAAGGGCCTGCCGCGGCTCGACCGCAAGTCCGACGACGAGCTGTGGCACCGCTTCTCGCACGCCCGCTCGGCGTTCTCCAAGCGCCGGAAGGCGCACTTCGCCCAGCTCGACGCGCAGCGCGAGGAGGCCCGGAAGACCAAGGAGCGCCTGGTCGCCGAGGCCGAGGCGCTGCAGAACTCCACCGACTGGGGTGCGACCGCGGCCCGCTACCGCGAGCTGATGGCCGACTGGAAGGCCGCCGGCCGGGCCCAGCGCGAGCACGAGGACGACCTGTGGAACCGCTTCCGCGGCGCCCAGGACGTCTTCTTCGCCGCCCGTTCCGGGGTCTTCGCCGAGCGGGACGCGGAGCAGACCGAGAACCTCAAGCTGAAGGAGGAGCTGGCGGCCGAGGCCGAGAAGCTGCTCCCGGTGACGGACCTGAAGGCCGCCCGCGCCGCCTTCCGCGCCGTCAACGAGCGCTGGGAGGCCATCGGCCACGTGCCGCGCGACGCCCGTCCGAAGGTGGAGGGCCGGATGCAGGCGGTGGAGCGGGCGATCCAGGAGGCCGAGGAGGCCGAGTGGCGCCGCACCAACCCGGAGGCGCGCGCGCGTGCCGCGGGCCTGACCGGTCAGCTCCAGGACGCCGTCGACAAGCTGCGCAAGCAGATCGACGCCGCCCGCGCGGCCGGCAACGACGCCAAGGCCGACAAGCTCACCAAGGAGCTCGAAGGCCGCCAGGCCCTCCTGGACCAGGCCCTGAAGGGCCTCCAGGAGTTCGGCGGCTGACCGGCCCGCACGACCACGAGAAGGGCCCCCGGCACCGGCCGGGGGCCCTTCTCGTGCGTACGGCTACGGCCTTCGCGCGCTCGTCACGCGGTACACGTCGTACACGCCCTCCACGCCGCGGACCGCCTTGAGGACGTGGCCCAGGTGTTTGGGGTCGCCCATCTCGAAGGTGAAGCGGGAGGTGGCGACGCGGTCGCGGGAGGTCTGGACGGCCGCCGAGAGGATGTTGACGTGCTGGTCCGAGAGGACGCGGGTGACGTCGGAGAGGAGCCGGGAGCGGTCCAGGGCCTCGACCTGGATGGCGACCAGGAAGACCGAGGACTGGGTGGGGGCCCACTCGACGTCCAGGATCCGCTCGGGTTCCCGGGAGAGCGACTCGACGTTGACGCAGTCGCTGCGGTGCACGGAGACGCCGCTGCCGCGGGTGACGAAGCCGATGATCGGGTCGCCGGGGACCGGGGTGCAGCAGCGGGCCAGCTTGACCCACACGTCCTCGACGCCCTTGACGACGACGCCCGGGTCGGCGTTGGAGCGGCGCTTGGAGCGGCCGCGGGTCGGCGGGGCCGCCTCCTCGATGTCCTCGGTGGCCGCCTCCTCGCCGCCGAGTGCCTGCACCAGCTTCTGCACGATGGACTGGGCGGTGACGTGGCCCTCGCCGATCGCCGCGTACAGCGAGGAGATGTCGTTGTACCGCATCTCGTGGGCGAGGGTGACGAGGGAGTCGCCGGTGAGGATCCGCTGGATCGGCAGGTTCTGCTTGCGCATGGCCCGCGCGATGGCGTCCTTGCCCTGCTCGATGGCCTCGTCGCGGCGCTCCTTGGAGAACCAGGCGCGGATCTTGTTGCGGGCTCGCGGGGACTTGACGAAGCCGAGCCAGTCGCGGGACGGGCCGGCGCCGGCGGCCTTGGAGGTGAAGACCTCGACCAGGTCGCCGTTGTCGAGGGTGGATTCGAGCGGCACGAGCCGCCCGTTCACCCGCGCGCCTATGGTGCGGTGGCCGACCTCGGTGTGGACGGCGTACGAGAAGTCGACCGGGGTGGCGCCGGCGGGCAGCGCGATGACGTCGCCCTTGGGGGTGAAGACGAAGACCTCGTTGCGGGACAGGTCGAAGCGGAGGGACTCCAGGAACTCGCCCGGGTCCTCGGTCTCCTTCTGCCAGTCGAGCAGCTGGCGCAGCCACGCCATGTCGTTGAGGTGGTCGTCCTTGCCGCCGCCCTTGGGCACGTCGGTGCGGATCTTGGAGGCGCCGGCGACGGCCTCCTGCTTGTACTTCCAGTGCGCGGCGATGCCGTACTCGGCGCGGCGGTGCATGTCGAAGGTGCGGATCTGCAGCTCGACGGGCTTGCCGTTGGGTCCGATGACCGTCGTGTGCAGCGACTGGTACATGTTGAACTTCGGCATCGCGATGTAGTCCTTGAACCGGCCGGGGACCGGGTTCCATCGCGCGTGGACGGTGCCGAGGGCCGCGTAGCAGTCGCGGACGGTGTCCACGAGGACGCGGATGCCGACCAGGTCGTAGATCTCCGCGAAGTCACGGCCGCGGACGATCATCTTCTGGTAGACGCTGTAGTAGTGCTTGGGGCGGCCGGTGACGGTCGCCTTGATGCGGGCGGCGCGCAGGTCGGCCTGGACCTCGTCGGTCACTATGGCCAGGTACTCGTCGCGCTTGGGGGCGCGCTCGGCGACGAGGCGGACGATCTCGTCGTACATCTTGGGGTAGAGGATCGCGAAGGCGAGGTCCTCCAGCTCCCACTTGATGGTGTTCATGCCCAGCCGGTGCGCCAGCGGGGCGTAGATCTCCAGGGTCTCGCGGGCCTTCTTCTCCTGCTTCTCCCGCTTGAGGTAGCGCATGGTGCGCATGTTGTGCAGGCGGTCGGCGAGCTTGATGACCAGGACGCGCGGGTCCTTGGCCATGGCGACGACCATCTTGCGGACGGTCTCGGCCTGCGCGGCCTCGCCGAACTTGACCTTGTCGAGCTTGGTGACGCCGTCGACGAGGAGGGCGACCTGGTCGCCGAAGTCCCTGCGGAGGGTGTCGAGGCCGTACTCGGTGTCCTCGACGGTGTCGTGGAGGAGGCCGGCCATCAGGGTCGCCGGGTCCATGCCGAGCTCGGCGAGGATCGTGGTGACGGCGAGCGGGTGGGTGATGTACGGGTCGCCGCTCTTGCGCTTCTGGCCGCGGTGCCAGCGCTCGGCGACCTGGTAGGCCCGCTCGATCTGGCGCAAAGTGGCCGTTTCGATCTTCGGGTCGTTGGAGCGGACGATCCGCAGCAGGGGTTCGAGGACCGGGTTGTACGGCGACGAGCGCTGCACGCCGAGCCGGGCGAGGCGGGCCCGCACCCGGTTCGAGGAGCCGCCGGAGCGGGTCGGCGCGGGGGCCGGCGGAGGAGCGGGCGCAGCAGGCTTCGGCCTGTTCTCCGCAGGCTTGTTCGGGGGCGTGCCGGTCCCCTGCGCGGCCTGGTCGGCCTGGGGGTCGGGCTGCGCGGCGGAGAGTGACTGGGCCTCGTCTGGCAAAGAGCGCTCCTCTGGGGTCCCCCCGGACGGGGTCTGGGGGAGGTTCCGGGTCCCCCGGTCAGGCCCGGAAAGGCCATCGTATCGAGCCATGACGCGCCGTGCTCACGCGCCCGGGTGGCGGACGGGCCCCACGGCACCGCCTCTCCGGCCCCTTCCGGGGACGTACCGGGACAAACACACAGGGGCGCCCCGGGAATTCCCGGGGCGCCCCTGGCCGGAATCCGAAGGATTCGTCGCGGACGCGTCTCAGACGGTGATCAGCGCGGTGAGCGGAGCGCCGTGCAGGGCCGGTTCCAGGCGGGCGCGGCCCGGGAGGAAACCGAGCTCCATGAGGACCGCGACGCCCGCGACCTCGGCGCCGGCGCGGCGGATCAGCTCGATGGACGCCTCGGCGGTGCCGCCGGTGGCGAGGACGTCGTCGATGACCATGACGCGGTCGCCCGCGGCCAGGTCCTCGGCGTGCACCTCGATCTCGGCGGTGCCGTACTCCAGCTCGTACGCCTGCCGGAGCGTGGCGCCGGGCAGCTTGCCGGCCTTGCGGACCGGGACGAAGCCCAGGCCCGCGCGGACGGCGACCGGCGCGGCGAGGATGAAGCCGCGGGCCTCCAGGCCGACGATCTTCGTCGCGCCCTGCGCGGTGCAGAGGGCGGCGAGGGCGTCGGTGAGAGCCGTGAACGCCTCCGGGTCCGCGAGCAGCGGCGTGATGTCCTTGAACAGCACGCCCGGCTTCGGGTAGTCGGGGACGTCGCGGATCCGGCTGAGCAGCAGGCCGGTCACGTCCTGGGCCTCGGCCGTCATCGGCGCGGCTCCTCGGCGCGGCCCCGGCGGGCCGCACGGGGGCCGACGACCGCGGTCTCGGCCGCGCCGGTGCCGTCGTCCAGGCCGTCCTCGGCGCGGGCGGAGCCGGAGGCGCGCTTGGCGAGCACCCGCTTCCGCAGCGCCTTGATCGCCGGCTCGCGCTCCTTGAGGTCGGCGACGAGCGGGGTGGCGATGAAGATCGAGGAGTAGGCACCGGCGGCCAGACCCACGAAGAGCGACAGCGAGATGTCGTTGAGCATGCCGGCGCCGAGGACGCCGCCGCCGATGAAGAGCAGGCCCGCGACGGGCAGCAGCGCCACGACGGTGGTGTTGATGGAGCGGACCAGGGTGCCGTTGATCGACCGGTTGGCCATCTCGCTGTAGGTGAAGCGGGTCTGCTTCGTGAGGTCCTTCGTCTGCTCCTTGAGGGAGTCGAAGACGACGACGGTGTCGTACAGCGAGTAGCCGAGGATGGTCAGCAGACCGATCACCGTGCCGACCGTGACCTCGAAGCCGACCAGCGAGTAGATGCCGACGGTGATGGTGAGGTCGTGGATCAGCGCGATCAGTGCCGCGACGGCCATTCTCCATTCGAAGGCGATCGCCAGGTAGATCACCACGAGGATCATGAAGACGCCGAGGCCGGTCCACGCCTTGTTGGCGATCTGCTCGCCCCAGCTGGGGCCGACCAGCTCGGCGGCGATCTTGTCCTCGGGGAGGTTCAGGTCCTCGGCCAGCTGGGTGCGGACCTTGTCGGACTGCTCGGTGTCGAGGCCGCCGACCTGGATGCGCAGCGAGCCGTTGCCGAGCTGCTGGACGATGGCGTCGTGACCGGACGCCTCCTCCGCGTACTCGGTGGCCTGGCTGACGGTGACGTCGGTCTTCGGGGTGGTGAAGACGGCGCCGCCCTGGAACTCGATGCCCATGTTGAGGCCGCGGACGGCCAGGGCGACGATGGCCGTGATGGTGATCAGGACGGAGAGGCCGTACCAGATCTTGCGGTTGCCGATGAAGTCGTAGCCGACCTCACCGCGGTGGAGCCGGGCGCCGAGATCGCCGAGCTTCGACATCTCACGCCTCCTTCGGTTCGACGGCGCCGGCGGCGCCGGCGGCGGGGGCGGTACGGCGGGCACGGCGCAGCGGCGGCTTGGCGCCGAGGCTCTTCGGGTCCAGGCCGGACAGCTTGTGGCCGTTGCCGAAGAACTTCGTGCGGGCGAGCAGGGTCATCACCGGCTTGGTGAAGAGGAACACCACGACGACGTCGAGCAGGGTGGTGAGGCCGAGCGTGAACGCGAAGCCCTGGACCTTGCCGACGGTGACGATGAAGAGCACCGCGGCGGCCAGGAACGACACGAAGTCGGAGACCAGGATGGTGCGGCGGGCGCGCGGCCAGGCGCGCTCGACGGCCGGGCGCAGGGTGCGGCCCTCGCGGATCTCGTCGCGGATGCGCTCGAAGTACACGATGAACGAGTCCGCGGTGATGCCGATGGCGACGATGGCGCCGCAGACGGCCGGCAGGTTGAGCGCGAAGCCGATGGCCGGGCCGAGCAGCGCCATGATCACGTAGGTGAGCAGGGCGGAGACGCCGAGGCTGAGGATCGCGATGAACGACAGGCCGCGGTAGTAGACCACCAGGTAGACGATGACCAGGCCGAGACCGATGGCGCCGGCGATGAGACCGGCCTCCAGCTGCTCGCCGCCGAGGGCGGCAGTGACGGTGTCGACGCTCTGGGTGTCGAAGGAGAGCGGCAGGGCGCCGTAGGCGAGGATGTTGCCGAGGTCCTGCGCGGACTGCTGGTTGAAGCTGCCGGAGATCTGCGCGTTGGCGCTCAGCGTGGTCTGGACGCGGGGCGCGGAGACGACCTCGCCGTCGAGCACGATCGCGAACTGGTTCTGCGGCTCGGCCTGCTGCGACAGCTTGCTGGTGATCGACTGGAACTTCTTCGAGCCGGCGTCCGTGAACTCCATGTCCACGATCCACTGGCCGGTCTGCTGGTCGATGGCGGCCTTGGCGTCGTCGACGTCACGGCCCTCGACCTCGGCGGGGCCGAGGATGTACTTCTCCCACTGGCCGATCGCGTTCTTGCCGCAGGCGACGATGGTGTCGGTGGGCTTGGTGCCGGCCGCGGCGGCGGTGCGCTGCTTGGGGTCCAGGCAGTTCAGGGTGGTGAACTTCTGCTGGAGGGCGGCCGTGGCGGCGTCCGCGGACGGGGTCGGCTGCGGGGTGCCGGTCGCCTTCGGGGTGGCGCTCGTCTTCGGCGTGCCGGAGGCGGAGCCGGTGGGGGTGGGCGTGCCGGTGGCGTTCGGGGCCTTGAGGGCCTCGGAGAGGGCACGGCCCTGGGTGGAGGCGGTGGCGGTCGGCGTGGCCGGCTTCTTCTCGCCCACCGAGGCGGAGGCGGAGGGCTTCGGCGTCGCCGAACCGGAGGGGGTCGCCGTGGGCGCGGCCTCGGGAGCGGCGGCCGCGACGGTGAGCACGGGCCGGAAGTACAGCTGGGCGGTGGTGCCGACCTGCTCGCGGGCCTGCTTCTCGTTCGTCCCCTTGGGGATGTTGACGATGATGTTCTCGCGGCCCTGCGTCTGGACCTCGGCCTCGGAGACACCGAGACCGTTGACACGGCGCTCGATGATGCCGACCGCCGTGTTCATGTTGGTCTCGTTGACCGCGGACTCCTGGCCGGGCTCCGCCTTGGCCTTGAGCGTGATCGACGTGCCGCCGGCGAGGTCGATGCCGAGGCGCGGGGTGGTGTGCCCCGACCAGAACATGCCGCCGGTGAGCGCGACCATGGCGATCAGAATGAGTGCCAGGGCGCGGCCCGGCCGGCTCTGTCCCCCCGCCGGCCTTCGGCCCTTCTTCGGTGCTGCCACCTGTCGTTTCTCCCTGTCCAAACCGTCCGGGCGCCGGTGGGGCGCACGGAGGCCACGAAGTGTGTGTGGGGCCTTCCCCCGCAGACGTCGGACCGTTCCCGGCCGCGGCCACGCCGGTGGGCGTGGGCCGCGGGGCCGGGGGCGTCGTTTCCCTTACTTCGCCTCGGTCTCGCCGTCGGCCTTGCCGTCCTTCTCGACCTCGGCCTCGGCCGGGTCCGCCTTCTTCGTCAGGTCGGCCTTGGGGGCCTCGTCGGCGTCGGTCAGCGAGGAGGCGTCGTCCGGGACGACGGTGCCGGTCTCGTCGGCGGCGTCCTCGTCGGTGTCGCCGTGGACGATCCGGTTGTACTCGGCGTCGTCGAGGACGGCGCCGATCGCGTTCTTCGCGTAGACGGCGTGGACGCCGGGCGCGACCTCGAGCAGGACGGTCTCGTCCTGGATCTCCTTGACGGTGGCGTACATTCCCCCGATCGTGCGTACGCCGGTGCCGGGCTGCATCTGGTTGCGCATCTCCGCCGCCTGCTGCTGCTTCTTCTTGGCAGAGCGGGTCATCAGGAACATCGCCCCGATGAGCACGATGAACGGGAGGAGCATGCCGATGTTATTCACGGGACGGAAATCCTTCGCACGGTCACGGAGAACCCGCGGCCTGGTCTTCGGGGGTGGGTACGCCGACCAGAAAGGGCGGCATCGGCGGAGTCTAGGCGAGTCCGCATCGATGGAACAACGCCCAGCATGGCACCGTGGTTCCTGGTCGGGCGAGACTCCGCGCCGTCACCCACCCGTCACAGCGACCTCAGGAGCCGAACAGCCCCTGTTGTCCCGGTCCGGCCCCGGCCGGGCCCGCGGCCTGCGGCGGGACCAGTCCGAGGTGGGTCCAGGCGGCGGGGGTGGCGACCCGGCCGCGGGGGGTGCGGGCCAGCAGTCCCTCGCGTACGAGGAAGGGCTCGGCGACCTCCTCGACGGTCTCGCGCTCCTCCCCCACGGCGACGGCGAGGGTGGAGAGGCCGACGGGTCCGCCGCCGAAGAGCTTCAGCAGGGCTTCCAGGACGGCCCGGTCGAGGCGGTCGAGGCCGCGGCTGTCCACCTCGTACACGCCGAGGGCGGCGCCGGCGATCTCCCGGGTGATCACGCCGTCGGCCCTGACCTGGGCGTAGTCGCGGACGCGGCGCAGCAGCCGGTTGGCGATGCGGGGGGTGCCACGGGAGCGGCCGGCGATCTCGGCGGCGCCGGCGGGGTCGATCTCCACGTCGAGGAGGCCGGCGGAGCGGGTGACGACGCGCTCCAGCTCGTGCGGCTCGTAGAACTCCATGTGGGCGGTGAAGCCGAAGCGGTCGCGGAGCGGGGGCGGCAGCAGTCCGGCCCGGGTGGTGGCGCCGACCAGGGTGAAGGGCGGCAGGTCGAGGGGGATGGCGGTGGCGCCGGGGCCCTTGCCGACGATGACGTCGACGCGGAAGTCCTCCATCGCCATGTAGAGCATCTCCTCGGCGGGCCGGGACATCCGGTGGATCTCGTCGAGGAAGAGGATCTCGCCCTCCTGGAGGGAGGAGAGGATCGCGGCGAGGTCGCCGGCGTGCTGGATGGCGGGGCCGGAGGTGATCCTGATCGGCGCGTTCATCTCCGCGGCGATGATCATCGACAGGGTGGTCTTGCCGAGGCCGGGGGCGCCCGAGAGCAGGACGTGGTCGGCGGTGGCGCCGCGCTGGCGGGCGGCCTTGAGGACGAGGTCGAGCTGCTGGCGGACCTTCTCCTGGCCGATGAACTCGCCGAGGTACTTGGGGCGGAGCGCGGCCTCGACGGCCTGGTCGTCGCCCTCGGCGGCGGCGCCGACGATCCGCTCCTCGTGGGCGGATGCCGTCTCGTCGTCCCAGTTCACGGTGGTGTCTTCCTTCGTACGGGCGGGGCTGCGGGCGGTCAGCGGGCGCGGTTGAGCGTCTGCAGGGCGGCGCGCAGCAGCTGGGGCACGGGCGCGGAGCCGGTCTCGGCGAGCGCGGCCTCGGCCTGCGGGGTGACGGCGGCGACCGCTTCCTCCGCCTCGCGGCTCGCGTAGCCGAGGCCGACGAGGGCGGCGGTGAGCTGCTCGGTCCAGGGGGCGGGGGCGGCGGCGACGGCGCGCTGTCCGACGAGTCCGCTGCTGCCGAGGGGCTGGCCGAGCTTGTCCTTCAGCTCCAGCAGCAGCTTCTGGGCGCCCTTCTTGCCGATGCCGGGGACGGCGGTGAGGGCCTTCTCGTCGCCGGTGGAGACGGCGAGGCGCAGCGCGTCGGGGCTGTGGACGCCGAGCATGGCCTGGGCGAGCCGGGGTCCGACGCCGCTGGCGGTCTGGAGCAGTTCGAAGACCTGGCGCTCGTCGTCGTCCGCGAAGCCGTACAGGGTGAGGGAGTCCTCCCGGACGACGAGGGAGGTGGCGAGCCGGGTGTGCTCGCCGACGCGGAGGCCCGCGAGGGTGTTGGGGGTGCACTGGACGGCCATCCCGACGCCGCCGACCTCGACGACGGCGGTGGTGGGGGCGACGGCGGCGACCGGGCCGCTGACGAAGGCGATCATGACGTGCGGCCTTTCGAGGCGTGCAGGGCGACGGCCTGCTGGAGGCGGTTCTGCGCGGGGGCGCGCCAGATGTGGCAGATGGCGAGGGCGAGGGCGTCGGCGGCGTCGGCCGGCTTGGGCGGGGCGGCGAGCCGGAGCAGCCGGGTGACCATGGCGCCGACCTGGGCCTTGTCGGCGCGGCCGGAGCCGGTGACGGCCGCCTTGACCTCGCTGGGGGTGTGCAGGGCGACGGGGATGCCGCGCCGGGAGGCGCAGAGCATGGCGACGGCGCTGGCCTGTGCGGTGCCCATCACCGTACGGACGTTGTGCTGGCTGAACACCCGCTCGACGGCGACCAGTTCGGGCCGGTAGCGGTCGAGCCACTCCTCGATGCCGCGCTCGATGCCGACGAGGCGGTGGCCGATGTCGGCGTCGGACGGGGTGCGGACGACGCCGACGCCGAGCATGGTGAGCGGCCGTCCGGCGACGCCTTCGACGACCCCGACACCGCAGCGGGTGAGTCCCGGGTCGACCCCCAGTACGCGCACGCCGCCCCCTCCGTTCGATCGGCTATTCGTGCAGGCTATCGGGTGCCACTGACAACGCAGCGGGCCGACGGGGGTGTGTCCCCGTCGGCCCGCTGTGCGGAAGGCCGGCCGTCAGGCGTCGACCTTCGCCATGACCTCGTCGCTGACGTCGAAGTTGGCGAAGACGTTCTGCACGTCGTCGCTGTCCTCCAGGGCGTCGATCAGCTTGAAGATCTTGCGCGCGCCCTCCTCGTCGAGCTCGACCTGCATGGTCGGGACGAAGCTGGAGTCGGCCGAGTCGTAGTCGATGCCGGCCTCCTGGAGCGCGGTGCGGACCGCGACCAGGTCGGTGGCCTCGCTGAGCACCTCGAAGGTCTCGCCGAGGTCGTTGACCTCCTCGGCGCCGGCGTCGAGGACGGCGCCGAGGACGTCGTCCTCGGTCAGCTCGCCCTTGGGGACGATCACGACGCCCTTGCGGTTGAACAGGTACGACACCGAGCCCGGGTCGGCCATGGAGCCGCCGTTGCGGGTCATGGCGACGCGCACGTCGGAGGCGGCGCGGTTGCGGTTGTCGGTGAGGCACTCGATGAGCACCGCGACGCCGTTCGGGCCGTAGCCCTCGTACATGATCGTCTCGTAGTCGACGCCGCCGGCCTCGAGACCGCCGCCGCGCTTGATCGCCGAGTCGATGTTCTTGTTGGGGACCGACGACTTCTTGGCCTTCTGCACGGCGTCGAACAGCGTCGGGTTGCCGTCCAGGTCGGCGCCGCCGGTACGGGCCGCGACCTCGATGTTCTTGATCAGCTTCGCGAAGAGCTTGCCGCGCTTGGCGTCGATCACGGCCTTCTTGTGCTTCGTCGTAGCCCATTTAGAGTGGCCGGACATCTGCCTGTCTCCTTCGCGTAACCCACTTCTTGAACGAACCCCAGTGATCCTACCGGGACTCGTTCACCGCTCGCCGCGCACCATGTCGACAAAGAGCCCGTGGATCCGGTGGTCGCCGGTGAGCTCCGGATGGAACGAGGTCGCGAGCGCGTTGCCCTGCCGGACGGCGACGATGTGGCCGTCGTGCTCGGCGAGCACCTCGGTCGCGGCGCCGACGGACTCCACCCAGGGGGCGCGGATGAAGACGCCCTCGACGGGCGTGGCGATGCCGGCGACGGTGACGCCCGCCTCGAAGGACTCGTTCTGCCGGCCGAAGGCGTTGCGGCGGACGATCATGTCGATGCCGCCGAACGTCTCCTGGCCCGAGCGCGGGTCGAGGATCTTGTCGGCGAGCATGATCAGGCCGGCGCAGGTGCCGTAGACGGGCATGCCCGCGGCGATCCGCTCGCGGACCGGCTCCATCAGGCCGAAGAGGACGGCCAGCTTGGAGATGGTGGTGGACTCGCCGCCGGGGAGGACCAGGCCGTCGACCTCGGCGAGTTCTTCGGGGCGCCGGACCGGCCTGGCCACGGCGTCCGCCGCGGCCAGGGCGATCAGGTGCTCCCGGACGTCGCCCTGGAGGGCCAGGACGCCGATCACGGGGGTGGTGCTCATCGGTGTTACCAGCCCCGGTTGGCGTAGCGCTCGGACTCGGGGAGGGTGTCGCAGTTGATGCCGACCATGGCCTCGCCGAGGTTGCGGGAGGCGTCCGCGATGACCTTCGGGTCGTCGTAGAAGGTGGTGGCCTTCACGATGGCGGCGGCGCGCTTGGCCGGGTCGCCCGACTTGAAGATGCCGGAGCCGACGAAGACGCCCTCGGCGCCGAGCTGGCGCATCAGCGCGGCGTCGGCGGGGGTGGCGACGCCACCGGCGGAGAACAGGACCACGGGGAGCTTGCCGAGCTCGGCGACCTCCTTGACGAGCTCGTACGGGGCGCGCAGCTCCTTGGCGGCGGCGAAGAGCTCGTTGTTGTCGTAGCCGCGCAGCTTGGCGATCTCGTTCTTGATCTGGCGCAGGTGGCGGACGGCCTCGACGACGTTGCCGGTGCCGGCCTCGCCCTTGGAGCGGATCATCGCCGCGCCCTCGGCGATGCGGCGCAGGGCCTCGCCCAGGTTGGTGGCGCCGCAGACGAAGGGGGTGGTGAAGGCCCACTTGTCGGAGTGGTTGATCTCGTCGGCCGGGGTGAGGACCTCGGACTCGTCGATGTAGTCGACGCCGAGGGACTGGAGGACCTGGGCCTCGACGAAGTGGCCGATGCGGGACTTGGCCATCACCGGGATGGACACCGCGCCGATGATCTCCTCGATCATGTTCGGGTCGGACATGCGGGCCACGCCGCCGTCCTTGCGGATGTCCGCGGGGACGCGCTCCAGGGCCATGACGGCCACGGCGCCGGCGTCCTCGGCGATCTTCGCCTGCTCGGCGTTGACCACGTCCATGATCACGCCGCCCTTGAGCTGCTCGGCCATGCCGCGCTTCACGCGGGCGGTGCCGGTCTCGGGGGTCTGGGGGGTGGTGGAGCTGGACACGGAAACCTCACTCGTGACAACGGGTTCAACGGTGCGTTGACGACTAGAGCGAGGAAACAGGCCACGACCGGTCCACATCAAGGGCCAATGTGCAGCCGGTGGATCCTTTTGACGGGAATCCGAGGCCGCGGCGGGCTCAGGACGGGCGATCGGCCAGGGCCACCGGCGGTTCGTCGTCCATTTCGAAGGCCATCGGGAAGGGCGCGTGGCCCGCGAGCCGGAACCAGCGGACCTTGCGGTGCCGGCGCAGGGCGCGGGCGGCCCGGACGGCGTCGTTGTGGAAGCGGCGGGCCATCGGGACCCGGCGGACCGCGGCGGCCAGCTCCCCCGCCGCCGCCTCGCCGCCGGGCGCCTCGCGTACGAGCTCCACCTGCTCGGGCTCGCCGAAGACGGCCCGCAGCGCCTGGCTCAGCTCGCTCTCGGCGACCTCCCGGTGGTCCTCCTCCGCCTGCCGGGCCGCGTGCGCCGCCTCGTACAGGACGATCGAGGCGGCCGGGTCGAGGACGCCGGAGGTGGCCAGTTCCTGGGCGACCGAGGCCCGCCGGAGCAGCTGGGCGTCGAGCGCGGCGCGCGCCGCGTCGATGCGGGTGTGCAGCCGGTCGAGCCGGCCGGCGGTCCAGCTGAGGTAGACGCCGATAAAAATCAGCGCGACGACGGTCCAGATCAGGGTTTCGGTCACGGGCGCACAGGCTACCCGGGCGGGGGCAGCGCCCCTTCCCAAAGGGCGTGGTCGTGGGCGAACAGGACACGGACCGGCCGGCCGTCCGCGAGTGCGGCGAGCCGGCCGAGCCAGGGCCGGTACGGCGTCCCGAACGCGTCCGCGCGGTCGTACGCCTGCCCCGCGAGGACCGTCAGCCGGTCGCCGTGGTCGAGGACGAGCGACTGGTGCCCGTCGACGTGGCCGGGCGTCGGCACGATCCGCAGCCCCGGGGCGATCTCGTGCTCGCCGTCGATCTCCGTCCAGGCGACGCCGGGCAGCAGGGAGTCGATCGTGTAGTCGCCCGCCCGCGCGGCGGCGAGTTCGCGGCGCTGGACGAGGGCGGGGGTGCCGGGGAAGCGCTGGTTGCCGCCGATGTGGTCGAAGTGCAGGTGGCAGTTGACGAGGAGGTCCACGTCGGCGGGCGGGACGGTGAGGGGCCGGCGGACGATCCGGTAGTGGGCGTCGGTCTCGGGCGACCCCTCGCCCATGCCGGTGTCGAAGAGGAGGGTGCCGGAGGGGTGGCGGACCAGGTAGGCGAGCGCGGGCTCCACGCGCGCGTGGACGCCGCCGTACTCCTCGGCGGGGCGGGTGAAGGACCCGAGGTCGAGTCGCGTGACGTCGATCATGCGACCAGGGTCCGCTCCGGCGCCCGCCCGGGGCGCCCGTTCCGCCAGGGGCGGAACGGGCGGAGAGCGCGGAGGGCTACAGCCCCAGCCGGGCCCGCAGGCCGCCCGTCCGCTCGTCCGTGTCGACCGCCGCCGCCCCGTCCGTCACCGTCTCGTACACCGCGAGGATGTCCGCGCCGACCGTCGACCAGTCGAAGCGCCGTACGTGCGCCGAGCCGCGCGCGCTCAGTTCCGCGCGCCGCGCGGGGTCGCCGAGCAGCCGGACCGCCGCCTTCGCGAGGGCGTCCGCGTCCTCGTTGGCGAACAGCTCGCCCGCCGCGCCCTGGTCGAGGACCTGCGCGAACGCGTCCAGGTCGGCCGCGAGGACCGGCGCGCCGGCCGACAGCGCCTCGACGAGGATGATGCCGAACGACTCGCCGCCGGTGTTGGGCGCCACGTACACGTCGACGCTGCGCAGCAGCCGCGCCTTGTCCTCGTCGCTGACCATGCCGAGGAACTCCACCCGGGAGCGCATCTCGGCCGGAAGCGAGGCCACCGCCTCCTCCTCGTCGCCGCGCCCGGCGACCAGGAGCCGGGTGTCCGGCCGCTCGGCGAGGATCTGCGGCAGCGCCTTCATCAGGACCGGCAGGCCCTTGCGGGGCTCGTCGATCCGCCCGATGAAGCCCAGCGTCCCACCCTGCCACTCGGCCTTCGGCTCCGCGCCGGCGAAGAAGCCGACGTCGACGCCGTTGGGGATGACGACGGCGTCGCCGCCGAGGTGCTCCACCAGGGTCCGGCGGGCGTACTCGCTGACCGCGATCCGGGCGCTGATCTTCTCCAGCGCCGGCTGGAGGATCGGATAGGCGGCGATCATCGCCCGCGAGCGCGGGTTCGAGGTGTGGAAGGTGGCCACGATCGGGCCCTGCGCCGCCCAGCAGGTGAGCAGCCCCAGCGACGGGGAGGTCGGCTCGTGGATGTGGACGACGTCGAAGGTGCCGTCGTGCAGCCAGCGGCGGACCCGGGCGGCGGAGAGGAAGCCGAAGCTGAGCCGGGCCACCGAGCCGTTGTACGACACGGGCACCGCGCGGCCGGCGGAGACGACGTACGGGGGCAGCGGGGTGTCGTCGTCGGCGGGGGCGAGGACGGAGACCTCGTGGCCGAGCCGGATCAGGTGCTCGGCGAGGTCGCGGATGTGGAACTGGACGCCGCCCGGTACGTCCCAGGAGTACGGGCAGACGATCCCGATCTTCACGGTGTGCGCTCCTCCAGGTCGGCCAGCCAGAGGCGCTGGAGCATGTGCCAGTCCTCCGGGTGGTCCGCGATCGCCCCGGCGAAGACATCCGCGAGGGCCTGTGTCATCCGGGACGCCTTTTCGGCCCGGGTGCCTGACTCGGGCACGTCGAGCGGCGCGTGCACCTGGCCCTGCATGGTGTCGGAGCCGTCGTACCAGAGGGTGACCGGCAGGAGCAGGGCGCCGGTCTGGAGCGCGAGCATGGCGGGGCCCGCGGGCATCCGGGTGGGCTCCCCGAAGAAGGAGACCTCGACGCCGGAGGAGGACAGGTCCCGGTCGGCGACCAGGCAGACCAGGCCGCCGGCGCGCAGCCGCCGGGCGAGGGTCCCGAAGGCGGCGCCGCCGGTGTGCGGCAGCACCTCCATGCCGAGGGACTCGCGGTAGGCGACGAAGCGGTCGTACAGCGACTCGGGCTTGAGCCGCTCGGCGACGGTGGTGAAGGGCACGCCGAGGGCGCGGGTCACCCAGACGCCGGCCAGGTCCCAGTTCCCCATGTGCGGCAGGGCGAGGACGACACCCCGGCCGGACGCGAGGGCGTCCTTCAGGTGGTGGACGTCCTTGGGCGCGAAGCCGTTCGCGGCCCGCTCGCGGCTCCAGGTGGGCAGCCGGAAGGACTCCATCCAGTAGCGCATGTACGAGCGCATGCCGGCCCGCGACAGCGCGGCGAGCCGTTCGGGGGTGGCGTCCGGCACCACGCGCGCGAGGTTGGCCTCCAGCCGCAGCACGCCCTTGCCGCGCCGCTTCCAGACGGTGTCGGCGATCCGCCGGCCGAGGGCCCTGGCGGCCGGCTCGGGGAGCTTCTTGACGGTCGCCCAGCCGAGCCCGTACAGCCCGTCCGCGATCCGGTCCTTCACCGCGCTCACGTGGTCGCCCCGCCTCCCCCTGCCGCCGCGGCGGCGTCGGCCTCCGCGGCCTCCCTGCGTACCGTCACGACCCGCTGTCCCAGGGTCACCGCCGAGCCGGCGGCGACGATCCACAGCGCGATCGGCAGCAGCACGTCGATCCCCGGCACCCCGAAGGCGTGCAGTCCGGCCAGGCCCGCGGCGACCAGCGAGATCACCAGCCGCTCGGCCCGCTCGACCAGGCCGTTCACCGCGACCGGCAGGCCAATCGATTCGCCTCGCGCCTTGGTGTACGAGACGACCTGGCCGCTCGCCAGGCAGAAGATCGCCACCGCGCACAGCACGTTGTCGTCGCCGCGGCCCGCGTACCAGAGCGCGAAGCCGCCGAAGATCGCCCCGTCGGCGACCCGGTCGAGGGTCGAGTCGAGGAAGGCGCCCCAGCGGCTGGAGATCCCGGCCTGGCGGGCCATGTTGCCGTCGACGAGGTCGGAGAAGACGAAGAGCGTGATCACGATCGTGCCCCAGAAGAACTCGCCCCTGGGGAAGAAGACCAGCGCGCCGGCGACCACTCCCGCCGTGCCGATCAGCGTCACGGCGTCGGGGCTGACGCCCCGGCGGAGGAGAAACGCGGCGAACGGTGTGAGGACACGCGTAAAAAACGCACGCGCGTACTTGTTCAGCATGGCCTTCCCGAGGTTTCGGCGGGCCGCGCGGTCCCATGACCACCGGCTCACCCATCGTAGCCACGCGCGTGGCGCCGCACGGGAGCGCACCCGCCCCGCCGCGTCGGCGTACCCCGGCGGGCCCACGGCCGTACGACGGATGGACGCGTCCCGGGGGCGGTGCCAAGCTCGGAGGAGAGCATCCGCGGGCCCGCCGGGGCGGCGCCCCGACGCCGCTCCCCCGCGCCCGCTCCCACCCCCTCACCGCCTCGCAGCCGGGAGGACCACCATGGGCGACAAGGCGCACTCCCCCGCCGGAGCCGCCGGCAGGGCACCGACGGCCGACCGGCCCTCGGACATACGGAACGTGGTGCTGGTCGGCCACAGCGGCTCGGGCAAGACGACGCTGGTCGAGGCGCTCGCCCAGACCGCCGGCGCGCTGGTCAGACCCGGGCGGGTGGAGGACGGGGCGACCGTCTCCGACCACGACGAGATCGAGCACCGGCAGCACCGCTCCGTCCAGCTGTCGCTGGTGCCGGTCGGCTGGCAGGGCCACAAGATCAATCTGCTCGACACCCCCGGGTACGCCGACTTCGTCGGGGAGCTGAGGGCCGGTCTGCGCGCGGCGGACGCGGCCCTCTTCGTCGTCTCGGCCGCGCAGGAGGCCGACGCGGTCGCCGCGTCCACCCGGATGGTCTGGGAGGAGTGCGCGGCCGTCGGCATGCCGCGCGCCATCGTCGTCACCCACCTCGACACGGCCCGCACCGGCTACGACGAGCTGACCGCGGTCTGCGCCGGGCTCTTCGGCGGCGACGACCCCGACGCCGTCCTCCCCCTCCACCTGCCGGTGTACGGCCCCGAGGGCCCGGACGGGCACGCGCCCGTGACCGGTCTGGCCGACCTGCTCGGGGAGCGGGTCCTCGACTACGCCACGGGCGAGCGGCGCGAGCTGCCGCCCGGCGACGCCGACCGGGAGGCCGTCGCCGCGGCCCGGGCCCGGCTCATCGAGGGGATCATCGCCGAGAGCGAGGACGAGACCCTGATGGACCGCTACCTCGGCGGCGAGGAGGTCGACGTGGGGACCCTGGTCGGCGACCTGGAGAAGGCGGTCGCCCGGGGCGGGTTCCACCCGGTGCTCGCCGCCGCGCCCGCGGCGGCGAGCGGCGGCCAGGGCCTCGGCACGGTCGAACTCCTGGAGCTGATCACCCGCGGCTTCCCCTCGCCGCTGGAGCACGAGCCGCCCGCCGTCACCACCCCGGACGGCGAGCCCCGGCCGCCGCTCGCCTGCGACCCCGACGGGCCGCTGGTCGCCGAGGTCGTGAAGACGGCCGCCGACCCGTACCAGGGACGGCTCTCGCTCGTCCGGGTCTTCTCGGGCACGCTCCGGCCCGACGAGACCGTCCACGTCTCCGGGCACGGCCTCGCCGGACGCGGCCACGAGGACCACGACGCCGACGAACGGGTCGGCGCCCTCACCTCCCCCTTCGGCAAGCAGCAGCGGCCGGTGCCGCACTGCGTCGCCGGGGACCTGGCCTGCGTGGCCCGGCTGAGCCGCGCCGAGACCGGCGACACCCTCTCCGCCAAGGACGATCCGCTGCTGATCGAGCCGTGGCCGATGCCCGAGCCGCTGCTGCCGCTCGCCGTCGAGGCGCACAGCAAGGCCGACGAGGACCGGCTCTCGCAGGGCCTGGCCAAGCTGGTCGCCGAGGACCCGACGCTGCGCCTGGAGCAGAACCAGGACACCGGCCAGGTCGTGCTGTGGTGCCTGGGCGAGGCCCACCAGGACGTCGTCCTGGAGCGGCTGCGCGGCCGGCACGGGGTGCGCGTCGACGCCGTCCCGTACCGGGTGCCGCTGCGGGAGACCTTCGGCGCCCCCGCGTCCGGCCGCGGCCGGCACGTGAAGCAGTCCGGCGGGCACGGGCAGTTCGCCATCTGCGAGATCGACGTCGAACCGCTCCCGCCGGGCAGCGGCATCGAGTTCGTGGACGAGGTGGTGGGCGGCGCGGTGCCCCGCCCGTTCATCGGCTCCGTCGAGAAGGGCGTCCGCGCCCAGGCCGCGCGCGGGGTCGCCGCCGGGCACCCGCTGGTGGACGTGCGGGTCACCCTCAAGGACGGCAAGGCCCACTCGGTGGACTCCTCCGACGCCGCCTTCCAGACGGCGGGCGCGCTCGCGCTGCGCGAGGCCGCCGCCGGCGTCCCCGTCCACCTGCTGGAACCGGTCGCCGAGGTGCGGGTGCTCGTCCCCGACGAGTACGTCGGCGCGGTGATGAGCGACCTGTCCGGCCGGCGCGGCCGGGTCGTCGGCACCGACCAGGCCGGGCCGGGCCGCACGGTCGTCCGGGCCGAGGTCCCGGAGATCGAGATCGGCCGGTACGCGATCGACCTGCGGTCCGTCTCGCACGGCACGGGCCGTTTCGACCGCAGCTACGCCCGGCACGAGCCGATGCCCACCCAGATCGCCGAACGCTTCCGCGAACAGGCCGGAAAGCGCTCCTAGTTGACGCGACGTCCGGTTGCTCCGCCCGCCCGGCCCGAACCGGGCGGGCGGGTTCCGGTCGCGGTTGTCCACAGGCGGTGACGCATACCACGCCGCCCGGTTACGCTGTGGTGCCCAGCTCGGAAGGTGTGCGGGGCGCGGCAGTCGGGAACAGCCCGCACAGGTACTCGCGGTGATGGGGGCGGAAGTGTCGATCGACGGTTTCGGACCGGGGGCTCAGATCCCGCTCCAGGGCGGCAGCGGCCTGACCGGGGCGACGAACGCGCTGGCGTCCGCCGCGTACCGGGACAGCCCCCTGGAGACCATCCAGGAAGCCGACAGCGAGCACTACAAGACCACGCTCAAGAAGGGGAAGTGGGAGAAGCTCTTCCGCCCCGACCTGGGCGAGGCGTTCTCCCGCGCCGTGCAGGTCCGCATGCTCGGCGGCGGCCGCAAGGCCCTCATCCAGTCCTTCGGCGCCGAGCCGCAGCCGGTCGTCGAGCACTGCCTGGCCGCCACCCACATCCGCCGCCGCCGCGACGTGAAGCTGACCCTCATCACCTTCTTCTGCGGCGTCCTCTTCCTGCCCGGCCTGCTGCTCTGGCTCGGCCTCATCCACCTGCGCCGCATCGCCGCGGGCTCCGACAACAAGAAGACGAGCGCGATCGGCACGGTCCTGCTGTGGGCCTTCGGGATCGTCGCCGTCCTGATCCTCCTCCGGCTCCCGTGGGACGGTCTGCTGACCAACTACCTGCGCCTGATGATGGTCGCGCCGGTCGCCGGCTGGTACCTCGCGAGCCGGGTGTGCCTGCGGACCGCCGTCGACCTCCGCGACCGCTGGACCGGACTGCTCAGCGGCGGCGGCGTCGGCGCCCACGTCCCCGGCTCCGTCCCCACCGACCCGGGCGAGAAGTCGGCGGAGGAGCTGCGGCTCAACCTGGAGAAGCTCTCCGCCGAGCAGCAGTCCAACGTCGTCTTCTACGCCGGCTCCAAGGGCGTCCTCGGCCTCGGCACCCGCTGGGGCAGCTGGACCCTCGCCGAGGAGCTGGTCCCCGTGGACGGCCTGGAGATGCACGAGTTCCGCGCCTGGGACCTGGTCCGCAAGATCCACGACCAGCTCACCCTGCTGGAGCGGGGCTCCCTGAAGTCCGGCTTCCCCAAGCCGACCGTGAAGCACTGGATCGTCTCCCCCGTCGGCGAGGGCGCCGACGAGGTCACCCGCCCCGAGGGCGACAACATCGTCCACTTCCAGGTCAAGCCGCACGAGATACAGCGCATCTGCAACGAGCAGCAGTTCGGCGCCGGCAACCGCCACTACCTGGGCGTCCAGTTCACCCTCTGGGACGGGAACCTGGTGCTGACCATGATGGTCACCGTCACCTCGCTCCACCACACCCTGCGCATCGAGGTGACCGGCCACGCGCTGGGCCCCGTCCACGGCCTCTTCACCACCAAGCCCAAGGCGAAGACCAGGGAGGTCTCCAAGACCGTCCGGTTCTGGGAGACGAAGGAGATCCCGCAGCCGCTGCTCGGCACCGACGACATCGTCCGGCTCGCGGTCCGCGCCCCGCTCACCTGGTACCCGCCGGTCCTGGACTTCCTCGGCGGCAAGATGACCCTCCCGGAGCCCTTCGGCCTGCGGCACGTCTGGGCCGGCCCGCTCTGGAAGAACCGGTTCATGGCCGACGACGCCATCCGCATGGCCACGCCCGTGCTCCGCGCCGTGCACACCGCGACCATCCGCTTCCTCGACGCGCACAACGTCGACACCGAGCGTTTCACCAACCGCGCGCTCGTCCTCGGCGGGAACGTGCAGGACCCCGGCCCGAAGAAGGCCGACGTCTACGACGCCTGACCGCCTCCGCGGCGGGACGCCGACGGCCCCGGGGCGCGCGCCCCGGGGCCGTACGGACGGCGGGAGAGCCCGCTCAGACGGTCGCCGGCCAGGCGTCCGCCAGCATCTTCCGGGTGTCCGCGAGCAGCTGCGGCAGGATCTTGGTGTGCCCGACGACCGGCATGAAGTTGGTGTCGCCGCCCCAGCGCGGCACCACGTGCTGGTGCAGGTGCGCGGCGATCCCGGCACCGGCCACGGCGCCCTGGTTCATGCCGATGTTGAAGCCGTGCGCCCCCGACGCCGCGCGCAGCGCGATCATCGCCCGCTTGGTGAAGTCGCCGAGCTCGGCCGTCTCCGCCGCGTCCAGGTCGGTGTAGTCGGCGACGTGCCGGTACGGGACGACCATCAGGTGCCCGCCGTTGTACGGGTACAGGTTGAGCACCGCGTACACGCCGGCGCCGCGGGCGATCACCAGCCCGTCCTCGTCCGACTTCGACGGGATCGAGCAGAACGGACAGCCGTCGTCGGCGCCCGGCCCGGTCGGCTTGTTCTCGCCCTGGATGTACGCCATCCGGTGAGGCGTCCACAGGCGCTGGAACGCGTCCGGCGCCCCCACTCCGATCTGCTGCTCCGGCTCAGTCGTCATGCTGTGCAGCATATGGCGTCGCCCGTTCGGATCGCGTCGGCGGGGCGAGGAAAGCCGCCCCGGGTGATCCTGATCCGATGAGCGACAGGCCCCCGAAACCGCCCCGCCAGGAACGCTGGGACCACCGCATGGAGACGCCGCTCGCCGTCGCCTCGGTCGTCTACCTCGCGGGGTACGCGGTCCGGGTCCTCGCCCGCGACCAGCTGCCGCGGCTGGGCGTCGACCTGTGCCTGGCGGCGATCCTCGGGGCCTGGGCGGTCTTCGTCGCCGACTACGCGGTACGGCTCCGGCTCAGCGGCCTGCGCCCCCTCCGCTTCGTCCGCACCCACCTCCTCGACACGGTCGTCGTGCTGCTGCCGCTGCTGCGCCCGGTCCGGATGGTGACCCTCTACGACCGGGTCCAGCGGCGCCGGGACCGGCCGCGGCTCAGCCTGTACGCCCGGGTGATGGTCTACGCCGGGGTCTCGGTCTCCCTGCTCGGCTTCGCCGCCGCGCTCACCGTCTACCACCACGAGGCCGACGCCCCCGGCGCCTCGATCCGCACCTTCGGCGACGCGATGTGGTGGGCCTGCGCCACGCTGGCGACGGTGGGCTACGGCGACGTGAGCCCGGTGACCCCGGTCGGCCGCACGGTCGCGGTCGGTCTGATGGCGTGCGGGCTGGCGCTGCTGGGGGCGGTGACGGGTTCGTTCTCGTCGTGGCTGATCCAGGCGTTCACCCGGGAGGACGAGAGACCGGGGAACGAGAGGCCGGGAAGCCAGGGGCCGGGGAACCAGAGGCCCGGGAACGAGGGGCCGTAGCACGGGCCAGGCCCCCGAGGCGTCCCCCGGGGGCCTGGGTCGGAACGCTCCGGCCGTCAGACCTGGACGCGCTCCTCGACGACCCGGGCGAGCTTGGCGATGGCCTCGTCGACGGGGATGCCGTTCTCCTGCGAACCGTCGCGGTAGCGGAAGGAGACGGCGCCGGCGGCCATGTCCTCGTCACCCGCGATGATCATGAAGGGGACCTTCTGCTTCTGCGCGTTGCGGATCTTCTTCTGCATCCGGTCCGAGGAGGAGTCGACCTCCACGCGCAGCCCCTGCTTCTTCGCCTTGGCGGCGAACTCCTGCAGGTACTCGACGTGCGCGTCGCCGATCGGGATGCCGGTCGCCTGGACCGGGGCCAGCCACGGCGGCATGGCGCCCGCGTAGTGCTCCAGGAGCACCGCGAAGAAGCGCTCGATGGAACCGAACAGCGCGCGGTGGATCATGACCGGGCGCTGCTTGGTGCCGTCCGGGGCGGTGTACTCCAGGTCGAAGCGCTCCGGCAGGTTGAAGTCGAGCTGGACGGTCGACATCTGCCAGGTGCGGCCGATGGCGTCCCGCGCCTGCACGGAGATCTTCGGGCCGTAGAAGGCGGCGCCGCCCGGGTCGGGGGTGAGCGGGAGGCCCTGCTTCTCGGCGACCTGCTGGAGGACCGCGGTGGCCTCCTCCCACACCTCGTCGGAGCCGACGAACTTCTCCGGGTCCTTGGTGGACAGCTCCAGGTAGAAGTCGGTCAGGCCGTAGTCGCGGAGGAGGTTGAGGACGAAGGTGAGGGTCTTGTCGAGCTCCTCCGCCATCTGCTCGCGGGTGCAGTAGATGTGCGCGTCGTCCTGGGTGAAGCCGCGGGCCCGGGTCAGACCGTGGACGACGCCGGACTTCTCGTACCGGTACACGGTGCCGAACTCGAACAGGCGCAGCGGCAGCTCACGGTAGGAGCGCCCGCGCGCGTCGAAGATCAGGTTGTGCATCGGGCAGTTCATGGGCTTGAGGTAGTAGTCCACGCCCTCGTCGAGCTGCATGGGGGGGTACATGCCCTCGGCGTACCAGTCGAGGTGGCCCGACTTCTCGAAGAGCTTGCCCTTGGTGGCGTGCGGCGAGTAGACGAACTCGTAGCCCTCCTCCTCGTGCCGCTTGCGCGAGTAGTCCTCCATGACCCGGCGGATGATGCCGCCCTTGGGGTGGAAGACGGCGAGGCCGGAGCCGATCTCATCCGGGATGGAGAAGAGGTCGAGCTCGTTGCCCAGCTTGCGGTGGTCGCGCTTCTCGGCCTCGGCGAGGAAGTCCAGGTGGGCCTTCAGCTCGTCCTTCGACGGCCAGGCGGTGCCGTAGATGCGCTGGAGCATCGGGTTCTTCTCGCTGCCGCGCCAGTAGGCGGCGGCGTTCCGCATCAGCTTGAACGCCGGGATGTTCCGGGTGGTCGGCAGGTGCGGGCCCCGGCAGAGGTCCTTCCAGCACAGCTCGCCGGTCTTGGCGTCGAGGTTGTCGTAGATGGTCAGCTCGCCGCCGCCCACTTCGACGCTCGCGCCGTCCTCGGAGCCGGCCGAGCCCTTGATGCCGATGAGCTCCAGCTTGTACGGCTCGTCGGCGAGCTCCTCGCGGGCGGCCTCGTCGGTGACGACGCGGCGGGCGAAGCGCTGGCCGCGCTTCTGGATCTCCTGCATCTTCTTCTCGATGGCCTTGAGATCCTCGGGCGTGAACGGCTTCTCGACGTCGAAGTCGTAGTAGAAGCCGTCCCGGACCGGCGGGCCGATGCCCAGCTTGGCCTCGGGGAAGAGCTCCTGCACGGCCTGCGCCATGACGTGCGCGGTCGAGTGGCGCAGGATGTCGAGGCCGTCGGGCGAGGAGATCTCGACGCCCTCGACGACGTCGCCGTCGGCGAGCTCGTACGAGAGGTCCTTCAGCTCCCCGGCGACGCGGGCGGCGATGACGGTGCGGTCGTCGGCGAACAGCGCGCCGGCCGTGGTGCCCGCGCTCACCGTCCTCTCCTCGGGGCCTGAGGCGGTCTGGACGGTCACACGGACTTCGGACACGGGTACTCCATGCATCGGGGCGCCGGCAGACACGAGGTGCCGGCGTCGGTGGCGCGCGGCAGAGACGAGGTGCCGCGTCCCCTCGATCTTACGGGCCCGGCCGGGGACCGCTCACCCCTGCTCCTCCGGCCCGCACGCCTCCTCGAAGAAGTCGAGGTCCTCGTGGAGCGACTTCATCAGCCGGTCCCGCTCCGCCTCGTCCACCTGCACCGGGACCACCCCGGAGGCGTCGGCGAGGCGCCGGAAGCCGCCGCGGCTCTCCAGGCGCCCGACGACCCGGATCGGCAGGCCGACGAGGTGGGCGTGGCCGGCGGTGCGGTACGCCTCCTCGTCGAGGGTGGCGCGGACGTGGCCGACGTCGGCGCCGCCGAGCACCCGGAGCTTGACCGTGCCCTCGCCGCGCGGCCCGGAGCGGCGGAGCCGGACGACGGCGCCGGTGATCCGGACCGGGACGGAGGGCTCGTCGGTGAGGTAGCGGGCGCTCGCCTCGCGCAGCGCGGGCAGGTCGCCGGGCGAGAACTCGACGGGCTCGGGCCGGGCGGCGCAGCCGTCCGGGACGCCGGCGGCCGGTGCCCAGGCGAGGGCGACGCGGACGCCTTCCGTACCGCGGACGAGGGCGACGAGCGCGTCGGTGAGCTCGCGGCTGACGCCGGCCTCGACGGCGGAGTCGAAGGCGTCCATGCCGCCGGTGGCCCGCTGGTAGTCGACGGCCTCCCGGGCGGCGTGCAGGGCGTGGTAGAGCCGGACGGCGACGGGGCGGCCGGGCGGGACCGGGAGGAAGGCGGTGAGGGCGCGTCCGGCGGGGTCGGCGGCGACGACGACGGGTTCGAGGGCGGCCCGGGCCGCGGCGCGGTGCCGGGAGCCGTGGTAGCCGGCCCGGCCGCGCACGGCGAGGGCGCCGGCCAGGAGGACCTTGCGTGCGGCGGAGCGCAGCTGCTCGTGCACGGGCCAGGGGACGGTGCCGGCGGGGCCGACGGGTCCGTCGCGCCACCAGCGGACCTCGTCGCTGGGGACGGCGAGGCCGGTGAGGACCTCGCGGGCGGAGGGGGTGGCGCTGCGGGCGAGGGCGGTGAGGGCCTCGCCGATGAGTTCCTCGCTGTCGGGGAAGGCGAGGCTGTCGGGGACGAGGAGGCTGGTGCCGCCGCCGGGTCCGGCGCCGGGCGGGGTCCAGCGGCCGTAGCGTCCCGCGGCGCCGCCGCGCCGCCGCCAGCCGTGCCGGGCGAGGAGGGCGGCGAGGACCCGCGGGTCCACCCGGCCGGGGTCGGGCACGCCGTCGCCGGTCCAGGGGCCGGCGGGGCCGGCGGGTCCGGCGCCGGGCAGCGGGTGGGACCGGTAGGGCGGCGGTACGGGGACGGGGCCGCGCCCGGCCCCGTCTCCCGCCCCGTGTCCGGGTCCGTCGATCGGTCGGTGCATCAGGGTCTCCCTCCCCGGCCGACCCGGGTCATGATCTCGCAGAGCGCCCGGTCGTCGAAGATCCGCGCCGTGGGGACGCGCACGGTGGTCCGGCGGCGTCCGGTGACCGGGTGCCCGGCCAGGTTGATCCAGTAGCAGCAGTGCCGCAGGTCGAGCCGGTCGTGGCTCGCGCGCAGCCAGTCCTCCGGGTCTCTCGGGACGATCATCACGACCAGGATCTTGTGCACCGCCACGGGGGTCCGCGCGAGCTTGACCAGGTGGTCGTTGTCGAGGGTGAAGGGGAAGGTGCTCCCCGTGGGTCGGGCCGGCAGCTGGTAGGTGCACTTGAGCTGCACCTTGATGGTGACCTCGTCGTCGACGGTGTGTCCGGGCGAGCCGTGGCTCACGTGCCAGTCGACGCCGTTGTCCGGGAAGGGCTGCGCGAGCGAGCAGCCCGCCGCGGCGGCGACGGCGTGCAGGTATCCCACCTGGAGGGTCTCCATGCAGGCGGTGGTGGCGAGTGAGCCGCGTGCCGGGGCCGCCCGCTGGGGCGGCAGCCCTCCCGACTCGGGCTGGGCGAGCGCCATGTGAACGTCCTTCCCCGTCACCCCTGTTGTGACCGGTCCGCGTACGCCGCAAACGGGGCGGGTATCACCGGTTCGGGGCAGGGGGTTGGCCATCTGCCGCGCGGGTGCGAGGAGTTCGGGGATGACGACGAGCTGGTACGAAGGGCCCCTGGCCGCCTTCGACACGGAGACCACCGGAGTGGACGTCGAGCGGGACCGGATCGTGTCCGCCGCGCTCGTCGTCCAGGACGCGGCCGGGGCGCGGCCCCGGGTGACGCGCTGGCTGGTCAATCCGGGTGTTCCGGTGCCGGAAGGCGCCACGGCGGTGCACGGGCTGACGGACGATCACCTCCAGCGGAACGGCCGGTGGCCGTCGCCGGTGATGGAGGAGCTGGGGCGCGCCCTGGCGGAGCAGAACGCGGCGGGCCGACCGCTGGTGGTGATGAACGCGCCGTTCGATCTCACCATCCTGGACCGGGAGTTGAGGCGCCATCGGGCGTCGTCGCTGGGCCGCTATCTGGAGCACACCTCGCTGTGCGTGCTGGATCCGCGGGTGCTGGACAAGCATCTGGACCGGTACCGCAAGGGCCGCCGGACGCTGACGGACCTGTGCGCGCACTACGAGGTGGAGCTGGCGGGGGCGCACGACGCGGCGGCGGACGCCACGGCGGCGCTGGAGGTGGTGCGCGCGGTCGGGCGGCGGTTCGCGTCCCGGCTGGAGCGGTTGTCGCCGGCGGAGCTGCACACCCTCCAGGCGGTGTGGCACGCGGCGCAGGCGCGGGGGCTGCAGGCGTGGTTCACCCGGCAGGGGACGCCGGAGCTGGTCGATCCGGCGTGGCCGCTGCGGCCGGAGCTGCGCAAGGCGGCGTGAGGGTCCCGGAAACGGCTGAGGCCGGTCCGTCGTGGTGACGGACCGGCCTCTCCCGGTGGGCGATACTGGGATCGAACCAGTGACCCCTTCGGTGTGAACGAAGTGCTCTCCCGCTGAGCTAATCGCCCGGGAACGGGTTGAACCATACAGGGCTCCCGCGCCGGGTTCCAAATTCATTCGGAGCGCAGGAGGCCGGCGAGGCCGCGTCTGCCGCCGCGCATCATCAGGGCGTGGTTGGCGCGGAAGAGCGGGCGGCCGGGGACGGCGAGGAGGCGCAGCAGCCGGGCGCGGACCTCGACCTCCTGTTCGTACAGGGCGCGGGTGCCGGTGCCGTCGGGGGTGAGGGTCCAGCGGGCCCAGCCCTCCAGGTCGCCGCCGAGCCGGACCTCCAGGACGCGGGCGGCGGGGTCCCGGCGCGCTGCGCGGACGGTGACGCGGAGGTCGTACGGGAGCAGGGAGCGGAAGCGGGCGGTGCCGGAGGTGCCGTCGCGGGGGGCGACGGCGCGGACCTGGGGCCACCAGCGGGGGTACTCCTCGGCGCGGGCGAGGACGGCGTAGACGCGGTCGGGCGGGGCGGCGAGCCGCCAGACGCTGCGGAAGCGGTACCGGGACCAGTCCATGGGTCCAGTGTGGGTACTCGGGGCGGATCTGAGTAGCAGCGCCCATTCCGGGGCCGGGGAGGCGGCGCGACACTCCGGGCATGAACACGAAGTTGCCTCCGGCGGAGGAGCTGCGGCTCGTCGACGACGAGCTGGCCCGGCTGGACGCGCGCCGGTCGGTGCTGCTGGCGCGGCGGGCCTGGCTGCTGGGCGTGCTGCACTCCCCCGCGGCGCCGCCGTCCTCGGGCCCCACGCGGGCGGAGACCTCGCCGCGCGGGGCGCAGAACGCGCTGCTGACGCTGGGCGGGATCCTGCTGGCGGTGGCGGCACTGGCGTTCACGCTGGTGAGCTGGGGGTCGATGGGGATCGCGGGGCGGTCTGCGGTGCTGCTGGCGGTGACGTCGGCGGCGCTGGCCGCGCCGGTGGTGCTGCTGCGCCGGGGGCTGGCGTCGACGGCGGAGGCGGTGGGGGCGCTCGGTCTGCTGCTGATGGTCCTGGACGCGTACGCGCTGCACCGGGTCGCGCTGCCGGGCGCGGACGGGACGGCGTACGCGGCGGTGGCCTCGGCGGTCCTCGCGGGCGCGTGGGCGGGGTACGGCGGGGCGCTGCGGGGGCTGCGGCTGCCGGTGCCGGCGGCGGTGGCCGCGGCGCAGCTTCCGCTGCCGCTGGGGGCGGTGGCGGCCGGCGGGGGTCCGGCGGCGGTGGCGTGGGCGGCGGTGCTGACGGCGGCGGCGGACGTGCTGCTCGCGGGGCGTCCGGTGGGGCTCGCGGCGCGGATCGCGGCGGGCGTCCTGGTGTCCTGGGCGCTGCTGGCGGGCGGCTGGCTGTCGGTGACGGACCCGTGGTCGGGCGCTCCGCTGCTGGCGGCGTGCGCGGCGCTGTGCCTGTACGCGGTGCGGGTGGCGCGTCCGGCGGCCGGGGCGCTGGCGGCGGTGGCCGGAGCGGCCCTGGTGGCGGCGGCCGGCGGGCCGGTCCGGGCGGCGCTGCCGGCGGACTGGACGGTGCCGGTGTACGTGGTCTGCGGTCTGGCTCTGGCGGCGCTGTGGCGCCCGGTCGCGGCGGCGCGGGTCCCGGAGCCGGTGCGGGCGGGGTTCGGGCTCGCCGGGGGCGGCGTGGCGGCGCTGGGGGTGGTGTGGGCGCTGCCGCCGGTGCTGGGCGGGCTGCTGGGGCCTGCGGACCGGAGCGCGGGCATCTGGTCGGGGGCGCATCCGGAGCCGGTGCCGGCCGGGTATCCGGCGACGGCGGCGCTGGTGCTGCTGCTCGGCGCGGGCGCGGCGGCGGCGACCGGGCGGCTGTGGGGCCGGTGGGGCGCGGTGGTGCTCGGCTGGGCGCTGCTGACGGCGCTGCCGGTGCTGGGGGACCTGCCGTACGCGGCGGGGCTGGCGGTCCGGCTGGTCGCGGTGGCCGGGGCGCTGGCGCTCGCGGTGCGGCCCGGGGCGCCGGCCCGGGGTCTCCCGGAGCCGGTCGCGGTGCCGGTGCCGGAGCCCCCGGCGGGTGTCTGGGGTGCCGGGCCGGCCGCTCCGGTGGTGCCGCGTGTGCTGTTCGCCTGGACGGGGCTGGCGGCCGGGGCGGCCTCGGCGGCGTCGGCGGTGCTGTCGGCGCTGGACGCGCGGGCGGCGACCTTCGGGGTGCTGGGGGCGCTGCTCGGACTGTTCGCGGCGGCGGCGGTGCTGGGGGCCGGGGCGGTGCGGGAGTCGGCGGGGTGCGCGGTGGTGCTCGCGGCGGCGGGTCTGGCGGGGGCCGGGGCCGCGGCGGCGGGACTCGGTCCTGCGGCGGCCGGGCTGGTGCTGCTGGTGGTGCCGGCGGCCACGGCGGCGGTGGCGGTGCGGTTCCGGTCGGCGGCGGCCGAGGCGACGGGCGCGGCGGTGGGCGCGGTGGCACTGGCGCTGACGGTGGGGCGGCCGGCGGTGCTGGCCCTGGCGCTGGCCCTGGCCGGTCTGGTGGCGGCGGCGACGGCGCTGCGGCCGGAGCGGCGGCGCGCGGGCTCGTGGGCGGCGGGGGCGCTGCTCCTGGCGGCGGCCTGGGTGCGGCTGGCGGTGTGGGGCGTGACGGTGCCGGAGGCGTACACGCTGCCGGTGACGGTGCCGGCGCTCGTGGTGGGCTTCCTGCGGCGGCGCCGGGACCCGGCGGCCTCGTCGTGGGCGGCGTACGGCCCGGGGCTCGCGGTGACGCTGGTGCCCGGCGTGGTGGCGGTGTGGTCGGACCCGTCCTGGGCGCGTCCGCTGCTGCTGGGGACGGGGGCGCTGGCGGTGACGCTGCTGGGGGCGCGGTTCCGGCTGCGGGCGCCGCTGCTGCTCGGCGGGGCGGCGCTCGCGCTGGTGGCGGTGCACGAGCTGGCGCCGTACGTGGTGCAGCTGGTCGGCGCGCTGCCGCGCTGGCTGCCGCCGGCGGCGGCGGGGCTGCTGCTGCTCGCGGTGGGCGCCACGTACGAGCGGCGGCTGCGGGAGGCGCGACGGCTGCGGGAGCGGCTGTCCCGGATGCGGTGAGCGCGGACGCGCCGAGGGCCCGGAGACGGTGATCGTCTCCGGGCCCTCGGTCCGGGTGGTGGGCGATACTGGGATCGAACCAGTGACCCCTTCGGTGTGAACGAAGTGCTCTCCCGCTGAGCTAATCGCCCCGGCGCACCGCCAACATTACCGCATGTCAGCGGGGCTTCGAACCACCCCGGGTCAGGAGTCGATCTTCCACGGCATGACGAGGCCGAACTTCCAGAGGTACCAGCCGAGCAGCGCCGCGATGATCACCACACCGATGACGGTGAGGATGATGTTGCGGCGCCGGACCTTGGGGTCGAGGGCGCGCTGGGCGGCCTCGGTGACCTTGCGCTTCGTCCAGCGGAGGACGATCTGCGCCCAGACGAACTCGGTCGCCCAGATCGCCATGCCGGCGAAGATGACGAGCCAGCCCGGCCCGGGGAAGACCAGCATGAGGATGCCGGCCACGATCACGGCGAGTCCGACGATGAAGACGCCGACCTGCCAGCTCAGATGGAGGCCCTTGCGGGCCTTGATGAACTCCGGTGCCCGGGATCCCAGTTCGGCTTCGCCGTCGCTCGGGGGCTGGGGCGCGCGCTCGTCACTCTCCGCATTCATGGGGCCAATTTACCCGACACACCAGCCCCACTGGTATGGCGGTATTACCCAAAGTTACATTCGGCCGTCCGAGCTACCTGAACACTCACAAAACCGACAGAGGGGTTTACAACGGCACCGGAGGTGGCATGTCGATTTCGCCGACGTGCGAATCCCCGAGCGCACACTGAGCGAAAGGCCCTGGCGCTTATGAACACCGTGGTGAGCTGCGAGCTGCACCTGCGCCTCGTTGTGTCGAGTGAGTCCTCACTGCCTGTACCCGCGGGCCTGCGGTATGACACGGCGGATCCGTACGCCGTGCACGCCACCTTCCACACCGGAGCCGAGGAGACGGTCGAGTGGGTCTTCGCCCGCGACCTTCTCGCCGAGGGGCTGCACCGGCCCACCGGCACCGGCGACGTCCGGGTCTGGCCGTCCCGTAGCCACGGCCAGGGCGTCGTCTGCATCGCACTGAGCTCGCCCGAGGGCGAGGCCCTGCTGGAGGCCCCCGCGCGGGCCCTGGAATCGTTCCTCAAGCGGACCGACGCCGCGGTGCCACCCGGCACCGAGCACCGGCACTTCGACCTCGACACCGAGCTGTCCCACATCCTGGCCGACAGCTGAGCCAGGCCCTGTGACGTCCGGCGCCGTCTTGACTCGGGGAGACGGCCGCCGCCCCGGCACGACCTCCGGCGCCCCCACCGCGCAGCCGGCGCGGTGAGGGGCGCCGTCGCGCGTTCCCGCGCTTTCCCCCGCTTTTCCGGGGCGCGCTAGAGTCGTCTCCCATCCGCGGGCGCCCGCCCGCGGCCGGCCAGGGAGCGTAGCGTGCTCATCCCCCACGACACCCGTATCGCCCTCGACACCGTCGTCGACCTGATGAACACCGCCGCGCAGGGCGACCGCGAGGACACGCTCACGGACCTGGACGCGCTGGGCGCCTTCGTGCGCGAGCACCGGATCAGCGACGTGGGCGAGCTGACCGCGGAGGACCTGCGGGCCGTCCGGGGCGTCCGCGACCGCTTCGCCGCCGTCTTCTCCGCCCCCGACGCGAAGATCGCGGCCCCGCTGATCAACCAGCTGGTGGCCGCGGCGGGCACCACCCCGCAGCTCACCGACCACGACGGCTACGACTGGCACGTGCACTACTTCGCGCCGGGCGCCTCGGTCGCCGACCACCTGGCCGCCGACTGCGGGATGGCGCTCGCCTTCATCGTGGTCGCGGGCGAACGGGAGCGGCTGCGGCGGTGCGAGGCGCCGGACTGCGGCCGGGCCTTCGTCGACCTCTCCCGGAACCGGTCCCGCCGCTACTGCGACAGCCGCACCTGCGGCAACCGGCTCCACGTGGCCGCCTACCGGGCCCGCCGCAAGGAGGCCGCCGGCTGACCGCCGCGCGGACGGCGGCCGGGCCTCACAGCACGTAGAGGTCGTGCAGGGCCGCCATCAGGAGCAGGGCGCCGATCACCGTCAGGAAGATCATCAGCGGCGGCTGCGACAGCGCGAAGAGGCAGCCCCTCGGCTCGTCGGCCGGAGGGTCGGCGGCGGGGCGGGACTCGGCGGCGGCGGGGGCGGCTCCCCGCGAGGTATCCAGCATCTCGGAGGGGATGATCGCGCACCCCGCACCCCCGGAAGACCCGAAACCGCCCCGGCGGGGGGCGGTTCATCCCTTCCCGTGGATCTCCGGCGCACCGGCCGGTCGCAGCCCGGCAGGCAACGGCCAGAAGCGGTCAGATTCCGTGCTTCTTCAGAATCGCCTCGATGTCGCTGAAGTCGTCGCCGCCCGTCCCGCCGGCCGCCGGGCCCGCCGCGGGCCGCGTCAGGGCGTCCCTGCCCCGGGCCGGAGCCGAGGCCCCGGGCGCCACGGCCGCGGGCTCCGCTCCCCCGCCCGCCGCCTTCCGGCCGCCCCGGCGCCGCTCCACACCCCGCACCGTCATCAGGAGCAGCCAGGCCGCGCCGAGCACGCCGAAGCCGGCCCAGGCGACCGGGCTGAAGACGGTGTCGAAGGCCCACTCGACGGCCCCGGTCATCACGAGGCCGAGCGGCACCAGCGCCCACCCGGCGATCCGCGCCGCCGACAGGTACTTCTTCCGGTACGCCGTGATCGCGGCGATCCCCAGGCCCGCCGCGGACACCGCGGAGCAGATGGTCTCGGCGAGCATGCGGTCCTCCAGGTCCCGGGTGATACGTCCCTTCCATCCTGCACCGCGCCCCGCCCGCGGGGCCATGCCCGCGGCCCGGTCTCAGGGAGATCTCCGGGTCGTCCCCGGGGGATCTCCTCCTCAGGTCCCGGTCCGGCCCGCGCAGGTGCCGGTTGGGGCCCGGGCGGCCCGGCTGGAAGACTGCGGGGCATGACTGACTCCACCACCCCGTCCCCCGCCCCGGTCGTCCTGGAGGCGTGGTTCGACCTCCAGTGCCCGGACTGCTTCCAGGCCCTCGACGACGTCCACGCGCTGCGCGCGAAGTACGGCGACCGGCTCGACGTCCAGCTGCGCCACTTCCCGCTGGCCAAGAACAAGCACGCCTACGCCGCCGCCCAGGCCGCCGAGGAGGCGGCCGACCAGGGGCGGGGCTGGGCGTACGCGGAGGCGCTGCTGGCCAGGACCGCCGACCTCGCCGACCGCGGCGAGCCGGTGCTCCTGGAGGTCGCCGCCGGACTCGGCCTGGACGCCGAGGAGTTCGACACCGCCCTGATCGACGGCCGGCACCTGCTCACCGTCGACGCCGACCAGGCCGAGGGCCAGGCCCTCAAGGTCACCGGCACCCCGACCTATGTGATCGGCGGCGAGCGCCTGGACGGCGGCAAGAGCCAGGAGGGCCTGCGGGCACGGATCGAGGAGATCGCCGACCGGCTGCTGGCGGGCTGACCGCCGCCCGCGCGGCGGCTCAGAGCAGCGGCTTGGTGCTGTTGACGGTCGTCGTGCGGTAGCCGAGCGACTCGTACAGGCGGATCGCCGGGGTGTTGCCCGCGAAGACGTGCAGTCCCAGCAGGGTCTCCCCGGCCTCCAGCGCCGCGCGTTCGGCGAGGAGCATCAGGGTCCGGCCGTACCCCTGGCCGCGCCGCTCCTCGTCGACCTCGACCCGGTACACGTACACGGCGTTCACGCCCGGCTCCAGCTCCCGGGCCCCGGTCCACACGTGTCCCACGGGCCGCCCGTCGGCGAGGACGAGCTGGATCGCGGTGCCGGGGGTGGCGAGCCCCTGGGGCAGCAGCTCGCGGTGGCTGGCCTCCGCCTTGGCGCGGGCCTGGTCCTCGGGGACGCCGCGGTCGATCCAGCTGCGGGCGAAGCTCTCCCGGGCGGCGGCCTCCCACCCGGTGAACTCCTCCTCCGTCATCGGGCGGGTCTCGGTCCCGGCCGGCGGCGCGGGCGGCGGGCCGGCCAGCTCCTTCAGCATGTTCCGGCTGATCTCGGTGTAGCCGAGGGCGCGGGCCAGCGCGAGGGCGGCGCCCGCGTCGGCGGGGACCGCTATGCCGACGTCCTTGCAGCCCCAGCCGCGCAGCACCTCCTCGGCGGCGAGGGCCGCCACCGTGCCCCGGCCCCGGCCCCGGTCCGGTTCGTCGACCCGGAGCCCCTGGATCCGGCCCGAAGCGGCCCCGAAGTGGGGGTCGGTGGCGATACGGACGGAACCGACCCGGCGGCTGTTCACGCAGATGTCGTAGGTGCGCGAACGGCCGCCGTCGGCGGAGTGCTGGAGCGGCTCGGCCGGCCGCAGGGTGGTGGTCATCCCTGGAGTTCTACCCACCCGGCGGGTCCGCCGTCATCCGGTTTCAGCCGAGGCGCGGGTCCCGGTCCGCGGCGGCCCGCTCCTCGAAGACCCGCATCGCCTTGGCGGTGACGGGCCCCGGGGCGCCGGTGAGTTCGCGTCCGTCCACCCGGTGCACGGCCTGGACGTCCCGCAGGGTGGAGGTGAGGAAGACCTCGTCGGCGGTCTCCAGCACGTCGAGCGGCAGATCGGTCTCGACGGCGCCGGTCCACTCGACGGCCAGCGCGCGCGTGATGCCGGCGAGGCAGCCGGAGGAGACCGGCGGGGTGTGGATCCGGCCGTCGAGGACCACGAAGACGTTGGAGCCGGTGCCCTCGCAGAGCATGCCGACGGTGTTGCCGAAGATCGCCTCGGTGGCGCCGGCCGCCTTCGCCCGGGCGAGGGCGACGACGTTCTCCGCGTACGAGGTGGTCTTCAGGCCCGTGACGGCGCCGCGCTCGTTGCGGGTCCAGGGGACGGTGACCACGGCGGTGGTGTCGGCGCGGCGGGAGGTCTCGCCGACGGCGACGACCAGGCCCGGGCCGGCCTCGCCGCGCTCCGAGCCGAGCGGGGAGAGCCCGCCGGTGTACGTGATGCGGAGCCGGCCGAGCTCCATCGGGTTGGCCTCCAGGACGGCGGCGCACGCCCGGCGGACCTCGTCGAGGTCCGGGTCGGGCAGGCCGAGGCCGCGGGCGGAGCGGGTGAGCCGTTCCAGGTGGAGGGTGAGGGCGAACGTCTCGCCGCGTTCGGCCTTGACGGTCTCGAAGACGCCGTCGCCGACGGTAAGACCGTGGTCCAGCACGGAGACCCGGGCGGTGTGCTCGTCGTACAGACCGCCGTTGACCCACAGTTTCATCGAGAGATGGCCTTTCCGCTCGCCTCGGTGACATCGGTGTCCGGGGCGCCCGACTCGTAGGCGCCCGACGCTATCGCGACCAGCCGGGCGGCCTTCAGCTCGGTCTCCTCCCACTCCCGCTCGGGGTCGGAGCCCCAGGTGATCCCGGCACCGGTGCCGAACCGGAGGACGCCGTGCGGGCGGTCGATCCAGAACGTGCGGATGCCGACGGCCAGCTCGCCGTGGCCGCTGTCGGCGTCGACCCAACCGACGCCGCCGCAGTACGGGCCGCGCGGCGCGGTCTCCAGGGCCTCGATGATCCGCAGGGCGCTGGACTTGGGGGCGCCGGTGACGGAGCCGGGCGGGAAGGTGGCGGCGAGCAGTTCGGGCCAGCCGGCGTCCTCGCGCAGCACCCCGCTGACGGTGGAGACGAGGTGGACCAGGCCCGGGTGCTCCTCGATCTCGCAGAGGGCGGGGACGGCGACGGAGCCGGTCTCGCAGACGCGCCCGAGGTCGTTGCGGACCAGGTCCACGATCATCACGTTCTCGGCGTGGTCCTTGGGCAGCAGGTCGGCGGCGGTCCGCCCGGTGCCCTTGATCGGGCCGGACGAGACCCGGCCGCCCTCGCGCCGCAGGTAGAGCTCGGGCGAGGCGGTGGCGATCTCGACGCCGTGCGCGGGCAGGCGAATCGTTCCCGCATACGGCGCGGGGTTGCCGGCCGCGAGCAGCGCGGTGAGGGCGTCGACGTCGGCGGCGGCCGGGTCGGGCAGCGGCGCGCTCATCACCCGGCAGAGGTTCGCCTGGTAGACCTCGCCGCGCGCGATGTGCTCGCGCACCTTCCGTACGCCCGCGGTGTACGCGGCGCGGTCGAGCGAGGACGTCCAGTCACCGGGCCGGGGCCCGGACCAGGCGCCGGGGACGGCGGCGGGCACCGGCGCCCTGCGGACGTCTCCGAAGCGGGCGCAGGTGAGCCGGCCCTCGAAGTCGGCGCAGACGGCCCAGAAACCGGCGGAGTCCAGGGCCTCCGGGTCATGGGTGACGTCCCGGAGGTCGGTCGCGACGAGGCCGCCGAAGCGGGCCAGGGGAGCAAGGTCGTACACGCATCGAGTCTAGGTCGGTCCGCGCGGGCGCAGGGGGCGCGCGGGGGCGGAGGACGGGGCGGTGCCCGTACGGGACCTCCGGGGCGCGGCCGGCGGGGGCTGCGCGCGACGTCGGGGACACGGCGGGTGAACACCGCCGGAACCCTCCGGGAGGCCCGGCCGGGCACCGGGAAGGGCCCGCAGGTCAGCACGCTGCGGAAACGCGTTTTTGTACTGGCCCGGGAATCCGCTAGAGTTCAACACGTCGCCGGGACGCGCAAGCGGACCGGAAACGACAAGCGGACGTGGCTCAGTTGGTAGAGCATCACCTTGCCAAGGTGAGGGTCGCGAGTTCGAATCTCGTCGTCCGCTCGATGTGGGGGATCTTCCCGAACCCCCGTTATCACTCCTGGTGGAGTGGCCGAGAGGCGAGGCAACGGCCTGCAAAGCCGTCTACACGGGTTCAAATCCCGTCTCCACCTCCAAGGACGATTAGCTCAGCGGGAGAGCGCTTCCCTGACACGGAAGAGGTCACTGGTTCAATCCCAGTATCGTCCACTGGACCCCCGGGTCCTGGATCTTCGGATCCCCGCGCGATTAGCTCAGCGGGAGAGCGCTTCCCTGACACGGAAGAGGTCACTGGTTCAATCCCAGTATCGCGCACCACATCTCCCGCACCCCTCGGGGTGCGTCCCGCGCGATTAGCTCAGCGGGAGAGCGCTTCCCTGACACGGAAGAGGTCACTGGTTCAATCCCAGTATCGCGCACCACGCCTGCCGCACCCCTCGGGGTGTATCCCGCGCGATTAGCTCAGCGGGAGAGCGCTTCCCTGACACGGAAGAGGTCACTGGTTCAATCCCAGTATCGCGCACAGAACGACGAAGCCCCTGGCCGCCTTGAGCGGCCGGGGGCTTCGTCGTCGTGCGCGCCGGCCCCGACACGCCCCCGGCCCCGGATCCGCGCGGGGCGGATCCGGGGCCGGGGCGGGGCGCAGGAGGCTCAGGAGGAGAAGAGCATCCGGCCGAAGCCGCGCTGGCGGTAGTGACCGCCGTGGTGGCCGCCGTGCGGGGCACCCCACGCGGGAGCGGCCGGGGCGGGCTGGGCCGGGTACGCGGCCGGCGGGGCGGGCGGGGCCGGCGGGGCGGCCTGCCACTGGGCCTCCAGACGGGTCAGGGCCTCCAGCTCGCCGTAGTCCAGGAAGATCCCGCGGCAGCCGCTGCACTGCTCGATCTGGACGCCGTTGCGGTTGTACGTGTGCATCGCCGCGTGACACTTGGGACACTGCATGCTCGGCTCAACTCCCCTGCCGTTGCCGTTCGGATGATGACCTCACTTTATGGGGACGCGGCGGGCGCGGGGACGGTTCGGGTGCCCGCGATCCTGGCGCAGGTGTCGATCATCACGCCCTCGACCTCGTCGATCTCCCGGTGCTCCGCCGTGGACTTGGCCACCGCCAGGGCCGCGGTCTGCACCGTCAGGGCCCGGGCCGGCCCGTCGAGGCGCGCCCACGGGTCCGGTCCGGCGGCCTGGCCGCCCGCCGCCTCGTACGCGCCGAGGAACCGGCTCCACACCTCCGCCGGGAGCAGCCCGGCGGCGAACCAGGCGGCGGGGCGGGCCAGGTCCCAGGCGGGGTCGCCGAGTCCGGCGTCGTCGACGTCGATCAGCCGCCAGTCGCCGCGGAAGTCCCGGACGAGCTGGCCGAGATGGAAGTCGCCGTGGCACAGGTACGCGCGCGTGCCGCCGGTCCCGCTCTCCGTGACGGTCCGCCAGGCCGCGAGGACCGTCGGGACGGCCGGATGGTCCGGGGCCGCGTCGAGCATCCGGCGGACGGCCAGCGCCGCCTTCTCGGGCGCGCGCATCGCGGGCGGCGGTCCCGCCGGGCCGGTCGGCGGCGGGGTGCGGTGCAGCAGGGCGAGGAGCCGGGCCGCCTCCTCCCAGGGCGCGGCGTCGGGGTCGGCGGGGTCGACCGGCGGCCCGTACGGCCAGAGCGTCACCGGGCGTCCGGCGACGGGTGCCGGGCGGGGGCCCGGGACCGGCGGCAGGAGGACGCCGGCGAGGTCCGGGTGGGCGGCGAGGGCGAGCCGGGCCGCGTGCGGGGCGTCACCGGTCCCGGGGGCGTGCGCCTTGGCGACCAGGCCGCCGTGCCGGACGACGGTCCCGTCCTCCCGGTCGGCCAGCACCCGTACCGCCGCCGCGTCGCACCCGCAGGCGCCCGTGCCGTGCACCGCCTCGCGGGCGACCGCGGCGAGCGCCGCCGGAACGCCGGTGTGCGCGGGTCCTCGGCCCCCGGGCGCGTTCGCTGCGAGATCGTCCATCCGGCGAGCCTACGCGGGCCGCGGCGGCAGGGGGCACGCGGAGGGGCCGGTCGGCTCCCCGGCCGACCGGCCCCTGCGCTGTCGTCCGCCGCACCCCCGTCCCCACGGGGCTGTCGGCCGATGTCCCCGACCCGGGCCGCTCTCCCGGGTCCGGGGCGCCGCTCAGCGCCCCAGCATCACGCCCACGGACGACGCCTGTGTGACCACCGCTTCCCAGCCGCCGAAGACGACCACGAGCAGGGCCGCGAACGGGAGGACCATGGCGGTGGCGACCAGGGGGTGACGGCGTCCCGCGGGGCGGGTGGTCGACCGGTGTGCCGTGAAGGCCATGGTCCTCTCCTGTCGGTCTCGCTGATCCTGTGCGGATTCGGTGCGGTGGGCGCGTGTTCCTCGGGGGACGAGAGTCGCGCCCACCGCATGACCTCCACATTAGGGAGCGGAAGGGCCCGGGGCGTCATGCCCGCGTACCGGCTTTCGGGCCTACGGGAGGATGACGCCCCTCCTCCCGGAGTACTCCCCTGGGTGGAGACGGGGGCGCGCGGGTCGGGGTCTTCCCTGACGGGGCGCGCCTCCCGCCGCCGCCCGCCGGTGGGGGGTGACATGGGTCACGTCGGCCGGGGCGCGGGGGCGGGGTCCGCCCGCCTGGGCCGGGCGGGGCGGCGGGAGTTGCCGGACGGGCCGGTCAAGTGAGGTGTGCGGGAAGGGGTGTTGACGGGTCGGTTCGGTGCGGGGCGGGGTGTTCGTCCCCCTCAGTACTGACAATCGATGCCGGGGGGAGGGCGCGGCCTATGAGCGCGCGGGGGCGGCACTACGTAAGCTGTGCCACGTCGAACGGACGAGGGGACGGACATGGCGATGATGCGGCTCCGGCGCGAGGACCCGCGGATCGTCGGGGCGTTCCGGCTCCACCGCAGGCTGGGCGCCGGAGGCATGGGGGTCGTGTACCTCGGCTCCGACCGGCGCGGTCAGCGGGTGGCCCTGAAGGTGATCCGGCCGGACCTGGCCGAGGACCAGGAGTTCCGGTCGCGGTTCGCCCGCGAGGTGTCGGCGGCCCGGCGGATCCGGGGCGGCTGCACCGCCCGGCTGGTCGCCGCCGACCTGGAGGCCGAACGGCCCTGGTTCGCCACCCAGTACGTGCCCGGCCCGTCGCTGCACGACCGGGTCGCCGAGGAGGGTCCGCTGCGGGCCGCCGACGTGGCGTCGATCGGGGCCGCGCTCTCCGAGGGCCTGGTCGCCGTCCACGAGGCGGGGGTCGTGCACCGGGACCTGAAGCCGTCGAACATCCTGCTCTCCCCCAAGGGCCCGAGGATCATCGACTTCGGGATCGCCTGGGCCACCGGCGCCAGCACCCTCACCCACGTCGGCACCGCGGTCGGCTCCCCCGGCTTCCTCGCGCCCGAGCAGGTGCGGGGCGCCGCCGTCACCCCGGCGACGGACGTGTTCTCGCTCGGCGCGACCCTGGCGTACGCCTCCATGGGCGACTCCCCCTTCGGGCACGGCAGTTCCGAGGTCATGCTCTACCGCGTGGTGCACGAGGAGGCCCAGCTCCAGGGCGTGCCGGACGCGCTCGCGCCGCTGATCCGGGCCTGTCTGGCGAAGGACCCCGAGGACCGTCCGAGCACGCTCCAGCTGTCGATGCGGCTCAAGGAGATCGCGGCCCGCGAGGCGCAGGGGCTGCCCGCCGCCCGGCCGCCGGCCCCGCGCGAGCGGGCGGAGGAGCGCGGCACGCTGCGGCCGACCGAGCGCTACACGGAGCGGGACACCCGGGGCCGGGAGCCGGAGCGCGCCGCGGCCCGGGGGCGCGGGACCGGGCCGTCGTCGCGGCCGTCGCCGTCCTCGCGCCCGTCGGCGCCGTCCCGTACCGGCGGCGGCTCGCGGGGCCCGCAGTCGCGGCCCGGGACCCGCCCGGGGAACCGGACGACGTCCACCGGCCGCCGCCCGGCCAATCCGCGGCTGCTGCGCCAGCGGCTCGTCGTCTTCGTGGTGGTGACGCTGCTGGTGGCCCTGGGCATCGCCGCCGCCCAGGCCCTCCAGGGCTGATCCGGAGGCGGCCTACGCCTCGGGGCGGCCCGCCGTCACCGCGTAGAAGGCGACGGCCGCCGCCGCGCCCACGTTGAGCGAGTCGACGCCGTGGGCCATCGGGATGCGGACCCACTCGTCGGCGGCGCGCAGCGCCTGCGTGGACAGGCCGTCGCCCTCCGCGCCGAGCATCAGCGCGACCCGGTCCAGGCGGTGCGGGGCGGCCTCGTCCATGGCGGTGGCCTTCTCGGCCGGGGTCAGGGCGAGGAGCCGGAAGCCCGCCTCCCGTACCGCCTCCAGACCGCGCGGCCAGGTGTCCAGGCGGGCGTACGGGACGGAGAAGACGGCGCCCATGGAGACCTTCACCGACCGGCGGTAGAGCGGGTCGGCGCAGTCCGGGGAGAGCAGCACGGCGTCCATGCCGAGGGCGGCGGCGCTGCGGAAGATGGCGCCGATGTTGGTGTGGTCGTTGACCGACTCCATGACGGCCACCCGGCGGGCGTCGGCGAGGAGTTCGGCGGCCTCCGGGAGCGGCTTGCGCTGCATGGAGGCGAGCGCGCCGCGGTGCACGTGGTAGCCGGTGACGCGTTCTGCGAGGTCGGGCTGGACGGCGTACACCGGGGCGGGGACCTCGTCGATGACGTCGCGCATGACGTCGACCCACTTGGCGGAGAGCAGCATCGACCGCATCTCGTAACCGGCCTGCCGGGCCCGGCGGATGACCTTCTCGCCCTCGGCGATGAAGAGGCCCTCGGCGGGCTCGCGCCGGCGGCGCAGCTCGACGTCGGTCAGGCCGGTGTAGTCGCGCAGGCGCGGGTCGTCGGGGTCGGTGATCGTGATGAGTTCGGCCACGAAGTGATACTGCCTTGTCCGGGGTGTGGTGCCAATGCGCGGGACGGACGGCGGTCGGCGCCGCCGGTCACCGCGCTCTGTCGGGGGTTCAGCGGGTGAGCTTGTCCGGGCCCTCCGCGACCACCGGGCCGATCACGATGACGGCCGGCGGGCGGACCTCCTCGGCCTTCACCACGTCGGCGACGGTGGCGAGGGTGGCGTCCACCCGGCGCTGGGTCGCGGTGGTGCCCTCCTGGACGAGGGCGAGCGGGGTGCCGGGGTCCTTGCCGTGGGCGACGAGCGCCTCGGCGATCTTCCCTATCTTGTCGACGCCCATGAGGATCACCAGGGTGCCGGTGAGCCGGGCGAGCGCGGCCCAGTCGACGAGCGAGCGCGGGTCGTCGGGGGCGACGTGCCCGCTGACCACGGTGAACTCGTGGGCGACGCCGCGGTGGGTGACGGGGATGCCGGCGGCGCCGGGGACCGAGATGGAGCTGGAGATGCCGGGCACGACGGTGCAGGCGATGCCCTCGGCGGCGAGCGCCTGCGCCTCCTCCATGCCGCGGCCGAAGACGAACGGGTCGCCGCCCTTGAGGCGGACGACGGACTTCCCCGCCTTGGCGTGCTCGATGAGCGCGTGGTTGATGGCCTCCTGGGCCATGAAGCGGCCGTACGGGATCTTCGCCGCGTCGATGACCTCGACGTGCGGCGGCAGTTCATCGAGGAGGTCGCGGGGGCCGAGCCGGTCGGCGATGACGACGTCGGCCTCGGCGAGCAGCCGGCGGCCGCGCACGGTGATCAGATCGGGGTCGCCGGGGCCGCCGCCGACGAGGGCGACGAAGGGGGCGCGGGCGCGCCGGGCGGGCGCGGCGAGGGAGCCGTCGCGCAGGCCCTCCAGGATCGCGTCGCGGACGGCGGCCGAGCGGCGCGGGTCGTGGCCGGTGAGGACGGCGACGGTGACGCCGTCGCCGCGGCCGGTGGCCGGGGTCCAGGCGGTGGCGGCGTCGGCGTCGTCGGAGCGGACGCACCAGACGCGGGCGCGCTCGGCCTCGGCGGAGGCGGCGGCGTTGGCGGCCGGGTCGGTGGTGGCGACGAGCGCGTACCAGGCGTCGGCGAGGTCGCCGTCCTCGTAGCGGCGGCGGACCCAGGTGATCTCGCCGGTCTCGGCCATGGCCTCCACGGAGGGGGTGGCGGACGGGGAGATCAGGGTGATGTCGGCGCCGGCCGCGATGAGGGCGGGCAGCCGGCGCTGGGCGACCGTGCCGCCGCCGAGGACGACGACGCGCCGGCCGGCGAGGCGGAGGCCGACGGGGTAGGCGGGGTGCTCGACGTGCTCGGCCATGTGCGGGCGGCTCCTCAGAGGGGCGTGGGGTGGCCGCTGCGGCGGTGAAGCGGCTGGTGGGGCGGGCTGTCGGCCCGTGACCACGATATCGGTGACGGGGGGTGGGCACCCTGTGACCCTTGTCCCTCGCCGGTACGGAGGGGGTGCGGGGACATGGGGCGGCCCCGGGACCGCCGCCGGGGTGGGCGGCGGTGCCGGGGCCGTACGGGCTACTTCTCGGTGACGCCCGCGGAGTCGAAGGTCGCGACCTCGTGCATGGCGCGGGCGGCGCTCTGCACCAGCGGCAGGGCCAGCAGCGCGCCGGTGCCCTCGCCGAGGCGGAGGTCCAGGTCGACCAGCGGGCGCAGGCCCAGCGTGTTGAGCGCGGCGACGTGGCCGGGCTCGGCGCTGCGGTGGCCCGCGATGCAGGCGGCCAGCGACTCGGGGGCGATGGCCCGGGCGACGAGGGCCGCCGCGCCGGTGGAGACGCCGTCGAGGATCACCGGGGTGCGCAGCGAGGCGGCGCCCAGGATGAAGCCGACGAGGGCGGCGTGCTCCAGGCCGCCGATCCGCGACAGGACGCCGATCGGGTCCTCCGGGTCCGGCTGGTGCAGGTCGAGGGCGCGGCGGACGACGTCGACCTTGCGGGCGTGGGTCTCGTCGTTGATGCCCGTGCCGCGGCCGGTGACCTCGGCGGGGTCGACGCCGGTGAAGACGGAGATGAGGGCGGCGGACGCGGTGGTGTTCGCGATGCCCATCTCGCCGGTGAGGAGCGCCTTGTTGCCGGCCGCGACCAGGTCGCGGGCGGTCTCGATGCCGACCTCGATGGCGGCGACCGTCTCCTCGCGGGTCATCGCGAGGCCGGTGGTGAAGTCGCCGGAGCCGGCCCGGACCTTGCGGGGCAGCAGACCGGGGGTGGCGGGCAGCTCGGTGGCGACGCCCACGTCGACGACGCAGACCTCGGCGCCGACCTGGTTGGCGAAGGCGTTGCAGACCGCTCCCCCGCCGAGGAAGTTCGCGACCATCTGGCCGGTGACCTCCTGCGGCCAGGGGGTGACGCCCTGGGCGTGCACGCCGTGGTCGCCGGCGAAGATCGCGACGGCGGCGGGCTCGGGGATCGGCGGCGGGCAGGCCCGGGAGAGGCCGCAGAGCTGCGCGGAGATGATCTCCAGCATGCCGAGCGCGCCGGCCGGCTTCGTCATCCGCTTCTGCCGCTCCCACGCCTCGCCGAGCGCCTTGGCGTCGAGCGGGCGGATGGCGGCGACGGTCTCCTGGAGCAGGTCGTGCGGCTCCTCGCCGGGCAGGGCGCGGCGGCCGTACGTCTCCTCGTGGACGACCCAGGAGAGCGGGCGGCGCTTGGCCCAGCCGGCCTGCATCAGCTCGGGCTCGTCCGGGAACTCGTCGACGTACCCGACGCACAGGTAGGCGACGACCTCCAGGTGCTCGGGCAGGCCGAGCTCGCGGACCATCTCGCGCTCGTCGAAGAAGCTGACCCAGCCGACGCCGAGGCCCTCGGCGCGGGCGGCGAGCCACAGGTTTTCGACGGCGAGGGCCGAGGAGTACGGGGCCATCTGCGGCTGCGTGTAGCGGCCGAGGGTGTGCCGGCCGCCCCGGGTGGGGTCGGCGGTCACCACGATGTTGACCGGGGTGTCGAGGATGGCCTCGATCTTCAGTTCCTTGAACTGCTTCGCGCGGGCCTTCGGCAGCGACTTGGCGTACGCCTCGCGCTGGCGCTGGGCCAGCTCGTGCATGGTCTGCCGGGTCTCGGCGGAGCGGATGACGACGAAGTCCCAGGGCTGCGAGTGGCCGACGCTGGGGGCCGTGTGGGCGGCCTCCAGGACGCGGAGCAGCACCTCGTGCGGGATCGGGTCGGAGCGGAAGCCGTTGCGGATGTCGCGGCGCTCGCGCATCACGCGGAGCACGGCCTCGCGCTCGGCGTCGTCGTAGCCGGGGGCCGCCGGGCGGGGCTCCGCCGGGACCGCCTCGGGGTCGTCCTCGGCGACGACGGGGATCTCCTCGGCGACGGCGTGGACGGGCGCGTCGGCGGGGGCCTCGGTGACGTCGGTGGCCGCCTCGGCGAAGGTGTCGGCGGGGGCGGGCTCGACGGGGGCGGCCTCGACGGGGGCGGCCTCGGGCTCCGGCGCGACAGCCTCGGCGACGGGTTCGGCCGGGGTCTCGGCGGCGACCGGCTCGGCGGGGGTCTCCGCGGCCGGTTCCCCGGCCGGGGTCTCCGCCGGGCCGTCCGCCGCGGCTGGCGGCTCCTCGGCCGGCACCGGCTCGGCCGGCTGCTCGGCCACGGGCGCCTCGGGCTCGGCGGCGGGCTGGGGCGCGGGCTCGGGCTCGACCGGGGCTTCGGCCGGGGCCTCGGGGGCCTGCTCGGCCCCCGGAGCGTCGGGCTGCGCCGGTACGTCGGCGGGCGCGGCGGCCTCGGTCACGACGGCCTCGGCCACGGGCTCCTGGGCCTCGGCCGGCTGCTCGGCGGGCGCGGCGGCCTCCGGCACCTCGGCGTCCGGGGCGACCGCCGGCGGCACCGCCTCGGCGGGCTCGCCCTCGCGCGGGGCGGGGACGACGGCCTCGGGGACGACGGCCTCAGCGGCGACGGCCTCAGGGGCGGGGGTCGCCTCCACGGTCTCGGGCGCGACCGGCTCGGGCGTCTCGGGCGCCACGGCCTCCGGAGCCACGGCTTCGGGAGCCACAGCCTCCGGCGCCACGGCCTCGGGAGCAACGGCCTCCGGAGCCACGGCCTCCGGAGCGACGGCCTCGGGGGCCGGGGGCTCCGGCGTCGCGGTCTCCGGCTCGGGGAGCGGGGTGCCGGCCGGCGGGGTCGGGGTCGGGGCGGGCTGCTCGGCGGTCGGGAGGGAGCCCTCGACCGGCACGAACTGACCGCTCTGCGGAACGACCGTTTCTGCGGGCGCCTCGGCGGGCGCCACGGGCTCCTGCGGCTGCGCGGTCCACGGTTCGGCGCCCTGCGGGGCCGTCTGCAGGTCCTGCGCGACCTCGAAGTACTCGGGTCCGGTGGTCGGCGGGCCCGGGTTCCGCACGGGGACCGGCGCGGGGGCCGTGGCCACCAGCGGCTCGGGGGCCGGCGCGGGGATCTGCGGCGCGGGAGCGGGCACCGGCGCGGCCGGGCCGCGGTCGGCGAGCGAGCGGACGACGCCGCCCGTCGCGGTCTCCGGGACCGGCGGCCCCATGTGGAGCGGGCGCCGGGAGGGGGCGGCCGGCGGCGGCACGCGGACGCCGCCGAGGTCGACGGAGCCGGAGTCGCGGCCGGCGGCCTCGTGGGCGCCGGTGTCGAGGACGCCGGGCTCGTAGCCGTGGGCGGTGGCGGCGGGCTCCTGCGGGGCGACGGGGACGCCGTGCGCGGGGGTGCCGAGCGGCACGCCGTGCGGCGGGGTCCCGGCGGCCGGCGCGGTCAGCTGGTCGGCGAGGACGAGGCCGTCCGGCAGCGGGCCGGTGAGGGGGTCGGTCAGCGGGTCCGTGAGCGGGTCGGCCTGCGGGACGGCGGCGTGCGGCGGCACGGCGCCGGGGGCGGCGGCCTCCGGCGGGGCGGGGACGGCGATCGGCGGCGCGGGCACCGCGCCCGGGGGCTGCTCGCTCCAGGCGCCCTGGGCGCCGGGCATCAGCAGCATGTCGTCGTCCTCGGGAAGCGGGCCGGAGGGGTCCAGGAAGGTGTACGCGCCCGGCTCGGGGATGCCCGGCTGCTCGACCATGCCTGCGTTCTCCGGCAGTCCCTCGCCCGGGACCTGGCCGGTGTCCGTCATGCGTACCCCTCGCCCATCGTCGTGTTCGTTCAGAGCTGCGCCCGTCAACGAGAACGAGCGCGTGCGCCGCGCGGCACGGAGGCCCTGCGGCACTCAAGCATTGTCGCGGCCCGCGCCCGTCGTGGCGGGCTGTTCCGCCACGGTGCGCTGTGGACTGCGCCACGTCGCGCGGTCCCCCCGGTGTCCCGCACGCCCGTTGACCGTCGAGAACGGGTCAAGACGGTCGCCGTTTCAGGACATTGACGAACAACACGCCGAACGTCCCCGCGCGGTACAACAATCGGCCAGCCTACCTGCCCCGGCGGACGGCCGGGTCACGGGGCGCCGGTGGTCCGGCGGCCGGTGAGCAGGAAGACGACGGACCGGTCGCGCTCGGTCCAGTCGGCGGGGTCGAGGCCGACGGTCTGCAGCAGCTGGGTCTCGACGGCGTAGCCGCCGTCGCCGAGGGCGGAGCCGATGGCCTCGGCCTCGTCGCGGGTGGTGGCGTGGGCGGCGATCCGCTCGGGGCGGCGGTCGGCGCAGGCGGTGACGACGGGGACGCCGCCGGCCCCGACGCGGACGACGTCGGGCTCGGGAAGGCTCTCCAGGACGTGCGGGGCGCGGCCGGTGACGGTCTGGAGGAGGACGCCGTCGCGGCGGGCGGCGGCCTCGGTGCGGGCGCGGGCGGCGGGGTCGGCGTCGACGGCGATGACGGCGGCGCCGAAGCGGGCGGCCTCGACGGCGAACGCGCCGCCGGCGCTGCCCACGTCCCAGACGAGGTCGCCGGCGCGCGGGCCGAGGCGGGCGAGCTGGACGGCGCGGAGCGTGGGGTCGTGGCCGATGCCGGGGCGGTCCTCGGAGCCGTCCCGCTCGCCGGGTCCGGCCCAGCCGCGGACGGCCGCGGCGGACGGGTCGTGGCCCATCAGCCAGGGGGCGGCGGAGGCCCCGGTGCCGCCGGCGCCGCCGATGACGAGGACGACGTTGGGGTCGCGCCAGGTGTGGTCGGCGGCCTTGTCGGAGGTGAGGACGGAGACCTGTTCGCGGGCGGTGCCGAGTTCCTCGCAGACGACGAAGGTGCGGTGGACGCCGTCGAGGAGGAGGGCGAGTTCGGCGGGGCCGGCGCCCGGGGAGGTGAGGACGGCGACCTTGGGGTGGGCGCGGCAGACGTTGACGGCGCGGCGCAGGGTGCGCTGGTGGGCGACGACGACCCGGGCGTCGTCCCAGGGCATGCCGGCGCGGGCGAAGGCGGCGGCGACCGAGGAGACGGCGGGGACGACCTCGACCTCCAGGCCGTGTTCGGGGGCGCGGAGGGTGCGGACGACGCCGAAGAAGCCGGGGTCGCCGTCGGCGAGGACGACGGCGGTGCCGCGGTGGCCGGCGATCCGGCGGGCGGCGAGGCCGACGCTGCCGAGCCGGACCCGTTCGGCGCCGGGCGGCACTTCCGGGAGCGCGAGGTGGTGGGCGGCGCCGGCCACCAGGGTGGCGGCCGAGAGCGCGGACCTGGCCGCCGCGGTGAGGGGCGAGCCGTCCCAGCCGATCACCGTGACCCGGTCGGCCATCGCGTGTGTCTCCTGTGGTGTCGTCGCAGGTCGGGGGCGGGTCGAGCGTACCCCGGGCGGGCCGCGGCGCGGCTCAGCCCCAGTCGGTGTACGAGGAGTATCCGGCCTCGGCCATCTGGTCGGCGACGCCGTCGAGGTCCTCGGGGAGGAGGCTCCAGACGATGAGGTCGGTGCGGATGTCGGTCCATTCGCCGGACTCGGTGAGGCTGCGCGCTATCCAGGCGTTCCGCAGGACGCCCTCGCTGATGCAGCCGATCTTCTGCGCGACCTGCTGGGAGGCGGTGTTGTCGGCGGCGGTGCGGAGCTGGAGGCGTTCGAAGCCGCGGTCGCGGAAGAGCCACTGGGCGACGGCGAGGACGGACTCGGTGGCGTAGCCCTCGCCGCGGGCCCAGGGGGCGGTGACGTAGGCGACCTCGGTGGCGCGGACGCGCCAGTCGGTGTCGTACAGGTGGACGGTGCCGACCAGGCGCTGGGTCAGGAACTCGGTGACGGCGAAGACGATGCCGCGGCCCTCGGTCCGTTCCGCAGGAGCGATCCTGCGGACCCAGTCCTCGGCGTGGGCACGCCCGTACGGGTGGGGGACGGAGGTCCAGGCGGTGACGAGTTCGTCGTTCATCATCTCGACGAAGGCGGGGATGTCGGCCTCTTCGTACGGGCGCAGCACCAGCCGGTCCGTGCTGATGGAGATGTCCGGAAAGGTGGTAGTCATGCGCAGCTCCGTACCGAAGACCGTCCGTTGAGAGACCGTGAACGCACAGCATGCAGCATGGGGCGGCGGGCGCGCATGGCCGGGTCGGACGTGGGGGTGACGCGCGGAAGGCCCCGCGCGCCGGACGGGGCGGGCGGGGCCTTCCGCTCAAGGACTGTACCGGCGGCGTTACTTGGCGGCGCCGAAGGCCGGGATGACGGAGCCCTTGTAGGTGTCCTCGATGTACTTCTTGGTCTCGGGCGAGTTGAGGAGCTCGGCGAGCTTCTGCACGCGGGCGTCCTTCTCGTTGCCCTCCTTGACGGCGAGGAAGTTGGCGTACGGGTTGCCCTCGGCCTTCTCCAGGACCAGGGCGTCCTTCGCCGGGGACAGGTCGGCCTCGATCGCGTAGTTGCCGTTGATGACGGCGGCGTCGACGTCGCTCAGGGCGCGGGGCACGGTGGCGGCCTCCAGCTCCTTGAACTCCAGGCCCTTCTTGTCGGTGATGTCGGAGAGCTTGGCGTCGGTGCCGACGCCGTCCTTGAGGGTGATGAGGCCGTTCTCGGCGAGGAGGTGGAGCGCGCGGCCCTCGTTGGTGGTGTCGTTGGGGACGGCGACGGTCTGGCCGGCCTTGATGTCCTTCACCGACTTCAGGCTCTTGGAGTAGAGGCCGAGCGGCTCCAGGTGGACGTTCACCACGGGGACGATGGTGGTCTTGTTCTTCTTGTTGAAGTCGTCGAGGTACGGCTTGTGCTGGAAGAAGTTGGCGTCGACCTGGCCGGACTGGGTGGCGGTGTTCGGGAGGACGTAGTCGGTGAACTCCCGGACCTCCAGCTTGAGGCCGGCCTTCTCGGCGAGGTTGTCCTTGACGAACTTCAGGATGTCGGCGTGCGGCGTCGGGGACGCGGCGACGACGAGCGCCTTGTCGGCGGAGCCGGCCGCGTCCTTGGCGGAGGACGGGTCGGAGGAGGTGCCGCAGGCGGTGAGGCCGAGGGCGAGGGCGGTGACGGACGCGAAGCCGGCGGTGAGCTTGATGTTCTTACGCACGAAGAGTGCCTCTTTCCTGTGGAGCGGTGGATGCCTGGACAACGAGTCCGGGCGTGTTCTTCGGCCGGCGAATCGCTTCTGCCGCGAAGAGGTCTGGGGTGGCGTCAGGCGGCGCGGCCGCGCCGGGCCAGGAGCCGGACGACGCCGTCGCCGATGAGCTGGACGATCGTCACGATGGCGATGAGGATCACGACGGTGACGAGCATGAAGGTGGTGTCGAAGCGCTGGTAGCCGTAGGTGACGGCCTTGGAGCCGAGGCCCTCGCCGCCGACCGCGCCGGCCATCGCGGAGTAGCCGATGAGCACGATGACGGTGGTGGTGACGGCGGCGACCAGCGAGGGCAGGGCCTGCGGGAGCAGCACCTTGCGGACGATGGTGGGGATGCCGCCGCCCATGGACTGGACGGCTTCGACGAGGCCGTGGTCGACCTCGCGGATCGCGGTCTCGACCAGGCGCGCGAAGAAGGGGATGGCGCCGATGGCGAGCGGCACGATCATGGCGGTGGGGCCGATGAAGGTGCCGACGACGAAGGTCGTGAACGGGATCAGGGCGATCAGCAGGATGATGAACGGCAGCGAGCGGCCGATGTTCACGATCGCACCGACGACCTTGCTGACGGGCCGGTTCTGGAGCAGTCCGCCCTTGTCGGTGAGGACGAGGAGGATGCCGAGCGGGAGGCCGCCGGCGATGGTGACGACGGTGGCCCACAGGACCATGTAGAGGGTGTCGACCGTGCCCTGTTCGAGCAGGGGGCGCATCTCTTCCCAGGTCACTTGGCACTCTCCTTCGCGAGCACGGGGGTCTGTGCGGGCAGCACGGGCGCGCCCGGCTCCGCCGGGTCCTCGACGACCTCGACCTGGAGGCCCTGCTCGCGCAGGAAGCCGACCGGGACGACGTTGTCCTCGTACCGTCCGGGCAGTTCGATCCGCATGCGGCCGATCTGCTTCCCGCCGACGGTGTCCATCGCGGCTCCGAGGATGGAGATGTCGATGTTGTACGTGCGGGAGAGCTGCGAGATCACCGGCTGGGTGGCGGCCTCGCCGTGGAAGGTGACGTCGACGACGGTGCGGTCGGGGCCGGTGGCGTGGCCGCTGACCGGGAACAGTTCGGCGGCGAGCTGGGAGCCGGGGGTGGCGAGGAGCTCGGCGACGGTGCCGGACTCGACGATCCGGCCCTTCTGCATGAGGGCGGCGGAGTCGCAGATCGTCTTGACGACGTCCATCTCGTGCGTGATGAGCAGGACGGTGAGGCCGAGCTGCCGGTTGAGGTCGCGCAGGAGCTGGAGGATCGAGCGGGTGGTCTCCGGGTCGAGGGCGCTGGTGGCCTCGTCGGAGAGGAGGACCTTGGGCTCGCCGGCGAGGGCGCGGGCGATGCCGACGCGCTGCTTCTGGCCGCCGGAGAGCTGGCCGGGGTAGTTCTTCGCCTTGTCGGCGAGGCCGACGAGGTCGAGGAGTTCGAAGGCGCGGCGGGAGCGTTCGACGGAGGGGACGCCGAGGATCTCCAGCGGGAGCTCGATGTTGTCCTTGACGGTGCGCGAGGACAGCAGGTTGAAGTGCTGGAAGACCATGCCGATGCTGCTGCGCGCCCGGCGCAGGTCCTTGCCGGCGCGGCGGCCCTTGCCGGCGAGGGCGGTGAGGTCGACGCCGTCGACGGTCACCGTGCCGGAGGTGGGGCGCTCCAGGAGGTTGACGCAGCGGATCAGGGAGGACTTGCCGGCGCCGCTCTGGCCGATCACGCCGAAGACCTCGCCCTCGCGGACGTGGAGGTCGACGCCGTCCAGGGCGGTGACCTGGCGGCCGCGTGACTCGTAGACCTTGGTCAGGCCCGAAGTGGTGATCACAGGGGTTTCCGTCACTGTCGAGTGCGCGACGCGTGGGTCCGCCGTGCACGGGGCATTCGTCTTTCGGACAGTCAGGCGCACGGGGGCCGCTCCGGCGGTCGGCCGGGGTGGCGGTGTGCGCGGGGCGGGCACGGTCCGGCGCCGGGGAGGCGGGCGGATCGGCTCGGCCGTCGGGGTCTCGCTTCGGGGCGCGAGGCTCAGGCGGGGGCCCTCAGAAGGCGCACATTCGACACATACAACGAGCACCGGGCGTCGTGTTCGCCTCGGTCGCAAGGATGCGGCTGCTCGTCGTGGTCATGGCTGCAAGTAAAGCATGCGCAGTCGCGAACGGAAGTCCGCTGTCCGCATTCCGGACGGCGCTGAGACGCGATGCGGACGCTCCCGGACCGGCTCGCTCCCGCCTCTCCCCCTGTGCCGCCTGCGGTGGAGACGCCCCTCCGGGTGCTCCGGCGGAGGCGCGCGGAGCGCCCGGGCGAGGCCGGGATGTGGCCAAGACCACGGTCCGGCGACGGGGCGCCGGGGCGCTGGGGGCGGGGGCGCGCGGAGAGGGGCATTCGGGCCGTAATACCCTCGGGCGCATGCTTGACGCCCTCACGATCGCGGTCTCGGTGGCCGCGCTCGCCCTCGCCGCCTGGTGCGGCTTCGCCGCCTACCGGGACCAGCCCACCAAGGACTGGCACTTCATCGGCATGGCCGTGGTGACCTTCCTGGTCCTGGTCCAGCTGATCGTCGGCATCGTGCAGCTGGTGCGCGGCGAGAAGGCCGAGGAGGGGACGACGATCTTCGTCGCCTATCTGCTCGGCGCGCTGTGCGCCGTGCCGATCGCGGGCTTCATGTCGCTGGCCGAGCGGACCCGCTGGGGTTCGGCGACGGTGGCGGCGGGCGCGGTCGTGCTCGCGGTCCTGGAGGTGCGTCTCTTCGACATCTGGACGGTGGGCTGACCATGGCGGAGACGCGGACCGGGACCCGGCTCGTGACGGGCCCCGGCATGCTGCTGGTGTGGCTGTACGGCGTGATGTCGGTGGGCGCGGCGTCGCGCTCTGTGTACGAGATCAGCGCCAAGTTCGACGAGGCGCCGCTGGCGTACACGCTGTCCGCGGTGGCGGCGGTGGTCTACGTGTTCATCACGTACACCCTGGTCCGGGGCGGCGAGACGGCCCGCAGGGCGGCGCTGGTGTGCTGCGCCGCCGAGCTCGCGGGCGTGCTGGTCGTGGGGACGTGGACGCTGCTGGAGCCGTCGGCCTTCCCGGACTCGACGGTGTGGTCGGAGTTCGGCTACGGCTACGTCTTCATCCCGGTGCTGCTGCCGCTGACCGGCATCTGGTGGCTGCGCCGGTCGCGCACCGCCTGAGGCCGGCCGGCGCGCGGGCGGCTCAGGCGGCCTTCTCCAGGGTGACGAGGGTGAGCTTCGGGCCGACCTCGCGGGCGCCGGTCGGGGCGTAGCCCTTGGCGCGGTAGAGGCGGAGGTTGCCCTCGCTGCGGTGGCCGGTGAAGAGCTGGAAGCGCTTGGGGGCGGCGTCCGCGCCGGCGCAGTGGCGCTCGATGGCGTCGAGGAGCCGGCCGCCGATGCCGTGGCGGCGCATCCGGGGGTGGACGATGAGCTTGGCGATGTGCGCGGTGCCGTCCTCGTCGGTGCGGGCGCGGACGGAGGCGATCACCTCGTCGCCGAGCCGGGCCACCAGGGCGTGGCCCTCGGCGATCTCGGCGCGGACGGCGTCGAGCGTCTGGGTGAGCGGTTCGATGGACCAGTCGCCGTACAGCTCGGCCTCGCTCTGGTAGCAGAGGTACTGCAGCTTCAGGATCTGCTCCGCGTCGCGCGCGTCCGCCGCCGAGATGGTCACACTCAGGCCCATGTGTGCATGCCTCCCGCTCATCTGGTCACCGATCGGTACCCCGCACTCTTCCCCGTCGGCCGGATGCGGGAACCTCTGCCGCGAGCATTCTGCGCAGGCATCCCAGGCAACGGGAACGCATCGGCCCCAGACTTCCTTGTGAGATACCCAACGTTCCTGCGATTTCGCGGTAGGTGGGGTCGGCGGGGTCGAGCATCGCGTTCAGCAGCCGGGGGCAGCGGCCGGGCGTCCGGGTGACGGCGGCGCGGAGGGTGCGGCGGCGTTCGGCGGTGAGGGCGGAGCTCTCGGGGCCGGGGCCGTACGGATCGGGGCGGGTGTCGCCGTCGTGGTACGGGCGTTCGCGGCCGGTGGTGCGGCGGGCCCGGCGGGCCTCGGCGCGGACGGCGCGGCGGAGCCAGTCGGCGGGGCGCTCGGGGGCGCCGCCGTCGGCGTCGAGCCGTTCGAGGAGCCGCAGCCACACGGCCTGTTCGAGGTCGCCGGGCTCGATCCCGGCGGCGGCGGCCTCGGCCCGCGATTCGGCGGCGAGGAGCGGGCTGAGGGCGGCGAGGAGGGTTTCCGGGGAGGTCATGCCCGGTGCGATGCGGGGGTGCGGCGGCGTGGTTGCGCCGCGGCGGGGGAACCACCCGGTCGGCGTACGGCGGTGCGGCGCCGGCCGACCGGGCGGCGGGCCCGGGTCAGCGGCCGGCGAAGTCCGCGGCGGCCAGCAGGGCGGTGTCGGGGTTGTCGGAGAAGACGCCGTCGATGCCGGTCTCGAAGTACCGCTTCAGGGCGCCGAAGGCGTCGCCGTAGGCGGCCGGGTCGGTGCCCCGGCGGAAGTCGGCGGGCAGGAAGCCGTTCTCGTTGCGCTGGGTGTACGGGTGGAGGATCAGGCCCTCCGCGTGGGCGTCCCGCACCAGGGTGGTGGGGGTGGTGAGCCGGCCCGCGGCGTCCTTGGGGATCACCAGGTCGAGGGTGGGGCCGATGCCCTGGGCGTACGAGGCGATCCAGCGCAGTCCGGCCGGGGTGACGAGGTCGGCGACGGTCCGCGGGTCGCCGACCTCGACGAAGTCCCAGGGGCGGGTGTTCGCGCCGGACAGCAGGACCACCAGCGGGGAGTCGACCAGCTTCGACAGGCGCTGGACGCTGCTGGGCTCGAAGGACTGGAGGAAGACGGCGGAGTGCGCGCGGTGGCGGCCGTAGCGGCGGAGCAGCTTCGCGAGGCGCTCCTCCAGGCCGAGGCCGATCGAGCGGAAGTACGAGGGGTGCTTGGTCTCGACGTGGAGCCAGATCTCGCGGCCCCGGCGGCGGCCCTCCTCGTCGGCCCAGCGCAGGACCTCCTCGAAGGTGGGGACGGTCCAGCGGCCGTCGTACAGGGTGTTCTCCTGGCGGGTGCCGGGGATCCGCTCCTTGGCGCGCAGGGTCTTCAGCTCGGCGAGGGTGAAGTCCTCGGTGAACCAGCCGGTGTAGGCGACGCCGTCGACGGTCTTGGTGGTCTTCCGGGAGGCGAACTCGGGGTGGTCGGCGACGTCGGTGGTGCCGGTGATGTCGTTCTCGTGCCGGCAGACCAGGTGCCCGTCCTTGGTGGGGACGAGGTCCTGCTCGATGACGTGGGCGCCGAGGTCCAGGGCGTGCGCGTACGAGCCGAGGGTGTGCTCGGGGCGGTAGCCGCTGGCGCCGCGGTGGGCGATGACGGTGGGGACGGGGAGCGAGCGGTAGCCGCGCCCGTGGCCCCGGCCGTGCGCGCGGCCGGTCTCGGCGGCCTGCGCGGTGCCCGCGCCGGCGGCGAGCCCGGCGGTGACGCCGAACGCGGCGGCGCCTGCCGCGCCGAGCAGCGTGCGGCGGGCCGGGGTCCTGGGTGCGCCCTGGGTCATGGAGGTCCTCCTGTGTGATGTCCCGCACCTGTCGGTGGGTGGCCCCGACGGTAGGCAGTGATCCCCTACGGGGGGAGGACCTGGGCGGAACATGGCGCAAACACGCGTCAACACCGTGTATCCGTTCGGTGAACCCGATGTGCGGGCGGGGGTGACCCGCGAGTATCGTCGCGTGCTGCACCGTCGGCTCCCGGAGCCGCCCGCCCGCCACCGGAGGAACCGTTGTCCCGTCTCGCGATCGTGAAGGCCACTCTCGGTCCGGTCCTGCGCCTGATGTTCCGCCCCCGTGTGGAGGGGGCCGAGAACGTGCCGGGGAACGGGCCGGTGATCCTCGCGGGCAACCACCTCACCTTCATCGACTCCATGATCATGCCGATCTGCCTGGACCGCCCGGTCTACTTCATCGGCAAGGACGAGTACGTCAAGGGCAAGGGCCTGAAGGGCCGGCTGATGGCGTGGTTCTTCACCAGCGTCGGCATGATCCCGGTGGACCGGGACGGCGGCCGGGGCGGGGTCGCGGCGCTGATGACGGGCCGCCGGGTGCTGGAGGAGGGCAAGATCTTCTCGATCTACCCGGAGGGCACCCGCTCCCCCGACGGCCGGCTCTACCGGGGCCGTACGGGCGTGGCGCGGCTGACGCTGATGACCGGCGCGCCGGTGGTGCCGTTCGCGGTGATCGGCACGGACAAGGCGCAGCCGGGCGGCGCGGGCTTCCCGCGCCCGGTGCAGGTGACGGTCCGGTTCGGCGAGCCGCTGGAGTTCTCACGTTACGAGGGCATGGACCGCGACCGGTACGTGCTCCGCGCGGTGACGGACTCGGTGATGGCGGAGGTCATGCGCCTGTCGGGCCAGGAGTACGTGGACATGTACGCCACGAAGGCGAAGGAAGCGGCGTGACGGTGTGAGAGCGCCCCCGGACGGATGCCGTCCGGGGGCGCTCTCGTGTGCCGGCGTCGCGGCTGCCGGCGTGCCGGGTCAGTGCTCGGTGGTCTCGCCCAGCTTCTGGTCCCGGAGGAGGAACCAGGCGGCGACGGCGGTGGCGAGGAGGACGGCCGCACCGACGCCGGCGGCGATCCGCAGGCCGTCGACGAACGCGTCCTGGGCGGCCGTCACCAGCGCGCCGGCGCGGGCCGGGTCGAGGGCCCCGGACGCCTCGACGGCGCCGCCGAGCGAGTCGTGGGCGGCGGCGGCGACGTCCGACGGCACCCCGGCCGGGGCGGTGAAGCCGCGGTAGACGCCGGTCACGATGGAGCCGAGCAGGGCGATGCCGAGCGCGGCGCCGAGCTCGTACGCCGTCTCGGAGACGGCGGACGCGGAGCCGGCCTGGTCCTTGGGGACGCTGGAGAGGATCACGTCGGCGGTGACGGTGAAGGCGAGGCCCGCGCCGACGCCGACGACGAGCAGGCTCGCGCCGAGGACCGGGTAGCCGGTGGAGCGGCCGATGACCGTGAGGACGGCGAGCGCCAGGCCGATGGCGGCGAGGCCGCCGGCGACGACCGAGCGGACCGAGTACCGGCGGGCGACCCGGCCGGCGAGCAGACCGGCGGTCACCGAGCCGACCGCGGCGGGCAGTTCGGCGAGGCCGGCCTCCAGCGGTGAGCGGCCCTGGACCAGCTGGAAGAACTGGGACAGGAAGAACACCAGGCCGGCGAGGCCGAGGATGGTCAGCAGGTCGGCGAGGACGGCGCCGGAGAAGCCGCGGTTGCGGAACAGGCGCATGTCCAGGAGCGGGGCCGGCAGGGTGAGCTGGCGGCGGACGAACCAGGTGAGGCCGCCGGCGCCGGCGAGCGCGGCGACGGCCACGTCGAGGGTGAGGCCGTGCGAGGCCAGTTCCTTGATCGCGTAGACGACGCCGATCATGCCGACGAGGGAGAGGCCGACGCTGGGCAGGTCCCAGGGGCCGGGGTTCGGGTTCTTCGACTCGGGGATCAGCTTGACGCCGATGACGACCAGGACGGCCATGACGGGCAGGTTGATGAGGAAGACCGAGCCCCACCAGAAGTGCTCCAGCAGGAAGCCTCCGACGACCGGGCCGACGGCGGCGCCGGCCGAGGCCATGGCGCCCCAGATGCCGATGGCGAGGCTGCGCTCGCGCGGGTCGTGGAAGAGGTTCCGGATGAGGGCGAGGGTGGACGGCATCAGGGTCGCGCCGGCGACGCCGAGCAGCGCGCGGGCGGCGATCATCATCTCGGGGCTGGACGCGTAGGCGTTCAGGACCGAGACGGCGCCGAACGCGGCGGCGCCCACGAGGAGCAGCTTCTTGCGGCCGATGCGGTCGCCGAGGCTGCCCATGGAGACGAGCAGACCGGCGATGACGAAGGAGTAGACGTCGCCGATCCAGAGCAGCTGGGTGCCGGTCGGCTTCAGGTCCTCGGAGAGGAACGGGGTCGCCAGGCCGAGCACCGTGGCGTCCACGGCCACCAGCAGCACGGCCAGGACGAGTGCGGCGAGGGCGAGCCACCGGCCGGGGCGGCGGACGCCCTCGGTATGGCTTTCGGGCTGGACGGTTTCGGTGATCACTTCTCCACGCTCCTGCGCGCTCCGCCGAGCAGCAGCTCGGCGATCATGTAAGAAAAGTCGTTGGCGGCGACCCGCCCGTCGGCGACGGCCCAGGCGCCCGAGCTGATCAGCCCGTAGAACGCCTCGCAGAGCCAGGCGGGGCTCAGGTCGATGCGGAAGACGCCCTCCTCCTGGCCGCGCCGGAAGAGGGCGACGAGCCGGGTGTCGAGCCGGGCCCAGCCCTCGTTCTGCCCCTCGCCCTCGAAGAGCTGGTTCTCCGTGACGAGGAACGAGAGCAGCGGGGCGGCGGGCTGCGAGGCGGCGACGAGCCGCCGGACGGCCTCGTCGGCCGGCCCCTCCTCGATCCGGGCCGCGTCGAGCGCGGCCTCCGCCTCCTCGATGCACATCTGCTCCAGCGCCCGCACCAGCGCGTCCCGCCCGGCGAAGTGCCGGTGCAGGGTGGCCCGCCCGATCCCGGCCGCCCGCGCGACCTCGTCCATGGTGGCGGTCGCCTTGCGGGAGAGCAGGGCGGCGGCGGTACGGAGCACCTGGGTGCGGTCGACTGACATGAGACAACTCTACACCGGGTGAGACATCCATGTCTCATGTGAAATTGCGATGCCCCACCAGGGCATGCGGCCGGGCGGGCGGCCCGGCACCGGGCCGCTGCGGTGGCTCGACCGCAGGCACGGGCGGGAGCCGCTGGCGCTGCCGGAGCTGCCGTTCGTCGACTGGCCGCGGATGCACGGGGCCGCCCCGCGCGGGACGTTCTGGAAGACCCAGTACCTGCTGGACTACGCGCGGGGGCGGCCGTTCGCGTGGGTGGACGACGACATCACGCCGTACGACCACGAGTACGTGGACCGGAACCACCTCGCCGCCGCCCTGCTGCTGCACGTCGACCCCCGGCTCGGGCTTCTCCGGCCGGACTTCGACAGGCTCGCGGACTGGGCGGCGGCGCTGTAGGTCCCGGTGTCAGTTCTTGGCGTCGGCCCAGGCGTGCTGGATGACCAGGTCCGCCTTGACCTCGATCAGCTGGGCTGCGACGGCGGAGGGGGCGGTGCCTCCGCGGCCGTCACGGGAGGCGAGGGCGCCGGGGACGTTGAGGACCGTGCGGACCTCGGGGGTCAGGTGCTCGGAGATCTTGGCGAACTGCTCGTCCGTCAGCCCGTCCAGCTCCTTGCCCTCGGACTCGGCGACCTTCACGCACTCGCCGGCCACCTCGTGCGCGACCCGGAACGGCACGCCCTGCTTGACCAGCCACTCCGCGATGTCCGTGGCGAGCGAGAAGCCGGCCGGGGCCAGCTCCTCCATGCGCTCGCGGTTCACGGTGAGCGTGGCCATCATGCCGGTGAAGGCGGGGAGCAGGACCTCCAGCTGGTCGCAGGAGTCGAAGACCGGCTCCTTGTCCTCCTGGAGGTCGCGGTTGTAGGCGAGCGGCAGGGCCTTGAGGGTGGCCATCAGGCCGGACAGGTTGCCGATGAGGCGGCCGGACTTGCCCCGGGCCAGCTCGGCGATGTCCGGGTTCTTCTTCTGCGGCATGATCGACGAGCCGGTGGAGAAGGCGTCGTGGAGGGTCACGAAGGAGAACTCCTTCGTGTTCCAGATGATGATCTCCTCCGCGATCCGGGAGAGGTTGACGCCGATCATCGCGGTGATGAAGGCGAACTCCGCGACGAAGTCCCGGGAGGCCGTGCCGTCGATCGAGTTGCCGGCCGAGCCGCGCTCGAAGCCGAGGTCCTTGGCGACCGCCTCCGGGTCGAGCCCGAGCGAGGAGCCGGCGAGGGCGCCGGAGCCGTACGGGGAGACCGCCGTCCGGGTGTCCCACTGGCGCAGCCGCTCGGCGTCCCGGGAGAGCGACTGGACGTGGGCCAGGACGTGGTGGGCGAAGAGCACCGGCTGGGCGTGCTGGAGGTGGGTCCGGCCGGGCATGGCGACGTCCGGGTGCGCCTCGGCGAGGCCGACGAGCGCGTCCTGCAGGTCGGCGATGAGGCCGCCGATGATCCGGGCGTGGTCGCGGAGGTACATCCGGAAGAGGGTGGCGACCTGGTCGTTCCGGGACCGGCCGGCCCGCAGCTTGCCGCCGAGCTCGGCGCCCAGCCGCTCCAGGAGGCCGCGCTCCAGGGCGGTGTGGACGTCCTCGTCGGCGATCGTGCCGGTGAAGGAGCCGTCGGCGACGTCCGCCTCCAGCCGGTCCAGGCCGGCCAGCATCCGGGTCAGCTCGTCCTCGGTGAGCAGCCCCGCCTTGTGGAGCACGCGCGCGTGGGCGCGCGATCCGGCGATGTCGTACGGCGCGAGGCGCCAGTCGAAGTGGACCGAGGCGGAGAGCTTCGCCAGGGCCTCGGCGGGGCCGTCGGCGAAGCGTCCGCCCCAGAGCCGGACGTCACCGTTGTTGCTGCTCACTTCTGGTTGCTCCTCGCCGTCGATGACCGAACCCTTGCTTCCCTTACTGATGCATGAGTATGCAGACTTCCGCATGATTCGTCAATCAAGGGCCCTGTCGGCTGCCCGGGCCGCGCGCCCCGGATAGGGTCCGCCGCATGACGAGCGAACCGCCCCCGCGCCCCCTCCGCCCGGGAGAACGGCTCCCGCACGGCGAGGACACGGCCGCCGCGTGGGAACGGTTCCCCGGCTTCCCGGAGGAGGGCGAGGACGCCGAGGCGCGGGTCCGGGCGCTCCGCCGCGCCCTGGACGCCGGGCTGCCCTCCCCCGGCAACCTGGCCGGCCTCGCCCTCGGCGACCGCGACCGGCACGTCCGGAGGCTCGCCGCCCGCGCCCTGCCGGACCTGCCCGGCGCCCTTCCCGCCCTCCACCTGCTGCTGTCCGCGCCGGACAACGTCGTCCGGGGCCTCGCCGTGGCGCGCCTCGGAGCCGCCGGACGCGCCGGGGACCTCGTACCGCACCTGACGGACCCCTCCCCGTGGGTGCGCGGCCTGGCCCGGGACGCCCTGCGGGAGGCGGGTGACGACCCGGCCGCACGGCTGCGCGCGCTGTGCGCCGACCCGGCGACCGTCACGCCCCCGGCGGTCGGCGGACTCGCGCAGGAGCGCCGCCCCGAGGACGTCCCTCTGTTCCGGGCGCTCACCCGGCACGCCGACGGCGCCGTACGCGCCCGGGCGCTGGGCGCACTGCGGCTGCTGCGGGCCCTGCCGGACGCCGGACTGCCCCCGTACGCCGACGACCCCGACCCCCGCGTCGGGGCGGTCGTGCTGCGCGCCCTGCGCGACGACCCCGGGGCCCTGCGCGGTCTCCTCGGCCACCGCCACGCGCGCGTGCGGGCCCGCGCCCTCACCCTGCTCGCCCGCCGCCACGCACTCGGCTGGGCCGAGGCCCTGCCGCACCTCGCCGACCCGGCCCCGGAGGTGGCGCGCGCGGCGCGCGAAGCCCTCGGCCGGGCCGCCCGCGAGGTCTCCACCGCGCACCTGATCGCGCTCACGGCCCCCGGCGAACCGCCCCCGCGCCGACGCCTCGCCATGGAACTCCTCGGTTTCCGCTACGCCCCGGAGGTCCTGCTCAACGCCCTCCGCCTGCTCGACGACCCCGATCCGCGGGTCCGCTCCGCCGCCCGCGCCCAGGCCCGGCGCCTGCGGTGGGACCGCAAGGCCGCCGCGGGCCCCCACGCGGAGGAGATCCGCGCCCTCGCCGACGCGCACGCCGAACGCCTCGCCGCCTGGTGGACCGAAGCCCGCCGGCGCCGCCGGGCGGCCTGCGGCTGCGGAACCGCGCCCGCCGGCGAATAATGCGGGGCGCGCGGGAGACGGTGCCGCCTAGCCTCCCCGCATGACACACGAGGCGGAGGCGCGGCAGGCGGCGGTACGGCGGCTGGGGCGGGGACTTCCCCTGCGCCGGGTGCTGGACGTGACCCGCCCCAAGGCATGGGCGGACCTGGACGAGGACGTGCGGCACGCGGTCCGGCGGGGGGCGCTCACGCCGTCGCACGCGTGGCTCACCGGGGTGCGCGGGCCCGGGTGGCGGGGCCTGTGGGAACGGGCCGCCGGCCGGGTGCGGGAGGAGCCCACCGAGGCCGGGATCACGCTCGCGCTGTGCGATCCGGACGGGCGGATCCGGGAGGCGGCGCTGACGCACGCGGTGGGACGGCCGGAGCTGCTGCCGCTGGTCGCGGTGCGGGCGGCGGACTGGGCCGCGCCGGTACGCGCGCGTGCCCTCGCCGTGCTGCGGGAGTCCCTGGCCGGCGCCTCCGCCGGGACGCTCGCCGTCACCGCCCCCGTGATCCTGCGGCTCGGCCGGCGGCTGCGGGGCGGCGCGGCGACGGAACTCCTCGACGGGCTGCTGCGGAAAGGGGACCCCGACCGGGTCACCCGTCTGCTGTTCGCCTGCCGCGACGGCGCCACCCGGCGGGTCGCGCTGGCCGTGGCCCTCGACCGGCAGCTGTACAGCGGGCGCGGCCTGGCCCTGGTGGCCGCCGGGGACTCCGACCCCCTGGTGCAGGAGCGGGCCGCCTCGGCCGCCGTCGCCGCCGACGAGCCCGACGCGACCCTGGCCGTGCTGCTGGGCGCCCGTGCCGGGCGGGTCCGGGCGGCCGGGGTGACCGCGCTGCGCCGGGCGGGGCGGCACGCGGAGGCGGAGCCGTACCTCTACGACCGGTCGGGGCGGACCCGGGCCTGCGCCCGGTGGGTGCTGCGGCAGGGCGGCGGCGATCCGGTGGCCGCGTACCGGGCCGCCTGCGCGGGCGCCGGCATACCGGCCCGGGCGCCGCTCGGGCTCGGCGAGTGCGGGTCCCGGAGCGTGGACGCGCCGCTGCTGCGGGAGCTGACGGCGCACCCGGACGGCCGGGTGCGGGCCTCGGCGGTGGCGGGGCTGCGGCTGCTCGACGCGGTGGAGCCCCGGCTGATGAAGGCGCTGCTCGACGACCCCGAGCCCGCCGTCGTACGGGCGGCGCGGCGGGCGCTGTGGTCCTGACACGGTCCGTTCCGTGAAACAGGCCGTCACGGCGGTGCACGGCGGAGGAAGATGAGCCCATGGGAAAAACGTACGCACGCATAGACGGGCGGCTGCGGGAGTTCATCGAGGCGCAGCCGCTGTACTTCACCGCCACCGCGCCGCTCTCCGGCGACGGGCACGTCAACCTCTCCCCCAAGGGCCGCAAGGGCACGCTCGTCGTGCTGGACGAACTGACCCTGGCTTACGTCGACTTCGGCGGCAGCAGCGCCGAGACCCTGGCGCACCTGCGGGAGCCGGGGAACGGGCGGATCACGCTGATGTGGACGGCGTTCTCCGGTCCGCCGACCGTGGTGCGGGTGCACGGCGAGGGCGAGGCGGTCCTGCGGGACGACCCGCGCTGGCCGGAGCTCTTCGCGCGGTTCCCCGAGGAGGCGGTGAAGGACCAGATCAGCGCGCGGGCGATCGTCCTGGTGCACGCCCGGCGGATCAGCGACTCCTGCGGTTTCGCCGTGCCGCTGATGGAGTTCCGCGAGGAGCGGTCGCTGCACGCCGACTTCTTCAACCGCAAGACGGACGAGGAGTTCAACGCCTACTGCGAGGGCAAGGACCACGTCGCCACCAGCCTCGACGGACTGCCGGCGCTCCCGCTGCCGCTGCCCGCGCTCCCCCACTCGGGCCAGTAGCGTGGCAGGGGGTGCGCGGGCGGCCTAGCGTCGCCGCCATGCGTACCCTTCTCGTCCTCGGCGCCGCGCTGCTCTCCCTGGCCTCCGCGCCCGCTCCCCCGGAGGTGCCGCTGCCCGCGCGGATGGCGGACACCGGCGGCGGTTCGCAGCTGGTCACCGCCGTGGCCGCGGACGCCTCCGCCACCACCGGGACCGTCACCTGGTGGGACCGGCGGGGCGGGCGGTGGGTGCGGGCGGGATCGGCGCCGGCGCGGTTCGGCGCGAACGGGCTGGCCGACGGGGCCACCAGGCGGCAGGGGACGAAGACCACGCCGACGGGCCTGTACGACCTGCCTTACGCCTTCGGGATCCGGCCCGCGCCCGCCGGGACCCGCTTCCGGTACGTCCGGGCCACCCGGGACTCGTGGTGGTGCCAGGACAACGACTCGCGTGCGTACAACCGCTGGGTCGAGGGCCTGCCGGCGGACTGCCGCGCCGCGGAGGCCGAGCACATCGTCGCGTACGGCACGCAGTACGCCCACGCGCTCGTCATCGGCTTCAACTACGCCCGCCCGGTGCGCGGCCGGGGCGCCGGGATCTTCCTGCACGTGAACGGGCGCGGGGCCACCGCCGGGTGCGTCTCCGTCCCGGCGGACGCGATGCGGGCGATCCTCGCCTGGGTCGATCCGGCGCGCCGGCCGCACATCGCCGTCGGCACCCGGCGGGGTCCGACGGCGGTCACGCGGTACTGACCGGGGCTCAGGTGCCCTTCTGCGCGAGGCGCAGCAGGTGGTCGGCGAGGGCCTGGCCGCCGACCGGGTCGCGGGAGATGAGCAGCAGGGTGTCGTCGCCGGCGATGGTGCCGAGGATGGCGTGGAGTTCGGCCTGGTCGATGGCCGACGCGAGGAACTGGGCGGCGCCCGGCGGGGTCCGCAGGACCACCAGGTTGGCGGACGCCTCGGCGGAGATGAGGAGTTCGCCGGAGAGCCGGCGCATCCGCTCCTCCTTCGCGGACTCGCCGAGCGGGGCCTGGGGGGTGCGGAAGCCGCCCTCGCTGGGGACCGCGTAGATCAGCTCGCCGCCGGTGTTGCGGATCTTCACCGCGCCGAGTTCGTCGAGGTCGCGGGAGAGCGTCGCCTGGGTGACGCTCAGCCCGTCGTCCGCGAGGAGCTTGGCGAGCTGGCTCTGCGACCGCACCGGCTGCCGGTTGAGGATGTCGACGATCCTGCGGTGGCGTGCGGTGCGGGTCTGCGGGACCGACGGCCCTCCGTGCTCGTTCCCCTGCGCGTCGGTCATCGTCGCCTCATTCTCCGGTTCGTCCTTGCCCGTTCGCCTCGTGCACCGTGTGCAGGACCGCCGGGAGCGCCTGGAGGAAGGCGTCCGCCTCGGCGTCGGTGAGGACCAGCGGGGGCATGATCCGTACGACGTCGGGGGCGGGCGCGTTCACCAGGAGGCCGGCGTCCTGAGCCGCCTGCTGCACCTGGGGTGCGAGGGGCTCGGTGAGCACGATACCCAGCAGGAGGCCCGCGCCACGGACGTGGGAGACCAGCGGGTGCCCGAGGGCCTCGATTCCGGAGCGCAGCCGCTCGCCGACGGACTTGACGTGGTCGAGGGCCGCGTCGGCGCCGAGCGTGTCGAGGACGGCGAGGCCGGCGGCGCAGGCGACGGGGTTGCCGCCGAAGGTGGTGCCGTGGTGGCCGGGGGCGAAGAGGTCGGCGGCCGCGCCGAAGGCGACGGTGGCGCCGAGTGGCAGGCCGCCGCCGAGGCCCTTGGCGAGGGTGACGACGTCGGGGTCGACGCCCTCGTGGGCCTGGTGCTCGAACCAGTGGCCGCAGCGGCCGATGCCGGTCTGGACCTCGTCGAGGACGAGGAGGGTGCCGGTGGCGCGGGTGATCTCGCGGGCGGCCTTCAGGTAGCCGGGCGGCGGGACGACGACGCCGTTCTCGCCCTGGATCGGCTCGATGATCACGAAGGCGGTGTCCTCGGTGACGGCGGCGCGCAGTGCCTCCGCGTCGCCGTACGGGACGTGGGTGACGTCGCCGGGCAGCGGCAGGAACGGGGCCTGCTTGCCGGGCTGGCCGGTGAGGGCGAGGGAGCCCATGGTGCGGCCGTGGAAGCCGCCGTCGGTGGCGACCATGTGGGTGCGGCCGGTGAGCCGGCCGATCTTGAACGCGGCCTCGTTGGCCTCGGCACCCGAGTTGCAGAAGAAGACGCGTCCGGGCCGGCCGAACAGGCCGAGGAGCTTCTCGGCGAGGGCGACGGGCGGTTCGGCGACGAAGAGGTTGGAGACGTGGCCCAGGCTCCGGATCTGGCGGGAGACGGCCTCGGCGACGGCGGGGTGGGCGTGGCCGAGGGCGTTGACCGCGATGCCGCCGACGAAGTCCAGGTACTCCTTGCCGTCGGCGTCCCACAGCCGGGCGCCCTCGCCGCGGACCAGGGGGAGGCGCGGGGTGCCGTAGTTGTCCATGAGCGCGCCCTGCCACCGCTCGGTCAGCCGCTGGTTGCTCATGATTCCCCCTGTCCGTCCGGCACGACCATCGTGCCGATGCCCTCGTCGGTGAAGATCTCCAGCAGGATGGCGTGCTGGACGCGCCCGTCGATGACGCGGGCGGTGGTGACGCCGTTGCGGACGGCGTGCAGGCAGCCCTCCATCTTGGGGACCATGCCGCTGGAGAGCTCGGGCAGCAGCTTCTCCAGCTCGCTCGCGGTGAGCCGGCTGATGACCTCGTCGCTGTTCGGCCAGTCCTCGTAGAGGCCCTCGACGTCGGTCAGGACCATCAGGGTCTCGGCGCCCAGCGCCGCAGCGAGTGCCGCAGCCGCCGTATCAGCATTGACGTTGTAGACATGTCCGTCGTCCTGGGAGCGGGCGATGGAGGAGACGACCGGGATGCGGCCGTCCTCCAGGAGCGCCTGGATGGCGCCGGTGTCGAGGGCGGTGATCTCGCCGACGCGGCCGATGTCGACGCGTTCGCCGTCGATCTCCGGGCGGTGCTTGGTGGCGGTGATGGTGTGGGCGTCCTCGCCGGTGAGGCCGACGGCGAACGGGCCGTGCTGGTTGAGCAGCCCGACCAGCTCGCGCTGGACCTGGCCGGCGAGCACCATTCGTACGACGTCCATGGCGTCCTCGGTGGTGACCCGGAGGCCGGCCTTGAACTCGCTGACGATGCCGTGCCGGTCGAGGGCGGCGCTGATCTGGGGGCCGCCGCCGTGCACGACGACCGGCTTGAGGCCGGCGTGGCGCAGGAAGACGACGTCCTGGGCGAAGGCGGCCTTCAGCTCGTCGTCGATCATGGCGTTGCCGCCGAACTTGATGACGACGGTCTTGCCGTGGTGGCGGGTGAGCCAGGGCAGGGCCTCGATGAGCGTCTGGGCCTTGGGGAGGGCGGTGTGCTTCCGCGTGGCGTTGGTCATGACGAGTACGCGCTGTTCTCGTGGACGTAGTCGGCGGTGAGGTCGTTGGCCCAGATGACCGCGGACTCGGCGCCGGCGGCGAGGTCGGCGGTGATGACGACCTCCCGGTAGCGCATGTCGACGAGGTCGCGGTCCTCGCCGACGGAGCCGTTGCGGCAGACCCAGACGCCGTTGATGGCGACGTTCAGCTCGTCGGGCTCGAAGGCGGCGGAGGTGGTGCCGATGGCGGACAGCACGCGGCCCCAGTTGGGGTCCTCGCCGTGGATGGCGCACTTCAGGAGGTTGTTGCGGGCGATGGACCGGCCGACCTCGACGGCGTCGTCCTCGGTGGCCGCGTTGATCACCTCGATGCGGATGTCCTTGCTGGCGCCCTCGGCGTCGCCGATGAGCTGGCGGGCGAGGTCGGCGCAGACCTCGCGGACGGCGTCGGCGAACTCGTCCTGCGCGGGGGTGGTGCCGGAGGCGCCGGAGGCGAGGAGGAGGACGGTGTCGTTGGTGGACATGCAGCCGTCGGAGTCGACCCGGTCGAAGGTGAGCCGGGTGGCGGTCCGCAGGGCGGCGTCGAGGCCCTTGGCGTCGACGTCGGCGTCGGTGGTGAGGACGACGAGCATGGTGGCGAGGCCGGGGGCGAGCATGCCCGCGCCCTTCGCCATGCCGCCGACCGTCCAGCCGTCCTTGGTGACGACGGCGGTCTTGTGGACGGTGTCGGTGGTCTTGATGGCGATGGCGGCCTTCTCGCCGCCGTGCGCGGAGAGTTCGGCGGCGGCCTTCTCGACGCCGGGGAGGAGCTTGTCCATGGGGAGGAGGACGCCGATGAGGCCGGTGGAGGCGACGGCGACCTCGCCGGCGCCGACCTCGGTGCCCCGGGAGCTGAGGACCTCGGCGACCTTCTCGGCGGTGGCGTGGGTGTCCTGGAAGCCCTGCGGGCCGGTGCAGGCGTTGGCGCCGCCGGAGTTGAGGACGACGGCGGTCAGCTCGCCGTCGGCGAGGACCTGCTGGGACCAGACGACCGGGGCGGCCTTGACGCGGTTGGAAGTGAAGACTCCCGCGGCGGCGCGGCGCGGCCCGGTGTTGACCACGAGGGCCAGGTCCGGGTTGCCGTTCTGCTTGATCCCGGCGGCGATGCCCGCCGCCGTGAATCCCTGCGCTGCGGTGACGCTCATGGAGCGACTCCAATCGTGGAGAGTCCGGTGTCCTCGGGGAGGCCGAGGGCGATGTTCATGCTCTGCACCGCGCCGCCGGCGGTGCCCTTGGTGAGGTTGTCGATGGCGCTGATCGCGATGATCCGGTGCGCGTTCGCGTCGTACGCGACCTGGATGTGAACGGCGTTGGAACCGTGGACGGACGCCGTCGCGGGCCACTGCCCCTCGGGGAGGAGGTGGACGAACGGCTCGTCCGCGTACGCCTTCTCGTACGCGGCGCGGACGGCCTCGGCGGTCGTGCCGGGCTTCGCGGCGGCGGTGCAGGTGGCGAGGATGCCGCGGGGCATCGGCGCCAGGGTGGGGGTGAAGGAGACGGTGACCCGCTCGCCGGCCGGGCCGGAGAGGTTCTGGATCATCTCGGGGGTGTGCCGGTGGCCGCCGCCGACGCCGTACGGGGTCATGTTGCCCATGACCTCGCTGCCGAGCAGGTGCGGCTTGAGGGCCTTGCCGGCGCCGGAGGTGCCGGAGGCGGCGACGATCACGGCCTCGGGCTCGGCGAGCCCGCCCGCGTACGCCGGGAAGAGGGCGAGCGAGACGGCAGTGGGGTAGCAGCCGGGCACCGCGATGCGCTTGGACCCCTCCAGCGCGGCGCGGGCACCCGGCAGTTCCGGGAGGCCGTAGGGCCAGGTGCCGGCGTGCGGGGAGCCGTAGTACGTCTCCCAGTCGGCCGGGTCCTGCAGCCGGAAGTCGGCGCCCATGTCGACGACGAGGACGTCCGGTCCGAGCTGTTCGGCGACGGCGGCGGACTGGCCGTGCGGCAGGGCCAGGAAGACGACGTCGTGGCCGGCCAGCTCCTCGGCGGTGGTGGGCGCGAGGACGCGGTCGGCGAGCGGCAGCAGGTGCGGCTGGAGGCCGCCGAGCCTCTGTCCGGCGTTGGAGTGGCCGGTCAGGGTGCCGATCTCGACGTGGGGGTGCGCGAGGAGCAGGCGCAGGAGTTCCCCGCCCGCGTATCCGCTCGCGCCTGCGACTGCTGCTCGTACCGTCATCGAAACCCTCCTCATGGATGGCATGACTATACGGGGAGTCGCAGTTTTATGCAATGAGGCGGGGAGGGTGGCGCGGAACGCCCTGCGGGCCGGCTCGCGGAGCGCCCAACGGTCCGGCTCGCGACCCGTGCCGCGGTCCGTCTCGTGGATTTAGTAGCCATGGACATAGTAGCCATGTACGGTATTCGCCATGAGCAAGGGAACCCCGGGCCCCACGCCCGGCTTTCTGGTGTGGCGGCTCGCCAACAAGTGGCGGGTCGCGGTCGACCGCGCGCTGGCCCCGCTGGGCCTCACCCACGCGCAGTACTCGCTGCTGGCGTCGCTGCACGGCATGCGGCGGACCGGCGAGCGGCCCAGCCAGCGGCGGCTCGCCGACCACACCGGGATGGAGGCGCTGTACGTCTCGAAGCTCGCCCGCTCCCTGGAGGCGGCCGGCCTGATCACCCGGGAGCGGGACCCCCGCGACCCGCGGGCCGTGCAGCTCTCCCTCACGGACGAGGGGCGGACCGTCACCCGGCGGGCCGTCACCGTCGTCCAGGACCTGCTCCAGCAGCTCCTGGAACCGCTGGGCGGCCTCGACGCGGCGCGGACCCGCGCCTTCACCGAGGAGCTGACGGCGCTGCTCGACGTCCCCCTCGCTCCCTCCCCTCCCCGCGACACCGGCACCACCACCGACGAGACCACTCAGGGGGCCACACCATGACCACGCACCCGACGAACCGCACGACACCCGCGACCGCCGGCGCGCCCGCCGCCGACGCCCGCGCGCTCGGCCTGGCGCACTACGCCGCGCGGGGCGTCCTGGAGCACGTCCTGGCCCGGCACGGCGTCACGTTCCTCCAGCAGATCGCGCTGCGCACGGCCGCCACCGCCGCGACCGCGCTGACCGGCGACGACCTCGTCACCCGGGTCCGCGCGAGCGTCAAGGGCGACCCGGCCGACGTCCGCGCCGCCCTCGACGCCCTGCGGGACAAGGCCCTGCTCACCACCGACGGACCCCGCCTGCTCCCCACCGACGCGGGCCGCGACCTGCTCGCCGCCGTCGCCGCCGAGGCGGCCCCGCTGTCCGCCCGCGTCTGGGGCGGCATCCCGGCCGACGACCTGGCCGCCGCCGGCCGCGTCCTCGCCCTGGTCACCGAACGCGCCGACCGGGTCCTCGCGGAACTGGAGCGCGCGGCGGCCGCCTGACGGCCCGCGGGACGGGGCGGCCTGACGGCCCGTCGGGGCGGGGTGGCCGGACGGCACGGCACGGCGCCGCCGCACCCGCCCGCTCACGCTCCCGGCCGGTCCGTGCCCGGAACTGTGGCCTCCGTCATGGCCGTCGGCGGGCCGCGGTGGTGAGGTCGGCGGATGACGATCCTCGCGCTGCTCGTCGCCGCGGTCCTCACCGCGGTCGGACTCACCGGGTACGGATGCGGACGGCTCGGACGGGTCGGGGTGCGGCGGGCCGGGCGGCAGACGCTGCTGCGGTGCGGGGCGGCGCTGGCGGCGGCCGCCGCCGTCGCGCTGTACGGCTGGGGGCTGCTCGGCGTCGGCCTCGCCGTGCTCGTCACGGACGACAGCGGCACCGACGCCTTCCCCCCGCGGCCCTGCCGGATCGCGGACGACCCGCGGACCGCCGCAGACGTCGTGGGCCACCGGGTCACGTACCTGCCGCCCCGGTACCTCTGCCTGCGGGAGGACGGCGGCAGCCGGGCGACCGGCGACGGACCCGGTTACGTCGGCCCCGGAGCGCTCGCGCTCCTCGGGGTCGCCTTCGTCTGTCTGGTCCTCGCCGAGACCGGCAGGACGCCCGCCGCCCGGAAGACCTCCAGCGGCTGACCCAGCCGGGCCGCCAGCTCCAGCGTCTCGTCGAGCCCCGCGCCCGGCTCGGCCAGCACGGCCGCGGCCAGACCGTCCGGCGCCCCGCCGGCGGCCGACAGCGCCGCCCACTGCCGCCGGTCCAGCACCAGGTACCGCAGCCCCCGCAGCTCACGGAGGACCGACGCGTCCGCGAGCGGCACCCCGCTCACGTCGAGCCCGCACAGACCGGGGACGGTACGCAGCGGAGCCAGGTCCACCGGCGCCGCGGCGCCCGTCAGCCGCAGCGCCCGCAGCCGGGGATGGCCCGTGAGCGGGGCCAGGCCGCCGCCGGTGCCGCTCAGGGCGGTGGTCAGCGACTCGACCGGCGCCGTCCCCAGCGGGGTCAGATCCCCGGCCGCCGCGCCGCCGTACAGGGTCACCTGGCGCAGGGCCGGGGCGCCGGCGAGGGCGCCGAGGTCAACGGGGCCGTCGGTGTCGCGCGCCTCCACCTCCTGGACGTCCGGGCCGGGCGGCTCCGCCACCGAGCCGGCACGCGGGCGGTACGGGACCGTGGAGCTGAGCGTGCGGTCGAGCCAGACGCACCCGTCCTCGACCTCGTACGCGCCCCGCTCCAGCTCGGCGAGCGTCCACCTCAGCAGCGCCGTCACCGAGTCCGCGAGGTACGCGGCGCCGTGGGCGTGGTCGCGGCCGATGCCGATGACCTGCCCGGGCCTGCCGTGGCGGGCCGGGGCGAGGTCCACCGCACGGTAGTTGCCGTCCTCGTTGGTGAGGAACGGGACCCGGGTCGGGTCTCCGGTGCAGCGGCGCACCCGGCCGGGCGGGGCCGCGTCGAGGATCACCGCGTTCCAGCCGTGGCTCCAGCCCAGCCAGTCCGGCTCCCGCACGCGCGCGTGGACGGCGGTCATCGCGTCGAGGCTCAGCCAGCCCGCCTCGCCGAGGACGTCACGGTGCCGGCCGTCGACCAGGTCGCCGTCCGCGAGGGCGTACAGGGCCCGCAGGTCGGCGGGGAGCCGGACGCCGAGGCGTCGCTCCGCCGCCGCGATCGCCTCCTCGCCCGCGGGCGCGGGCAGTCGCTCGGGGCCGCCCAGCAGATCGGCGCGCCGGGCCATGACGGTCCGGAAGAGCGCGACCGCCTCGTCGGGGTCGCCGGCCGGCGCCGCCGTGCCGACGGCCTCCTCCCCGCCGGGCTCGGGCAGCCGGGCGCCGGGGTCGAGGACGATCCGGGCGGCGCCGTCGAGACCGGGCCCGGGCCCCGCGCCCGGGGCGACGACCAGGCGGTAGGCGCCGTCGGGCGCGAGCTCCAGCTCGGCGACGCTGCCGGCCGCCCCGGCAGGCCGCAGGGCCCGGGCGGGACCGGTGAGCCGGCGGTGCACCGTCCGCAGCGGCAGCCGCTGCCGGCCGCCGTCCGGGGTCTCGTACCCCCCGGCGCCCATCGAGAACGCGTGGTCGCTCTCCTGCCAGCCGAACTCCGCCCGCCGCCATCCCTCCGGCGCCGCCTCGGCGAACACCGCGACGATCTCCTCGACCGCCCGCTCCCGCTCCGTCATCCGGCCCCTCCCCCGTGTCCCGTGACCGTCCCTGTGTCGATCGTGGCACCCGGCACCGACAACGCCCGTCCGGCCCCCGTCACAACGGCCGCGACCCGCACGTCAGGCAGGTGACGGAACCCGACGGGAAGCGAGAGAGAGCCCATGCACGAGGACGCTGTGGTGACCGCCCTGGGCGCGCGGTTCGACGCCGAGGAGGAACGGCTGCGGGGCGTCGCCCTGCGGCTCCTGGGCGCGGGGGCGGAGCGGGAGGCGGCGGCCGTCCTCGGCCGGGTCCGGGCCGGCCTCGGCGCGGACGCGCCCGCGGTGGTACGGCTCTGGCTGACGGCGCTGGTCGCCCGCGCGTGCCTGGACGCGGGCGGCCCCGCGCGCGGGGCGGAGGAGCGCGGCGGTCGGCGGTCGGGGCCCGGCGGGCCGCCGGGGGATCCGGATCGTCTGGACGAGACCGTCCTGCTGGGCTTCCTCGCCGTCCTGGACCGGCTCGACGCCCGCCGGCGGCTCGCGTACCTCCTCCACGACGTCTTCGGCCTGGCCCCCGGCGAGACGGCCCGCGTCACCGGCGGCACGCCCGCCGACGCCGTCCGCGGCGCCCGTGCGGTCCGCGAGCGGCTGCGGGGCGGCGGGGACGCGACCGGCCCGGGGCGGCTGCGGGAGGGCGCGGCCGGTCCCGGGCGGCGGCGGGCGGTCGCGGACGCCTTCCTGGCCGCCGCACGCGCGCGTGACGCCGCCGCGCTCGCCGCCCTGCTCGACCCGGAGGCCGTGGCGTACGGGGAGCGGGGCCCGGTGCACGGGGCCGCCGCCGTGGCGGTGGCCGCCGTGACGGCCCTGTCCCGGGTGCCCGGCGGCGCCGTCCGGGCCGCGCTGGTCGACGGCGCGGTCGGGCTGGTGGCGTACGCGGCCGGACGCCCGGTCGGGGCGGTGGCGTTCGCCTTCCGCCGCGACCGGATCGCCGCCCTCGACATCACCACGGACCCGGCCGGGCTCCGCGCCCTGGACCTGGTGTTCCCGGACGCGTGACGGACGGGCCTACCCTCCGGAGCGTCCCCCGGCCTCCGTCAGCGTCTGACCGCGCGGAGGATCACGAACTTCGGGTCGCTCGCGACGAGTTCGCTGTTGCCGAAGATGCGGCGGAGGGTGACGTGATAGCCGAGGTGGCGGTTGCCGACGACCCACAGTTCGCCGCCGGGCCGGAGCGCACGCCGGGCGTCGGTGAACATCCGGCGGGCGGTGCGGTCGGTGGTGGCCTGGTGGCTGTGGAAGGGCGGGTTGTTGAGGACGAGGTCGAGGGAGCCGGCGGGGACGTCCGCGAGCCCGTCGCCGACGGTGAACTCCGCCTTGCGGTCCTCGCCCGCGTGGGTGCGGAAGTTCTCCTCGGCGGAGGCGACGGCCTGGTACGACTCGTCGGTGAAGAGCAGTTCGGCGTCGGGTTCGGCGAGGGCGACCGCGAGGCCGACGACGCCGTTGCCGCAGCCGAGGTCGGCCACGCGCGCGTGCCCGAGGCCGCGCGGCAGGTGTGCCAGGAGGAAGCGGGTGCCGATGTCGAGGCGGTCGGCGCAGAAGACGCCCGCCTGGTTGGCGATCGTGCGTCCGGCGAGCGCGGGCGCGGGGGTGTCGGCCGGGAGGGCGTACCGGAGGGGCCAGGGGTTCGGTCCGGGCGCGGCGGCCGGGTCGGGGGTGGTGTGGATCAGCCGGGCCTTCCGCACCGCGAGGGAGGTGCGGGTGGGGCCGAGGATCCGCTCGAAGAGGGTCAGCGTGGAGGTGTGGATCTCCTTGACCATGCCGGTGCCGGCGATCACCGTGTCAGCGTGGACGGCGGGCGCGAGCCGGTGCAGCTGGTCCTCCAGGAGCGCGAGGCTCTTGGGGACGCGGACGAGGAGGACGTCGATCCGCTCGGGCGGCGGGTCCTGGGTGGTGAGGAGCCGGACGGCGCCGGGGGCGGCCCCGGCGCGCGCGAGGTTGGTCCGGGTGGCCTCGCGGCCGAGGTACGAGTCGGAGATCTGGACGATCCGGCCGGCCCCGGCGGTGTGGAGCGCGGTGACGAGCGCGCCCCAGCGGTCGCCGAGGACGGCGACGGTGCCGGAGAGGTCGGTGCCGCTGTCGGCGAGGTGGTCCAGCAGGTACGCGTCGGCCGCGTCCCAGGCGCGCAGCGGGTCGCGCGGGTCCTCCGGGTGGCGGGTGAGGGTGACGTCGCCCCATGGCGTGGTCAGACGGTTCATCGTGCCCCCAGGCTAGCCGCTCCGTCCCGGCCCGCCGGTCCGGCCGGGGCGCGGGGCCGGGGCCGGGCGGCGGCTCAGCGGAGGGCGGGGGCGTCCAGGTGGAGGTGCCAGGCGCCGGGGCGGCCGGTGAGGGTGACGGTGGAGAGGGGGCGGACGTCGACGCTCCAGTAGGTGGCGGGTGCGGCCCGGAGGGCGTAGACGAGGGCGGCGCGGACGACGGACGGTTCGGCGACGGCAACCGCGGTGACGTCGCCGCCCGACGGGTCGCCGCCGGGGCGGGTGTCGAGCCAGCCGCCGATGCGGGAGATGAAGGCGAGGAGGGGTTCGCCGCCGTGCGGGGCGGAGCGGGCGTCGGAGAGCCAGGCGCCGACGGCGGCCGGTTCGAGGGCGGCGACCTCGGCGAGGGTGAGCCCGCGCCAGCGGCCCATGTCGCAGTCGCGGAGGGCGGGCTGGGCGAGCGGGGCGTAGCCGAGGGCGGCGCCGGTGGCGCGGCTGCGGCGGGTGGGCGAGCAGTAGCGGAGTTCGGCCGCGCCGAGCGGGAGGAGCGCGGGCGCGGCGTGCTGGACCTCGTACCATCCGGCCTCGTCGAGCGGCCGGTCGTCGTCGAAGCGTTCGGCGAGCAGGGAGGAGCTGCGTGCCGCCGCCACCAGCGTGACCCGGAGACCCATGGCCGCGATCGTGAGGCCGGTGGGGCGCGGGGTCAAGGGGTGCGGCGCGGGAACGGCACGGCGCGGGTTCAGTCCTGTCCGAGAGACATCCACATGTCCGGATTCTTCAGCGGTGCGAAGCCGGCCTTGGCGTAGAGGTCGTGGGCGTCGGCGGTGACGAGCGAGATGCGGCGGAGCCCGTACGGCTCCAGGTGGTCGCGGACGGCGGTGACGAGGGCGGTGCCGAGGCCGGTGCCGCGGGCGGGGCGGTCGACGTAGACGTCGCAGAGCCAGGCGAAGGTGGCGCGGTCGGTGATCACGCGGGCGTACGCGGCGATGGCGCCGGTGTCGCGGTGGTAGGCACCGAAGTTGAGGGAGCCGGCGATGGCGGCGTCCTGCTTCTCCCGGGTCCGGCCGAGGGCCCAGTAGGCGTCGGTGGAGAGCCAGTGGTGGACGCGGGCGGCGTCCAGGCGGTCGGAGTCGGCGGAGATCTCGTACGGCCCGTGGAGGGCGACGGCGGTGGGGGCGGTCTCGGTCATGGCCGGAGGATGCCAAAGCCGGGGCGGGGTGTCAGGCGGGTTTCCGGGCCGGCGCGGGCCGTGGCGGCTCGACGGTGGCGCGCGCGGCGGTGGCGGCGCGGCCCGGAGGCGCCTCGTGTCACGCCAGGAGTTCGTCCATCGCCGTGCGGAGCCTGCGGACGCCCTCGGCGATCTCCGTGGGGCCCGCGACGCCCGCGAAGCTCAGCCGGATGTGGCCGGCCGGGGGTTCCGCGCAGAAGTACGGCCGTCCGGGCGCGGCGGTGACGCCGGCGCGGAGGGCGGCGGCGAGGAGGGTGGACTCGGGGAGCGCGTCGGGGAGCCGGAGCCAGAGGTGGTAGCCGCCGGACGGCACGTGGGGCAGGGCGAGTTCGGGGAGGCGGAGGGCGACGGCGGCGGTGAGCGCGTCGCGGCGGGCCTTCAGCTCCTGGGAGACGGTCCGCAGATGGCGCGGCCAGGCCGGGGAGCCGACGAGTTCGAGGGCCGCCTCCTGGAGGGGGCGGGGGACGAAGAAGCTGTCGACGACCTGGATGGCGCGGAGGCGTTCGAGGACGGGGCCGCGGGCGGCCAGGGCGCCGACCCGCAGGCTCGCCGACGTGATCTTGGTGAGGGAGCAGACGTGGACGACGACGCCGTCGGGGTCGTCGGCGGCGAGCGGCGGCGGCAGCGGCCCGGCGTCCTCGTGGACGAGCCGGCGAGCGAAGTCGTCCTCGACGACGAAGGCCCCGGCGGCGCGGGCGATGCGGACGACCTCGCGGCGGCGGTCGGGCGGCAGGAGGGCGCCGGTGGGGTTCTGGAAGAGCGGCTGGCAGACGAGGACGCGGGCGCCGGTCGCGCGGAAGGCGGCTTCGAGGAGGTCGGGGCGGATGCCGTCGGCGTCGGTGGGGACGGGGACCGGGCGGAGCCCGGAGGCGCGGGCGACGGCGAGCATGCCGGGGTACGTGGGCGACTCGACGAGCACGGGCGTGCCGGGCGCGGTGAGCGCGCGCAGGGCGGTGGTGAGGGCGGACTGGCCGCCGGCGGTGATGAGGATCTCGGCGCCGGTGACGCCGCCGCCGATCTCGCGGGCGAACCACTCGCGCAGCTCGGTGAGGCCGTCGGTGGGCGGGCGGCCCCAGGCGCCGGGCCGGCGGCCGGCCCGGGCGAGGGCGGCGGAGAGGGCCCGCTCCGGCTGGAGCGACGGGTGGAGGTAGCCGCCGTTGAACTCGATGACGCCGGGCGGGGGCGCGGCGAGGGTGACGAGGACACCGGAGGCGTCGACGGCACGCGGGACGAGTTCGGTGGCGGCGTCGGCGCTGAGCGCGAGTTCCTGCCAGGAGGTGTCGCCGGCGGCGGCCGGGGCGCGGGTCTCGGCGCGGTAGGCGCCGGCGCCGGGGCGGGTGACGACCAGTCCCTCGGCGGCGAGCTGGGCGAGGGCGCGGCTGACGGTCACCGGGGAGACGCGGTAGCGGTCGACGAGGGCGCGACTCGACGGCAGCTTTCCACCGGGAGAGTAGCGGTCGAGCTCCGCTCTCAGGGATTTCGCCAGTTCGGCCACACTGCTACGCTCATGCATGAGAGCACAGAATAGCGCTACTGCCCCGAAGACGATAGCGGTCGACGCGACGATGTCCGGCACCTCGACCGCCTCGACCGCCTCGTCCGCCTCGTCCGGCTCGTCCGGCTCGTCCGGCTCGTCCGTCCCGGCCGTTCCTCTCCAGGGCACCCTGCTCGCCCTCCTCGGCGTGGTCGCCTTCTCGCTGACCTTCCCGTCGACGGTCTGGGGCCTGGAGAGCTTCGGCCCGTGGTCGCTGGTCGCCGTCCGCTCCACGCTCGCCGCGGCCATCGCCGGGGCCTTCCTGCTCGCCGGCCGCGTCCCGCTGCCGGACCGGCGCCACTGGGCCGGGCTCGCGGTCGTCGCGGGCGGTGTGGTGGTGGGCTTCCCGCTGCTGACGACGCTCGCCCTCCAGACCTCGACGACCTCGCACGCGGCCGTCGTCGTCGGCCTGCTGCCGCTCACCACGGCCGTCTTCGCCGCCGTGCGGACCGGCCGCCGCCCGTCGCGCACCTTCTGGTTCGCGGCGGTCTCCGGCGCCGCCGTCGTCATCGCCTTCACGGTCCAGCAGAGCGGCGGCGCCGTCTCCGCCGGCGACCTCTACCTCTTCGGCGCGCTGCTGGTGTGCGCCGCCGGCTACACCGAGGGCGGCCGGCTCGCCCGGCTGATGCCGGGCTGGCAGGTCATCGGCTGGGCGCTGGTGTTCTGCCTGCCGCTGATGGTCCCGGCCTCGGCGGTGGCGCTCGCCCTCGAACCGGTGCACCTCACCGCCCACGGCGTGATCGGCCTGCTCTGGGTGGCCGCCGGCTCCACCTTCTTCGGCCTGTACGTCTGGTACCGGGGCATGGCGGCGATCGGCATCCCGCGCGCCAGCCAGCTCCAGCTCGCCCAGCCGCTGCTGACGCTGTTCTGGTCGGTCTTCCTGCTCGGCGAGACCCTGCCGCTGGCCGCGCCGGTCGCGGCGGCCGGCGTGCTGGTCTGCATCGCGGTGACCCAGCGGGCGAAGAGCTGACCCGGAAGGCGGCGCCCCGGCGTGACCTGGGTCACAATGGCAGGCAGAGGCCGTTACGCGCGCGAGGGAGGTCCCGCGATGCAGGCGAGTGTGGGCGACAAGCTACTGGTGCACGGCCGGACCGTCGGTCAGCACGACCGCACGGCCGAGGTCCTGGAGGTGATGGGGGACAACGGCACTCCCCCGTACCGGGTCAAGTTCGACGACGACGGTCACGAGTCCCTGATGTCGCCGGGCCCCGACACGGTCGTCCGCCACCCGGGGCAGTCGCACGGGGCGGCGGGCCACTGACCACTGCGGCGCCCCAGGTCCGCCGAGGCGCCCCGGGACCGCCGAGCCCCGAGGCGCCCCGGGACGACTGAGCCCCGAGGCGCCCCAGGTCCGCGGAGCGGCTAGGCGTCGCCGGGCCGGCGCGGCGGCCGGGCCCGGGTCGGGTAGTGGTCGGCCACGACGGCGGCGAGGGCGCCGATGCGGTCCTCCGTGACCTCCTTCGCCGCGAAGAAGCAGTGCCCGCCGACCCCCGGCCGTTCCGCCGCCAGCGCGAGGTGCCGGGACAGCTCCTTCGGGTCCTGCCACGCCTCGGGCTGGGCGGGATCGCCCGCCTTGTACAGGGCCTCGCCGATGTACAGGTCCACCCCCGTCCCCCGTACCGCCGCGTTCCACCAGTCGAGGAGCGTGGCGTAGTCGGTGGCGGAGTGGCCGATGTGCCAGTACAGCTGCGGCACCACGTGGTCGATCCAGCCCTCCGCGACCCACTTGCGGGTGTCCGCGTACAGGTCGTCGTAGGTGCCCACGCCGGCCCGGGTGTCCGAGCCCTCGGGGTCGTCGGCGATGTTCCGCCACACCCCGAACGGGCTGATCCCGAACGCCACCCCCGGCTTGACCTCCTTGATCCGGGCCGCCATCTCCGAGACCAGCAGGTCGGTGTTGTGCCGCCGCCAGTCCGCCCGGTCCGGGAAGTCCGCGCCGTAGCGGGCGTACGTCTCGTCGTCCGCGAAGCTCTCCCCCGCCACCGGGTACGGGTAGAAGTAGTCGTCCCAGTGGACGGCGTCGACGTCGTACCGGCGCACCGCGTCGAGCATGGCGTCCTGGACGAAGCGCCTGACCTCGGGCAGCCCCGGGTCGTAGAACAGCTTCCCGCCGTACGGGATCGTCCACTCGGGGTGCCGCCGGGCCGGGTGGGAGGCGGCGAGCCGGGACGGGTCGGTGTGGTTCGCCACCCGGTACGGGTTGAACCAGGCGTGCAGCTCCAGTCCCCGCGCGTGCGCCTCGGCGACCGCCGTGCCCAGCGGGTCCCAGCCGGGGTCGCGGCCCTGCGTGCCGGTGAGGCACTGCGCCCAGGGTTCGTGAGGCGAAGGCCACAGCGCGTCGGCCGTCGGCCGCACCTGGAGGACGACCGTGTTCAGCCGGCGCTCCACCGCCCGGTCGAGGTGGGCCAGGAGCTCGGCGCGCTGCGCGTCGGCGGTGAGCCCGGCCCGGGACGGCCAGTCCCGGTTGGCGACGGTCGCCACCCACATGCCCCGGAAACCGCCGGAACGCGCGGCCTCCGCCTCCGCGCGCCCCGCCGTCGCGGGGCGCCGCGCCGCGGCGCCGGAGGCGCCCGGGCCCACGACGGCGCATGCCGCTCCCATGGCGGTCGTCACAAACCCTCTTCTCCCGATAGGCCGCACTTGTACCCCTCAGCTGTCGGATACCTCACACCCGCAGGGACAGCATGCCCGCTCCGACCGATCGATCATCGCGCGAATCGGAGTAACGTCAGGGGGTCGAGGCGTGCGCACCGGAATCACACGGGGCCCGCCGCCAGAGAAGAGCGAAAGGCACGAGGTGACGGACTCCATGGCCGACATTGAGCGCGTCGGAGTGGTGGGCTGCGGCCAGATGGGCGCGGGCATCGCAGAGGTGTGTGCCCGGAGCGGCCTTGAGGTGAAGGTGGCCGAGACCACCGGCGAGGCCCTGGAGATCGGCCGTACCCGGCTGCTGAACTCGCTGACCAAGGCCGCCGAACGCGGCAAGATCAGCGAGGAGGAGCGGGACGCCGCCCTGTCCCGGCTGAGCTTCACGACCGACCTGGGCGAGTTCGCCGACCGCGACCTCGTCATCGAGGCCGTCGTCGAGAACGAGCAGGTCAAGACCGAGATCTTCCAGGTGCTCGACCAGGTCCTGACCCGGCCCGACGCCATCCTGGCCTCCAACACCTCCTCCATCCCGCTGGTGAAGCTGGCCGTGGCGACCTCGCGCCCCGACCACGTCATCGGCATCCACTTCTTCAACCCGGCCCCGGTGCAGAAGCTGGTCGAGCTGATCCCCGCCCTCACCACCTCCGAGGGCACGATCAGCCGGGCGCAGGCCTTCGCCGAGAAGACGCTCGGCAAGCACGCGATCCGCGCCCAGGACCGCTCCGGCTTCATCGTGAACGCCCTGCTCGTGCCGTACCTGCTCTCCGCCATCCGGATGTTCGAGTCCGGCATCGCGAGCCGCGAGGACATCGACAACGGCATGGAGTTCGGCTGCGCCCACCCCATGGGCCCGCTGAAGCTCTCGGACCTCATCGGCCTCGACACCATCGCGTCCATCGCCGACTCGATGTACTCCGAGTTCAAGGAGCCGCTGTACGCCGCTCCCCCGCTGCTCCAGCGGATGGTGGACGCGGGCCGGCTGGGCCGCAAGACGGGCTCCGGCTTCTACGTCTACGCCTGAATCCCGGCGCCGCTCCCGGCGCCCCCTGATTGTCGCTCTCCGCGACCGGAACGGCCCGTACTCCCGCACAGGTACGGGCCGTTCGCCTTTCCCCGTCATGCGCCGCGGGTCAGCTTTCCCCCGTCATGCGCCGCAGGTCAGCCGAGCCGCAGGTGCCGGAGCATCAGCAGCCCCGCCGCCATGTTCGCCGCCGGGATCTGTCCGCGGGTGATCAGCTCCGGGACCTCCTTCAGCGGCACCCAGGCGCGCCGCGAGGACTCGAAGCCGTCGGCCGGCGGGCCGGTCCAGGTGGCCCGGTCCGTCCAGTAGAGGTGGTGCCGGGCGTCGCTGAGCCCGTTGGACGGCTCGACGGTGAGGAGCGGGCGCAGCGGCCCCGGCCGCCAGCCGGTCTCCTCCTCCATCTCGCGGGCGGCGGCGGCCTCGGGGGTCTCGCCGTCCTCGACGACGCCGGCGGCCAGCTCCCAGCCCCAGCTGTCGGTGATGAAGCGGTGGCGCCAGAGCATGAGGACCTCGTCGGCGTCGTTGACGACGGTCGCGACGGCGACGGGGCGGAGCCGGATCAGATAGTGGTCGAGGTGACGGCCGTCCGGAAGTTCGACGTCCGCGAGATTGACCCGGAACCAGCGGTTCTCATAGACGGAGTGCTCACTCAGTTTCGTCCACTGCACGTTCTTGCCACCTTCCGACTGGTAGGCGCGTGTTCGGTGGCAATATCGCACCAGTTCGACGGTCAGAGCGGAACGCGCAACGCTCCGTCGATCAGCTCCGCAGCCTCCCGCGCGTCCCCCGCGTCACAGGCGAGCAGGTGCTCCCGGGCCTGCCGCAGCCGGTCGCGCAGCCGCCGCGACTCCATCCCGCGCGCCCGCTCGGTCATCTCGACCGCCGTGCGCGCGGCCGAGTCCGCCTCCCCCTGCCGCAGTTCGACCTGGCAGAGCAGCGCCAGCCGGTGCACCCGGCCCCGGTCGTGCGAGGGCGCCCCCGCCGCCCGCGCCGCCTGCTCGTACGCCCCCGCGAGATCACCCAGACTGAGGAGCGCCTCCGCGACCTGTACGTTGACGAGCCCCGGCTGGACGTACCCGGTCTCGGCCGGCTCCGCCGCCGGCGCGATCCGCTCCGCCGCCGCCTCGGCCCGCCGGATGCAGTCGAGCGCCGCCCGGCCCTCGCCGAGCCGGGCGTACGCCTTCGCCTGCATCGCCGTCAGATCGGCCGCCAGCGCCGGGCTGATGGTCCCGTCGGCCGCCCGCAGCGCCGCCTCAGCGAAGGCCACCGCCTGCCGGAACTCCCCGAGCAGCAGGCACTGGTTGACCATCAGCGCGATCACGTACGCCCCGAACGCCCGGTCCCCGCTGGCCTTCGCCAGTCGCAGCGCCTGCTGGAAGTAGCGCTGCGCGAGGCCGTGCGCGTCGGCGTCGTAGGCGCAGATCCCGGCCACCGCCACCAGTCCCCCGGTGGCCCGGTGCAGCGAGCGCCCCAGGGCGTCGCTGTAGGAGCCGCGCAGCCGGGGCGCGGCCTCGGTGGTCAGGAAGCCGACGATCCGGGCGCGGGTCGCGATGCCGCCGGCCTTCCGGTACATCTGCTCGTAGTGCGCGCGGGCCGCGCTCAGCAGGGCGATGTCGGCGGGCTCCACCCGGGTCAGACCGGTCCGGGACACGTCGGTGTCCTCCGGCGGGTTCTCCCACTCCCACACCGGCATCACGGCCGGCGTGCCGGTCACCGCCGGGGCGGCGGCCAGGTACGGGCGCTGCTGCTCGTCCGACCGCCACAGCGCGGTGGCCCGGTTGACGAAGCCGGACAGCGGGGTGCCGGGCGCGGGCGCGCCGCCCGCGGGCACGCCGAGCCCGATGTCGTCGAGGCCCACGGGCCGGCCCAGCCGGGCCGCGAGCACCTCGCAGATCAGGTCGGGCACCTGGCCGCGCGGGCGCTGGCCCTTCAGCCACCGTGCCACGGCGGTGTGTTCGTAACGCAGGGCAAGGCCCTTGGCCCGTCCGGCCCGGTTCACACGGTCGGCGAGCCCGGCGTGGGAGACGCCCGCCTCGTCCAGGAGGGCGTCGAGCAGGGTGTTGGGCTGCATGGCCCCTCCGGTCGCTCGGTGAACTCAGCGTAGCGGTGGCTGAATTCGTCCGCCCGTGCGCGCTCCCGCCGGCGGAGCCGTACCGCTTGCGGCGCCCGTGCCCCCGGACCCTCCGCTCAGCAGTGGGTGGAGGGAGCGGGCCGGGGACGGCGCAGCCCGGGTTCGGCGGGCTGCGCCGGCACCCGGACGCGGTCGTTGCGGACGACGAGCAGGGCCACGTCGTCGTCGAGCCGGCCGCCGGTGTGCCGCAGCAGCGCCTCGTGCGTCTGCCGGACGACGGTGCGGGGCGCCCGTCCCGCGCTCCGGGCGAGCGCCGCTTCGAGGGCGAAGAACCGGCCGCGTCCGTCGCGGGCCTCCTCCGCCCCGTCGGTGTGCAGCACCAGCGTCTCGCCGGGCAGCAGCCGGGCGGCGGTGTACGGGACGAGCGCGGCCGGCAGCGGCAGGACGCCGAGCGGCGGCAGCGGCTCGCCCACCGGCAGCCGCTCCACCCGGGTGCCGAGCCGGTACGGGGCGGGGTGGCCGCAGTCGAGGACGGCGAGCCGCCCGTCGGACCGGACCTCCAGGAGCAGCAGCGTCACGAACTCCTCGGCCGCCGGGTGCTCGGGCTCTCCCCCGCCGCCCGCCGGGTGCTCGTCGCGGGCCCGGTCCCGCAGATGGCGCTGGAGCGCCCGCTCCAGCCGCCGCAGCACGCCGCCGAGTTCGGCCTCGTCGTGGGCGGCCTCGCGGAAGCTGCCCAGCACGGCGACGACGGCGCCGAGCGCGGCCAGCCCGTGGCCCCGCACGTCCCCGACGAGGATCCGCACCCCGTACGGCGTGGCCACCGCCTCGTACAGGTCGCCGCCCACCGAGGCGCCGCGCGTGGCCGACAACTGCCCGGCGGCCAGGGCGAGTCCGTCGAGCCGGGCGGGCGGCGGACGCAGCAGCACCTGCTGGGTGGCCTCGGCGACGGCCCGCACCCGCGCCAGCTCGCGCCGCAGCTGCCACCGCACGCCGAGGACGAGCCCGGTGCCGACCGTCAGGAACACGATGCTGGTCGCGATCCGCATCGGCAGCCCGGGCTGCCGGGCCAGCGGACAGCCGAACTTCCACGCCACGGCCACCGCGCCCCAGCCGAGGGGCAGCGCGATCGGTGCCGACCGGCGGAGCCGGGAGCCGACGGCGGCGCCCAGGGGCCCCGTACGGCGGTGGTCGTCACGGCTGGTACGGATCATGTACGGCCCTTCCCGAGCCCCGACAGCGCCCGAAGGCCCTGCGGCACACAGGTCCGCCCCTGTGGCCGCGTCGATTCTGCCGACCGTACGGACCACGGGGGAACACCCCCCACCGATCTCACCCGAAGGAGTGACCACCCCACCCCCGCCACCCCACGCCGGCCCCGCGCCACGCGTACGGCCGGCCGATCGTCGCGGGCCCGTACGAGCCCGGCGGCCCCGGAAACGGCGGAGGGCCGCCCCGGGAGGGGGTCCCGGGGCGGCCCTTCGTGGGGAGCGGTCAGGCGCCGCGGAGGACGGCGCCGGTGTGCTCGGCGGCCAGGGCGACCGCGGCGTCGCGGGCGGCGGTGGCCTCCTCGACGGTGAGGGTGCGGTCCGGGGCGCGGAACTTCAGCGCGTACGCCAGGGACTTCTTGCCCTCGCCGACCTGGTCGCCGGTGTAGACGTCGAACAGGCGGATGGACTCCAGGAGTTCGCCCGCGCCGCCGGTCAGGTAGTACTCGACCGCGGCGGACGGCACCGACGCGTCGACGACGAGGGCCACGTCCTGGGTGGCGACCGGGAAGGCCGAGATGCGCGGGGCCTTCACCAGGGCGCCGCTCGCGCGCTCCAGGACGTCCAGGTCGATCTCCATCGCGCAGGTGCGGGCCGGGAGGCCCAGCGCCTTGACGACGCGCGGGTGGAGCTCGCCGCCGTGGCCGGCCAGGGTCTTGACCCCGTCGACCATGACGTGGAAGGCGGCGCAGCGGCCCGGGTGCCACGGGGCGTGCTGGTCGGCGTCGATCAGCAGCTCCGCGCCGGCCTCGGCGGCGATCAGGCGGGCGGCCTGGATCGCGTCGGCCCAGTCGGCCGGGCGGCCCTTGCCCCACCAGCCGGACTGCTCGCGGGCGCCGGCGAGGACGACGGCGGCGCGGCGCGGCTGCGCGGGCAGCGCGGCGTTGACGCCGGCGATCTCCTCGTCGGTGGGACGGCGGTCCACCGGCAGGCGGACCGCGACCTTCGGCTCGCCCTCGGGCCGGAAGACCAGACCGGTCTCGAAGAGCGCGAGGTCGTGGCTGCCGCGGCTGTCGTTGCGGCGGAGCGCGCCGAGCAGACCGGGGAGCAGCGTGGTGCGGAGCGCGGGCTCCTCGTCGGAGAGCGGGTTGACGAGGGTGACGGCCGTGCGGCGGGCGTCGTCCGCGTCGAGGCCGAGCTGGTCGAGGACCTGCTGCCCCATGAAGGGGTAGTTCAGGGCCTCGACGTAGCCGGCGCCGGCGAGGGCGCGGCCGATCCGGCGGTGGACGCGCTGGCGCTCGGTGAGGCCGCGGCCGGCCGGGGGCTTCGGCAGCGTGGAGGGCAGGTTCTCGTAGCCCTCCAGCCGGATGACCTCCTCGGCGAGGTCGTTCGGCTCGCTGAGGTCGGGGCGCCACGAGGGCACGGTGACGACGAGCTCGTCCTGGCCGTAGACGTCGCAGCCGACCTCCTGGAGGCGGCGGACGACGGTCTCGCGGCCGTAGTCCACACCCGCGACCTTGTCGGGGTGGTTCGCCGGCATGGTGATGGTGCGCGGCGCGGACGGGGCGGAGATCTCGGTGACGCCGGCCTCGGCGGTGCCGCCCGCGAGCAGCACCAGCAGGTCGACGCAGCGCTGGGCGGCGGCGGCCGCGGCCTGCGGGTCGACGCCGCGCTCGAAGCGCTTGGACGCCTCGGAGGACAGCTTGTGGCGGCGGGCCGTGCGGGCGATCGAGATCGCGTCGAAGTGCGCGGCCTCGATGACGACCTCGGTGGTCGCCCCGGCCGCGTCGGCGTGGTCCGCGATCTCGGTGTCGGCGCCGCCCATGACGCCCGCGATGCCGATGGGGCCGCGGTTGTCGGTGATGACCAGGTCGGCGGCGTCGAGGACGCGGACCGTGCCGTCGAGGGTGGTGATCTTCTCGCCGGCCTCGGCGCGGCGGACCCCGACGGGGCCGTCGAGCCGGGTGCGGTCGTAGGCGTGCAGCGGCTGGCCGAGCTCCAGCATCACGTAGTTGGTGATGTCGACGGCGAGCGAAATCGGGCGCATGCCGGCCTTCTGGAGGCGGCGCTGCAGCCAGATCGGCGACCGGGCCTCGGGGTCGAGGCCGACCACGGTGCGGGCGGTGAAGCGGTCGCAGCCGATGGGGTCGGCGATCTGGACCGGGTAGCCGTACGAGTTCGGCGCGGGCACGTCGAGGAGCGCCGGGTCGCGCAGCGGCAGCCCGTACGCGATGGCGGCCTCGCGGGCGACGCCGCGCATCGAGAGGCAGTAGCCGCGGTCCGGGGTGACGGCGATGTCGAGGACCTCGTCGTACAGCTCCAGGAGGGCGGTGGCGTCGAGGCCGACCTCGTGCTCCGGCGGCAGGACGATGATCCCGTGGTTCGGGTCCTCGCCCATGCCCAGCTCCTCGCTGGAGCAGATCATGCCGCGCGAGACCTTGCCGTAGGTCTTGCGCTCGGCGATGCGGAAGTCGCCGGGGAGGACGGCGCCGGGGAGGGCCACGACGACCTTGTCGCCGACGGCGAAGTTCCGGGCGCCGCAGATGATCTCCTGGGGCTCGCCGGTGCCGTTGGCGGAGCCGACGTCGACGGTGCAGAAGCGGATGGGCTTCTTGAACTCCGTCAGCTCCTCGATGGTGAGGACCTTGCCGACCACCAGCGGGCCGGTGAGGCCGGCGCCGAGCTGCTCGACGGTCTCGACCTCGAGGCCGGCGGTGATGAGCTTGGCCTGGACGTCGCGGCCGGTCTCCGTCGCCGGCAGGTCGACGTACTCCCGCAGCCAAGAAAGCGGGACCCGCATCAGATCTCCATCCCGAACGGCCGGGTGAACCGGACGTCACCCTCGACCATGTCTCGCATGTCTTCCACGTTGTGCCGGAACATCAGCATCCGCTCGATGCCGAAGCCGAAGGCGAAGCCGCTGTACTTCTCCGGGTCGACGCCGCAGGCGATGAGCACCTTCGGGTTGACCATGCCGCAGCCGCCGAGCTCGATCCAGCCCTCGCTGCCGCAGGTGCGGCAGGGGCGGTCGGGGTTGCCGACGGACTCGCCGCGGCAGACGTAGCAGAGCATGTCCATCTCGGCGGACGGCTCGGTGAACGGGAAGAAGTTCGGGCGGAGCCGGGTCTTCATGTCCGAGCCGAAGAGCGCCTGGACCATGTGGTCGAGGGTGCCCTTGAGGTCGGCCATGGTGAGGCCTTCGTCCACGGCGAGCAGCTCGATCTGGTGGAAGACCGGGGTGTGCGTGGCGTCGAGCTCGTCGGTGCGGTACACGCGGCCGGGGCACACCACGTAGACCGGGGGCTCCCGGTCGATGAGGGTGCGGGCCTGGACCGGCGAGGTGTGGGTGCGGAGCACGACACCGGACTCGTCGCCCGTGGTGCCCTCCGGACCCTGGACGAAGAAGGTGTCCTGCATCTGCCGCGCCGGGTGGTCCGGCACGAAGTTGAGCGCGTCGAAGTTGAACCACTCGGCCTCGACCTCGGGGCCTTCGGCGACCTCGTAGCCCATCGAGACGAAGACGTCGGCGACGCGCTCCATCAGCGTGGTCAGCGGGTGGCGCGCGCCGGCCGGGATCCGGTCGTACGGCAGGGTGACGTCGACGGCCTCCTCGACGAGGACGCGGGCGTCCCGCTCGGCCTCCAGCTCGGCCTGGCGGGCGGCGAGCGCCTTGGAGACGGCGCCGCGGGCCTGGCCGACGAGCTTGCCGGCCGCGGCCTTGGCCTGCGGGGGCAGCGCGCCGATCTCGCGGTTGGCGAGGGCCAGCGGCGAGGTGCCGCCGGTGTGCGCGGTCTTGGCGTGCGCGAGCGCGTCGAGGTCTCCGGCGGCGGCGAAGGCGGCGAGCGCCTCGTCCCGCATGCGCTCGATCTCTTCCGGTTTCAAGGCCTCGACCTCGACCGGGTCGTACGACTTATTGGGTGCCGACATCTCTTCCCGTGCTTCCGTGTGGGCTTGGCTGGGGCGACCCCGGTTCGACGACAGACGACAAGGGCGCAAACGTGCCAAAGGTCGAGTCTAACGGGGTGGGGACACGCTGATGAGCCCGTGGGGGCCCCGGTGGCTCTCGGTCCCGTCAGGTCTCGGTGGGTGGGAGACGTCAGACGAGATGGGCCGGGGCGCCGACGGGCAGGATAAATCGGAACTCGGCGCCGCCGCGCGGGCCGCGTCCGACGGTGATGGAGCCGCCGTGGGCCTCGACGAGGCCCTTGACGATGTAGAGCCCGAGTCCGGTGCCGCCGCGTTTGCTGCCGCGCCAGAAGCGGGTGAAGACGCGGTTCATGGACTCCTCGGGGATGCCCGGGCCCTCGTCGCTCACGGTGACCTCCGTCCCCTCCTCGCCGGTGCCGTCGGTGCCCGCGGTGCGGGGCGCCACCTCGATGGTGACGGTTCCGGCGCCGTGGCGCACCGCGTTTTCCAGGAGGTTGCCGAGGATCTGGTCGATCTTGTCGGGGTCGGCCCAGAGCGCGGGCAGTCCGGGGCGGGTCCGGACGAAGAAGCGGTCGGGCGGCTGGCCGCCGGTGGTGTGGGCCTGGACGTGCCGGGAGATGGCGGCGGCGATGTCGACGGGCTGGCGGCGGACCTCCAGCCGGCCGGAGTCGATCCGGGAGATGTCGAGGAGTTCGGCGATGAGCCGTTTGATGCGGCCGGCGTCGGCGTCGACGGTCTCCAGCATGAGCCGCTTCTGCTCGTCGGTGAACCGCTCCCACTTGCTGAGGAGGGTGGCGGTGAAGCCCTTCACGGAGGTGAGCGGGGAGCGCAGCTCGTGGGCGACGGTGGCGATGAGCTCGGCGTGGCTGCGTTCGGAGCGGCGGCGGGCCTCGGTGCCGCGCAGCGAGACGACGACCCGGCGGACGGGGCCGGTGGGGTGCTCGCGGACGTACCGGGCGGAGACGAGGACCTCCCGGCCGCCGGGCAGCAGCAGGTTCCGCTCGGGCTGGCCGCGCCGGGTGGCGAGGCCGCCGTACGGGTCGGTGAGGGTCCACCAGCGGTGCCCCTTGAGGTCCTCCAGGGGCAGTGCCTGGTCGAGCGGCAGGCCGAGCGCCTCGGGGGCGGGGACGGCGGTGATGCGGCTGGCGGCGGCGTTGAAGCAGACGACGCGGCCCCGTTCGTCGGCGACGACGAGCCCGTCGGGCAGGTCGTCCGGGTCGATCCCGGGCCACGGCTCGGGGGCGCGCGGCCCGTCCGCGCGTCGCTGTGCGTTCCGCGCGGGACTGTCCGTGCCGGCCGTCATCCCCTGCTCCCACCCCTCCGTGTACCGCAGTGGGCTCCGAGTGCGTCACTCTACTGGGCGAGGGTGACCAACGGGAGTCGGAAGGGCACACCGGGTGGCCGGATCACAGCGGTGTGATACGGCCCCGGGGCGGTCAGGCGCCGCGGCGGGGGCGCTGGGCGCGGGCGGAGGCGTACAGGCAGACCGCCGCGGCGGTGGCCAGATTGAGGCTCTCGGCCTTGCCGTGGATGGGGACGCGGACGACGGCGTCGGCGAGGGCCCGGGTCTCCTCCGGGAGTCCCCACGCCTCGTTGCCGAAGATCCAGGCGGTGGGGCCGCCCATGGTGCCGGCGTCGAGTTCGTCGTCCAGGTCGTCCTGTCCGGCGCCGTCGGCGGCGAGGATCCGGACGCCGGCGCCCCGGAGGCCGGCGACGGCCTGCTCGACGGGGACGCCGACGGCGACGGGGAGGTGGTAGAGCGAGCCGACGGAGGCGCGGACCGACTTGGGGTTGTACAGGTCGACGGAGGCGTCGGTGAGGATCACGGCGTCGGCGCCGGCGGCGTCGGCGCAGCGGAGCACGGTGCCGGCGTTCCCGGGGTCGCGGACGTGCGCGAGGACGGCGACCAGCTTGGGCTTCGCGGCGAGGATCGCCTCGAAGGGCGAGTCGAGGAAGCGGCAGACGCCGACGAGGCCCTGCGGGGTGACGGTCTGGGAGACCTCGGCGAGGACGGCGTCGGAGGCGTGGTGGACGCGGGCTCCGGCGGCGCGGGCGGCGTCCACGATGGGTGCGTACCGCTCGGCGGCCTCGACGGTGGTGAAGAGCTCGACGAGGGTGGGGGTGCCGTCGGGGCCGCGGTGGGCGACGGCCTCGCGGACGGCCTGGGGCCCTTCGGCGAGGAAGAGGCGGTCCTTGCCCCGGAAGTTGCGCTTGGCGAGCCGCCGGGCGGCGACGACGCGCGGGGAACGCGGGGAGATCAGCTCGGGGGTGGACATGTGCCTGGGGCTCTCTGACTCGGCTCGACTCGGGTACGGGGGTGTCAACGCGCCGGACCCGCAGGCGCGGGGCCTGCGGGTCCGGGCGGAAGCACTGCGGCCTGGAGGATCAGGCGGCGGCCTTCGGGGCGTTGACGTCGGCCGGGAGGGCCTTCTGCGCGACCTCGACCAGCGCGGCGAACGCGTTGATGTCGTTGACGGCCAGCTCGGCGAGGATCTTGCGGTCCACCTCGATGTTGGCGGCCTTCAGACCCTGGATGAGGCGGTTGTACGTCATGCCGTTCTGGCGGGCAGCGGCGTTGATGCGCTGGATCCACAGCTGACGGAAGTCGCCCTTGCGCTTCTTGCGGTCGTTGTAGTTGTAGACCAGCGAGTGGGTGACCTGCTCCTTGGCCTTGCGGTACAGGCGCGAACGCTGACCGCGGTAGCCGGAGGCCTGCTCGAGGATCGCCCGGCGCTTCTTGTGGGCGTTGACTGCCCGCTTGACGCGTGCCACTTCTTACTCCTTGTAGCGGGGCCGTGGTGTGTTCACACGACCCGGAAAACGGATGGGTCCCGGTCTTGGCCGGATGCCCTCGTCGGCCGAGGGCGGGAGATCAGGATCAGATGCCCAGCATCTTCTTGATCTTGGCGCTGTCACCCGGGGCCATCTCGGCGTTGCCGGTGAGGCGACGCGTCAGCTTGGACGACTTGTGCTCGAGCAGGTGGCGCTTGCCGGCGCGCTCCCGCATGATCTTGCCGGAGCCGGTGACCTTGAAGCGCTTCTTGGCACCGGAGTGCGTCTTGTTCTTCGGCATGGCGCCGTTATCTCCTCGTCAGTGGCGCTCCCCCGGTGCGGACACCGGACAACCGGGAGCGTCAATTCTTCGTGTGGTTACCGGGCGGGACCCGGGGGCTGCCGCGGGGGCAGCCCCCTCGGATCACGCCTCGGCGTTCTCGGCCGACGTGTCGGCCGAAGCCTCCTCGGCACCGGCCGCGGGGGCGGTGCCCTGGCGCTCCGCCTTGCGCGCGGCCTGAGCCTCGCGCGCCTCGGCCATGGCCTCGGTCTTCTTCTTGTGCGGGCCCAGAACCATGATCATGTTCCGGCCGTCCTGCTTCGGGTTGGACTCGATGAAGCCCAGCTCCTGGACGTCCTCGGCGAGGCGCTGCAGCAGGCGGTATCCAAGCTCGGGCCGGGACTGCTCACGACCACGGAACATGATCGTGATCTTGACCTTGTCGCCCTGCTTGAGGAAGCGGACGACGTGGCCCTTCTTGGTGTCGTAGTCGTGCGGGTCGATCTTCGGCCGGAGCTTCATCTCCTTGATGACCGTGTGCGCCTGATTCTTGCGCGCCTCACGGGCCTTCATGGCCGACTCGTACTTGAACTTCCCGTAGTCCATGAGCTTGCACACGGGCGGACGGGCGTTCGCCGCGACCTCGACCAGATCGAGGTCGTACTCCTGCGCGAGCTCCAGGGCCTTGGCAAGGGGGACGATGCCCACCTGCTCGCCGCTGGGGCCGACAAGACGCACCTCGGGAACGCGAATCCGCTCGTTGATGCGGGGCTCGGCGCTGATGGATCCTCCTCGGTAGCACCACGCGACCGCCTTGGCGGACGGACACGTCATTCACAATCAATGAGACCAACCGAGCGGGCGCACGAAAAATGCCCCGACGGGACACAGGCGGGGCTCCAAGGAAACCGGAGCACCACCACGGTCAACCGCGGGGCGCACATCGGGCGGCTCCATCGTCCGTACGGAACGATGGGCGCCGCCTGACCGGTGACCCGCCGCCCGCGAGGGCGGCCAGGTGGGAGATCGGAGCCTCCACTTGTGGGCCGGACACACAGATGTCCGGCCGGTCGTCACACAAGGTTAGCAGGACCCGGCGGTCGGCGCGAACCGTGCGCCCGCTTATCGTGTGGGGCATGAGCGAGACCCCCCAGAACGAGTCCCCGACCGCCGCCGACGCCTCCGGCGGGACCCCCGACTTCGAGGCCATGACCCGCGACATCGCGGAGGTCCCGGCGGTCGAGGTGATCGTCACCGTCGCCGTCAACCTGATGAGCGCCGCCGCGGTCAAGCTCGGCCTCACCGAGGAGGGCGACGCCCACAAGGACCTCGACGAGGCGCGGAAGCTGATCCACGCGCTCGCGGGCCTGCTGGACGCGAGCACCACGGAGATCTCGTCGTTCCACGCCGCCCCGCTGCGGGACGGCCTGAAGTCCCTCCAGCTCGCCTTCCGCGAGGCGTCGTTCGTACCCGACGAGCCGGGTCAGGGCCCGGGCGAGAAGTACACGGGGGCGGTGTACGGCTAAGCCCGCCCCCGGTCCGCACGGATCTCAGTCGCGTACGTAGAAGGGCTCGCCCGGAGGGGTGGCCGAGGCCGGCAGCAGTGCCAGGTCGAGGCCCCGCACCAGGCGGGCCCTCAGTGTCTCGTCGGCGGCCAGTGCCCGGGCCACACGCTGGGCGGCCTCGGCGGGGGCGGCGTCGCCGTCGAGGACCAGGGCGAGGGTGCCGTCGGCGGTGCCGGGCCCGAGGTGGGCGCGGAGGACGGCGGGCTCGGCGGCGACCGCGGCGCGGACCGCGTCCCGGACCGCCGGGTCGTCGAGCGGGTCGGTGCTGGTGCGGCCCTCGGCGAGGGCGAGCAGGGCGGAGCCGCTCACCTGGTAGGGCACCGGGCCCGCCATGTCGAGGACGAGGGTGTCGGCCTTCTCGTGGACGAGGGCGGCGAGCGCCTGCTGGAGCGGCACCGCGACCGGCCGTGCGGCCGGGTCCCAGCGGGCGAGCGAGGCGATCGAGGTGAAGGCCGGCAGACCGCGCCGGTCACCGGCGGTCAGCGTCGGCACCGCCATGTCGCTGGTCTTCTCCCGCTTCAGCCCGGTCTCCGGTTCGGTCTCCACCTCGCCGAGCACGGCGACGACGGGGACGAGGAGCCGGGCGCCGCGCAGCGCCTCCAGGACGGGGCCGTGCGCGGTGCGGTCCTCCGCCCAGGCCGCGAGGGCCGCGGCGAGCGCCGGGTCTGCGGTGCCGTCGTCGTCGGAGAAACCGGGGTCCGGGATGTTCTTGAGCTCCACGCCCCGAGCCTAACCGCCCGGGTCCGGCGCTCCGGCCGCCGGGCCGTCAGCGGGTGCGGCCGGCCCGGTGGAGGAGGACGGCGATCAGCAGGAGCAGGACGCCGAGGCCGCCGGCGAGGGGCGCGAGCAGGCCGGGACCGGTGCTCTCCTCGGCGGCCGGGAGCGGGCCGGGACCGAAGTACGGGGCGCGGTGGCCGGCCGTGGCGGCCTTCGGGTCGCCGCCCTTCAGCGCGGCGCCGGCCTCGATGGCGGCGGCGGCGTCGACCGTGCCGTAGCCCTTGGCGTCGCTGCGCCCGCCGTCGGGCCGGTCGCGGGCGGTGTCCACGAGGAGCTTCTTGACCTGGGCGGGGGTCAGGTCGGGGTGGGCGGAGCGGACGAGGGCGACGGCGCCGGAGACGAACGCGGCGGCGGCGCTGGTGCCCCAGCCCTCGTAGTACTTGCGGTCGGGGTCGGCGATGACGATGTCGACGCCGGGCGCGTTGACGGTGGCGTACCAGCGGCGGGTGGAGAAGGAGGCGCGGGTGCCGTACCGGTCGACGGCGGTGACGGCGATGACGCCCGGATAGGCGGCCGGGTAGGAGATGTGGTCGCCCTTCTCGCCGCCGTTGCCGGCGGACGCGACGACGGAGACGCCCTTGGCGAGGGCGTACTGGACGGCGGCGTCCTCGCCCGGGTCGGGGTGGGCGGACTTCGAGTCGTCGCCGAGGGACAGGTTGATGACGTCGGCGCCGTGGTCGGCGGCCCAGCGGATGCCCTGGGCGAGGGCGGTGCCGCGGGTCTTGCGGGCCTTGTCCTTGCCTTCGAGGATGACCCGGACGGGCAGGATCCGGGCGCCGGGCGCGATGCCGAGGACGCCGCTGCCGTCGGCCCAGCCGTGACCGTGGCCGGCGATGATGCCGGCCATCGCGGTGCCGTGCCGGGCCCAGTGGGGGTCGCCCTGGGCGGCGCCGAAGCCGATCAGGTCCTTGCCGGGGAGGACGGAGCCGGCGAGGTCGGGGTGGGTCGCGTCCACGCCGGTGTCGAGGACGGCGACGGTGATCCCCTCGCCCTTGGTGGTGTTCCACGCCTCGTCGACCCGCAGCGTCTCGTGGCCCCACTGGCGGTCGCGGATGGCGTCGGCGTGCGCGGGCGCGGCGGCGGGCAGGACGGCGAAGGCGGCGGCCAGCAGGACGGCCGCGGGCGCGGTGACGGCGGCGCGGACGCGGCGGCCGCGGGAGCGGGGGCTTCGGGCGCGGGCGCTTCCGGGGCGGGGGCGGGTCACCGCTGTTCCTCTTCCTTCGCCGCGTCCTGGGCGGTGGTGCGGACCTGCTTCTCCAGGCGCTCGGCGATGCCGAGGGCCTCGTGGCCGAGGCCGGACTGGGCGACCGCGTCCGTGCGGCCCTTCTTCATGGCCTGGTCGGCGGGGACCGCGCGCCCGACGGCGCGGCCGTCGGCGAAGCCGGAGACGGCGGTGACGACGACCGGCAGGTCGGCGGGGGCGGTCACCCACCAGGCGGCGCGCTGGGCGGGGCCGAAGCCGGCGGCGACGGTGCCGGGGCCCGCCAGCGCGGGCGGCACGTCGTGGCCGAGGCGGGCGGCGAGCCCGCGCCCGCCGAGGGCGCGCTGGGCGGCGACGTCGGCATCGGTGAACACGAGCCCGACGGTGAGGACGCTGGTGGCGGTGGCGTCGGTGTACGTGGCGCGCAGCACGCGCCGGCAGTCCAGCGGGCGCAGCGCGGCGAGCAGCCGGGGCGCGACGGAGGCGGGCGCGCAGGTCGCGTCGGGCGCGACGACGATCCGGGTCCAGGTGCGGGCGGACGGGCCGGGGCCGGCCTGCGGGGCGGTGAGGGTGCGGGGGAAGAGGGTGTCGACCGGCGCGTTGTGCCAGAGCTCCTTGGCGGCGGTGTACCCGGCGGGTTCGGCGGGCTTCCCGTCGCCGGAGGCGAGCCACACCCCGGCGAGGGCCCCGCCGATCAGCCCGAGTCCGAGCACGACGCAGGCGCCGACGGCCACGGCCCTCCCCCGCCGGCGTTCCCGTACGGGCCGCAGCCGGGTGGTCGTCTCGACGGGCGTCTCCTCGCCCCCGTACGCCGGCACGCGCACGGGCCGCAGCCGCGCGGTCGTCTCCACCGGCCGGGGCACCCCCGCGGCCCCGCCGGCCGCGGAGACCGGCCGGTGCGGGGCCCGGGGCGGCGGCAGCGGGACGGACCCGGGGGCGGGCCGG
>JOFO01000005.1 GCA_000721275.1 Microtetraspora glauca | reverse complement strand
TTCCTCATTTCGCAAAAACGCACGGAAAGCAGAACGGCACGACGAATCGCAGCCGTCAGGCTCGGAGGTTCTTGCGGAATGGCTGTCCGGGGCCGACCGAAGTCGGTGCTCACGTCGGACAACTCGGAGGAGACTACGCATGGGGTACACCTCTGTCAACTCACGGAGCTGAGCCCCCTCCCTCGCTCCAGGCCGCTCAGCCGATCATGCTCGCGGCCTCCTCGTGAAGCCTTCATGGCCTGGGGCAGCACGACGGCGGCCTCCAGGTCGAAGGCGGGCACCGCCGGCCGTTGGTGCCGGCGCCGACATCACGGGCGTCGTCATCTCGTTCTCTCACCGGACAGCCAGGAGTGCCACGACGCGTATTGACGTCGTTCCCTCTGGCTGGGGGCGGAGTGGGAGTCTGCGGGGCATGAGCTACGACCTGGCTGTTTGGGAAGGCGAGAGGCCGGCGGATGACAAGGCTGCCGGTCGGGTCTTCAGCAGCCTGTTCGACCGGTACATCGACGGCGAAGTGGAGGAGCCTCCGTCCGAACGCATCGCGGGGTACGTGGCCGCGTTGCTCGAGCGGTGGTGCGATCTCACCGAGGACGAAGAGGACACCTCGCCTTGGTCGACCGGTCCGCTGATCTACTTCGCCATGCGGTGGAGCATGGCCGAGGAGGCGTCGGCCTACGCAGCGGCCGTGGCGGAGTCCATGGGGCTGGTCTGTTTCGACGCGCAGCAGGACCGGCTCAGGCCGTGAGCAGGGCCGCCAGGCGGCGGTAGCCGATCAGGGGCGCGGCTATGCCGGCAAAGACGGGACGTCCTCCACCTTGCGCTCGTACCGCTGGTGGAGGCGTCGGCAGCCCGCTTGTCAGGACACAGTGCTTACAACCAGGCAGCGATGCCTGCCGACCCGGTGGCGGATGCGCAGCCGGCGCAGCCATCGGCGCGGTTGTCGTCGTATCCCTTGTGCGCGTGCAGTGGCGCCAGCCTCCGGCGCTGAGGGCCGCGGCGGGACCGGATGCGCAGGATGCCGCGCGTCCAGTGGAGCCTGGCCCAGGCCCGGTGCCGACGCCACTGGGGCGAACCGGCGGCGGAACGCGGGTCGGGTGGGATCGAACGCTGAGGGCAGCTGCAGCCACGTGCAGCCTGAGGTCGCCACGAAGGTGATCACCGCCAGAGCGTCACGGTCCCCTGCCCGCCGTCGTCCACCACCCTGCGGACGCGTGATCGCTGCCGGCGGCGCCAGTCGCGCAACGAGATCGGTCATGCGCGGCTGAACGGACGGTCAGGCTCTGAGAGCGACGTCTAGGCCCCCTGTCGCACTGCCCAGGTCGGCGGTCGACGACCCTCGGCGGCCGAAGCTGTGATGGGCAGGACCCAAGCCAGCGACATCAGGACGCGTGACAGTCAGGTACTGGTGCCTACAGGGAAGAGGGCGTCGAGTCGGGGCGTTTCGGTGCGCTGCCCGGCCTTGGTGACGATCCCGGTTCTCAGTCGCATCCCTGTCTCCTGGACGGCGTCCAAGGCCTCGTAGAACGCTTCGGTGCAGTCGTCTGCTTGGCCCGTCAGTTCGGCGTACACCTCTTGGGCTACGTAGTCGAGCTCTTCCCATTCAGGCCTTTCGTCGTCACGCCACTGCTGTGGGGGCCGTCCCGCCAGAGCCTGCACCTCCGCGACATCAGCGAGGCGGTCCGGGTCGGCGAGCACTGCCTCGTATGTCCTTTGTCCCTGGGCTACCAGCCAGAGCGCGAAGTAGTCGAAACCGTCGTCCGAGCACAAGCCGCCCTCGATCTGCCTCACCGCTCGCTCCAGCGCCGCCATGGTGACGTCAGCGCACGCAGCCTCCACGTACGCCTGAAACGTCACGGCTGCGGCGGCTGGCTGGTGGCGAAGCTCTCCGCGCAGCCACTCCAGTCGTTCGGGCCGGTCACCCGCGCGGCAGCTGAGCTGATCCATCAACGCCCAGAACGTCTTCTTATCCATGGGCCCAGGGTGGCAAGCATCGCTGACACAGCGGCCAACGCCGACGTACCTCGGCGGCGAGAAGTCCTCGAACGAGGATGCGGCGAGGGGTTCGAAGGCGTGGTGGCGTTCCCGCTCGGGAATGACGTCAGCCCGCCTCGGAGTGGCCGGGTCCGGATGCAGCTGGTTGAGGCCCGGACCTTTGAGTTCGTACCTGGCTGCCGACGGCGTGTTGATGGGGACGGTGGACCTTGGTGTCGGCGGCGACGTTCCACTCCGACCGGCCCACCCCGTCGTCGCGGAACTGGACGTGTTCGAGCAGCTTCGCCCGGGTCCCCTCCGCTTCCCGGCTGGCGAACCCCTCCTAGGCGGTCTGCGAAAGTGCGTACCACTGCTCGGGCAGATCACGCCGCGGAGCCCCCGTCCACGGCCGCCCCAGCACCCCGTTGATCGCCTCGGCCCTCCTCGCGGTCAATGATCAGCGTGCTCGTCAGCGGACTTTGGCGCGGGATCCGTCATGAAGCGTTCCTGCCGCCGGCTTCGCATCCCCTGGCGACTCTTCCCGGGGCGCCGGTCAGCACTGAGGCCTTAGCTGGATCGCTGCAGTGGTGACAATGCCGTGGAGGATGTTGGCCGTTTGTCGGTAGCGGGTCTCGAGGGCCAGGGAGTTCTTGAACCGGTTGGTCGTTCGGGCGATCTCGTTGCGGCGTGAGCTGGCGGGGTTGCCGTCCGACCGGGGTTGTACGAGGGGTGGGGTGGGTTGCGACCTTGGGGGGACGTCGGGGGGTGGGTGGGGGTCGTAGCGTCTGGGGCATGAAGAAGATGATGCGGGCGGCCGCCGCCGCCCTTCTCGCTTGCGCCGTCGCGTTACCTGCCGCCGCGACCGCCACCGCCGCTGACGTTTCCTCGGGGGCCTCCGGGGCCGTGCGTGATCAGGAGGGGGAGCGGCTGCGGATGCCGGCGCCCACCGGGGCGTACGGGGTGGGGAGTTCGGTCCTGTACCTCGTGGACCGGTCGCGGACCGATCCCTGGGTGCCCACGGCCGGCGGGCGCGAGCTCATGGTCACGATGCACTACCCCGCCGCGCGTGCGGCGGGGCGGCCGGTGCCGTACGCCACCCGGGACGAGGTGCGGCTGCTGCTCGATGACGTGCCGGTCGACGATCCCGCGCTGAAGCGGGACGTGGCCCGGATCCGTACGTACAGCGCCGTCGACGCCCGTCCCGCGCCGGGGCGGCATCCGCTGGTGGTGCTCTCGCCCGGGTTCGGCATGGGGCGGTACACGCTGACCAGCCTCGCCGAGGATCTCGCCTCCCGCGGGTACGTCGTCGCCTCGATCGACCACGCCTACGAGTCGGCCGGTACGTCGGTCCCCGACGGGCGCGCCCTGACCTGCGTGGCGTGCACGGTGATGGAGGAGAACGGCTGGTCCAAGGGTTCGCTGGTGACCGGGACCCGGGCCGACGACACCCGGTTCGTGCTGGACCGGCTGACCGGTCCCCGGCCCGCCTGGAAGTACGCGTCGTCCATCGACGCGCGGCGGATCGGCATGGCCGGGCATTCGATCGGCGGCGCGAGCGCAGTTCCCGCCATGGCCGCCGACCGGCGGATCGACGCCGGGGTGAACATGGACGGCACCTTCTGGGACTCGCTGCCGGCCGGCGGTCTCGGCGGGCGTCCGTTCCTGATGCTGGGGACCGGTGAGTTCCACCGGCCGGGTGGCGAGGACACGTCCTGGGACGCCACCTGGAAGGGGGTGGGCGGGGAGGACTCGTACTGGCTGACCGTCGACGGGGCCGATCACCTCGGCTTCTCCGACGCGCCCGTGCTGCTGCGCCACCTCGGGCTCCCTTACGGCGACCTCGCCGCGGACCGTGCCGTGGCCGTCACGCGCGCGTATGTCGGCGCGTTCTTCGACGAGCATCTGCGGGACAGGGAGCAGCCGCTGCTCGACGGGCCGGATCCGGCGCATCCGGAGGTTCGGTTCCACCGGCCCTGAGGTCAGGGCCATGGCCCTTGACGGGGGCGCCTGACGGTCCGCTGTGGTCCCCTGGGTTTCCTTCGCGGCGCTCAGGGGATCAACCACCTTACCGATAAGGGGTGTTGGGCTTTTCGGAGAGGTGGGGGCGGGCGGTGAGCGGGGTGGATCTGGCGGGTGCCGTGGTGGGGCTGGTCGCTCAGGCCGGGAGTGCCGCGGTGGCCGGGGCCGGTGGCGCGGTCGGCGGCATGGCGGTGGAGTTGGTACGCGGGCGGCTGCGCGGTGTCGATCAGGGGCCGGAGGCGCTGGAGGCGGTCGAGCAGGCGCCCGACGACGCCGACGCGCGGGACCGGCTGCGGGAGAAGCTGGCGGGGGTGCTGGCGGAGGACCCGGCGTTCGCGGCGTACCTGGCGAGCCTGCTGGCGCCGCCCAAACCCGCGCATCCGCCGACGAACATCGGGAGCATCCACATCGACCGGAGTGCCCGGGCGCGCGGGACCTTCGTTCTCGGCGACCAGGCGGTCACCAGGATCCGGAAGGGGGATCCTGCGGCGCTCCTCGCCCTCGTCGCGGTGGTCGTCGTGCTGGCGCTGGCGATCTACGGGCTCGCCGGGCTCACCGGTGGCGACGAGGGCGAGGGCGGGTGGTCCGGATCGGGCTCCGGGGGGCGGGTCGCCGTTCTCTCGGATCCTGAGGTGGTGAAGGCGGCCGCCCCCGACCTGCACAGCATGCCGGCCGGTTGGGCGCTCGCTTCCGAGCCGTCGCTCACCTCGGGGAGCGGGGCGTGCGAGTTCCTGGCGACGTCTTGCGACGGGATTCTGCATGTGGCTCGGTCGTCGTTCGACGGGCCGTCCAGCCAGTCCGTGAACTTCGGTGTCGTCGCCTGCGCCTCCGCCGACGACGCCGGGCGCGTCTATGCGGAGCTCATCTCGGAGCCTCAGGGGAACACGGAGGCCAAGCCGCTGGCCGTACCGGCGCTCGGTCAGGAGTCCGCCGCCTTCGAGGTCTCCCGCCGTATGGGTCAGGCCCTCGCCCGGGTGGGCACCACCGTGGTGTGGGCGGAGGAGGAGGGCAACGGCGGGAGCGACTTCAAGGTGGAGTTGCTGGAGAAGTTCCTGCGGTTGGTGGCGGCCCGTGCGCAGGAGTCGCAGGACGGGCGCGCTCCTGGCGCGTCCGCCGGGTAGCCGCGCTGGGCGGTGGGTGGGCGCGTGTGCCCGGCGCGGGGGGGGTGCCTCGGAGCGTGTGTGCGGGCGTCGGTTCGTGGTCGTTGTGGCGGTGTTCGCCGCGTCAGGGATCTCCGGCTCGTAGGGGGCCCTTCCGCGTGTGGTCGGGTGAGGGTGCTGGTGCGGGCGGTTCCGGGAGAGTGCGGAAGAGGAGCCAGCTCAGGGCGGGCATGGCGATGAGGGGGGTGAGGGCGGTGCGGAGGGTGGTCGCGTCGGCCAGGCGGCCCAGGACGGGGCTGATGAGGCCGCCGATGCTGACGGTGAGGCCGAGGGTGACGCCGGCGGCGGTGCCGGTGCGGGAGGGCAGGTAGTCCTGGCCGAGGGTGACCTGGAGGGAGAAGGGGACATACAGGCCGACGGAGGTGAGCGCCGCGCAGAGGTAGAGGGCGGGGGCGGGTGCGTGGATGACGCCCGCGACGGCGACGATGGTGAGGAGGTACGACCAGCGGCAGACCCGGACCCGGTCGTAGCGGTCGGCCAGGGCGCCGCCGAGCACGGAGCCGATCGCGCCGCCCAGGAAGAGCAGGAACAGGGCGACGGTTCCGGCGGTGGCGCTGCCGCCGGTGCGCTCTCGGGCGTGGAGGGCGAGGAAGGTGCTCAGGCCGGTGAAGACGACGGAGCGGCAGACGACCGCCAGGGACAGGCGGACGAACGACGCCACGTCGTCGGTGCCTCCGGCCTTGGGTGTGTGGGCGGTACGGCTTCGGGGGCGGGTGTACAGCTGGAGTACGGGGACGGTCAGGGCGGCGCCCGCGAGGGCGGGCAGGGCCAGGACCGGGGTCCAGCGGAGGGAGCCCTGGCCGATGACGGCGGACACGAGGAGCGGGGCGAGCGCGAAGCCGAGGGTGCCGCCGAGGGAGAAGCCGGCCATCGCGCGGTGGCTGCCTCCTGCGGCCAGGCGGGCCACGCGGGCGGATTCCGGGTGGTAGGCGGCCACGCCGACGCCGGAGACCGCCATGAAGAACAGCGTCCATCCGTACGAGTCGGCCAGGCCGCTCAGCGCGATGCCGGCACCGCTGAGCAGCGTGCTCACGGGCAGCAGCCACGGCAGCGGCCACCGGTCGGTGAGCGCGCCGAAGAGCGGCTGGGCCACCGAGGAGAGGAGGGACGCGGCCAGGACGAGACCGGAGGCGACCGCGTGGGTGTAGTGGCGTTCGGCCACGAAGTACGGGATCAGCGCCGCGACGGCGCCCTGGTAGACGTCGACGCAGGCGTGGCCCACGGCCAGCAGGGGGATCGAGGGGTGCGTTTGCACGTTCGTTCGCACCCGTCCCATGCTGGGAGAGACGGGCGGTGTCGCGCTTTCGGTAGATTGCCAGGTGATGCAGAAAGTCCGCCACACTCCTGTCGCGCCGACCCGGACGCGGCGTCTCGCGTCCGGCGGCACGATCGACGCGCACCGGCACGACGACCACCAGATCGCCTACGCCGGGCAGGGCGCCCTCGCGGTGACGACCGACGCCGGTTCGTGGGTCGCGCCGGCGACGCGCGCGATCTGGATCCCGGCGGGCACCGTCCACCGGCACCAGGCGCACGGCGCACTCGACCTGCACCTCGTCGGGCTGCCCGCCGAGGTGAATCCGCTCGGTCTCGACGGGCCGGCCGTCCTCGCCGTCAGCCCGCTCCTGCGGGAACTCATCGTCGCCTACACGCGCACCCCCGAGGACGACAGTCCGCCCCGTCGGCGGCTGCGCGCCGTCCTGCTCGACCAGCTCACGGTCTCCCCCGAGCAGCCGCTGCACCTGCCGACGCCCGCCGGTCCGCTGCTCCGGGAGCTCCACGCCGTCCTGTGCGCGGACCCGGCGGACAACCGGTCGCTCGACGAACTCGGGCGGCAGATCGGCGCCAGTCCCCGCACCCTGTCGCGCCATCTGCGCGCCGAGCTCGGGCTCACGTATCCGCAGTGGCGCACCCAGATCAGACTGCACCACGCGCTCGTGCTGCTGGCCGACGGTCTGCCCGTGACCGCCGTGGCCCACCGGTGCGGCTGGTCGTCCGCCAGCACCTTCATCGGCGTCTTCCGTCGTGCCTTCGGGTACACGCCTGGGGCTCGGGCGGTCCGGATGCCGAAGGCGGCTTCGGGCTGTGCCGGTTGAGCGGTCGGAGGGTCGTCAGCCGGCCAGGCCGCCGTTGCTCTTGAGGAGTTGGCCGTTGATCCACTGGCCTTCCGGCGAGCACAGGAAGTCCACGAGGTGCGCCGTGTCCTGCGGGGTGCCGAGGCGGCTCAGCGGGGTGTGGGCGCGGATGTGTTCCCGGAGGTCTTCGGTCATCCAACCGGTGTCGACGGGGCCGGGGTTGACGGCGTTGGCCGTGACGCCGAGGTGGGCGAGTTCGTGGGCGGCGGCGAGCGTGATGCGGTCCATGGCGCCCTTGCTGGCCCCGTACGGGAGATTGCCGACCGTGTGGTCGCTGGTGAGGCTGATGATCCTGCCCGTGCCCGGCGTACCGGCGAAGCGGCGGCCGTAGGCGCGGATCAGCAGCCAGGTGGCGCGCGCGTTCACGGCGAAGTGGCGGTCGAAGCTCTCCAGGGTCGTGTCGAGGAGGCCGGAGTCGACCGACTCGCAGTGGCACATCACCAGGCCGGTGACGCCGCCGAGCCGCTGCTCGACCTCGTCGAAGACGTGCTCGGGCGCGTCCGGGTCCGCGAGGTCCGCCTCCACCGCCGCCGTCTCGGCGCCGTGGTCCGCGAGGGCCCGGGCGATGGCGTCCGGCGCGTCGGCCTCGGCGCCCCAGGGCATCCGGGCGTCGTACGGCGTCCAGTACGTGAAGGCGATGTCCCAGCCGGACCGGGCCAGGCGCAGCGCCACGCTCGCGCCGATGCCGACGGTGCGGCCGACGCCGGTCACCAGGGCGACCGGGCGGGCGGCGTCGGGGCTGCTGGAGGGGGCGGGGTGGGGCTGCTGTCCGTGTGAGTGTGAGTGGGTCACGGCGTCATCGTCGGAGTCGGGGCCTCGCCGGGCAACTCGTTATCCGGGGAGGGTGGTTGGTCGTGGCGTGTGGTTGCTCCTGGTGTGTGGCGCTTCAGGGAACGGTGAGCAGGTCGCTCACCGTCGAGACGGGGTTCCACTCCGGGTCGAGGCCGGTGAGACGGTCGGCGATGCGGCGCCAGGCCGTGGGGTCGGTGCCAGGGCCTGTGCGGACGAGTTCCGCGAGGGCGGTGCGGGCCTCGGCGGTCTGGGGCGGGGCGTCGGTGCGGCGGGCCGCGGCGCCGAGGTAGGCGAGCAGCCGGGCGGCCGGGGCCGCGAGGTGGAGGAGGTCGTGGGCGGCGAGGAGGCCGGCCGTGAGCAGGCCGTCCAGCTGGGTGGTGGGGGCGCAGGGGAAGTGGTCGCCGAGGCCGTGCCGTGCCCGCTCGCGGGTGACCCGTACGCCGCCGGGCAGGCCGTCGGGGCCGGGCTCGGGCAGCAGGGCCGCGTGGCGCAGGCGTACGTCGTCGGGGGCGCCGTCCAGGCGGACGATGTCCTGCCAGTGCGGGAGCGGTTCCTCGGCGTGGGCGGCTTCGAGGGCGGTCCAGTCGACGGGCTCGCCGGGCGGGAGCGACGTGAGGAGGTCGCGGGTGTGGGCGGCGGTGCGGGCGCGCCGCAGCTTCCGGACCAGTTTCCCGGGCGCCAGTTCGCGGTCGAGGCGGGCGCGCAGGACGGCGGCGGGATCGGCGGAGGCCAGGGCCTTGGCGCAGACGGTCGTGGCGGTGCGGCCGAGCGCGTCCCGGGCCACGAGCCGCGCCAGGCGGTCCGGTCCGCCGTGCTCGTACAGGCTGAGGCAGCCGCGGAGTTGGTGCCCGAGGACGAGCTTCGCGCCCTCCCGTGCGAGCAGTTCCTCGACGAGGTCGGGTTCGGCCGAGCACAGCCACATGAGGCCGCCGGGCGGGCGCGCGGAACCGTCGGCGCGCCACGCGGCGAGCACGCGGGCGCCCAGGGACGGAGCACCCTCGGCGGGCCGCGAACGGGTCACGATGCGGTGGGTGACGGGGCGGCGGGTTCCCTGCCGCAGGAGGGTGAGGTCGACCTCGGGATCGTCCAGGTCGACCAGGCGCTCGACCCCGCCGCTCCGCCTCATCCACCGGGACTGGGCGGCAAGGACGCGCAGCGCGTCGGGGTCGCGGTCCGCGAGCAGCCGGTCGAGGGCGGTACGCGGGGTGTCGTCGTAACGGAGGAGGTACGCGGCGAGCAGCCAGGGGCCGTCCGGGCCGAGGCGCGGCAGGACGGCGGCGACGACGTCCGGGTCGGCGAGGCACAGCAGGGTGCCCTCCGGCCAGGCCCACAGGTGGTCGCCGCGCTCCAGCAGTCGGAGGGCCTCGTCGGGGGTGGACGGCCGGGGCCTGCCGGTGGCCGCGTCGACGGGTGGTGGCGGGGCCGTGCCGGAGCCGGTGCACCGCTCCAGCAGCTGCGCCCAGGTCAGTCCTTCCGAGGCGGCTTCGGAGGCGGTCACGGTCGCGGCGAGGCGGAGCCAGGCATCGGGATCGGTGCCGAGCGTGGCGTGGAGGGTGCGGGCGAGCGCGTTCCGCCACGCGGTGGCGAACGCGAGCCGGCGCCAGTCGTGCGGCAGCAGGAGCAGACGGCGGGCCGGGAGCAGGGCGAGCAGTTCCTCTGCGGGCAACACGCCCTCGACGTAGGCGCGTTCCGTGTGGCCTGCGCCGGAGCCGTGGGTTTCGGGTGGCCGGGTGCGCAGCTCGGCGAGGGTGGGGGCGGGCGCGGGCGCGTAGGCGCGGAGGGTACGCAGCAGGCCGGGGTCGTCCGGGCGGGGCGCGTCCGGCGGCGCGAGGGAGTACAGGAGGTCGAGCGCGGCGACGGCGTCGGCCTGGTCGCGGCGGTGGAGGGGGCGGCGGGGCGCGGGAACGGGTGGAGGCGGTGTGACGGGCAGCGCGGGCGAGGGCTGCTCGGTCGGTCGTGTCGGCGGGGTGGGACGCTCAGTGGGCGGCGGCGCCTCGCCTGCGGTTGCCCGCGTGCCCGCCTCGGCGATCAACTCGGCCAGGGTGCCGGAGTGTTCGGGAAGCAGGGTGTCGAGGACCGCCCAGGCGGCGGCCTGGTCCCCCAGGTGTGTCGTGGTGCGGGCGGTCAGGTCGGTGATCGTCTCGGGGGTGAGCAGGTCGCGGTCGGCGAGGCGGGCGAGTGCGGCCAGGGCGTGGGCGGCGGGGCGGGCGGTGGCGATCAGGTCGACGGGGTCGAGGAGCCCGGCCGACGCCATGCCCTCCGCCCAGTCGGCGGCGCTCCCGTCGAGTTCCTCCTCCGCGAGGCGGCGCGCGGGCGGGGTGGTGTTGCCGGCGCGGCGGCCTCCGGCGCGCCACGGCTCGTTGAGCACGCTGAGCCGGAACGCGTGGCGCTGCGCGTCCGTCGCGGCTTCGTGGCGGGCCAGCTCCTCGCACGCCCGGGGCATGAAGGGGGTCTCGGCGTGAGCGGCGGCGAGGGCGTCGAGGTCGTGGACGTACGGCTCGGACAGCAGGTCGCGCAGGGTGCTGGTGCCGCGGGCGGTGGCGAGGAGCGCGGGCAGCCGGGCCGGGTCCTCGTACGGCTCGCCCCGCTCGCGCAGGAGGCGGGGACCCTCGCCGTCCGGAGCCGCGAGGGCTTCGGTGACGGTGTCGACGGTGGCCTGGCTCAGCCCCGTGGCGACGGCGGGGGTGGCGAGCAGGGCACGTACGGCCTCCGGGCCGTTCCGCTCCCAGACCCTCAGCAGGGCGTACTCCTGGGCGACCCGGCGGACGACGCCTCCGCGCAGGGCCGTCGCGACGAGCTGCGGGTCGCCCGAGCCGAGCAGCGGGGTGAGCCAGGTGCGGGGGATGTCGCCGCGCGGCGCCGTCAGCTCGGCGCGGAGGGTCGCGTCGAGCGGTGCGGTGTCGATCCGGTGCGCGATGGCGCGGCGCAGCGACGGGGTGGTGCGCGGGTTGCGGTAGACGGCGGCGGTGACCTCGGGGTCGCCGGCCTCGGCCAGCCGGGCGAGGACGCGGGCGTCGAGGCGGGGGTGGCGGGCGAGGGCGGCCCGGGTGCGGGTGTCGCCGTGGTCGAGCACGGCGGTGACGAGGGCGGGTGCCGGGAGGGCCCCGCCGGCCAGGAGTTCCGTCGTGACCCGCTCGGGCAGTGCCGCGAGCGCGGCGGCGGCGTGCTGCGGTGCGGTGTGGGCCAGGAGGAGGCCGAGGGTGAGGTGGACGCTGCGGGGCGCGGGGGGACGCGGCGCGCGGGAGGTGACGGGGGGTGCGGGCGGGTGCGCCGGGCGATGGGCCGACGGGGACTGCGACTGTCTCTGCAGCTGCGGCTGTGGCAGTGGCGGCAGGTGGGTGGCCAGCAGGTCGGGGAGGGTGCCCCGGTGTCCCGTCAGCGCGTCGTGCAGGGTGCTCCAGCGGGTGGGGGCGCCTGCGAGGTGACGCTCCGTCAATTCCCATAGAACCGCTGACGTCTTGTCGTCCGCTCCTCCCGCCTCCGTGACCCTGGCGGCCACCGAGCGGGCGGGGCGCGCCTGTTCCACGGCTCGCAGGGCGGCGTCGGTGCCGCTCGGGGTGTCGGCGTCCCGCGCGGGCCGGCCTGGCGCGGTCCACGCCCGCAGCAGTCGTTCCGCCTCTCCCACCTGCGCCGTCGTCATGGCCGTCATGCTAGTGGGGCGGATCAGGAGGGCATGAGACGGCGGCGGGTCGGAAACGGTCTGGGGTGTGCGGTGTCACCCCGCGTCGACGAGCGACCGCCGCATGCGGGCGAGGGCGCGCAGGATCTCGTCGCGGTTCTTCGCGTGTTTGATCCAGGCGGGGAGGCGCGCGATCAATGTCATCTTCTGGCCCGTGTCGTACCAGGGCGCCCGCTCGCGCAACGATGCCCGGACGAACCGGTGGAGCAGGTCGAGGTGGGCGAGGTCGTACGCCCACAGGCGGCCGTGCCGCGTCTCCGTCTGGAGCCACAGGGCCGCACCGACGTACGGGTCGGTCATCGGCGCGTCCGTGCGGCCGTACCGCCTGACGACCTGCCCGCTCCCCCCGCGCGACAGTCCGCAGCCCCGGCACACCAGGCGGCGCGGCAGGAACGGCGTCCTGCCGCCGCCGGGGCCGGCGTCCGCGACGGGCGCCGGGACGACGCGGGCGCAGCGCGCGCAGGCCGGGCAGCGGACCATGATCGAGCGGAGGAAGTCGACTTCCCTGCTGCGCGGATCGCGGAAGCGGACCGGGGGTGTGGAGGCCATGCGGGGAGTGTGCGGCCTCCTCGTGTCTCGGTGCACGCCGTTTTGACGCGGGTTCGCGTGCGTCGGCGCGGAACGGTTCCCTCATCAGTGCCCTCGGCCGCCTCGTACATGCGTGATTCCGCGCCGTTGTTGCTCGCGAATGCTTCGAACGGCAGGGTTCTGAGCATCTATTGACATGCCTGCGACCGCCCCGTCAGAGTCGTTGCCGCACCCGCCGCCCGTACGGACCGAGGAGCGATGACGAACATGTCCGATTTCCGCGCCGTCTCACGCCGCCTGCTCCTGGGGGGTGCTCTGGCGACCACCGGGGCGCTCGCCACCGGGGCCGGGGCCTCTTCCGCCGCCGCAGCAGCGGCGACCGCCGCGCCCGCGGCGGCTCCCGTGCCGCCGCGGCGGCCGGGACAGAAGTCCATGATCGACGTGCCGTATCCCGTGCACCGGACGGTCCGGGTCGGGGTGATCGGACTCGGCAACCGCGGCTCGGGGATGACCACGGGCTGGTCCGTCGTCCCCGGCTGCGTCGTCACCGCCGTCTGCGACGTCCGGGCCGACCGGGCCACGCGGACCGCCGACCGGCTCGCCGCCGCCGGCAAGCCCCGCCCGGCCGAGTACGGCGGCTCCGCCGACGCCTACGCGCGGATGCTGGAACGCGACGACATCGACCTCGTCTACATCGCGACCCCCTGGGAGTTCCACTACGAGCAGGGCAAGGCCGCGCTGCTCGCCGGCAAGCACGTGATCGTCGAACTGCCCATCGCCACCGAGCTGGACGAGCTGTGGGACCTCGTCGACACCTCCGAGCGCACCCGCCGGCACCTCATGCTCTCGGAGAACTGCAGCTACGGCCGGAACGAGCTCGCCATGCTGAAGATGGCGCACGAAGGCCTGTTCGGCGACCTCACCAACGGGCACGGCGGCTACCTGCACGACCTGCGCGCGCTGCTGTTCTCCGACACGTACTACACCGACGCGTGGCGCCGCCTGTGGCACACCCGCAGCACCGCGTCCTTCTACGCCATGCACGGCCTGGCGCCGATCGCGGCGGCCATGGACATCAACCGCGGCGACCGGATGACCACGCTGACCGCCACCGCGACGGAACCGAGGGGCCTGGCCGACTACCGGGCGCGGTTCGTCCCCGCGAACCACCCGTCGTGGCGGGAGACGTACGTCAACGGCGACCTGGTCACCTGTCTGATCGAGACGGCGAAGGGCCGGATCATCCGCGCCGAGCACGACGTGAGCTCGCCGCGCCCGTACAGCCGGATCAACAGCCTCGCCGGCACGCGCGGGATCTTCGAGGACTACGCGGGCGTGGTGTCGGCCGGCGGCGGACGGATCTACGTGGAGCCCGACCACAGCGGGCACGCGTGGCGAGACTTCGGCTCGTACCGCAAGGAGTTCGACCACTGGCTGTGGAAGAAGATCGGTGACGACGCCGCCAACAACGGCGGCCACGGCGGCATGGACTACGTGCTGCAGTGGCGGACCGTGCAGCTCATGCGGGCCGGTCTGGTGCCCGACATCGACGTGTACGACTCCGCCGCCTGGTGCGCCCCCGTCCCCTTGAGTGTCATGTCCCTGGCGGCGAAGGGACGTCCGGTGGAGATCCCCGACTTCACGCGTGGCGCCTGGGTCAACCTCCGTACGGGCCTCGACTCGCGCGTCACCGAGATGCCCCCCGTCGCCTGACGCGGCCTCCTCCCCTCCCCCGAAGGAGCAGCACGTGAGACCAGCAGGACTGTCCGGATCGCTGAGAACGCTCGGGGCGCTGGCCGTGGCGGGTGCCCTCGCTTTCGCCCCGGCCTCGCCGGCCACCGCCACCACCCCGGTCACCACCCCTGTCGCCACCAGCGTGGCCGCCTCGGCTCCGTCCCCGAGCCGGCCCGTCACCGCCGGGACCGAGGTGGCCATCTCCCCCGTCGACCTGAACGGGCCGGCCATCTCGACGGTGAAGGTGACCGTCACGAACGCCGGGCCGGAGCGGATGCGCGGGCTGAAGGTGACCTTCGGCGGGCCCGTCGGCTGGGCGGTGCAGCCGTCGGCCGTCGAGGTGGACGGGGTACTCGCCCCCGGTGCCTCCGCCGTGGCCTCGTTCCGGATCCAGGTGCCGGAGCCGCGCGCCGGGTTCACCGTGCGCACGTTCACCGCGACGGCCACGTACCGGGGCGGCGACGGCGCCGGTTCCGCCACCGCGACGCGCACCCAGCGCAGCGGTACTCCCCTGCCGAACCTGGCCGCCGCCTACAACAACGTGGGCGTGACCGACGAGAGCGACACCCGGCCGGGCGACTACGACGGCGAGGGCAACAGCTTCTCCGCACAGAAGCTCGCCGACGCCGGCCTGCGCCCCGGGGAGCCCGTCACGGCCCTCGGCGCCACGCTCCGCTGGCCGGACGTCCCGAGCGGCACCAGGAACAACGTCTCCGCCGCGGGCCAGGCCGTGGCGCTGTCCGGTAAGGGCAGCCGGCTGGTCCTGCTCGGCTCGGGCGTCACGAGCGGGGCGTCCGGCACGGTGACCGTGTACTACACGGACGGGACGAGCGGGACCGGCGTGATCGGCTTCCCGAACTGGTCCTTCGACCCCGCGAACGCCCACGGCGCGACCCTCGTCGCGTCGAGCGACGGCCGCAACCGGCCGAGCGGGTACGGCAACGCGGGGATCGCGTACCGCGTCTTCGCCCACTCGGTGCCGCTCGACCCCGCGAAGCAGGTGGAGTTCGTGGTGCTGCCGGCCAACGGGAACGTCCACGTCTTCGACATGGCGATCGCCCCCTGACCCTGAGGCCGTCAGACCTTCAGGACCTTGATGCCGGCGTCCTCCAGGCGGGCGACCGCGTCCGCCGGGGCGTCGGCGTCGGTGACGACGACGTCCACGGCGTCGAGTCCGCAGATGCGGGCGAAGGCCCGCCGGCCCAGCTTCGACGAGTCCGCGGCCACGACGACCCGCTGGGCGCGCTCCGCGAACAGCCTGCTGATGCTCGCCTCGTCCTCCTGGCGTGTCATCAGGCCGAGCCGCGGGTCGAGGGCGTCGACGCCCAGGACGGCGACGTCGAGGACGACCTCGTTGAGCACTCCGGCGGTCAGCGGGCCGACCAGTTCGTACGTCTGGGGGCGGGCCACGCCGCCGGTGACGACGAGCTTCACCTGGGGACGCACGGCGAGTTCGCCGGCGATGTTGAGGGCGTTGGTCACGACGGTGAAGACGGGGGCCGTGACGTCCGCCGCGTCCGGCGTCTCGTGCCGGCCTCCGCCGACCCGCAGGGCGAGCGCGCGGGCCACCTCGGTCGTGGTGGTCCCGCCGTTGAGGCCCACGACCTCGCCCTCGCCGACGAGTTCGACGGCCGCGGCGGCGATCCGCTGCTTCTCGGAGGCGTGGCGGGACGACTTGTAGCGCAGGGGCAGCTCGTACGAGACGCCGTGCGCGACGGCGCCGCCGCGGGTCCGGACCAGCATCCGCTGCTCCGCGAGCTCGTCGAGGTCGCGCCGGATCGTCGCGGCCGAGACGTCCAGCGCCGCGGCGGTCTCCTCGACCTCCAGCCTGCCCGCGGCCGCGAGCAGTTCGAGGAGCGTGTTCCACCTCTCCCGCTTGGACATGCCCCGGAACTCCTTCGCCCTCCGACCCGCACCGTGTCGGCCCACCCTACTCCCGGCCCGGGCCCGTGATCGTAAGGTCGTCCCATGACCGACACGCAGCCGAACGCCGCCACCGACGGCGTCCACGCGATCACGCCCACCACCCACGTCCGGGTCGCCCGCCCTTCGCGGGACCTCGCCGCCGCCGAGCGCTTCTACGTCGGCGGGCTGGGGCTGGCGGTGCTCTGGCGGTCCACCGCGAGCGAGCCGGGCAAGCACGACCTGCTCATGGTCGGCCCGGAGGGCGGCGGCTGGCACTTCGAGCTCACCCGCGACCCGGCGGATCCCCTGGACCCGGCGCCCACGGTCGAGGACCTGTTCGTCGTCTACCTGGGCGAGCCGCCGGACGAGGCCCTGGTCGAGCGGCTGGTGGCCGCCGGCGGCACCCGGGTCGTGTCGCGGAACCCGTACTGGGACGAGTACGGCGTGACCGTCGAGGACCCGGACGGCTACCGCCTGGTCCTCTGCTCCCGCACCTGGGGGCGGTAGACGGCCGGGCGGACCTCCCGGCGCGTCCGTGAGGTCCGCCCGGGCGGGGCGCCGGCGATGTCAGCGGCCGGTGTACGGCAGGAGCGCCATCTCGCGGGCGTTCTTGATGGCGGTGGCGAGGGCGCGCTGCTGCTGGGCGGTCACGCGGGTGACGCGGCGGCTGCGGATCTTGCCGCGGTCGGAGATGAACTTCCGCAGCAGGTCGGTGTCCTTGTAGTCGATGTACGTGATCCCGGCGGCGCCGAGGGGGTTCGGGCGGCTCTTGACGGGCTTGCGGGGGTCCTGGCGTCGGGCCATGGGGGCGTCTCTCCTTGGGGAGGTCGGGGGTCGTACAGGGGGGTGGGTCAGGCCGCGTCGAGGAGGGTGTCGAAGGCGGCGGGGAGGTTCTTCCACGCCTCGCGGCCCGAGGCGTACTCGGCGTCCGTGAGGAGGCAGGAGTCCAGCAGGCGTTCCAGGCCGTCGCGGTCGAGGCCGGGTGACGTGAAGACGAGGTGCTGGCAGCAGTCGCCGTGCTCGGGGTGCCAGTCCAGGGCCGCCGCCGCCCGCCGTACGGGCGGGACCAGTTCCCAGGCGGCGTCGGGCAGGGACGCCAGCCAGGGGCCGGCGTTCTCGACGCTGAGCGCGCCGCCGGCCGCGTCCCAGGCGAGCAGGGTGTCGGGGCGGTCGGCGAGCCAGAACCGGCCGCGGCTCCGGGCGGCGGCGCAGCACAGGTCCTCCAGCGCCTGGTAGAGGCGCTCGGGGTGGAAGGGGCGCCTGCGGTGCCAGACGAGGGTGGCGACCCCGGCCTCGTCGGCCTCCTGGGGCAGGAGGGCGCAGGCGGGGTGCTGGGCGGCGGCGGCCGCTTCCACGTCGAAGCCGGCGAGGGCGATCCGGGCGAGTTCGGGCGAGGCCGCCGGTACGCGGAGGGCCGTGGGGTGCAGCTGGGCGAGGAGGGCGTGGTCCTCGTCGTCGGCGGCGTCGTTGTCGATGACGGCGAGGACGGGGGCGTACTCCAGCTGCCGGGCCCAGGTGTCGCCGACGGTCCGCTGGTCGGTGGCCGCCGCGGCGAGGCCGGCTTCGGCGAGGTCGTCGCCGTTGGCGAGGCAGGGCAGGACGAGCGCGGGGTCGACGGCGGTGATGACGTTGGTCAGGGCGAGCCGGTCGCCGGCGTGTCCGGCGATGACCTCGGCCATGGCCTTCGGCTCGACGGAGTCCCAGAGTTCGACGACGGCGAGGCGGGTGAGGCCGCCGTCGGCGAGCCGCAGGAGTTCGGGGACGAGGTCCTCGCGGAGGGCGCAGCAGGCGCAGTCGTTGACGAGAGGGGTGTCTCCGCGGGAGACGGTGCCGTCGGCGTCGCGGACGGTGCGGGCGACGCTGCCGTCGGGCGCCGCCGCCAGGTCGTGGTGGAGCGCCACGCTGCCGGGGACGGCCCGCAGGAGCCGGTCGACGACCTCGGTCCGCGCGTCGGCGTGCAGGCCGGCGACGATCACGACCGGGAGCTGGGGGGCGTACGGGTGTCCCATCAGCGGGCTCCGTAGCGGCGCTGGAACTTCTCGACGCGGCCGGCGGTGTCGAGCACCCGGGCCGTGCCCGTGTAGAAGGGGTGGCTCGCGGAGGAGATCTCCACGTCGACGACGGGGTAGGTGTTGCCGTCCTCCCATTCGATGGTCTTGTCGCTGGTCATGGTGGAGCGGGTGAGGAACGCGGTGCCGGAGGCGGAGTCGCGGAAGACGACGGGCTCGTAGGCGGGGTGGATTCCGGGCTTCATGGCAGGGCCTTTCGGGGGCGGGTCGGGTGAAGGGGGTGTGGGGTCAGCGCTCTTCGCGGAAGTCCACGTGGCGCCGGGCGACGGGGTCGTACTTGCGGAGCACCATCCGGTCGGGGTCGTTGCGGCGGTTCTTGCGCGTCACGTAGGTGAAGCCGGTGCCGGCGGTGGAGCGGAGCTTGATGACGGGGCGGATCTCGTTGCGTGCCATGGCCGCTAGTATATGACAATGATTTCCATTTCCAGCACCACTGGACTGTGAGAAGGGACGCCCCACCCATGTCCGCACACTGCCAACTGACCGGCGCCAAGCCGGGATTCGGCAACACCATCTCCCACTCGCACCGGCGCACCTCGCGCCGCTTCGACCCCAACATCCAGCGCAAGCGCTACTGGCTGCCCAGCGAGGGGCGCCACGTGCGCCTGACGCTGAGCGCCCGGGCGATCAAGACGGTGGACGCGATCGGCATCGAGGCCGCCGTGGCCCGGATCCGCGCGCGGGGAGGGAAGGTCTGATGGCGAAGAAGAGCAAGATCGCGCGGAACGAGCGCCGCAAGCGGGTCGTCGAGCGGTACGCCGCGCGGCGGGCGGAGCTGAAGGAGATCATCCGCCGCCCGTCCACCCCGCCGGCCGACCGCGAGGCCGCCCTGGCGGAGCTGCGCCGGCAGCCGCGCGACGCCAGCGCCACCCGCGTACGCAACCGCGACAGCGTCGACGGCCGACCGCGCGGCTACCTGCGGCAGTTCGGGCTCTCGCGGGTCCGCACGCGGGAGCAGGCGCATGCCGGGTTCCTGCCGGGGGTGACCAAGTCCTCCTGGTGACGGATGGCTGAACGGATGGACGAGCCGCGTGCGCATGCCGTGCGCCGCGGCCCGTCCGCCGGCCTTGCCGCCTGCGCTTTGTTAATGACATTCGTTTTCATATAGGGTCGCCTGGTCGATCCCCGGACAGAGAAGAGCCCCACCATGGCCGTCCCCAAGCGGAAGATGTCCCGCAGCAACACCCGTCACCGCCGCGCCCAGTGGAAGGCGAGCACGCCGCAGCTGGTCGCGGTCACCGTCGACGGGGTCGTCCACCAGGTGCCGCAGCGGCTGGTGAAGGCGTACGAGCGCGGTCTGGTCCGCCCGTAGGGTCACAGGCGGACCCGCCCTCGCCACCCCTTCCCCCTCCCCCTCCCCCCTCCGCCTTCTCCCTCTCCCCCTCTTTCGCCTCGCCCCATGAACTCCGGGCCGGACGGTGGTCGCAGCCACGGCACCGTCCGGCCCGGCCCGTATGTCCGGGCGGGCGGTTGCGTTGCCGCTCAGGCCGCGTCGTCGCCGTAGCCGCCGGGTGCCTCCTCCAGGAGCGCGCAGACGAAGCGCTCCTCGGCGGCGCGCAGGCGGCGGAGCAGCGCGGGGTCGAGCGGGACCTGGCTGGTGACGGAGACCGTCACGGTGCGCCGGCCGTCCGGGGTGGCGGCGGCGAACTGGGTGTAGCCGGGGGTGTTCCCGGTGTGGCCGAGGACGGTGCCGCAGCGGGTGGCGTAGCGGAAGAGGCCCAGGCCCGCCGCGTTCACGCCCGGGCCGGCCGGCTGGGAGTCGCCGGGGACGAAGCGGGTCTGCGCGTGCCGGGTCACCGGGGACAGCAGGGCGGGCCCCGCGTAGCCGCCGAAGAAGGTGCCCAGGTCGGCGGGGGTGGAGACGATCCCCCCGGAGGCCCAGGCGCCGGAGGCGCTGACCGCCTCGCTGACGTCCTCGGGTGCCTCGCCGGGAGCGGTGTCGTAGCCGTGGAGGTACGGCCGGGGCATCCGGAAGCCGGACGGGAGGCTGGTGTCGCGCAGGCCGAGCGGGCGGTACACGAGCTCCTTCAGAAGGTCCTCGTACCGCTGCCCGGTGGCCTCTTCGGCCATGAGGGCGACGGCGATGTTGTCGGAGTTCGAGTAGGCGTACCGGCTGCCGGGCGGGAACGCGAGTCCCTGGTCGGCGACGAACTCCAGCAGGCGCCGGGAGTCGAAGCGGTGGCGGGGGTCGGCGCGGACGATCGCCTGGAAGCGCTCGCTCTTGCTGAAGTCGGGGAGGCCGCTGGTGTGCTGGAGCAGTTGACGAAGTGTCACGGAATGCCAGCTGGAAGGAAGATGCGGCAGCCGCTGTCCGAGTGTGGTGTCCAGGCGGAGCGCTCCGCGGTCCACGAGACCGAGGGCGACAGCCCCGCTGAACGCCTTGGCGGCGCTCGCGATCCGCATGTGGTCGTGCGGGCGGGGCGGCCTCGCCGTGCCGACCTCGGCGGTGCCGGCCCGGTAGACCTCCCGGACGCCGTCCCGGGTGAGCACGGCGATCGCGCCGGGCGGTCCGCCGGGGGCGGCGACGAGGTCCGCGAGGGCGCGCCGCAGCTCCTCGTCCTGACCGCCGCCGGCCGCGCCGGCGCGCGGGGCGGGCCGTTCGCCCGCGGTGGCGTACGGGAGGGCGGGGGCGGTCAGGACGGCGGCGACGAGCAGCGCGGTGACGGCGGCGCGGCGCGGGCGGCGGTACGGGCGCGGGGCCGGGGCGGATCGGGGCATGCGGGGACCTCCTGGACGGACCGGCGACCGAACGCGCCGACCCGTCCAGCTTCGGCGTACCGCCCGCCCACCGCCGGTCCGGGCGAGCCGCCCTGCGCCACCCGGCGGTGTCGAACCCCCCGGCAGAAGGCACCGCCCGTCGGCGCTGTGCGGCTGATCGGGTGACCACGCGGGGGCTGTCCGGTCACGTGGCCGGCCCTGCCCTGCCGCTCACGGGGCGTCCGTGGTGCCGACGAGACCCGATTCGTAGGCGTGGATGACCAGTTGGGCGCGGTCGCGTGCGCCGAGTTTGCTGAGCAGGCGGCCGATGTGGGTCTTGACGGTGCCGTTGCTGAGGTGCGGTGGACGCCTGGGGCTGGGTGGGAGGGGCGGTTGTGGTCGTCGTCGGGGTCATGCGGCCACGATGGTTCCGGCGGGCGGGCGGTGTCGTCGGAGCTGGGGCCACCTCTGCGGGTCGGCCCCTGGTCGTACGGCGGGGCCTCGCGTACGACTCCCGTCGGATCCGGAGCGGGGCGCATTGCGCGCGCCCGTCCGGATCCGGGGCCGGGTCGTATACCGCGCGTCATCCGGTCCGGAGCCGTCGCATTCCTGGCGTCCGGATCCGGACCCGGTCGTACGCCGCCGGAGCCGGGCGCCGCGCTTCAGGCGAGTCGGGGCGGGACCCAGGTGTGGTGGCGGAGGATCATGCGGGTCGCGGTGCGGGACGGTGTGAGCCGCATCGCCGTGTTGCGGAGGGCGACGGCCACGGGGTGGGCGAGTTGCTGGCCCATCCGGCCGGCCTGCCGGGCGGCGCGCGCGACCGCCTGGCTGCGCGGGCGGCGTTCGGCGTCGTAGCGGGCCAGCGCCGACTCGACGGTGGGCGCGGCGGCGAGGGCGGCGGCCAGGGCGACCGCGTCCTCCAGCGCCTGGCAGGCGCCCTGCCCGAGGTGCGGGGTCATCGCGTGGGCGGCGTCGCCGAGCAGGGCGACGCGGCCGACGGCGTACGACGGGAGGGGGGTGAGGAGTTCGTTGACGTCGTGGTGGAGGACGGCTTCGGGACGGGTCGCGTCGAGCAGCGCGGGGATCGGGTCGTGCCAGCCGTGGAAGCGCCGGCGCAGTTCGGCCAGCGGGTCGGGGAACCGTACGCCGGCGGGGAGGTTCAGGACGGCGTGCCACTCGGCCCGTCCGTCGGTGAACGCGATGTGCCCGAACTCGGCACCGCGGCCCCAGGTCAGCTCGAAGTCGGTGCGCGGGTCGACCGGCTTCTCGGTGAGGGCGCGGAGCACGGTCGAGCCGCTGTAGACCGGGCCGGGGTGGGCGGGGAAGAGGAGGCGGCGGAGTGTGCTGCCGATGCCGTCGGCGGCGACGACGAGGTCGGCGTCGAGGACCCGGCCGCCGGCGCACCGGACGCGCAGGGGTCCGGGTGCGGTGGTGGGGTTACGCGTGTCGGGGCCGGGTTCCTCCCAGCCCGTGACCGACTCCACCTCCGCGCCGATCAGGAGCGCGTCGGCGGGCAGGGCGTCGCGCAGCAGCCGGTGCAGGGTGGAGCGGGGGATGCCCATGATCGGGGTGCCGACCGCCCGCTCCAGCGCCGCGCCGTCCATGTGGGTCAGCCACCGGCCGCTCGGGGTGCGGGTGCCGCCGCTGTACTGGCCCCGCGACGCCTCGCGTATCGCCGTGCCGACGCCCAGGGCGTCCAGGGCGCGCAGGCCGTTGGCGGCCAGCGAGATGCCCGCGCCGGCGTCGTCGAGCACGGGTGCGCGCTCGACGACGGTCACCTCCCAGCCGACGCGGCGCAGTCCGATGGCGGCGGCCAGTCCGCCGATGCCGCCGCCGACGACCACTGCTGTGTTGCCCATGCCGAACCCTCGCCTTTCTACATCTGTAGAAGAACGAGGCTAACCGAACCTCTACAGGTGTAGAAAGAGGGGTATGGCTTCCGACCGACGCACTCTCCTCGCGGACGCGGCTCTCGACGTCCTCGCCGACGAAGGCATCCGCGGCCTGACCCACCGGGCCGTCGACCGGCGCGCCGCGCTGCCGGCCGGCACCACGTCGGCGTACTACCGCACCCGGGCCGCGCTGCTCACCGGCCTCGTCACCCGGCTCGTCGAGCGCGACCAGGCGGAACTCGGCGCCGTGGCGGAGGAATTGCCGGTGCTCCGTACCGTCGGGGAGGTGGTGGACGGTCTGGCGCTGCTCGCGCGCCGCCGCCTCACCGGGGAGGGGCGCCGCCGCTCGCTGGCGCGGTACGCCTGCGCCGTCGAGAGCGTGCGCGACCCGGAGCTGCGCGAGCTGCTGGTCCCGCGCGAGAACGCGGGCCGCGAGGCCGTCCGCCTGTTCCTCGCCGGCCGGGGCGTCCCGGATCTGGACAACCGTACGCACACGCTGCTGACCTGCGTCGACGGCCTGGTGTTCGACCGGCTCGTGAGCGGCGGCGACGTACCGCGCGAGGCGCTGGAGGGGCTGGTCGCCGCGGCCCTACGCCCGTGATCGGGTGCGGGGGCTCGCGGGCGGGTGCGGGGCGCGGTGGCGCGCGGGTGGATGGGGGTGCGCGGGCGGATGGGGTGCGCGGGCGGGATGCCGGTCCGGTCAGCCGAGGCCGCGGTGGGCGGCCCAGAGGGTGCCGGCGCGGCCCGCCGCCTCGGAGACGAGGGTCGCCAGCTCGGGCTTGTCGGGGACGGGGAACGAGACGTACGCGCCCCGGCCTCCGGCCACGGGCCGGCCGTACGCCTTCACGGCGAGGTGTCCGTCCGGCAGCAGCCGGACGTTGAGGGTGGTGAGGGTGAACGCCTCACCTCGCCGGGTGTCCGTCCAGCGCAGTTCCTCGGGGATCGTGACGTTGATCGCCAGGGCACTCACTTCCAGGTCGCCACTCATGCGGGGATCTTCTCACGCGCGCCCGACCGGCGGAACGGCCGACGGGACGGCGGCCCCCACCACCGCAGCCATAGCGGCATTGCGGTGATGTTTCGTTCATCCACCCGAATAGTCAGCGGATGTCCTAGAAGGTGATCGTTTCTGCATGATGCCCTCACCTCCGTGAACACACGTACCAGACTCGCTCTCGCGAGTGCCGCCCTGTCCGCGCTGGCCCTCTCCGCTCCGAGCGCGACGGCGTACGGCTCCGCCGCGGCCGTCCCGGAGCCCGGTCTCGCGCCGCTCGTCACCGCCGCCAACGCGGTGCCCGGCAAGTACATCGTGACGCTGGACCGGACCGTCGACGCCGCCAAGGCCGCCGAGCGCCTGAAGCTGAAGCCGACGTTCGTCTACGAGAAGGCCCTCAACGGGTTCGCCGTACCCCTCACGACCGCGCAGCTGGACATCGTCCGCAAGACGCCCGGCGTGACCTCCGTCGAGCAGGACGCGGTGACGCTCGCGCCGCCGCAACCCGCCGTCCCGGCCGACGACCGCAGCCCGGCCAACTCCTGGGGCCTGGACCGCATCGACCAGTGGAACCTGCCGCTCGACAACGACTTCACCACCGAGGGCAGCGGCGCCGGCGTCACCGGGTACATCCTCGACACCGGCATCGACTACGCCCACGACGAGTTCGGCGGCCGGGCCACGTTCGGCTTCGACGCCATGGGCGACGGGCGCGCCGGGCAGGACTGCAACGGGCACGGCACGCACGTGGCCGGCACCGTCGGCGGCAGCACGTACGGCGTCGCCCGGAAGGCCAACCTGGTGAGCGTCCGCGTGCTCGGCTGCGACGGGCGCGGCTCGTACTCGGGGATGATCGCCGGGTTCGACTGGGTCGCGCGGAACGCCAAGCAGCCCGCCGTCCTGAACGGCTCCCTGGGCGGCGACCGGTCCACGGCCCTGAACAACGCGGCGACGGCGCTCAGCGCGGCGGGCGTGCTGCCCGTCATCGCGGCCGGCAACAGCGCGAAGGACGCCTGCACGGTCTCGCCCGCCTCGGCGGAGGGCACCGTGACGGTCGCCGCGTCGAACGCGTGGGACGAGGAGACGTCCTTCTCCAACTACGGCCGCTGCGTGGAGATCTACGCGCCCGGCCAGGACATCGTGTCGGCGCGGATGGGCGGCGGTTCGGTCGCGCTGAACGGTACGTCGATGGCGGCGCCGCACGTCGCCGGTGTCGCCGCGCTGTACAAGGCCGCGCACCCGACGGCGACGCCGGCCGAGGTCGCCGCGTGGCTCGACGAGCAGTCGTCGAAGGACCTGCTGACGAACGTCAGCCCCGGCTCCCCCAACAAGCTGCTCTACACCGGCGGCCTGTAGCCAGCTGCCGCACACCACCCACGTGGGCCCGGGGCACCACCGCCCCGGGCCCTCGCGCCTTCCCGTCACAACCTGTCCAACCGGACGCCCTGCCCTCAGGTCGCCGCGTGTGACTGTGCGGCGCCTCGGCCGCGTGTCCGGTCCATCTCGCGCCATTCCGGGCGCAGTCCGGCCAGGTTCGTGGTGAGGAAGTACGCGGCTCCGCAGGCCAGCAGGACCGGGAGGAGTCCGGCGGAGGCGACCGCCGCGCCGGCGAGGAGACCTCCGAGCGGGATGCCCGCCCAGGACAGCGCGTCGCCGAGTGCGTTGACCCGGCCGAGCATCCTGCGCGGCACGCGCTCGACGAGGACGGCTCCGAGGACGGGGTTGACGAAGCCGGCGCCGAATCCGCCGACCGCGAAGACGGCCAGGACGGCGCCCAGCGGGGCGTCGGCGGCGAGGATCAGGAAGCGGGGCGCCCCCACGAGCAGGAATCCGCCGAGCACGACCATCCGCCGCCGCAGCCGGTGCGCGACCAGCGCGGCGATGAGGCTCCCGCCCACCGCCGTGGCCCCCATGACGCTGCCCGCCAGACCGATCGCGGCGGGCCCGTGACCGGACTCCTTGGCCCAGACGGGAACGAGGACCGAAGCCAGCGCGGCGTCCAGCAGATTGGTGAGGCCGCACATGACGACGACCGTGAGCAGCAGCCGGTCGCCGCGCAGGAAGGCCAGGCCCTCGCCGAACCGTTGCCAGTAGCCTTCCGGCTCGACGGTGGGGGAGCCTGCTCCGTCCGCCGCACGCCCGGCGTCACGCGGCAGCGCGTACGCGATGAGCACCGACCCGGCGGCGAAGCAGGCCGCGTTGACGGCGAGACCGGTCACGGGCCCGAGCAGCGTGACCAGGAGCCCGCCGACCGCCAGGCCGACAGTCGAAGCAAGGCGCTCGACCACTCCGGAGAGCCCGGTGGCCCGCTCCAGCGGAACCCTGCCGCGCTCGGCCGCCTCCGGGACCATGACCTCCTTGGCCAGGTCCCCCGGCCCGCGCGCCGCGCCGATGAGCGCGACCAGGACCAGAAGAAGGGGAAAGGTCAGCAGGTCCAGAGCATGGAGCAGAGGTACCGCCGCGGCGGCGGTCGCGCTGGCGAGATCCGTGGTCCAGGAGACGGCCCGTGGACCGACGCGGTCGACCAGCGGCCCGGTGAACGCCTTCACGATCACGTACGGGGCCATCTCGCAGAAGGCGACCAGGCCGGTGCGGGTGGCGCTGCCGGTCGTGACAAGGACGAACCACGGCAGGGCGACGACGGATATCCGGGTGCCGGTCAGCGAGACCGCCATGGCGGCGAGCACTCCGGCCAGCGGGCGTAAGGAGCGCGGGCCCGACGTGTCACCCTCGGAGCTTCCCTCCCTCTCCGGCGTGTCGTCGGTCATGGCGTCGGGCCTCCTCGCGGCTCCTGCGGGGCGGGAACGTCCAGTTCGGGCAGGAACTGAGTGATCACGGCGACTCGTTCGGCGCCTTCGGGGGCGTCGGCCGCCGACTCCGGTACGTCTCGCCGGTAGCGTCCGATGACCTCCGCCACCTCCCGGTACAGCCGGACGGTTTCCTCGGGCGTGAGCCGCAGGGCCCAGTCGCTGAGGTCGAGGGTGCCACGCCACGCGCGCGGCATGGTCCGGAGGCTGTTCAGGGCCTGCTGGGTGCGCAGGGCATAGATCGCGGCGACGGACTGCTGGTACGCCAGCGCGGCCTCGGGCTCGCGGTCCGCGAGTTCCGGGTCGTCGAACCACGTCGTCCGGTGCACCGAACGCCACCAGCGCTCCCGCGCGTTGCCGCGCTCGGCGTCCTCCTCGACGAACCCGGCCGCGCCGAGCTGCCGCAGATGGTAACTGGCCGTACCGGAGTTCACCCCCAGCCGCTCCGCCAGGCGCGTCGCCGTCGAGGGCCCGTACTTGCGCAGCTCACCGACCAACTGCACGCGTACGGGGTGAGCCAGGGCGCGCAGCCCCTTCGCGTCCAGGACGACAGCGTCTGGGGCGGCGGGCACGCTCCGGACGAGGGCGGTCGGCGCGTCGCCGTGGGGTGCTTCTGCTTCATCTGCCATACGAGACAAGGTAGTTCGCGGAGACTTCTTCGCAAAGAGTTCTTCGCGAAGAAGTCTTTGCGAAGAACTCTCCGCGAAGGACTTCGCTGCGGGGGGATCTCCATGTGAAGCGGCTTACGACCGACTTCCGCGACGTCGTCCAGGACGTCGGCATGGTGCTCGACCCCCTGTCCGTCGACACCCGGCTCCTTTCCTCGACGTCCTGCGGCCGGGCGGCGTGCTCGTGTCGCTCCTGCCGGGGACGGATCCGGACGAGGCCGCGAAGGCCGCCGCGCGGGGGGCGCGTCGAGACCCTGCTCGTGGCAGCGGACCACTCCGGCATGAACGCCGTCGCCGAGCCGGTCGCCTCGGGCGCCCTCCGCGCCCACGTCGACGCCGTCTTCCCGCTCGCGGAGGCGACGACGGCACACTCCCGTAGGCTGGCGGGATGTTCGATCGTCTGGAGATCAGTGTGTTGCCGCCGGGGCCGCGGTTCTCCGCCCAGGTGCGGTTCTGGGTCAACGGAGAGGACGTGGTCGAGGAGGCGGTCGGTCACGGTGGCCGCGGGCCGTACGCGGCGGAGGCGCTGCCGGCCGGTCGGCCCAGCCCTCTCCGGGCGACCGGCGAGGCGCGCCGCCTGGAGCTGGGAGAACCGGACTGCACGGGTGGCTGCTGCGGCTTCCTGACGGTGGTGGTGCAGAGGTTCGGGGAGATCGTGCAGTGGTCGGACTGGGAGGTTCCGTGGCCTGCGCACACCGCGGTGCCGCACCCTCCGCCGGAGCTCCACTTCGATGCGGGTCAGTACGACGCCGAGGTGGCGCGCGCTGAGGGCGACCGGTGGTGGCGGGTGTACTTGTAGCTCGGGTGACGGCTCCCCCGGCTCGGGGAAACTCGGTGGTGGCTGTCCGGGCCGTACGAGATGCTGCCGGAGTGATCGAACGGGATGCCGCGGTTCACCTCGTCGAAGAAGAGCTGGAACGCGTCTACCAGCGGGAGCTGTCCCTGGGGATGGTCCCGATCCGCATGGCGGTGTCGCATGTGAAGCGGCATGAACTGGTGTGGATCGTTTCCTGGACGTCCGAGGAGTACCTGCGCACCCGGGACCCGAGCGCCGCGCTGGCCGGGAACGGGCCGTACCTGGTCGACCGCGTCGACGGAAGCCTGCACCGGATCGGTGTCGTCGACGCGATGTCGGGCGCGTGGGAGGCGGACTATCGAGGCCGTATTCGGGGGCAGGTCGCGCGGACCGCGGTGGACGATCTGCACGACGAGGTCCGGGCGGCGGCAGACGCTCGTGGGCGGATCTTCGCCATGCACACCCTGCGCCGGCAAGTGCCGGGGCTCTCCCCTGCTCAGGTCATCGAGTACGTATCCGCCTTGCAGGGTGGCGATGCTCCCGCGCACCTTGTCGAGGTCTCCTCCAGGGAGCTGGTGCCGCCTGCCGGGCCGTCCGTGGTGACCATCCGCGGAGCCGCGCCTGGGGCACGGCCACCAGAAGCCGCCGCGCGGGGCGATGTCAGACCCCCCTGTCAGTCTGGGGAGATGACCGCGAACGACGCCCCGCCTTCCGCCCGCCCCCGCACCCGCACCCGCACCGACCGGGCACGTGCGCGGTTGTTGCAGGTGGTGGGGGCCATCGAGCCTTGGGATGAGCTGGAGCGGGACCATCTGGCCGCCGCCACCGAGTGGATCGCGGGCGGGGCGCCGCTCTACCGGGTGCGGGCGCCTGATGTGCCGGCGATGCATCTGGTGTGCTACTTCGTCGTCCGCGACGAGGCGCGGGGGCGGCTGCTGTTGTCCGCGCACCGGAAGGCGGGGCTGTGGCTGCCGGCGGGTGGGCACGTGGAGCCGGACGAGGATCCGTGGGACGCGGTGGTGCGGGAGTGCCGGGAGGAGCTGGCCATCGAGGCGACCGCGGCGTCGGTCACGGGCGAGCGGCCGTTCTTCCTCACCGTCACCCGCACCCGGGGCGCGGACCCGCACACCGACGTGTCGCTGTGGTACGTGCTCGCCGCGGACGCGGGCTCCGTCACGTCCTTCGACCGGGGCGAGTTCGCCGCGATCAGGTGGCTGACGGAGGAGCAGGTGCTCCAGGAATCCCTCGACCAGCTCGATCCGCACATGCACCGCTTCACCCGCAAGCTCCAGGACGCCGGACGGAGGTGCCAGGCGTGACGTCGTCCCTCTCGCCCGAGCCGGTACGGGCCGCGCTGACGGTCTCGGGGCGCCGTCTGTCCTATCTGGACTTCGGGGGTCCGGGCCGTCCTCTGCTGGCCCTGCACGGGCACTTCGGTGAAGGGCGGACGTTCACGCGGCTGGCCCGGGAGCTCGGCGCCGGCTGGCGCGTCGTCGCGCCCGACCAGCGCGGACACGGACGCTCCGACCGTCCCCCGGAGTTCTCCCGTACGGGGTACGTCGAGGACGCCGCCGCGCTGCTGGACCATCTGGGCATCGCCGGCGCGGTCGTCCTCGGTCACTCCCTGGGCGGCGTCAACGCCTACCAGCTGGCCGCCCGGTATCCCGGTCTCGTGGCGGCGCTGGTCGTCGAGGACATCGGCGCCGTCGTCGACGACGACCTGTCCTTCGGCCTGTCGTGGCCGCGCCGGGCCGCCACCCGCGCCGAGCTGCTGGAAGGGCTCGGCGCGTCGGCTGTCTACCTCGGGGACGCCGTCCGCGAGCACGCCGACGGCTGGGGTCTCGCCTTCGCACCCGAGGACATGGTGACCTCGCAGCGGCTCCTCAACGGCGACCACTGGAGCGACTGGCTCGCCGGCGACTGCCCCGCCCTCCTCGTCCGGGGCAGCCGCAGCCAGGTGCTCAGCGCGCGGCACGCGCGGGAGATGGTGGCCCGGCGGCCCCGCAGCCGGCTCGTCGAGCTGCCCGCCGGGCACACCGTCCACGAGACGGTGCCGGCGGAGTTCGCCGCCGTGGTGGGAGGGTTTCTCGGCTCACTGTGAGGGGGCGGGAGGGCGGTGCCGCGGTCAGCAGCGGACGTCCGCCGGCGGTCGTGCGCCCGTCAGCAGGAAGCGGGTGACGGTCCGGTCGCCGCAGGCGTTCCCCGTTCCGCCCGCGCTCACCAGGTAGGAGCCGTGGCCGCCCCGGTCGACCGACACCATCCGGGCGCGGTCGCCGAGCGCCTCGCGCAACCTGAGGCCGGAGGAGTGCGGGGTCGCCGGGTCCCGCAGGTTCTGGATCATGAGGATGTTCGACGGGCCGTCGTCGGTGATCCGGACCGGCTTCTCGACCGCGCCGCCCTTCCAGAACGCACAGGGCGTGACGTTGACGGGCATGCCGCCGGTGAGCGGGTGCCGGATACGGTCCGCGGCCACCGCGCGGGCGTACGCCGGCACCGAGCGGGGCCAGTCGACGTCGTTGCAGATGACGCCCACGGTGACGGCGGCCGCCTCGTCGGGCATCGGGCCGGACAGCTCGGGCGGCAGGACGGGCACGCCCCGCGGGTCCAGGGCCTGGGCGGTGAGCCGCGCGAAACCGGGGAAGGCGGCGTCCGAGTAGAGCGCGCTCTGGAGCGCCTGCCGGAACGCCGCGCCGGTGAGCGGCGCGCCCGGGACGGCGGTGGCCCGGGGCGTCCGGTCCAGTCGCGCGGCGAGGTCGAGGACCAGCGCCCGTACGCCCTCCGGGGTGCCGGCCAGGCGCAGCCCGTCCGCCGCGCGGTCGGGGTGGGACGCCCAGGCGGCGAAGTCCGGGAAGCGGTCCTCGGCGCCCCGCGCCATGTCGGCGAGCCAGCCGTACGCGACGCGGCGCGGGTCCGGATCGGCGCTGCTGTCCAGGACCCAGCGGTCGGTGCGCCCGGGGTACTCCTGCGCGTACCGGGCGGCGGCATAGGCGCCGTACGAGGTGGCCCACGCCGACAGCTTCTCCTCGCCGAGCGCCCGCCGCAGCAGCTCCATGTCCCGCACCTGGTGGGCGGTGGTGAGGCTGCGCAGCAGGGGGCCGCTGTCGCGGGCGCAGGCGTCGGCGATCCGCCGGGCCCGCTCGACGTTGGCGCCGATCGAGCCGTCGGCGGCCGGCCAGGACCGCAGGGTCACCATCCGCCGGTCCTCCTCCGCGAGCCCGCACCGCGCCTTCGCCGAGCCGCCGACCCCGCGCGGGTCGAACGCCACGAGGTCGTACGCCCCGCCGGTCTCCTTCGCGAGCGCGGCTCCCTTCTGCGCGAGCCGCTGCACCCCGGAGCCCCCGGGCCCGCCCGGGATGACGAGCAGCGTGCCGCGCCGGGCCTCGGGGCGGGTGCTCGCCAGGCGGGAGACGGCGAGTTCGACGCGCGGTCCTCCGGGGTCGGCGTGGTCGAGCGGCACGGACAGGGTCGCGCACTGCTGCCCGTCGGCCGGCTGGACGGAGGCGGGACACGCGCCCCACCGCAGCGGGCCGCCGGGCGCGGCGGCGCCCGTCGCGTTCGCGGAAGCTCCGGTGGCGACGAGGCCGGCGAGGACGGCGGAGGCGACGGCGGCGACGGACAGGGCGGAGGCGGCAAGTGACGTACGGACACGGTGTGTTGTTGTCATGGCGTCAGCCTGCCGGGCGGCTCCGCTGCGGCCCATCCCGTCACCGGGCCTTCCGGGGGTGGGGCCAACCCCCGGCTCACGCGGGGTGGTTGCCGCGCGGGCCGCCGGGGGTTCCGCCGGCGCTCACCCCTCCCTGGACCGCGCGAGGGCGTCGCTCAGCGACTCCTTCGGCCTCATCGGGCCGCGAGCCTCGCGTCGATCAGGGCCTTGAACTGCTCGTACGAGCCCGGGGTCTGGATCTTGATTCCGTCGAGGAAGAAGGTCGGGGTGCCTTGGACGCCGAGGCCGAGGCCGTCGCGCTGGTCCGCCTCCACCCGGCGGCGCGTCTCCGGCGCCTTCACGGCGGCGTCGTACCGGGTCAGGTCCAGGCCGAGGGCGGCGGCGTACGTGCGGAAGAGGGCCGCCTTGGACTCCTTCGCCTCGCCCCACTGCTTCTGGGTGGCGAACATCCTCGCGTACATCGCCTCGAACGCGCCCTGCTGGGCCGCCGCTTCGACCGCGAGCGCGGCGGTCGTGCTGTTGCGGTGGCCGGGCATCGGGAAGTAGCGGGCGACGAACGTGACGCGGTCGCCGTACTCGCCGCGCAGCCGTTCCACGACGGGGTACGCGGCGCCGCAGCCCTCGCATTCGAAGTCGAGGAACTCCACGACCGTCAGCTCGCTTTTCCGTGGCGAGGTGAGCCGGTGGCTGGAGTCGCGGACGGGGCGGGCGTCGACGGCGGCTTCGGTGTCGAGGGCCGTCGTGCCGTCCTGCGGCGCGAAGAGGAGGAAGGAGCCGAACGCGACGGCCAGCGCGGCGACGAGGACGGCGGCGGCGAGGAGGTTCTTCTTCAGCTTGGTCATGATGCCTCGGTGGGTGAGGAGGGAACGGAGGGGGAGGGGACTGCCGGAGGCGTGGGCTGGGGCGGGCGGGGTGGGCGGTCGCGGGCGTGGAGGGCGGCGAGGTAGGCGTTGTAGGCGGCCAGCGGGTCGTTGGCGTCGCCGCGGTCGATCTGGCGGTCGACCCGTCTCGCCTCGCGGGCGTCAAGACGGCGAAGGCGCTGCCGATGAAGAGGGCGCTCGCCGTCACCGGGCGTGAGAGGACCTTCACGTACCGGCTGTGCAGGAGCCGGAGCAGCCGTTCGCGGGGCCCGTCGGGGCCGCCCGCAGCGGCGGCGGGCAGCGCGCGCAGCGCGAGGGTGGCCGGTGCGCCCAGGACGAGGAGGATCGGGACCGTCATCGCCAGGATCATGTGCTGGCCCATGGGGACGCTCATCATGACCTTGCCGTAGACGGCCAGTCCGCTCATCGTCGCGAGCACGGTGACCGCCAGTCCGGCCGTCCACGCGACGGTTCTGCCGACCGGCCACGCGTCGCCGCGGGCGCGGAGCTTGCGCACCCCGGCGGCGTACAGCAGCCCGGCGGCGCCGGTGCCGAAGGCGAACAGCGGGTCGAAGTGCCACGGGGTGAGGAGCGGTGTCCAGGGGAAGTCGCCGAGCGGCGGCGGCACCGGGAAGCCGAGCAGTTCCCCGGCCGGGGTGAGCGCGCCGCCGGACGCGGGGGGCGGGGTACGGGAGAGGCCGACGGCCAGACCCGTCGCCGCGCTCATCAGCAGCACCTCGCCGCCCACGAGCCTCAGGAACGGTCTCCTGCCGCCCGCGGCGAGCGCGGCGAGGGTGCGGCGGCGGTGCCACCGGCCGCACGCGCCCAGGACGAGCAGCGCGCCGAGCTTCACGGTGACCAGCACGCCGTACGCGGTGGTGAGGAGCGCGCTCCAGGACGGCAGGCGCACGACGGCGCCGACCGCGCCGCTCGCGGCGACGGCGAGGAAGGCGCCGCCTGCCAGGACGCTGAAGCGCCGGGCCGCGACGGCAAGGCCGTCCTCGCGGCGCGGCGCGGCCACGACGAGGAACGCGAGGCCGCCGGTCCCCAGCGCCACCCCGGCGACGTGCAGGGCGAGGGCGGTGACGGCGGCGTCGTGGTTCGCCGCGCCGGCGGCGTGCCCGGTGAACGCGGGCGGCAGGACGCCGGCGACGGCGAGCGCGAGGACGGCCCTCGCCCAGCGGACCGTGGTGACGCCGAGTCCCGCGGTGGCGACGAGCGCGGCCACGCCGGTGGCGGTCGAGGCGGCGTCGGCGGTCACGCAGGCGACCGGAAGCCCCCAGTCCGTGAGGGCGCCGGAGCCCGCGATCCCCGGAACCGGCCCCGCCCCGCCGCCGAGCACCCCCAGGCTGCCGGCGGTGACGGCGACTGCGAGCAGGCCGGTCCCGGCGATGACGGCCGAAGGGCGTGGGGCGCGACCCAGGTCAGCGGGCACGACGGGACCTCCGCGGCCGGACCGCCAGGACGGCGGCGGCCAGGGCGACACCGCCCAGGGCGGCTACGGCGAGCGCGCCGGCGGCGCCGGGTCCGGGGCGTACGGTCAGGGTCGCCGTCCGCCCGGCGACGGCCGGGGCGCCCTGGCCGGCGGAGCTGCCGTCGGGGGCGGTGAGCGCCACCTTGGCGTACCGCTCGGTCATGGCGTCGCTGAAGGTGAGGCCGATGCGCGGCGGGGGTGCGTCGAGGGACGCTCCGGGGGCCGGGGTGCCGGAGACGAGGTCGGTGTGCGCGGCGGCGGGCGTCGGCGGGAGCCAGACGGGGGACGCGGCGGCCGGAGCGAGGGAGAGGAAGAGAAGGCGTGCGGTCGTACGGACGGCACGCCGCCTCGGCGGTCGAGGGTGCACGGAGGGATGGGCTCTCTGGGCGGGACCCGCCGCGGAAGGCGCGCGGGTCGGGCAGCGCCGAGTCCGCCCTCCCCTCCCCCGCTACGCCGCGAGGGCGTACGGAGGCGACGGACGGGTCTCGGCCCGGTCGTGGCGCGGGACGTGGCCGAGGGGGCCACGCGGGCGGCGCGGCGGTGCCCGGCCGGTGACCGGCTGCGGGACGAGAGCGGAGTGCGGGAGCCGTACGTCGGCGGGGCGGCGCGCCGGGGCGGGGCCGGTGGACCGGTCGGTGAGGAGCGGCCAGAGGAAGCCGAGGAGCGCGGCGACGACGGCGAGGACGGGTTCGGTGTGCCGGCGCAGCCGCTGGGCGACACCGAGGAGGCGCACGGCGAGGACGAGGGTGATCAGGTGTCCCGCCAGGAACGCCTCGGGCGGGGCGCCGGCCGTGGCGGCGTGACCCGCCGTCGCCGTCGTGTCGCCGCCGGGCAGTCCGGCGAGGGCGCACACGCCGGGTACGGCGTAGGCGGCCTGGTAGGCGAGCTGGGCGCCGACGAGCGCGGCGAGCAGTTGCGGGTCGGTCAGGCGCCGCCGGGACAGCAGGCAGGCGCCGGCGGCCGGTCCGCCGACGAGCGCGGAGAGCAGCGCCCACCGCGGCAGGTGACCCTGCGTCAGCAAGTGTCCGGTCATGGGCAGCAGGACGCACAGCGCGGCGACGGCCGAGGCCCCGAGTCCGCGCCCGACGCCACGCGCGCGTGCCGCGCGGTGTGCGGGGAGCGGGGAGGCCATCGGGTCGGTGTCGCTTTCGTACGGGGCGTGCCGGAAGGTTCCGGCGGGTGCCCGGGCAGCGTAACCCGTGGGCTCACGGCGCCGGGGAGCCGCCCTCCCCGTGCGGCGCGTGGGGGCGGGTCCGCGCGGTCAGTCCCACGCGACGAGGTGGCCCTGGTGCCGTACGCAGCCGCCGTCGGCCGTCAGGACCGGTTCGCCGGTGTACCAGTCGGGGCGCAGGGACACCGCGATGCCGCGGTCGTCCGTCGTGCTGACGCCCGCCAGGCCGGCGCCCGGCTCGCCCTGCTCGCGGGCGGGGATTTCCTCGACGTCCAGTCCGCGCGCCGACCACGCGTTCCGGAGGGTGTCGAGGGCGGCGCGGTACCGGGCGGTGTCAGCGAAGTCAGGCCGCCACGTGACGACGGGCTGGTCCCGGGTGACGCCCTGCCCGTCCGAGCCGAACTCGTCCTTGCAGGAGGCTCCGCCGAGCTCCTTCTGGGCGATCACGGCCGCGGGGTCGGCGCCGATCAGCCGTACGGCCGCCTCGCCGGCCTCCTCGGTGTGCCGCAGGTGCGCGCGGAACGCCGCCTCGGACCGTACGGGGCCGCCGGCCAGGGACTCGCATCCGGCGGCGAGCAGCGCGATCAGTCCGACGGTCGCCACCGTGCCGAGGGTCAGTGCGGCGAGGCGGAAGCGATGGCGCGGGCGCGGGTCGGGGGCGGGCGTGGCGGGGACGGGCGCGGCGGGGGCGGGCGGCGTGCTGCTCATGGGGCCCATCCCACCGGACCCCCGTTCCGCCGGGTACCGCTCGCGTACTCAGAGTGCGGCATGAGTACGCCGGTGCGGACGTGGCGGACGTAGGAGGACGGCGTGTCCGTGTCGTGGGTTAACGTCTGCGCCCATGACTGCATTCGACGTCTCGACGTGGCCCGAACCCCCGCTCGCCGGTACCGAGGCGGACGCCGTCCTGGGGGCGCTCGAACGCCAGCGGGCGACCGTGGCCTGGAAGTGTTCCGGACTGGACGCGGCCGGTCTGCGCGCCACGCTCGGCACGTCCGCCGTCACCCTGGGCGGTCTCCTCAAGCACCTGGCGCACGTGGAGGACCGGCACTTCGCCCGCCTGTGGCTCGGCGCTCCCGTCGGCGCCCCGTGGGACGCCGTCGACTGGGACAGCACGCCCGACTGGGACTACCGCTCCGCGGCAGAGGACTCCCCTGAGGAACTGCTCGCCCTCTGGCGGGAGTCGGTCGCCCGCTCCCGCGCCGTCGTGGCGGAGGCCCTCGCCGCGGGCGGCCTGGACCAGCTCGGGGCGTACACCACCCGCGGCGGGGAGCGCCCCAACCTGCGGCGCATCCTCCTCGACCTCGTCGAGGAGTACGCCCGCCACGCCGGCCACGCCGACCTGATCCGCGAGTCTGTCGACGGCCTGACGGGCGAGGACCCTCCGCGGTGACGCCCCGGCGTCAGTGCTTGACGCGGTAGCGGACGTAGACCGTGCGGTCGCCGAACGTCCGGGTGTCGACGAGGTCGAGGTCGACCTTGCGTTCGTCCCTCGGGTAGAACGGGATGCCGCCGCCGACGAGCACCGGGTAGATCCTGGCGCGGTATTCGTCGATGAGGTCCAGGGCGGCGGCCTGTGCGGCGAGGTCGGCGCCGCCGAGGGCGATGTCGCCGTCGCCGGGCTCGGCGCGGAGGCGGGCGATCTCCTCGGCCAGGCCGCCGGTGGCGAGGCGGGCGTTGCCCTGGACCGTCGTGAGCGTCCGGGAGAAGACGACCTTGGGGATCGGGTTCCAGAGCGCCGCCCACTCCTGTTCGATGGGCTCCAGGGTGTCCAGGTCGACGTTCTCCCAGTAGAGCATCGTCTCGTACAGGCGCCGGCCCATCAGGTGGACGCCGACGCCGCGGATCTCGTCCATGATGAAGCGGAAGTCCGCCTGGCCGGGGTCCGTCCAGTCGAAGTCGCCGTCGGGTCCCACGATGTAGCCGTCGACTGAGACGCCCATCGAATAGGTCACGTTACGCATCGGGAGAAGACCACCTCGGGTAGGGGTTCGCCGGTTGGCGCGCCGGGGGCGCGTCTTCCGAGGGAACCACACCTCGGGGGGTCTCCGGGGCGTCCTTCGCGGTGTTCCCCCGGCAGGGCGAAGGGCCGCCCCCGCGCGCTCGGGGCGGCCCTTCGGGTGCCGGTGGCCGCTACTGGGCGGCGGCGGGGGCGTCGAAGCGGAGGGAACGCAGTTCCAGGGTGTCCTTGGCGGGCTTGCCGTGGGCCTTGAGGCGCCACGAGTCGCCCTCGCAGCCGGCGCCGACGTAGACGGTGACGGCGGTGTCGGTGTTGTTGTGGGGGCCGTAGCCGGGGAGCGCGTCCTCGTCGCCGACGGCGTAGAGGTTGACGCACTTGCCGCTGTGCGGGTCGTGCAGGGTGACGTGACGCTCCTGGCCGAAGCCGTCGACGTACTTGTAGTGGAACTCGCCCTGGGCGGCGTGGGCCGAGCCGGCCGTGGACAGGACGAGGGCGAGGGCGCCGAGCGAGGCGCCGAGGGTGCTGCGCAGCTTCATGGGCGGATGATCCCTTCGAAAGATGATCGAGAAGGCAGAGGTCACCTTACGAAGCGAGGCGGCAGGCGAATCGATCCGCCGAATCGGCGGGCGCCGCGTGTTGGCGGTCTGTCACCCCTTCGGCCGAGGCCGCGCGGTGTCGCGACGTCGGCAGCGGGGGGCGGGGCGAGGTCCGCGCGCGGCCTTCGGCGGGGCCTGCGTGGAGACTGCCCGGGGGCTGCGCGGAGCCATACGCGGGGACTCCGCGGGTCAGCGCGGGAGTGTGCGGAGCCATGCGCGGGGAGTGTGCGGAGCCATGCGCGGGTCCGGCGCGCGGCCGGCGCGTGGTCCGCGCGGTGCTCGTCGGCGCGGCGGCGGGGGCGCGCGTCGTCGTCCGCCGTCCATCCGAGCGGCGGGGCGGGCATTCCGCGTGTCGTCGCCGGTGAGACCCGCGAGCGAAACGTATCTCTCGTTCCATGACCCATGACATGGAACACCCGCTGTACGGACACCTGCGCGAACGATGCGGCGACGAGGCCGGGTGGCCGGAGGCGACCGTGCTCATCGCGCCCTATCTGCGGATCGTGGTGGACGCCCTGGGGCCGGAGGACGCCGTGACGTTCCTGACGGCGGTGCGCGGGGCGCTGGACGAGGAGACCGCCAGGGCAGGAACGATTCATCTGGGGTTCGGCGCCCACCTCTGGTCACGGCTCGACGCCGTCTGCTGGCACGGCTCGCCCGCCCGGGCCTCGGCGTGGGAGGCGGCGCTGGCGATGCACCGGCTCGCCGCGCTCATGCCGTCCGCCGGTCTCCCGGAACTCGTCGACATGGCCCTCCGCTCCTGCCGGGCGCTGCGCGTGCCCGCCGGCCGGTAAGCGCCGCCGCCCGCCGCCGGAGGGTTCTCCGGCGGCGGGCGGCGGGGTGACGGCGGGTCAGTCGACCGCCGTGCCTTCCAGTTCGACCAGCTGGCCGGGGATCGCCAGGCGCGTCACGCCGAGCATCGTGGTCGTGGGCGCCACGCCCGCGGCGGCCAGCCGGGCCGCCAGCACGCCGTAGTGCTGGAACAGCAGGTCGACGTCGGTCGTGTAGACGTTCAGGCGGACGAGGTTCGCGAGGCTCATGCCGGCCTCCGCCAGCACCGCCTCCACGTTGTCGGCGCTCAGCGCCAGCTGCGCGGCCATGTCGCCGTCGTGCAGGGGCTCGCCCTTCTCGCTCATCGCGGTCTGGCCGGAGAGGTACAGGGTGCGGGTCTGGCCGGATACCACCTCGCCCTGGTGGAAGCCCTTCTCCACCGACCATGTCACGGGGTTGACCGCCGTACGTCGCAGTGTCATGCCGGCTCCGTTCGTCTCGTGTCGTCTCGACGGGTGCGTTGAGGGACGTCGTCCCTGGGAGGAAGCCTCTCCGGGCATCACGACACCCTGTGTCATGTATTCGGTACGGTCTTCCGCATGCGCGCCGACCGGCTGGTGTCCCTCGTCCTCCTGCTGCGCCGGCACGGCCGGATGACGGCCGGGGCGCTCGCCCGCGAACTGGAGGTGTCCACCCGGACGGTGCTGCGCGACATCGAGGCGCTGTCCGCGGCCGGGGTCCCGGTGTACGCCGAGCGCGGCCGGCACGGCGGCTTCGCCCTGTTGCCCGGATTCCGCACCGAGCTGACCGGCCTCAACCACGAGGAGGCCCTGGCCCTGCTGACCGCCGGAACGGGGCGCGCGGAGCGGGCGTTCGGCCTCGGTTCGGCCCTCGCCTCGGCGATGCGGAAGGTGATCGACGCGCTGCCCGAGACCCACCAGGCCACCGCGAGCGACGCGGCCCGGCGCTTCCTGGTCGAGCCCGAGACCGACCTCCTCGCCCGGCGGACGGTCGCCGAGGAGGTCCCGGGCGGCACGATGGGCGCGGTCCGGCGGGCCGTGCTCGCCGGGCGCAAGCTGCGGCTGCGCTACGCGGCCGTGGGCCAGTCCCCGCGCTGGCGCACCGTGGACCCGATCGGCCTGGTGACCGTGCGCGACACGTCGTACCTGCTGGCCACGCGGTCCGGCGAGGACCGGACGTACCGGCTGTCGCGGGTCCTCGCCGCCGAGGAGCTGCCCGAGGCGGCGGAGCGGCCCGGCCAGGTCGATCTGGACCGGATCTGGCGGGAGCGGTCGGCGCGGTTCCTGTCCGGCGGCGACCACGTGACCGTGCCGCTGCTGCTGGACCCGGCGCGCCGGGAGGAGCTGCTGGACACGGTGCTCGCGGTCCGCGCGGAGGAGCCGAAGGAGGACGGCCGGCTGCGGCTGGAGGTCGTCTTCCAGGACGCGCGGCACGCCGAGTGGGCGCTGTGGCGGCTCGGCGCGGACGCGGAGGCGCTGGCGCCGCCGTCGCTGCGTGCCGCGCTGCGCGACCGGGCGGCCGGGCTGGCGGCCCGTTACGCCTCGCCCTGACGTCCTTCCGCGGCGCGGTGCTCCGGGGCCGGGGTCTGCGGGGCGCGGCAGGCACTGGGGCGGCGGCCGGTGTGGCGGACGAAGAGGGCGGTGAAGGTGCCGGGGTCGCGGTAGCCGACGGCGGCGGCGATGGCGGCGACGGTCCGGTCGGTGGTCTCCAGGAGGTGGCGGGCGCGGCGGACGCGCGCGGCCTGGAGGTGGGCGAGGGGGGTGCGGCCGGTCTCGGCGCGGAAGCGGCGCAGCAGGGTGCGGGTGCTGACGCCGAACTCGCGGGCGAGGGCCGGGAGGTCGTAGCGGGCGGCGAGGTTCTGGTCGAGGCGGCGCATGACGGCGGCGGAGAACGCGTGGCCGGTCGCCGGGAGGAGGTCCGGGTCGACGTACGGGGTCTGGGTGGCGCGGGTGTCGTCGAGGAGGGCGACGCGGGCGGTGCCGCGGGCGACGCGGGGGCCGTCGTGGTCGCGGACGAGGCCGAGGGCGAAGTCGTACATGGCGCTGAAGGCGGCGGTGGTGGTCACTCCGCGGTCGGTCACCACCAGGCGGTCGGGGCGCGTCCGGACGTCGGGGTAGCGGCGGGCGAAGCGGTCGGCGTACAGCCAGCTGGTGGTGGCCTCGCGGCCGTGGAGCAGGCCGGCCTCGGCGAGGAGGTAGGCGCCGACGCAGATCGACACGACAGCGGTGCCGGCCTCGGCGTGGTCCCGGATGGCCGCGGTCTCGGGCGCGAGGCGGCCGAGGGTCGCGTCGGGGTCGGGCCCGGGGGCCGGTTCGAAGCCGGGGACGACGAGGACGTCGGCGGGGCGGAGGGCGGAGACGTCGATGCGGGAGCCGCCGGAGGCGTGGACGCGGCGGCGCGGGGAGACCACGGCGGTGTCGTACGCGGGCTCCGGCCGGCCCTGGGCGGCGGCGACGTGCGCGGCCATCGTCAGCAGGTCGGGCACGCCGAAGACCTCGGACGCGAAGCAGCCGGGGTAGGCCAGCACGCTCACGCGCAGGGGACTGGTCATGCGTGCCTCCGGCGGGTCGGTGGAACGGCGGAACGGGTGCGGGTGGCGGGATGACCCGGAGATCCGGCGATATCGCCGGTTCTCCGGGGGCCGCTGCCCCCTCATCCTGCCCGTATGGGAAGCACACGGAGGCAGGACGACGATCCGCTGGACGACTTCGCGCGCCGGGACGTCGTGGTGGAGGGCGTGAGCAAGCGCGTGTACGTGTCGGGGGCGGGGCCGGCTGTGGTGGTCATGCCGGAGATGCCGGGGATCAGCCCGGACGTGGCGCGGTTCGCGCGGTGGGTCAGGGAGGCGGGGTTCTCGGTGTACCTGCCGTCGCTGTTCGGGGTCGACGGGGCCTATCCGCGGGCGGAGGCGGCCGGGACGGTGGTGCGGCGGGCGTGTGTGGCCGCCGAGTTCCGGGCGTTCGCCGGCGGCGGGACGAGTCCGGTGGTGGGGTGGCTGCGGGGGCTGGCGCGGGCGGCGCACGCGGAGCGGGGCGGGCCGGGGGTGGGGGCGGTCGGGCTGTGCTTCACCGGGAACTTCGCGCTGTCGATGACGCTGGAGCCGGCGGTGGTGGCGCCGGTGGTGAACCATCCGTCGCTGCCGCTCGACGATCCCGGCGGGCTCGAACTCGGCGCGGAGGACGCCGCGGCGGTGGCGGAGCGGGTGCGGCGGGACGGGCTGAAGGTGCTGGCGTACCGGTTCGAGGGCGACCGGTGGTGCACGGGCCGGCGGTTCGCCGCGTACCGGGCGCTCCTGGGGGACGCGTTCGACGGGCGGGTGCTGCCCGCCGGCGCGGCGCACCCGGACCCGCCGCCGTTCTTCCGGGAGGTCGTGGGGTGCGCGCACAGCGTGGTGACGGCGCATCTGGTGGACGAGGAGGGTCATCCGACCGTGCGGGCCCGGGACGAGATCCTCGCGTTCCTGGCGGAGCGGCTGGCCGGGCCGCCGGGCCGGCCCGTGGCGCCGTGACGCCACGGGCGGGGACTTGGGGTCCGGCGTGGTCAGGCGAGGACGCGGAGGGCGCCGGGGCGGACCCTGAGGGTGACCGGGAGGGTGGCGTCGACCTCGCCGTCGGCGCCGTACGGCAGGGGGCGGTCGGCCTCGACGCGTATCTCCTTGCCGCGCAGGATCTCGACCTGGGGGCGGTTCAGGTGCGCGCCCGTCTTCAGCTCGTTCATCATCGTGAAGAAGAGGTGCTTCGGGGCCTGCTGGATGACGACGACGTCGAGCAGGCCGTCGTCGAGGCGGGCGCCGGGGGCGATGTTCCGGCCGAAGCCGTAGAAGCCGGAGTTGGCCGCGACGACCGTGTAGCCGGTGCGTTCGTGGCGGACGCCGTCGACGGTGACGCGGTAGGCGGCGGGCTTCCAGGCGAGGACGGCCCGCAGGCCGCCGGCGTAGTAGGAGGCGGCGCCGCGCAGGATCCGGGAGGCGTTGGCGTGCCGGTTGGCGACCGCGTCGACACCCGCGTACACGCTGCCGAGGACGCAGGTCCGGGGGTGGCGCGCGGACTCGACCTCGATGGTGTCGACGGCGCGGGGCTCGGCGCCGAGGAGGACGGCGGCGAGCCCCGGGGCGTCGGTGGGCAGTCCGAGGGCGCGGGCGAAGTCGTTGCCGCGGCCGGCGGGGACGAGGCCGAGCACCGTGCCGGTGCCGCTGAGCGCGCCGCCGATCCCGCCGGCCATGCCGTCGCCGCCGACGGCGAGGACCACGTGGCCCCGCTCCCCCGCCCGCAGGGCGAGTTCGCGGGCGTGCTCCAGGCTGCGGCTGTAGACGGTGTCGAGGCCGGCGCCCGCCTCCCGGAGCAGCCGGGCCAGCGGGAGCAGGCCGGCCGTGCCGCTGGAACCCCCTGCGGTGGGGTTGACGACGGCGGTGAACTGGCGCATGGATCGGACCTCCGGGCGGCGGGAGAGGGGGTCAGCGGACGGGGACGAGGACGCCGGGGTTGAGCACGCCGGACGGGTCGATCTCCGCCTTGACGGCCTGGAGCACGCGGATGCCCAGGGGGCCGATCTCCCGGGCGTACCAGTCGCGGTGGTCGGTGCCGACGCCGTGATGATGGCTGATGGTGCCGCCTGCCGTCAGGATGGCGTCGTTGGCGGCCCGCTTGGCCGGCTCCCAGTGGGCGACGGGGTCGTCGCCCTGCGCGGAGACGACGGTGAAGTAGAGGGAGGCGCCGTTCTCGTAGGTGTGCGAGATGTGGCACATGACGAGGGGCGGGGTGCCGGCCTCGGTGAGCGTGGTGGTCAGGGCGTCGCGGACGGCGGTGTAGAGGCCGGGGATCGCGGACCAGAAGGCGGCGGTCTCCAGGGTCTCGGCGAAGGCGCCGGCGTCGAGGAGGGCGTCGCGGAGGTACGGGGCGTGGTAGCGGCCGTGCTCCCAGCGGTCGCCGGGCTCCTCGCCGAGGTACGTGCCGTCGCAGGCGAGCAGGACCTCGCGGGCGGCGGCACGGCGGGCGGTGGTGTCCTCCTCGGTGCCCTCGTACCCGACGATCGCCATGCAGCCGGGGTCGGGCGGGAGCGCGCCGCTGCCGATGGCGTCGGGCTGGGCGAGGCCGACGAAGGTCTCGGACTCGTCGGAGAGCCGCAGCACGGTGGGGCGGGGGCCGTCCTGGGCGAGGCGGCGGAGGGCCGCGGTGCCGGCCTCGAAGGAGGCGAAGCGCCAGCCCTCGTAGACGCGGCGGGCGGGGAGGGGGCGGATGCGGACGGTGACGGCGGTGATGACGCCGAGGGCGCCTTCGGAGCCGAGGACGAGCTGGCGGAGGTCGGGGCCGGCGGCGGAGCGGGGCGCGCGGCCGGTCTCCAGGGTGCCTTCGGGGGTGGCGACGGTGAGGCCGAGGACCATCTCGTCGAAGCGTCCGTAGCCGGCGGACGCCTGGCCGCTGGAGCGGGCGGCGGCGAAGCCGCCGACGGAGGCCCATTCGAAGGACTGCGGGAAGTGGCCGAGGGTCCAGCCGCGGGCGTTGAGCAGTTCCTCGCAGCGGGGGCCGCGCAGGCCGGGCTGGAGGGTGGCGGTGCGGGAGACCTCGTCGACGGCGAGCAGCTGGTCCATGCGGCGCAGGTCGAGGGCGACGAACGGGCGGTCGGTGGTGGGGGCGAGGCCGCCGACGACGGAGGTGCCGCCGCCGAAGGGGACGGCGGCGAGGCCGTGTTCGGCGCAGGCGGCGAGGACGGCGAGGACCTCGTCGTGTCCCGCGGGGAGGACGACGGCGGCGGGGACGTCGTCGACCTCGCCGGCGCGAATGCGGAGCAGGTCGGGGGTGGACTTGCCGCGGGTGTGACGGATGCGGGACTCGGCGTCGTCGCGAACGCCGTCGGGGGCGGCGACGGCCTTGCGGAGCGCGGCGCGGGCCTCGTCGGTGAGGGCGGGGGCGGGGGGTGCGACGGCGGCGAGGTCGGTGGGGCCGCCTTCGCGGGGGGTGACGCCGAGCAGGTCGCGCAGGAGGCCGGTGACCGCGTCGGGCAGGGGGGCCGCCTTGGCCGGGTCGCCCCAGCCGCTCCACAACATGTCCACTTCGAGAGGTTCCTCACGGTCTGGTTCACGGGCGGCGCTGCCGCTCGGCCCGCACTGGCATTACACTGTGACAGATGACGCCCATTCGTCACAACCATGCAGACGCAGATCCCGTGCTCGACGCCGCACGCGACTGCGTGCTCGCCGTCGGCGTGCGCCGCACCACCCTCACCGACGTCGCCCGGCGCGCCGGCGTCTCCCGGATGACCCTGTACCGGCGCTGGCCCGACGTGCGCAGCCTCGTCGGCGATCTGATGACCCGTGAGTGGATCGGCGTCGCCGCCGGGGCGATGCCCCCGCCCGACGACGACCGGCCGGTGCGGGAGCGCATCGTCGAAGGGCTCGTCGCGGGCGCCGCCGCCTTCCGGGCGCACCCGCTCTTCCACAAGATCCTCGATGTGGACCCGGAACTGCTGCTGCCGTACGTCCTCGACCGGCGCGGCGCCAGCCAGGACGCCCTGCTCGGGCTCCTCCACACCGCCCTGGAGGAGGGGCACGCGGACGGGTCCGTGCGGCCCGGACGGGTGGAACTCCAGGCCCGTTCCCTGCTGCTGGTCGTCCAGTCCTTCACGCTCTCGCTGCGCACCATGACCGACGAGACCGATCCCGAACTGAGCGAGGCCGCCTTCCTGGGCGAGCTGCGCACCCTGCTGGAGAGGACCCTCACCCCGTGAACCCCACGAGCGGCACCGCCCTGCCCGGCTCCTCGCTGCCCGGCTCCCCACTGCCCGGTTCCTCGCTGCACGCCGAGCGCCGCCGGCGGGAACTCGACCGGCTGGCGGACGCCGGCGGCCCGGTCGACGTGCTCGTCGTCGGACTCGGCGCCACCGGCGCCGGGGCCGCGCTCGACGCGGCCACCCGGGGGCTGAGCGTCGTCGCGGTCGACGCCCACGACCTCGCGTTCGGCACCTCCCGCTGGAGCTCCAAACTCATCCACGGCGGGCTGCGCTACCTCGCCTCGGGGCAACTGGACGTCGCCCACGAGAGCGCCGTGGAGCGGGGCGTCCTCATGGAGCGCACCGCTCCCCACCTGGTGCGCGCCCAGCCGTTCGTGCTGCCCCTCACCCCGCTGGTCGGCCGCGCGCAGGCGGCCGTCGCGCAGGCCGGGCTGCTCGCGGGCGACCTGCTGCGGGTCGGGGCGCGCACCTCGCGCGGCACCCTGCCCCGGCCGCGCGCCCTGTCCGCCGTCGAGACCCGCCACCTCGCACCGGCCCTGCGGCCGACGGGGCTGCGCGGCGGGCTGCTCTCCTGGGACGGGCGGCTGTCCGACGACGCCCGCCTGGTGACCGCGATCGCGCGGACCGCCGCGGCCCACGGGGCCCGCGTCCTGACCCGTACCCGCGCCCTCGAACTCCACGGCGACGGCGCGCTGCTGCGCGACGAGACCACCGGCGAGACGCTGCGCGTCCGGGCGCGCGCCGTCGTCAACGCCGCCGGGGTGTGGGCGGGCGGCCTCGTCGGCGACGTACGGCTACGCCCCTCGCGCGGCACCCACCTGGTGCTGCGCGCCGAGACGCTGGGCCGGCTCTCCACCGGCCTGCACATCCCGATCCCGGGCGAGACGAACCGCTTCGTGCTGGTCCTCCCCCAGGGCGACGGCCGGGTGTACGTGGGCCTCACCGACGAGCCGGTCGACGGCCCCGTCCCGGACGTGCCGGAGGTCCCCGAGACGGACATCGGCTTCCTGCTGGACGTGCTCGGCTCGGCGCTGGACGTCTCCGTCCGGCGCACCGACGTCGTCGGCGCGTTCGCCGGGCTGCGGCCCCTGCTCGACACCCGGGACGCGGCGGGCCGGACCGCCGACATCTCGCGCCGGCACGCGGTGCTGACCTCGCCCGACGGGGTCGTCACCGTCGTGGGCGGCAAGCTGACCACGTACCGCCGGATGGCGCAGGACGCCGTCGACGCCGCCGTGGCCGCCCGGGGCCTGGAGGCCGGTCCGTGCCGCACCGCGTCGGTGCCGCTGGTCGGCGCCGCCGCGCCACGGGTCCTCGCCGGGCTCGACGTGCCGGCCCGCCTCGTGCACCGGTACGGCTCCGAGGCCCCGGCCGTCCACGCCCTCGGCGTCGAGGACCCGGCGCTCGCCGAGCCCGTGGTGCCCGGTCACCCGGTCACCGGCGCCGAACTGGTCTGGGCCGTCCGGCACGAGGGCGCCCTCGACACGGACGACGTCCTCGACCGGCGGACCCGCATCGGCCTGGTCGCGGAGGACCGCGCAATCGCCGAGGCGGCCGCCCGCTCCGCCCTGGCCGACACGCCCCGGGTGCGCTGAACCGGGCGGGGCGGAGGCGGACGGCGGACGGCAGGCGGCGGAGGCGGGCGGCCGGCGCAGGTCGTGCGGCGCGGGTCGTGCGGCGCCGGGGCGCAGACGTCCGGCGACACCGGCCGGTGTCAGGAGACCAGGCGGGTGTCCACCTCCCTGAGCTTCACCGTGCACAGGCCGCCGCGTTCGGCCTTCACGTCGGTGACCTCCAGCTGGGTCCCGGGGGCGAGGATGTACTCCTCCTCGCCGGTGAAGGCGGAGAAGCTGCGGATGCCGACGGCGCGGGCCGGCGTCACCTCGAAGAGGGTCCGCTTGCCCCGGCTGCCGAGGAAGGAGCGGGCGACGCCGAGTTCGGAGGTGCAGGAGGAGACGCCCCACCAGGTGACCGTCTCGCCGACCGGGTACTGGCCGCGCAGGTCGAGCGCGACGCCGCGCCACAGCGGTGCGGTGCGGGCCGGCAGGGCCTCCACCGCGTCGAAGAGCAGCCGCAGGTACGGCAGGTACGGGACCACCCGGGCGCGGTCCGGGGAGCGGAGGACGGCGTTGATGTTCCGGTAGAAGCCGGACTCGCAGGTGTAGAGGTACAGGGCGGCGATGGCGTCGGCGGAGAGTCCGGCGCCGGCCTGCTCGTCCGCGCGCCGCTTGCCGAACTCGCGGGACCGGTCGATGTGGCCGCCGAGGCCCCGCAGCACCTTGGTGACGGGGCCGACGGCGTCCTCGAACGGCATCAGCGGGGTGTCGAACACACCGGTCAGCGGCGGCAGGACGTGGCCCTCGTCGCGGACGCTGGTCAGGCGCTCCAGGTACAGCTGGTGGAGCTCCATCGTGGAGGCGATGAAGGCGCCCATCCGGGCGGCGACATCGGCGTCCGGCCCGCCGGATCCGCCGGCCGCGCCCGTGCCGGCGCCCGCCGGGGGCTGGTTCCATCCCTTGCTCGGCAGCCAGTCGACCGGGTCGGCGCCGAGGGACAGCAGGGCGTCGTTGACCGTGGCGAGGTGGTCGCCGTCGCAGAAGATGTCGCCCTGGGCGGCCGGGTTGGCGTGGTCCAGGTGGCGGACCTCGACGCCCGGGTACTTCTTCTCCAGCCGCTGCACGACCCGCTTCAGGCTGCGGGCGTGCGCGCCCCACCAGGCGAAGACGACGCCCCGGTCCTCGGGGTCCTCCGCGTCCTGCTTGGCGCGCAGGATCTCCTCGGCGATCCGCTCGGCGACGGGGCGCCAGAAGCCGGTGTGCTGGTCGGTGGCCATCGCACCGTCGGCGCTGGCGGTCAGCGAGGCGTTGAGGAGCAGGACGCCCTGGGTGAGCATGGCCTGGAACCACTCGGGCGGCTGCACGGTCTCGCGCTCCTTCAGCAGGGCGCGGACGTCGGCGATGGGCGTCTTCTTGGCGATGCCGTACTTCCACATCGCCGCCGCCTTGATGAGGCAGCGGATGCTGACGACCCGTCCGAACTGGCTGTCCTTCCAGTCGTTGAACGTGTTGTCGAACATGGCGATGCCGGTGGCGCTCTCCGGCCGCGGGTAGGGGTTCTGCCCGAAGACGACGACCTTCCACTTGTGCGGCGGGTGGGGCTTGAGCGCCTGGAAGGTGAGCTCGCGGACCGGGACGACCTGCGGGCTGCGGCCCGGCCCGATGAACTGGGGGGCGTCCGGGCGGGCCTCGATGACGGGCTTGAGGAGCGGAAGCCACGGCTCGCCGCCGCCGGTGAACAGCTCGGCGAGGGCGAGGGGGTCGTTCGGGTCGGGCTGGGGAGCGGGCGAGGAGGTGGAGGGCGCGGTCGCGTCGCTCATGGCGGGGGAACTCCCGGGGGTCGTACCTGCGGCGTCGGAGGAGGGTGCGGGGTGCGCCGGATTCTGGATCGGCTGCGGCTGCGGGCCCGGTTCAGCCGCGGAGGAAGCGTTGCCGCTCAGAACTCCCCCGTCCGGTACTCCTTTGGCCGGATCCCCTTTGGCCGACGCTCCTTTGGCCGGTGCTCCTTTGGCCGGTGCCCCCTGGGGCGGGGTGATCCGTACCCGGGTCGTGTGCGGTGTCTGCTCGATGCCCGCGAGCTGGGCGGTGATGGTGGCGCGCAGCTCGTCGTCGTCCTCGAACCAGTGGTCGTGGAAGAGCGTGTAGCCGGTCCACATCAGGTTGGCGCAGACCCGGGCCGGCACCCGGCCGGTGCGGGCGCCCATCCCGACGAGCGCGACGGAGCGGATGCTGCCCGGTGCCTTGCGGTTCTGCCGGTGGACGGCCTGGAAGGCGGCGGCGCAGGCCTTGGCCACGTTGAGCGTGTCGCTCACGTTCTGCGAGGAGGCGACCATGGTCGGCGTCGAGATGACGAAGCGCGGCACGGTCGCCCCCGACGGGACGCACACCGCGCTGCCGACGGGCATGGTCCCGCCGAACCGGTCCTCGATCGCCCGCCGCACCCGCAGCTGGATCCCGGCGCCGAGGTGCCGCTTGATCGCCGCGTCGACGCCGCCGTCCATCCGTCCCGCCGCGTTCGTCGGCGTGACCCACGCGTCGACGTCGGCGTCGAGGATCGAGCCCCGCCGGATCTCGATGCCGGGCACGTCGGCGAAGGCGGCGCGCCACGCCGCCACCACCGCCGTGCTGACATCCGTCAGTACCACCCGCAGCGCGGTGCCCGTCTGGTCGTGCGTCATCGAAGCCCCCTGTCGGAACGTCCTCTGGAACGCCTCCGAAACTAGCGGGCACCACTGACAACGCCCTTCGGCCGCCGCCGGCCTGAAGCTCAGTCGGGCTTCCGGGCCATGACGACGACGCCGGGCCCGGAGAACCGGTCGCCGGGGAGCCGGAGCTCGGCCACGGTCCGCAGTCCGGCCTCCTCGATCAGCGCCACGAACGCCTCGGGCCGCCACTTGTGCGTCGTCCAGCGCACGGGCACGCCGCCGTACGCCTCGGTGCGGACCAGGTCCTCGTCGCCGACGTGGGTGGCGGTGAGGAACGAGCCGCCGGGCTTGAGCGCCCGCGCGAAGTGGGCGAGGACCTGGGGGAGCACGTCCCGGGGCAGGTTGAAGAGCGACCACCAGCCGAGGACCCCGCCGAGGGTGGCCTCGCCGAGGGCGAGCTCGGTGGCGGAGGCGACCTCGAAGCGGCACCCGGGGTAGAGCCTGCGGGCGTTCTCGATCATGCGGGGCGAGAGGTCCACCCCGGAGACGTCGAGTCCGCGCTCCGCGAGGTAGCCGGTCACCGTGCCGGGGCCGCAGCCGACGTCGAGGACGGGCCCGAGCGTCCCCACGGTGTCCGCGAACGCGTCGACGGACGCCTTCAGCCAGGGGTGGACGCGGATGTCGCCCATGCCTTCGGTCAGCATCATGTGGGCGTAGGTGTCGGCGACCCGGTCGTAGGAGTCGCGTACGGCGTCGAGGTCGGCCGGTCGGTCGATGGAGTGCGAGGTCATCGGCACACGATAGGACGGCGGAGCCGTTCCCCGCCCGGGTGGGTCCGGGTCCGCGCGGGGCGCGGCGACGGCGTGCCGTCCTATGCCCGCGGCATCGTCTTCCGGCGAAAGCCCCCCGCGGGCGGCTCACTTGGTGTCTAGTGGGGGACGTCCGTGATCACCGCCCGGCCCGGGCGCGGACGCGTCGCCGTGCCGGGCCGTCGAGTACCGAGGGAGCACCTACAGATGGCGAGTGTGGAGACGTCTCTGAAAGAGGCGATGACGTCGATCGAGGGCAGTGTGGGGGTGGCGCTGGTCGATTACACGAGCGGCATGGCCCTGGGCACGCTCGGCGGGAGCAAGGACCTCGACCTGACGGTCGCGGCGGCAGGCAACACCGACGTGGTCCGGGCGAAGATCCGCACGATGGAGATGCTGGGGATCAACGACGGCATCGAGGACATGCTGATCACGCTGGACAGCCAGTACCACCTGATCCGGCTGATCAAGAGCCGGGGCGGCAACGGCCTGTTCCTGTACATGGTCCTGGACAAGGGCAGGGCGAACCTGGCCATGGCCCGGCACCAGCTCAAGCGCATCGAGGCGGACCTGGAGCTGTAGCCTCCCCTCCCCCGGCTTCTTCCTCGCGGCTCCGTGCGCCCTCGACTTGAAGAGATCTTCAACTCGGCACATCCGAAAATGATCAGTCGAGGGCGGGCGGGACCGGGAGGCGGGACAATGGCCGCCAGCTGTGGATCATGGAAGGAGTGTCGTCGCGTGCAGGTGCCGCTGTACCAGGCCAAGGCGGAGTTCTTCCGCATGCTCGGGCACCCGGTCCGGATCCGCGTCCTGGAACTGCTCCAGAACGGGCCGCTGCCCGTACGGGAACTGCTGAAGGACATCGAGGTGGAGCCGTCCAACCTCTCCCAGCAGCTCGCGGTGCTGCGCCGGTCGGGCATCGTGGTGTCCGTCCGGGAGGGGTCGACGGTCAGCTACGCCCTCGCCGGCGGCGACGTGGCGGACCTGCTGAAGGCGGCCCGCCGCATCCTCACCGAGCTGCTGGTGGGGCAGAGCGAGCTCCTGGAGGAGCTGCGCCACGCCGACGCCGGTCCCGGCGCGGGTTCCGGTTCCCATGCCGGTGCCGTCCCGGCGCCGCGCGAGCGATGACAAGACGGCACCCGGCACCGGGTCAGCGCTTGCGCAGCCGGAGGGAGTTCCAGCTCGCGTCGGCGGTCCAGCCGCCGTCGACCGGCAGCGCGACGCCGTTGACGAAGCCGGACCGGGCCGGGTCCGCGAGGAAGGCGACGGCCTGGGCGATGTCGCCGGGGGCGGCGAACCGCGCCATCGGCACCCGGTCGGTGATGTCGGCGTCCGTGTAGCCGCCGGACGCCTGGTCGGCGGCGTCCATCTCGGTCTTGACCCACCCGGGGCAGACCGCGTTCACCCGCACGCCCCGGCCGCCCCACTCGGCGGCGAGCGTCCGCGTGAGACCGATCAGACCGTGCTTGCTCGCGTTGTACGCGGCCCGGTCCGCCACGGCGTGCAGCCCGGCGATGGAGGCGATGTTGACGATCGAGCCGCCGCCCGCCTCCAGCATCAGCCGCCCCAGTGCCCGCGACAGCAGGAAGGGGCCGGTGAGGTTGACCTCCAGGACCCGCCGCCACTGGTCGGCGGTGGTCTCCTCGGCGGGGGCGAGGAGGGAGACGCCCGCGTTGTTGACGAGGACGTCGACCCGGCCGAACCGCCCCGAGACCCGCGCGGTCAGCTCGGCCACGCAGGCGTCCGAGGTCACGTCGCCGACCACCGCGACCGCCTCCGCGCCGGCCTTCCGCACCGCCTCCAGCGTCCCGGCCGGCTCCCGCAGATCGGCGAGGACGAGGGCGTACCCCTCTCCCGCCAGCGCCTCCGCGACCTGACGGCCGATCCCCTGCGCCGCACCGGTCACCACGGCGACCTGCCCCCACGCGTCCCGCGCGTCCTGTTCCCGTACGTCGTCGTCCATGCGTACAGCTTCACGGAGCCGGCACCCCAGGGAAAGGGCGCACGGCACGACGAGCCGCACCTGTCCGGACATGTCACCACGCCCGCGACGCCGGGCCGGCCCTCCCACCCCGCCCCCGGCCTCGGCGTCGCGTCAGCGGCCCGCGCCCCGGGGGATTTCGCCGGGTGTACAGCGGGAAGTCACGGGACGGTCGTGGGCCAGTGGCTCCCGGGCGCTCTTCTTGGGGCGCTCCGCGCCGGTCTCCGGCCGCCGCTCCGTATCCGTCCCCTCGACTTCCGGAGGACTGCTCCCCCATGGCCGATCTCGATCGCCGCAGGTTCCTTCAGCTCGCCGGCGGCGCCGTCGCCTTCAGCGCGCTGTCCGAGTCCATCGCCCGTGCCGCCTCGATCCCCGCGCAGGGGTCGACCGGCACCCTCCAGGACGTCGAGCACATCGTCGTCCTCATGCAGGAGAACCGTTCCTTCGACCACTACTTCGGGGCGATGAAGGGCGTCCGCGGCTTCGGCGACCCGCGTCCGGTCACGCTGCCGAGCGGCAAGTCCGTGTGGCACCAGGCCGACGGCACGAAGGTGACGCTGCCGTTCCGGCCGGAGAGCGCGCGGCTCGGCATGGAGTTCCTCCAGGGGCTCAACCACGACTGGGCGGGCGGCCAGAAGGCGTTCAACCACGGCCGCTACGACCAGTGGATACCCGCCAAGACCAAGGCGACGATGGCGTACCTGACCCGGGACGACATCCCCTTCCACTACGCGCTCGCCGACGCGTTCACGATCTGCGACGCCTACCACTGCTCGTTCATCGGCTCGACCGACCCGAACCGCTACTACCTGTGGTCGGGTCACACCGGCAACGACGGCACGGGCGGCGGCCCGGTCCTCAACAACGCGGAGGCCGGATACGGCTGGAAGACGTACCCCGAGCGCCTGGAGGCGGCCGGGATCTCCTGGAAGGTCTACCAGGACGTCGGCGACGGGCTGGACGCGGCCGGCCACTGGGGCTGGATCAGCGACGCGTACCGCGGCAACTACGGCGACAACTCGCTGCTGTACTTCAACACCTACCGCGACGCCCGGCCCGGCGACCCGCTGTACGAGAAGGCCCGTACGGGCACGAACGCAAAGGCCGGGGAGGGCTACTTCGACCGGCTCCGCGCCGACGTGCAGGCCGGGCGGCTGCCGCAGGTCTCCTGGATCGCCGCGCCCGAGGCGTTCTCCGAGCACTCCAACTGGCCGTCGAACTACGGCGCCTGGTACATCGCCCAGGTGCTGGACGCGCTGACCTCGAACCCGGACGTGTGGGCCCGTACGGCGCTGTTCATCACGTACGACGAGAACGACGGCTTCTTCGACCACGTCGTCCCGCCGTACGTCCCGGCCTCGGCGGCGCAGGGCCTGTCGACGACCCCGACCGCGCTGGACCACTTCCCGGGGAAGACGGGCTACGTCGCCGGGCCGTACGGGCTCGGGCCGCGCGTCCCCATGATCGTCGTGTCGCCCTGGTCGACCGGCGGCTACACCTGCTCCGAGACCTTCGACCACACCTCGGTGATCCGCTTCATCGAGCGCCGCTTCGGCGTCCACGAGCCGCAGATCTCGCCGTGGCGGCGGGCCGTCTGCGGCGACCTGACCTCGGCGTTCGACTTCACCCGCGCGCAGCCGCAGCCGGTCGCGCTGCCGTCCACGGCCGGCTACTACCCGCCCGACCGCGACCGCCACCCGGACTTCCCGGCCACCGCGCCGGCCGTCGGCACCATGCCGCGCCAGGAGCCCGGCGCCAAGCCGACCCGTCCGCTGAAGTACGCGCCGTACGTGGACGGCAGCGCCGACACCACGGCCGGCACCTTCCGGCTCTCCTTCAGCGGCGGCCCGGCCGCCGGCGCCCAGTTCTACGTGACGTCGGCGAACCGCACGGACGCCCCGTGGACGTACACGGCGGCGGCCGGCACGTCGATCGCGGACACCTGGAACACCAGGTACTCCAAGGGCACCACCGACCTCACCGTGCACGGCCCGAACGGCTTCCTGCGCCGCTTCCGCTCCCCCGGCAAGACCGCCGTCCCGGAGGTCACGGCCCGCCACAACGGCACCACCGGCTCCCTGGACCTCACCTTCACCAACGCCGGCCCGGCGACGACGGTGACCCTCACCCACGCCTACGGGGGCGGCACCCGGACGCTGGCGGTCGGCCGGGGCGCGACCGTCACCCACTCCGTGCCGCTCTCGGCGTCCGGGCGGTGGTACGACGTCACCATCACGTCCGCCGCCCACACCGACTACGTGCGGCGGCTGGCCGGGCACGTGGAGACGGGCGCGGACGGCGTGACGGACCCGGGGATCCTCACGTACTGACGGACCGGTCGCGGCCGGCGCGGCGTCGTCAGGGCGACGGCGCCGTGGCGGCCGTGCGGGTGCGGAAGGTGCGCCGGTAGCTGTCCGGCGGGACGCCCAGGGTGCGGTTGAAGTGCCGGCGCAGGGTCGTCGCGGTGCCCATGCCGGTGGCCGTCGCGATGGCGTCGACGCTGTCGTCGGTGCGCTCCAGGAGTTCCTGGGCGCGCCGGATCCGCTGGGCGAGCAGCCATTGCAGCGGCGTGGTGCCGGTGGCGGCGCGGAAGTGGCGGGTCAGGTGGCGCGAGCTCATCCCGGCCCGCCGCGCCAGGTCCTCGACGGTCAGCGGCCGGTCCAGGCGCGCGACGACCCAGGGGAACAGGGCGGTGAGCGGGTGGTCCTCGTGGTCCGGCACCGGGGCGGTGACGAACTGGGCCTGGCCGCCGGACCGGTGGGGCGGCACGACGAGCCGGCGGGCGACGGTGTTGGCGACGGACGAGCCGTGGTCGAGGCGCACCAGGTGCAGGCAGAGGTCGAGGGCGGCGGCCTTCCCCGCGGAGGTGAGGACGGTGCCGTCGTCCACGTAGAGGACGTCGGGGTCGACCTGGATCGCGGGATGGCGGGCGGCCAGGGCGTCGGTGTGGGCCCAGTGGGTGGTGGCGCGGCGGCCGTCGAGCAGTCCGGCGGCGGCGAGCACGAAGGCGCCGGTGCAGAGGGAGGCGACGCGGGCGCCGGCGGCATGGGCGGCGAGGACGGCGTCGACGAGTGCGGCGGGCGGGGGGACGTCGACGTCGGCCCAGCCTGGGACGACGACGGTGTCGGCGTCCCGGAGTCGGTCGAGGCCGTGGTCGGGCTCCAGTCGGAAGGGGCCGAAGGGGACGGGGCCGGGTCCGCAGACGGCGAGGTCGTACCAGGGGACGGTCACCGCGTCGGGGGCGGAGCCGAACACCTCGTGGGCGATGGCCAGTTCGAAGTGGAGCATGCCGTCGGTGACGGCCAGCGCGACGGAGGTCATGTCCGGAAGTGTACGGGGCATGTCGTTTCCGACACTCACCGTTGCACCTTCAACTATTCGAGGATGGTCGCACGGGCCGCAGTCGACGGGACGCGGCACAGCACCGGGAGCGATACCTCATGGCGGCAGGACAGACGGTGACGGTGTACGGCGCGTACGGCCACACGGGCCGGTTCGTGGTGGCGCACCTGCAGGAGCGCGGCTTCGTCCCGGTCCTCGCCGGACGGGACGCGACGAAGCTGAAGGGGCTGGCGGAGGAGCACCCCGGTCTCGCCGTGCGGCCGGCGGCGGTGGACGACCCGGCGGCGCTCGACCGGGCGCTGGCCGGCGCCGACGCCGTCGTCAACTGCGCGGGCCCCTTCGCGACCACGGCCGGGCCGCTGGTCGAGGCGGCGCTGCGGGCCGGGATCCCGTACGTCGACGTGGCCGCCGAGATCGAGGCCAACGCCGACACCTTCGCCCGGTTCGCCGGCCCCGCGCGGGAGGCGGGCACGGTGGTCCTCCCCGCGATGGCCTTCTACGGCGGTCTCGGCGACCTGCTGGCCACCGCCGCGGCCGGCGACTGGACGGCGGCGGACGAGGCGCACGTCGCGTACGGGCTGAGCGGCTGGGAGCCCACGGAGGGCACCCGGCTCGCCGGCAAGGTCTCGGCGGAGCGCCGGGGCGGCCGGCGGGTCCGGTTCGCGGACGGGCGCCTGGAGTACCACACCGACGAACTGCCCGTGCTGACCTGGCCGTTCCCCGCGCCGATGGGACCGCGCGCGGTCGTCGGCGAGTTCACGATGGCCGATGTCGTGACCATCCCCAGCCATCTGTCGGTCCCCCTGGTGCGCACCTACATGTCGACGGAGGCGGCCGGCGGCGTGACCGGCGCGGACACGCCGGCGCCGACGGCGGTCGACGAGCGCGGCCGGTCCGGCCAGACCTTCCTCGTGGACGTCGTCGTCCGCTCCGGCGGCGCCGCCCGGCGGGCCGTCGCCGCCGGCCAGGACATCTACGCCGTGACGGCGCCGCTCGCGGTGGAGGCCGTGCACCGGATCCTCACGGGCCGGACCCGCACGACCGGGGTCGCCTCGGCCGGCGAGCTGTTCGACGCGGCCGGCTTCCTCGGCTCCCTCGCCGCCGCCGGCCACCTCACCTGGGAGGTCACCGAGGACGAGGGAGACCTCCGGTGACGAGCGGCCCGCTCAGCAAGGAAGCAGACCGCCGGTGACGTCCCACCCGTTCAGCCGGGGTCGCGGAGACCGCGCAGATAGGCCGCGGTCAGGGCCACGGCGGGGTCGGCGTCGCCGGTGAGGTCGGCGAGGGCACGGGACGCGACAGGGCCGGGGACGTCGGCGAGCGCCTGGGTGAGGCGGCCCCGCGCGGGCGCGCCGGTGGCCGCGTCGGCGAGCCGGCCGACGAGCCGGGACGCGATCGCGTCCGCCGCGCCGTCGTCGGCGGCGAGGACGCCGAGGGCGTCGGCCGCGTCCGTGTCGTTCCGGCCGTCCACGACCATCTCCACGAGCTCCGGGGCGGCGTCGGGCTCGCCGCGCCCGCCGAGCGCCAGGGCGGCCTGGCCCCGCACCACCGGGTCGGGGTGGCCGAGGGCGTCGTGGAGCCGGGCCGACGCCTCGTCGCCGGGGAGCGCGGCGAGGGCCCGGACGGCCCGCTCCCGGACCGCCGCCGACGGGGAGTCGAGCGCACGGGCCAGGAGGGCGGCGGAGCCGTCGCCGGAACGGGCCAGCGCCCAGCGGAGGGCGCCGGCGACATTGGGCTCCGTCTCGCCGAGGGCCGCCTCGACCAGCGCCTCCGCCGGTACGGGGACCTCGTCGCCCGAGGACAGCGCGGCGCGCTGGCGGGCGTCCTTGCTGGCCGAGCCGAGGGCCTGGAGCAGGGCGACGACCTGGAGGGCGTCGTCCCAGCTGGCGGGGCCGGCGGCGGCGATCCGCCGGAGCCGGGTGAGCAGTTCGGTCTCGGCGGCCACCCGGGCCCGGGTCTGCTCGATGAGGTCGCCCACGAGCCGCTCCGGCGTGAAGCCGGGGTCGTCAAGCGCCCGGCCGATCTCCCGCAGCGACAGCCCCAGCGAGCGGAGGCTCTCGATGTGGAAGATCCGCCGGATGTCCTCCTCGCGGTACTCCCGGTAGCCGGAGCCGGTGCGGCCCGAGGGCCGCACCAGGCCGAGCGACTCGTAATGCCTGAGCATGCGGGCACTGACGCCGGAGCGGCGTGCCACCTCACCGATCAACACGCCCTAGTCTCCCCCGGGCGCCTCGCCACCGAGCGCCACGACGCGCTTCGCCTCCTCGATCGCGTACCCGAACCCGGCGCCGGGGTCGCGCAGCAGCCGCTCGGTGGCGAGGGCGTGCGCGCGGACGCCGGGGTCGGGGTGGCGTGCGGCGGCACGCAGCACCGGCTCGACGACGGAGCCGAGGCCGGTCAGCGCGCGGCTGAGACTGAGCTGCGTCTCCCGCCCGCCGCGTCCGAGCTGGGTGGCCAGCACCTCGGCCAGGGCCCGCTCCTCGCCGTCCGGGACCAGCAGGACCGCCGTCCGCCAGGCCGCGCGCGCCACCTCGTCGTCGGCGTCGGTCAGGTGCCCGCGGGTGATCGCCGGCCAGGCCCGCGGGTCCCCCAGCTTGGAGAGCGTGTGCAGCGCCTGGCTCCGGGCCCGCGCGGACTCCGCCCCCAGCTCGCCGAGCACCCGGGGCAGCGTCCGCTCCACCGGGTGCCGGGTCAGGGCCCAGGTCAGCATGTCGCGGACGAAGAACTCGGGCTCCACCGCGCACCGTTCGACCAGCGCGTCCACGTACCGCGGGTCGGGCGCCGACCCTGCCTCCAGCGCGGCCCGCAGCCGCACCGACGCGTTCGCGTCCTCCAGCGCCCGCAGAGCCCGCCGTACGCCGCCGGGGTCCTGTTCCGTCATGGTCATCGGAACCACCTCCTCGCCCCGCAGTGAAGACCTTGTCACCGTGTCAAGGTCAAGCGCCCCACGGCCCGCCGCCCGCTCCCCGCCCTCCCCCGAAGGCCGTGACCGCCCCCGAGCGAGCCGCTGTGCGCCGTTCCGCGCCGGGCGCGCCTCTCGGTGGGACAACTCCGGCGCGCGCTCGCCGGAACCGGTGAATCCGGGGGCGGGCGTGTGGGGTCGGCACGTGCTCCGGGCACCTTCCGGCCAGCGGTTCCCGCAGTCGAGAGGGATGGGCATGACGAGCCAGGCCACCGACACCGTTCTGGAAGACCTCCTCCATCGAGCGCTGGACGCCACGGGCACGGGCGCGCGCTGGACGACCGACTCCGACGCCCAGTGGTACCGGGTGGCACCCCGCCAGGCAGAGCGGCGGACGCAGGGGTGGAAGCTCCACGTGTCGGCGACGGCAGGCTCCGCGCCGGCGGTCCTGGAACGGTCCCTCGACGTACTGCTGCGGGACACGTCGGGGTTCAAGTTCGCCCGGTCCCTTGAGCAGGTGAGCGCGCTCAACTCCCGCGCCACGCCCCGGGGGAGCTCCGGGAAGTTCCTCACCGTCTACCCGCGGTCGGACGCCGACGCGGCCCGCCTCGCCGCGGAGCTGCACCGGGCGACGCGGGGCCTGGCCGGGCCGCGGATCCTGTCCGACCAGCAGTACGCGGCCGGCAGCCTGGTGCACTACCGGTACGGCGCGTTCGTCGCCCGGCGCCGGCTGGGCCCCGACGGGCTGCTGGTCTGGTACGTCGAGGACCCGGACGGCAATCCGGTGGAGGACCGGCGCACCGGCCGGTACACGCCGCCGGAGTGGGCGGTCAGCCCGTTCCCCGCGCCGGCGGCCGCCGCGCCTCCCCCGGCCGGGGCGGCGGCCCGTCCGCTGGTGCTCGGCGGCCGGTTCGCGGTACGGGAGGCGATCCGGCACACCAACAAGGGCGGCGTCTACCGCGGCAGCGACGTCCGCACCGGCGCGCCCGTCGTGATCAAGGAGACCCGGCCGCACGTGGAGGCGGACGCCTCCGGCTTCGACGTCCGCGACTGGCTGCGCGCCGAGGCGCGGGCGCTGGAGAAGCTGCGGGGCACCGGCCTGGCGCCGGAGCCGCTGGCGATGTTCGAGCACGGCGGGCACCTGTTCCTGGCCCAGGAGGAGGTGCCGGGCGTCCCGCTGCGCACCTGGGTCGCCGAGCACTTCCGCGACGTGGGCGCCGAGCGGTACGGGACCGCCGCGGTCGCGCAGGCCGGCCGGCTGGTCGAGCTGGTGGCGGCGGCCCACGCCCACGGGTGCGTGCTGCGGGACTTCACGCCGGGCAACGTGATGGTCCGCCCGGACGGGGAACTGCGCCTCATCGACCTGGAGCTGGCCGTCCTGGCGGAGGACGAGGCGCTGCCGACGCGGGTGGGGACGCCCGGGTTCAGCGCGCCCGAGCGGCTGCGGGACGCGCCGGTCTCCCCCACGGCCGACGCCTACAGCCTGGGCGCCACCGTGTGCTTCGTCCTGACGGGGAAGGTGCCGAACCTGCTGGACGAGGAGCCTGCGGACCGGCCCGCGGAGGAGCGGCTCGCCGACTGGCTGACCGCCTGCGCCGGGTCCGTACGCCTCCCGGACGGCATGCGGGAGGTGATCCTCGGGCTGATGCGGGACGACCCGGAGGCCCGGTGGGACCCGGCCCGGGCCCGCGCGGTCCTGGAGGCCGCGGCCAGCCCGTCCTCCGCCGCCGCCCCGGCGCGGCGCGACAACGCGGCGACAGCAGTGCCACCCTCCCTCGACGCCGTCGTGTCCGGGATCGTGCGGCACCTCGTCGACACCATGACGCCCGAGGACGACCACCGTCTGTGGCCGGTGTCCACGCGGGCCGGCGAGACCGATCCGTGCACCGTGCAGCAGGGCGCGGCCGGTGTCCTGGCGGTGCTGGCCCGGTACTTCGCGCTCACGGGCGATCCGCGCCTGCCGGACACGCTGGCCGCGGCGGGGCGCTGGATCGCCGACCGCACGGACGCCCGGTCCGCCCGTCCCGGTCTGCACTTCGGCACCCGGGGCACCGCGTGGGCGCTGTACGAGGCCGGGCGCGTCCTCGGCGACGGGAAGCTGACCGACCACGCGCTGGCCCTGGCGCTCGCGCCGCAGGAGCCGACGCCCAGCCACGACATCACGCACGGCACGGCGGGCGGCGGGCTCGCCGCCGTCCACCTGTGGCACCGCACCGGCGACCCGCGCCTGGCCGCCGTGGTCGCGGACGCGGCCGGCCGGCTGGCGGACGCCGCGGACCGCGACGGTCCCGGGGCGAGCTGGCCGGTGCCGGCGGAGGCGGTGGCGGAGGAGGCCGGCAAGCGGTACCTCGGCTTCGCCCACGGCACGTCCGGCATCGGCTGCTTCCTCCTGGCCGCCGCGTCCGTCACCGGCGACCCGGCGCACCGCGCGCTGGCCGTGGCGGCCGGCGAGCACCTGGTCGCGCACGCCGTGGACGTGGGCGGCGCGGCGCAGTGGCCTGCGCAGGCCGGGGACGTGCCCACGGCGCCGTACTGGTGCCACGGCTCGGGCGGCATCGGCGCGTTCCTGGTGCGGCTGTGGCGGGCGACCGGCGACGACCGGTTCGGCGACCTCGCCCGCCGGTCCGCGCCGGCCGTGGTGGAGCGGGCCTCGCGGGCCGCGCTCACGCAGTGCCACGGCCTGGCCGGCAACGGCGACCTGCTGCTCGACCTGGCCGACGCGACCGGCGACCCGGCCCACCGGGCGGGCGCCGAGGCGCTGACCCGTCTCATCGTCTCCGAACGGTCCCACCGCGGAGCCCACGTCGTCTTCCCCAACGAGTACGGGGACGTGTCGACGGGGTGGAGCGACGGATCCGCCGGAATCCTGGCGTTCCTCATGCGGGTGCGCCACCCCTCTGAGCCCCGGCACTGGATGGTCCAGCAGCCGGTCTGAGCGGCAGAGAGCCTGCCGCCACCTCACGGAAGAAGGAGATTGCCATGGAGAACCAGGACCTCGAACTGCTCGCCCGCCTGCACGCCCTTCCGGAGACCGACCCGGTCGGCGTCGACGGGGCGCCGTTCGCGGCGACCTGCGAGTGCGTCGGCCTGCTCACGCTCCTCAACACCGTCTGTATCGGTGTGAGCTGCGCGTAGCGCGTCCCGTCTCCCCCGGTCCGCGGCTGTCCCGGGGCAGCCGCGGGCCGGGGGAGGCCCCGCCCGCCCGACCGCCTGGACGAGGACCGGACCATGCAGCTCGACGCCCGAGACCACGAGACCGCCCCCGCCGCTCCCGGCCCGCCCGCCGCCGCGCCGGCCGGTGCCGCGTACGCCATCAGCACCCGCGGGCTGGTCAAGAGCTACCGCGGACCGGACGGCACCCTCACCCACGCGGTGCGGGGCCTGGACCTGGACGTGCGCCGGGGCGAGACCTTCGCCTTCCTCGGTCCCAACGGCGCCGGCAAGTCCACCACCATCGCCCTGCTGTGCGCGCTCGCCCGTCCCACGTCGGGCCGGGCCTCCGTGGCGGGCGCCGACGTCGTCGCCGAGCCCGAGCGCGTGCGCCGCCGGGTCGGGCTGCTCTTCCAGCACAGCGCCCTCGACCCCGATCTGACGGCCGAGCAGAACCTCCGCGTCCACGCCCGCCTGTACGGGCTCCGCCGCGCCGACGTGCGCCGCCGCACGGCGGAGGTGCTGGACCTGGCCGGTCTCGCGGACCGGCGGCGCTCGCCGGTCCGCACCCTGTCGGGCGGCATGCGGCGGCGCCTGGAGATCGCCCGCCAGCTGCTGCACGAGCCCGGTGTGCTGTTCCTGGACGAGCCGACCACCGGCCTCGACCCGCACGCGCGGGCCCTGATCTGGGAGCACCTGCGGGCCCTGCGCGAACGGAACGGCAGCACGCTGTTCGTCACGACGCACTACCTGGAGGAGGCGGAGCACTGCGACCGGCTCGCGATCATCGACGGCGGGCGGCTGGTGGCGCAGGGCACGCCGTCCGGGGTGAAGGCGGCGATCGGGGACGACCGGGTGGTGCTGCGGACGAGCGACGACGCGGCGGCCCGCCGGGTCGTCCGGCTGCTCGTCCCGCCGGAGTGCACGGTCCACGCGGACGCGGACGGGATCTGGCTGCGGGTGCCGGACGGCAGCGCCTGGATCCCCCGGCTGTGCGCGGCGCTGGAGGTCCACGGCGTCGCCGTGCACGCGGCCTCCGCGACCCCGCCCACCCTCGACGACGTCTTCTTCCACCACACCGGCCGCAGCATGACCGGTCCGGAGGGGACGGGGGGCGGCGGCCGATGACGACGCTCCCGCTGACGCGCCCCGACGGCGCCGCCCCGCCGCGCACGTCCCGTCCGTCCCGGATCCGGCGCGAACTGCGCGCGGTGCACGCCCTGGTCCACCGGGACCTGCTGCGGCTGGCCCGGCAGCGCGTGCCCACCGCGGTGATGCTGCTCCACCCGGTGCTGTACCTGTTCCTGCTGGGCGGCGGCCTGGCCGCGCTGATCCCGGAGGCCGCGCTGGGCGTCGGCTACCGGACGTACCTGTACCCGGGGATGCTGATGATGACCGTGCAGACGCCGGCCATCATGGTCGGCATCCGGCTGATCACGGACCGTCAGAGCGGGTACCTGCGCGAGCTGCTGATGGCCCCGGTCGGGCGGACGACGCTGCTGCTCGGGAGCTGCGCGGGCGGGACGCTGGTGGCGGCGGTGCAGGGCGCGGTCCTGCTCGCGCTGGCGGGCGCGGTCGGGCTGCCGTACGACCCGGTGCTGCTGGTGATGCTGTTCGGCGGCATGCTCCTCGTCTCGTTCACGCTGACCGCGCTGTCCCTGGCGCTGGCGGTGGGACTGCGCGGTCCGGAGACGTTCCACACCCTGCTGGGCCTGGTGATGATGCCGCTGCTGTTCCTGTCCGGCGGCTTCTTCCCGCTGGGGTCGCTGCCGGGGTGGGCGCAGGCCCTGGCCGCCGCGAACCCGCTCGCGTACGGCGTGGACGTGCTGCGCCGCTCCGTCGACCTGCGGGTCCCCGGCCCGCCGTCGGCGGCGACGGTCGAATGGGCGGGGCGGCAGCCGCCGCTGGTTCTGGAGGCGGGTCTGCTGCTGGCCGCGGGCGTGCTGGCGCTGCTGTGGGCGGCCCGCCGCTTCGGCCGCCCCGAGTGACCCGGGGCGGGTGGCCGACCCGCCCCGGGCAGCCGACCGGGTGGCCCCGGGCCGCCCCGAGTGACCGGGGCGGCCCCGGGTCACCGGAAGGCGGGGAGGTTGCGGGCCACCCACGCGCCGAAGGGCGCGGCCGGCCGGCCGAGGACCGCCTCCACGTCGGGGCTGACCTTCTGCTCCTCCGGGAGCGGGACGCCGAGGACGTCGAGGGTGCCGGTGACGACGTCCTCCGGCATGAACCCGGCGAGGTGGGCGTGTGCCTCGGCCCGGGACAGCTCCACGAACGCGACCTCCTCCCCCAGGGCCTCCGCCAGGACCTCCGCCTGCCGGCGCGGGCTGATGGCCTCGGGGCCGGTCAGCTCGTACGTACGGCCCGCGTGTCCGTCCTCGCGCAGGGCGACGGCCGCGACGGCGGCGATGTCCGCCGGGTCGACGACCGGCAGGGCCACGTCCCCGAACGGGGCGAGGACCGTACGCCGGGTGCGGACCGTCTCGGCCCAGGCGAACGCGTTGGACGCGAAGCCGCCGGGGCGCAGGACGGTGGCGTCCCGTCCGGTGGCGCGCACGGCGGCCTCGAACGCGCGCAGCCGGGCGTGCGAGAGCGCCGTCGGCCGGGTGACGCTGACCTGCGACGACACCAGGACGATCCGCTCGACGCCGGAGTCCCGCACGGCGTCGAGGAGGACGGCCGGGTCCTCGCCGTGGCTGTTGAGCTCGCCGCCGACGAGGAGGAAGAGGGCGCGGGACCCGTCGAGCGCGGACCGCAGTCCGGCCGGCGTGCCCATGTCGGCCTGGATCCAGCGGACGCCGGCCGCGGGCTCGGCCGGCCGCGGCTGCCGCGAGACGGCGAGGACCTCCTCGCCCGCGCCGGTCAGCAGCTCCACGAGCGTCCTGCCGATGTTGCCCGTCGCGCCGGTCACCGTGATCATGAGAACCCCCGAAGTGAGTGAGTTAGTTGGCTGACTTACTGACTGGGCACGACCGTAGCACGCCCCCACCCCGGGCTGTCTATAGTCAGTCGGGTGACCAACTCACCGAACCGGCGGGAACAGGCGACCCAGAAGCGGCGGCGGCTCACGGCCGCGGCGGCCAAGGTCCTCCACGAGCAGGGGGTCGAACGGACCACCCTGGCCGACATCGCCCGCGAGGCCGACGTCCCCGTCGGGAACGTCTACTACTACTTCAAGACCAAGGACGAGCTCGTCCGGGCCGCGCTCGGCGAGCACTCCGCGCACCTGGACGAACTCGCCGCCCGCCTGGACGAGTTGGACGATCCGCGCGAGCGCCTGAAGGCGCTGGTCGAGGGCTGGGTCGCCCAGCGCGACACCGCCGCCCGCTTCGGCTGCCCGACCGGCACGCTCGCCGTCGAGCTCGACAAGCGCGCCGACGGAACCCTCGACGCCGAGGCCGGCACGGTGATCCGCCGCCTGCTGGACTGGGCGGCGCGGCAGTTCCGGGCGCTCGGCCTGCCCGACCCGGACGGCCTGGCCCTCACCCTCGTCTCCGGCTACCAGGGCATGTCCCTCATGGCCAACGCCCTGCGCGACCCGGAGGTGATGACCCGCGAGGGCGACCGCCTCCTCGCCTGGCTCGACTCCCTGCCGGCGGTCGGGCCGGAGACCGGTGTGCCGCGCGACGACTCCGCCTGACCGCGCCGCCCGTGTCCTCTAGGCTGCCCGCGTGAAGGCCAAACTGCAGTGCGTGGTGCTGGACTGTCCGGACGTCAGGGAACTCGCCCGGTTCTACGAGGGGCTGCTCGGCGGCGACATCGACCGCCCGGATCCCCGCTGGTCGCTCGACGACGACTGGTCGACGCTGCACACCGACGGCGGCCTGGTGCTCGCGTTCCAGCGGGTCGCCGACCACCGTCCGCCCCGCTGGCCGGATCCCGCGCACCCGGCGCAGTTCCACCTGGACCTGGGCGTGGCGGACCTGGACGGCGCCCACGCGCAGGCCCTCGCGCTGGGCGCGACCCTGCTCGACGACGGCGACGGCAAGCGGAGCTGGCGCGTCTACGCCGACCCGGCGGGTCACCCGTTCTGCCTGGTCCGGGAGTGAGCGCCGGCGGCGCGGGCCGCCGGTCAGGGACCGGCCGGCGTCATCCCCCGGGCGGCGGCGCGGCGCGTCGCCTCCTCCGTGGCGAGGAGGTCGAGCGCGGCGAGGGCGGGGGCGGGGTCGGCGGACGACGCCAGGACGGCGGCAGCGAAGACGGAGGTGATCGCCGTGTCGCCCGGCAGCGGGCCGAGGACGGTGACGCCCGGAAGGTCCATCAGTTCGCTGTGCTGCTGGAAGGCGAGGTCGGCACGGCCTGAGGCCAGGAGGGTGCCGGCGGGGACGCCGGGCGGGGCCTGGACGAGGCGGCCGGCGAGAGCGCCGGCCAGGCCGAGGCGGTCGAGCAGGTCCAGGAGGGCGGTGCCGCTGGGGCCGGTGGAGTACGCGACGCTCCGCGCCGACGTCAGGGCGGTACGGAGGCCGGCCACCGAGTCCAGGGCGGGCGCCGGGGCGCCGGCCGGCACCGCGGCCACGACCTGCGAGACCCACAGGGGACGCGCGGAGCCGGCGAGCAGGTGGCCCTCCCGGTCCAGGGCGGCCAGGGCGCCCTCGGCGAGCACCAGGAGGTCCGCCCGGGCGCCCTCCCGGACCCGGCGGGCGATCTCGACGCCGCCGGCGGACTCGAAGCGGACCGGCGTGCCGTGGGCGCGCCGGAGGTGCTCGGACAGGTCGGCGAGTATCGGACGGGTCGCCATCGAGGACAGCCCCACGAGTTCACGGTGCACGTCGACTCCTCGGTCGTGATGTCTGCGTCGCCTGCGGGAGGCGGAAGGGGGGTGGAAGGGGGGTGGAAGGAGGGTGGGCACGCCCGGCCCTGGGGCTCGTACCGGTCTGCGAGACTGGCGGCGTGAGCACGACCCGGAGCACGGCGGCGGGAAAGGTCCTGGAGGTCCTGGCGGCCTTCGACCGCGAGCACCCCGCCCAGACACTATCCGAGATCGCCCAGCGCACCGGCCTGGCCCTGAGCACCGCGCACCGGGTGGTGAACGAACTGGCCGCGTGGGGCGCGCTGGAGCGCGGCGAGGACGGGTCGTGGCACGTGGGGCTGCGGCTGTGGGAGATCGCCGCGGGCTGCCCCCGGACGCAGATCCTGCGGGACGTGGCGCTGCCGTTCATGCAGGACCTGTACGAGGCGACGCACGAGAACGTGCAGCTGGCGGTGCGGGAGGGCACCGAACTCGTCTTCGTGGAGCGGATCTCCGGGCACCGGTCGGTGGAGCTGCTGACGGGCGTCGGGACCCGGTTCCCGGTGGGGGCGACGGGCATGGGGCGGGTGCTGCTGGCGCACGCGCCGGCGGACATCCAGGAGGAGGTGCTGGACGCGCCGCAGCGGGCGTGGACCCGGCACACGGTCACCGATCCGAGGACGCTGCGAACGCAGCTGGACCGGATCCGGCGCGAGCAGGTCTTCGTCAGCGACCGGCAGTTGTCGGAGAGCACGGTGGCGGTGGCGGCGCTGGTGCGGATCGGGCGGAAGGGCCCGGTGAGCGCCGCGCTGGGGATCGTGATCACGGCGCGGGGCGCGAGCAGGGCGCGGGCGCTGCGGGAGCCGCTGCTGCGGGCCGCGTACGGGATCTCCGACGAGCTCGGCAGGCGTACCCGGACGACGGGCTGAGTTCCGGACCGGCTTCCGTCTGACGGAAACACCGCTGACCGGGGGCTGGGCAGGCTGGCAGCGTTCGGGCCGTTCCGAACTGTTCGGACCGCTCACAGCCACTCGGGAGATGCCATGGCCGACGCCCCCGTCGACTCGGTCGTCCCGATCCCGGTCGCGGTGGTCGGCGCGGGGCCCGCGGGCCTCATGCTGGCGCACCTGCTCGGCCGGGCCGGGGTCGAGACGATCGCCCTCGACACCCGCACCCGGCGGGAGATCGAGACGACCCAGCGGGCCGGGATCCTGGAGGCCGACGTCGCCCGCGACCTGGTCGAGACCGGCGTGTCGGACCGGATCCTGCGGGACGGCGACGAGCACGAGGGCATCGAGGTGCGGTCGGCGGGACGGCCGTACCGGATCGACTTCAAGAGGCTCGTCGGCGCGTCCACCTGGCTCTATCCGCAGACGGCCGTCTTCACCGACCTGGCCGACGCCCGCGAACGCGACGGCGGCACCGTCCACTTCGGGGTCCGCGACACCGAGGTCCTCGACTGCGCGACCGGCGCCCCGCGGGTCCGCTACACGGCGCCCGACGGGACCCGGCACGAGATCAGGGCGCGGTACGTGGTCGGCGCGGACGGCTCGCGGTCCATGTGCCGCGACCTGGTGCCGGAGGACCGGCGCGTGCGGTACGGCACCGCGTACCCCTTCGCCTGGTTCGGCATCCTCGCCGAGGCGCCGAGGAGCGCGCCCGAACTGGTGTACGCCCGGTCCGAGCACGGTTTCGCGCTGATCAGCCAGCGCAGCGAGTCGGTGCAGCGCATGTACTTCCAGTGCGCCCCCGACGCGTCCACGGACGCGTGGCCGGACGACCGGATCTGGGAGACCCTGCAGGCGCGGGTGGCCGGCGAGGACGGCTTCCGGCTGGCGGAGGGGCCGATCACCGAGAAGACGGTGCTGCGCTTCCGCTCCTTCGTGCAGGAGCCGATGCGCTGGGGCTCGCTGCTGCTGGCCGGTGACGCCGCGCACACGGTGCCGCCGACCGGCGCCCGGGGGCTCAACCTGGCGCTGCACGACGTGAAGATCCTCGCCGACGTGCTGCTGAAGGCGCTCGGCGGCACCGGGGACGCGGCGCTGGACGCGTACGAGCCGCGGGCGCTCCAGCGGATCTGGCGGGCGCAGAACTTCTCGTACTGGATGACGCGGCTGCTCCACACCGCGCCCGGGGCGTCGGCCTTCGACCTGCGGCGGCAGCTCGGCGAGCTGGACAACGTGGTGGGCACGCACGCCGGCCGCGCCTATCTGGCCGAGCAGTACACCGGCTGGCCGGCCCGCGGCCACTGACCACCGACCCGGACGACTGCGAGGCTTCCCATGATCATCGACTGTCACGGTCACTTCACCACCGCCCCGCCGCAGCTGGGCCGGTGGCGCGACCGCCAGATCGCGGCGGCCGAGGGCCGCGGCCCGGCTCCCGACCCGGCCGAGCTGGTCATCACCGACGACGACCTGCGCGCCGCGATCGACGCCAACCAGCTGCGGCTGATGGACGAGCGCGGCAGCGACCTCACCGTCTTCTCGCCGCGTGCCAGCTTCATGGCCCACCACATCGGCGACTTCGCCGTCTCCTCGGAGTGGGCGCGGATCTGCAACGACCTGGTCCACCGGGTGACCACCCTCTACCCCGGCCGGTTCGCCATGGGCGCGATGCTGCCGCAGTCGCCGGGCGTCGACCCGGCGACGTGCCTGCCCGAACTGCGCCGCGCCGTCGAGGAGCTGGGCGCGGTCACGGTCAACCTCAACCCCGACCCGTCGGGCGGCCGCTGGACCGCGCCGCCGCTGACCGACCGCAGCTGGTACCCGCTGTACGAGGCGATGACGGCGTACGACATCCCCGCGATGATCCACGTCAGCACCTCGTGCAACCCGGCCTTCCACACCACCGGCGCCCACTACCTCAACGCCGACACCACGGCCTTCATGCAGCTGGTGCAGGGCGACCTGTTCGCGGACTTCCCGACGCTGCGGTTCGTCGTCCCGCACGGCGGCGGCGCCGTGCCGTACCACTGGGGCCGGTTCCGCGGCCTGGCGATGGCGCTCGGCCGGCCGGACCCGGAGGCGCTGCTCGACAACGTCTTCTTCGACACCTGCGTCTACCACCAGCCCGGCGTCGACCTGCTGACCCGGGTGATCCCCAGCCGGTCCGTGCTCTTCGCCAGCGAGATGATCGGCGCGGTCCGCGACGTCGACCCGCGCACCGGCCACCACTTCGACGACACCCGGCGGTACGTGGACGCCACCCCGCACCTGACGGACGAGGAGCGGGCGGCCGTCTACTCCGGCAACGCCCTGCGCGTCTACCCCCGCCTCGCCGCCCGCCTCGCCGCGGCCGGCCGCTGACCCCGCACCCAGGAGAGCTCGCATGGAACACACCGAGATCGGCGTCGTCCACACCAGGATCGACCGGGCCGACACGGAGGCCGTCGCCGCGCTGTCGGCGTTCGGCGTCGCCACGATCCACGAGGCCATGGGCCGGACCGGGCTGATGCGCCCCTACCTGCGGCCCGTCTACCCGAAGGCGCGGCTGTGCGGCACGGCCGTGACCGTGCTGCTCCAGCCCGGCGACAACTGGATGCTGCACGTCGCCGCCGAGCAGATCCAGGACGGCGACGTCGTCGTCGCGGCCTGCACGACCGAGAGCGAGGACGGCTTCTTCGGCGAGCTGCTCGCCACCTCCTTCCGGGCCCGCGGCTGCCGCGGCCTCGTCATCGACGGCGGCGTCCGGGACGTCGCCGACCTGGAGGACATGGACTTCCCCGTCTTCGCCCGCGCGGTCCACGCCAAGGGCACCGTCAAGGCCACGCTCGGCTCCGTCAACGTGCCCGTGGTCTGCGGCAACGCGCTCGTGCGCCCCGGTGACGCGGTCGTCGCGGACGCCGACGGCGTCGTCGTCGTGCCGCGCGAGCGGGCCGCCGAGGTGGCCGCCGCGTCCGCCGCCCGCGAGGCGAAGGAGGAGGACAAGCGCGCGCGGTTCCGCGCCGGCGAACTCGGCCTCGACCTGTACGGCATGCGCGGCCCGCTGGCCGGGCTCGGCCTGCGGTACGAGGACTGAGCATGGCCACCGGACACGAGAAGACCCCCGGCTGGCTGGACTGGTACGCCGGACCGAGCCGCCCCGCGTTCCGGCTCCCCGAGGGCGCCGTCGACGCGCACTGCCACGTCTTCGGGCCGGGCGACACGTTCCCGTACGCCCCCGAGCGCAAGTACACGCCGTGCGACGCCTCCAAGGAGCAGCTGTTCGCGCTCCGCGACCACCTCGGCCTCACCCGGAACGTCATCGTGCAGGCGACCTGCCACGGCGCCGACAACCGCGCCCTGGTCGACGCGCTGCGGGCGTCCGGCGGCCGGGCCCGGGGCGTGGCGACGCTGCGGCCGGACGTCACCGACGCCGAGGTACGGGCGCTGCACGAGGCGGGCGTCCGCGGGGTGCGGTTCAACTTCGTCCGGCGGCTCGTCGACGCGGCCCCCCGGCAGGACCTGCTGGACATCGCCGGGAGGATCGCGCCGTACGGCTGGCACGCCGTCGTCTACTTCGAGGCCGCCGACCTCGCCGGCCTGCGGGACTTCTTCCTGGCGATCCCCGTGCCGCTGGTCGTCGACCACATGGGCCGGCCCGACGTCACCGGGGACCCGGACGGGCCCGGCTTCGGGGCGTTCCTGGACTTCCTGCGGGCCCGCGACGACATCTGGTGCAAGGTGACGTGCCCGGAGCGGCTGACGGTGAGCGGCCCGCCGGCCCTGGACGGGGAGCGGAACGCGTACCGCGACGTCGTGCCCTTCGCGAGGCGCGTGGTCGAGGAGTTCCCCGACCGGGTGCTGTGGGGCACCGACTGGCCGCACCCCAACCTGACCGACCACATGCCCGACGACGGGCTGCTCGTCGACTTCCTGCCGCACATCGCGCCGACGCCCGAGCTGCGGCGGAAGCTCCTGGTCGACAACCCGACGCGCCTGTACTGGCCCGACGCCGGGTGACCCTTTCACGATGGGAGTGCCGCATGGCGCTGGACAAGACGTACCGACTGGTCCCGGGGACGACGATCTTCGACGCCGAGCAGTCGGCGAAGGGGTACCACCTCAACCAGTTCTGCATGTCGCTGATGACCGCGGAGAACCGGGCGGCGTACCTCGCCGACGAGCGCGCCTACCTGGACGCGTGGCCGCTGCGCGAGGAGCAGAAGCGGGCCCTGCTCGACCGTGACCTCAACGCGGCGATGCGCGAGGGCGGCAACATCTACTTCCTCGCCAAGTGGGGCGCACGCTGGGCTTCTCGTTCCAGCAGATGGCCGGCTCCATGACGGGCATGACCGAGGAGGAGTACCGGGCGATGATGGCCGGCGGCGGCCGGTCCGTCGACGGCAACCGCATCGACCACGCCGTCCTCGAGGCCGCCCACGCGCCGGCGGCCCCGGAGGTCCACGCCACGGTCACCGGCGCCGTGTTCACCTCGCACGTACCGGCGATCGGCGCGGCCCTCGACCACGGCAAGACCGAAGAGCCCTACTGGAAACCGGTGTTCGCCGGGTACGCGTACTCCCGGGCATGGCAGCGGGACAACGTCCCCGACGTGGTCCTGCTGGTCTACAACGACCACGCCACGGCCTTCGACCAGTCGCTGGTCCCGACGTTCGTGCTCGGCACCGGCGCGTCCTACCCGATCGCCGACGAGGGGTACGGCCCCCGGCCCGTGCCCGCCGTCGAAGGCGACCCGGACCTGGCCGCGCACCTCGCGCACTGCCTGATCCGGGACGACTTCGACCTCACCCTCGCCCAGGAGATGGCCGTCGACCACGGGCTGACCGTCCCGCTGTCCCTCATGTTCGGCGACGTCGAGAAGTGGCCGTGCAAGGTCATCCCGCTCCACGTCAACGTGGTGCAGTACCCGGTGCCGTCCGGCGCCCGCTGCTTCCGCCTCGGCCAGGCCCTCCGCCGCGCCGTCGAGTCGTACGACCGGCCGCTCCGGGTGCAGATCTGGGGCACCGGCGGCATGAGCCACCAGCTCCAGGGCCCGCGCGCCGGGCTCATCAACCGGGAGTGGGACAACGCCTTCCTGGACCGGCTCGTCGAGGACCCCGCCGGACTGGCCGAGGTCCCCCACCTGGAGTACGTGGAGGAGGCCGGCTCCGAGGGCATCGAGCTGGTCATGTGGCTGATCGCCCGCGGCGCCCTGAGCGACGTCGACGGCTCGGGAGAGGTCGAGGTCAAGCACCGCTTCTACCACGTGCCGGCGTCCAACACCGCCGTCGGACACCTGATCCTGGAAAACCGTCCCCGGGCCGCCGCGCCCGCCGAGAAGGAGTGACATGACTGACGACCGGACCCTGCGGATCGCCCTGGCCGGCGGCGGCGCCTTCGGCGCCAAGCACGCCGCCGCGCTGCGGCGCATCGAGGGCGTCGAGGTGGCCGCCGTCGTGAGCGGCAGCCTCGACCGCGCCCGGAAGTTCGCCGCCGACCAGGGCGTCGGACGGGCCGTCGCCACCCTGGACGACGTGCTGGCCATGGACGACATCGACGCCGTCGTCCTCGCCACCCCCACCCCGCTGCACGCCGAGCAGACCCTGGCCTGCCTGGAGGCCGGCAAGCACGTGCAGGTCGAGATCCCGCTCGCCGACTCCCTCGGCGACGCCGAGGCGTGCGTGGCGGCGCAGGAGCGCACCGGGCTGGTCGCGATGGCCGGCCACACCCGCCGGTTCAACCCCAGCCACCAGTGGGTGAAGCGGCGGATCGACGCGGGCGCGTTCTCGATCCAGCAGATGGACGTGCAGACGTACTTCTTCCGCCGGAAGAACCTCAACGCGCTCGGCGAGCCGCGCTCCTGGACCGACCACCTGCTGTGGCACCACGCCGCGCACACCGTCGACCTGTTCGCGTACCAGACCGGCTCTCCGATCGTGCATGCGCACGCGCTCCAGGGGCCGATCCACCCCGAGCTGGGCATCGCGATGGACATGTCGATCCAGCTGGGCGCGGCGAACGGCGCGATCTGCACCCTGTCGCTGTCGTTCAACAACGACGGTCCGCTCGGCACGTTCTTCCGCTACATCGGCGACACCGGCACCTACATCGCCCGCTACGACGACCTGGTCACCGGCCGGGACGAGCCGATCGACGTGAGCGGCGTCGACGTGTCCATGGACGGGATCGAGCTTCAGGACCGCGAGTTCGTCGCCGCGATCCGCGAGGGGCGCGAGCCGAACTCCTCCGTCGCACAGGTCCTGGCCTGCTACCGCACGCTGGCGGACCTGGAGGAGCAGCTGAACGCGGCGGGCGGCGCCTGACGGGGCCCTTCGGTCCCGGCGGGCGGCTCAGAAGTCGCTCAATTCGCTTGTCAGGGTGCTCCGGTCGCGGGCAGGGTCGGGACCGCCATCGACCCATGGCGACACGGGGGAGACACCATCATGACGACGACGACCACCATGAGGACCGCGCGGGGCCGGCTCGCGGTGTGCGCGACGGTCGCGCTGCTCGCCGGCACGGCCGCCTGCACGTCCGGCGGCGACGGCCGGGCGACCGCGACCGGGCGGCCCACGACGGCCGCGCCGAGCGCGACGGCGTGCGCCGGAGGTGCGTACGCCTGGTCCGACGTCGTCGAACGGGCGGTGCTGACCGGCGTCGCGGACCGGCAGGTCCTCGGCGCGGGAGGCGGGAAGCTGACCGAGCCGCTGCGGCGCGTCCACACCCCGCGGACCGCGGTCGACACGGAGTCCGGCCCGAAGGCCGACCCGGTGGCGACCCTGCGCTCCCTCGGCGCCCGCGTCGGCGGCGCGGGCGAGGACGACGCCTTCGCCGACCCGGGGCAGCCCGCGCCGGACCTGGGCGCGAGCGGCACCGACGTCGACGGCGCCGGCACCTTCGTGTGGTACGCGTACGTCCGCGAGGTCACCGGCGCCTTCCGGCTCACCTGCCCGGGCGGCGAGCCGTCCACCGGCACCGCGGTCGGCTGGTCCGTCGACGGCACCGGCGTCCTCGACTGCGACGAGCCGCGCAGCGCACTGGAGGACAGCGAGGCCGCCCTGGCGGCGGCCCGCGCGTCCTGCGGGGACGCACCCGCCGCGCGGGGCTGACGGCTGGCGCCGGCGCACGGAGCTCGGGCAAGATCGGCCGCATGTATTCCGTGGTGCAGAACGTCGCGATCGACTGTGCGGACGCCTACCGGCTGGCGTGCTTCTGGAGCGAGGTGACCGGCGGTCCGCTGCATCCCGAGGACCGGCCGGGCTCCCGCGAGACGCAGGTCACGCTGCCGGAGGGCCCGGTGCTGTACTTCAACGAGGTCCCGGAGCCGAAGACGGTCAAGAACCGCCTCCATCTGTGCCTGCGCCCCACGACGACCCGCGACGAGGAGGTCGCCCGCCTCCTCGGGCTCGGCGCTACCCTCGTCAGCGACCTGCGCGAACCCGACGGCGCGGGCTGGGCCGTCCTCGCCGACCCGGAGGGCAACGAGTTCTGCGTGCTCCGCAGCGACGCGGACCGCGCGGCGGCGTCCTGAGCTAGCCGCGCGGACGGGGGCAGGGGCGCGGTCCGACGTGCCGGCGCTCGGTCCAGCCCTCCGTGCCGGCGCGCAGCCCGGTGCGGGAGCGCTCGTCGAGGCGGACGCGGTACCAGTCGCCGGACGCGCGGACGACCGTGAGGCCGTCGCCGGCGCGGAGGTGGCCCAGGGCCGGGCGGGCGGTGTGCGGGCCGGTGCGGAGGGGGGTCGCGCCGGTGGCCTCGTCCCCGCACGGGCCGGGCCGCTCGGGGGCGGGGGCGACCGCCGCCAGGAACACGGCGGTCAGGACCACCCCGAGCATCGACGTCATGCGCATGCCGGAGCAACGCCCGCTCCCCCGACGGGTGTTACGGGTACGGCGTGCCTGTTCACCCCTATGGCGGACAACCGGGACACCGGGGCGGTTCAGCCGAGCAGCCGCCGGACCTCTCGCGCGGCGGCCGGGATCGGTCCGACGACGGGCACCGGGAAGCGGTCGCGGAGGGCTTCGGCGGCTTCGCCGAGCGGGCCGCCGCCGATGACGACGGCCTCGGCGCCGTCCTCCCGTACGCAGAGCTCGACGGCCTCGGCCAGACGGTCCGTCATGTCCTGCGGCGCGGCGGCGAGTTGCCTGGGGTCTCCGGGGGTGAGGCGGACGCCGGTGTACTGGGCGGACCAGCCGAGGCGGCGGACGCGGGCGTCGATCGCGGCGGCCAGGCGCGGTGTGGTGGTGGCGATGCCGAAGCGCCGGCCGTCCGCGCCCGCCTCCCGCATCGCGGCCTCGGCGATGCCGACGACCGGGACGGACAGGCGGGTGCGCAGCTCCTCGACGCCAGGGTCGCCAAAGGCGCTGACGACGACCGCTGCCACACGGGCGCCGTCCGGCCCGGCGAGGAGACGGTCGGCCGCGTCGCGCACGTGCCCGGCGGAGGCGCGCAGGGCCTCCTCGTCGACGAGCATCGCCGGGCCCGCCGCCACGGTGACGCCGCGCACCTCGTAGCCGTCCTCCGGGCGCAGGGTCCGGCGGGCGATGGCGGCCATCATCGCGGTGGTGGCCGTGTCGGTGTTGGGGTTGACGACCGCGACGAGGGTCGGCACCGCTCCCCCGTGCTCAGCCGCGGGCACGGCCGGGCAGGGGGGCGCCGTCCAGGAAGGCGCGGTAGGCGTCGGCGGCGTCCGGCGCGACCTCGGTGACGGCGGGGCCGTAACGGGTGTCGGTGCGGTCCCGCTTGGGACCGGAGAGCCAGAACTCCTCGCCGGAGTCGACGTCGTGGAAGTTGGCGTCGAACAGCCCGCCCGCGCGGCGGAGCGTGCGGCCCTGGAAGTACGCGGTGCTCCAGGTCTTGGAGAAGTCCACCCAGCCGATCCAGGACGGCCCCCGGTCTGTGTCGTGACCCGTCTTGAGCTGGACGAACATGAGGCGTCGGGACATGGGGTCAGGGTGCCGGACGCGGGGCGGCGGCGCGAGCGGTTTTCGCCGGCGCGGGCCGGGCGACGAGGGTGAGGGCGGCCGCCGCGGCGGCCAGCGCCGCGCAGAGGAGCCATACCGTGACGTACGCCGGCTCGGTCGGGGTGGCGCCGGGGTGCGGGGCCGAGGCGGTGAGGACGGCGGCCATGGCTCCGCCGGCCACTGCGCCGCCGAGCGTCTTGACGTTGTTGTAGAGGGCGGTGGTCACGCCGGTCCGGGAGGGGTCGCTTGCCTCCGCGATGACGGTGGGCATGGCGCCGAGCGCCACGCCGAGACCGAGCCCGGCGAGGATCTTCGCGGCGACGAGCTGCCAGACCGCGGAGTGCAGGGCGGCCGTCGTCAGGAAGCTCGCCGCGACGAGGGCGAAGGAGACGGCGAGGGCCGGGACGTAGCCGGTCCGGCCGGCGATGCGGGCGGTGAGGGAGGCGGTGACGACGGCGGTCGCCGCCGCCGGGAGCGCCACGAGGGAGATCTCCAGGGCGGAGAGCCCGAAGCCGTAGCCGGTGACGGCGGGGTCCGCCGCGAGGAAGGTGGCGTCCGGCGCCTGGCCGCCGAAGTAGACGACGCCGAAGGCGAAGGCGCAGAGGAAGAAGGGGGCGACCCGGCGGTCGGCGAGCGCGCGGACGTCCACGAGCGGTTGGGAGGCGCGCAGTTCGACGCGCGTCCAGAGGGCGCCGAGCAGCACGGCGAGGCCGAGCTGGGTCCCGGCGGCGAGGCCGAGGCCGTGGTCCTTGGCGGTGGCGGTGCCGGAGAGGAGCAGCAGCATCGTGAGGCTGAGCAGGACCGCGCCGGGCAGGTCGAGCCGGCCGCGGGCGAGGCGCCGGGTCTCGGGGATGGCGAGGAACGACACGGGGACGCAGGCGGCGGCGAGCGCGGCCGGGACGAGGAGCGTGAGGCGGACGTCGTCGGTGAGGGCCTGGACGGCGCCGGTGACGACGCCGCCGAGGAGGGTGCCGAGGGCGAGCGCGCCGACGAGCCGGGCGATGGCCGCGCGGGCCGGGCCGAGGGGCAGCCGGTCGCGGACGAGGGCGATCTCCAGCGGCAGCAGGGCGGCGAGCGGGCCGGTGAGGACGCGGCCCGCGAGCAGCACCGGCAGGTTCGGGGCGAGTGCGACGAGGAGCGAGCCGGCGGCGACGGCGACGAGGGACCAGCGCAGCACCTTGCGGTGGCCGTGGAGGTCGCCGAGCCGGCCGAGGACGGGCACGCCGACGGCGGCGGCGAGGAGCTGGGCGGAGACGACCCAGGCGAGGTCGGCGTCGCGGATGTCGAGCTCCCGGCCGATCTCTGGTAGCAGGGGTGCGATGCCGCCCTGGAGGAAGCCGCTGGTGAGCTCGAAGAGGACGAGGAGCCCGACGACGGCGCGGACGGATCCGGTGCCCGCCGCTCCGGAGTCGGCTCCGGGGGTGTCGGGGCGTTCGGCGGGGGTCATGCGGGCTCCTCTGCGGCGTTCTGGAGGCGGCGGGCGGCGAGTTCGGCGAGCAGCACGGCCGCGTCGAGGACGGCGCGGTCGTCGAAGACGGCCTGGGGCGAGTGGTTCATGGGGGCGGTGGCCGGGTCGCGGTCGGGCGGGCAGGCGCCGATGCCGAGATACGCGCCGGGGACCTGGCGCAGGACGAGGGAGAAGTCCTCGGAGCCGGTGAGCGGGCGCGGGGCCTCGAAGGCGCGGTCGGTGCCGAGGAGGCCCTGGGCGGTGCGGAGCGCGAACGCGGCCTCGGCCGGGTCGTTCTCGGTGACCGGGTAGGTCTCCCGGTAGTCGAGGTCGGCCCGGACGCCGTGGGCGGCGGCGACGCCGTGGACGACGCGCTCCACTCCGGCCCGGACGGCGGCCTGGGTGGCGGTGGAGAAGGAGCGGACGGTCGCCTCCAGGACGGCCTGATCCGGGATGACGTTCCCGGCGGAACCGGCGTGCAGGGAGCCGACGGTGAGGACGGCCGGGTCGAAGACGTCGACGGTGCGGGTGACCATCGTCTGGAGGGCGGTGACCATCGCGCACAGGGCGGGCACGGGATCCTTCGCGGCGTGCGGCGAGGAGCCGTGTCCGCCCGAGCCGCGGACGGTGACGGTGACCGCGTCGGAGGCGGCGAGCATGGGGCCGGGGCGGACGGCCGCGTACCCGGTGGGCAGCAGGGTCGAGGTGACGTGGAGGGCGTAGGCCGCCTCGACGCGGCGGCCCGCCGCGTGGAGGACGCCCTCCTTGATCATCAGGCCGGCGCCGCCCATGCCCTCCTCGCCGGGCTGGAACATGAGGACGACGTCACCGGGGAGGTCGTCGCGGCGGGCGGCGAGCAGCCGGGCGGCGCCGACGAGCCCGGCGGTGTGGAGGTCGTGCCCGCAGGCGTGCATCCGGCCGGGGACCGCCGAGGCGTACGGGACGCCGGTGTCCTCCTGGACGGGCAGGGCGTCCATGTCGCCGCGCAGCAGCACGGCGGGGCCGGGCTTGCCGCCGCGCAGCACGGCGGTCACGGAGGTGAGGCGCTCACCGAGGGTGATCTCCAGGGGGAGTCCGGCGAGGGCGTCGAGGACCTTGCGGCGGGTACGGGGCAGGTCGAGGCCGAGTTCGGGTTCTCGGTGGAGGGCGTGGCGCAGGGCGATGAGGGAGTCGGCGTACGGGAGGACGTCGCTGTGCGTGAACATGGCGGGTATAGTGCCGATCCCGCGGATGAACGGCCCCTTCTCGCCGGGATCCGCCGCTTTCGGTTGATCGTTTGCGCGAATGAGCCGTTTCGCGGATGGGGTGGTGGGCGTTGCTGGACGAGCTGGACTATCTGCTGGTGACGGCCCTTCAGGTCGCTCCGCGGGCCGACTGGCAGACCGTGGGCGAGGCGCTGGGTCTCGACGCCTCGACCGTGGCCCGCCGCTGGGCGCGGCTGTCGCGGTCGGGCAACGCCTGGATCAGCGTCCACCCGACGGTGCGGGCGCAGGCACCGGCGGTGATCGCGTACATCGAGGTGGACTGCGCGCCCCGCCGGCTGCACGAGGTCGCGGCGGCGGTGGCGGAGGATCCGCACGTCTTCAACCTGGAACACGTCAGCGGCGGCCGGGACCTGCTGGTGACCGCCGTCTTCACCGACCAGGCCGAGCTCGCCCGGTACGTCGGCTTCCGGCTGGGTGCGCTGGACGGGGTGGCCGCGTCCCGGACGCAGGTGGCGACGACCCTGCACACCGAGGGGAGCCGGTGGCGGCTGGACCGGCTGACCGAGGAGCAGCGGCGGCGGCTCACGGGGCCCGCCCGTCCGGCGCCGGTCCGGTCCGCGGGCGGGCGGCCGCTGGAGGGGCGGGACCTGGAGCTGGTGCGGGTGCTGAGCGAGGATCCCCGGCAGTCCGCGGCCCGGCTGGCGGAGCGGACCGGGCTCAGTCCCACGACGGTGCGGCGGCGGCTGGAACGGCTGGAGGCCGAGCACGCGCTGGTGTACCGCTGCGAGGTGGCGCGGTCGCTGTCCGGGTGGCCGGTGTCGGTGTCGCTGTGGGCGACGGTCCCGCAGAGCCGGGCGCCCCGGCTGGCGGAGCGGATCAGCGCGCTGCGGGAGATCCGGATGTGCGCGTCCCTGTCGGGGCCGTACAACCTGCTGCTGGCGGCCTGGCTGCGGTCGGTCGACGACATCGCGCCGTTCGAGGCGCGGCTCTCCGAGCGGTTCCCGGAACTGCTGGTGACGGACCGGGCGCTGACCCTGTGGCCGATGAAGCTGGGCGGCCATCTGCTCGACCCCCGGGGGCGTCACCTCCGCGCGGTGCCTCTGGCCCGCTGGACCGACCCCCGTTCGGAGACGGCCGAGTCCGCGCTCCTCGACCGGCTGCGCGCCCCGCGTCCGCCGGCACCGGACGACGAGCCCCCGCCCGGGGTCAGGGGCCGGTGAACGGCCAGGAGGCGATGTCCCGGTAGCGGACGGGGGCGGGGCCGCGGGCGTCGTCGCTGCCGACGAGGTGGAGGCGGGCGGCCGGCCAGGGGCGGCCGGCGAAGCCGTCGAGGACGGCGGCGGTTTCCGGCACGGAGGTGAGGTCGCCCCGGCGGGCGCGGGCCAGGGTCAGGTGCGGGCGCAGCGGGCGGCCCTCGTAGGGGATGCCGGCCTCCTTGACGAGGGTGCGGACCTCGTCGGCGAGGCGGTGGAGGCCGGGGACGTCGCCGGCGACGCCGCTCCACAGGACCCGGGAGTCGAAGTGGCCGCCGCCCCGGAGGGCGAGTCCGAGGGGGCGGCGGGCCGCGGCGAGGTCCGCGAGGGGGGCGTGCAGGGCGGGGACGGCGGTGACGGGCAGTTCGCCGAGGAAGGCGAGGGTGATGTGCCAGTCCTCGATGCGGTTCCAGCGCATGCCGGGGTGGGCGGCGTAGGCGGGGGCCAGGGCCCGGGCCAGTTCGTCCTTGGCGTCGTCGGGCGGCGCCAGGGCGATGAAGACGCGGATGGTGGCCGGGCGGATCGAGTCGTTCACCCTGTCTTCGTACCGTGCCGGGGCCGCGGCCCTGCGGGCGGGGTCCCCGGTAGGGCGGCTCCTACCGGGTCCGGGTCACCAGTCGCCGTCGGCGATCGGGGCGCCGGGCGGGGGCGGCGGCGGGCCGAGCGGCGTGATCTGGTGCGGGGCCGGCGGGGTCCAGGGGTCGAGGTCGTCGCCCAGCCACTCCCCCACGGGCTTGACGTCGGCCAGCGTGCCGGAGGGAGCGAGGTCGGTGCCGTCGGCGTCGAAGTAGTCGTACCAGGGCAGGCCGGCGCGGGTGTAGGCGGCGCGGTCGGCGGGGGACGGCGGGGGCTCCTCGCCGGTGATGCGGCGCCACTCGGGCGGGGTCACCAGGTGCACGAAGACCCGCGCGTCGGGGGTGCCGGACCAGTCGCGGGCCGGCCGGTCGTCCTCGTACACCTCCTGGCGCATGGTGCCGCCGGCGCCGATGCCCATCGCCGCGCCGGCCGGCGGCGCGCCCGCCGGTGCGGCCATCGGCATCGCGGGTGCGGCGCCGTACGCGGCGGGCATCCCCGGGGCGGCGAAGCGGGCGCGGGCCTCGGCGAGGCGGCGCTGTTCCTCGCGCCAGGCGGCGCGGGGCTCCGGGGCGAGCGGGAACGCCTGGAGCTGGAGGCCGCCGACGGTCTCCTCGCCGGTGACCTGGCCCTCGACGGTGGCGCCCATGCCGTGCGGGACGGCGACGAACTGGCGCACGGTGCCCTTGCCGGAGTTGATGCCGTCGAGCCACGGCTGGCGGGGCAGGACGACGTAGTTCTGCGGGCGGCGGGACAGCTTCCCGGTCCACTTCCTGCCGGAGATCGCGCAGACCTTGCCGACGCCGACCTGGAGGGCCGCGGGTTCGGGGCTGCCGGCGAAGCTGAGCCACATCGCCTCGCGGAGGTAGACCGGCATCATCACGCCGCCCTTGGCGCGCCATGCCTCGGGCACGGTGTCGAGGTGGTCCTGGACGCGGCGGAGCGGGAAGGTGCCGAGCCCCGGGGGCAGCCGGTGGGTGCCGGTCTCGGGCAGCCGGAGCGTGCGCATGAAGCGCACCCGCACCCCGTCTCCCAGCAGCAGGGTGTCCCTGTCGATCCTCGCCTCGGTGGCGGCCACCGCGTCTCCCCTCGTCCCGGTCGGGTCCGTCCCCCGTAACACGATCGGCCGGAGCGGCCGGTTCCCGCCGGACCGCGGCTTGTCGGCTGCGCCCTCCGGAGCTATCTTGCATTGCATGGTTCCTGGTAACGCAAGCAATGAGGCGGGGGGCAAGGTCTCCAGCCAGCTCCGCAAGGGGGTGCTGGAGTACTGCGTCCTCGCGCTGCTCAGGGACGCGCCGAAGTACGGCGTCGAACTGCTCGCCGAGCTGTCCGCGGTCAGCGTCATGTCCACCAGTCAGGGCACGATCTACCCCCTGCTGTCGCGGCTGCGGCGGGAGGGTTACGTCGACACCGAGCTGCGCGACTCCCCGAGCGGGCCGCCGCGCCGCTACTACGCGCTGACCGCCCTCGGCCGGGCCGCGCTCGCCGAGTTCACCGGCGCGTGGCCGCACTTCCGGGACGCCGTCGACCACTTTCTCCACGACCCGCAGGGGGACCCCGCATGAACGCCATCGACCACCCGCTCGTCGCCGCCTACCTCGACGCCGTCGCCCGGGAGACCGCCGAACTCCCGGCCGACCGCCGGGCCGAGCTCCTCGCGGACCTCCGCGAGCACATCGAGGTGAGCGACGCCCGCGACGACGCCGGGATCCGCGCGGTCCTCGCCGAGCTGGGCGAGCCGCGCACGGTGGCCGCCTCCGCGCTCGCCGAGGAAGGCCCGCGCCCGGCGGCACCGGCCGCTCCCGCCGCTCCCGCGCCCGCCGGGCCGCTGGCCGGCCGGCAGGCCGCCCGGCTGATCGCCGCGCTGCCCGCGCTCGGCGGCCTGGTCGTCCTGGCCCAGCCCGCCCTGGGCGCCCTGGTCCTCGCGATCGGGCTGGCGCTGCTCTGGATGTCGCCGCTGTGGACCGCCCGGCACAAGCGGATCGGCACGGCCACGGCGGTCGCCGTGCCGGCGCTCCTGCTGCTCGGCGGGCTGATGCTCGCGGGGGGCCGGATCGGCCCCCTGGAGGTGCTGCTCCTCGGCGTGTTCCTGGTCGCCGTGCCCGCCGCCGGCGCGGCCGTCCTGCTGCGGGCCCTCCGGGACTGACCCCGCACGGTCCGGCGCGGGGCGGCGCCCGCGCCGGGCTACTCCTCGCGCTGGTACTCGACTTCGGCCCGCTCCTCGTCGAGCGCGGCCTGGGCGTGGGTGTAGAGGTCGTGGACGAACGCCTCGGCGTCCTCCGGCGAGATGCCGGTCCCGAGCGCGAGCAGGCGCTCGGTCCAGGCGGCGAGCGGGTCGCCCTGCTCTTCGGCCATGACGTCTCTCCTCCGGTCCTTCTCGGCCCGTCCTCCTTCCATCGTCCGCCGCGCCGGGACCGCCCGCAATCGCCGTCCGGCCCCGGGCGGTCTCGCCGCACCGGGGCCGGACGGTCACGGAGGACCGGCGGGTCGTCAGGGGAAGTGGACGACCGTGGACGGGACGGTGGAGGTCCCCTCGGTGGGGGCGCCGGTGTCGTTGATGACGTGGTCGAAGTGGCCGTTGCCGCCGAGCGAGACGGTCAGCAGGCTGTGGAACCTGACGCCGGGCTTGACCGGGGCCTTGAAGCCGTGGTCCTGGCGGATGGTGGGGTCGACGTTGTAGTAGCAGTAGCTGCCGAGGCCCCAGCCCTCGTGGGTGTCGACCGAGTCGTCGACGCGGTAGGCGGCGTAGCCCTTGGTGGTGCCGTTCTGGATGGCGGCCTGGTTGGGGGCGTCGTACGCCTTCTCGTTCTGGAAGAAGATCGTGCGGCCGCGCTCGCCGTACCACTCGACGTCGTACTTGTTGAAGTGCTCGACGAAGAGGCCGGTGGCGAGGACGTCGTCGCCGTGGACGCGGACGCCGTAGTCGGCGCGGTTGGTCTCCCAGCCGACGCCCTCGCCGTGGTCGGCGCGCCAGACCCAGGTGTGGTCGACGATGACGTCGTCGCTGTGGACGACCATGCTGGTGGTGGCCTTGCCGGGGCCGGCGCCGCCGATGCGGAGGTAGACGTCCTGGACGGTCGTCGGGTTGGCGGCGTGGTCGGCGGCGGAGTTCTGCGGGCCGATCTCCAGCAGGACCGGGGAGTTGACCGGTCCGGCGTCGACGAGGAAGCCGGCGAGGCGGACGCCGTCGACGTCGGCGACCTTCATCGCGGTGACGCCGTTGTCCGGGATGATCGTGGCGAGGCCGAGGCCGAGCACGACGGTGTTGGCGCGGGTGATCTCGATGGGCCGGTCGACGTGGTACACGCCGGGCGTGAAGAGCAGGTGCAGGCCCTGCTGGACGGCCTGGTTCATGGTGGCGGCGCTGGTGCCGGGCTTGACGACGTAGAACTGCGTGAGCGGGATCGTCTCGCCCTGGGGGGTGCCGTTCGCCCAGGTGGTGCCGCGGGCGTTGGTCCGCTTGGCCGGGGCGAAGACCTTGTACTGGTTGTCCTGCCAGATCAGGTAGGGCTTCTCGCGGGAGACCGGCGTGGTGTCGAGCGTGGTGTAGCGGGGCTCGGGGAAGGCGTTCGCGGGCGCGCCCTCGGTGCCGGAGAAGACCTGGTTCCAGACGCTGTTGGACCAGCCGCCAATGGAGCTGTCGCGGGTGTACCACTGCTGCTGCGAGTAGTTGCCGACCTGGCCGTCGATCTTGGAGTCGGCGATGTAGCCGCCGGAGGCCCAGCCGTAGCCGTTCGGGGCGAGGTTGAGGCCGCCCTTGACGTGCATGCGGCGGAACGAGGACGCCTGGGAGACGGCCCAGCGGTCGGTGCCGTTCACGGGGTTGAGGGTGAGGCCCTCGGCGCCGCGCCAGAAGTTCTGGGTGGCGTTGCCGTTGAACCAGCCGGCGTCGACCGTGACGTCGCCGTTGACGGTGGTGTCGCCGGGACGGACGCCGAGGCCGGCGATCTGGGTGTAGAAGCCGAGCTGGGCGTTGAGGCCGCTGTAGGTGCCGGGCTTGAGGAGGAAGGCGTGGCGGCCGGGGCCGAACTGGGCCGACTCCTGCTCCCGGAAGACCTGGTCCAGCTTGGCCTGGAGGCCGGGCGTGGACGGGTCGAAGACGTGCACGTTCGGGCCGAGGTCGCCGCCGCCGGGGAGCGTCGGGCCGGTGGTGCCGGTGGAGCCGTACACCTGGAACTCCCAGAGGGAGTAGCCGTAACCGGTCCCCCGGGTGAGGCCGTTCATGCGGACGTAGCGGCCGGATCCGGACAGGGTGACCTCGTCGGTGCCGCCGTCGCCGCCGGTGACGGCGGTGACGGTGCGCCAGCTGGCGCCGTCGTCGGACGCCTGGATCTCGTAGCTCTTGCCGTACGCGGCCTCCCAGGTGAGGACGGCCCTGCTGAGCTGCCGGCTCGCGCCGAGGTCGACCTGGAGCCACTGGGGGTCGGCCCACTGGCTGGCCCAGCGGGTGCCGAAGTCGCCGTCGACGGCGGCGGAGGCGGGGAAGACGGCGCCTTCGAGGGTGGAGGCGGTGGCCGTCCCGCCCTGGGAGAGCAGGGTCTCGGCGGCCTGGGCCGGGGCGGTGGGGACGACCGCGAGCAGGGTTCCGGCCAGGGCGGCGACGAGGGCCCCGGCGGTGGGGCGGCGGAGTGCCGGGGCACGGCGCCGGCGTGCGGGTGGGGACGCGGCGGAGGACATGGGGATCTCCTCGGGGGGGAGGGGGTGGATGCCTGGGGGCGAGCGCTCGCCGAAACCTTGCCCGCGCCGCCAGGGGACGGTCAAGGCATGCGACACCTCTTTTCTTTTGGCTTGCATTAAGCATCGATCGACCGGCTCGCAGGCAGGGCGCGGGCATGCCGGAGACCGGTCCGGCAGGTGCGTCGGACCGGTCTCCGGCGGTGGCAGGGGGCGGCTAGCCGTGCAGCTCCCGGTGGGCGCGGATGAGGGCGGCGTAGCGCCGGCCGCTGGTCTTCACGGTCCGCCGCTGGGTGGCGTAGTCGACGTGGACGAGGCCGAACCGCTTGTCGTAGCCGTACGCCCACTCGAAGTTGTCGAGGAGCGACCAGGCGTAGTAGCCGGCGAGCGGGACGCCCTTGCGGAGGGCGCTCGCGCAGGCGGCGAGGTGGTCCTCCAGGTAGCGGGTGCGCTCGGGGTCGTGGACGGCGCCGCCGGGGCCGGCGGTGTCGGGGAAGGCGGAGCCGTTCTCGGTGACGTACAGCTCGCGGACGCCGTACTCCTCGGTGAGCCGCAGCAGCAGGCTCTCCAGGCCGTCGGCCCCGATCTGCCAGTCCATGCCGGTGCGGGGCACGTCAGGGAGGCGGACCTCGCGGGCGTACGGGACGGGGCCGGCGGGGTCGTCCTCGACGGTCACCGGGAAGTAGTAGTTGAGGCCGTGCCAGTCGAGCGGGGCGGCGATGGTCTCCAGGTCGCCGGGGCGTTCGGGGAGGGCGACGCCGTAGAGCTCGCGCAGGTCGGCGGGGAAGCCGCGGCCATACACCGGGTCGAGCCACCAGCGGTTGGTGTGGCCGTCCATGCGGCGGGCGGCGGCGACGTCCTCGGGGCGGCTGGAGGCCGGCTCGACGGTGGAGTGGTTGGTCACCAGGCCGACGCGGGCGCCGGGCGCGGCGGCCCGGATCGCGGCGGTCGCGAGACCGTGTCCGAGGAGCAGGTGGTACGAGGCGCGGACGGCGGCCGTCAGGTCGGTGAGGCCCGGCGCCATCCGGCCCTCCAGGTGGCCGATCCAGGCGGAGCAGAGCGGTTCGTTGAGGGTGGCCCAGCGGGTGACGCGGTCGCCGAGCCGGCCGGCGACGGCGGAGGCGTACGCGGCGAGGTGTTCGGCGGTCGCGCGGGAGGTCCAGCCGCCCCGGTCCTGGAGGGTCTGCGGCAGGTCCCAGTGGTAGAGGGTGACGTTGGGGGTGATGCCGGCGTCGAGGAGGGCGTCGACGAGCCGGTCGTAGAAGTCAAGTCCGGCGGCGTTGACGGGTCCGTCGCCGCCGGGGACGACCCGGGGCCAGGCGATCGACATCCGGTAGGCGCCGGTGCCGAGCTCCTTCATCAGGGCGATGTCCTCGGGCCAGCGGTGGTAGTGGTCGCAGGCCGTGTCGCCGGTGTCGCCGTTGTCGATCGCGCCGGGGACGCGGCAGAAGGTGTCCCAGATGGAGGGGGTGCGGCCGTCCGCGGCGACGGCGCCCTCGATCTGATAGGCGGAGGTGGCCGTGCCCCAGGCGAAGGACGGCGGGAAGGCCGCCAGGTCGAGCGGGGCGGCGGTGGGGTCGGACACGGGGTGCCTTTCTGCGGTACGGGGCTGGGGGCGGGGCGCGCCCGGGCGCGCGGGGGTCGTCACTTGACCGCGCCCGCGGTCAGGCCGGCGACGAGGTAGCGCTGGAGGAGCAGGAAGCCGGCGACGACGGGGACGCTCACCACGAGGGAGGCGGCCATCACCTGGTTCCAGTAGACGTCGTTCTGGGTGGCGTAGCCCTGGAGGCCGACGGCGAGGGTGCGGGTGGTGTCGTCGGTCATCACGGAGGCGAAGAGGACCTCGCCCCACGCGGTCATGAAGGCGTAGACGGCGACGGCGACGATGCCGGGGCGGGCGGCGGGCACGACGACGCGGAAGAGCGCGCGGAGCGGGCCGCAGCCGTCCACCTTGGCCGCCTCGTCCAGTTCGCGCGGGATCGCGTCGAAGTAGCCGGTGAGCATCCAGATGGAGAAGGGCAGCGAGAAGGTCAGATAGGTGAGGACGAGGCCCTCGCGGGTGCCGAAGAGGGCGATCCCGGTGGCGTTGCCGAGGTTGACGTAGATGAGGAAGAGCGGCAGCAGGAAGAGGATGCCGGGGAACATCTGCGTCGACAGGACGGTGACCGTGAAGACCCGTTTGCCGCGGAAGGTGTAGCGGCTGACGCCGTACGCGGCGAGGACGGCGACGGCCACGGACAGGACGGTGGCGGCGGCGGAGACGACGATCGAGTTCACGAAGTAGTCGGCGAGCGGGACCGTCTCCCAGATGTCCGCGTAGGGGCGCAGGGTGAACGCGGAGGGGATCCACGCGAACCGTCCCGAGACGTCCTCCAGCGGCTTCAGCGAGCTGGACACCATCACGTACACCGGCAGCAGGACGAAGCCGGCGAGGAGGGTGAGGACGATCCGGCGGGTCCAGAGGAAGGAGCGCGGCGGGGCCATCGGGGAGCGCGGCCGGCGGGCGGCCGTGGTGTCAGCCATCGGTGGTCTTCCTTCCGCGGGTGGTGAGCAGGAGGTAGACGCCGGTGACGAGGAGGAGGAAGAGCAGCAGGAGCGCGGACATGGCGGATCCGGAGCCGAAGTTCCAGGTCTGGAAGGACGCCTGGTGGATGTGGAGCGAGATGAGGTCCGCCGCTTCCGGGGCCGCCTTGCCGAAGAGCACGAACGGCGTGTTGAAGTCGTTGAAGGTCCACAGGAAGAGGACCAGGACGAGGACCTGGTTGACCGGGCGCAGCGACGGCAGGGTGATGTGGCGGATCTGCTTCCAGACGCCGGCGCCGTCGAGGGCGGCGGCCTCGTACAGGTCGCGGGGGATGTTCTGGAGTCCGGCCATGACGGTGAGGAACGCGAACGGCCAGCCCTTCCAGACGGAGACGGCGAGCAGGGCCCAGAAGCTGTTGTCGCCGATGAGCCAGAAGGCGGGGCTGTCGCCGATGCCGAGCTGGTCGTGCAGGACGTGGTTGATGAGGCCGTTGTCGCGCTGGAACATGAACGCCCAGGTGATGACGGCGGCGTAGACCGGCAGGGCGTACGGGACGAGGAAGAGGGTGCGCAGGAAGCCCCGGCCGCGGAAGTTCTCCTGGAGGAGGACGGCGGCGGCGGTGCCGAGGAGCCAGCAGAGGCCCACGGAGAGCAGGGTGAACCGGCAGGTGGTCAGGAAGGACGCCAGCAGGGACTTGCCGACGGCCGCGTCGAAGTCGAGCGCGACCGAGAAGTTGTCGAGTCCGGCCCAGGGGGCGGCCGTCCAGTCGCGGAGGAAGAACTGGGTGAGTTCCTTGAAGCTCATGGCGAGGCCCATGAGCATCGGCACCAGGTGCACGAGGAGTTCGAGGAGCAGGGCGGGCAGGAGCAGCAGGTAGGGCAGTGCGACGCGGCGGCGCCCGGAGCGGCGGGCGGTGCGCGCCCCTCCGGGCGGGGGCTTGCGCACCGCCGGTTCCCGCGCGGGGGTGGTGACGGCGGTCTGGGTCATGGGGGCGGTGCCTACTTCTTCGGCATCTGCTGCTGGGCCTTGTCGAGCTCGGCGCGGACGGACTCGGTGGTGACGGGGCGTCCGGCGGCGGCGTCGGCGAAGAGCTTCTTGACGGCGGTGCCGACGACGGTCTCGAACTGGGACTCCTCCGGGACCTGCGGGAGGGCGGCGGCGCTGGTGGCGAGGGTGTCGCGGATGACGGCGAGGGAGGGGCCGGAGAAGGCGGGGTCCTGCTGGGCGCTCTTGACCGGGGGCACGGAGCCGTACGTCTTGTTGAGGGCGACCTGTTCCTCGTCGCTGGTCATGAACTGCACGAACTTGAGGGCGCCGTCGAGGTTGTCGGTGTTCTTGAAGACGGCCATGTTGATGCCGGCGACCATCGAGTTGGTGGCGGTGCCGGTGCCCGGCTTGCCGGAGGGGACGGGGGCGGGGACGACGCCCCACTCCTCCTCGGACATGCCCTGGGAGGCGAAGGTCTGGGAGGGCGTCTGCCACAGGACCATGCCCGTCCTGTCCTTGGCGAAGTCGCTGAGGGACTGGTTCTGGGCGTACTCGGCGTTGCCGGGGGCGACGATCTTGTGGGTGGCCATCAGGTCCACGTACTGCTTGACGGCGGCCACGGCGCCGTCGGAGGTGAAGTCGGGCTTGCCGTCGGCGGTGAAGAAGTCGGCGCCGTGCTGCTTGCCGAGGACGAAGACCTGGTGGATGTTGTTGGAGAGGTTGGCGCCCTCGACGCCGATGCCCCACTTGCCGTCCTTGCTGAGCTTCTTGCCGGCGGCGATCACCTCGTCCCAGGTCGTCGGCGGCTTCGCTATGCCGGCATCCTTGAACATCCGCTTGTTGTAGTAGAGGGCGTACGCCATGGAGTAGAGCGGGACGGCGGCCGGGTCCTGGCCGGGGGCTCCGGTGGAGCCGAGCGCGGAGGCGACGAAGCGGTCCTTGCCGCCGATGGCGCCGAAGTTCTTCGCGTCCCAGGGCAGCAGGGCGCCGGTGGCCTGGAGGGAGGCGCTCCAGGTGTTGCCGATGTTGAGGACGTCCGGGCCCTTGCCGGAGGTGGCGGCGGTGAGGATGCGGTTGAGGAGGTCGGACCACGGGATGACCTCCAGTTCGACCTTGATGCCGGTGCGCCGCTCGAACTCGTCCAGTTCGGGCTGGAGGACCTTCTTGTCGGCCTCCAGGCTGGAGCCCTGGTTGGAGGCCCAGTAGGTGAGGGTCTTCGTGGCCCCGCCGCCGCCGTCCGCTCCCCCGCCGCCGCAGGCGGTCGCGGTGAGGACGAGGGAGAGGGTGACGGCACCCGTGACGGCGGCTCTGATTCTGCGCATGGCTCCTGGTCCCTTTCAGGGAAGGCGGGAGGAAGGACCGAGAGGGGGGCGCCCGGACCGCCCACCGCTCCACCGGCTTAATTCAGGGTGTGAGTTAAACTCCATGAGAAGGGCGCGTCAAGCCTTGCCGTGGGGGTATGTTGCGGCGGACGACTACGACGGAGGGGGCGGCAGTGCACGCGAAGAGTGGCCGCACGGTGCGCGACCTGCGGCGCGAGAACCGGACGGCCGTGCTGCGGAGGCTCTACTTCGACGGGCCGACGAGCCGGCTCGCGCTCGGTCCCGCGACCGGGCTCTCCTCGGGGTCGATCAGCAACGTGGTCGCGGAACTGGTCGCCGAGGGCCTGGTCGAGGAGGCCGGAAGCGTCGGCTCCGCGGGCGGGCGCCCGCGCACCCTGCTGCGGATCGCGCCGGACAGCGGCTGCGTGATCGGCGTCGACGTCGGCGAGACCCGGGTGCGGATCGAGCTGTTCGACCTCGCACTCACCGAACTGGCCCGCACCGAGCGCCCGCTCGCGCCGTCCGGGCCGAGGACCGCGCGGTACGAGGTGGCGGTGGTCGTGGACCACCTGCGGGACGGCATCGCCGAGGTGCTGCGCACCGCGGGGGTGCCCGCGGAGCGCCTGCTCGGCGTCGGGATCGGCGTCCCCGGCATCGTCGAGCGGACGGCGGAGCACGGGGCGGTGGTGCACGGGCAGACGATCGGCTGGGACGCGGTGCCGCTGGAACGGCTGCTGCGCGAGCAGGTCGACCTGCCGGCGGAGGTGCCGTACCGGATCGAGAACGGCGCCAAGACGCTGGGCCAGGCCGAGATGTGGTTCGGCGCCGGCCGGGGGGCGAGCAGCGCGGTGGTCGTGCTCTTCGGCTCCGGCGTCGGCGCGTGCGTGGTCACGGACCCGCTGGGCCCGGGCCAGGCCCTGGAGTGGGGCCATCTGACGGTACGGGTGCGGGGCCGGCGCTGCCGCTGCGGCGCCCAGGGCTGCCTGGAGGCGTACGCCGGCGCGGAGGCGCTGCTCGAACGCTGGCGGGAGGCGGGCGGCGAGCCGCCGGCCGGCGCGGACGAGGAGACGGCCCTGACGGCGATGCTGGCGGCGGCGTATCCGGCCGACCCGGCCGACCCAGCGGACCCGGACCGGCCGGGAGCCGGGGGCCGCGCGCCCGACCGGGGCGCGCTCGCCGTGCTCGACGAGACGGCCGAGTACCTGGGCGCCGGTCTGGCCGACCTCATCAACCTCTTCCAGCCGGAGCGGATCCTCGTCGGGGGCTGGGCCGGGCTCCAGCTCGGCAGCCGGTTCCTCGCCCCGGTGGCGGCGTACGCCCGCGCATACGCGCTCCGCCACCCCGGCGGACGCACGGAGATCACGCTCGGCACCCTCGGGCCGGAGGCGGTCACCGTCGGGGCCGGGCTGCTGCCGCTGGTCGACTTCTTCGCCTCGGGCGGGCGCCGTCCCGAGCGGGCGCCGAGCACGCCGGCGCCCGCCTGGCAGACGGCGCTGCGGGACCGGGTCTCCGGCTGAGGCCCGCGCCCGTCACGCGTACGGGTCGAAGGGGATGCCGGCCGGCTTCGCCTTGGCGAGGTGGTCGGCGAAGCTGCCGTCCTTCAGGCCGAAGTGGGCGCTGCCGAAGTCCGCCTGGCTCAGCTTCTCGCGGATGCCGGGCGGGTAGCCGTTCCAGCCGACGAGGGCGGGGTACTGCCAGGTGCCGCGGTGGTTCTCGGGCGGCTCGTCGTTCGCGTTGGCGGCCCGGAAGCAGTGGGTGCCGATGCCGTCCTTGTGGTAGACGACCTTGGGGTGGGTGCCGTCCCAGCGGATCGCGCTGCGGCCGTGGACGGTGAAGGAGCCGTGGTTCGAGGTGGAGACGTACTGCGCCTGCCCGTTCTGGATCCAGACGACGACGTGCTCCCAGTCGTGCCGGTGGCCGCCGAGGCCGCTGCCCCAGACGGCCTGGTCCTTCTCGAAGTAGAGGCCGTAGAGGACCGCGCACCAGCCGTTGTTGCAGCGGGCGCGGGCGTAGCCGTTGGTGGCGGCGAGGTCCCCGGAGTCCCGGCACTGGCTGCTGACGGTGCCGGACGGGCTCAGGCCGGGGTTGAGGGTGCCGTCGGGGCCGATCGCCGGCGTCGGGTAGCAGCCGTCGGTGTCGTAGTCGTACGCGGGCTGGTACGTCTGCTCCAGGGCGTCCGCGTTCGCGGGGAGCGCGGCGGGCGGGGCGGCGAGGGCCGTGCCCGGGACGGCGAGGAGGAGGGCGAGGGCGCTGCCGAGGACGGCGGCTCCCTTCGTGACGCGGCGCGAGGTCTTCAACTCCGGCTCCCTGAGGGGGTCGTGGGGTGGCCGCGGGACGGACGGCCGCGCGCTGACATGCCCACTCCAAGTCCCCGTCAAACGGCCGGCAACCGCCCGGCCGGCGGAAACGTCCTGATCAGGGATGCCGGCGGAAGGCCGGGGAAAGGACGGGTGGCCGTGGCGGGGCGGGAAGGAAAACGGGGCGGGCGCGGGCCGGGGCGGATCCGGCGCGCGCCGGACGGCGGGCACCGGCGCGGCCGGGTGCTCGCGGCGCTCGGCGGGGCGACCGCCGCGCTGCTCGCGTTCCACCGGTTCGTGCCGAACACCCCCGGCCGGCTGGGCAGCCTCCTGGAGACGTTCCTGTTCTGGCTCGGCCCCCTCACCGCGGCGCTCCTCCTCTGCGCTGCGGTGCGGCGCGCCCGGACGGCGCTGCTCGTGCTGCTCCTGCCGGTCGTCGCGTGGACCGTGGCGTTCGGTCCGCTGCTGCTGCCGGCGGACGGGCCGGGTCCCCGCGAGCTGACCGTGGTCCAGCACAACGTGGCGGACGACAACGCCGACCCGGCCGGTACGGCCCGGGCGCTGGCGGACTCCGGCGCCGACCTGATCGCGCTCCAGGAGCTGGTCGACCCGGCGTCGGCCGTCTACCGCCGGGAACTCGCGCCCCGCTACCCGTACCACTCCGTGCACGGCACCGTCGGCCTCTGGTCCCGGCACCCGCTCGACGGCGACCGCGCGCTCGACATCCGGCCGGCGGGCATCGCCGGGCCGTGGCAGCGGGCGCTCCGGGCCGAGGTGCGCACTCCGTACGGCGAGGTGGCGGTGTACGTCGCGCACCTGCCGTCCGTGCGGCTCGGGCCCGGCGGTCTCGGGTCCGCCCGCCGCGACGAGAGCGCCGCCCGCCTCGGACGGCTCCTGGCGGCGGAGCCCGCGCGCCGGGTGGTGCTGGCGGGCGACCTCAACGGCACGGTCGACGACCGCGGCCTCGCCCCGCTGACCTCGCGCCTCGCGGCCCCGGAGCGCGGGCTGGCGCTGAGCTACCCGGCGGCCTTCCCGGTGGCCCGGATCGACCAGGTCCTCGCCCGCGGCGCCCGCGTGCCCGCGATCCGCGCGCTCCCGTCCACCGGCAGCGACCACGTGCCCCTGCTGGCCCGGGTCGCCCTGGACGCGGAGCGGTAGGCGTCAGCCCTGGAACCGGGCCAGTCGGCCGGACCGTCCGGGCCTCCACGACAGGCATTGCATAGCCATGCAGATTCATGCATACTATTGCCATGTCCAAGGTTCTCACCTCCCTTCCCGTCGGCGAGCGCGTCGGCATCGCCTTCTCCGGTGGTCTCGATACCTCCGTCGCCGTCGCGTGGATGCGTGACAAGGGCGCCGTGCCCTGCACGTACACCGCCGACATCGGTCAGTACGACGAGCCCGACATCGCCTCCGTGCCCGGGCGCGCCCGGACGTACGGCGCCGAGGTGGCCCGCCTGGTCGACTGCCGCGCCGCGCTGGTCGAGGAGGGGCTGGCCGCGCTCACCTGCGGCGCCTTCCACATCCGCTCCGGCGGCCGGGCCTACTTCAACACCACCCCGCTCGGCCGGGCCGTCACCGGCACCCTGCTGGTGCGGGCCATGCTGGAGGACGACGTCCAGATCTGGGGCGACGGCTCGACCTTCAAGGGCAACGACATCGAGCGGTTCTACCGCTACGGCCTGCTGGCCAACCCGCACCTGCGGATCTACAAGCCGTGGCTGGACGCCGACTTCGTCACCGAGCTCGGCGGCCGCAAGGAGATGTCGGAGTGGCTGGTCGCCCACGACCTCCCCTATCGGGACTCCACCGAGAAGGCGTACTCCACCGACGCCAACATCTGGGGCGCCACCCACGAGGCGAAGACCCTGGAGCACCTGGACACGGGCATCGAGACCGTCGAGCCGATCATGGGCGTGCGGTTCTGGGACCCGTCCGTCGAGATCGCCGCCGAGGACGTGACGATCGGCTTCGAGCAGGGTCGCCCGGTCACCATCAACGGCAAGGAGTTCGCCTCCGCCGTGGACCTGGTGATGGAGGCCAACGCCATCGGCGGCCGGCACGGCCTGGGCATGTCCGACCAGATCGAGAACCGGATCATCGAGGCCAAGAGCCGCGGCATCTACGAGGCCCCCGGCATGGCGCTGCTGCACGCCGCCTACGAGCGCCTCGTCAACGCCATCCACAACGAGGACACCCTCGCCCAGTACCACAACGAGGGCCGCCGGCTCGGCCGCCTCATGTACGAGGGCCGCTGGCTGGACCCGCAGGCGCTGATGATCCGCGAGTCGCTCCAGCGCTGGGTCGGCGCCGCCGTCACCGGCGAGGTCACCCTGCGGCTGCGGCGCGGCGAGGACTACTCGATCCTCGACACCACCGGCCCGGCGTTCAGCTACCACCCGGACAAGCTGTCCATGGAGCGCACCGAGGACTCCGCCTTCGGCCCGCTGGACCGGATCGGCCAGCTGACCATGCGGAACCTGGACATCGCCGACTCCCGCGCCAAGCTGGAGCAGTACGCTGGCATCGGTCTCATCGGCTCGGGCAGCCCGGCCATCGGCGCCGCGCAGGCCGCCGCGACCGGTCTGATCGGCGCGATGCCGGAGGGCGGCGCCGAGGCGATCGCCTCGCGCGGCGAGACCCCCGACAGCGAGGAGACGGCGCTCGACCGCGCCGCCATGGAGACCGGCACCGACTAGTCCCCGGCACCACCCGCGACACCCCGGGAGGGGCGGCCCCGGCCGCCCCTCCTTCGCGTTCCCCTGCGTCCCTCCTGCCCGTTCCCGACCGCCCCTCCTGCCCGTTCCCGGTCGCCCTCCTGCGCGTTCCCCGGCCCCGTGCCGGTCTTCCCGGTCAGCGGGAAACCGCTCCTGCGCCCGGCCGCCCCCGCCTGCCACGCTCCCTCCGTCGTGCAGCCACGCAGGGAGGTCGTGACGGATCATGAGGGGCGCTGAGACTCTGGCCGGGCTCGCGGACTGGGCCGCCGAGACGTACGGCGACGAGGAGGCCCTGGTCTTCGAAGGAGACCGGTGGAGCTTCCGGGAGCTGCGCGACCGCGTCGGCGAGACGGCGCGCGCGGTGATCGCCCAGGGGATCCGGCCCGGCGACGCGGTCGCCGTGTGGGCGCCCAACAGCGCCCGGTGGGTGGTGGCCGCGCTCGGCGCGGTGACCGCCGGCGCCGTCCTCGTCCCGGTGAACACCCGCTACCGGGCCGCCGAGGCCGCCGACATCCTGCGCCGCTCCCGCGCCCGGCTGCTCTTCACCGAGCACGACTTCCTCGGCACGGACTACCGCGCGCTGCTCGCCGGGTCCGGCGAGGAACTGCCGCTCCTGGAGCGGACCGTGTCCCTGCACACCGCCGACTGGCCGTCCTTCCTCGCCGGCGCCGCACGGATCACCGAGGCCGCGCGGCGGGCGCGCTCCGCCGCGGTCCGCCCCGGCGACCCCGCGGACGTCCTCTTCACCTCCGGCACCACCGGCCGGCCCAAGGGCGTCCCCAGCACCCACGGCCAGAACCTGCGCGTGTACGACGCCTGGGCCCGCACCGTCACCCTGCGGCGCGGCGACCGGTACCTGCTGGTGAACCCCTTCTTCCACACCTTCGGCTACAAGGCGGGCGTCCTCGCGTGCCTGCTGCAGGGGGCGGCGATCGTCCCCGAGCGGGTCTTCGACGCGGAGGCCGTCCTCGGCCGGATGCGGGAGGAGCGGATCTCCGTCCTCACCGGGGCGCCGACCGTCTTCACCTCCCTCCTCCGCCACCCGCGCCGCGCCGCGTACGACCTGAGCGCGATGCGGATGGCGGTCACCGGCGCGGCGAACATCCCGACCGCCCTCATCGAGGAGATCAGGACCGGCCTCGGCGCCCGGGCCGTCTCCACCGCGTACGGGCTGACCGAGTCGACGGGCGTGGTCGCCGTCTGCCCGCCCGACGAGTCGCCGGAGACGCTGGCGCGGACCTCCGGGCGCGCGCTGGAGGGCACCGAGCTGCGGATCGACGCCCCGCCGGGCGAGCCCGGCGAGATCCTGACGCGCGGCTTCCACGTGATGGGCGGCTACCTCGACGACCCCGCCGCCACCGCCGAGGCTGTCGACGCGGACGGCTGGCTGCACACCGGCGACGTCGGCGTCCTCGACGCCCGAGGGTTCCTGCGGATCACCGACCGGCTGAAGGACATGTTCGTGGTCGGCGGGTTCAACGTGTATCCGGCCGAGGTCGAGCAGGTCCTGCGCGGCCACCCCGCCGTCCTGGACGCGGCGGTCGTCGGCACGCCCGACGGACGGCTCGGCGAGGTCGGGGTGGCGTACTGCGTGCCCGCGGCCGGCGCCCGGATCGATGCCGCGGAACTGACCGCGTACACCCGCGAACGGCTGGCCAACTTCAAGACCCCGCGCGCCTTCCACCCGCTCCCCTCCCTCCCGCACAACGCGGCGGGCAAGGTCGACAAGGGGGCGCTGCGACGGCTGGCGGGCACCACCACCACCGGACGAGGAGCAGGAACGTGAACGACAGCACCACCGCACCCGCCGCCGACGATGGCGTCGAGGCCGACGTCGACGTGATCGTCGTCGGCGCCGGGGTCACCGGCCTGTACGCCGTGCACCGGCTGCGCGGCCTCGGCCTCCGCGTCCGCGCCTTCGAGCGCGGGGACGACGTGGGCGGCGTCTGGTACTGGAACCGCTACCCCGGCGCCCGCTGCGACGTGGAGTCCGTGGACTACTCGTACTCCTTCGACGACGACCTCCAGCAGGAGTGGGACTGGAGCGAGCGGTACGCCACGCAGCCCGAGATCCTGCGCTACCTCGCCCACGTCGCCGACCGCTTCGACCTGCGCCGCTCCTACTCCTTCGGCACCTCGGTCGTCTCGGCCGAGCTGGACGAGACGGCGCTCACCTGGACCGTGCGCACCGACCGTGGGGAGACGGTGACGGCGCGGTACTGCGTCTTCGCCGTCGGCTGCCTGTCCGCCGCGCACCGGCCGGAGCTGCCGGGGCTCGCGCACTTCGCCGGGCCCGTCCACCACACGGGGGCGTGGCCGCACGAGGGCGTCGACGTCACCGGGCTGCGGGTCGGGGTCGTCGGCACCGGGTCCTCCGGCATCCAGGCGGTGCCGGTCCTCGCCGAGCGGGCGGCCCGCCTGACGGTCTTCCAGCGCAGCGCCAACTACAGCGTCCCGGCCGGCAACCGGCCGCTCGACGAGACGACGAGGGCCCGGCAGAAGGCGGGCTACGCCGAGCGGCGGCGGCTCTCCCGGCTCAGCGGCGGCGGTTCGCCGCACCAGGCGCACCCGGCGCGGACCTTCGAGGTGTCGGACGAGGAGCGGCGGGCGGCGTACGAGGAGCGCTGGCGGCTGGGCGGGGTGCTGTACTCCAAGACCTTCCCCGACCAGCTCACCGACCCGAAGGCGAACGACGCGGCGCGCGCGTTCTGGGAGGAGAAGGTGCGGGCGCTGATCGAGGACCCCGCCGTCGCGGACCTGCTGGTGCCGACCGACCACCCGATCGGCACCAAGCGGATCGTCACGGACTCGGGCTACTACCCGGCGTTCAACCGGCCCGACGTGGAGCTGGTGGGGCTGCGGCGGAATCCGATCGAGCGGGTCGAGAGCGGCGGGGTGCGGCTGGCCGACGGCACCCTGGTGGAGCTGGACGTGCTGGTGTTCGCGACCGGCTTCGACGCGATGACCGGCGCGCTCGACCGGATCGAGGTGCGGGGGCGCGGCGGGCGGCTGCTGAAGGACCACTGGTCGGAGGGCCCGCGCACGTACCTGGGTCTGGGGGTGGACGGCTTCCCGAACCTGTTCAGCCTGACGGGCGCCGGCAGCCCGTCCGTGATGGCGAACGTGGTGCTCTGCGCCGAACAGCACGTGGACTGGCTGGCGGACTGCCTGCGCCATCTGGACGCGCACGGCCTCCGGGCGATCGAGGCGCGGCCGGAGGCGGTCGAGCGGTGGGTCGCGGAGTGCCGGGACCGGGCCGCGGCCACCCTGTTCCCGGTGGCGGACTCCTGGTACCAGGGGGCCAACATCCCGGGGAAGCCGCGGGTGTTCATGCCGTTCATCGGCGGTTTCGCGGTGTACGGGGAGATCATCGCCTCGGTCGCGGAGGCGGGCTACGAGGGGTTCGACCTGATCGGGCCGTGACATCCCGGGGACGGCGCGCGCCCCCGTGTCCACCGGTGGTGGGCGCGGGGGCGCGGGCGCGGGTACGGGGCGGGGTCAGGCTCCGTCGAGCGCGGCGCGGAGCACGGCGAACGCGGCCTCGCGGGCCCGGGCGCCCTCGGGCAGGGCGCCGGCCATGGACAGGAAGCCGTGGAACATGCCCGGATGGTGGTCGTGCCGCACGGCGACGCCGGCGGCGGCGAGCGCTCCGGCGTAGGCGATGCCGTCGTCGCGCAGCGGGTCGAGTCCGGCGGTGACGACGTGCGCGGGCGGGAGGCCCGTGAGGTCGGCGTGGCCGAGCGGCGCCGCGTGGGGGTGGGTGCGGTCGGCCGGGTCGGGCAGGTAGGCGTCCCAGTACCAGCGCAGGTGGTCGGCGGTGAGGAAGCAGCCCTGGGCGTTCTCGCGGTGCGAGGGGCGGGTGCGGGCGGGGTCGAGCATCGGGTAGTAGAGGGCCTGGAAGGCGAGCGGCGGGCCGCCGCGGTCGCGGGCCAGCAGGGCGAGGACGGTGGCGAGGTGGCCGCCGGCGCTGTCCCCGGCGACGGCGAGCCGGCGGCCCGGGTGCGTCCGCGCCGCCCACAGCAGGGCGGTGTAGGCGTCCTCGGGGGCGGCGGGGAAGGGGTGCTCGGGGGCGCGCCGGTAGTCGGCCGCGACGACGGTGGCGCCGGTGGCGGCGGCGATGCTCCGGCAGAACGGGTCGTGGCTGTCGAGGTCGCAGAGGACGAAGCCGCCGCCGTGGCAGAAGACGATGACGGGGGCGTCGGGCCGGTCGTCCGGGGCGTAGACGCGGACGGGCACGCCGTCGGCGTCGTGGTCGGTGACGCGGGCGACGGGGAGCGGCGGGGCGGCGGGCCGGGGGCGGGCGGCGAAGAAGGCGCGGATCTCGGCGATGTCGGTCATCGTCGTGCCGATCGGCGGGAACTGCGCGGCGGCCTGGTCGATGAGGGCGCGGACCTCGGGTGCGGGCGGCTTCACGCGTCGGTGTCCTTTCCGGGGAGCAGCGGCATCCGGCCGGCGGACGCGCCGCCGTCGACGGCGAGTTCGGCGCCGGAGAGGTAGGAGGAGTCGTCGGAGGCGAGGAAGGCGACGAGCCGGGCGACCTCCTCGGGCCGTCCGACCCGTCCGAGCGGGGCACCGGGGTGGCGATCGGTGCCGAGGTGGGCGGTCATGGCGGTGGCGATGGCGCCGGGGTGGACGGAGTTGACGCGGATGCGGTCCGGCCCGAGTTCGAGGGCGGCGGTCTTCGTCAGTCCGCGCAGTCCCCATTTGGCGGCGCCGTAGGCGCCGTGGCCCCAGATGCCCTGGAGGCCGGCCTGGGAGGAGATGTTCACGATGGAGCCGCCGCCGCTGTCGCGGAGGGCGGGGGCGGCGGCGCGGATGCCGAGGAAGGGGCCCGCGAGGTTGACCCGCAGGAGGGTGTCCAGGCGGGCGGGGTCCTCGTCCACGATGGGGGACGTGGAGTAGACGGCGGCGTTGTTGACGAGGACGTCGAGCCGGCCGTACGCGTCGAGGGCGGCGGCCACGGCGGCGGCCCAGGACGGTTCGTCGGTGACGTCGTGGCGGACGAAGCGGGCGGCCGGGCCGAGGGAGGCGGCGGTGGCCTCGCCCTCGGCCTCGCGGAGGTCGGTGAGGACGACGCGGGCGCCGAGGGCGGTGAAGAGGCGGGCCTCGGCCTCGCCCATGCCGCGGGCCGCGCCGGTGATCAGGGCGACCTTTCCGGTCAGGTCGACGGGCATCGGCGGTCCTCCCGAGCGGGGGCGGCGGGGACGGGTCCTGCGGTCCAGCCGCCGTCGACGGCGAGTTCGGCGCCGGTGACGTACGAGGCGGCGTCGGAGAGCAGGAAGACGACGGCGCCGGCTATCTCGTCGGGCACTCCGACCCTGCCGGCGGGGACGGCGGGGTATCCGCCGTCCCCGCCGGGGATGCCGAGGTGGGCGGTCATCGGGGTGTGGATCATGCCGGGGTGCACGGAGTTGACCCGGATCCGGTCGGCGGCCAGTTCGACGGCGGCGATCTTGGTGAGGCCGCGGACGCCCCACTTCGCCGCGCCGTATCCGGCGGTGCGGGCCAGGCCGGTCAGGCCGGCGGCGGAGGAGACGTTGACGATGGAGCCCCCGCCGCCGGCCCGCATCGCGGGCACGACGGTCCGCATGCCGAGGAAGACGCCGGTGAGGTCGATGTCGACGACCCGGCGGAACGCCTCCGCGGTCTGCTCCTCCAGGGCGTGCGAACCGCCGGAGATCCCCGCGTTGTTGACCAGGCCGTGCACCCCTCCGCCGGTGCGTTGCGCGAGGTCCGCGACCGCGCGCCAGTCGTCCTCGGAGGTGACGTCGTGGCGGACGAACCGGGCGTGGTCGCCGAGCTCCGCGGCGACCGCGCGGCCCTCGGCCTCCAGGACGTCCGTGACGAGCACCCGGGCCCCGGCCGCGGCGGCGGCGCGCGCCGTCGCCGCGCCGAGTCCCCGGGCGCCGCCGGTGACGACGACCGTCCTGCCGCGCAGGGCGTCCGTGCCGCGGCCGGTCACGTCCGGTCCCCCGCGATGTCGCCGACGGCGAGCCAGCTGAACGTCATGGCGGGGCCGATGGTCGCGCCGGGGCCCGGGTAGGTGGCGCCCATGACGGCGGCCGAGACGTTGCCGGAGGCGTACAGGCCGGGGATGGCGGTGCCGTCCTCGCGCAGCACGCGGGCGGTGGCGTCGGTGACGAGGCCGCCCTTGGTGCCGATGTCGCCGGGGTGGACGGGGACGGCGTGGAAGGGGCCCTTCTCCAGCGGCGCCAGGTTGGGGTTGGGCAGCGTCGGGTCGCCGTAGTAGCGGTCGTAGACGCTGTCGCCGCGGTGGAAGTCCTCGTCCCGGCCGGCCCGGGCGAAGCCGTTGAAGCGGTCCACGGTGGCGCGCAGCCGTTCCGGGGCGGCGCCGATGAGCGGGGCCAGCTCCTCCACGGTCGCGGCCCGCTTCACCAGGCCCTGCTCGACCCACGGGCGGGGGAACGGCTGCCCGGGGAGGAGGCCCATGAAGACGTACCGCGACTTGGCGGCGGCGTCGAGGATCAGCCAGGACGGTACGGCGGTGGCGCCGCCGCGGGCCTGGTGGGCGTACATGGCGTCGACGAACTCGTGGTAGGGCGCGGCCTCGTTGGCGTACCGCTCCCCCGCCGAGTCGACGATCACCATGCCGGGGACGCCGCGGTCGGCGACGAGGAAGAACGGATGGCCGTCCGGGGTGACGACGGTCGGCGCGCCCCACACGCGGTCCATCAGGTCGAGGGCGGCGCCGAGGGCGAGGGCCGGTTCCAGCGCGTCGCCGGTCTGGCCGTCGGCGGCGGCGCTCCAGCCGGTGGAAGTGGGCGCGGGGAGGTACTTCTCGCGGAGGTCCTGGGCGTGGGAGAAGCCGCCGGAGGCGAGGACGACGCCGCCGGTGGCGCGGACGGCGAGGTCGCGGCCGTCGCGGCGGACCCGGATCCCGGTGGCCCGGCCGCCCTCCTCGACGAGGCCGGTCATGGGCGCGGAGAGCCAGAGGTCGCCGCCGAGCCGGTCGAGGGAGTACCGCATACGGGCGACCAGCGCCTCGCCGAGGGAGACCGGCCGGCGGCGGGCGAGCCGGTCCGCGACGGCCCGGGCGCCGACCTTCACGGCGGTGCGCCGGCCGGCCCAGGTGCGGCCGGCCATGTTGAGCTGCCGGAAGTCCTTGGAGGTGATGGTGAGTCCGTACGTGGGCAGGCCGGCGCGGCGCAGGGTGGCGCGGGCCTCGGGGGTGAGCCTGCGGAGGTCGAAGACCCGCGGCTCGACGGACCGGCCCTGCGGGTAGCCGCCGAGGCGCTCCGGGTAGTAGTCGGAGTAGCCGGGGGTGTACATGAAGCGGACGGCGGTCCGGTCGTGGAACTCGCGGACCATGCGCGGCCCGTGGGCGACGTAGGCGTCCTTGCGGGCGGCGGGGACGCGGTCGCCGACGGTGGCGTCGAGGTAGGCGCGGGCCTTCTCGGGGGTGTCGCCGAGTCCGGCCTCGTCGAGGTGGAAGTTGTTCGGCACCCAGATGGCGCCGCCGGACAGGGCGGTCGAGCCGCCGTAGACGCCGGTCTTCTCGACGACGAGGGCGGTCAGGCCGCGCAGCCGGGCGGTGAGGGCGGCGGCGAGGCCGGCGGAGCCGGAGCCGACCACCACCACGTCGTAGGTGTGGTCCCACGGGGTGTCCAACGCTTGCTCCTTAGGGGGTGGGCCGGCGTCCGGTGACGAGGGCGTCGGTGAGGACGGGCGCGTCGTCGCGGTCGGCGGAGGTGGCGGTCAGCAGGTGGCCGTCGGCCGTGTGCCAGACGCGCAGCCGCAGCGTCTCGCCGGGGAGGAAGACGCCGGCGAAGCGGGTGCGGCAGCCGGTGACGGCGGCGGCGTCGCCGTCGTACAGCCGGTCGGTGACGGCCTTGACGGCGATGCCGAAGGTGCACAGGCCGTGCAGGACGGGCCGGTCGTAGCCGGCCCGGCGGGCGGTCGCCGGGTCGGCGTGGAGCGGGTTCCAGTCGCCGGTGAGCCGGTAGAGGAGGGCCTGCTGGCGGAGGGTGGGGAGTTCCAGGACCAGGTCGGGTGCCCGGTCCGGGGCGGGCAGGCGGCGGGAGGGGCCGCGGTGGCCGCCGAAGCCGCCCTCGCCGCGGACGAAGATCTCGTTGCGCTGGGTGAGGAGGGGTGCGCCGTCCTCGCCGAGGAGGGTGGACTCCTGGACGAGGACGGCGGCGCGGCCCTTGTCGTACACGTCGGTGACGCGGGTGACGGCGGTGGCGCGGGCGGCGGCGGGCAGCGGCCGGTGGACGGTGATCTCCTGGCCGCCGTGGAGGACGGCGGCCAGGTCGATGTCGATGCCGGGGTGGTCGAAGACCTGGAAGCCGACGCCGCCGGCGACGACGCCGAAGGTGGGCAGGGTCTGGAGGCCGTCCGGGTGGCCCTCGTACACGTACCGGAGTTCGCGCGGGTCGGTCTCGGGGACGCCCGCGCCGAGCGCCAGGTGGTACAGGCGCACGGCGTGGGCGTCCCAGTGGACCTCGGTCCGCACCGGGGGCGCGGCCGTGGCCTCGGCGGGGTCGATGGGCATCAGAAGGCCCCGACGGCGTAGCGGCTGCGGTAGTAGAGGAGCGGCCGGCGGTCCTCGCCGGTGTCGAGGGCGGTGACGTGGGCGGTGACGAGGTGGTGGTCGCCGGCCTCGTACACCTCGTGCAGCGCGCACTCGACGAAGGCGAGGGCTCCGTCGATCCGGACGGTGCCGTGCTCGCCGAGGCTCCAGGGGACGCCGGCGAACTTGTCGGGGCCGCTGCGGCCGAGGGCGGCGCAGGTGGTCCGCTGGTCCTCGGCGAGGATGTTGACGCAGAAGCGGCCGGCCCGTTCGATCCGCGGCCAGCTGGTGGAGGAGCGGCCGACGGCGAGCATGACGAGCGGGGGGTCGAGGGAGAGGGAGGCGAAGGACTGGCAGGCGAAGCCGGTGGGTTCGCCGCCGTCGAGCGCCGCCACGACGGTGATGCCGCTGGCGAAGCGGCCGAGGACGTCCCGGAAGACCGCCGGGTCGATCAGCCGTTCCACTGGTGGCCCCAGACGCTGTCGGCGGTGATCTCCTTGGCGACCCAGGTGGCGGGGTCGACCACCAGGCCGTCCCAGCCGTACTCGACCTGGAAGCCGCCGGGGGCCTGCGCATAGAAGGAGACCATGCGGTCGTTGGTGTGGCGGCCGAGGCTGGAGGCGATGGGGATGCCGGCGGCCTGCATGCGGTCGAGACCGAGGCCGACGTCGTCCAGGGTCTCCAGCTCCACCATGAAGTGGACGATGCCGGGGGGCAGGGCGCCCGGGTAGAGGCCGAGACTGTGGTGGCGGCGGTTGGGGCTGAGGAAGTGCATCCAGTGGAAGTCGCGCTGCTCGGCGGCGGTGGGGACGGCCTGCGGGGGCAGCTTCATGGAGTCGCGGAGCTGGAAGCCGAGGAGCTTCTCGTAGAAGTCGAGGGCGGCCTCGATGTCGGGGGCGGGCAGGACGACGTGGCCGAGGCCGAGGTCGCCGGTGACGAAGCGGTTGCCGTACGGGGTGGCGAGCGGGGTGTGGTCCTGCGCCTGGCCCCAGTACAGCTCCAGCGGGTTGCCGCACGGGTCGGTGAGGTGGACGAGGCCCTGGACGCGGCGCTCGGCCAGTTCGGCGGCGTCGGCGGTCTTGACGGCGACGCCGGCCGCCTCCAGTTCGGCGACGGCCTCGGCGAGGGCGCGCACGTTCGCGACCTCCCAGCCGGCGGCGAGCAGCCGGTCGCCGTCGCCGGCGTGGATCGCGATCCGGTGGGCGCGGTCGTCGAGGCGGAGCAGGAGGGTGGTGTCGGTGGAGCCGGGTGCCTCGGCCATGCCGAGGATGTCGAGGGTGTAGCGGCGCCACTCGTCGAGGCGGGTGGTCTCCAGGCGCAGGTAGCCGAGTGCGCGAATGTCCATGGCGGGCACCTCTTCGGTGAAGGGTCTCGGGGGCTGAGGGGGCTCGGGGCTCAGCAGCTCGGGCCCCGGAGCTCGGAGCTCAGTGGGTGAAGAAGTCGAGGGCGAGGCGGTTGAACTCGTCGGCCCGTTCGGTCTGGGCCCAGTGGCCGCAGTGCGGGAAGACGTGGAGCCGCGCGTCGGGGATCGTCCTCAGGGCGACGAGGGCGCCGTCGAGGGGGTTGACGCGGTCCTCGCGGCCCCACGTCAGGAGCACCGGCCGGGTGATCCGGTGGGCCTCGCGCCAGAGTTGGGTGGCCGCGGCCCATGCGGGGTTCGCGAAGGAGGCGGCCATGCGGGCGGTGCCGAGGCGGGTGGCGGGGTCGGTGGCGGAGGCCCACCGCTCCTCGACGAGGGCGTCGGTGACGACGGACTGGTCGTACGCCATGACGGAGAGGAAGGCGCGCAGCTGGTCCTTCGTCGGCTCGGGTGCGGCGTTGAACTCGAAGAGCCGTTTGATGCCTTCGGTGGGGTCCGGCGCGAAGAGGTTGACGGAGACGCCGCCGGGTCCCATGAGGAGGAGCTTGCCGGCCTTCTCCGGGTGGTCGAGCGCGATCCGGACGGCGGTGCCGCCGCCGAGCGAGTTGCCGACGAAGTGGGCCCGGGCGATGCCGAGTTCGTCCAGGAGGGCGGCGACGGCGCGCGCGCTGTAGCTGAAGTAGTCCCGGTCGAGTTCCGGCTTGTCGGAGCGGCCGTAGCACGGCTGGTCCACGAGGAGGGTGCGGAACTCCCGTGCGAACACGTGGAGGTTGCCGCCGAAGTTGCTCCAGCCGGAGGCACCGGGGCCGCCGCCGTGCAGCATGACGACGACGGGGGCGTCGGGCCGGCCGGCGGGCGCGGCCTCGTGGTAGTGCAGGGTGAGGCCGGCCGCCTTGGCGGTGCGGGAGGTCGACTCGAAGGTGAGCTCGGTCATCTGCGGCACCTCTCAGGCCATGGTGTCTTGGATGTCGATGCCGAGGGCGCACTGCCCGTACATGACGAGGGCGCGCTCGGGGTCGTTGGCGGCGTGGCCGCGGCCGGTGTGGGCGTCGCGCCAGGCGCGCTGGACGGCGCCGGGGCCGGTGCGCATGGCGTTGCCGCCGGCGTTCTCCATGAGGAGGTCGATCGCGCCGACCGCGCGCTCGGTGGCGAGGACCTGGTCGCGGCGGGTGCGGGTGCGCAGCTCCATGGGGATCGTCTCGCCGCGCTCGGCGAGGGCGTGCATGGCGCCGATGTTGCGGGTGAGCTGGAGCCAGGCGGCGTCGATGTCACTGGCGGCGCGGGCGATGCGGACCTGGGCGAAGGGGTCCTCGGCGACCTGCTGGCCGTAGGAGACGCGGAACCGCTTGCGGGTGGCCTCGGCGTAGGAGTCGTAGGCGCCCTCGGCGATGCCGACGATCGGGGTGGCGATGGTGGTGGTGAAGACGCCGGCGTACGGCAGCCGGTAGACGGGTTCGGGGTTGACCGCGTGGCCGGGGACGTCGAGGGCGGTGACGGGGCCGAAGCTGAGGGCGCGGTGCTCGGGGACGAACACGTCGTCCACGACGATGTCGTTGCTGCCGGTGCCGCGCAGGCCGACCGTGTCCCAGACGTCGTCGATCCGGTAGTCGGTGCGCGGGATCAGGAAGGTGCGCATGTCGACGGGGTTGCCCTCGGCGTCGGTGACGAGGCAGCCGAGGAGCACCCAGCGGGCGTGGTCGCAGCCGGAGGAGAAGTGCCAGCGGCCGGAGAGGCGGAAGCCGCCGTCGACCGCGGCGGCTTTGCCGGTGGGGGCGTACGAGGAGGCGATGCGGGTCTTGGGGTCGTCGCCCCACACCTCCTGCTGGGCGCCGGGGTCGAAGAGGGCGACGTGCCAGGGGTGGACGCCGACCACGGAGGCGACCCAGCCGGTCGAGCCGCACGCCTTGGCGATCTCCTTGACGGCCGTGTAGAAGGCGACCGGGTCGGCGGCGCGTCCGCCGAAGGTCTTCGGCTGGAGGAGCTGGAAGAACCCGGTGTCCTCCAGCTCCTTGACGGAGGCGTCGGGCACGCGGCGCAGCTCCTCGGCCTCGGCGGCGCGTTCGCGCAGCACGGGGGCGAGGTCGCGGACCGCTGCCAGGACGTCGTCGGCCATGGGCATCCCCTTTCGGGTCGTGGTGGGGGAATGCCAGGACCGTACGGGGAGCCGTCGCCGGGGTGAACGCGCTGCTCCCACTGAGCGGGAAGGCGGTGCGCGGGGTTCAGAGCATGGGGTCGTGGACGTCGAGGCCGACGGCGGCGCGGCCGAAGAGGGCGAGGGCGCGGTCGATGTCGTTGGCGGCCTGGCCGCGGCCGGTGTGCAGGTCGCGCCAGGCGCGGGCGAGGACGTCGCCGTCGCCGCGCAGGGGGCTGCCGGCGGTGTTCTCGCGGAGCAGGTCGACGGCGGTGAGGGCGCGTTCGGTGGCGAGGACCTGGTCGCGGCGGGCGCGGGCGCGCAGCGCGGTCGAGGGGTCGGTGCCGGCGCGGGCGGCCTCGTACAGCTCGGCGGTGTTGCGGGCGAGCTGGAGCCGGGCGGCGTCGATCTCGCCGGCCGCGCGGGCGACGCGGACCTGGGCGAAGGGGTCCTCGGCGAGGCGCCGGCCGTGCGGGAGGTCGGGCCCGCTGCGGGCGGTGCCGACGTGGTGGTCGTAGGCGCCTTCGGCGATGCCGACCATGACGGTGGAGACGGTGGTGGTGAAGAGGGCGGCGTAGGGCATCCGGTAGACGGGTTCGGGGTTGGCGGCGTGGCCGGGGCAGCGGAGGGTGGTGACGGGGCCGTAGCCGAGGCTGCGGTGGGCGGGGACGAAGGCGTCGTCGACGACGATGTCGTTGCCGCCGCTGCCGCGCAGGCCGACGGTGTCCCAGACGTCGTCGACGCGGTAGTCGGTGCGGGGCAGCAGGAAGGTCCGCAGGTCGAGCGGGCGGCCGTCGGTGTCGCTGACGAGGCCGCCGAGGAGGGCCCAGTCGGCGTGGTCGGCGCCGACGGCCAAGTGCCAGCGGCCGGTGAGCCGGTGGCCGCCGGCGACGGGGGTGACGGTGCCGGTGGGGGCGTGCGAGGAGCAGATCAGGGCGGGGGCGCCGGCGGCCCACAGGTCGTCCTGGGCGCGCGGGTCGAGCTGGGCGGCGTACCAGGGGTGGACGCCGAGGAGGGCGGCGGTCCAGCCGGTGGAGCCGCACGCCTTGGCGATCTCGTGGACGGCGGCGTGGAAGACGCCGGGGGCGGCGGCGAGGCCGCCGTGGGCGCGGGGGCGCAGCAGCCGGAAGAAGCCGGCGGCCTCCAGTTCCGCGATCGAGGCGTCGGGGACGCGGCGCAGTTCCTCGGCCTGGTCGGCGCGGGCGCGCAGGGCGGGGGCGAGGGCCCGGACGGCGTCGAGGACGTCGTGGTCGCGCATGGGGTCCCTCTCGGATCCGGGGTCCGGATCGTGGGCCGGTCCGGGTGACGAGAGGGAACCTACGCGTTACCGTTCCGAGACGGAACACCCTCTTCCCCGTACCGGCGCCGCTCTGGCACGCTCCACGCAATACCGGAGATTACGGACGCTGCCGGGCTGGTGCCCCGTCGCGCCGTCCGTGGGGGAGGTGTCGATGACGACGCATGCCGCCGAGCGGATCGAGCCCGAGGTCGCCGTGCCGCCGCTGTCGCTGCTGGAGAAGGCGGCGAAGGTGCTCGGCGCGTTCCAGAGCGGCGGGCCGCGCCTGACGCTGACCGAGGTCGTGCAGCGGTCCGGGATCCGGCGGTCGTCCGCGCACCGCATCCTGGACCAGCTGGTGCAGCTGCGCTGGCTGGAGCGGGAGGGCCGGGACTACCGGCTGGGCATGGGGATGCTGGAGCTCGGCGCGACGGCGTCGCACCACAACCGGCTGCGCCGCGCGGCCCTCCCCCATCTGCACGCCCTGCACGAGGCGACCGGGCACCTGGTGCACCTGACGGTGCTGGACGGGGCCGAGGTGGTCTATCTGGAGCGGATCGGCGGGTCGGACGACTCGGGCGTGCCGTCGCGGACGGGCGGCCGGCAGCCGGCGTACTGCACCGCGTCGGGGAAGGCGATCCTGGCGTTCAGCGACGCCGCCGTGGTGGAGCAGGTGATACGGAACGGGCTGCGGCCCCGCACGCCGCGGACGATCACCCGCCCCGAGCCGTTCCGGGCCGAGCTGGCGCTGGTCCGGGAGCGCGGGGTGGCGTTCGACCAGGAGGAGGGCTTCCGGGGGGTGTTCTGCGTGGCGGCGCCGCTGCGCGGGGCGGGCCGGGCGGTGGCGGCGATCTCGGTGTGCGGGCACGGCGTGCACCGGGAGCGGGAGCGGATCGCGCCGGCGGTGCGGACCTGCGCGCGCTCGGTGTGGCAGTCGATGTTCGGGCCGGGCCGCCGGGCGGAGCAGCGCGAGCGGCCGGACGCGGCGGCCGCGGCACCGGGCGTGCCGCAGCCGTCGATGGACAACATGATGGCGTGGCTGCGGTTCAGCGAGTGGATGTGAGGCGTTCCCTGAGGGCGTCGAGGCCGGTGGCGTAGACGCCGTCGCCGAAGACCGCCTCGACCTGCGGCACGAGGGCGTCCGGTGCGCGGTAGGCGGCGGTCCAGCGGACCTCGGCGCCGTCCGGGTGCGGATGGACGGCGAGGGTGGCCACGTACTCCTCCACGGGCAGCGCGAGCGGGTCGAGGAGGGCGTAGGAGTAGCGGTGGGCGGCGGGGTCGCGGCTGAGCAGCCGTTCGCGGGCGACGACCGCGCCGTCCACCGCGAACGCGCGGACGGCGCCGGGCGCGTCGGGGTCGGCGCCGGCCTCCAGGACGGCGGGCGGGACGTGCGGGTGCCAGTCGGCAAGGGTCGCGAAGCCGCCGGCGACGGCCCAGACGGCGTCGGGGTCGGCGGCGATCACCAGGGAGCGGGTCAGGGTGCGGGGGTGCATGGGGCCTCCGGGGCGCGGCGGGGTCGGGTCACCAGACGCGGTCGCCGCGCAGGACGGCGTCGGCGCCGCCGTCCGCGAAGACGACCTGGCCGGTGACGAGGGTGTTCTCGGGCGAGACGAGCCAGGCGATGAGCGGGGCGAGCTGTTCGGGCCGGGCGTGGCCGTGCAGGGGCATGGGGACGGCCCGTTCGACGAGGGCGCGGGTGCCGGGGTCGTCGAGGGGGGGCGGGTCAGCGGGGTGACGACGACGCCGGGGGCGACCGCGTTGAGCGGGATGCCGGCGCCGGCCCAGGCGTCGCCGGGGGCGGTGCGGCGGACCCAGCGGGAGACGGCCGCCTTGGAGGAGGAGTAGACGAGGTGGCCCTCGCCGCGGTCGACGGCCGCGCGGGCGGCGGCCACCGCGGCGTCCTCGTCGTGCGCGTCCGCCGCGGCCATCAGGGCGGGGTCGGTGGGGTGGACGGAGTCGACGGAGCCGACGACGAGGGCCCGGGGGCGGGTGCCGGCAGCGAGGAGCGGGCGGAGTCCGTCGAGGGTGGCGACGGCGCCGAAGTGGTTGACCCGGATGGTGAGCGGGTCGAAGCGGGCGACGCCCGCGCAGGAGACGACGGCGTCGAGCCGGCCGCCGGTGAGCGCGGTGGCGCGGGCCACGAGCGCGGCCCGGCCGTCGGGGGTGGCCAGGTCGGCGTGGATGTCGCCGTCCGCGAGGTCGGCGGCGAGGACCGTGTGGCCCTGTTCCCGCAGCAGGGCGGCGGTGGCCGCGCCGATGCCGGAGGCGGCTCCGGTGACCAGACAGGTACGGGGCATGGGAAGGCTCCTCGGCGGGAGGGGGCGGGCGTCAGGAGTAGGTGATGTCGACCCGGTCGGTGAGCGGGCGGGCCTGGCAGGCGAGGACGTAGCCGTCGGCGAGGTCCCGCTCGTCCAGGACCTCGTTGCGGGCCATCGCGACCCGGCCGGCCGTGACCCGGCAGGTGCAGGCGCTGCAGGCGCCCTCCCGGCAGGAGTACGGGGCGTCGACCCCGGCCGCGAGGAGCGCGTCCAGCAGCGGGGCGCCGGGCGGCCAGGCGACCGTGCGGGTCTCGCCGTCGAGTTCCACGGTCACGGAGCCGGCCCCGTCGTCGCCCGCCGCCTCGGGCGGGGCGGCGTCGAAGACGTCCCCGGAGAGCGAGAAGAACCGCTCGCGGTGGATCCGGTCGCCCGGCGCGCCGAGCGACCGCAGGGCCCGCTCGACGGCGTCCATGAGCGGGCCGGGGCCGCAGACGTACGCCTCGCGGCCGGCGTACGGGGCGAGCGCGGCGGCCAGCCGGTCGGGGGCCAGCAGCCCCTGGAGGGACTCCAGCCAGTGCACGACCAGGAACCGCGCGGGGTGCGCGGTGGCGAGGTCGCGCAGTTCGTCGCGGAAGATGACCGCGTCCTCGTCCCGGTTGGCGTACAGGAGGACGAGCCTGCCGGTGCCGGCGGCGAGCACGGACTTGGCGATGGAGAGGACCGGGGTGATGCCGCTGCCTCCGGCGACGAGCAGCAGGTCCTGGTCGAGCGAGCCGGGGGTGAAGGTGCCGGCCGGCGGCAGCGCCTCCACCTCGTCGCCGGCGGCCAGGTGGTCGCAGAGCCAGTTGGAGCCGTGGCCGCCGGCCACCCGCTTGACGGTGACCTTCAGCGGTTCGCCGGTGTGCGGCGAGCTGGCCAGCGAGTAGCAGCGGGCGACGGGCGCGCCGTCCGGGCCGGGCAGCCTCAGGGTGAGGAACTGCCCGGGCCGGTGGGCGAAGCGGGCCGCGCTCTCCGGCGGCGGCTGGAGGACGAGGGAGCGGGCGTCGGGCGTCTCGGCGACGACCTCGACGATCCGCAGCCGGTGGGTGCGGGCGCCGGTGGTTCCGGCGGCGGGTTCAGACGTCGACACGGACATCGCCGACCTCCAGGGTGCCGTCGTCGACCGCCCGTTCGATGCTCGACCGCAGGGCCCGGCAGGTCCGGATCCGGGCGCTGGTCGCGCCGCGGTCCACGCGGTCGCGGAACTCGGCGCAGGCGACGGCCGCGTCGGCGGTCCACTGGACGGAGGTGTGGGCGGGGCTGAACTTCTCGCACAGGACCTGGTTGCCGCAGGCCGCGCACTGGACGGGCCGCATCTCAGGGCGCTCCGGTCTCGCCGGCGTCCGCCGCGCGGCGGGCCAGGTTCGCGTCGACCTCCGCCCGCCAGGCCCGGTTGGCGCGCTGGGTGTCGACCTCGAACTCGAAGCGCCGGGTCATCTCGTCCTTGACGTCGGCGACGTCGACGTAGAACTGCTCGTACCAGCGGCGCAGCTGGTAGACGGGGCCGTCCTCCTCGGTGAGGAGCGGGTTGTCGATCCGGGTCTTGTTGCGCCAGATCTCGACGTCCTGCTCGAAGCCGACGGTGGCGCCCTCGGCGGTGGCGGCGGCGGCCTCGGCGGCCTGCGCGTCGGTCATGCCGGGGAGCCGTTTGACGATGGCGCCGTACTGGAGCATGAAGCTGTCGGCGTCGATCGGGTAGTGGCAGTTGATGAGGACGATCTCCATCTCCAGGCCGCCGCCGACGTCGCTGTAGAGGTGGTCGATCATGTAGGAGGGGCCGTAGTAGGAGGCGTCGGAGCGGAGCCGGCCGGAGCTCAGGGTGCCGAGCTCCATGTCGCCGCGGGGGCTGCTCTCCATGTACTGGGTGGCGACGTGGCCCTCGAAGACGTTCTTGAAGTATTCGGGGAAGGCGTAGTGCACGTAGTAGAAGTGCGCCATGTCCACGACGTTGTCGACGATCTCACGGCAGTTCGAGCCCTCGACGCGGAGCGTCTTCCATTTCCAGTCGCTCCACAGACCGGCGTCGGGGCCGTGGACGCCGGCGATCTCGGGAACGGTGACCTCGGGGGGCGGCGGGTTGCCCTCGGGGTCGTGCCAGACGAAGAGCTGCCGGTTGCGCTCCAGGACGGTCCAGGCGCGGGTGCGGGCGCGCGGCGGGACCCGGCGGGCGTACGGGATGCCGGCGCAGCGGCCGTCGCCGGACCAGCGCCAGTCGTGGAAGGGGCAGGCGACGGCGTCGCCCTTGACGGTGCCGTGGGCGAGGTTGCCGCCCATGTGCGGGCAGTAGGCGTTGAGGACATGGAGCTTGCCGTCGTCCTCGCCCTGGAAGACCACGAGCCTGGTGCCGAAGGCCTCGATCTCGTGCGGCTTTCCGTCCCGGAAGGCCTCGGCGAGGCCGAGGCAGTGCCAGCCGCGGGCGAACCGGGCGGGCGGGCGGCCGGCTTCGATGACCCGGGCCTCGTCGGCGGGAGCAGTCATCACGTTCTCCTCGGGTGGGGTGGGTTCAGTTCTGGGCGGCGGCGAGTTCGAGGGCGATGTCGATGAGCTGGTCCTCCTGGCCGCCGACCAGACGCCGTTCGCCGGCCCGGAGCAGGATCTCGGCGCCGGGGACGCCGTACCGCTCGGCCTGCCGGTAGGCGTGCCTGAGGAAGCTGGAGTAGACGCCGGCGTGGCCCATGAGCAGGGCGAGCCGGTCGAGCCGGCACTCCTCGTCCATGACGGGGCGGACGACGTCCTCGGCCGCGTCGATGATCTTCAGGACGTCGATGCCGGTGCGGATGCCCATCTTGGCGCAGACGGCGGTGAAGGCCTCGACGGCGGTGTTGCCGGCGCCCGCGCCGAGCCGGCGGGTGGAGCCGTCGATCTGGAGGGCGCCGGCCCGGACGGCGGCGACCGAGTTGCCGGTGCCGAGGGCGAGGTTCTCGTGGCCGTGGAAGCCGACCTGGGCGTCGTCGCCGAGTTCGGCGACGAGGGCCTGGACGCGGTCGGTGACGTCGTCCATGACCATGGCGCCGGCGGAGTCGACGACGTACACGCACTGGCAGCCGGCGTCGGCCATGATCCGGGCCTGCCGGGCGAGGTCGCCGGGGCCGGTGGAGTGGGCCATCATGAGGAACCCGACGGTCTCCAGGCCGAGTTCGCGGGCGAGCCCGAAGTGCTGGACGGCGATGTCGGCCTCGGTGCAGTGGGTGGCGATCCGGCAGACGGCGGCGCCGTTGTCCCGGGCGGCCCGGATGTCGTCCTTGACGCCGAGGCCGGGGAGCATGAGGAAGGCGATCCGGGCCCGCCGCGCGGTCTCCACGGCGACCTTGATCAGTTCCTGTTCGGGGGTCCTCGAGAAGCCGTAGGTGAAGGAGGAGCCGCCGAGGCCGTCGCCGTGGGCGACCTCGATGACGGGGACGCCGGCGTCGTCCAGGGCGGCGACGACGGACCGCACGTCCTCGGCGGTGAACCGGTGGCGCTTGGCGTGCGAGCCGTCGCGCAGCGAGGAGTCGGTGATCCGGATGTCGAGGGTGTCCGAGTAGGGCATGGCTGGGTTCTCCTCACTCGCCGGGCGCGAGGAGCGCACGGGCGAACTCCTCGCCGACCTCGGTGGCGGCGGCGGTCATGATGTCGAGGTTTCCGGCGTACGGCGGGAGGTAGTCGCCCGCGCCCTCGACCTCCAGGAAGATCGCGACGCGCGCCATGCCGCCGTTCTCGGGGCAGGCGGGATCGAACTGCGGCTCCCCGCGCAGCCGGTAGCCGGGGACGTACGCGGCGACCTGCCCGGCGACCTCCTTGACCGAGGCGGCGATCGCGGCCTGGTCGGCGTCGTCGGGGACGGCGCAGAAGACGGTGTCGCGCATGATGACGGGCGGGTCGGCCGGGTTGAGGATGATGATCGCCTTGCCGCGGGCGGCGCCGCCGATGGTCTCGATGCCGCGGGCTGTGGTGCGGGTGAACTCGTCGATGTTGGCGCGGGTTCCGGGGCCGGCGGAGACGGAGGCGACCGAGGCGACGATCTCGGCGTACGCCACCGGGACGACGCGGGAGACGGCGTACACCATGGGGATGGTGGCCTGGCCGCCGCAGGTGATCATGTTGACGTTGGGCCGGTCGAGGTGGGCGCGCAGGTTGGCGGGCGGGACGACGGCCGGGCCGACGGCGGCCGGGGTCAGGTCGACCGCCTTGATGCCGAGAGCGGCGTAGCGGGGGGCGTTGGCCCGGTGGACGGAGGCGCTGGTGGCCTCGAAGACGAGGTCGGGCAGCTCGTCCTGGGCGAGCAGCCGGCCGACGCCCTCGTGGGTGGTCTCCAGGCCGAGCCGGCGGGCGCGGGCGAGGCCGTCGCTGCCGGGGTCGACGCCGACCATCCAGCGGGGTTCGACGAGGTCGGAGCGGAGCAGCTTGTAGAGCAGGTCGGTGCCGATGTTGCCGGAGCCGACGATGGCGGCGGTCGCCTTGGTCTTGCGGGTCATCATCACCTCAGGTGAAGGAGAGGGAGACCGGGCCGAGCCCGGTGAAGTCGGCGGTGCGGGTGGCGCCGGGCTCGACGTCGACGGCCCGGGTGCAGGAGCCGGGCAGCACCACGTGGCCCTTCTTCAGGGCGACGCCGAAGCGGGCGACGGTGCGGGCGAGCCAGGCGACGGAGGCGGCGGGGTCGCCGAGGACGGCGTCGCCGCGGCCGTCGGCGAGGAGCGTGCCGGCGCCGTCCGTCAGGCGCGCCTCGACCGTCCGGAGGTCGAGGCCGCGGGGGGCGCGGCCCTCGCCGATCACGAAACCGGCGGAGGAGGCGTTGTCGGCGATGGTGTCGGCGATCGTGATGCGCCAGTCGCGGATCCGGCTGTCGATCAGTTCCAGGGCGGGCACGACCCGTTCGGTCGCGGCGAGCACGTCCGCGGGGGTGCAGCCCTCCCCCGGCAGGTCGTCGCCGAGGACGAAGCCGATCTCGGCCTCGACGCGGGGCCGGCAGTACCGGGCGGTGGAGACGTGCGCGCCGGACGCGAACTCCATGTCGTGGAGCAGGTGGCCGTAGTCGGGCTCGTCGACGCCCATCATCCGCTGCATGACGGGCGAGGACAGCCCGACCTTGTGGCCGCGCACCTCGGCGCCGGCCGCGAGGCGGTGCCGGATGTTGACGAGCTGGATCTCGTACGCGTCCTCGGTGTCGATCCCGGGGTACGCCTCGCTCAGCGGGGCGACGGGGGTGACGCCGAGTTCGGCGGAGCGCAGCAGCTCGGCCGCCTCGTGGCGCTGGCGGTCCGTGAGCATGGCGGGTCCCTCCTGGGGGGGCGGTCGGGGCAGTCCGGCGAGGCTAGGCCGGGCGCTCGCCCCGGAGGGAGCCGCCGTTCCCGCTGACCGGGAAACCCGGGCGCGGAGGCTCAGACGGCTCCGTAGACCGGCTGCGGCGGCTCGGCGTCCGCGAGGAGTTTCCGGACCGTTTCGCCGGCCTCGGCGGGCGTGAGGCGGGCGCCCCTGTCCGCCGTGGGGCCCGGCCGCCAGCCCTCCATCACGGTGATCCGGCCGCCCTCCGCCTCGAAGACGCGGCCCGTCACGCCTTCCGACGCGGCGGAGCCGAGCCAGACGACGAGCGGCGAGACGTTCTCGGGCGCCATCGCGTCGAAGGCGCCGTCGGCCGGCGCGGCCATGGCGTCGGCGAAGGCCGCTTCCGTCATTCGGGTCCGGGCCGCCGGCGCGATCGCGTTGACCTGCACGCCGTACCGTCCCATCTCGGCCGCCGCGACGAGCGTGAGGCCGACGATGCCGGCCTTGGCGGCGGCGTAGTTGCCCTGGCCGACGCTGCCGAGCAGCCCCGCGCCGGAGCTGGTGTTGACGACCCGCGCCCGGGGCGTGCGGCCGGCCTTGGCCTCGGCGCGCCAGTACGCGGCGGCGTGCCGCAGCGGCAGGAAGTGGCCCTTGAGGTGGACGCGCATGACGGCGTCCCAGTCGTCCTCGCCGAGGTTGACGAGCATCCGGTCGCGGAGGAAGCCTGCGTTGTTGACGAGGGTGTCGAGGCGTCCGTACGTGTCGAGGGCGGCGGCGATCAGCGAGGCGGCCCCGTCGGCGGTGGCGATGTCGCCGCCGTGAGCGACCGCCTCGCCGCCCGCGGCCGTGATGGCGTCGACGACGTCCTGGGCGGGTCCGGCGCCGCCTCCGCTGCCGTCGAGGCCGACGCCGAGGTCGTTGACGACGACCTTGGCGCCTTCCGCGGCGAAGGCGAGCGCGTGGGCGCGGCCGAGGCCGCGGCCCGCTCCGGTGACGACGACGACGCGTTCCGCGCAGAGTCCGGTCATGGCGAAGTCCTGCCTTTCAGGTGGTGGTCAGGGGGTTGTCAGGGTTGTCTGTCGGGGCTGTCCGTCAGGGGTGGCGGGCGGTCGCGGCGTCGAGGAACGCGGGGCGTTCGCCGCCGCCGTGGACGTGCAGCGCGGCGCCGCTGATGTAGGCGGCGCGGTCGGAGGCGAGAAAGACGCAGGCGTCGCCGACGTCGGCGGGCGCGGCGAGCCGGCCGAGCGGCACGGTGCGGCCGACGGCGGCGATGCCGTCCTCGTCGCCGTAGTGCAGGTGGGACAGTTCGGTGCGGACCATGCCGAGGACCAGGGTGTTGACCCGGACGCGCGGCGCCCATTCCACGGCCATGGAGCGCGCGAGGTTCTCCAGTCCGGCCTTGGCGGCGCCGTACGCGGCGGAGCCCGGGGAGGGGCGGGTGCCGCTGACGCTGCCGACCATGACGATCGACCCGCCGCCGTCCTGGCCGCTCATCACCCGGTACGCGGCGAGGGAGGCGGTCAGCGGGGCGACGAGGTTCAGTTCGAGGACCCGGGTGTGCTGGGCGGGGGCGCCGTCGGCGAGGGTCCGGTACGGGGTGCCGCCGGCGTTGTTGACGAGGGTGTCGAGGCGCCCGTGGTCGTCGCGTACGCGCTGGAAGAAGGCGGTGACGGCGTCGGGGTCGCGCAGGTCGACGGGGAGGAAGCGGGCGGTGCGGCCGGCGGCGGTCAGGGGCGCGTCCGGCGCCCGCCGGGCGCAGGCGACGACCTCCGCCCCGGCGCCGAGCAGGGCGCGGGTGATGCCGGCTCCGACGCCCCGGGTGCCGCCGGTGACGACGGCGACGGAGCCGGACAGATCGATGGTCACGGGCAAGGGACACCTCCCGCAGCGGGCGTCCCGCTGCTATCTTCCACCTAACAAACGTTTGGTGGAAAGGTAGCTGATCTGCTCATGGGTGTCTCCACCTCCGCCCCGGACGACGGCGTCGCCGTCGTCACCGTCGACTTCCCCCCGGTCAACGCCCTCCCGGTCCAGGGCTGGTACGACCTCGCCGCCGCCGTCCGCGCCGCCGGCGCCGACCCGGAGGTGCGCTGCGTCGTCCTGACCGCCGAGGGCCGGGGCTTCAACGCCGGCGTCGACATCAAGGAGATCCAGCGCGCGACCGGCCCCGAGGCGATCCTCGGCGCCAACCACGGCTGCGCCGCCGCCTTCGCCGCCGTCTACGAGTGCGAGGTGCCGGTCGTCGCCGCCGTGCACGGCTTCTGCCTCGGCGGCGGCATCGGCCTCGTCGGCAACGCCGACGCGATCGTCGCCTCCGACGACGCCGCCTTCGGCCTCCCCGAACTGGACCGGGGCGCGCTCGGCGCAGCCACCCACCTGGCCCGGCTGGTCCCCCAGCACCTGATGCGGGCCCTGTACTACACCTCCCGCACGGTCACCGCGGAGGAACTGCACCGGCACGGCTCGGTCTGGCGGGTCGTCCCGCGCGCCGGGCTGCGCGAGGCGGCCCTCGGCCTGGCCCGGGAGATCGCCGCCAAGGACGGGCGGCTGATCCGGCTCGCCAAGGCCGCGATCAACGGCATCGACCCGGTGGACGTGCGGCGCAGCTACCGCTTCGAGCAGGGCTTCACCTTCGAGGCCAACCTCAGCGGCGTCGCCGACCGCGTCCGCGACACCTTCGGCACCTGGAAGCCGGCGGACGACAAGGAGGAGCAGCGGTGAGCAAGGACAAGACGATGACCGCCGAGGAGGTCGTCGGCCGGCTGCGCAGCGGCATGACGGTCGGCATCGGCGGCTGGGGCTCCCGGCGCAAGCCGATGGCACTGGTCCGGGCGCTGCTGCGCTCGGACGTCACCGATCTGACGGTGGTCTCGTACGGCGGTCCCGACGTCGGGCTGCTGGCCGCCGCCGGCAAGATCCGCAAGCTGGTCGCCGCGTTCGCCACGCTCGACTCCGTCCCGCTGGAGCCGCACTTCGTCGCGGCCCGGCAGCGCGGCGCGTTCGAACTGGTCGAGCTGGACGAGGCCATGATGATGTGGGGACTCACGGCCGCCGTGCACCGGCTGCCGTTCATGCCCATCCGGGCCGGACTCGCCTCGGACGTCATGACCGTCAACCCGTCGCTGCGGACGGTCACCTCGCCGTACGGCGACCGCGAGGAGCTGGTGGCCGTCCCGGCGCTGCGCCTGGACGCGGCGCTCGTCCACCTCAACCGCGCCGACGCGCACGGCAACGGCCAGTACCTGGGCCCCGACCCGTACTTCGACGACCTGTTCTGCGAGGCGGCGGACGCCGCGTACGTCTCCTGCGAGCGGATCGTGGAGACCTCCGAGCTGCTGAAGGACGCCGGGCCGCAGACGCTGCTGCTCAAGCGGGCGTTCGTCGACGGGGTCGTCGAGACCCCCAACGGCGCGCACTTCACCTCGTGCGCCCCCGACCACGACCGGGACGAGGCGTTCCAGCGCCACTACGTCGAGGCGGCCCGCGACCCGGAGGCGTGGCGGGCGTTCACCGCCCGGTTCCTGTCCGGCGACGAGGACGCGTACCAGGCCGCGGTGGCGGCCTTCCACGGGGAGGAAGCATGAGCGGCGGCACCGGCACGACCACCGCGGCGACCCGCGCCGAGTACTGCGTGGTGGCCTGCGCCGAGGCGTGGCGGGACGCGGGCGAGGTGCTGGCCAGCCCCATGGGCACGGTGCCGCTGATCGGCGCCCGGCTGGCCAAGCGCACCTTCTCCCCCGACCTGCTGCTCACCGACGGCGAGGCGCTGCTCATCGGCGACGTGCCGGCGGCCGGCGACCCGCCCGGCGTGGTGGAGGGGTGGCTGCCGTACCGGCAGCACCTGGCCCTGGTGGCCACGGGGCGGCGGCACGTGATGATGGGCGCCAGCCAGCTCGACCGGCACGGCAACCAGAACATCAGCTGTGTCGGCGACTGGGAGCGGCCCCGCCGCCAGCTCCTCGGCGTCCGCGGCGCGCCCGTCAACACGCTGAACAATCCGACGAGTTACTGGATCCCCCGGCACTCTCCGCGGGTCTTCGTCGAGCGGGTCGACATGGTCTGCGGCGTCGGGTACGACCGGGCCGCGGCGGCCGGCCCGTCCGCGACCCGCTACCACCGGATCGCGGACGTCGTCACGGACCTCGGCGTCTTCGACTTCGCGACCCCGGACCGGGTCATGCGGCTCCGCTCGCTCCACCCGGGCGTCACCGTCGAGGAGGTGCGGGCGGCGACCGGCTTCGCGCTGGAGGTGCCCGGGGAGGTGCCGTACACCCGCGACCCCACGGCGGAGGAACTGCGGCTGATCCGCGAGGAGATCGACCCCCGGGGGCTGCGCGACCGCGAGGTCCGGGCATGAGCGACGTCACCCTCGCCACCCCGTTCACCGCGCTCACCGGGGTGCGCCACCCGATCGTGCAGACGGGCATGGGGTGGGTCGCCGGGCCCCGGCTGGTCTCCGCCGCCGCGAACGCGGGCGCGCTCGGCGTCCTGGCGTCGGCGACCATGAGCACCGACCGGCTGCGGTCCGCCGTGCGCGAGGTGAAGGCGCGCACGGACGCCCCGTTCGGCGTCAACCTGCGGGCCGACGCCGGGGACGCCGCCGAGCGGGTCCGGATCATCATCGACGAGGGCGTGCGGGTCGCGTCCTTCGCGCTCGCGCCCTCGCGGGAGCTGATCGCCCGCCTGAAGGACGCCGGGGTCGTCGTCATCCCGTCGATCGGCGCCCGCCGGCACGCGGAGAAGGTCGCCGCGTGGGGCGCGGACGCGGTCGTGGTCCAGGGCGGGGAGGGCGGCGGGCACACCGGCGGCGTCGCCACCACGGTCCTCCTCCCCCAGGTGGTGGACGCCGTGGACATCCCGGTGGTCGCCGCCGGCGGCTTCCACGACGGACGCGGCCTGGTCGCCGCGCTCTCCTACGGGGCGGCCGGGGTCGCGATGGGCACCCGCTTCCTGCTGACCTCCGACTCGACCGTCCCCGACGCGGTCAAGGCCCGCTATCTGGCGGCGGGCGTCAACGACGTCACGGTCACCACGAAGGTCGACGGCCTGCCGCACCGGATGCTCCGGACCGAGCTGGTCGACGCGCTGGAGCGCTCCGGGCGGGCGGCGGCGCTGCTGCGGGCCGTCCGGCACGCGGCGGCCTTCCGCCGCGAGTCCGGCATGAGCTGGCCGCGGATGGTCCGCGACGGCCTCGCGATGCGGCACGGCAAGGAGCTGACCTGGAGCCAGGTCCTGCTCGCCGCCAACACCCCCATGATGCTCAAGGCGTCGATGGTGGACGGCCGCACCGACCTGGGGGTGATGGCCTCCGGGCAGGTCGCCGGCCTGATCGGCGACCTCCCGTCGTGCGCCGAACTCGTCGACCGGATCATGGCCGAGGCGACGGCGGCGCTCCGCGCGCTCCCCCGCCCGGACTGACCGTCCGCCGCACGCACGACGGCGTCCGCCGGGGTGGCCACCACCACCCCGGCGGACGTCGCCGCGCGCGCCCCGGACGGCGCTACAGCCGCTCGATGATCGTCACGTTCGCCTGGCCGCCGCCCTCGCACATCGTCTGGAGGCCGTAGCGGCCCCCGGTGCGCTCCAGTTCGTGCAGGAGGGTCACGGCGAGCTTGGTGCCGGTCGCGCCGAGGGGGTGGCCGAGGGCGATGGCGCCGCCGTTGACGTTGACCTTCTCCGGGTCGGCGCCGGTCTCCTTCAGCCAGGCGAGGACGACCGGCGCGAACGCCTCGTTGATCTCCACCAGATCGATGTCGTCGAGGGTCATGCCGGCCCTCTTCAGCGCGTACGCCGTCGCCGGGATCGGCGCGGACAGCATCCGGATGGGGTCCTCGCCGCGCACGGAGAGGTGGTGGATCCGGGCGCGCGGCGTGAGGCCGTGCTCGCGCACCGCCCGCTCGCTCGCGAGGAGCATCGCCGAGGCGCCGTCGGAGACCTGGGAGGAGACGGCGGCGGTGATGCGTCCGCCCTCCACCACCGGCTTCAGTCCGGCCATCTTCTCCAGGGAGGTGTCCCGGCGCGGGCCCTCGTCGGCGGTGACGTCGCCGTAGGGGACGAGCTCGCGGTCGAAGCGGCCCTCGTCGGCGGCGCGGACGGCCCGCTGGTGCGAGCGGAGGGCGAACTCCTCCATGTCCCGGCGGGAGATGCCCCACTTGTCGGCGATGATCTCGGCGCCGTGGAACTGGTCGACCGGCTGGTCGCCGTAGCGCGCCCGCCAGCCCGCGGAGCCGGCGTAGGGGCCCTCGGTGAAGCCGAGCGGGACGGCGGCCCGGCGGCTGGCGAAGGCGATGGGGACCATCGACATGTTCTGCGTGCCGCCGGCCACGACCAGGTCCTGGGTGCCGGAGAGGACGCCCTGGGCGGCGAAGTGCAGGGCCTGCTGGGAGGAGCCGCACTGCCGGTCCACGGTGACGCCCGGCACCTCCTCGGGGAGCCCGGCCGCCAGCCAGCTGGTGCGGGCGATGTCGCCGGCCTGCGGGCCGACGGTGTCCAGGCAGCCGAGGACGACGTCCTCGACGGCCGCCGGGTCGACGCCCGAGCGGTCCATCAGGGCCTTCAGGACGTGGGCGCCGAGGTCGGCGGGGTGGACGGCGGCGAGTCCGCCGCCCCGTCGGCCGACCGGGGTGCGGACCGCTTCGACGATGTAGGCCTCGGGCATGGTCACTCCTCGTGCGTGGGTGGGTGCGTGGGCGGGTGTGGAGAGGGATGCGCGGGTGGGTGCGCGGGTGGGTGCGCCGGGGGGCGTTCGCGGAGGGCGATGCCCTCCAGCACCATCGAGAGGTACTGGCGGGCGATCTCCTCCGGGCTGTGCCGGCCGCCCGGCCGGTACCAGGACGCGGCGACCCAGACGGTGTCGCGGACGAAGCGGTGGGCGAGCCGGACGTCGAGGTCGGTGCGGAGGTCGCCGGAGGCGACGCCGGACTCCAGGGTGCGGAGCCAGGCGCGCTCGATCCTCCGCTGGGCTTCGGCGAGGTAGCGGAAGCGCGGCTGGTCGCGCAGTTGCCGGGACTCCTTCTGGTAGATGGCGACGGCGGCGCGGTGCCGGTCGATCTCCCGGAAGGACGCGGTGACCAGCGCCTCCAGGGTCTGCCGGGGGCCGAGACCGGCGGCGAGCACGGCGTCGTACCGGCCGCCCAGGTCGCCGAGGAAGCCGGACAGGATCTCGTCCAGCATCGACTCCTTGGAGTCGAAGTGGTGGTAGAGGCTGCCCGCGAGGAGTCCGGCCGCGTCGGCGATCCGGCGGACGGTCGTGGCGTCGTACCCCTGCGCGGCGAACACCTCGGCGGCCGTGTCCAGGAGTTCGCGGCGCCGCCCGGGCGCCGGTCTCACGGGTGCTGGCTGCTGACCGAGAGCACCTCGCCGGTGAGGTAGGAGGCGTATCCGCTGGCGAGGAAGACGATGACGTTGGCGACCTCCCAGGGCTCGGCGTACCGGCCGAACGCCTCGCGGGAGGTGAGCTCTTCGAGGAGTTCGGGGGTGGTGACCCTGACGAGGTGCGGGTGCATGGCGAGCGACGGGGAGACGGCGTTGACGCGGACGCCGTACGCGGCGGCCTCCAGCGCGGCGCAGCGGGTGAGGGCCATGACGCCGGCCTTGGCGGCGGCGTAGTGGGCCTGGCCCTTCTGGGCGCGCCAGCCGATCACGGAGGCGTTGTTGACGACGGTGCCGCCGCGTCCGGCGGCCTTCATGCGGCGCAGGGCGGCACGGGTGCAGCGGAAGGTGCCGTTGAGGGTGACGTCGAGGACCTTGTCCCACTGGGCGTCGGTCATGTCCACGAGGTCGGCGGTGCCGCCGAGTCCGGCGTTGTTGACGACGACGTCGAGGTGTCCGTGGCGTTCCTCGGCGAGGTCGAAGAGGGCGGCGACCTGGGTCTCGTCGGTGACGTCGCAGGGCAGGGCGGCGACCCGGCCGGCGCCGAACTCGGCGGCGAGCTCCGCCTCGGACTCCTTCAGGCGTCGGGCGTGGGCGTCGGAGAGGAGCACGCGGGCGCCCTCCTCCAGGAGCCGGCGGGCGGTGGCGCCGCCGATGCCGGCGCCGGCGGCGGCGGTGACGACGGCGGACCGGCCGGCGAGGAGTCCGTGGCCGGGGACGTAGGGGGGCGGCGGGGTGCCGGTCACGGGCGGGCCTCCTTGGGCAGGCCGAGGACGCGCTCGGCGATGATGTTCCGCTGGATCTCGTTGGACCCGGCGTAGAGGGTGTCGGCGCGGGAGAAGAGGTAGAGGCGCTGCCAGTCGGTGAGGTCGTACGGCTCCCCGGCGGCGAGCATGCCGCCGGCGCCGCACACGTCCATGGCGAGTTCGCCGAGTTCGCGGTGCCAGGTGGCCCAGAAGATCTTGTTGATGGACGCCTCGGGGCCGGGGGCCCCGGCGGCGACGCCGCTGAGCATCCGGAGGGCGTTGAAGCGGATGGTCTCCAGGCCGGTCCAGGCGCGGGCGATCCGGTCGCGGACGAGGGGGTCGGCGGCAGCGCCGTTGCGGCGGGCCAGGTCGATCACGGCCTCCAGTTCGCGGCGGAAGCCGACCTGCTGGCCGAGGGTGGAGACGCCGCGTTCGAAGCCGAGGGTGGCCATGGCGACCTTCCAGCCGTCGCCGGGGGCGCCGACGAGGTGGCCGGCGTCGGTCCTGGCGCCGTCGAAGAAGACCTCGTTGAACTCGGAGGTGCCGGTGAGCTGGACGATCGGCCGGATCTCGACGCCGGGGGCGTCCAGCGGGACGAGCAGATAGGAGAGGCCGTGGTGGCGGGTGGAGCCGGGCTCGGTGCGGGCGACGACGAAGCACCAGTCGGCCTCGTGGGCGCCTGAGGTCCACACCTTCTGGCCGGTGACCACCCAGGAGTCGCCGTCCCGTTCGGCCCGGGTGCGGACGTTGGCCAGGTCGGAGCCGGCGTCGGGCTCGGAGTAGCCCTGGCACCACAGTTCGTCGACGGCGACGATCCGGGGCAGGAAGCGGGCGCGCTGGGCGGGGGTGCCGAAGGCGATGAGGGTCGGCCCGAGGAGCTGTTCGCCGATGTGGCCGACGCGGGCGGGGGCGTCGGCGAGGGCGTACTCCTCGTGGAAGGCGACCTGTTCCTCCAGGTTCGCGCCGCGTCCGCCGTACTCCTTCGGCCAGCCGACGCAGGTCCATCCGTGGGCGGCCATGTGCCGTTCCCAGGCGAGGCGTTCGGCGTGTGCCTCGTGCTCGCGGCCGGGGCCGCCCCGGCCGCGCAGGGCCGCGAACTCTCCGGTGAGGTGGGTCCGCAGCCAGCCGCGGACCTCCCTGCGGAACTCCTCGACGTTGCTCATGGCCGTACGTTAACCTACCAAACACTTGTTAGGGAAGGAGGGCGGATGTCCGCTGCCCGCACCACGTCCGAGCCCGTCCGCTATGAACGGCGCGGCCCCGTCGCCGTCGTCACCATGGACCGGCCCCAGTACCGCAACGCCCAGAACTCCGCCATGACCTACGCCCTCGACCGCGCCTTCTACCGCGCGGCCGGCGACGACGAGGTGAAGGTGGTCGTCCTCGCCGGCGCCGGCGAGCACTTCTCCGCCGGCCACGACATCGGCACCCCCGAGCGCGACGCCCACCTGCCGTTCGAGCGGAAGGCCGGCCTCTGGTGGGACCACTCCGACAAGGAGGGCGCGGAGAGCCGCTTCGCCCGCGAATCCGAGGTCTACCTCGGCATGTGCCGCCGCTGGCGCGAACTCCCCAAGCCGGTCGTCGCGTCCGTGCAGGGCGCGTGCGTCGCCGGCGGCCTCATGCTCGCCTGGATCTGCGACCTGATCGTCGCCTCCGAGGACGCCTTCTTCGCCGACCCGGTGGTCCGCATGGGCATCCCCGGCGTCGAGTACTTCGCCCACCCCTGGGTGATGCCGCCCCGGATCGCCAAGGAGTTCCTCTACACCGGCGACCGGATGAGCGCCCGCCGCGCCCACGAGGTCGGCATGGTCAACCGGGTCGTGCCCCGCGCCGAACTCGAAGCGCACACCATGGAACTGGCCCACCGGATCGCCGAGATGCCCCGGATGGGACTCGCCCTCACCAAGCGCGCCGTCAACCAGGCCGAGGACCTCCAGGGCCTCCACACCGGCATGGACGCCGTCTTCGGCCTCCACCACCTCGCGCACGCGCACAACGCCGAGACCTCCCGCGACGCCCTCGGCGGCATGGACATCAAGGCCATGAAGGCGGCGGGCTCCTGATGGACCTCGACTTCTCCCCCGCCGACGACGCCTTCCGCGCCGAGGCCCGCGCCTGGCTCGCCGCCCACGTGCCCGCCGCGCCCCTGCCGTCCCTGGAGACCGCCGCGGGCTTCGCCGCCCACCGCGCCTGGGAGGCCGAACTCGCCGCCGACCGCTGGTCGGTGGTCTCCTGGCCCGAGGAGTACGGCGGCCGGGGCTGCTCCGTCGTCCAGTGGCTGGTCTTCGAGGAGGAGTACTACGCCGCGGGCGCCCCCGGCCGGGTCGGCCAGAACGGCATCAACCTCCTCGCCCCCACCCTCTTCGAGCACGGCACCGCCGAGCAGCGCGCCCGCGTCCTGCCGCCCATGGCGTCCGGCGAGGTCGTCTGGGCCCAGGCGTGGTCCGAGCCCGAGGCCGGCTCCGACCTGGCGAGCCTGCGCTCCACCGCCGTCCGCACCGACGGCGGCTGGCTGCTGCGCGGCCAGAAGACCTGGTCGTCCCGGGCCGCCTTCGCCGACCGCGCCTTCGGCCTCTTCCGCAGCGAGCCGGCGGCGGACCGGCCGCACCGGGGACTGACGTACCTCATGTTCCCGCTCGACGCCGACGGCGTCACCGTGCGGCCCATCGGCCGGCTCGACGGCAGACCCGCCTTCGCGGAACTCTTCCTCGACGACGTGTTCGTCCCCGACGAGGACGTCATCGGCGCCCCCGGCGACGGCTGGCGGGTCGCCATGAGCACCGCCGGGAACGAGCGCGGCCTGACCCTGCGCAGCCCCGGCCGGTTCTCCGCCGCCGCCGACCGGCTCGCCGCGCTCTGGCGGGAGCGCGCCGACCCCGCCGACACCGCCGTCCGCGACCGCGTCGCCGACGCCGTCATCGGCGCCCGCGCCTACCGCCTGTTCACCTACGCCAACGCCTCCCGGCTCGCCGCCGGCGGCTCGATCGGCGCCGAGTCCAGCCTCAACAAGGTCTTCTGGTCGGAACTCGACATCGCCCTCCACGAGACCGCCCTCGACCTCCTCGGACCGTACGGCGAACTGTCCGACGAGGCCCCGGAGGCACCCGCGCACGGCGGCTGGGCCGACGGCCACACCTTCGCCCTCGCCGGCCCGATCTACGCCGGGACCAACGAGATCCAGCGCGACATCATCGCCGAGCGGCTGCTCGGCCTGCCGAAGGGACGCCGGTGATGCGCTTCCTGCTCGACGCCGAACAGCGGGAGTTCGCCCGCACCCTGGACGCCCTGCTGACGGCCGCCGACACCCCCGGCGCCGTCCGCGCCTGGGCCGCCGGCGACCACGGTCCCGGCCGCGCCGTCTGGTCCCGGCTCGCGGAGGCGGGCGTCTTCGCCCTCGCCGTGCCCGAGGCGTACGACGGCGTGGGGCCGCTGCCGGTGGAACTGGCCGTCGCCTTCACCGAGCTCGGCCGGCACGCCGTCCCCGGCCCGCTCGCCGAGACCGTCGCCGCCGCCGCCCTCCTCGACCGCCTCGGCGACAAGACCGCCTCCGCCGCGTGGCTGCCGCGCGTCGCCGCCGGCGAGGCGACCCTGTCGCTGTGCGTCCCGGACCTCACCGGCCCCTACGCGCTCGACGCCGACAGCGCCGACGCGGTCCTCGTCGCCGACGGCGACACCGTCCGCCTCACCGCCACCGCCGGCCCCGTCCAGCCCTCCGCCGACCCGGCCCGCCGGCTGTCCCGACCCTCCGGCGGCACCGTCCTGGCGCACGGCCCCGAGGCCGCCGCCGCCACCGGGTACGCCGCCGAGGTCGCCGCCCTCGCCACCGCCGCCCAGTGCCTGGGCCTCGGCCGGGCACTGCTCGACCGGACCGTCGCCCACGCCCGGCAGCGCACCCAGTTCGGCGTCCCCATCGGCTCGTTCCAGGCCGTCAAGCACCGGCTCGCCGACACCCTGCTCGCCCTGGAGTTCGCCCAGCCGCTGCTGTACGAGGCCGCCCTGACCCTGGCCGCGCACGGCACCGCGCCCCGGGAGATCGCCGCCGCCAAGGTCACCGCCGGCGAGGCCGCCCACGCCGCCGCCCGCACCGCCCTCCAGCTGCACGGCGCCGTCGGCTACACCGCCGAACTGGACCTCTCCCTGTGGATCCGCAAGGCGCGCCCGCTCCGCGACGCCTGGGGCTCCCCCGCCTCCTGCCGCGCCCGCGTCCTCGCGCCCGCCCCGTGAACCCTCCCCACCGCACCCCTCCCCACCGCACCCGGGAGCCCCATGTCCCCCGCACCGTCCCCGCACACCCCGGAGAGCGCCCCCGACCCGGCCCTGCTGCGCCGGGTGGCGCTGTCCAGCCTGCTCGGCACCGTCATCGAGTACTACGACTTCCTGCTGTACGGCACGATGGCCGCGCTCGCCTTCGGCCCGCTCTTCTTCCCCGGCGACGACCCCGTCACCGGCACCATCGCCGCCTTCGGCACGCTCGCCGCCGGCTATGTGGCCCGGCCGCTCGGCGGCGCCGTCTTCGGCCACTTCGGCGACCGGCTCGGCCGCAAGTCCATGCTCGTCCTCACCATGGTGCTGATGGGCGCGGCCAGCTTCCTCATCGGCGTGCTGCCGACGTACGACACGATCGGCGTCGCCGCTCCCGTCCTCCTCGTCCTCTTCCGCGTCGTGCAGGGCGTCGCCATCGGCGGCGAGTGGGCGGGCGCCACCCTCATGGTGGTGGAGCACGCCGACCCGCGCCGGCGCGGCCTGTGGAGCGGCGTCATGCAGATGGGCTCCCCGCTCGGCTTCCTGCTCTCCACCGTCGCCGTCGCCCTGGTCTCCGCGCTCCCCCGCGACGCCTTCCTGGAATGGGGCTGGCGGCTGCCGTTCCTGTTCAGCGCGGTGCTCCTGGCCGTCGGCCTGTACGTGCGCCTCTCCGTGACGGAGAGTCCGCTCTTCCGGCAGGCGGCCGGACGGGACACGGCCGCGAGGCCCGCCGGCATGCCGCTGGCCGGGGTGCTGCGCCGGCCCCGGACCCTGCTCCTCGCCTGCGGGGTCGGCATCGGCCCGTTCGCCCTGACCGCCCTCGTCAGCACCTACATGCTCACCTACGCCACCGGCATCGGCTACACCACCGCGCAGGTGATGACCGGTCTGGTCTTCACCTCGCTCGCCGGGCTCGCCGCCATCCCGCTGTTCTCCGCGCTCTCGGACCGGGTGGGGCGCCGGGCCGTCGTCCTCGGCGGCGCCACCGGGATCGTCGTGCTGGCCTTCCCGGTCTACGCGCTGGTCGACACCCGGACGCCGGCGCTGCTGGTCACGGGCATGGTCCTCGGGCAGCTCGTGCAGTCCGCGATGTACGCGCCGCTCGGACCGCTGCTCGCGGAGCTGTTCGGCACCCGGGTCCGCTACACCGGCGCCTCGCTCGGCTACCAGCTGGCCGCCCTGGCCGGCGGCGGCTTCACCCCGCTCGTCGCCGGCGCGCTGCTCGCGGACCGCGCCGGCAGCGCCCCGCTCGCGGTCCTCGCCGTCGTCTGCGGCCTGGTCACCGCCGCCGCGATCGGGCGCACCGCCGAGACCCTGGGCCGGGACCTGTCCGCCGAGGACGCCCCGGCGCCGGGGAGCACCCCCACCGCACCCGCCCACGAGAAGGGAGCAGAGGCATGAGGCTGACCGATGAGCAGGAGGAACTGGGCGCGGAGGTACGCCGGTTGCTGCGGCGCCATCCGGGCGAGGCGGCCTGGCGGCCGCTGGCCGAGCAGATCGGCGTGGCGGGGCTCGCCGTGCCGGAGGAGTACGGCGGCGCGGGCTGCGGGGCCGTCGAGGTCCATGTGGTGATGGAGGAGCTGGGGCGGGAGCTGAGCCCGGTCCCGTACCTCGGCTCCGCCGTGCTCGCGGTGCAGGCGCTGCTGGCCGCCGGTGACGCCGGGCAGTGCGCCGCGCTGCTGCCGGGCCTGGTCTCGGGCGGCGCGACGGCGGCCCTGGCCTGGGCCGAGGCAGGCTCGTGGGACCCGGACGCGGTCCGGACCGAGGCCGTCCCCGGACCGGGGGGCGGCTCGCGGCTCACCGGGGTGAAGCAGCACGTGCTGGACGGGGCCCGGGCGGGGACGCTGCTGGTGGCCGCCCGGACGCCCGCCGGGGTCTCGCTCTTCGCGGTGCCCGGCGACGCGCCGGGCGTCCGCGTCGAGGAGCCGGTGCCGATGGACACGACCCGGGCGCAGGCCCGGATCGTGCTGGACGGGGCGGAGGGCCGGCCGGTCGGCGCGGACGGCGACGGCGGGCGGGTGCTGCGGCACGTCCTCGACCTGGCCTGCGCGGCGCTCGCGGCGGAGCAGGTGGGCGCCGCCGCGCACTGCCTGGAGCGGACGGTGGCGTACGCCGGGGAGCGGGTGCAGTTCGGGCGCCCGATCGGCTCGTTCCAGGCGGTGAAGCACCGGCTGGCGGACGCGTACGTGCGGGTGGAGTCGGCCCGTTCCGCCGCGCTGGGCGCCGCCTTCGCCGCCGCCGAAGGGGTGCGCGGGCCGGAGCTGACGCGGCTCGCGGCCACCGCCAGGTCGGTCTGCTCCGAGGCGTTCTCGGAGGTGGCCGGGGAGATGATCCAGCTGCACGGCGGGATCGGCGTCACCTGGGAGCACGACGCCCACCGCTACTTCAAGCGGGCGCACGGCTCCGGGCGGCTCTTCGGCCCGCCGCACTGGCACCGCGCACGGCTGGCCGCCGTCCTCGGCCTGCCCGGTCCGGTCCCGGTCAGCCGTTGATGGAGAAGAAGACGGTGTCGTGGGTGTACCAGTCGTACCCGCGCGCCTTGGTGGACTCCCACTCCTCGTGCTCGAACTCCAGCTTCTCGGTGAGGAGGTCGAGGTCGTACACGAAGTCCGGGTCGATCTTGTCGCGGACCGCCCGGTAGGCGTCGACGGCCGGCTTCGCCCTGTCGAGCGGCAGCATCCCTATGTCGGGGCCGTCGATCGCGTACGGGATCGGGAAGGGGATCTCGTCCGGCGGGCCGGAGAAGAGGTAGCCGTGCGGCAGCAGCCCGGCCGGCACGCCGTGCTGCCGCAACTGGTCGTCGAGCAGGCCGAAGAAGGTGCTGGGCTTGGAGAAGACGCCCAGGTCGGCGGGGTCGGATCCGCAGAAGTCGATGATGTGCTGGAGCGCCCGGGCGTACGCCTTCCCGGCGTACGTGCCCTTCGCGTCGGCGCGGCCCTCGATGAGGTGTTCCAGCGCTTCGGGAACGGTCAGGTCCCAGTCGAGTTCCTGGCGGTCGAGGTCGCGCTGGCTGGCCTCGGCCCGCTCGCGCATCATGGCGAGCACGCGCCGCTGGTCGTCGGTGAGGCGGTCGGCGGCGCCCAGGTACGCGACGACCTCGGCACGGTCGCCGGTGGTGTACGAGATGATTCGGCTCATGATCGACATGGTGGCACGCGGCACTGACAACGCCCCCTCGGTCGGAGCCGAGGGGGCGTCGTCGTGCGGCGTGGTGACGCGGGGTCAGCCGGCGAGCAGCTGCAGCGTGTCGATGACGCGGTTGGAGAAGCCCCACTCGTTGTCGTACCAGGCGACGACCTTGACGTGGCGGCCGTCGACGCGGGTGAGGGCGGCGTCGAAGATGGAGGAGTGCGGGTTGCCGGTGATGTCGGAGGAGACCAGCTCGTCCTCCGAGTACTCCAGGACGCCGGCGAGCTTGCCCGCCGCGGCCTCGCGGTAGGCGTCGAGGATCTGCTCGCGGGTGACCTCGCGGGAGACCGTGGTGTTCAGCTCGACGATGGAGCCGACCGGCACGGGGACGCGGATGGAGTCGCCGGAGAGCTTGCCGTCCAGCTGCGGCAGGACGAGGCCGATGGCCTTCGCGGCGCCGGTGCTGGTGGGCACGATGTTGACGGCGGCGTTGCGGGCGCGGCGGGCGTCGCGGTGCGGGCCGTCCTGGAGGTTCTGCTCCTGGGTGTAGGCGTGCACGGTCGTCATGAAGCCGTGCTCGATGCCGGCCAGCTCGTCGAGGACGGCGGCCAGCGGGGCGAGCGCGTTGGTGGTGCAGGAGGCGTTGGAGACGATCGTGTGCAGCTCGGCGTCGTACGTGTCGCTGTTCACGCCGTAGGCGAGGGTGACGTCGGCGCCGTCGGAGGGGGCGCTGACGAGGACCTTCTTCGCGCCGGCGTCGAGGTGGAGGCGGGCGTCCTTGGCGCTGGTGAAGCGACCGGTGGCCTCCAGGACGATGTCGACGCCCAGCTCGGCCCAGGGGAGGTTGGCCGGCTCGCGCTCGGCGAGGACCTTGATGCGGCGGCCGTCGACGACGAGGGTGTCGCCGTCGACGGAGACCGGGCGGCCGAGGCGGCCGGAGGTGGAGTCGAAGGCGAGGAGACGGGCGAGCGCCTTGGGCTCGGTGAGGTCGTTGACGGCGACGACCTCCAGCGTGGTGTCGCGCTCCAGGAGGGCGCGGAGCACGTTGCGGCCGATGCGACCGAAACCGTTGATGGCGATGCGAGTCATGATGCGGGGTCCCTTCCGTTTCTTCGGGACCCAGCCTCGCGCGCCGCGCCTCCGCGCGGCAGGGGCGAGATCGCCATGGTCCGCAAGGATCGTGCCAAGATCTGGCGATCGCGCCGGGGAGGGGGCCGGGAGGGGCGCCCGGGAGGGGCCGTCAGTCGCCCTGGGTGAAGGTGCGCCGGTAGTCGCTGGGGGTGGTGCCGAGGATCCGCTGGAAGTGCATCCGCAGGTTGGCGCCGGTGCCGAGGCCGGTCTCGGCGGCGATCTGCTCGACGCCGAGTTCGGAGCGTTCGAGGAGTTCGCGGGCGCGGTCGACGCGGGCGCGGAGCAGCCACTGCATGGGGGTGTAGCCGGTCTCCTCTACGAAGCGGCGGGAGAAGGTGCGCGCGGAGACGGCGGCGTGCCGGGCGAGGACGTCGAGGGTGAGGGGTTCGTCGAGGTGGTGGAGGACCCATTCGCGGGTGGCGGCGAAGCGTTCACCGTGCGGTTCGGGGACACTGCGGGGGACGTACTGGGCCTGGCCGCCGCTGCGGTAGGGGGCGGCGACGAGCCGGCGGGCGGCGTGGTTGGCGGCACCGACGCCGAGGTCGCCGCGGAGGATGTGGAGGCAGAGGTCGAGGCCGGAGGCGGCGCCGGCGGAGGTGAGGACGCTGCCCTCGTCGACGAAGAGGACGTTCTCGTCGACGTGGACGAGGGGCCACTTCTCGGCGAGGGCGCGGGCGTAGTGCCAGTGGGTGGTGGCGCGCCGGCCGTCGAGGAGGCCGGTGGCGGCGAGCGCGAAGGCGCCGGTGGAGATGGCGGCGAGCCGGGCCCCGCGCGCGTGCGCGGCGATGAGGGCCTCGACGACGGCACGGGGCGGGTCCTCGCGGTCGGGGAAGCGGTAGCCGGGGACGAAGACGATGTCGGCCCAGCCGAGGGCGTCGAGGCCGTGGGCGACGTCGTAGGAGAGCCCGTCGCCGCCGGCGACCAGGCCCGGGGTGGCGCCGCAGACGCGGACTTCGTAGGGCATGCTCGCGCGGGTCGTGAACACCTGGGCGGGGATGCCGACGTCCAGGGGCTTGGCGCCTTCGAGGACGAGGACGGCGACGCGGTACAGACGGGTGGGTGGCACGCCACGAGCCTACGCGGCGCCCCCACCGGGTCGCCCGTCCGTTCGGTACGGCTCCGGGGGCGGCGGCCACAGGGCGTACGACCCCGGGAGCGGCGGCGCGGGAAGCCGCCGCCCCGGCGCGCGTCCGCCCGTCAGACCGTGCGGGCGCAGGACGGGCAGCGGCCCCGGTAGGTGACGTCGACCTTGGAGACGGTGAAGCCGTAGCGCTCGGAGTCGGGCAGGGCGGCCAGCGGGTCGCCGGCGGGGCGGACGTCGCGGATGGTGCCGCACTCGGTGCAGACCAGGTGCTGGTGCGGGTGGCGGGCGTTGGGGTCGTACCGCTTGGCGCGGCCGTCGGTGGAGAGCTCCACGACCTCGCCGAGGGAGACGAGTTCGCCGAGCGTGTTGTAGACGGTCGCCCGGGCGATCTCGGGAAGTCGCTCCACGGCGCGCGCGTGCACCTCGTCGGCGGTGAGGTGCACGTGCTCGCCGGCGAGGACCTCGGCGACGACTCGCCGCTGCGACGTCATGCGCCAGCCGCGGGCCCGCAGCCGCTCCAGCAGGTCACTCATGGGGGGCCTACCTGTTCCTTCTCGGCGAGGCGCGGCGCGCGCGGGGGCGTCCCGCCCGGGCCGGGCACCTCGCTTTGACGTCGTTCTTGACTTGGACTTCGTCCATTGTAGGATCTGTTTCGTTGATGGCCAAGGGACAGGAAGCGCCCGGCACGGCGGAAGACGGGGACGTGGCGTACCACCGGGAGAACCCCGGACGGTACCGCTGCGCCGGGTCTGGCGTGTCCGCGGTCTTCCCGCGCGTGTCCGGAAGGAATACCCATGTCTGAGAAGCTCGATGCACCCGGCGGCGGCACGAACGCCGAGGCCGCGGGCGGCTGCCCCGTCGCCCACGGACGCGCCGCGCACCCCACCCAGGGCGGCGGCAACCGCCAGTGGTGGCCGAACCGGCTGAACCTGCGGATCCTGGCCAAGAACCCCGCCGTGGGCAACCCGCTCGGCGAGGACTTCGACTACGCCGAGGCGTTCAAGGCGCTCGACCTCGCCGCCGTGAAGCGGGACATCGCCGAGGTGCTCACCACCTCGCAGGACTGGTGGCCGGCCGACTTCGGCCACTACGGCCCCTTCATGATCCGCATGGCCTGGCACAGCGCGGGCACGTACCGCATCAGCGACGGCCGCGGCGGCGCCGGCGCCGGCCAGCAGCGCTTCGCCCCGCTCAACAGCTGGCCGGACAACGGCAACCTGGACAAGGCCCGCCGCCTGCTGTGGCCCGTGAAGAAGAAGTACGGCCAGAGCATCTCCTGGGCCGACCTCATGATCCTCACCGGCAACGTCGCCCTGGAGACCATGGGCTTCAAGACCTTCGGCTTCGCCGGCGGCCGCGCCGACGTGTGGGAGGCCGACGAGGACGTCTACTGGGGCCCCGAGACCACCTGGCTCGGCGACGAGCGCTACACCGGCGACCGCGAGCTGGAGGAGCCCCTGGGCGCCGTCCAGATGGGCCTCATCTACGTCAACCCCGAGGGCCCCAACGGCAACCCGGACCCGGTCGCCGCGGCCCGCGACATCCGCGAGACCTTCCGCCGGATGGCGATGAACGACGAGGAGACCGTCGCCCTCATCGCCGGCGGCCACACCTTCGGCAAGGCGCACGGCGCCGGCCCCGCCGACAACGTGGGCGCGGACCCGGAGGCGGCCCCGATCGAGGCCCAGGGCCTCGGCTGGGCGAACAGCTACCGCTCCGGCAAGGGCGCCGACGCCATCACCAGCGGCCTGGAGGTCACCTGGACCACCACGCCAGCGCGGTGGGGCCACGACTTCTTCAAGCACCTCTTCGAGTACGAGTACGAGCTGACGAAGAGCCCCGCGGGCGCCCACCAGTGGGTCGCCAAGGACGCCGAGGCGATCATCCCGGACGCGTACGACCCGGAGAAGAAGCACCGCCCGACCATGCTCACCACCGACCTGTCGCTCCGCTTCGACCCGGTCTACGAGCAGATCTCGCGCCGCTTCTACGAGAACCCCGAGCAGTTCGAGGACGCCTTCGCCCGCGCCTGGTACAAGCTCACCCACCGCGACATGGGCCCGGTCGTCCGCTACCTCGGCCCCGAGGTCCCGGCGGAGGAGCTGGTCTGGCAGGACCCGCTGCCGGCCCGTACGTACGAGCTGGTCGACGCGGCGGACATCGCCTCCCTCAAGGAGCAGATCCTCGCCTCCGACCTGACCGTCGCCCAGCTGGTCGGCGCCGCCTGGGCCGCCGCCTCCTCCTTCCGCGGCAGCGACAAGCGCGGTGGCGCCAACGGCGGCCGGATCCGCCTGGAGCCGCAGCGCGGCTGGCAGGTCAACAACCCGGACGACCTCGCCCAGGTGCTGCGCGTCCTGGAGGGCGTCCAGGAGTCCTTCAACGCCGGCCGGACCGACGGCAAGCAGGTCTCCCTGGCTGACCTCGTGGTCCTCGCGGGCTCCGCGGCCGTCGAGAAGGCCGCCAAGGACGCCGGCCGCGACGTCGAGGTGCCCTTCACCCCGGGCCGCGTCGACGCCTCCCAGGAGCAGACGGACATCGAGTCCTTCTCCGCCCTGGAGCCCCAGGCCGACGGCTTCCGCAACTACCTCGGCAAGGGCGTCCGCCTCCCCGCCGAGTACCTGCTGATCGACCGCGCCAACCTGCTCACGGTCAGCGCCCCCGAGCTCACCGTCCTCGTCGGCGGCCTGCGCGCCCTCGGCATCACGGCGCCGCAGACCTCCCTCGGCGTGCTCACCGAGACCCCCGGCAAGCTGACGAACGACTTCTTCGTCAACCTGCTCGACCTCGGCACCACCTGGTCCCCCGTCTCCGGCGACGCGAACGTCTTCGAGGGCCGCGACGACGCGACCGGCGAGGTCAAGTGGACCGGCACCCGCGCCGACCTGGTCTTCGGCTCGAACTCGGAGCTCCGCGCCCTCGCCGAGGTCTACGCGAGCGACGACGCCCGGGACAAGTTCGTCACGGACTTCGTCGCGGCCTGGACCAAGGTCATGGAGCTGGACCGCTTCGACCTCCGCTGATCCCCCGCACCACCCCGCTCGACGACAGCGCCCCCGCGACCTTCCGGTCGCGGGGGCGCTGTCGTCGTCGCTCGTTCGGGGAGGTCGGTGCGGGTCAGTGCGGGTCGAGCAGACCGAGGAGGTGGGCGACGGCGTCGGCGACGGCGGCGCGGGCCGGCGTGAGGTAGCGGCGCGGGTCGACCTCGGCGGGGTGGGCGGCGAGGTGGTCGCGCACGGCGCCGGTGAACGCCTTGTTCAGGTGGGTGGAGACGTTCACCTTGGTCATGCCCGCGGCGACCGCCCGGGCGAGCAGCGCGTCCGGGACGCCCGAGGAGCCGTGCAGCACCAGCGGGACGTCGACGGCGGCCCGCAGCCGGGCGATCAGGCCGAGGTCCAGGACCGCGTCGCGGGTGACCATCTGGTGGACGCTCCCGACGGCGACGGCGAGGGCGTCGACGCCGGTCGCGGCGACGAACGCGCGCGCCTCCTCGGGGTCGGTCCGGACGCCGGGGTCGTGGGCGCCGCCCTTGCCGCCGATCTCGCCGAGTTCGGCCTCCACGTGCACCCCGTGCCGGTGGCAGTGCTCGACGACCTCGCGGGTCGCGGCCACGTTCTCGTCGTACGGCAGCCTGGCGGCGTCGAACATGACGGATCCCAGGCCGAGTTCCACGGCCTCGCGCACGAGGTCCGGGTTCTCGGCGTGGTCGAGGTGCACGGCGACCGGCGTCTTGGCGGCGCGGGCCAGGGCCAGCGAGGCGAGCGCGACGGGTTCGAGGGCCCCGTGGTAGCGGACGGTGTTCTCGCTGATCTGGAGGACGACGGGCCGGCCGGCCCGCTCGGCACCGGCCACGATGGCCTGCGCGTGCTCCAGCTGCAGGACGTTGAAGGCGCCGACACCGGCACCGGCGGCGCGGGCCCGCCGGACGATCTCGTGGGTCTGGGTCAGGGGCATGGTCCTGCTCCGGGACGCGAAGGGATACGGAGGGATGCGGAGGGATGCGAAGGGATGCGAAGGGATGCGGAGGGGAGAGCGTTCACTCGCTACGGCTCCGCGGAGTAGGGCCCGGGGCGTCAGGCCGCCCCGGCGTCGGCGAGGACCACCGAGCGGGTGAGGTTCCGCGGGCGGTCCGGGTCCAGGCCGCGCGCCTCGGCGACCGCGACGGCGAGCCGCTGGGCCACGACGAGTTCGGCGAGCGGATCGAGACCGCCGTCGACGAGGGTGCCGCCGACCGCCCGGATCTCCTCGGCGAGGCCGCCGGGCAGGGGGCCGAAGGTCCAGGCGACCCGGCCGGGCCCGGTGATGCTGATCGGCCCGTGGCGGTACTCCATCGCCGGGTACGCCTCCGTCCACGCGCCGGCCGCCTCCCGCATCTTGAGCCCGGCCTCCTGGGCGAGGCCGTAGGTCCAGCCGCTGCCGAGGAACGTGACCTGCTCGGCGTCGCGCACAGAGTCCTCCAGCGGTCGGGCGAGGGCGAGTTCGGCGTCGTCGGCGGCGCGGGCGACGGAGCCGACGCCGGCCGGGAGCGCGTCCTCGGCCTCCAGGTGGGCGCGGAGGAGCGCGAGGGCCGTGGTGGCGAAGCGGGTCTGGACGACCGACTCCTCGTCGGCGAAGTCGAGGACGGCGAGGGCGTCGGCGCCGTCCCGCACCGGGGTGGCCGGGTCGGCGGTGATCGCGCCGGTGGGGACGGTGCCCTTCAGCCGGTCGAGGACGGCCAGGACCTCGCTGGTGGTGCCGGAACGGGTGAGCGCGACGACCCGGTCGTACCGCCGCCCGTGGGGGAAGCGGGAGGCGGCGAACGCGTCCGTCTCCCCGTGCCCGCCGGCCTCGCGCAGGTCCGCGTACGCCTGCGCCATGAACCACGAGGTGCCGCAGCCGATCACGGCCACCCGCTCCCCGCGCCGGGGCAGCGCGGCGGCGTGCGCGGGCAGGGTGCGGAGCGCTTCCCGCCAGAGGGCGGGCTGGGTGGCGATCTCGGCGGCGGTACGGGACGGGGCCATGCGCACTCCTTGCACGGAAGGACTGACATCAATGCGTGAAGCTGCTCGTAACAAGCATCATTCAAGCAGATACAGTCACCCGTCGACCAGAGTCCACCGGGGGCCTGGATCAGCGGCCGGCGACGGACGCGCGGTGGATCGTGGCGTCGAGGAGGGCGAGCGCGTCCGCCGCGGTGCGGCCGGGGGCACGGTTCCAGGGGCCGATGAGGCCGTGCCAGCCGCGGGACCGCAGCTCGGTCATGATCCAGGCACCGGCCTCGTTCATGGTGGCGGCGCTGCCGTGGCCGAGCCGGTGGGCGGCGAGCAGCGCGCCGCAGACGCACCGCGCGCCGCGCGCGTCCCGGAGCTTGTACGGGGTGTTCTGCCAGCCCCACTCCTCCAGGACCCGGCGCGCGTACGCCAGGTGCACGGAGGGCCGGACGTCCGGGCGGCCGATGCGGCGCCAGACGTGCAGCCGGTCCGGGAGCGCGGCGCCGATCCGGCCGGGCAGCGGGCGTTCGGCGGGCGGCGGCGCCGGCAGCGCGTCGAGCGCGTCGGCGACGAGCCGGTCCACGGGGACGGACAGCAGGCTCCGCCACGCCTCGGAGGCCGGGCCGGGCGCGGGGGCGGGCGCGGGGGCGGGCGCGAGCAGCCGCTCCCAGGCGGCGCTCTCGTAGAGCCGGGCCGCCTCGCGGTCGAGGGTGTCCGGATCCGTCAAAGCGGGAGAAAGCGGGGCAGTTGAGGACATCCCCCCATGATTGGCGATGCGTGTCCGGTTTGCCGTGTATGCACCGCGCATGCCACCCCAACACGTGGGCATTACGGAGCACATTCCAACGAACAGAACCAGGCGGCCTATTCGGACATTACGCACCCCGTGACGCGACTCACTTTCCCTCCGCCGCCCCCACCCCCGCCCCCGTCAGAATCCGCGCCGCACAAGGGAATCCGGAATCACCGCGAGAACGGTCGATCTTGAATTCCGGCACATCGATCTTTGCCCTTCCTTTTCCCGTGTCCGCGCGTCTTGTTCCGCGCCGCATTTCTCGCCTACGGTCACCTCCATTCGGGCGGACCGCCGAATCCTGCCACCGCCCGGACGACCTCCCATTGCACCCGACGGCAGGAGCGGGGGACCCACCACACCGCCGGTCCGGACCACCGGAACGGCTCGGGGTGAAGCCGCGTGCGCGCGGCCGGACACCTCCCCGTCCGAACCCGACAGCTCACCTCGCAGGCGCCGGAGAGGAAACCGTCATGCCCGCTCACGGCAAGCACCGCCGCCCCCGACGCCGCCCCGTCTCCCGAGGTCTCGCCTTCGCGGGCACCGGCGGAGTCGCCCTCGCCCTGCCCCTCGTCGTCCCGGCCACCGCCGGCGCCGAGCCCGTCGCGCGGACCGCCGCACCGGCCGCCGCCGTCGCGGCCCCGGCCGCCGCTCCCGCCACCCCGGCACAGGCCCCCGCCACCGTTCCGGCCGCGCCGGCCGCCGCGCCCCGCGCGTACACCGTGGTGCAGGGCGACTCGCTTTCCCTGATCGCCCACCGAAAGGGAATTCAGGGCGGCTGGAAGGCGCTTTACCAGGCGAACCGGACCGCCGTCGGTGACAATCCGTCACTCATTCATCCGGGCCTGGAACTGACGATTCGTCGGGATTCCGCCGGGGCCGTCCCCGCCCCGCGGAAGACCGTCCGGAAGGACACCGCGAAGCCCGCCGCCGGCGGTTCCGCCGAACGGGCGAGCCGCTCCGCCGCCCGCCCCGCGGCCCCCGCCGCGCAGACCCGCGCGACGGTCGCACAGGCCGCGCCGCAGGCCGCTCCCGCCGCCACCCGGTACGCCGACAACCTGGACGGCTGGATCCGCGAGTCGCTCGACGTCATGGCCCGCTACGGCATCCCCGGCACGTACGACGGCATCCTCCGCAACGTCATGCGCGAGTCCTCCGGCAACCCCCGCGCCATCAACCTCTGGGACTCGAACGCCGCCAAGGGCACCCCCTCCAAGGGCCTGCTCCAGGTCATCGACCCGACGTTCGCGGCCTACCACGTGCCGGGCACCTCGCTCGACCCGTACGACCCCGTCGCGAACATCACCGCCGCCTGCAACTACGCGGCCGACCGGTACGGCTCCATCGACAACGTCAACGGCGCCTACTGACCGGCCCCGCCGGTCACCGCCGCGAAGCGGCCGGTGAACCAGGCGGTGGCCAGTTCCGCGACCCGTTCCAGGGCGCCGGGCTCCTCGAAGAGGTGGCCGGCGCCCGGCACGACCTCCAGCCGGCTCTCGCAGCGCAGCAGCGCCTCGGCCCGCCGGTTGAGGTCCAGGACCAGGTCGTCGTCGCCGCCGACGATCAACAGCGTCGGCGCCCGCACCGCGGCCAGCCGCTCCCCCGCGAGGTCGGGCCGGCCGCCCCGGGACACCACGGCGGCCACGTCGTCGTCCGGCGCCGCCGCGGCCCACAGCGCGGCGGCGGCGCCCGTACTCGCCCCGAAGTACCCCCGGGGCAGCGCCGCGGTCTCCGGCCGCTCCGCCGCCCAGGCGGAGACCCGGGCCAGCCGCCCGGCGAGCAGCGGGGTGTCGAACACCTGCGCCCGGTCGGCCGCCTCGGCCTCCGTGAGCAGGTCGAACAGGAGCGTCCCGAGCCCGGCCCCGTTCAGGGCGCCGGCCACCGCCCGGTTCCTGGGGCTGTCCCGGCCGCTGCCGCTGCCGTGCGCGAAGAGGACCAGACCGGCCGCCCCGTCGGGCAGCGCGAGGTCGCCCGGCAGCTCGACGCCGTCGACCCCGATCCGTACGGAGGTGTTCCGGACCACCGGGGCGCGCCCCGCCCGGCTCCGGTCGAGCAGGGCCACCACCTCGGCGTCCGGCGTCTGGTCGAAGTCCCGGTAGAACTGGCCGACGGCCGCGAACTCCGCCGGGGTGTGGACGGCGACCGTCTCGTCGGCCTCCCCACCGAGCCGCGCCGCCCAGTCGTCCGGCGCCACCGGCACGGCGAGCACGATCCGCGCGGCTCCCCCGGCCCGTACCGTCCGGCAGGCGGCCAGCGCGGTCGCCCCGGTGGCGAGGCCGTCGTCGACGACCACCACCGTCCGCCCCTCCAGCGGCACCGGCCGCCGGCTGCCCCGGTACGTCCGGGTCCGGTCGGCCAGCACCTGCCGCTCCCGCACCTCGGCGTCCGCCAGGTCCCCCTCGCTGACGCCCGCGAGCCGCACGACGTCCTCGTTGACGACCCGGACCCCGCCCTCGCCGATCGCCCCCATGGCGACCTCCGGCCGGCCCGGCACGCCCAGCTTGCGGACCAGGCAGATGTCGAGCGGCGCGTCCAGCGCGTCCGCCACCTCGGCCGCCACCGGAACGCCGCCGCGCGGCAGTCCGACGACGACCACGTCGCGGCCCCTGAGGTGGTCGAGCCGGGCGGCGAGCCGTCGCCCCGCGTCCTCCCGGTCGGCGAAGTACATGACGGCCGCCTTCCCGATCTCGCGTCCCCCCTCGTGGTCGCGTCCCCCTCGGCGGGGCCGGCGGACCCCTCCCTCCAGGGTCGCACCCGTCGCGTCAGCCGGCCGGGTTCCGGACGACGGCGACGGGGCACCGGGCGTGGTGGAGCAGCGCCTGGCTCACCGACCCCAGCAGCAGGCCCGCGAAGCCGCCGCGCCCGCGCGCCCCCATGACGACCAGCTGGGCGCCCTCGCTCTCCTCCAGCAGCACCTCGCGCGGGCTGCCCCGCAGCAGCCGCGGCTCGGCCTTCGCGCCGGGGTGCCGTGCGGCGGCCCGCGCCAGCGCGGCGTCGAGGACGCGGCCCGCCTCCGCGTGCACCTCCTCGGCGCTCTGGAACAGCGGGGTGAGGTCGGCGGGGCCGGTGCTCGGCGCCCAGGCGTGGACGGCGACGAGCTCCGCGCCGCGCGCCCTCGCCTCCGTGAAGGCGAAGTCGACGGCCGCGTCGGAGTCCGGGGAGCCGTCGACCGCGAGGAGCACCGGCCCGTCCGGCTCGTCCCGGCCGCGCACGACCAGGACGGGGCAGGCGGCGTGCGCGGCGAGGTGGACGGCGACGGAGCCCAGCACCAGCGCGCCGAAGGCCCCGGTGCCGCGGCTGCCGACGACCACCAGCTCCGCCCCCGCCGAGCGGGTGGCGAGGACCACGAGCGGTTCGCCGGAGATCAGCTCGCCGGAGACCTCGGTGCCAGGGGCGACGGCCCGGGCCCGGGCGACCGCCGTGTCCAGGACGATCTCCGCCTGCCGCCGCAGCCCGCTCTCGGCCGGGCCGTACAGCGACGGCTCCAGGCCGACGCGGAACAGCGGCCAGACGAACGCGTGCGCGACGACCAGCCGCACCCCGCGCTGTCCCGCCTCCCGCGCCGCCGCCTCCACCGCCCGGAGCGCCGACGGCGATCCGTCCGTGCCGACGAGGACGAACGGCCCGCCGTCCGTCTCCGCCGCCGTCATCCGTTCCTCGCTGCGCCCCATCGCCGTGCTTCCTTCCGGTGGTGCTCCGCCGCTCGCGGGTGGCCTCGTGACCGAGTACACCCGTCGACTGCCCGCCGGGCCGGGCGCCACGCGGGCCGGAGGTCCCGCGCGGCCCCGCGGAAGGTCCCTTCCGGGTCCGCCGTTCCGGGGGCGTCAGGCGGCGAGGAACGCCTCGATGGCGCGGGCGAGGTCCTTCGGCGTCTCCTCCGGCGGGTAGTGCCCGGCCTCCGCCAGGACCTCCAGGCGGGCGTTGGGGTACCAGCGCAGCCAGGTGGCCTCCATCGCCTCCGCGCCCAGCGCCGGGTCGTGCGCGCCGACGACGAGCAGGACGGGCGCCGGGTTGTCGCGGACCCGCTCGTGGAAGTCGGCGCCGGACCAGGAGTCCAGGTAGGCGCGGAAGGCGGTCGCGGAGGACCGGGTCACCGAGCGGTCGACGACCGCGTCCAGCCACGGGCCGTCGTGCCGGCCGCCGGTGGTGTGGTCGATGATCGCCCGGCGCAGCGCCGGGTCGTCGGCGGCGCCGGCGAACAGCCGCCGGCTCTCCTCGTCGAGGGGGAAGCCGGCGGCGGAGACCGGCGCGATGCCGACGAGGGAGCGGACCCGGCCGGGCGCGTCGAGGAGCATCAGCTGGGCGGCCTTGCCGCCCATGGAGTGCCCGATGACGGAGAAGGAGTCCCAGCCGAGGTCGTCGGCGACGGCGAGGGCGTCCGCGGCGACCTCCTCCATGGTGAAGGCGCCGTCGGCGTCGCGGGCCTCGCCGTAGCCGCGGCAGTCGAGGAAGGCGTAGCTGCCCGCCGCCGGGTCGAGGTGGGCGCGCAGCGCGTCGAAGCTGCTGCGGTCGCCGAACCAGTTGTGGAGGACGAGGGCCCTCCCGGGCCCGTCGCCGTGGACGTCGTACGGAAGGACCCGGCCGGTCATGGTGCCCCCTGCGCGCGAGGTGGTGAGGTGAGTGCCGCCGCGCCGAGGCGGCGGCGGACGACGACCGAGTGTGACGGCCCGCACGCGCCGGGTCAACAGCGGCGGGGCGGGTCGGCGGGGCCGGGGGCCGTACGCCGGGATGCGGCCGTTTCCGCGGCGGGCGCATGCTGGCTGTGTGACCCCGCGCGAGCCGCCCCCCGGTGCGCCGCCGCAGGCCCTGGTCCAGGCGCTGGCGGAGGCGGCGACGGACGCCGTGGAGGAGGTCGGCGGCTACGCGGGCGGGGTGTACCTGAGGTCGGGTACGGAGGGGCTGCTGCGGCTCGCGGTGCTGGCGGGCCTGCCGGGCGAGCTGTTCCGGCCCTGGTCGCGGATGCACACCAACCGCCCGTTCCCGGTGGCCGAGGTGCACCGGTCCGGGCAGCCGGTGCACCTGGCGGACGTCGAGGAGTCGATGCGGCGGTTCCCGCAGCTGGTGGCGAGCCTGCCGTTCCCGTTCGCGTCGCTGTACGCGCCGGTGGCGGCCGGCGGGGAGCGGTTCGGGGTGCTGGTGGTGCTGCGGCCCCCGACGCCCGGCGTGCCGGTGGGCGCGCGGGACCGCGAGCGGCTGACCGGTGCGGCGCTGCGGCTGGGCGAGGTCCTGGCGGGGCTCGCGGCGGCCGGGACCGCGGTGCGGTGGCCGGGCGAACCGCTCTGTGTGCAGCTGCCGTCGGGCGCGGTGCCGCCGGTGCGGTTCGGGTCCTTCGACTGGGACCTGGCGGCGGGGACGGTGACGATGGACGACGGGCTGCGGGCGATCCTCGGCGTGCCGGACGCGTCCCCGGTGCCGGTCGAGGCGCTGACCTCGCGGCTGGAGCCGGAGGACGGCTACGCGCTGTGGGCGGCGGCCCGCCGGACGGGCGCCGCGGACGGCGGCGGTGCGGTGCGCCGGCTGCGGCTGAAAGGGCCGGACGGGGGGCTGCACCTGCTGGAGGTGTCGGCGCGTTCCCGGTTCACCGGGGCGGACGGGCACGGGCACCTGGCGGGCGCCCTGGTGGACCTGGGCACCGGGCTGGTCGGCTCGGACGCGACGGACCGGCTGCCGCGGGCGATCCTGGCGGTCGACCGGCTCGGCCGGGTCACCTATGTGAACGAGCGCACCGAGCGGCTGCTGGGGCGTCCGCGCGGGGCGCTGGCGGGGCGTCCGCTGTGGGAGGCGCTGCCGTGGTTCGCCCTCCCGTTCCACGAGGAGCAGTTGCGGGCCGCGCTGCTGTCGACGGAGCCGGTGCGGTTCCTGGCCCGCCCGGAGGACGGCCGGTGGCTGTCGGTGTCGCTGTACCCGGGCCGGGACGGCGTGACGATGGTGCTCGTACCGGAGGAGGCGCCGGAAGCGGAAGGGGCCGCGGCGCCGGCGCCGTCCGGTGACGGGCTGGGGTCCGAGGGGACGCGGGCGGCGTCGCTGTACCGGCCGGTGGCGCTGGCGATCGCGCTGACCGAGGCGGTGACGGCGCGCCAGGTGTCGGCGGTGGTGACGGAGGAGCTGCTGCCGGCGTTCGGCGGGCGGCAGCTGGCGATCTACCTGCTGAGCGACCGGCGGCTGTACCTGGCGTGGGAGACGGGGTTCCCGCCGGGGTTCCTGGACCGGTTCGACGGGGTGGCGCTGGACGCCCGGCTGCCGGGGGTGGACGCGCTGACCGGTGGCCGGGCGCTGTTCTTCGAGTCGGTGGAGGCGCTGCGGCGGGCGTACCCGGGGCTGCCGGTGGACGCGGAGCGGGGCGCGCGGGCGTTCCTGCCGCTGATCGCCTCGGGCCGGCCGGTGGGCACCTGCATCCTGGGCTTCGACCGGCCGCGGGACTTCGGCCCGGAGGAGCGGGCGGTGCTCACGGCGCTGGCGGGGCTGATCGCGCAGGCGCTGGAGCGGGCGCGGCGGTACGACTCCGAGGCGGCGGTGGCGCGCGGGCTCCAGGACGCGCTGCTGCCGCACCGGCTGCCGGTGCGGCAGGGCGTCGAGACGGTGGGCCGGTATCTGCCGGGGACGCAGGGCATGGACGTGGGCGGCGACTGGTACGACGTGGTGGAGACGGCGCGGGGCGAGCTGGCGCTGGTCATCGGGGACGTGCAGGGGCACGGCGTCGCGGCGGCGGCGACGATGGGTCAGCTGCGGAGTGCGGTGCGGGCGTTCGCGCTGAGCGGGCTGCCGCCGCGGGAGGTGGTGCGGGGCACCAACCGGCTGCTCATCGATCTGGACCCGGGGCAGTTCGCGAGCTGCTGTTACGTGGTCCTGGACGCGCGGACGGGGGAGGCGCGGGCGGTGCGGGCCGGGCATCCGCAGCCGCTGCTGCGGCATCCGGACGGGTCGGCGGAGCTGCTGGACATCGCGGGCGGGGTGGTGCTGGGGGTGGACGCGCGGGCGTCGTATCCGGTGACGCGGCTGCGGCTGGCGGAGGGGGCGGTGCTGGCGCTGTTCACGGACGGGCTGGTGGAGCGGCCGGGCGCGGACATCGACGAGGGGGTGGAGCGGCTGCGGCGGACGCTGGGGGCGACGGGGTCGCTGCCGCTGGCGGAGGCCGCGGACCGGCTGATGCACGAGGCGGTGCGGGCGTCGGACCGGCCGGACGACATCGCCCTGCTGCTCGCGGCGCGCTGGCCGCAGGGCGGCGGTTAGGGGTGCGCGGCGGTCACCCGGTCGGGTCAGCGGCGCTGGTCGGCGGGGTCGGGCCCGGTGAGGCTGGAGGGGGTCCGTGCCGTTCGGGCCGGACTGGAGGGGGTGGCCGGGTGCCGGCCGCCCGAGGCGAGGAGGTCCCGTGCAGAAGGACAAGCAGCCCGACTACCGGCCGGTGGTGTTCCGGGACCGTTCGGCGGGGTACGCGTTCCTGACCCGGTCGACGGCGACGAGCGAGCAGACCATCGAGTGGGACGACGGCGAGACGTATCCGGTGGTCGACGTCGAGATCTCGTCGGAGAGCCATCCGTTCTACACGGGCAAGGCGCGGACCGTGGACACGGAGGGGCGGATCGCGAAGTTCGAGCGGCGGTACGGCGAGGGCGGCTGAGGCTCCCGCTTTTCGCGGCGGGGCCGGGGCGGCGGGCGGTGTCCGGCGGACTCCGCGTGGCCGCCCCGGTCCGGGGGGTCCTAGACGGTGCCCGACTTGCTGATGGTGACCTTGGCCTGGGTCTTGCCGGAGGGGGAGCCCAGGGACTCGATCTTCTTGACGAGGTCCTGGCCCTCGACGACCTCGCCGAAGACGACGTGCTTGCCGTCCAGCCAGTCGGTGACGATCGTGGTGATGAAGAACTGGGAACCGTTGGTGTTCCGGCCCGCGTTCGCCATCGACAGCAGGAACGGACGGTCGTGCTTGAGCTCGAAGTTCTCGTCCTCGAACTTCGCGCCGTAGATGCTCTTGCCACCGGTGCCGTTGCCGGCGGTGAAGTCGCCGCCCTGGAGCATGAAGGCGGGGATGACACGGTGGAACGAGGAGCCCTCGTAGCCGAAGCCGTGCTCGCCGGTGGCGAGCTCGCGGAAGTTCCGCGCCGTCTTCGGGACGACGTCGTCGAACAGCTTGAAGACGATCCGGCCGGCCGGGTCGTCGTTGATGGTGATGTCGAAGAAAACGTTGTTGCTCATGGGGACATCCTGTCATTACCCGCGCACCGCGCGCGCACGGGCCGCCTCCCGGCGGGTCACGACACGCCGGTGCCCCGCGCCGGCGGGGCGCGGGGCACCGGGGGCGGTGGGGGCCCCGGGTCAGCGGAGTCCCTGGGCGGTGCCGTCGGTGACGGCGCCCTCGACGGTGGTGACGGTCTCGTGCAGGACGGTGGCGGTGCCCTCGTCCTGCAGGAGGCCGGTGGCCCCGCCGAGGTTCAGGGGGTTCTCCGCGGCGCTGGCCTGCGGCGGCGGGGTGACGAGGGCGGTGACGACGCCTGCGGCGAGGGAGGCGATGGCGAGCATGCTGCGCTTCTTCATGCCCTGGTCAACTACTGGGACGGCAAAGGGTTACGGCCGGCCCCCGGTCCGTCCGCCGGCCCATAGCGTCCCCGGTCCGTCCGGTCCGCCGGTCTGTCAGGTCGCGGCGGGCGGGGCGGCTCCGGAGCGGCGCTGGTCGCTCTCGCTGCGGAGGTCCGCGGTGCGGCGGGCGAGGGTGTCGACGCGCTCCGCGAGACCGGCCGGGAGCGGGGGGCGGGCGGTGCGGGCGCGGGCGAGGGGGGCCAGCAGGCCGGCCGGGTCGTCGTCCGCGAGGGCCTGGCTGAGCTCGCGGCGGAGGGCGGCGGGGAGGCCGTCGAGGGCGGTGATCTGTCCGGCGAGCTGGCGCAGGTCCGCGGCGTTGTCCCGGGCCCAGCTGGTGACCGTGCGGTCGGCGGCGCGGCGGTCGCGGGTGGCCTGGACGCGCTCTTCGCGGGTGGTGCCAGGGCGGCCGGGGCGCACCCGCAGATAGCGCCGCTCGGCGGCCTGCCGGCTGGTGACGCCGAGGGGTTTGGCGAGGTCGGCCCAGCTGGCGCCCGCGTCCCGGGCGGCCTCGATGAGGCCGGGCTCCCACCCGGCGAGCTGCTCGCGCAGTTCGCGCAGGAGCAGCAGCGCGGCCAGCGCCTCCTCGGTGGAGGTGCGGGCGGGCGCGGCCGGGGGGCTCGCGGACCGGGCCGCGCGCACGGCCTCGTCGATCGCGGCGAGCGCGACCAGCGCCGCGCGGGAGCTCACGGGGTCGTCGCCTCCGGCCATGGGATCACTCTCTCCTGCGAGGACGGTCGCCGTCGTGGCGTCGTGTCGTGATGTGCGGTGTCGTCGGTTCGATGACATCCAAGTTGTCATCCATCCGACGACATGTTACAACGGATGTCAGGTGAAGCGCATTGGCAACCACTGCCTGAACCGATGGAGGTGTTCCACGATGTTGATGCGCACCGACCCGTTCCGCGAACTCGACCGCCTCACCCAGCAGATGCTGAACACGACCGGCACCTGGTCCCGTCCCGCCGCCGTCCCGATGGACGCCTACCGCGAGGGCGACGTCTACGTGATCATGATGGATCTGCCGGGCGTCTCCCCCGACGCGATCGACATCGACGTCGAACGGAACATGCTGACGGTGAAGGCGGAGCGCCGGCCCGTCCAGAAGGCCGAGGACGTCCAGATGGAGCTGTCCGAGCGGCCCCTCGGCGTCTTCTCGCGGCAGCTGATGCTGGCCGACACCCTGGACACCGAGAAGATCACCGCGGACTACACCGCGGGCGTGCTCACGCTCCGCATCCCGATCGCCGAGCGGGCGAAGCCCCGCAAGATCTCCATCGGCAGCGGCGACGACCGCCGCCAGATCAGCGGCTGAGCCGCTCCCCCGGCCGGGAGCGGAGGGCGGAGGCCGAACAGCCTCTCCCTCCTCCCCCCTCCGCTCCCGTCATCACCCCGCACTGACACGAGGGGTCGCGATGAGACTGCCCTGGCAGACCTTCCTGGACCGCGTGCGGGAACGCGGCGACTACGACACCCCGCAGGAGGCCGAACGGGCCGCCCGTGTCGTCCTGGCCCTGCTCGGCGCCCATCTGGTGGGCGACGTGCGGGCCGCGCTCGCCGCCCGCCTGCCCGAGACCTTCGCCGTCGTCCTGCTCAACCCGCTCCAGGCGACCGAACCGCTCTCCCCGGAGCGGTTCGTCCGGGCCACCGCCGCCTGGATCGAGGGGGCCACCGAACGGACGGCGGCCTGGGACGTCAGCGCCGTGCTGAGCGTCGCCGCCGACGCGGCCGGCGAGGACCTGACCGCCCGGATGCTCCTCCAGCTCCCGCCCGGGTACGACCTGCTCTTCGGGCGCCCCTCCCTCCCCCGCTGAGCCGGGCCCGCCCGGCCTCCCCCTGTTCGCTCCGCCCGGCCGCTCCGGCCGGGCCCGAAGAGAACGGCGACGCACACCACCATGACCCTCCAGACCGAGACCCCGTTCCCCGCCGCCGCCACGGCCGTCCGGGAGGAAGCCTCGTACACCGGGCTCCTCGAACGCGTCCGCTACGAGGGCGCGTACCCGACCCGGGAGCGCGCCGAGCAGGCCGTCCGCGCCGTGCTCGCCGCGCTGGGACGGCAGCTCGTCGGCGACGAACGCGTCGAACTCGCCGCCCGCCTGCCCTTCGAGGCCGCGCTGACGCTCACCGCCCAGATCCCCGCCACCACGCCGCTCACCGGCTGGGAGTTCGTCAAGGACCTCGCCGAGCGGACCGGCGGCAGCCTCGCCACCACCCGCTGGGACGTCGGCGCGGTCCTCGCCCCGGTCGCCCGGCTCGCCGGACCCGAGCTCACCGACCGCATGATCGGACAGCTGCCGTCCGGCTACGCCCTCCTCTTCGGCCGTCCCGAGCTGCTGCCCGCGCATGAGGTCAGCGGGGTCCCGGCGGAGTCGAGCGGGTGAGCCGGCGGCGGACGCGGGTCTCGTGCACGAGCCGGCCGGCCAGCGCGCTGCCGTAGACGACGAAGCCGACCCCGACGAGCCACGACTGGAGCACCAGGACGGTGCCGAACTGGCCGTACGTCACCGCGTTGGAGGCGATCAGCGGCGAGAAGACGAGCTGGGAGAAGACCCGCAGGCCGAGGAGGCCCAGGGCGGTGAGCACGGCGCCGGGCAGCAGGGCGCGCCAGCGGATCCGCCCGCACAGCAGGAAGCGCTGCGACCACCAGAAGAAGAGGAAGGTGCCGAGGAGGTCCCCGCCCGCGACGAGGACCGTGACGCCGGCGGAGGCGTTCGCGGGCGCGGGGAAGGCGACGAAGAGGAGGAGGGCGGCGACGAGGACGGCGAGCCACACGATGTGGCGCCACATGGTGTGCCAGCGTGCCGTGGGCAGGTCCCAGGCCCGTTCGTAGCCGGTCTGGACGGCGGAGCCGAAGGTGACGCCGAAGGCGGCGAGCGCGGCGAGTCCGAAGGCCGTGGTGCGCTGGAGCGCCTGACCGGGCTGGCCGAAGAGGAGTTCGACCTCCTCCTGAGAGACCTCGGTGACGCCGAGGCCCTGGATGAGCCAGCGGGCGAAGCCCTGGCCCCGCGCCAGGTCGGCGGCGGCCACGACGATCAGCAGCGGCACCAGGGTGAGCAGGCTGAGGGCGGCGAACCCCATGGCGCGGTGCATGAGTTCCATGGCCCGCCCCCGGTTCCAGGCGAGCGCCACCGGTGACGCGAGCAGACGGGCGTGCCACCGGCGGACCGGGGGCGCGGGTGCGCGCGGCGGCTCGTCGCGCGGCGTACCGGGGGTGGGGGGCATGTCTGGTCCGGTACCCGCCGGAGGGCCGGGTCCCGCAGCGATGCGGCCGAACGGGTGGGGTCAGGGCAGGCGGCGGGCGCCGGGTCCGGGACGGGCGGTGACCTCGCGGGCGGTGAGGATCCCGGCGTCGTCGCCCGCGCACTGGACGACGACCCGGACCGGGGCGCCGCAGTCGGTGTGGCGGATGTCCAGGACGGGGCCCGCGGGGTCGCCGGCGTGGGTGTCGCCCCACTGCTTCAGCGCGAGCAGCACGGGCCAGAGGTCGATGCCCTTGGGGGTGAGCCGGTACTCGTGACGGGTGCGGGCGCCGGGTTCCCGGTACGGGACGCTGCGGAGCACGCCGGCGGCGACGAGCTTGCGGAGCCGGTCGGCGAGGACGGCCTCCGAGAGGCCGATGTGGCGGCGGAAGTCGTCGTACCGGCGGACGCCGTTGAAGGCGTCGCGCAGGATGAGCAGGCTCCACTTCTCGCCCACGAGGTCCAGGGTGCGGCGGACCGGGCAGTTCTCGGTGTCCGTCTCCAGCCAGTTCATCGTCCCACTCTAGCGAGCTGACTGCGCCGTTGACAGTCAGCCGACGCGGGGGCTAGCTTCGCGCTGCAGAGCCAGCCGTCGGGACGGCGGACGCGGAACGACGGAGCGGAGTGGTCATGGGCAGGTCGCGCACGGTCGAGTGGCAGGACGCCGGGGCCACGGCCCGGGCGGCGGCGTCGATGGCGGGGATCGACTTCCTGCGCGAGATGGTCGCGGGCAGGCTGCCGGGCCCGCCGATCGCGGCGCTCCTCGGGTTCACGCTGGAGGAGGTCGGGGACGGGCGGGCGGTGTTCGCCCTGGAGCCCGGCGAGGAGCACTACAACCCGATCGGCAGCGTGCACGGCGGCGTCTACGCCACGCTGCTGGACTCGGCGGCGGGCTGCGCGGTGCACACCACGCTGCCGCTGGGCACCGCGTACACGTCGCTCGACCTGTCGACCCGCTTCCTGCGCCCGATCACCCTGGACACGGGCACGGTGCGGGCCGTCGGCACGGTCGTCTCGCGGGGCCGGCGCACCGCGCTCGCGGAGGCCGAGCTGTACGACGGGAAGGACCGCCTCCTCGCGCACGCGACCAGCACCTGCATGCTCTTCCCGGTTCCCGGCCGGGAGGCGGGCGACGGCGCGCGCGCCTGACGCCCGCCCGCGTCCGTCCGGTCAGCGCCTGCCGGCGACCGGACGGGCGCGGGTGCAGCGGTCCGGGGCCGCGTCCGGCGCCGCGGTGGCCTGGAGCGCCGCGCTGACCAGGGTGGCGAGCAGGTCGATGTCGGACCCGGCGTCGAGCCGGACGGTCACCCAGCCGGAACCGGCCCGGAGCCGGACCGCGGTCGAGTTCTGGAGCGCGGGCCGCAGCCGGGCGACCATCGCGCGGGTGAGGTGGACGTCGGCCTCGTGCTCGCCGTGGAAGTGGACGATCTCCTCCGTCGCCGTCCCGAGGCCGATTTCGGCACCGCAGTGCGTACGGCCACGGGTCAGCGAGGGCCAGCTCATCAGACGTTCACTGGCATGCCTGGCCGTGTTCATACGAGGAGCGTGCCGGGCCGCGGGGCCCGGCACAAGCGTCCTGGCGAAAGAATCCCGTCGAGGCCGGAAACCGACGCCCGCACAGGGCGAGATGACGACATGTCACCACGCTCGGTGCGGGTGGCGCGGCACTGTGTCACGGGTGCCGGGTCAGCCCGCCGGACGGGCCCGGACGCGGGCCGCGAGGACGGCCACGTCGTCCTCGGCGCGGCGGGCGTCGAGCCGGTCCAGGACCTCGTCGACGACCTGCCGCGGCCCGGGTTCCGGCGGCAGCCGCAGTCCGGCAAGACGGGCCAGCGAGGCGTCGATGTCCTCGCCCCGGCGCTCGACCAGACCGTCGGTGAAGAGCAGCAGCGTGTCGCCCTGCCCGAGCTCCCGGGTGGCCGGCTCGTAGCCCCCGACGCCGGTGCCGAGCGGCGGTCCCACCGGCAGGTCCACCAGTTCGGCCACCCCGTCCGGCCCGAAGACCGCCGGCGGCAGGTGCCCGGCGCTGGCGAAGGTGGCGGTGCCCCGCCCGGGGTCCACCCGGACCAGCAGACAGGTCGCGGGCCGGCGGGCGCCGTCCTCCGCGACGACCGCGTCCAGGTGGCGCAGCACCCGGTGCGGGGGCAGGTCGGTGGCGGCGACCTCGCGGAGCGCCGAGCGGTACGCGTTCATGTCGACGGCAGCGTCGAGGCCGTGGCCCATGACGTCGCCGACGACGAGCAGGCTGCGGCCGAAGTGGAGGCGTACCGTCTCGAACCAGTCGCCGCCGACCAGGGTGCGCGGCCCGGCCGGCAGATAGCGGCCGGCGATCTCCAGGTTCGGGTGCGGCCGGCCGGGTTCGGCGACGAGGGCGCGCTGGAGGTGCAGGGCGACGTCCTCGGTCGCGGCGAGCCGCCGGGCGTGCCGGAGGTGCCGGGCCGCCAGCCGCGCCGCCTGCCGCAGCACGACGAGGTCGGCGTCGGTGTACGGGGGCGCGGCACGGGTGACGGTGACCGTGCCCAGCGGCCGCTCGCGGTCGACGGCGAGCGGGGCGGTGAGGGTGTGGGCGAGCCGCGGGGCGGGGGCGGCGGCGGGCTCGCCCGGGCCGGGCGCCGGCTCGACGGTGGCGGTGCCGCCGGGGTGGCGGGCGAGGAAGGCGACGAGTTCGCGGCGGGTGACGGCCTCGTCGAGCGTGGTGCCGATCTCCCCGATCGCCGCCGCCAGGGCGCCCGCCACCTCCGCGAGCCCGGTCTCGGCGACCGCGGCCGTCGGCAGCCCCCGCCCGGGTGCGTCCCGCTCCGCTCGTTCCCTGCTCTCCGCCACGACACCTCCACCGCCGCGCGGCCACCGGACGGGCGGTGGGCGCCCGCTCACCCCCATTGCACCAGCGGGCGCCGATCCTCGCGCGGCGCGACGACGGCGCGGAAACGGTGGTGCGGCGCTCCGGGACACGATCTGCGTACCCGCAGAGGCTACCGGCCGGTACGGCCCCCTCGCGCCCCCGCCGTGGCAGGATCGGCGCATGGCCACGCACGGATCCGACCGCCCCGGGACCGACCTGCCGCGCGGCATCGGCGCGCCCGCGACCCGCGCCCTGGCCGCCGCCGGCTACACCCGGCTCGACCAGCTCGCGGGCGTCCCGGCCGCCGAACTGGCCGCGCTGCACGGCGTCGGCCCGAAGGCCCTGCGGGTGCTCTCCGAGGCCCTGGCCGAGCGCGGCACCGGCCTCGCCTGACCCTCGCTGTACGGTCCGGGGGCGGGGGCTCTAGCGTGGGGCCCATGGAACTCCTGGGAGACATCGCCCCCGACCGCCCGCTGCTCGTCCTCGCCGTCAAGGAGGAGGCGCAGTTCCTGGACACGTCGCTGCCGGTGCTCCTCACCGGCATCGGCAAGGTCAACGCCGCGAACGCCCTCGCCGCCACCCTGGCGCGGGGCCCGCGTCCCTCGGGTGTGGTGAACCTCGGGACCGCCGGCGCGCTGCGCGCCGGCTGGACCGGCACGCACGTCGTCGGCACGGTCGTCCAGCACGACCTGGACGGCGAGACGCTGGCGCGGCTGACGACGGGCGAGACCTTCGGGGCTCCGATCGCGCTGCCCGACGGCGGCGACGTGGTGCTGGCCACCGGTGACGCGTTCGTCTCCGACGAGGCCACCCGCGCCCGGCTGGCCGAGCAGGCCCCGCTGGTCGACATGGAGGGGTACGCCCTGGCCGCCGCCGCGGAGCTCGCCGGGGTGCCGCTGCGGATCGTGAAGCACGTCAGCGACGAGGCCGGCGCGGGCGCCGACCGCACCTGGCGCGAGTCGGTCGCCGCCTGCTCCCGGGCGCTGGCGGACTGGGCCGCGGCGCACATCCCGGCGTACCGCGGCTGACCGGGGCCGCCGGGGACGGCCGCGGGCTCAGCCGAGGGGCAGCTCCAGGAAGGACGCGGCCCCGGGCGGCGAGCCGAGCCCGGTCTGCGTCCAGGTGACGGAGGCGTCGCCGTACAGCGGGTCCTTGCTGTCGACGACGAGCATCAGGCGGTGCCCGGCGGGGACGTCGTACGCCGCGGCCTGGAGGCTCCAGGTGACGGTGGTGTCCCGGTCGGGCGTCAGGTCGTAGGCGTTCAGGGGCTCGTGGGTGACGATGTGCGCCGTGCCGTCCTCGGCCACGTCGAAGAGGTGGGCGATCAGGCCGGCCGCGGCGGCGGTGGAGCGGACGGTGAGGCGGAGCCGGGGGAAGCCGCGGATCCGGCGGCCGACGGGTCCGCCGTCGGCCGGGACGAGGGGATCGGTGGTCCAGGCGAGGGCGTGCCGCCGGTCGATCTTGCGGGTGTCGTAGAGCTTGGGGCTGCCCTTCCACTCGGCCTGGCCGGTGCGGAGCGGTTCGCCCATGGCGGTGGCCTCGGTGTCGACGCCGGCGAGGAAGGTGCGGCGCCAGCCGGTGGTCCGCGCGTCCGCGCCCGGCGCGACGAGGCGGCCGTCGGTGCCGCCGGCGCCGTCGCCGGTGAGGCCGTAGACCTCGCGCCCGGTGGTGACGTCCCGCCAGGTGGGGCGGGACTCGCGGACCGCGGGCCGGACGATCCGTCGCGCGCCGGTGGGGTTCCCGGTGACGGGGTCGGCGACGGGCTCGGTGACGTACGTGAACATGACCTGGGCGCAGACCTCGTCCCACGCGTCCACGCCGTTGCGCTCGCCCTTCAGGTGGTGGTCGAGCCAGGCGTACGCCTCGTCCAGCACCGGGTCGGGCGCGCCGGGCGCGACGCCGAGCAGGCCGGGGCCCTCGGGGGCGGCGTGGTCGCCGATCCAGAGGTTGAGCCGCTTGGGGACGCGGAGCCGGTCGAAGGTCTCGACGGCCTGGTTGACCGGGAACAGGCTCTCGTGCCAGGTGTTCGAGCAGAAGGTCGGGGTGCCGTGGTCGTCGGTGAGGTCGGTGTACGTCCGCGGTGAGCGCCCCTCGGCCCAGCGGACGACGGCGTCCAGGTTCCGGTCGTTCAGGAAGTCGTCGAGGATCCGCCGGTTCTCCGCGTCGAACTTCTCCTCGACGGGTCCGCCGGTGAAGCCGATGAGGGCCTTCACGGCGGCGAGGTGGCGGGTCCGGTGGTCGTACAGGCTGGCGGCGAGGTCGCCCCAGGTGCTGAGGGCGACGACGGCGCCGACGCGTTCGTCGTGGGCGGCGACGAGCTGGCTGATGCCGGAGCCGTAGGACGCGCCGAGGAAGCCGATGGCGGCGGGGGCGAAGTGTTCGACGCCGAAGTCGACGAGGGTCGAGCCGTCGGCCACGTCGAGCGGCCCCGCCACGTCGACGTACCCCTCGGAGGTGGTGGGCAGGCCGGGGATGCCGAGGCCGCGCGGGGTGTAGGCGAGGACGTGGTATCCGCGCAGGGCGAGGGCGAGGTAGAGGCCGGGGAAGAGGCCCCAGCCGTAGGGGGTCCAGCCCGAGGGGACGACGACGAGGGGGTGCGGACCGGGGCCGAGCTGCCGGAGGCTGAGCGCGGAGAGCTGGTGGCCGTCGGTGGTCTCGACGCGGTGGAAGCCCGGCAGGGCGAGCCCGCGGACCCGGGCGACGGCGTCGGCGAGCGCGGCGGGGAGCTGCCCTTCGTGCGGAGGCCCGTCGGCGAGGAGGGCGGTGACGGCGGTCTGGCCGAACCGGACGGCCTCGGGGTGGACCGTGCCGCCGGAGGCCCAGAGGCCGTCGGCCGCGACGCGGTCCGCGTCGGCCTCGGTGAGGGTGGTCCGGAGCCCGGGGAAGCCCGGGAACGCCTCGGACGAGCCGTCGGTGGTGGGGTGGGGCTGGGGCACGTGCACCGGTTCCTCTCGACTGGAGTACGACCGTCCGCCGTGCGGACGGACGCAAGCCTCACGTATCGGGAAGGGTGCGAACAGAGCGCACGAAGGGCGCACGCGTCACGCAAGGGGGCGGGAACGACCCAGGCCGCCCCGAAGTCGACGTTTGGGAGACGTCCGGGAACGGACGGACCGGTTCCGGACCGGGTCCCGGTTCCGGGCCGGGTCAGGGAGTGCGGGCGATCAGCAGGGCGGCGACGTCGTCGTCCAGTCCGCCGGCGCCGTGGGCGGCGAGGTCCCGGTGGAGGAGTTCGGGGACCTCGCCGGAGGGGGCGTCGGCCCACCGGCGGGCACGCTCCTCCAGCGGGTAGAAGACGCCGGCGCGGTCGCGGGTCTCGCTGACGCCGTCGGTGTAGAGCAGCAGCCGGTCGCCGGGGCCGAACGGGAACTCCTCGACGTGGTGCCGGGAGTCGGCCAGGCCGGCGAGGTTGAGGGGCAGCGACGGCTCGGCGACCTCGACGGTGGTGATCCGGGAGCCGTTCTGGAGGAGCGGCGCCGGGTGGCCGCAGTTGAGGAGGCGGCCGGTGCCGCCGTCGTCGGGGAGTTCGACGAGGACGGCGGTGGCGAAGCGTTCGGCTGCGTCGGAGTCGGGGTCCCAGGCGGCGTAGCGGGACAGGCCCTCGTCGAGCCGGTCGGCGAGCGAGGGGAGGTCGGGGGCGTCGTAGGCGGTGGAGCGGAAGGCGCCGAGGAGCACGGAGGCGGTCTCGACGGCGCCGAGGCCCTTGCCCTGGACGTCGCCGAGCATGATCCGCACGGCTCCGGGGATCCGCACGGCCTCGTAGAAGTCGCCGCCGATCCGGGCCTTGGCCGCGGAGGCGACGTACAGCAGGTGCAGTTCGACGGGGCCGAGGCGGGGCGGCAGCGGGCGGAGCACGACCCGCTGGACGACGTCGGCGACGGCGGTGACCTCGGCGAGGTCCCGCTCGTAGCGGGTGCGGACGGCGCTGACCCACGCGGAGGCGGCGGTGATGCCGAGGAGCAGGCCCTCGCTGGCGAGCAGCGTCTCCTCGGCCGGTGTGCCCCGGCTCGCGACGAGCACCGCGCGCACCGCCATGGCGACGGCCCCGATGCCGAGGGTGCCGGACACGCTCCAGGTGGCGGCGGCGAGCGCCGGGACCGTGAAGAGCAGCCGGTCGACCCGCTCGGAGTCGGGCGTGACCAGGTCCGCGACGACGACCGCGAGCAGGACCAGGACGGGCACGGCGCGACCGATCCGGACCTGGGTCCGCTTCGCCGCGGCGGGTCGGGGCCGGGGCCGGGGACCAGCTGCGTGCATGTGATCATCGTACGCAGAACGGGCGCGGCCGGCCGGTGCGCGCGGGACGGGCGTGTCCCGCCCGGGGATCGACCGCCCGTCACCGTCGACCGCAGCGTCAGAGCCCCGGAGCTCACGCTGAACCTGAGGTTCAGGGTGAGGGCAGGGCCGTCGGTTACACTGGCTGCAGCGAAGGGGAGTAGCCCTGCGAACCGGTCGTCGACACACTGGAGCCCCCGGGTTCCCGGTGACCGGGTCCGCGCGTGACGCGGACGGGCGAGACCTTCGGCCAGGCATCACCACGTCCGCACCCCTGTGGGCGTGGTCCGTCATGCCGGGCCGAGTGGTCCTCCCGTCGCCCACCGAGGTGCCGTGCGGAGCCACGCGGGCCCGGACCGAGCAGAGAGCGCCGGTATGCACCTCGACCCCTTGGCGATCGTCACCGCCTTCGGGCTCATCTTCCTCGCCGAGCTTCCCGACAAGACGATGTTCGCGTCGCTCGCGATGGGCACGCGGATGCGTCCCCTGTACGTGTGGTTCGGCACCTCCGCCGCCTTCGCCGTCCACGTCGGCATCGCCGTCGGCGCCGGCAGCCTCCTCGGGCTGCTGCCCGGCTGGATCGTCAAGCTCGTCTCCGCGCTGATGTTCGGCTTCGGCGCCTTCGTGCTGCTGCGCGCCGGGGGCGACGACGACGAGGAGGACACGGGCGGCAAGACCGTCACCGGCTTCTGGCCGGTCTTCTCCACGGCGTTCATGGCCGTCTTCATCAGCGAGTGGGGCGACCTGACCCAGATCACCACCGCCAACCTCGCCGCCACCAACGGCACCGCGTCGACCGCGATCGGCTCCTTCCTCGCGCTCACCTCGGTCTCCGCGCTGGCGCTGGTCGCCGGCCGCTTCATCGCCAAGCGCGTCCCGCTCAAGACCGTCCAGCGCGTCGGCGGCGTCTGCATGGCGGCCCTGGCGGTGTGGTCGCTGGTCGAGGTGTTCACCGGCTGACCCGGCCCGTCCGCTCGCCCTCCGGGGCCGTACCCGCGCACCATGGGTACGGCCCCGGTCCTCCGTTCCCGCCGCCGGGCCGCCGGGTCCGGCGGCGAGCGGCGCCGGGCCGCGGACACCGACCCGGAGGGAAGCCCATGCCCGACGCCCCCGACCGTCCCGCCGCCACCCGCCCCGACCCGGGGCGCGCGGACGCCCTGCGCCGCGACCCCGTACGCCCCGAGTCCGTGCGCCCCGACCCCGTGTACGCCGATCCCGTGCACGCCGAGCTCGACCGGCTCGCCGAGAAGACCGCCGCGCAGGTGATCGCCTGGCGGCGCCACCTCCACCGGCACCCCGAGCTGTCGAACCGCGAGGAGGGCACGGCCCGGCTCGTCGCCGGCCATCTGCGTGCCCTCGGGCTCGACGAGGTCCGCACCGGGATCGCCGGACACGGCGTGGTCGGCGTCCTCCGGGGCACCGCGCCCGGCGGCGGCGGACGGGTCGCCTCGCTGCGCGCCGACACCGACGCGCTGCCCGTGCGGGACCTGTGCGGGGCCGACTTCGCGTCCCAGGTGGTGGACGCGGACTATCCCGGCGGGCCCTTCCCGGTCTCCCACGCCTGCGGCCACGACTGCCACACCGCGATGCTGATGGGCGCGGCGACGGTCCTCGCGGGCGTCCGCGACCGGCTGCCCGGCACCGTCGTCCTCGTCTTCCAGCCCGCCGAGGAGGGCCCGCCGGTCACCGAGACCGGCGGCGCGCTCGCCATGGTCGAGGCGGGCGCCTTCGCCGACCCGGTGCCGACCATGGCGTTCGGGATGCACGTCACGCCGTACCCGAAGGGGTACGTGGGCTACCGGGTGGGCAACCAGTACGGCGCCTCCGTGCTGGTCCGGATCACCATCAGCGGCAAGCAGGTGCACGGCTCCACGCCGTGGCAGGGCGTCGACCCGATGCCTGCCGCCGGGGCGGTGCTCACCGGGATCGGGCAGCTGTACCGCCAGGTGTCGGCCTTCGACCCGGTCACCGTCAGCATCGGGCACGTCGAGGACGTCGGCCGGTTCAACATCATCGGCCAGACGGTGACGCTCTGGGGCACCGTCCGCTGCGCGGTCGAGTCCGACATGACCGAGGTGCGGGAACGGCTCCGGCGCCTGGCCGAGCACTCGGCGGCGGCGTACGGCGCCACGGCCGACGTGGCGTACCTGCAGCCGGTGCCGCCCGTGCACAACACCGGGCCGTGGGTGACGGCGGCGCTGCCGACCCTCCGGCGGGTCGCCGGCGACGAACGGGTCACCGAGACCGGGCCGACCCTCGGGTACGACGACGTGTCCGAGTTCATCGCGCGCTTCGGCGGCCTGTACGTGATGCTCGGCGTCCAGGACGCCACGCTCGGCGCGGACGGGCTGCCGGTGCCGGAGGAGGGCGGGCGCGGCCTCGTCACCAACCACAACCCGCACTTCTACGCCGACGACGACACCCTCGTCACCGGCGTGCGGCTGCACGCGCACGTGGCGTACGACCACCTCACCGGGGCACTGCTGCCCGCCGGGTGAGCCGGGCGGCGGCCCGAGTTGCGGCCGGGCGCCCGGCCGGGAGGCTGGGGGGTATGAACGTGGACCTCTCCGCCCTCGCCGACGAGCACCTGGCCGCCGCCCGCGACGCCCCGCACGGGCGCAGCGCCCATCTGGTCCTGCACGACGGGGTGCTGCGGCAGACCGTGATCGCGCTGACGGCCGGTACGGCCCTGGACGAGCACAACGCTCCCCCGGCGGCGAGCCTCCAGGTGCTCAGCGGCCGGGTGCGGCTGACCACGCACGGCTGGACGGACGAACTCGCCACGGGGGTGCTGCGGATAATCCCCAAGGAGCGGCACGGGCTGACGGCCGTGGACGACTCCGTGGTGCTGCTGACGGCCGTCAACGACTGACCGCGGCGGAGGGCACGGCGCACGGCACGGAGGACTGCCGGGCCCGGGGCTGAGCGGTCCTCAGAGGGCGGGCTGCAGCGGGCTGCCGGCGGCGGACCGGCCGGCGGCGGGGCCGAGGGCGCTGCCGCGCAGCCACGCGGACCAGTCGAGGTTCCAGTCGCCGTAGCCGTTGCCGAACGGCGCCATCCGCTCCCCGTACCCGTTCACGACCCGGACCGGGTCGCCCTCGCGGACCGTGCGGAAGAACCAGCGGGCCGCCTCGGTGGACATGCCCGTGCAGCCGTGGCTCACGTCGGCGCTGCCCTGCGCGTCCACCGACCAGGGGGCGGCGTGCAGGTACTCGCCGCTCCACGTCACCCGGGTGGCCCAGCGGACCTTGAGGTCGTAGAACTCGCGGCTGCCGCGCGCGATGCCGATCGAGTCTCCGCGCATCCGGACCACGGCCTCCTTGCCGAGGACGACCTTGGTGCCGACCCGGGTGCGGAAGCCGCGCTTGCCGGTGGTGACGGGGATGACGCGGAGCAGCCGGCCGTCCCGGTAGACCCGCGTCTCGTGGGCGGCGACGTCGGTGACGGCCTCCACGCGGGCGCCGGTGAAGAAGGTGAGGGGCCGTGAGGGGCCGCCGTACAGCCGGTCGGTGACGCGGGCCCCGGCGAGCGCGGAGCGGACCCGGACCGTGGCGCGCGCCGGCCAGTAGTCGCGCGGCCGGTAGTGCAGGGTGTCGGCGTCCACCCAGTGCCACGCTCCGACGGCACGCGGTTCGCTGCGCACCTCCAGGGCGCGTTCGACGGTCCGGCGGGCGGCCGGATCGCCGGCCGGGACCGGGTGGCTGAGTGCGGCGGTGACCGGTTGGCCCACTCCGTACGTACGCCCGTCACCGGGGCCGAAGTCGACGGTCAGCCGCTCGCCGGCGGGCGCCGCGGCGGTGCGGACGGCGACCCGCACGACCCGGCTCCTGGGCCCGGCCGGGCCGGGCTCCTCCAGGACGAGCCGGGCGGTGTACGCGCCTCCGGCGGGCAGCGGGACCTCGCTGGTCCAGCGGGTGCCGGTGCTGTCGGCGCGCCCGGCGACCCGGCGCCCGCGGCGGTCGGTGACGGTGGCGTCGGTGAGCCGTCCGGGGGTGCGCAGGACGAGGGCGAGCGGGCCCGCGCCGGCCGGCAGGTCGACGGAGGCGGACGCGTCGACGGCCATCGTGGTGCGGGGCACCCGGCAGAGGCCGGCCGCGCCGGAACAGGCGTCGACGGTGACGACGGCCGGCCCCGGTCGGGCCGTGCTTCCGGCGCGGCCGGCGGGCGGGGCCTGGCCTGCGGCGGTGGTGACGAGGACGGCCCCGACGGCGAGGGAGAGCGCTCCCCGTCCCGGTACGTATCGGCGTGACGGCACGTCGGACACCCTCGCCTTTCGTCGCTGACCGGGGGACGGCCGGCGGACGGGCACCGGCCCGCTCATCAGAACCGACGACGGGACGAAAAGATGATCAAGGGGGCGGGCGTGGCGGGCGAGAGGCCGCGGAGACGACTCGAATGGGTCAGCGGGGCGGTTCCGGCAGCTCCTCGCCGGTCTCCAGGAGCGACTTCAGGCTGGAGACGATCGCGGGCCAGCCCTCGCCGATGAGCCCCCGCATGATGCCGTCCGGCTCCAGGTCCGCGTGGGTGACGGTCAGCTTGACCATGTCGTCGCCGGACGGCTCCACGTCGAAGGCGACGGTGGAGCGGCGCTCGCGGGACAGGAGTCCGTACACCTCGTCGTCCAGGCGGACCGCCTTCGCCCATTCGGGTGTGAAGGTGTGCCAGGTGTACGCGAGCCGGCGGCCCGGCACGGCCTCGACGACGACCTGCTCGGGATCGCTGGTGCGCCGGCCGCCTTCGTCCCAGACCATCACCGCGCCGGGGGTCCAGTCGGTGTCGAAGGCCACGCCCCAGTAGCGCCGGGTCAGTTCCGGCTCCGTCAGCGCCTTCCAAAGGTCGTCCGGGGAGGTCCTGATGTAGCTGGTGTAGACGTACGCGTCGGTGTCCATGGCGCTGCTCGCTCCTCCGGCTCCCCCGGTCGTCGCCCCCGCGGTGTCTGGTGATCCAGCGTAGGCAGGCCCGGGGCGGGGTGCCACGCAGGACGGTGCGGGCCGGCGCCGGTCCCGCCGCCGGCGTCTTCGGTCCGGCTGTCGGACGCGTCGGTCCGGCCGTCGAGTCGCCGATGCGGCCGTCGAGTCGTCGATCCGGTCGTTGAATAGGTGCGGAAGAAACTATTCAACGGGCTGCTAGCGTGTCGGGAATGTCGCTGAAGCACGCCGTCCTCGCCGCTCTCCTGGAGGGCGAGGCATCCGGATACGACCTCGCCAAGATCTTCGACGTGTCCGTCGCCAATTTCTGGGCCGCGACCCCGCAGCAGCTCTACCGCGAGCTCGACCGGCTGGCGGAGGCCGGGCTCATCTCCGCGCGCGTGGTCGAGCAGGAACGGCGCCCCAACAAGCGGATGTTCAGCCTCACCCCGGAGGGACGCCGGGACCTGGACTCGTTCACCTCCGTGGCGCCCCGGCCGACGGCGGTGCGCGACGAGCTGATGGTGCAGGTGCAGGCGTGCGACGGCGGCGACACGGAGGCCGTACGGGGCTTCGTGGCACGGCGGATGGACGCCTCCCGGGACCGGCTCGCGCGGTACGACCGGCTGCGGGACTGGCTGCTCGGCGACCGCGACGAGGAGACGTACCTGCGCGAGTCCGAACGCGTCGGGCCGTATCTGACGCTGATGCGCGGCCGGCTGCTGGAGCAGGAGAACCTCCGGTGGGGCGAGCGGGTGCTCGCGGTCCTCGACGCGCGGATCGCGGCCGGGCGGGGCGGCGGCGGGGTGACGCCGGCTCCTACCCTGCGGTAGAACTCTCGGGTAGTCCGCCGGGGAGGCCGGCGGGCACGGCGGGGCGGACGCCGGGAGGCCGGTCCGCCCGACGAAGGGGCGGACCGCATGAACGTCGGTGATCTCATCGAGGACTTCACCCTTCCGGACGAGACCGGGACCCCGCGCTCCCTGTCCGGACTGCTCGCCGAGGGGCCGGTCGTCCTCTTCTTCTATCCGGCGGCGATGACGCCCGGCTGCACCGCCGAGGCGTGCCACTTCCGGGACCTGGCGGCCGAGTTCCGCGCGGCGGGTGCGCTGCCGGTGGGCGTGAGCGGCGACGTCGTGGAGAAGCAGCGGGAGTTCACCGAGCGCCACTCGCTCGGCTATCCGCTGCTGTCCGACCCGGACGGCACGGTCCGGGAGCGCTTCGGGGTGCGCCGCGGCTTCTCGCTGGCCCCGACGAAGCGGGTCACGTTCGTCATCGGACAGGACCGGCGCGTCCGCGAGGTCGTCCGCAGCGAGCTGCGGATGTCCGCCCACGCGGACCGCGCCCTCGCCGCGCTCGCGGCACTCCGCGCCTCCTGAGCCGGGCTCGGGCGGGGCGGCCCGCCGGGTGTCAGGTGCCGAGGAGCCGGGCCTTGGCGGCGGCGAACTCCTCCGGGGTGAGCAGTCCCTGCTGGACCATGTCGCCGAGCCTGGTCAGCTGTTCGGTGAGGCCGCCGGGGGGCTGACCACCGGGCGCCTGGCCGCCGGGCGGTGACGGCGGTGCGGGCGGGGCGGTCGGCTGCGGCGGGGGCGGCCAGGACTGCGGGGCCTGGGCCTGCGGGGCTGCCTGGGTCTGCCGGTCCTGGAGGTCGGCGATGGCCTGCTCCTGGTCCTGTTCGCGGCGGGCGGCCCGGGCGGCGCTGCGGCCCGCGGCGTACGCGGCTCCGCCTACCAGGGCGCCGCGCAGGAGCGGGGCCCCGGCCGGCCGGACGACCGGGCGGACGAGGGGACGGCGTCGCATGAACATGCGTCAGCTCCTTCCGGCGGCGGCGGAGACCGCTTCCTCGTAGGCGGCCCGCGCCTCCGCCACGTGCGCGTCGGGGATGGGCACCCGGGCCGCGATCCGGCCGCCCGCCTCGCGGATCGCCTCGGCCGCACGCGCGGCCCAGGTGTGCTCGACCAGCAGCATCAGCGCGCAGGAGCCCGGTTCCAGCGACTGGGCGACCTCGGCCGCGTCCTCCGGGCCCAGCAGGTTGGCCTCCGGGCCGATCTCCGCCGTGGCCTCGTCGTACTCGTCGTACTCGATCAGCTCGGAGGTGGAGACCTCGCCGCCCGGCGCCCTGACGACGACGAGCGAGTCGATCAGCCGGACCTGGCCCTCCTTGCGGAGCTCCGCGATCGCGGCCACCGCCGCCACCTTCAGCCGCTCCCCCGGAAAGGCGAGCACGACACATTCCACCGGTCCCATGGCACTCCGCTCCTCGTCGTCCCCGCGGACCCGTCCGCGCACCGGAGTTCCCATCCGAACACGGCGCGTGCGGGCCCGCACGCGGAGCCCGGGCGGCCCCTCTCCGACATGCGGGCGCGGGCCGGACGGGTGAGACTCGCTCCAACGCGCGGCCTCCCCGGCCGGACGCGACGGATCGGAGTGTGCAGGAATGGACGACTACCCCCTCCTGAACGTCTTCTGGACGATGCTGTGGTTCTTCCTCTGGATCATGTGGCTCTTCCTGCTCTTCAAGGTGATCACGGACATCTTCCGGGACCACGAGCTGAGCGGCTGGGCCAAGGCGGGCTGGCTGATCTTCTGCATCCTGCTCCCCTACCTCGGCGTGCTGGTGTACGTGATCGCCCGCGGCAAGGGCATGAGCGCGCGTGACGCGAAGCAGGCGAAGGACGCGGAGGCCCGCTTCCAGGAGTACATCCGGCAGACGGCCGGCACCCAGGCCGCGGCGAACGCCACCCCCAGCGCCACGGACGAGCTGGCGCGGCTCGCGGACCTGAAGGAGCGGGGCGCCATCTCCGAGGCGGAGTTCCAGCAGGCGAAGGCCAAGGTCCTGGCCTGACCCCCGCCCCCTGATCAACCCGGTGTCCCGGACTCGCCCCCTTAATGCGAGTCCGGGATACCGCTTTGATACGGTCACGCCGTGAGGTTGACCAAGTTCACCGACCTGGCCCTGCGCGCCGTGATGCGCCTGGCGGTCGCCGACGACGAGGAACCCGTCACCACCCGCACAGTGGCGGAGGAGATGGCCGTGCCGCACGCCCACATGGCGAAGGTGGTCACCCGGCTCCAGCACCTCGGTGTGGTCGAGGCCCGGCGCGGACGCGGAGGCGGGCTCGCCCTCACCGCGTTCGGGCGGCGCTCGTCGGTGGGCTGGCTGACCCGGACGCTGGAGGGCGAGGAGGAGGTCGTCGGCTGCGAGGCCGATCCGCCGTGCCCGCTACGGGCGGCCTGCCGGCTGCGGGGCGCGCTGCGGGAGGCGCAGGACGCCTTCTACCGCACGCTCGACCCGCTGACGGTGGCCGATCTCGTCGGCTCGCCGACCGGCCCGGTGCTGCTCTCCCTCACCCCCCGCCGCCCTCCCGCGTGATCCGGCGCCCGACCCGGCGCCCTCACCCGTCCCTTTAAATGCGAAGATCATCTACCAGATTTGGAGTCCCCATGCTGTCCGAGCAGGCCGTCCCCGTCGTCCGCGCCACCCTGCCCGCCGTCGGCGGAGCGCTCGACGCCATCACCGAGCGCTTCTACGGGCGGCTCTTCGCCGCCCACCCCGAGCTGCTGCGCGACCTCTTCAACCGGGGCAACCAGGCCAGCGGCGACCAGCGCAAGGCGCTCGCCGGCTCCATAGCCGCCTTCGCGGTCACCCTGCTGGAGCACCCCGACACCCGCCCGGACACCCTGCTCTCCCGCATCGCCCACAAGCACGCCTCCCTGGGCGTCACCGCCGACCAGTACAAGGTCGTGCACGAGCACCTCTTCGCCGCGATCGCCGAGGTGCTCGGCGAGGCCGTCACCCCCGAGGTCGCCCGGGCGTGGGACGAGGTCTACTGGCTGATGGCGAACGCGCTCATCGCGCTGGAGGGCCGCCTCTACCAGGAGGCGGGCGTCGCGGACGGACAGGTCTGGCGCCCGGTGCGGATCGCCGAACGGCTCGAGGAGACCCCGGACACCGTCTCCTTCGTGCTCACCGACCCGGACGGCGCGCCGCTGCCCGCCTTCCGGCCCGGGCAGTACGTGAGCGTGCGCGTGACGCTGCCGGACGGCGCCCACCAGATCCGCCAGTACAGCCTCTCCGCCGCGCCGGGCCGCCCGAGCTGGCGGATCACCGTGAAGCGGGTCGACGGCGACCCGGCCGGCGAGGTCTCGAACCAGCTGCACGCCCACGCCGCCGCCGGCGACGCCCTGGAGGTCTCGGTGCCCTTCGGCGACCTGGTGCTGCCGGAGGGCGACGGGCCCCTGCTGCTCGCCTCCGCCGGCATCGGCAGCACCCCCATGCTCGCCATGCTCGACCACCTCGCCGCCACCGGCTCCGCGCGCCCGGTCGTCGTCGTCCACGCCGACCGCTCCCCCGCCGCGCACGCCCACGCCGAGGAGCTGCGCGCCCTCGTCGGCCGGCTCCCGCAGGGCAGCCTGCACCTCTGGTACGAGGAGCCGGGCACGTCCGGCGCCCGCACGGGCCTCGCCGACGTGACCGCGCTGGAGCTGCCGGCCGGCACGAGCGCCTACCTGTGCGGCCCGCTGCCCTTCCTCCGCGCGGTCCGCGGCGACCTCGTCGCCTCCGGCGTCGCCGCCGCCGACATCCACTACGAGGTCTTCGGACCGGACCTCTGGCTGGGCGCCTCCGCCTGACCATGATCCTTGGATCCGCAAGCGCCGTGGCGTTCCCGCTGCGGATCCTGCATAGTGTGGGCGCGGATCGGCCTCGTGATCAGTGGGCCGACACGGACATGGACGGACACGATGGGATCGTACGGAGCGGACGGCGGCCACCGGGACGCGCGGCGGGCGGTACGGGGCATAGCCCTCGACATCGGCAGCTCGCGCACCCGGGCCTGGGCCCCGGGGGCGGGGGTCTTCGCGGACGTGCCGAGCGCGGCCGTCCGGCGCGGCCGGGTCGCGGACCCGTCCTCGCAGCTGCTGCTCCTGAAGCGTCTGGCCGCGTCCGCGCCCGGTGACGCCGGCCATGACACCGTCGTGATGCTGACCCATCCGGTGCTCGCCGCCCCCGAGGAACGCGAGGCGGCCCGCCGGGCGGTCGCGGGGCTCGGCGCCGTGCGGGTCATCGCCGTCGACAGCGCGCGGGCCGCCGCCGCCTACGCGGCTCCGCCCGGCGGCGGCCCGCTGCTGGTGGTGGACCTGGGGGCCCGGCTGACCGAGGTGACGCTCGTCGTGGACGGACAGGTGCAGGACGCCCGGCTCGCCGAACTCGGCGTGGACGACCCGGCGCCGCACGGCGGGGTGCCGGAGGCGGTGGCAGGGACCGCCGCCGACATGGTGAGCGACATGTGGCGCGAGGACGGCACCGGCGCGGTCCGCGGGGCGCTGCGCCGGGGAGTGCTGGTGACGGGCGGCGGCGCGCTGCGGCTCGACGTGACCGCGCGGCTCGCGCAGGTGCTGCGCGGCCGGGTGCGGCTCGCCAACGATCCGGCGACCAGCGTCGTCCGGGGCGCCGGCCTGATGCTGGCCTCGGCCCTGCGCCACCCGGGGGCCCGGCGCGCCCTGTGAGCGGGCGCGCCGGGGCCCGGGGTCAGCAGCCGGTGGCCCAGATGTGGGAGTCGCCGCGGTCGTTGGCCACGGCGTTGTAGCCCACCTCCTGCCCGGGGGCGAGACAGATGGTCATGTCGCCGCCCTGCCAGGCGCTGTCGTAGACCCGCACGTGGTCCTTGATGCCGGGGCCGGAGACGCCGTGGTTGGCCCACGAGGAGTCGACGTCGGAGATCCAGCTCTCCCACCAGCCGTCGTCGCCGCTCCAGTTGGCCCGCTGGCCGCCGAAGTTCGCGTTCTCCCAGGCGCAGAAGTGGCCGGAGGGGCAGTCGGCGGCGGTGGCGGCGCCCGCGACGGCGAGGCCGGTGGTCAGGGCGAGCAGGGCGGCGGCCGTGGTGGCCAGGATGCGCTTCACGAGGTGACACTGCCTTTCGGTGGTGGGGTGGACGCGGGCAGCCGGACCGCCCGCAGCAGGGCGCGGTCGCGCAACTGCCGGTAGGTGGTGAGCTCGTCGTGGCGCAGGGCGCGCACCTCGGCGAGTTCGGCGCGCTCCAGTCGGGCGCGGGTCTGGTCGAGGCCGGTCTCGCGGGCGCAGCGGGCCGCGTCGTCGGGGTCGGGGCGCTCGGGGCGGGGCCGGCCCGGCGGTGCGACGCAGGCGGTCCAGCGGGCGAGCGCGGCGCGGTGGTCGGGGTCGTCGCGGTACCGGGCCTGGGCCTCGGCGCGCAGGTTGTTGACGACGACCTGGGCCCGGAACCAGCGGTGCTGGTCGCCGTAGAGCCGGTCGCGGGCGGTGGCGAGGCAGCCGTCGCTGTGGGCGGTGACCGTGGCGCCGGTGGCGAGCGTCACGGAGAGTTCGCGGGGCCCGGTGCCGAAGAGGGCGGCCTGGAGGGCGCGGTCCTCGGCGGGGGCGCGGGGTTCGGCGGTGGCGCGGAGGCCGAGGGCGGCGAGGCAGTCGTCGGTGAGGCGCCGCTCCGCGGCCTTGAGGAGGGCGTCCTGTTCCGCGCGCGCGGACGGCACGGAGGGCGGTCCCGGCCGGTCGGAGGGGACGGTGGCGCAGCCGGTGAGCAGGGTCAGCGCGGCGGCGGCCGGCAGGACCCGGCGGGCGAGCGGTGCGATGGTGTGCGTCATGGGTCCCCCTTCGCGCGGTGGCGCGGTGCCGGTGCGGCGGGCTGCCGGAGGATGATCGCCGACGGCCCGGACGATCACTGCCCGTGACGACGGCCGCCATGCGCGACCTCACTCGAACGGGTCGAACGCGCCGTCTCGCGCGCCTCTCGGGCGCCGCGCGCGCCGCCTGGGCCGGCCGGGGGTGCGGTGGCGACGGGCCCGGACATGGCGGGGCCCCGGCTGGACGGGGGATTCCAGCCGGGGCCGCTCACCGTGACGTGCGGAGCGCGGTCACCTCTGGGGGGGGGGAACCTGGGGACCGGGCCCCTCCGCTGTCACATAAGGGAGAACGGTGAGCCTTTCCCTGATGTTCCGGGCAGGACGGGGTGAACGGTGTGAGTCGGGTCACCCCGGGCCGGACCCCACCGGGAGGCCGGTCGGTCAGTCCTTCTCGGGCCGGTACACCTCGCCGGCGCGGGCGGTGCCGGGGGCGAGGAGTTCGGGGACGGTGACGAAGGTGTAGCCGCGGCGCTTGAGCTCCTCGATGATCCCGGGAACGGCGGGGACGGTGCCGTCGTAGATGTCGTGGAGCAGGATGATGCCGTCGCGGTGGGCCTGGCCGAGGACGCGCTCCCGTATCAGCGCGGTGTCGGTCGTGGAGTAGTCCTTGGCGGTGATGCTCCAGAGGACCTGCGCGAGACCGAGCTCGCGGCTGATCTCGGAGACGGTGGAGTCGGTGCGGCCCTGGGGCGGGCGCATGAGGACGGGCTTGCGGCCGGTGATCCGCGCGATGGCGTCCTGGGTGCGGGAGAGCTCGTCGCGGATCTCGTTCTCCTCCAGGTCGGTGAGGATGCGGTGCGACCAGGTGTGGTTGGCGACCTCGTGGCCCTCGTCCGCGATGCGCCGGACGACGTCGGGGTAGCGGTCCACGTGCTTGCGGCCCAGCAGGAAGAAGGTGGCGGGGACCCGCTCCTTCTTGAGGACGTCGAGGAGGTGCGGGGTGTCCTTGCCCGGTCCGGCGTCGAAGGTGAGGGCGATGCACTTCGCGCGGGCGCAGTCGACCCGGCGGTGCGCCTCGCCGGCCTTGCCGTCGTCTCCCGCCTCGGCGCGCGCGGCCTGCGGGGTGATCGCGTCCACGCCGCAGCCGCCGAGCGTGAGCATGAGCGTGGCGGCGGTGAACAGGACGGCGGTCCTCCCGCGACGGCCCGGCCTGGTTCGGAACATGGTGGTACCCGCTTTCCCCGATACGTGTGCGACGCGGCCACCTCCACGCCTGGTCAGGGCGGGTGTACCGATGGCCGCCCTGAACTATACATAGGGTGTATACCGGGGGATGCGAGGGGGGTGGGGTGGGCACGGAGCAGGGCCGGCGGGGGTGTGGCGGGCACGACTCGGCCCCGGGCGGGGCCCGTCCGCTCCACCCGGGGTGTCCTGTGCCGGTCGGGCGCGGCCGGGCCCGGCGCGGTGCGCTCAGCGGGAGGCGAGGAGCAGCCGCGCCTCGGTCTCCTGGTCGCCCGAGACGGTCTGGAGGGACTCGATGGCGAAGCCGGCGGACAGCACCCGCTCGACCTCGGCGACGGCGTGGTAGCCGCCGGTCAGCAGGGCGCCGACCTTGCCGGTGAGCCGCGGGGGCCGCACCTCCTCGCGCTGCCCGCCGGAGGTGTCGAAGGTGGCCATCCACACGGTGGGGGCCGGTCCCGCGTCCGCCGGGCTCGGGGGCTCGACGTCCTCCAGCCGGTAGTAGTGGTCGAGGACCTCGAAGACGGTCCGCGCGTCGTCGTGCCCGCAGTCGCTCAGCTGGACGGTGACGTCGGTGTCGATGTGCAAGTCGTACACGTCGCTCATCTCCTCGCGGCGGGGGTGCCACCCTTCCAGCATCCCCCTCGGCCCCCGCCCCGTCGACGGCTCGCGCCCGCGGTGTCAGCCGGAGGAGAGCAGCGACGCGACGGTGTCCGCCTCGGCGGCGGTCTTGTCCGGGCGGTGGCGCAGCACCCGGGCGAAGCGGAGGGTGATGCCGGCCGGGTAGCGGGTGGAGCTCTGGAGGCCGTCGTAGGCGATCTCCACGACGAGTTCCGGACGTACCCGCACGGTGAACCCGTCGTCCTCGACGGCCAGCTCCGTCAGCCGCTCGGTCTGCCAGCGGAGCATCTCGTCAGTGAGTCCCTTGAACGTCTTGCCGAGCATCACGAAGCCGCCGTCCTCCGCGCGGGCGCCCAGGTGGAGGTTGGACAGGAAGCCGGTGCGGCGGCCGTGGCCCCGTTCGGCGGCGAGCACCACGAGGTCGACCGTGTGGACGGGCTTCACCTTGAGCCAGGTGCGCCCGCGCCGCCCCGCCACATAGGGCGCGTCGAGTCCCTTGACCAGCACGCCCTCGTGGCCTCTGGCCAGCGTGTCGGCGAGGAACCGTTCGGCCGCCGCCACCTGGTCCGGGTCGTCGGGGGCGGTCACCTCGACGCGGCGGACCCTTCGCTCCGCGGGCAGCAGGCGGGCGAGGACCGCGTTCCGTTCGCGCCCGGGACGGTCGACGAGGGGTTCCCCGTCGGCGGCGAGGACGTCGAAGAAGACCGGCGTGAGCGGGAGCGCGGCCCGGGCTCCGGTGACGTCCGAGCGCGAGCCGACCCGTCCGGCGATGGACTGGAACGCGGCCGGACGACCGGTCTCCGGGTCGAGGGCGATCACCTCCCCGTCGAGGATGAACGACTCCGACGGCACCTCCAGCGCGACGGCGACGACCTCGGGCAGGCGGGCGGTGATGTCGTCGAGCGAGCGCGTGTGGATCCGTACGGCCTCTCCGTCGCGGTGCACCTGGATCCTGATGCCGTCCAGCTTCTCCTCCACGGCGCACGGCCCGAGCGCCGCCACCGCCGCGGTGACCGAGCCGGCCGTGTGCGCCAGCATCGGCTGCACCGCCCGGCCGACGCGCAGGGTGAACCGGTCGAGGGCGGGCCGCCCTTCCGCGAGGACCGCCTGGGCCACGGGCGGCAGCGAGCCCTCCAGCATCACCGCCCGCCGCAGTTCGGCGGCCGGCACCTCCGCCGCCTTGGCGACGCCCTCCAGCGCGACGGCGTCGAGCGCCCCCTGCCGGACCTCCCCGGAGAGCAGCCGCACCAGCAGCTCCTGCTCCTCGGCGGTCGCCGCCCCGCACAACTCGCGGACCCCGCGCGCCCGCTCCCTCTGCGACCCGGGCCCCGCCACGGCCGCGAGCGCGTCCATCGCCGCGTCCACGTCGGCGAGCGTCAGCGACGGCTCGGCCGCCGGGGGCACGGTCGGCACCACCTGCTTGAGGGTGCTCCAGCCGACCCCGATCCGGCCCTGGGGCAGTCGGCCCGAGAGGTAGGCGATGACCAGCGGGCTCTCCTCGGGCGTGGCCTCGGCGAAGAGTTCGGCGAGCAGGGCGGTCTTCCGCGACCGCGCGGAGGCGGCGGCGACCTGACGGGAGACCTCCGCGACACGGGCCAGCAACATGTCCCCATCCTCACCGGGTGCCCCCCACGGCGCACCCCAGCCGTCGTCATCCCCAGTCACGTCGCGCACCCCACCCCGTGCCGCCCGCCCGGCGCGGCAGCGAACCCCGGATCCGTTCCAGCAGCCCGGGCCCCCGATCTCCCGCCGCCCGCCCCGGCGGCCCCGCCACCCGGCCACGCGGGCGCCCGGACGGACGGGACGGCGGACGCGACACCGACCGCGTGTGCGTCGGCGCGGGCGGAGGCGCGTCCGCCGCCGGGCGCGCCTCCGCCTCCGCCTCCGCCACAGGCTGCAGGTCGGCGCGGGCCTCGTCCAGGGCGAGGGCGAGGCTCATCCGGTGCCACATGATCTCGTCCGGCTCCTGCGCGCGGAGGAGCCGGTCGGCGACCTCCCGCGCCGCGCCCGCCACCGGCAGCCCCGACGGCGGTGCCGGCCGCAGCCGCTCCAGACGGCTCCGCTCGCCGGGATCGGCGACGACCTCCACGATCCGCTCCGGGTCGAGCAGCGAGGCGATCGCCGCGGCCCGGACCCACGGGTCGTCGCTGCCGCGCAGCAGCAGGCCCAGGTGGCGGGTGCGCCAGTTCCTGGCCCGCAGGTCCTCCCCCGCCGCCTCCCGCTCGCGGACCTTCGCCGGCAACCTGCCGGTGAGCAGGGCCGGGTGCTCCTCGCCGAAGGCGGCGACCTCGGCCGCCACGTACAGCCAGATCACCGCGCGGTAGCGGTTCAGGTAGAAGCGGACCGGGCTCACGTGGCCCGTGCGGGCCAGGCGGGTGAACCGGCTCGGGCTGATGGACAGCAGCTCCGCGGCCTCGCTCGTCCCGACCGCGCGGACGCGCTCGCGAAGGCCGTCCGGGAAGTCCGGTGCCGCCTTGAGCCGGTCGAGTTCGGCCCGCTCGACCGGACGCCGCTCGGGCGCCCGGCCCCGGCCGTTCCCCGTCCCCCGGCCGTTCCCGGTCCCCCGGCCGCTCCCGGTCCCCCGGCCGTGCAGCGTCCCGCCGGGATCCGGTGGCGGCGGAACCGTCCGGATCAGTCCCATCCGCACCGCGAGGCGGAACTCCTCGCGCTTCAGCTCCAGTTCCTCCGCGGCCCGGGCCGCCGTCACCGTCCGCGTCGCCTCGTCCACCGTCATGGCGTCCGCCGCCTTTCCCCTCGCTCAGCGCTCGCGCAGCACGCGCTCAGCACTCGCTCGCCCGGCCTGCCCGGCCGGTCCGGGTTCCGGTGAACCCAACCCCACGAAGGTAACGCAGAGTGACCGAGCGTAGGCAACCTGTGGACAACCGCCTGTGGACAACCGTCAGGGGGTCGGCCCACCGGGCTGGCGCGCCGAGACGCCGAGGTGCTCGCCGACGCGGTTGACCAGCAGCGTCATCTCGTAGGCGACCTGGCCGACATCGGCCTCCGCGTCGCTCAGCACGCACAGGCAGCTGCCGTCGCCCGCCGCCGTGACGAACAGCAGCGCCTCGTCGAACTCGACCATCGTCTGCCGGGCCCGGCCCGCCCGGAAGTGCCGTCCCGAGCCGCGCGCCAGGCTGTGCAGCCCCGAGGAGACCGCCGCCAGGTGCTCGGCGTCCTCCCGGGCGAGTTCGCTGCTCGCCCCCGTGACGAGCCCGTCGTTCGACAGCACGAGTGCGTGCCGTATCGGCCCGACCCTGCGGGTCAGGTCGTCCAGGAGCCAGTCGAGCCCCTTGTCCAGCGCCATGTGGTCCTCCCCCTCGTCGGTGCGGCCCCCACCGGCCGGGCCCCGTGCCCGCGTGCGCCGGTACGGACCGCGTGTCGCCGCAAGCCTTACGCACTGTCGTGGACAGGGCAAGCACCCCGGTCGGCCGCGTGTGCCGCCGAGTCCCGCGCGCCGCACCGCCGCCGCGTGCCGCACGATGGGCCCATGACGAGAATGACCGAGGAACAGTGGCGGGACTTCGTGTCCCGGGGAACCCGGACCGGTAAGCTCGCGACCGTGCGCGCGGACGGCAGCCCGCACGTGGTGCCGGTGTGGTTCGTGCTCGACGGCGACTCCTTCGTCTTCAACACGGGCAAGGACACGGTGAAGGGCCGCAACCTCGCCCGGGACGGCCGGGTCTCCCTGTGCGTGGACGACGACGCCCCGCCGTTCTCGTACGTCACCCTGAGCGGGGTGGCCGAGCTGAGCGAGGATCCCGCGGAACTGGTCCACTGGGCCACCCGGATCGGCGGCCGGTACATGGGCGAGGACCGGGCCGAGGAGTTCGGCGCGCGCAACGGGGTGCCGGGCGAGCTCGTCGTCCGGGTGAAGATCGAGAAGGTGATGTCGGCGGGCGGCGTGTCCGACTGAGCCGCCGCCGCCCTGGACGGCGCTACCCGAAGTGAGGACTCGTCTCCCGCCGAGTACCGGCGCGGGCCCGTTCAGACGACCGTGCCGAGGTGCCGGGCGGTGTGCATCCGTCCGGCGTGCTCGACGACCCGGATCAGGACCTCCTTCCCGGAGTCCCGGTCGCGCGCGTCGCAGAGCACCACGGGGGTCCCCTCGTCCAGGTCCAGGGCGCCGCACACGTCCTGCGCCCCGTAGGAGCGCGCGCCCTCGAAGCAGTTGACCGCCACCACGAACGGGATCTTCCGGTGCTCGAAGTAGTCGACCGCCGGGAAGCAGTCCTCCAGACGGCGGGTGTCGGCGAGCACGACCGCGCCGAGGGCGCCCTGGGCCAGCTCGTCCCACAGGAACCAGAAGCGGTCCTGGCCCGGGGTGCCGAACAGGTACAGCGACAGGCCCGCGCGGATCGTGATCCGGCCGAAGTCCATGGCCACGGTGGTGGTGGTCTTCCGCGCCACTCCCCCCGTGTCATCGACGAGTTCGCCGGCCCGGCTGAGCCGCTCCTCGGTGCGCAGGGGGCGGATCTCGCTGACGGCGCCGACCAGGGTGGTCTTGCCGACGCCGAATCCGCCGGCGACGAGGATCTTCAGGGCGAGAGCGGTGTCGCCGTCGTCCGCGCCGGTGCTGTCAGAGCGCTCGTAGGCCATCGATCACTTCTCTCAGGATGCGTTCGTCGGGGAGCTGCGCGGGCGGTACGGGCCTGCTGACGCGTACGAAGCCCGATTCGAGGAGGTCGCCGAGGAGGACCCGGACGACGCCCACGGGGAGGTCCGCGTCGGCGGCGAGTTCGGCGACCGACTGGGTCTCGGACCGGCAGCGGGAGAGCAGGGCGCGGTGTTCGGGGCCGAGGACGGCCTCCTCGGCCGCGTCCGGCGGATCGTCGTCGACGACGACGAGGGCGATGAGGTCGAACCGTACGTTGCTGGGCCCGGGCCGGGTGCGGCCGCCGGTCATCGCGTACGGCCGGACGAGCGGCCCGGCGTCGGCGTCGTACCACTGGCTGCCCGGTGGGGGCGGGCCTCCGCCGGTGGGGTCGCCGGTGCTGTCCAGGGTCATGGGGGTCTCCGGTCAGCCGGCGGCCGGCGGGGTCGCGGCGAGGCGCGGCGGGGTGTGCAGGTGCTCGCCGACGCGCTTGACGAGCCGGGCCATCTCGTAGGCGACGAGGCCGATGTCGGCGCTCACGGCGCTGAGGACGGCCAGGCAGGAGCCGTCGCCGGCGGCGGCGACGAAGAGGAAGCCGTCGTCCATCTCCACCATGGTCTGGCGGACGCCGCCGGTGTGGAACTGGCGTCCGGCGCCCTTGGCGAGGCTGTGGAAGCCGGAGGCGATGGCGGCGAGGTGTTCGGCGTCCTCGCGGCTGAGTCCGCTGGAGGCGCCGACCGGGAGGCCGTCGCTGGAGAGCACCACCGTGTGCCGGACGTCGCGCACCCGGGCGACCAGGTCGTCGAGGAGCCAGTCGAGTTCGCCGGAGCGGTGGTGGGAGATCCTCTCGTGGTCGATCATGCGTCGTCTCCTTCGGATCGGGGGTCGTGGGGCGGGATGGCGCGGACGCCGAAATAGGGGCCGAGGTCGGTACGCGCGCGTGCGTCGCCGCGCGGGTCCTGAGCGGCGCCGGGGCCGGCGTCGGCACGGGGGCGCGTGTCCGGGCCGGGGAGGGTTCCCGGCGGGGCGCCGTCGCCGAGGGGGCGTCTGCCGCCGGGGGCGGGGCCGCCGCCGCGCTGCCAGCCGTCGCGGTAGGCGGCCATCCGGTCGCGCACCCGCTCGGGCGTCCGCTCCGGTGTGCCGGGAACGGCGGGGGCGGGGCCGGGTTCCGGCGCGGCCGCCTCCCGCAGCTGCGGAACGAGGCTCGCCTGGCGGACGCGGCGAGGCAGTCCGGTGTCGGCGCCGGCGCTCCGGTCGGGCCCGGAGGGCCCGTCGGCGGGCGGCGCCTGCGGCGGGACGGTCCGCCCGCGCGGCCGGAGGGCGGTCACGCCCGCCGGTACGGGGGCGGGTCCGGCATCCGGGGCGGGGAGGCCCACGGGGCGCGGCGGGGGCTGCGGCGACGTGAGCGGGGCGCGCGGGGTCCCCGGGGCGTGGGCGCCCGCGAGGGCCCTCGGGCCCGCCGCGGTGGCGGGGGTACGGGAGGCGTCCGGCGGCCCGGCAAAGCGGCGGGCCTCCGCGCGGTGGGCCTCCGCCTCCTCGCGCGCGGCCCGGTCCTCGCGCGCGGCCCGGTCCTCGTCCCGGTCGGCGCTCCCCTGGCCGGCCGGGTCCTCCTCCGCCGGGAGGGCGCCCTGGAGCAGGTCGGTGGGCAGCAGGACGACGGCGGTGGTGCCGCCGTACGGGGAGGGCCGCAGGTGGACCTGGACGGCGTGCCGGGAGGCCAGGCGGCTGACGACGAAGAGGCCCAGCCGGTCGCTGTCGAAGAGGTCCAGGGCCTCGGACCGCTCGATGCGGGCGTTGGCCTCGGCGAGGGCCTTCCTGCCCATGCCGAGTCCCCGGTCCTCGATCTCCAGGGCGTAGCCGTTGCCGACGGGTTCGCCGCTGACCCGGACCTTGGTGTGCGGCGGGGAGAACTGGGCGGCGTTCTCGATGAGTTCGGCGAGGAGGTGGGTGAGGTCGGCGACCGCGCCGCCCGCGACGGCGGTCTCGGGGAGCCGGCGGACCTCCACGCGCGCGTAGTCCTCGATCTCGGAGACGGCGGCGCGGACGACGTCGGTCAGCGGCACCGGTGTGCGCCAGGCGCGGCCGGGGGCGGCGCCGGAGAGGATGATCAGGCTCTCGGCGTGCCGCCGCATCCGGGTGGTGAGGTGGTCGAGGCGGAACAGGTCGCCGAGTTCGCCGGGGTCGTCGGCGCGCCGTTCCATGCTGTCCAGGAGGTTGAGCTGGCGGTGGACGAGGACCTGGCTGCGGCGGGCGAGGTTGACGAAGACGCCGGAGATGCCGCTGGCGAGTTCGGCGCGTTCGACGGCCGCGGAGAGGGCGGCCCGGTGGACGGTGGTCAGGGCCTCGCCGACCTGGCCGATCTCGTCCTGGGGCGCGGGGCCGGGCGGGGCCTCGGCCTGGACGTCGATCTCCTCGCCGGCGCGCAGTCGGGTCATGGCGGCGGGGAGTTTGCGGCGGGCGATGCCGAGGGCGGTGTTGCGGAGGCTGACGAGTTCGACGACGAGCCCGCGGCCGATGCGCACCGAGATGACGAGGGAGGCGGCGACGGCGGCGAGGCCCAGGACGACGGCGGCGCCGGCCGGGCTGAGGAGCCCGCCGGCGAGGGGGCCGCTGTCGTCGGTGGCGGCGCGCGCCTCGCGCTCGACGGCGGCGAGACCGGTGCGTACGGCGGTTAGGGCCGCGTTCCAGTCGGCGGAGGGCACGGCCTGGGCGGCGGGCCGTCCGTCGGCGGCGGCGGAGACGCGGTCCTCGGCGGCGGTCAGCCGGGGGTGGGCGGCACCGGCGGCGAACCGGGACCAGGCGGCCCGGCCGGCGGACGGCAGGTCGGCGGTGGCCGAGGCGAGGAGGGTGCGCCGGGTCTCGGCGGCGCCGGTGAAGGCGCGCTGGCGGGCTGCGGTCAGCCGGCCGGTGAGGTGGGCGGCGCCGAGGAGGGCGTCCTCGCGGGCCAGCATCTCCCCCGCGCGGGCGAGTTCGAGGAGCACGCGCGCGTGGGAGCCCTGCCCGGTGTCCTGGACGCCGCTGAGGGCGCCGCCGACGGCGAAGCCGGCCGCGACGGCGGTGGTGTACGCGGCGTAGAGCCGGTCCGGGTCGCCGCGCCCGTCGGCGGCGAGGGCGCGCAGCCGGCCGAGGCCCTGGGCCTCGCGGACGAAGGCGCCGACGCGTTCGGCGACGTCGGCGGGCAGGTCGCCGGTGTCGCCGACGGTGTGGCCGTCGCCGAGCCGGAGCCGGGCGACGGCCTCGTCGGTGCGGCGGATCCGGTCGGCGAGTTCGGCGGCGCGGCCGGCGCCCGGGGCGGCAAGCTGCCGGAGGGCGGCGCGGCGTTCCTCCTGGAGCGCGGCGACGGCGGCGGCCACGGGCTGCCGGATGTCGGTGTCGACGCGCTGGAGCTGCCGGATGCGGGCCATGTCCTGGGCGGTGGTGACGGTGGCGAAGCCCCAGAGGGCGAGGAGCGAGACGACCGGGACCATGAGGAGCGAGACGATCTTGGCGCGTACGGTGCGGGGCCGGAGCCCGCGCCGCCGCGCCCCGTCGGCGGGGCCGGCCGCGGCGCCGCTCGCGGGGGCCTCCGCCGGGACGTCCGGTGCGGTGCCTGGGGGGCGCGGTTCCGGTTCGTCGGCGGGCGGCCCGGCGTGCGCGCGCCGCCCGCGTGCGGTCGCCGGCGGCGCGGGCGCCGCGGCGTCCTGGTTCGTGCGGGGAGTTCGCATGGGCTCCTCGTTCCGGCTGGGGTGGGGAGGGTCAGGGCGCCGGGGTGCGCAGGGGGTCGCGGCCGGTGCCGGCGCGGAAGCCCGGCGGGGCGACGTCGACCGCGCGCTCGTCGGGCTCGGTGAGGCGCTCGGCGGACGCGTACGCGGCCCGCTCCCCGGCCGTCGGGGAGAGCGCCACGAAGGCGGAGGTGATGAAGAGGTACGAGCCGAGGCCGACGGCGAGCGGGAAGATGAACTGCATGACGGTGGCGCCCGGCAGGTCCGCCGGGGAGGGCGCGACGTCGACGCGGACCGCGAGCATGCCCGTGTAGTGCATGCTGCTGACGGCCGCTCCCATGACGAGCGACGCGAGCGCGACCGCGATCGGGGCGTGGATGTGGAGGGCCGCCCAGAGGGCCGCCGTGGCGGCGACGACCGCGATGACGACCGAGAGGGCGACGAACACCGGGTCGTAGTGGACGGTGCCGTGGAGGCGGAGGGCGGCCATGCCCATGTAGTGCATGCTCGCGACGCCGATGCCGGTCGTCAGCCCGCCGATCAGGAGCGATCGCAGGCGGTCGCGTCCGTAGCCGACGGCGAACACGCCGACGCCCACGACGCCCATGGCGATGAGCAGGCTGAGGAGGGTGAGCGGCACGTCGTAGCGGATGTCGGTGCCGGTGACGCCGAAGCCGAGCATCGCCACGAAGTGCATCGTCCAGATGCCGGTGCCGAGCGCGGAGGCCGCGGTGAGCAGCCAGTTCCGCCGTGACCGGCCGGTCGCGTCGAGCGCGCGCACGGTGCAGCGCAGCCCGAGGGCGGCGCCGATGCAGGCCATCGCGTACGACAGCACAGGTGTCAGCCAGCCGAAGGTGGCGTGGTCCAGGTGTCCCATGGCTCGGGGACGCTAGTGCGCACAAGGGGGCGCATCGGGGGCGCATTTCGAAAGCTGGTGGAATATGACGGAGAGAAGTACCGGTTCGATCGGACGACGTTCGAACGTGCACACAGAACGTTCACACGTCAGGGTGGGCCATCATGGGCGGATGAGCGATGACCCCACAGATGTCCGAGCGTTCTTCGCCACTCGCGCGGCCGGCTGGGACAGCCGCTTCCCGGACGACGGTCCCGCCTACGCCGCCGCGGTCGCCGCGCTCGGACTGCGCCCCGGCGACGCCGTGCTCGACGCGGGCTGCGGCACCGGCCGGGCGCTGCCGCCGCTGCGTACCGCCGTCGGCCCGTCGGGCACGGTCATCGGCGCCGACCTCACCCCGGAGATGCTGGCCGAGGCGGTACGGGCCGGGCGGCGCGGTCCCGGGGGCGCCGGGGCCCTGCTGCTCGCCGACGTCGGCCGGCTGCCGTTGCGGGACGGCGCGCTCGACGCGGTCTTCGGTGCCGGCCTCGTCTCGCACCTGGCCGACCCGGACGGCGGCCTGCGCGAACTCGCCCGCGTGGTACGGCCGGGCGGCCGCCTCGCGCTCTTCCACCCCATCGGGCGGGCCGCCCTCGCGGCCCGCCACGGCCGCCGGCTCACCCCCGACGACCTGCGCGCCGAACCCCGGCTGCGGCCCGTCCTCGCCGGTGCCGGCTGGCGGCTCGTCTCGTACGTGGACGAGGACGCCCGCTACCTGGCCGTGGCCGTACGGGAGAGCGCAGCACCGCGCCCCTCCGCCTGAGATCCCGCCCGGGGGGCCATGCGGAGCACCGCCGTGCCCGACACCCCGTCAGGCCGGGTGATTCCCCGGGTCATCAGGTGATCACACCGTCGGATCACGGAACGCTCCCTCTCGTTTCAGCAGGTGAACCCGGCGAGCCGCCGTCGACGCGACCGCCCCGGGGAAACAGGAGGAGAGAGATGGCCCGCTACAGATGGACGGGCGGGGCGGCGCTCGGGGCGATGGTCCTGAGCGTCACCACCGTCACCGGGTTCGCGCCGCCGGGCGCCGGCGACGAGGCCGGGGCCGCCGCCCGCGCGGAGCGCGCCGCCGTCGCGGCGGGGGCGTTCAGCGCCGACACCGGGGCCCGCGTCACCAACAGGGGCGCGGGACGGGCCCTCACCGGACAGGCGGGCGGCGACGCCGGGGAGACCTTCGGCGCCGAGTTCGTGCGGGGCCGGATCGCGCGGGTCCTGCCCGCCGCCCTCGCCCCCGTCTGCGGCACCGGCCACGGCCGCGAGGTGACCTTCCCGCTCTTCGGCGACGTCGTCGTCCAGGCGGTGGAGGCCACCCGGTCCACCGTCGGTTCCACCCTGATCTGGCACGGGCGCGTGGCCGGCGCGGTCGACCAGAACGTGGTCCTCACCCTCGACGGCGGCTGCGACAAGGCGCCCGGCAACGAGATCCTGAGCGGAACGTTCATGCTCGGCGGCGACCTGTACGCGATCCAGCCGGTCGGCCCCGGCCGGGTCCTCATCTCCCAGGGCACCCCGCTGACCGACGAGGACGAGCCGCCGCTCCACGAGCCCCCGCGCGCCCTCACACCGCCGCCGGCCGCCGCGCCGCACCGGGACACCCCCGCGTCCCGGGCCGCCGCCTGCAAGGGCGGCGCCGGTCACGCCCTCGTCGATGTGCTGGTCGGCTACACCCCCGGCGCCCGCGCGGAGGCCGGCGGCGACGCCCAGATCAAGGCGCTCGCCGCCCAGGGCGTCGCCCTCGGCAACGACGCCTTCGCGGCCAGCGGCACCAAGGTCCGGCTGCGGCTCGTCGGCACCACCCTGGTCTCCGTCCCGGCCTCCCTCGACGGCGTGACCAACAACCTCCTGAGCGCGGTCGCCCTGCCCACCGACGGCGTCGCCGACGCCCTCGCCGGGCAGCGCGACCGGTACGGGGCCGACGTCGTGTCCGTCCTCGCCGCCGGCCGGCGCGCCGGCGGACTCGGCTACACGCCGCCGGACCCCGGCCCCGCCACCGCGCCGTGGGGCTACAGCGTCGTCGGCCGCGCCGCGGTGACCAACTACTCGATGGGCCACGAGATCGGCCACAACATGAGCGCCGACCACGACCGCGTCACCCAGCCGGTCCAGCCCGACAACGGCGCCACGGGCTACTTCCCGGCCAAGGGCGACTGGTCGACGGTGATGGCGTACGAGTCCAGCTGCCGCAAGGCCACCAAGGGCGTCTGCACCCGCATCAACCGCTTCGCCAACCCGCACCAGACCTACCGCGGCGAGCGCCTCGGGGTCCCGCTGAACTCGCCGGACTCGGCCGACACCGCCGACGTGCTCAGCACCACCGGCAAGGCCGTCGCCGCCTACCGCGCGGCCAGGTCGTCCGACGCGCTGTGCGCCGTGACCACCTCGGTCACCCCGAAGGGCGCCGGCACCGTGAAGGCCGCGATGCCCGGCCCGTACCCCCAGGGCACCGTGTCGACGTACACGGCGACGGCGGCGAAGGGGTACGTCTTCAGCGGCTGGAAGCTCGACGGCAAGGCCGCCAAGGGCGGCGCCTCCGGCTTCCGGGTGCCGTCCGGCGACCACACCCTGGTCGCCGTCTTCACGAAGGGCACCGCGCCGGCGTCCAAGGTGACCACCTCCACCAGCGGCAAGGGCACCGTGACCAAGAGGCCCGCGAAGCGCGCCGAGCAGGAAGGCGCCGAACTGCTCTACGAGGCCGTGCCCGCGCCCGGCTGGGACTTCGCCGGCTGGCGTCTCGACGGCTCGCACGCCGGCGACGACGACAGCCTCGCCCTCGTCGTCGGCGAGGACGACATGGAGCTCACCGCCGTCTTCGAGGAGCGGCGCCACGCGCTGACCGTCGAGCAGCGGGGCCACGGCAGCGTGGAACTCTCGCAGGACGGCCCGTACTCCGACGGCGACACCGTCACCGCGACCGCCGTGCCCGCGCCCGGCTACGTCTTCACCGACTGGCTGCTCGACGGCGAGCCGTACGGCGGCGACGAGGAGGACGCCAGGGGCGAGACCGCCGTCACCTTCGAGGAGACCGGTCACACCCTGACCGCCGTCTTCGGCCGCGCCGCCGGCCACCCGGACGCCGACCCCGGGTACGGCGCCGACGCGGGCCCCGCGCCCGCCGCCGGCACCCCGGTCCGCGCCCGCCGCTAGCCGGGGCGGGCTCCCCACGCCCCCTTCTGCCCCGGCACTTCCCTGTCTACCGTGGAAGTGCCGGGCAGCCGTGCCCGGGAAAGGCGGTCGGCCGTGGCACGGATAGCGGAACGCATGCGCAGGCTCCTCCCCTCCGCCCGACGCGCGTCCGGGAGCGGGGACGCCCCCCGCCCGGCCCGCCCCGGGCGCCAGGGCCGCAACCTCTTCGAGGCAGCGGCGGTCTACGTGGCCGCCTGCGCCGAGGACGACCAGGACCGCATCGACGAGGCCGTCACCTGGGTCTCCCCCGGCCAGCTCACCTTCGGCATCAACGAGCTCGCCTGCCGCGCGGTGCTCACGCTCGCCCGGGAACGCGGCGAGACGCCCGAGAGCGTCGCCCGCTCGCTGCTCGGGGTCAAGGAGCGCTGAGTCACACCGCCCCGCCCTCCGGGGACCCTCGACGCGCGGGTTACTCACTGGTTAAGGTGCGCCGACGATCGGATGGGCGGCGAGACGAGGAGGGTGCCGTGGCGGAGACGGAACCGGCGGCGGGCGAGGACGCGCTGTACGTGCTGACCGCGTGCCTGCTCACGCCGGCGCAGTTCCCGAGCGTGCTCGGCGACGACTACCCGGCCGCCTGCGCCGCCCTCGGCCTCGCGCCCTACGACGCGGGGTACGGGCTCCTGCTCGGCCAGGACGGGCTCGGCGCCCGCTGGACCGTCGTCATCGACGACGTGTCGCTGGTCGCGGTCGCCATCGCCTCCTGGGACTGCGGGATGGCCTACGACCTGTCCCCCGACGAGAGGTCGGTCGTGACCGGGCTGCCCGGCTGGCCGCTCGCCGTCGCCACACAGGCCCCCGGTCTCCCCGACCCGCACGACCCCGCGCCCGAGGAGGGCGACCCCGCGCCGCTCGTCCCGCCCGCCGGGGACGCCTGGGGTCCCGCGCAGCGGCGGCTCGGCGCCGACGAGGTGGCCCGGCAGTGGCACGAGTGGCGCGGCCAGGTCGAGCCGGGGCCGGATCCCGCGCCGGCGGCCGGGCCCGCGGCGGACCCCGAGTCCGTCCAGGACCCGGCCTCCGGCCCGTACGCGCAGGTCCGCCGGGTCCTGGACGAGCTGCGCGGCTACCTCGACCAGCCGCCGCCGGCCGGCCGGGTGCGGTCCGGCTTCGCCGGGGAGGGCGCGCGGATGCTCCGCGCCGACGGCCCCGGCTGGTCGCTCGTGGCCCGCACCGACGACATGGCCTTCGTGCTCCTCGACGCCTACCCGCGCGAGGTGCTGCCGGTGGCCCGGGGCCCCCGGCTCCCCGCGCTCCTCGAAGGACTGGAGGCGCTGGCCGTACGCCCCTCCTGACGCGGAGCCGCGGCGGGGCCTCGGACACGCTCGCGTTCGACCCTACTCCGGGCGTCCCGCGTGCTCCTCGCGGAGGGGGGCGCCCACGTCGTGGAGGTGGCCGAGCGCCTGCCGGTACGAGTCGACGAAACCGGTCTCGGTGTACGGGACGCCCAGGGCGCGGCAGTGCGCGCGCACGGCGGGCTGGGCCAGGCGCAGGTGCGGGCGGGGCATGGACGGGAAGAGGTGGTGCTCCACCTGGTAGTTGAGGCCGCCGAGGAACCAGTCGGTGAGGGCGCCGCCCCGGATGTTGCGGGAGGTCAGCACCTGGCGGCGCAGATGGCCCCAGCTGTCGCCGTCCTCGTGCTGGTCGGGCCGGTCCATGCCCTTGTGGTTGGGGGCGAAGGCCAGGCCGAGGTGGACGCCGAGCAGCATCTGGTGGACGAGCGCGAAGACCAGCGCCTGGGCGGGGGTCAGGGCGGTGAGGAGCAGGGCGGCGTACCCGGCGAAGTGGAGGAGCAGCAGGGCGCCTTCGGTCAGGCGTTCGCGCCGGGTGCGGTAGGGGCCGTCCTTCGCGAGCAGGGCCTGGACGCCGTACAGCTTGAGCGCGAGGCCCTCCAGGGTGGTCAGCGGGAAGAAGAGCAGGGCCTGGTGGCGGGTGAGGAAGCCGCGCAGCCCGGTGCGGCCGGCGGTCTGGTGCTCGGCGAAGACGAGGACGTCGGCGGCGACGTCCGGGTCCTTGTCGAGGTGGTTGGGGTGGGCGTGGTGCCGGTTGTGCTTGTCGTTCCACCACTCGCGGCTCATGCCGAGCAGCAGGTTGGCGTGGACGAGCTGGACGGCGCGCCCGGCCCGGCGGTCCGCGGTGATCTGGGCGTGTCCGGCGTCGTGGGCGACGAAGGCGGCCCGGGCGGAGAGCACCGCGAGGGGCACGGCGAGAAGGACGCACCACCAGCTCGGTCCGGCCAGGAAGAGGCCGGCGGCGACGGCGGCGAAGCCGAGCAGGGTGAGGGCGATGTCCCCGGCGTACCAGCCGGGGCGGTGGTCGAGCAGGCCCTGTTCCCTCACGGTGCGCAGGAGCGGGGCGAACTCGCTGCCGCGCCGCGCGGGGGCGGGGGGCGCCGGTGCGGGCGCGGTGGCGACGGCCTGGGGCATGGAGGGGCTCCGGCTTCTGTGAGGAGGGGGCTGCTGCCGTCCGCGCCGAGGGGCGGCGGCGGTCTCCACCGTAGGAACCGGTGACGGTCCGGAACCATGGCGTCACCACCCGGCCGGGGGCGGGGGCGGGCCGGGGACCGGGGGTGGGGTGTTCCCCACCCCCGGTCCGCGCGCGGTGCACATGTGTCGGGCGTCACGCACGGATGTGCGTGGCCGGCGGGGTGGTTGAGGTAGGGTCGGCCGCTCGCGCTCACCGGCAGTCGTATGTGGGGAATGTGTTGACGTCGTCGTTCCGGTCCTCTGGCTCCGTTCCCGAACCCTCCGATCCGCGCTCCGGCCCCGCCGTGCCGGCCGCCGTGTTCCTCCCCGCCGATCCGCCCCGGGCGGGCCGGATCGCCCTCTGGTCGCCCGACGGCGACCCGCTCGCCGTCCCGCCGGGGGCGGTGCCGGGCGAGATCACGGTGGTGGACGGCGCGGACCTCCAGCCGGTGCCCGTGCCCGCGGTGTTCCTTCCGGTACGGGACGCGCTGCCGCTGCTCGCCCGCGCCCGGCTCGCCGGGGACGCCGGTGCGGCGGCCTCCTTCTGGGGCGGGGCGGCCCTGCTCGCCCTGGACCTCACGGCGCGCGGTCTGCTGCTGCCGGGGGTGACGGCGGCGGGTCACGACGCCTGGCGGGCGGGCCCGTTGGGGCCGGAGGAGCTGGACCGGGTGCGGACGCTCGCCGCGTCGATGCCGCCGACCGCGCACGCCGTGCCGCTGGGTCCGGTGGGGGATCCGGACGAGCCCGAGGACTGGCTGCTGCCCGAACCGGAGGCGCTGCTGCGCGCCTTCCTGGACGCCGTCGCCGACGCCCTCCCCCGTACCCCGGCGGCGGAACTGGCCGCCGGCGGGGCGGCGTTCGCCGCCGAGGAGCCGCAGTCGGTGCCCGAACAGCGCGCGTGGGCCGCGGATCTGGCGGCCGGTCACGACGCGGGGGTCCGGCTGTCGCTGCGGCTGGAGCTGTCCGGGCCGGGCGCCTCGGCCGGACCGGCGGAGGCGCCGGGTTTCCGTGCCGTGCTGCAGCTGCACTCCGCCGCCGATCCGGCGGTGGTCGTGGACGCGGCCGACGCCTGGGCGGGCGCGGGGCCGGCGGCGGCGCTGGGGCCGCGCGCCCGGATGGACGCGCTGCTCGCGCTGCGGCGGGCCGCCCGCGCGTGGCCGGCGCTCGCGCCGCTGCTGACGGCGGCGGTGCCGGACGCGATGGAGCTGGCCGACGAGGAGGTCGTCGAGCTGCTGGGGCCGGCGTCCCGCGCGCTCGCCGCGACCGGCATGCAGGTGCACTGGCCGCGTGAGCTGGCGGACCGGCTGACCGCGCAGGCGGTGATCGGGCCGGTGGAGCCGGCTGAGCCGGTGTCCGGGGCGGGCGTCGGTGACGGGCCGGCCGGGGAGGCCGCGTACGGCGGTGGCGAGGGGGCCGCGGACGGCGCGGGCGGGGGCGGTCTGCCGTCGTTCCTGTCCGCCGACGCGCTGCTCGCCTTCAACTGGCGTTTCTCGGTCGGCGACCAGGAGCTGACGCGGGCGGAGCTGGACCGGCTCGCCGAGGCCGGACGGCCACTCGTCCGGCTGCGCGACCGGTGGGTCCTGGTCGATCCGGCGGAGGTGCTGCGGGCCCGGGAGCAGCAGGACCGCAAGCTGTCCCCGGTCGACGCGCTCGCCGCCGTCCTCACCGGCAGCACGGAGGTCGACGGCCGCCGGGTCGATGTCGTCGCGACGGGCGCGCTGGAGCGGCTGCGGGCCCGGCTCGCGGACCCCGAGGGCGGCGTCCGTGAGGTTCCGCAGCCCGCCGCGCTGGCCGCCACCCTCCGCGACTACCAGCTGCGCGGGCTGAACTGGCTGCACCGGATGACCTCGCTCGGTCTCGGCGGCTGCCTCGCCGACGACATGGGCCTGGGCAAGACCATCACGCTGATCGCGCTCCATCTGCACCGGCAGGGCGAGGCCGCCACCGCGGACCCGACCCTCGTGGTCTGCCCGACCTCGCTGATGGGCAACTGGCAGCGGGAGTTCGAGCGGTTCGCGCCCGGCACGCGCGTGCGCCGCTTCCACGGCACCGCGCGCGACCTCGACGGGCTCGCGGACGGGGACGTCGTCCTCACCACGTACGGCACGATGCGGCTCGACGCCGAACGGCTCGCCGCCCGGCCGTGGGGGCTGCTCGTGGCGGACGAGGCCCAGCACGTGAAGAACCCGTACTCGGCGACGGCCCGCCGGCTGCGGACGATCGGCGCACGCGCGCGCGTGGCGCTGTCCGGCACGCCGGTGGAGAACAACCTCTCCGAGCTGTGGGCCATCCTCGACTGGACGACGCCGGGCCTGCTCGGCGGGCTCGGGGCGTTCCGCCGCCGGTACGCCGCCGCCGTCGAGGGCGGTGCGGACCCGGCCGCCGCGGAACGGCTCGGTGCGCTGGTCCGGCCGTTCCTGCTGCGCCGCCGGAAGTCCGATCCGGGGATCGCGCCGGAGCTGCCGCCGAAGACCGAGACCGACCGGGCCGTCTCGCTGACGCCGGAACAGGCGGGCCTGTACGAGGCGGTGGTGCGGGAGAACCTGGTCGCCATCGCGGAGGCCGAGGGCATGGCGCGGCGCGGGCTCGTGGTGAAGCTGCTGACCTCGCTGAAGCAGATCTGCAACCACCCGGCGCAGTACCTGAAGGAGGAGAGTCCGCGGATCGCGGGCCGCTCGGGGAAGCTGGAGCTGCTCGACGAACTCCTCGACACGATCCTCGCCGAGGGGGCGAGCACGCTGGTGTTCACCCAGTACGTGGGGATGGGCAGGCTCCTGGAGGCGCACCTGGCGGAGCGCGGCGTGCGGACGCAGTTCCTGCACGGCGGCACCCCGGTGGCGGAGCGGGAGGCGATGGTCGCCCGCTTCCAGGACGGCGAGGTGCCGGTGTTCCTGCTGTCGCTGAAGGCGGCGGGGACCGGGCTCAACCTGACCCAGGCGGAGCACGTCGTGCACTACGACCGCTGGTGGAACCCGGCCGTGGAGGCGCAGGCCACCGACCGGGCGTACCGGATCGGGCAGACGCGGCCGGTGCAGGTGCACCGGATCGTCGCGGAGGGGACCGTCGAGGACCGGATCGCGGCGATGCTCGACCGCAAGCGCGAGCTGGCCGACGCGGTGCTCGGCACGTCGGGCGACACCCCGGCGGAACTGACCGAACTGACGGACGCGGAACTGGCGGAGCTGGTGCGGCTGCGCGAGGACGGGGACGGGCGATGAGCGGACACGGGACGGGCCACGAGGCCGAGGAGCTGACCATCGCGGCGCCGCCGCCGGTGCGCGGCGGGGCGTTCACCCGCACCTGGTGGGGCCGGGCGTGGGTGCGGGCGCTGGAGGACTCGGCGCTCGACGCGCGGCAGGTGAAGGCCGGGCGGGCGCACGCGCGCGCGGGGGCCGTCGGCGCGGTGTCGGTGCGGCCGGGGCGGATCACGGCCGTCGTGCAGGACCGGGACGGCACGGCGTACCGCAGCGACGTGCTGGTACGGACGCTGACGGACGAGGAGTGGGACCGGCTGCTCGACCTCGCCGTCGACAGCGCCGGGCACATCGCGGCGCTGCTCGACCACGAGGTGCCGCCGCACCTGGTGGAGGACGCGGCGGGGGTCGGGGTCGAACTGCTGCCGGGCATCGGCGACCTGGAGCCGGAGTGCGGCTGTGAGGCGTGGGACCACTGCCCGCACACCGTGGCCCTCTGCCACCAGATGGCGCGGATCCTGGACGAGGACCCGTTCGCGCTGCTCCTCATGCGGGGGCGGGGGCAACGGGCGGTGGTGGACGCGCTCCAGGCCCGCAGCGCCGCCCGGGCGGGCGGCGGGACGCCCGGTGCCGGGGCGCCGGCGGCCCCCGGGCCGGACGCGCGGGCCGGGGTGTCGGCGGCGGAGGCGTACGCGCTGCGGGACATCCTGCCGCCGCTGCCGGCCGTGCCGGTGCCGGCGGCGGCCCCTGGGGAGCCGCCGTCGCTGGACACCGAGACGGACCCGGAGCCGGGGGTGGAGCCGGGTGCGCTGGAGTTCCTGGCCGCCGACACGGCGGCCCGCGCCCACCGGCTGCTGACCGAACTGCTGGCCGGCGACCGGGCCGGGGCGTCCGCCGCCGGTCGGGAGGCGGCGCTGACGGTCGCGGAGGACGCGGTCCGGCTCGCGGCCGGGGGCCCACCGTCGTGGGTCGCGGCGCGCCTGGCGTCCGGCACGGGGCGGTCGCGGGCGGAGCTGGACGCCGCCACGCGCGCGTGGCGGTACGGCGGCGCCGCGGGCCTCGCCGTGCTGGAGGAGTCCTGGACCCCGGGCGAGGAGGACCTGACGCGGGCCGCCGCGCGGCTCGCCGGCGCCTGGGAGGACGGGGAGCGCCCGGAGCTGAGCCGGTCGGGGGCGCGCTGGACGGCGGCGGGCGGGCGGGCCCATCTGCGGCTCGGCGAGGACGGCCGGTGGTGGCCGTACCGGCGGACCGGCGGCGGCTGGTCGCCGGCGGGTCCGGCGGACCGGGACCCGGCGGCGGCGCTGGCGACGGCCGTCGGCGAGGGCGAGCCGGAGGACTAGCGGCAGAGGTCCGGGAATCGGGAGAGGCGGGGGCGGGGCGCGAACGGCGCCCCGCCCCCGCCTTTCGGAATGACCGGTAAAAAGCACGGAGCTTGATCAGTTCTTGTCATTTTCGCTACGCATTCCCGCCCGCTTATAGGGCCAGTCTGACTGATAGAACCCTTCCTTCCATCGGGGTCACACGCCAATCCCGAACTGACTATGCTCCGCAGATGTGTTGCCGCGCTCACAGCGAGTCATGACCGCTGGGAGCGGGCGCCCGACGGAGCACGGCCACAGGGAGACGCGGGCATCGACGCGTGGACGAAGGACCCTTAGAGCGGTCACATTCGAGCACGCGTACGCGATCGATCGCCTGTTCACTCTTTCCTGCCGGTACGTCGCGCCATTCCAGTCCTCGCCCCTTCCAGACGCTGAGGGAAACCGTTGATGGTTCGCGCAGGTTCAACGTCCAGAGCCAGGCCCGGTGCGGCGGCTCCGGTGTGGCTCGTCCCGCCGGGTGTCCTGGCCGCGCTCTTCGCCATAGGGCTGCTCTTCGCCCCTGCGCAGATACGGACACCCGTGGCCTGGTACGGCTTCGCGGCCGTCTCCCTCACCGTCGGCAGCACCGCGCTGACCGTGCGCCTGACGCGCGCGGCGGAGGCGGCCCGGCACACCCGGGCGGTGCAGGCCGCGCAACAGGCGCACGCGGAGCGCGAGACCGCGCTGCTCTCGCGCCTCGCCGACCAGCGGACCACCACCGTGTGGATGGCCGAGGAGCTGCTGCCGGCCGCCGTCGCCCGGCTCCAGAAGGGCGACTCGGCGTCGGAGATCGTGAACTCCGTCCGCCTCGGCGACCACCTCGACCCCGGGTTCACCGACGCGCTCAAGGGCGCCCTGCGGACCCTGCTGGAGGCGGTCGAGGCCGAGGAGAACACCCGGGACTCGTCCCAGCGGGCGCTCGTCGCCGTCGCGCGCCGTGTCCAGGCGATCGTGCACCAGCTCGCCAAGGACCTCCGCGAGATGCAGATCGTCCACGGCACGGACCTCGTGCTCGCCCGCGGTCTCCAGGACGTCGACCACCGCAACGCCCTCATCGGCCGCCTCGCGGCCAGCATCGCCGTCCTCGGCGACGCCCGCCCCGGCCGCCAGTGGTCGAAGCCGATCCCGCTCTACGACGTGCTGCGCGGCGCCATGTCGCGCATCGTGGACTACCCGCGGGTCAAGCTCCAGTCGGTCACGGAGGCCGCGGTCATCGGCCCCGGCGCCGAGCCGCTGATCCACCTGCTCGCCGAACTCCTCGACAACGCCACGTCGTTCTCGCCGCCGCACACCCCCGTGGAGGTGAGCGCGGTCGAGGTGCCCTCGGGCATCGCGATCGAGATCGAGGACCGCGGCGTCGGCCTCACCGAGGAGGTCCGGCACCGCATCAACCGCGTGATGACGGAGTCGGCGTCCGGCATGTTCCTCGCCGGTCTGGGCGAGGTGACGCAGCTCGGCCTGCCGGTGGTCAGCCGGCTGGCCCGCGAGCACGGCTGCGACGTCGACCTGCGCCCCTCCGCCTACGGAGGCGTCCGGGCCGTGATCCTCGTACCCCGGCGCCTGATCACCACGGTGGAGAAGCCCGTCGTGAGAACCCCAGAGCCCGCCCGGAAGCGCGCGGCCGGTCCGGTCCGCCCGCTGCCCTCGCGGACCGCCCCGTCCGCCCCGTCCGTCCCGCCGCCCGCCGCGCCCCCGGCGCCCCCGGTGATCCCGCCGGCGCCCGCCCCCTCCCTGCCGGACCTGGACGAGGGAGCGGACCCGTACATCGCCGGGAAGACCCTCAACGGTCTGCCGCGCCGCCGCCGGGACACCCCCGTACCGACGCCGGTGATCCGCACCGGCCCCGAGCCGACCCCGCCGCCCCGCACCACCCGCGAACCCGGGCTGATGTGGGAGGCGTTCAACGCCGACAAGCGCTCGGGAACCGACTCCCCCACTCCGCACAGCCAGCCGTCTGATGAGGTCGAATAACATGCAGCCACTGCCCAACATCGACTGGATGCTCACCGAGCTCGTGGGCGGCGTTCCGCACGTACGGCACGTGGTCGTCCTGTCCGCGGACGGCCTCTGCATCGGCCAGGCCAACACCGCCCCCGACACCGCCGACGCGATCGCCGCCGCCTGTTCCGGCATCCAGAGCCTGGCCCGGGCCATCGCCCAGATGTTCCCGCACGGCAACGGCACCACCCACATGGTCGGCATCGAGGCCGACGGCGGCTACTTCTCGCTGATGGCCGCCGGCCCCGGCGCGTACCTCGCCGTCCTCGCCGACGAAGAGGTGGACGCGGGCCTGCTCGGCGCCCGCATGCGCGCCCTCGTGGTCCGGATCGGCCGGCACATGACCAGTCCGCCCCGTGAAGACGTCGTCCGGCAGGCGATGTGACCTCGGACAACCCCCATCCCTGGGACGAGGGAACCCCCGTACCGCTGTACGTCATCACCGGCGGCGGCGAGGGCTCCTCTGCCAAGACCTTCGACCTCGTCACGCTCATCGCGACCAGGTCCGCACCGGAACCCTCGATGCAGCCCGAACAGGCGGCCATCCTCTCCATGTGCGAGTACCCGCTGTCGGTGGCCGAGGTGTCGGCCTACCTCAGCCTCCCGTTCAGCGTCGTCACCGTGCTGCTGTCCCAGCTCGTCGACGACGGACGCGTGGAGGCGATTGCACCCGTGCCCGTCGCGGCCTTCCCCGACCGCGGCCTATTGGAGGCGGTGATCCATGGACTACGGAGACTCTGACACGCTCAGGGCGGGACCGCGCGACACCGATCTGCTGCTGCCGCACGGCGCCAGGGGCGTCAAGGTCGTCGTCGTCGGCGGCTTCGGCGTCGGCAAGACCACGATGGTCGGATCGGTCAGCGAGATCCCCCCGCTGACCACCGAGGAACAGATGACGCAGGCCGGCGTCGGGATCGACCACAATCCCGGGGCCTCCGGCAAGACCACCACGACCGTCGCGATGGACTTCGGCCGGATCAGCATCAACGAGGAGCTGATCCTCTATCTGTTCGGAACCCCCGGCCAGGAGCGGTTCTGGTTCCTGTGGAACGGGATCTTCGAGGGCGCGCTCGGCGCCGTCGTCCTCGTCGACACCCGCAGGATCGAGGTCTGCTTCGAGGTCATCACGCGCCTGGAGGACCGCCGCGTCCCCTTCGTGGTGGCCGTCAACACCTTCCCCGAGGCCCCGCAGTACCCGCTACCGGAATTGCGCACGGCCCTGGCCCTCAGCGAGTCCGTCCCCCTCGTCACCTGTGACGCGCGCGACCGGGCGTCCTGCCGGGACGCCCTGCTCTCGCTGATGGTCTACCTGTGCTCCCTCGCCGTCCAGGAGACCGCATGACCCTCCCCGCCCACGAGCACGCCCCGCACGAGAGCGGGCTCGTCCCGCCCCCCGGCTGCCCCGCCCACGCGGCCACCGGCCCCGGCGGAGCGGCCCGGCTCTACGGCCCCGCCGCCGAGACGGACCCCATGGGCCTGTACGAGGAACTGCGCGCCGCGCACGGCCCGGTGGCGCCCGTCCTCCTCGACGGCGACGTCCGCGCCTGGCTGGTCCTCGGCTACAACGAGAACCGCGACGTGGCCACCCGCTCCACCCAGTTCTCCCGCGACCCGCGGGTCTGGCACGGCTGGAGCACCGGGGAGATCGACCCGGCCACCTCCCCGCTGATGCCGATGATCGGCTGGCGGCCCGACTGCGTCTGCGCGGACGGCGAGGAGCACCAGCGGCTGCGCAGCGCGGTCACGGCCTCGCTCGACCAGTTCGACCACCGGGGGATCCGGCGCCGGATCAACCGGTTCGCCCACGAGCTGATCGACACGTTCTGCGAGGACGGCGAGGCCGAGCTGGTCGACCGGTTCACCGAGCACCTGCCGATGCTCACCCTGATCCACCTGCTCGGCATGTCCGACGAGGCGGCGCCGAAGCTCGTCCAGGCGGCCCGGGACCTCTTCAAGGCCACCGAGACCTCGCTCGCCAGCAACGCGTTCGTCGTCGCGAGCCTGGAGCAGCTGGTCCGGGACAAGCGCGAGAAGCCGGGGCACGACATCGCCTCGGCTCTGATGGCGCACCCGGCGGGCCTCACCGACGAGGAGGTGGTGCAGCACCTGCGGCTGATCCTGCTGGCCGGGTACGAGACCACCGCCAACCTGATGTCGAACGTGCTCCGGATGGTGGTGACCGACCCGCGGTTCCGCGGCTCGCTGGCCGGCGGCCAGATGACCCTGCCGGAGGCCGTCGAGCAGGTCCTGTGGGACGAGCCGCCGCTGATGGTCTGCCCGTCCCGGTACGCCAACGGGGAGACCACGCTCGGCGGGCAGCGGATCATGGCGGGCGACATGCTGCTGCTGGGCCTGGCGGCGGGGAACATGGACCGGGCGGTCCGCCCGGACCCGGCGGCGCCCGTCCACCACAACCGGGCGCACCTGTCGTTCAGCGCCGGGAGCCACGAGTGCCCGGGGCAGGACATCGGCCGAATCATCGCCGACACCGGCATCGACATCCTGCTCACCCGGCTGCCGGACATCGTGCTGGCGATCCCGGAGGAGGAGCTGACCTGGCGCTCGTCCACCTGGGCCCGGCACCTGACGGCGCTGCCGGTCACCTTCGCCCCCCGGGCGCCGCGGAGCCACCAGTACGAAGCGCCGCTGCCGCCGGCGCCGCCGCCGCAGCTCGCCGGGGTGCCCGCGCCGTCACCGGCGCCGGAGGCGGCCCCGGCCGCCGTCCCGGAGCCTCCGGCCGGCCGGCCCGGCGCGGGGGCGTCCTGGTGGGACGGGCTGCTGCGGCTGCTGCGGTTGCGGTAGGCCGCTCAGGGCTGGGCGTCGCGCCCGAGCCCGACTGCGGAGGGGGGCGTCGGCTCGGTCGTGCCGGGCCCCCTTCCGAACCACTCGTCGGCGGCGGAGGCGGGCCGGCGCTGTTCCGGGAAGGGCTGTTCGGCGGGGACGTACCGGGGGGCGCCGGTGTACCAGGCGTGCAGGCCGGAGAGGAAGCTGCAGGCGCCGCCCAGCCAGGTGTCCAGTTCGGCGCGCTCCTCGGGACTGAGTCCGGCGCGCCGGGCGAGCAGCGGGACGTCCTCCTCGCGGAGCTGTTCGAAGTCGCGCATGCGGGAGTTGACGAGGTGGACGGAGGCCGGCACGGCCTCGCGGAGGGGGATGCCGAGGGAGGTGCCGAGGACGACGACGAGGTTGTTCACGTCGTGTTCCTCGTGGACCTCCCGCTCGTAGGAGGCGATGTCGTTCGCCAGGCCCATGACGTCCATGAACGCGGCGGTCAGGCCGCGGACGGTCCGGCTGTGCCGGATCCGCTCGGGTATTCGGGCGCCCGTGGCGAGTTCGACGGAGTAGGGGGCGGTGTGGGCGGCGAAGCTCTCGCGCCGGAAGGGCGCGTAGTCGATGAGATGGGGGACGCGGCCGGTGCGGCTGTTGGCCAGCTCCTCGACGCCCGCGTCGATGTAGCGGGCGAGCGCCCGGCAGAACTCCTGGCGCCAGTGGGCGAGTCGGGGCGGGAAGAGGTGCCGCTGGAGGTCGGCGATGCCCCGTTCGACGGCGTTGACGGGCTCGGGGAGCCGGGCGCCCTCCTCCGGGCGCAGGAAGGCGTGGAGCCGGGCGGTGAAGTCGTGGGCGCCCTGGAGGTCGCTGGTCCGCTTGAAGGCGTGGGCGAAGTAGTCGTCCCAGGCGAGCGCCCAGATGTTGAAGCGGTGGTTGAGCCGGAGGGCGGCGGGGTCGGCGTCGGGGAGGGTCCAGGCGGTGAGCAGGTCCACGGTCATCGCCCGGAACTGCTTCGGGGTCCAGATCGGGGGGAGGTCGGACCGTCCGTCGCCGACGTCGAGCATGCCCATCTCGCGGGCCCAGGTCTCGCTCTCCGCCCGCAGACCCGGCAGGTGCGGGTTGACCCTGAGCGGGTGAGGCATCCACAACTCGGGGATTTCGACGGCATGCAGGGGCATGGTCGCTCCACCTCCTTCAGTCCTCGGAATCCGTTCGTATGTTGCCGTTGTCACGGGCAGCCGACAATTCCCGCCACGCGACGCTGCAAACCTGCCCGCCCGAACCGGCCCACAACCCCCGGATTCAACGACTCCGGATCTCGGTGACCCTGGCGTCTTGCTGGGCGGTTGCGTCCTCCTGAAGCTGAGGGGCCGCCCGCGACGGGCCGTTGAGGGGTTTCGCGCGGGCGGATCGACCATGGCCGGTTCCGCCTGACGGCGGCTGCCGGGTCAGCGTACGCCGCGTGGACGGAACTGGACGCTGATGCGGGGACCGACCGCGCGGCTCGTCTTGGGGACGGCGTGGTCCCAGGTGCGCTGGCACGACCCGCCCATCACGACGAGGTCGCCGTGGCCGAGCGGGAGCCGGAGGGCGACCGGGCCGCCGCCCCGGGGACGGAGGACCAGGTCGCGGGGGTCGCCGAGGGAGAGGATGGCGACCATGGTGTCGCGGGTCGAGGAACGCCCCGTCCGGTCGCCGTGCCAGGCGACGCTGTCGCGCCCGTCGCGGTAGAGGCAGAGCCCGGCGGTGACGAACTCCTCGCCCAGCTCGGCCGCGTAGTGCGCGCAGAGGGCGGCGCGGGCCTCGGCGAGGGCGGGGTGCGGGAGGGGTTCGCCCTCGCGGTAGTGCGCGAGGAGGCGGGGGACGGCGACGACGTCGTCGTACATCCGGCGCCGCTCGGCCCGCCACGGCACCCGTCCGGCCAGCTCGGCGAAGAGCGCGTCGGCGCCCTGGAACCAGCCGGGCAGGTGGTCGACCCAGGCCCCGTGGGCCAGCGGGGTGCGCCGCAGTCCGTCCAGGGGCCCGGGCCGGGGCTCGTCGCCCTGGTCGAAGAGGGATCCCTGGAGGCCGGGGAGGCCGGCGGGGTCGGACGGTGCGGCGGTCATGGTTCCCAGCATACCCACGCAACCGAACAGGTGCTCGAATCTCTGTGCGACTCCCGCTCAGCCGGCCGGGCCGCCGGAGAGGCCGCCGAGGAGCTTCCAGGTCCGGCGCCGGGCGTCCTCGCCGCCGAGGTCGGTCGCGGTGACGACGACCTCGGTCGCGCCTGCCTCGTAGTAGCGGCGCACCTCGGCGGCGACGGTCCCCTCGTCGCCCAGCACCGCCAGGTCGGCGGCGCGGTCGGCGCCGGAGAGGTCGAGGACGCGCCGGTACGAGGGGATCCGCTCGTAGAGGGCGAGCGCTTCGGCGGCCCGGCGGCGCACGCCGTCGGAGTCGTCGGTGACCACGGCCGGCACCAGGGCGACGACGCGCGGCGCCGGCCGGCCGGCCGCCGTCGCCGCGGCGGTCACGGCCGGGACGATGTGCTCGGCCAGGGCGCGCGGCCCGGCGAGGAACGGCAGGATGCCGTCGGCGAGCTCGCCGCTGACGCGCAGGGCCTGCGGCCCCATCGCCGCGACCAGGACCGGCACCGGTGGCCGCGCGCCCGGCACGGCCGCCGGGTACGGGGTCGTCGCGGTCAGCAGCTCGCCGTGGAAGTCGGCCTCACCGCTGTCGAGGAGCGGTCGCAGGGCGGTGAGGAACTCCCGGAGCAGCCCGATGGGCCGCTCGTACGGCAGACCGAACGCGGACTCGGTGAGGTGGCGGGTGCCGAGGGCGAGCCCCAGGTGGTAGCGGCCGCCGGTCGCGGCCTGCGCGGTCTGCGCCTGGCTGGAGACCAGCAGCGGATGGCGGCCGAAGACGGGGAGCGCGGCCGTCCCCACGTGGAGGCCGGGCACCTCCCGGCCGACGAGCGCGGCCAGCATGGGCGAGTCGTACGCGAAGGACTGGCCGAACCACGCGGAGTGGAGTCCGGCGTCCCGGGCCTCGCGCGCGAGCCGCACGGTCTCGTCGAGGGGGAGCTGCCGGTTCGTCGAACTGAGCGTCACGCCAAGAGTCATGCAGACGACAACGGGCCCGCGCGGCAGGCGCATTCCGGCGCTCGGTGAACGGCGTGTGACGGACCGACGGCGGCCCGCCCCTCGCCGCACGCGCGCGTGCGGCGATGATGGGGCCATGATGACGCTCGCCGAAGTGGACGCCCTGGCCGACCGCGCGCACGCCGGTCAGGTGGACAAGACCGGTGTCCCGTACGTGGAGCACGTGCGGGCCGTCGCGGCCGGGCTGGTGCCGTTCGGCCCCGAGCTGGTCATGGCGGGACTCCTCCACGACGTCGTCGAGGACACGGCGTGGACCGCCGGGGCTTTGCGGGCCGCCGGGGTCCCGGACCGGGTGGTCAGGATCGTCGAGGCCGTCACCAACGACCCGGGCGGCTCCCCGGCGGCGTACGCGGAAAAGGTCCGGCGGGTGGCCCGGGACCCGGACGCCACCCTGGTGAAGATCGCCGACAACGCGCACAACAGCCGCCCGGACCGGGCCGCCGCCCTCCCGCCGGAGCAGCGGGACCGGCTCGCCGCCAAGTACCGGGAGGCGCGCCGGGTGCTGTGGGCGGCGGCCGACCCCGCGCAGGTGGCGGCGATCCTCCGGATCGTCAACCCCGGCCTGCTGCCGGAACTGACCGGCGGCGGTCCGGCCTGACCCCCGGTCCTCCTGGGGCTTCGGGGGTCAGGCGCGGCAGCGGAGGAGTTCCAGCGGGGGGTGGGCGAGGAGGTCGGCCCAGAACTCCTCGCCGTACGCGCGGATCCCCTCCTCGGAGATCCGCAGCGGCAGCCACTCGATGTCGCGGAAGCCGGCCGCGGCCAGGGAGTCCTCGTAGACCTCGCGGCGCGGGGCGGAGCCGACGATGCTGATCGGGTGCGGGTCGAGGAGGGCCGTGACGCGGACGCGGGGGCCGGTCTCGATCTCCTCCCCCGTCGGTTCGCAGCGGAAGCCGTACGTCTCCAGGGACGCGCAGTCGAAGGCGTAGTCGGGGTTCTGCGCGAAGACGTGGAACCAGCCGCCCGGCACCAGGCTGCGGTGGATGCGGGCGCACATCCGTTCCATCTCGGCGAGGGATTCCGCGTAGTTGAGGCACTGGACGCCGAGCGCGAGGTCGAACGGCTCGTCGAACCGGGCGAGTTCGGCGACGTCGCCGACCTCGTAGCGCACGCCGAGCGGGTCGCGGTCCTCGATGGCCCGGGCGGCGGCGATCATCTCGGAGGAGATGTCGACGCCGAGGACGTCGGCGGCGCCGCGCCGCTTCAGCTCGCGGCTGTAGAAGCCGGTGCCGCAGGCGAGGTCGAGCACCGTCCTGCCGGTGACGTCGCCGACCATGTCCAGGACGCTGGGCACCTCCCCGTAGCGGATGACCGGCAGGGCCTTGAAGCCCTCGAACGCCTCGCCGATCCCGTCGTACTGCTGCACCGTCATGTGCTGCCCCCTCGTGGTCCTCGGGTCGTGTGGTGGCACCGAGTCTGCGCCGGGCCGGCCCGGCCGCCGTACTGTCGGATGGCACGAGAAGCCGGGCGGGCGGCGCTCGTATCGCCCAAGGGAACGTGCTGATCAGGGGGTTCAGGCGGGGGCGATGACGATGAGGACGTCTCCGGGGATCCAGCGTCTGGTCTCGGTCCTCGGGGGGTTGAGGCGGGGGGTGCGGGTGTCGCGGGCCCGGTAGCCGAGGGCGGCGGCGCCGTGCCGGGCGGCGGCAGTGGCGAGCGCCGCGAAGGGGGCTTCGGTGCCGGGCGGGACGAAGTCGGTGGCGGGGCGGAGGCGGACGTTGTCGCCGGTGGGGGCGAAGAGGGCGTCGAAGACGGCGGCGAGGTGCGGGTTCTGGGAGACCTGGGCCATCACCAGGGCGGTCAGCCGGCCGGTGACGACGAGGTCGGTGCGGGGGCCCGCCGGGGCGAGGGGCCGGTTGCGGGCGTCGGTGAGCTCGGCGGCCGTGGGCAGGGCCCGGCCGGTGGCCCGCTCCCGCTCGCGGAGGTGGAGGAGGGCGACGAGGGTGGCGTGGTCGGGGTCGGCCGGCCCGTCGCCGTCCGGACCGGCGAGGACGACCACCTGGTCGTACGCCTCCGCTTCCGCCGGCGGCGCGGTGCCGTCGTGCCGCACCGGGGTCGCCCCGGCCGCCGCCAGGCCGTCCGTCACGCGTCCGCCGCGCCGGTTCCGGCCCAGGACCAGGACCCGGCGCGCGGCGGCCGGCGCAGGGGACCGGGAGGGCGGGGCGGGCGGAGTGGGCGCGGGGAGCTGGGGCGCGGCCGGGAGGACGGTCGCCCGGTGGTCCTCGGCCAGCACGAGGAGGCCGTCGCCGGGGGCCAGGACGGTCTGCGGGGGCGGGTTGAGGAGCGGGGTGCCGTCCGCGCGGACGATGCCGGCCGCGCAGGCCTCCGGGCAGGCGGCGGCGAGTTCGCCGTAGCGGCGGCCGGGGAGGCCGGGCGGGCGGAGGACGTGGAGTTCGGCGCCCGCGAAGTCGAGCAGGTCCTCCAGGACGAGCGCGAGGCCGGGCTCCAGGGCGCACTGGACGAGCAGCCGGGCCGCGAGGTCGTCGACGTCGAGGACGGTCGCGGCAGGGCCGGCGGCCAGGCGGGCGGCCGGGAGGTGGGCGGCGTCGCGGACGGCCGCCACGACGGGGACGGCGCGGCCGTCGCCGAGGGCCGCCCGGAGCGCGAGGAGCGCCCTGACGACCTGCGCGTCGCCGCCGGGGGCGTCCGGCGGCAGGACGACGACGGCGCGGGCGGCGGCGGGGGTGACGCGGGCGAGCGCGGCCGGGTCGGCGGGGCGGCCCCGGCGGCACAGCAGCCGCACCCGGCGGCGGGTCCGCGGCGCGGTGCGGGTCTCGCGCTCCAGCTCCGCCTTGTCGCGGTCGGCGAGGAGCACGACGGCGCCGCGCCGGCGCTGGGCGTGGGCGGCGAGGAGTTCGGCGACGACCGTGGGGGCCTGCCCGGACCAGCCGAGGACGAGGGTGTGGCCGCGTTCGACGACGGTGGTCTGGCCGCGTTCGAGTTCGGCGAGCCGGTCGGTGAGGGCGGTGGTGACGATGCCGACCAGGAAGGAGACGTACAGGAGGGAGACCAGGGCCAGGAAGACCGTGAGGGCGATCCGCAGCGGCGGGCCGACCTCGCCGCCGAGCCGGAGGGTCTGGCCGACGGTCCGCCAGACGGTGGCGGCCTTGCCCTGGAGGGTGTCGGGCGCCTTCTGGTCGGTCCACACGAGGAGCGCGCTGGCCGGGGCGACCAGGGCCAGGCAGGCGAGGGCCAGCCAGCCGGCGAGGGCCGGCACCCCGCGCACCACGGTGCGGTCGACCCAGTACCGCGCTCGGGCGCGCACGCCGGGGCGGGCCGCCGGGTCCGGTGCCGGTGGCCGGGCCGCCCGGACGGCCGGTGCCGCGCCGGGCCGGGTCCGGCGGGGCGACCGCTGGGAGGGGACCGTGGACTCGCGCTCCTTACGCACGGCAGCAGCGTGGCGGCGGCCCCGCCGCGAAACGCCGCCGACGCCCGGCGTTCATCCTTTCGGGCAGGCGCGCGGGAGGCACGCGTTCGAACCGTTCGCCCGGCGCACGGGACGGCGGGGTCCGGCGGCGGACGGCGGCGGGGCGGTCAACTGCGGAGGTACGAGGCTCCGTTGAGGTCGAGGATGGTGCCGGACGCCCATTCGGCGGCCGGGGAGGCGAGCCAGAGCACCGCCGCCGCGATCTCGTCGGGGTCCGCGACCCGGCCGAAGGGGCTCTGCGCGCGGATCGCCTCGCCCTCGGGCCCGCTCAGGCGGGGCGCGACCCGTTCGGTGGCGAAGAAGCCGGGGGCGACCGAGGCGACGCCGATGCCGTGCGGGGCGAGGGAGACGGCGAGGGACTGGCCGAGGGCGTGGACGGCGGCCTTGGTGGCACCGTAGGCGGGGTGGTCGGGTTCGCCGCGGAAGGCGCCCCGGGAGCCGATGTTGACGATCCGGCCGGGCGCGCCCCGGTCGATCATCCGGCGGGCCACCAGGTGGCTGAGGTGGGCGGTGGCGAGCAGGTTCACGGCGACGTGCCGCTGCCAGAGCTCCGCCCACTCCTCGTACGAGGTCTCGGCCAGGGGGTGCGCGAGGTTGACGGCGGCGTTGTTCACCAGGACGTCGATGCCCCCCTCACCGAACCCCTCGGCCGCCGCCTCGACGACCCGGGCCGCTCCGACGGGGTCCGCGAGGTCGCCGCCGACGAGGACGTGGCCGGTGCCGTCGAGGGAGGCGAGGGTCGCGCGGGCCTCGTCGGCGCGCGTGCCGTAGTGGACGGCGACGCGGTCGCCGTGGGCGGCGAAGGCGCGGGCGACCGCCCGGCCGAGTCCGCGCGAGGCGCCGCTGACGAGGACGTTCCTGCCGGTGTCGGGCAGCTTCACCGGGGTGCCTTCCGGTTCGGGGACGTGCGTACGGTCCGTCATTCTGCCCACGACGGGCGCCCGTTGGCTCTTCCCGCCGCCTGGCCGCCCTCGGACCCCTCATTTGGAAGGTTTTGTGTCACTCCGGATACCGATTCGATCAGAGCGAGTTTCAGACCGATCAAGAACAGCTCTATAGTGCGGTCGTTCCGAACCTCCCTGTGCCTGCCTCACGAGAGTCCGGTAGATGTCGGCGTCGCCCACACCGTTCCGCCCCGCCCTGATCGCCTCCGTGCTGACCGTCGCCGCAGGCGGTGCGCTCGTCGCCGCCGCGACGAGCGCCGCCCCGGCAGAAGTCCGGGCCCCCCTGGCCTGGTTCACGATCTGCGGGGTGCTGCTGCTCGCCGCCGCGGCCTTCGCCGTCACCTGGTACGCGCGCACCGCCCGCGGCCTCGCCAAGCGGGCCGAACGGCTGGCCGCCCAGGTCGCCTCCCAGGAGACGTACGCCGCGCAGCGCCAGGCCGCCGCCGAGCGCGAGGCCGCCGACCTGAAGGCGCGCCACGAGGCCCGGGCCGCCGCCGAGGCCGCCGCGCACACCGCCCGTACCGAGGAACTGGTCCGCGCCCAGCGGGCCGAGGCCGAGCGGCTCGCCGCCGGGCACGCGGCGGTCGTCGCCGGCCTGGAGCAGCGGGTGCGGCGCGCCGAGTCCGCCCGCTCCGCCGCCCTCGCCGCCGCCGCCAACGCGGCCGGCCGGATGCAGGCGCTGGCCACGAGCATGATGGCCGACCTGCGCGAGATGGAGCACCGGCACGCGGACGAGGACGTGCTCGCCGACCTCCTCCACCTCGACCACCGCACCGCCCAGGCGGGCCGGCTCGCCGACTCCGTGGCCGTCCTCACCGGCGCCCGCTCCGGCCGCCGCTGGGCCCGGCCCATCGTCATGGAGTCGATCCTGCGCGGCGCCATGGGCCGCATCTCCGGCTACCAGCGGGTCCGGCTGCACTCCACGTGCGAGGCGGCCGTCGCCGGCCACGCCGCCGAGGGCGTCATGCACGCGCTGGCCGAAGTCCTCGACAACGCCGCCAACTTCTCCCCGCCCAGCGCGGAGGTCCACGTCTACGTGGAGGAGGTCCCTGCGGGCGTCGTCATCACCGTCGAGGACAGCGGACTGACCATGAGCGACGTGCAGCTGCGGCGCGCCGAGGCCGCCGTGGGCGCGACGACCCAGGACCTGGCCGGCCTCTCCGGCACCCGCCTCGGCCTCCACGTGGTCGGCCGGCTGGCCCGCAAGCACAACCTGTCGGTCTCCTTCCGGCCCTCCGCGCGCGGCGGTACCGGCGTCGTCCTGGTGATCCCCTCGGAGATCGTCAGCCGCGGCGCCGAGACCACCGCAGCGCCCGCCGCCGCACCCGCCGCGGTGCCCGCCCCGCGCGCGCTGCCCGCGCGGACCGCCGCGCCCCGCCCCGTGCCGGCCGTGCCCGCGGCGGAGCCGGAGACCTCGCACGCGACCGCGCCGGAGCCGCCGGCGCAGGACGCGCCGGCCGGGCCGCTGCTGCCGCGCCGGCGGCGCGGCCAGACCCTCGCCGCGCACCAGGAGCGGACGCCCGCCGACCCGGCCCGCACGCCCGCACCCCGCACCGGCGAGACCACCCGCGCCCGCTTCGGCGGCTTCCAGAGCGCCCTGCGCGGCGCAGACGGCAGGTCCGCCGACACCCCCGGCCCCTCCACCTCCGCGGCGGAACCGACCGCGCCGCCCGCGAACGACCCCCCTTCGGAAGGCACTCCGCGATGACCGGCACGACCACCGACGACAAGCTCAGCTGGCTCCTGGAGGGCCTGCTCGAACGGACCCCGGGCACCCGGCACGCCCTGGTGCTCTCCCGGGACGGCCTGAAGCTCTGCCGCACCTCCGGGCTCTCCGTCGACCAGGCCGACCAGCTCGCCGCGATCGCCGCGGGCATCCAGAGCCTGTCCCACGGCGCGTCCATGGAGTTCGGCGACGGCACCGGCGGGGTGCGCTCCGCGATGGCCGAGTTCTACGGCGGGATCCTCTTCATCGTCGAGGCCGGGGAGGGCGCCCACCTCGCGCTCGTCGCCGACGAGGACGCCGACGCCGGGCTCGTGGGGCACAACATGACCGAGCTGGTCGAGCAGCTGGGCGAGCACCTCGTCGCGAGGCCGCGGGGATGAGCCGCGTCAGGCCGGGTCGCGACGACTCCCCCGACCGGCTCTACACCCTGACCGGCGGCCGCAGCAGCTCCGGGTCCACCGCCTTCGACGTGGTCACGCTCGTGGTGGCGGAGAGCGACCCGGTGCCCGGCATGCAGTCCGAGCACGCCGCCATCCTGCGGATGTGCCGCTTCCCCACCGCCGTGGTGGAGGTAGCCGCCGGGCTGGGGCTGCCCGTGTCGATCACCAGGATCCTCCTGGCCGACCTGCACGACACCGGCCGGATCAGCGCGCGGCACCCGCGCCCCTCCTCGTACCGCCTTCCCGATCACGACATCCTGGAGCAGGTGCTCGTTGGACTCCGCAATCTCTGAGCAGCAGCAGGGCCCGGCCCTGAGCAGCACCGCCGACAACGGGCTGAAGATCGTCGTCGTCGGCGGTTTCGGGGTGGGCAAGACGACCCTGGTGCGCTCGGTCAGCGAGATCCGTCCGCTGAACACCGAGGAGACGATGTCGCAGGCGGGCGAGGGCATCGACGACACCGGGGGCGTCGCCGCCAAGACGGCGACCACGGTCGCCTTCGACTTCGGGCGGATCTCGCTCGACGCCCGCAACGTGCTCTACCTGTTCGGCGCGCCGGGGCAGGAGCGGTTCTGGTTCCTGTGGGACCGGCTGTTCTCCGGGACGCTCGGGGCGGTCGTCCTCGTCGACACCCGGCGGATCGCAGACTCCTGGTACGCGGTCGACCGCCTGGAGCACCACGGCACCCCCTTCGTCGTCGCCTGCAACGACTTCGGCGGACCCGCGCACACCGCCGACGAGATCCGCGACGCCCTCGACCTCCCCGAGGACGTCCCGCTGGTCTTCTGCGACGCCCGGTCCCGGGAGTCCAGCAAGCAGGTCCTCATCGCGCTCGTCGAACACCTGAAGCACGTCGTCGCCGCCGACCCCGAGCGCGGTCGGCGGCCCGTCCCGGAGCCCGCCCCGTGAACCCTGCCGAGCCCGCGCCGGTCCCGCTGAGCGGTCCGCGCTTCCACACCGACCCGGTCGAGCTGTACCGGCGCATCCGGCGGGACCACGGGGCCGTCGCCCCCGTCGTCCTCGACGGCGACGTCCCCGCCTGGCTGGTCCTCGGCTACCGCGAGCTGCACCAGGTCACCAGCGACCCCGTGCTCTTCTCGCGCGACTCCGACCTGTGGAACCAGTGGGACGCGATCCCCGACGACTGGCCGCTGCTGCCCATGATCGGCCGCAAGCAGCCGTCGATCCTGTACACGGTGGGCGAGCGCCACCGCGAGCGGGCCGGGGTGATCTCGGCCGCCCTGGAGGCCGTCGACCCCTTCGAACTGCGGGGGCGCGCCGAGCGGTTCGCCGACGAGCTCATCGACGGGCTGTGCGGCAAGGGCGCGTGCGACATCATCGCCGAGTACGCCATGCTGCTGCCGGTCCGGGTGCTCGCCAGCATCTACGGCTTCGCCGACGAGCAGGGCCCGGGGCTCGTGACCGCCATGAACGACATGATCAACGGCGGTCCCGGCGCGCTGGCCGGGCAGCGGCACCTAGCCGAGTCGATGGTGGCGCTGCTCGCCGCCAAGGCGGAGTCGCCCGGCGACGACGTCGCCTCGCGGATGCTCGGCAACACCGCCGGGTTCACCGTCGAGGAGGTCGCCCAGGACCTCATGGTGATGATGGCCGCGGGCCACCAGCCGACCGCCGACTGGATCGGCAACTCGCTGCGCCTGATGCTGACCGACGACCGCTTCGCCGCCTCGCTCTCCGGCGGCCGGCACAGCGTCGGCGAGGCGATGAACGAGGTGCTGTGGGAGGACACGCCCACGCAGAACGTCGCCGGCCGCTGGGCCTCCCGCGACACCCGCCTCGGCGGCCGGCACATCGCCCGCGGCGACCTGGTGCTGCTCGGGCTCGCCGCCGCCAACGCCGACCCGCACGTCCGGGCCGACGGCGGCGCTCTCACCGGCGGCAACAGCGCGCACCTCTCCTTCGGCCATGGCGAGCACCGCTGCCCGTTCCCCGCGCAGGAGGTCGCCGAGACCGTCGCCAGGACCGGCATCGAGGTGCTGCTGGACCGGCTTCCGGACGTCGACCTCGCCGTCGCCGAGACCTCCCTGACCCGTCGCCCCTCCCCCTGGCTGCGCGGCCTCACCGCGCTGCCGGTGACGTACACCCCGACCCCCGCCCTTGGAGGGACCGCATGACCTGCCCCATCGACCACACCGCGGGTGGCGCGCCCGTCGTCCTCGACCCCTTCGTCACGGACCTCGACGGGGAGGGTGCCCGGCTCCGCGAGGCCGGCCCGCTGGCCCGGGTGGTCCTGCCCGGCGGCGTGCCCTGCTACGCCGTCACCCGGCACGCCGAGGCCCGGGCGCTCCTCACCGACCCCCGCCTCGTCAAGGACATCGAGCAGTGGGGGGCCTGGCAGCGCGGCGAGATACCGCTCGACTGGCCGCTGATCGGTCTCGCCAACCCCGGCAGGTCGATGCTGACGGTCGACGGCGCGGAGCACCGCCGGCTGCGCACGCTGGTCGCCCAGGCGCTCACCGCGCGCCGGGTGGAGCGGCTGCGGGCGGGCATCGAGGCGCTGACGGCGGGCCTGCTCGACCGGCTCGCGGAGCGTCCGGCGGGCGAGACGGTGGACCTGAAGGCGGAGTTCGCCTACCCGCTGCCGATGAACGTGGTCGGCGAGCTGATGGGCCTGGACGCGGCGGACCACCCGCGGATGAAGGCGCTGTTCGAGAAGTTCTTCTCGACGCAGACGCCGCCGGAGGAGGTGCCGCAGATGATGGCGGACCTCGGGGCGCTCTTCGCCGGGATCGTGGCGGGCAAGCGGGAGTCGCCCGGCGACGACCTGACGAGCGCGCTGATCGCGGCCTCGGAGGGCGGCGACCGGCTCACCACGGAGGAGATCACCAATACGCTCCAGCTGATGGTGGCCGCCGGCCACGAGACGACCATCAGCCTGATCGTGAACGCCGTGGTGGCCCTGGAGACGCACCCGGAGCAGCGCGCCCTGGTGCTCAAGGGCGAGGTGCCGTGGGAGAACGTGATCGAGGAGACCCTGCGCTGGTCGACGCCCACCTCGCACGTGCTCATCCGCTTCGCGAGCGAGGACATCCAGGTCGGCGACCGGGTCCTGCCGAAGGGCGAGGGGCTGATCGTGTCGCACGGCGCGATCGGCCGGGACGAGCTCCAGCACGGTCCGACGGCGGGCGACTTCGACGTCACCCGCGAGCCGATCCGGCACATCGCCTTCGGCCACGGCCCGCACGTCTGCCCCGGCGCGGCGCTCTCCCGCCTGGAGGCCGCGGTGGCGCTCCCGGCGCTGTACGCGCGTTTCCCCGGGCTGCGGCTCGCGGTGCCGCGCGAGGAACTGAGGAACAAGCCGGTCGTCACCCAGAACGACCTCTTCGAGCTGCCGGTCGTCCTCGCCTGACGTCCGCACGCGCTCGCCCTGGTGGCCCGTTCCCCTCGGGGAGCGGGCCACCGCGTGCCTTCCCCCGCTTCTGCAAGCTTCCGCAACTTCTTGCGGAGCCAGGGGCGGGGCTGGTTGACTCGCCCGGGATCCACGAGCGAGAGGGGTGGCATGAGCCACGCGTACGACGTCCTCGTGCTGGGCGGGTCGGGCGTCGACACGGTCGTGTACGTCCCCGAGCTGCCGCTGCCGTACGCCGACAGCTACATGATCCGTCCCGGCATCGAGCCCCGCGCGGGCCAGACCGGCGACTTCGTGGCGCTGGGCACCACCGCGCTGGGGCTGCGCACCCACCACGTCGACATGATCGGCGACGACGTGTTCGGCGACCTGGTCCGCGCCCTCCACCGTGACCGGGGCATCGGCTTCACCGAGGTCCCGCAGCCCGCCGGCACCAAGCGGGCCGTCAACCTCGTGGGCCCGGACGGGCGGCGGCTGTCGCTCTACGACGACAGCCGCTCCCGGGAGTCGGACCGGCTCCCGGAGGACCTGGTGCGCGAGCTGGCCGCGGCCTCCCGGCACGCGCACGTCTCGATCACGCACCCGTGCGCGCACGCGCTGCCGCTGCTCCACGAGGCGGGCCTCTCCGTCTCGACGGACCTGCACGACTGGGACGGCGAGAACCCGTACCACGAGCCGTTCGCGTACGGCTCCGACGTCGTCTTCGTCTCGGCCGCCGCCCTGCCGGACCCGGCCACGACGCTGCGCCGGGTGCTGGAGCGCGGCCGGGCGGAGGTCGCCGTCGCGACCGCCGGCACGGCGGGCTCGTACCTGCTGACCCGCGACCGCCGGGAGCCGCTGCACGTGCCGGCGGCCCCGCCGCCCGGCGAGGTCGTGGACTCCAACGGCGCGGGCGACGCCTACGCGGCCGGTTTCCTCTTCGGCCGGCTCGCCGGCGAGCCCCCGGAGCGCTGCGCCCGGTACGGGGCGGTGGCCGGCGCCTTCGCCTGTACGGTCCCGGCCACCGCCGCCGGCGCCATCGGCCGGGAGGACCTGCTCGCCGGGGTCGCGGCGCTCAGCTGACGGGCGCGGGCAGCGCGGCGCCGACCGCCGCGTGGACGGCCCGTGCCAGCCGGGCGCCCCACAGGGAGCGGGGTCCGGCGAAGGGCTCCGCGGGGCCGCCGGGCACGGGGTGGCGGGCGAGGACGCAGACCGCGTCGGTGGGGGTGCCGGAGCAGTCGTGGCCGGCGTCGAGGAGCGCCTGGGTCTTGGCCTCGGTGGCGGTCGCGACGGCGTTGACGAGGGCGCCGTCGGTGAGCGGGGCGGGCACGGTGACGACGATGTTGATGGTGCCCGGGGCCTGGGGCGCGGGGACGGCCGGTCCGGGGGCCGCCGCCCAGCCGCGGACCTCGATCCCGGCGGTGGCCACGGCGTCGACGCCGCCGTCGGAGGCGGTGCCGCGCCGGGCGACGTCGGCGGCGGTCATGAGGCCGACGCCGGGGCCGCGCAGCCCGGCCCGCCGGGCGAGGGCGGCGAGGTGCGCCTCGGGGTCGGTGCGGGTGTAGCCGTGCGCGACCTGCACGTTCATCACCCAGGCCCGCGCGCCGATGCCGCCGCCGAGCACCGCGCTGCTGACGGCCCGCCAGCCGGTCCCGTACCGCCAGACCAGCGCCCCGAGCACCCGTCCGTCCTCGTCCCGCTCCAGGAGCTCCGGCAGGGTCGGTTCCACCACGGCGGTCACTGCAACGCGCTCCTCGCTCACCCGTACGACCCGGTGATCCTACGGGCCGCCGGACGGCCGGGCGGCGGGCGGGGTCAGGGGGTGTCGGGGGCGGTGCGGACCGGGAAGCTGAAGGTGCGGCCCTGTTCCTTGAGCCACGGCAGGACCTCGCGCAGTGCCGCCACGCTCTGCGAGCGGTCGCCGCCGCCGTCGTGGAAGAGGATGGTCGGACCGTTGGGCAACTCGTTCTTGACGGTGGCGACGATGGCGGCGGCGCCCGGGCGCTCGAAGTCCTTGGTGTCGACGTTCCAGCCGAGCGGACGCATCCCGGCCGCGGCGGCGATCTTCCGGCTGTCCGGCGTGAACGCCCCGCCCGGGGCCCGGTAGTACTGCACCTCGACCCCGCCGGCCGCCTCCTCGATCAGCTTCCGCGCGTCAAGGATCTGCTGCTTCTGGTACGCGACGGGTTTGCGGTCCATGGTGGTGTCATGGGTCATGGTGTGGTCGCACAGCCGGTGCCCCTCGGCCACCACGCGCTTCACCAGGCCGGGGTGCTGCTTCGCCTGCGGGCCGATCATGCAGAAGACGGCCTTGACGTCGTGCTCCTTCAGGATGTCGAGCATCTGCGGCGTCCAGCGCGGGTCCGGGCCGTCGTCGATGGTGATGTTGACGGCCCGTCCGCCGGCCTCGGCCGCGTGGGCGATGCCTTCCGGCACCCGGACCACGGGCTTCGCCGGCCGGATGGGCTCCGCGTTCCGCTGGGCGGGCAGCCCGGGCCGGGCCGCGCCCCCGGCGCCCGGCGCCGCCGCGTTCTCCTCGTCGCCGCCCACCAGCGCCGTCGCGCCCCACGCGGCGAGGCTGATGCCGACCGCCGATGCCAACACGGCCACGTGCGCGGTGTACTTGCCCATCCGGCGCATGCGCCCTCCGATCCTCGCGTTCCCGTTGCGACCCCGCGCCTCCCGAGGCGCTCACGGGGGAGAGGACGAAACATCCCCCGAACAGGTTTCACCCATTCGGCGGATGTGACGGAAGAGTCGTTCGATCGCGATTCGACTGCTGTTCGGATGGTGCGCCGGGCGGGGTTCCGGTGCAGACTGTGCACCACACCTGGTCGAGTTCCCGTCTGGAGGCCGGAAGAGTGAGCGGCGGCAGCGGCGGACGGCGCCTGACCGGCAGGGTCTCGCCCGTGCGGACCTCGACCGTGTACCGGTCCGCGGCACTCCGGGCCCGGCGCCGCCGCGCCGACGGCGGGATTCCGCTCGACGCCGCCGGCACCGAGGAACGGCTCGCCTGGCTGAACGCCGCGAGCACCCGCATCGGCACCACGCTGGACCTGGAGAGCACCGCCCGGGAGCTGGCCGACTTCACCGTCCCCGGGTTCGCCGACGGGGCCGCCGTCGACATCCTGGAGAGCGTCCTGCACGGCGAGGAGGGCGCGCGCTGGACCGGCAGCGGCGTCCCCCCGATGCGCGCGGTCGCGCTCTCGGCCGTCGACACCATGTCGACACTGGAGGCCGTGCCGGTCGGCGAGACCTACGTACGCGACCAGACCCGGCACGAGACGCTGCTCCACCAGTACTGCCTGCGGCGCGGCGAGCCCGTCCTGGTGGCCCGGATGCGCGAGGAGGACTTCGCCCGCGTCGCCCCCACCGCCAGCGGCGCGGCGAAGATGCGGGCGCTCGGCGTGCACAGCTACCTCGCGGTGCCGCTCATCGCCCGCGGGCTGCTGCTGGGCAGCGCCGACTTCGTCCGCGGCCCCGGCAGCCCGCCCTTCTCCCCCACCGACCTGGTCCTCGCCGAGCAGCTGGCCTCCCGCGCCGCCGTCTTCATCGACAACGCCCGGCTGTACGGCCGTGAGCGCGAGCACGTCGTCTCGCTCCAGCGCAGCCTGCTGCCCCGCGCCACACCGGTCACCCCGGGGCTGCGGGTGCACGGCGAGTACGCGCCGTCGGCGGCCCGCCACACCGTCGGCGGCGACTGGTACGACGTCATGTCGCTCCCCGGCGGGCGTACGGCGCTGATGGCGGGCGACGTCATGGGCCAGGGGCTGCCCGCCGCCGCCACCATGGGACGGCTGCGGGCCGTCGCCCGTACCCTGATGACCCTCGACATGGCGCCCGAGCGGGTGCTGGCCCGCCTCGACCTCGCCACCCGCGACCTGGAGGACGACCAGGTCGCCACCTTCCTCTGCGCGGTCTACGACCCGGCGGACTCCTCCTGCACGCTGGCCGGCGCGGGCCACCTCCCGCCGCTGCTGCTCGACGGGCGCGGCGGGGCCGCGTTCGTCCCGCTGCCGGCCGGGGCGCCGCTGGGCGCCGGGGTGATCCCGTACGACCCGGTGACGGTGACCGTGCCGGACGGCGGGGCGCTGGTGCTGTTCACCGACGGGCTGGTGAAGGCGCGCGGCGCCGACCTGGAGGAGCAGCTGGGCCGGCTGCGGAGCGCGGCGCTCGCGCTGCCGGCACCGGCGCTGGAGGGCGGCGGGCTGATCACGGCGGCCCCGGCGGGGCCCGGCCGGTTCGACGAGGCGGTGCTGCTGACGGCCCGGGCGGTGCCGCTCGGCGGGGCGAGCGGGCTGCGGGTGTGGCCGCTGTCCGGCGACGGCCGGGCCGCGTCGGAGGCGCGGCGGCTGGTCACCGGCCAGCTCGCCGAGTGGGGCCTGGACGACCTCGCGGACGGGTGCGAACTGGTCGTCTCCGAACTGGTCGGCAACGCCCTGCGGTACGGGAACGGGCCGGGCGAGCTGCGGCTGCTGCGCGGCGAACGGCTCGTCGTCGAGGTGTCGGACACCGGCCCCGACCTGCCGCAGATCCAGCACGCCGACCTCAGCGACGAGGGCGGGCGCGGCCTCCAGCTCGTGAACATGCTGTGCCGCCGCTGGGGCACGTGCCGCACCTCGGGCGGCAAGGTCGTGTGGGCGGAGCACAACCTCCCGGACTGAATCCCCGGGGGCCCCTGAGTGCAGGCTCCGGGGAGGGCCGAACGTCACCGCCGGACGGGGACGTACGGCCCTGCCGGGCGGCCCGGACCGCCCGGCATGCTGGCAGCACGCACGCCTTTGCGACCCGCCCCCGGGCAGCAGTCCGACGAAGGAGAGTCATGTCTGCGGAGCCCATCGCGGACCCGCGGCGGACCCCCACGCGCCGCGCGGAGTTCCGTTACCTGCTGGGGCGGACGCTGCCGTTCCTGGTGATCGTCCTCGCCACCGTCGCCGATGTCCTCACCCCACCGGTCGAACGGTTCGACCGTTTCCTGGTCGCCGCCCCGGCGCTCGCCGCGGCCACCTGGTCCGCCCGCGGCACGGCCGCGATCGGCGCCCTCGCGATGGGCGCGACGGCCCTCACCGCCGCCGTGCGCGGCGGGAACCTGCTCCCCGCGCTGATCGGCAACGAGGTCGTGCTCGCCGTCGTCGTACTGGCCGCGGTCGTCTCCAGCCGGGTGCGGCAGCGCCGCGAGACGGAGGTGCGCCAGCTCAGCGCCGTCGCCGAGGCCGCGCAGTCGGCGGTGCTGCGCCCGCTGCCGCCCCGCCTCGGCACGGTCGACCTGCGGCTGCTGTACGAGACGTCCGCGGCCTGCGCGCAGGTCGGCGGCGACTTCTACAAGGCGCTGAAGGTCCGCGACGGCGTCCGGATCATGCTCGGCGACGTCCAGGGCAAGGGCCTGCCGGCCGTGGAGGCGGCGTCGCTGCTCCTCGGTTCGTTCCGGGAGGCCGCGTACACGGCGCCGGACCTGCCCGCGATCGCGCAGCGCCTGGAGGCCAGCATGGCGCGCTACGCGGAACGGGCCCCGCAGTCGGAGGCGGCCGACCGCTTCTCGACGGTGCTGCTCGCGGAGATCCCCGACGACCGGCCGGTGATCCGGCTGCTGAGCTGCGGGCATCCGGCGCCGGTGGTGCAGCGGGGCGGGACGGTGGAGACCGTCGAGTTCTCGGCGCCGTCGGTGCCGGTGCACCTGCCGGTGCCGGTCGACGCCGCGTTCACGGTGGAGGAGGTGCCGTTCGGCCCCGGGGACCGGCTGCTGATGTTCACCGACGGCGTCTCGGAGACCCGGGACGCGAGCGGCGCGTTCTATCCGCTGGAGCGGCGGCTGCGGGCCTGGGCGGACCAGCCGGCCGACCGCATCCCGGAGCTGCTGCGGGAGGACCTGGACCGGTTCGGCGCGCACGGTCTGGACGACGACACCACGGCCCTGCTGGTGGTCCGCGACGTGCCGGCCGCGGCCGGCCGGCACGTCCCGTCGCAGCCGCTGGCCGGCTCCCTCCGGGCGGCCTGACCCGGCCGGCTCCGGGGTCGCCCACCGGTCAGCCGGCGGGCGTCCAGCCGCGCAGCACGCCGCCGCCGGCGAGCCGTCCGTCGAGGACGACCGCGCCCTCCGCGGCGGAGCGGACGGCGAGCAGCCTGCCCCGCGCGTGGGCCCGGACGGCGCCGCCCGCGGTGATCGCCGTGACGTGCCGGCTGCCTGCCGCGAGCAGGTAGCGGGTGCCCGACGGGGCCGTCCAGGGGCCGCCGGCGAGGACGTGCTGCCCGAACCGCCCGCAGGCCGCGGTGTCCGGGACCGTGACGAGGGGACGCGGCGGGGCCGGGACGCGGGCCGGTGTCTCCAGCAGGACGTCCACCCGCCCCGTGCCCTCCCAGGTCTCGGCGCGCAGGCACGTCCACAGCGCCCGGCCCGCCCGTTCGGGCAGCTCCTGCGCGGCGAACTCCCAGCGGTTGACGGAGCGGACGCCGGAGTCCCGGAGGTCTCCGAGGAGGCAGCCGGAGCGCGCCCAGGCCGCGAGCCCGAGCGGCCCCGCGGCCTCCCGTGGCTGCCGGGAGGGGACGCCGGGCGCCGGGAGCGGCGTCCAGGTGAGGTGGGCGGGGCCGAGGCCGCCGAGGTCGGCGACGAGGAAGGCGTGGTCCTCGACGATCCGGGACGAGGAGCGCAGCTGGAGCACGGTGGTCCCCGCGCACGCCGCGGCAGGCCCGGGCGCGGGGACGGGTGCGGTGACCCCGTCCCGCGCGACGGGCAGCTTCCGGGCGGGGGTCGCGGGGGCGCCCAGGTCGCGTACGCCCGCCTCGGCGATCCAGGGAGCGAGGAGGTAGCGGGTGCCCGCGCCGGTGCGGGAGAGGACGACCGAGGCCGCGGACGTGACGTCGGCGTCGTCCGCGCGGGCCAGCACGAGCTCCGGCCGGCCCGTGGGCGGCTCGGTGTAGCGGGCGAGCCGGAGGCCGTCGTGGAGCAGCACCACGGCGGCGCCGTCGACGTCGCCCGCGTACAGCAGGGCGGGGGGAGCGGACGGGGGCGAGGGGGCGGTGCCCGGGGTGGTCCGGGGAACGGCTTCCCCTTCCGCCCAGGCGGCCAGGGCCCGGCCGAGGAGCGCGATGTCGCCGCCGCGGGCGCCCCGGGCGGGCCAGGCGGTGAAGTCGACCCGGGAGGTGTCGGCCCAGCGTTCGGGGTCGGTCCGGAGGAGCGCCGCCGGGTCGGCGGCGGGCGCGGCCGGTGCCGCGGCGGGCGGCGGCGCCTGCGTGCGCAGGGCTCCGGCGGCCAGCGGGACGGCGGTGAGGAGAAGGGCGGCCGCCAGGATCGCGACCCGGCCGCGCCGCCGGCGGCGGAGCAGGTCGGTGGGGCGCAGGTGGACGGTGCACGGGTCGAACTCGGGGCCGCGCAGCAGGGCGGCGAGGTCCCCGGGGACGGCGGCGCGCAGCTCCTCGGCGGCGGCGAGGGCCCGTCCGGGGTCCCGCGCGCCGGCCGCGGACAGCAGGGCCGCGGTCTCCTCCGGGGTGAGGCCTTCGAGGACGGTGAGGGCGAGGGCGGCGCGGGTCTCGGGGGTGACGGCGGCGAGGGCCCGGTCGAGGGCGAGTTCGTCGCCGCCGCCGGCGCGGGGGAAGAGCCGCAGTCCGGTGACGCGGGGCAGCGCGAGCGCCGCCGGGCCGGCCGCGCGGGCGGCGAGGGCGCGGGCGACGACGCGGGCGCGGAGCCAGGCGCGGGCCTCCTCCCGCGGCGTCCGCGGCGGGGGCACGGGGGCCGACCGGGTCGACCGGGCGGACCGGCGGCGGGGCAGGGCCCGCTGGACGGTGGCGTGGGCGGTGAGGACCCGTCGCTGGCGGCCGAGCGAGGGCGGCAGGACCAGGTGGGCGAGGCGGACGAGGGCGGGGTAGTGCTCGACGAGCGCGGCCTCGGCGGCGTCCCGTGAGGGGCGCGGACCGGATATGTCCGTGGCCGGGCGGTCGCGGAAGGCGTGGAGTTGCTGCACGCACGGAGAACGAGCGGTCCCCGCGGGGCGTCACTCCCGGCGTCCCCGCGGGCCGGGGGCGCGCCCCGCCGTGCTCAGAAGGCCGGATGCCGTGCTAAGAAGGCCGGATGACGACGCTCACACCAGGCAGGCGGGTACGCCTCGCGGTCGATCTGAGGCTGGCCGGGACGGTCACGGCGGCCGGCGACCCGGCCGGGGAGCCGGCGGCGGTCGCCGGGGCGCTGCTGCTCGGGGCGGGTGCGGAGGGGGTCGTCGAGCGGGTCGACGCGCCGGAGGAGGCGCGGCCGGACCCGGAGGCGGCCGAGTACGAGCGCCTGACCGGGCTGCTGGAGTCGTTCGGCGCCCAGATGCCGCCGGCGAGCCGGGAGCGGGCGGAGGAGCAGGCGCGGGCGCTGGAGCCGGCGTGGCAGGCGTACCGGAACCGGCGGCCGGTCGGCACGGCCCGGGTGCGGCTGGACGGGGGGCTGGTGCTGGAGCGGGTCCGCGAGGACGTGCTCACGGCGCTGTGAGGCGCGGCGGCGGGGCACCTTAGCAGGACGGGCCGCTCTTCCTGGCGAAGTTCGAACACTCTCCACAGTCGGACGAATCCGTACGGTAGTCATGGGGCCAGGGAGGAAACACCGTGGTCTTCAGTCTGATCCGTCGCCGCGCGGGCGCGCCCGCTGGTGCCGCTTGCCCCTACTCGGGCGCCCCCTCGGCCCCCGCCGCCGTCCCGCCGCCCGCCGCCCCGCGCGAGCCGGAGCGGGTGGACCGGCGGCAGGCGGAGGAGTTCGTCCGGCAGTTCCACGAGGAGACCCCGGGCGCGGGGGACGCGGACGCCCGGGTCCGCCAGGTGCGGGCCGAGATCGCCCGTACCGGCACCTACGAGCACACGCCCGAGGAGCTGGCCTTCGGCGCCCGGGTCGCGTGGCGCAACGCGGCCCGCTGCATCGGGCGGCTCTACTGGAGCAGCCTGGTCGTCCGCGACCTGCGCGCGGTGTCGTCGGCGGACGGGGTCGCCGCCGCGTGCGCCGAGCACCTGCGGGCGGCGGAGAACGGCGGGCGGATCCGTCCGGTCGTCACCGTCTTCGCCCCGGACCGGCCCGGCCGCCCGGCGCCCCGGATCGTCAACGACCAGCTGGTCCGGTACGCCGGCCACCGCACCGCGGCGGGCCGCTGGGTCGGCGATCCGCGGGCGGCGGCGACGACGGCGCTCGCCCGGGAGCTCGGGTGGAAGCGGGAGGAGGAGCCGTTCCAGGTGCTGCCGCTGATGGTGCGGGAGCGGCCCGGTGCCCGCCCGGAGTGGTACGAGCTGCCCGACGGCGCGGTGCGGGAGGTGCCGCTGCGCCATCCCGGGCACGCGTGGTTCGCGGAGCTGGGGCTGCGCTGGTACGCGGTGCCGGCGATCAGCGACATGGTGCTGGAGATCGGCGGGGTGCGGTATCCGGCGGCGCCGTTCAACGGCTGGTACATGGGGACCGAGATAGGCGCCCGGAACCTCGCGGACGCGGACCGCTACGACCTGCTGCCGCTGGTCGCGGAGAAGCTGGGCCTGGACCGTTCGTCGGAGCGGACGCTGTGGCGGGACCGGGCGCTGGTGGAGCTGAACGTGGCGGTGCTGCACTCCTTCCAGGAGGCCGGGGTGACGATGGCCGACCACCACACCGAGTCCGAGCGGTTCCTGAAGCACATCGCGCGGGAGCGGCGGCACGGCCGGGCGACGCCGGCGGACTGGAGCTGGATCGTGCCGCCCCTGTCGGGGGCGGCGACCCCGGTGTTCCACCGGTACTACGACCCGGTCGACCCGTCCCTGCGCCCCGCCTTCGTCCCCCGGGGCGGGTAGCCGGGCGGGCCGGGGGCCGGGTGCGGACCGGTCAGTGCCGTCCGCCGCCCGTACGGTTCCCCCGGCCGCCCCGGCGGGGGCGGCGGCCCTGGCGGGGGCCGGCCGGGTCGCCGGCGCCGCCGGCGGCCTCCGGCGAGGAGAACAGCACGGGGACGGCCGGGCCGCCGCCGGGGGCGGCCGGTGCCGCGGTCCGGGGCTCCGGGACCCGTTCCGGTCTGCGGGTCTCGGCCGGGCTCGCCGCCCGGGCGACGACCCGGGCGTGGGTGATCAGCGGGGCGCACGCCTCGCAGATCTCGGCGAGCGTCCAGACCTCGCCGACGGCCGGGTTGTGGATGAGGACGAGGAGGGTGCGGCCGGAGCACAGGGCCCGGGACGCGTGGTGACGGCAGCCGGCTCCCCCGCAGGCGCACGAGGCGTTGGGCCGCGGGGTGGCCAGCCGGGCGTGGGCGCGTACGTGCTCGGCGGCGAAGGCGCGCAGCGCGCGCACGTCCTTGGAGCGGTCCGGCATGCGGCAGCCCGCGGTGGTGCAGCTGACCCGCGCCGAGTGGTCGTGGTGGCCGGTGAGGCGAATCGTCCAGGTCCTGCCTGGCACACGGGATCCGAGTGGCATGCTCAACGCGCACAAGTCCGTTCGGGAGAGGAGGCGTTCGGTCTCTGTTTACCCCGAAGACGGGGGCGCGACGCGTCCTCTCCCGGCGTGTCAGGCGCTGTCGTCACCCTTGCCGTCGCTCGGCCGGAGCGCGGCGGCGACGATGACCGCCGCCCAGATGGCGAGCGGGGTCACCGGCCAGTAGAAGTTCAGCTCGCCGTCGCTGACGCACGTGACGCCCCAGATCACCGTCATGACGAGCAGGCCGCCGAGCCAGTGGCGCCATTCGGCGTACCACTCGGCGACTTCCTTGCGCTTGCGTTCCTCGGCGGTGGGCCGGGGGGCGGGCAGGTCGGCGGTGAGGGGGGCGAGTTCGCCGGCGGTACGGGCGCGGAGGGCGGCCTCGACGCGGGCGGCGTGCTCGTGCGGCAGGAGCCGGCCCTCGGTGAGGGCGGCGGCGAGGATGTCGACGGCGGCGTCGCGCTCCCGGTCGGAGACGCGCAGCTCGGGGACCGGTCGTCCGGAGGCGGCCCCTTCGGTGGCGGCGCGTTCGGGGACCGGCCGTCCCGGGGCGGGGTCCGGTTTCCGGAGCGGGTCGGCAGGGTGGTCGGGCTGCTGGTCCATGGGCTCCCCCCTTCGTTAGAATACGACCGTATCCTAAAGTCCGGAGCGTGACGATGCCCAGAACCGTCGACCGGTCGGAACAGCGCCGCCAGATCGGCGCCGCCCTGCTGCGCCTGGCCGGTGAGGAGGGGCTCGACCAGGTGAGCGTGCGGACGGTGGCCGCGGCGAGCGGCCGGTCCCCCGGCGCCGTGCAAAAGTACTTCCGCAGCAAGGAGGAGCTGCTGCTGTTCGCCTCCGAGCTGGCCGGGGAGCGCATCGAGCGGCGGATGGCCGCCGTCGACCCGGGGCTCACGCTGCGGCCGGCCTTGCGCGCCCTCATCCTGACCACCCTGCCGCTGGACCGGGAGCGGCGCGCCGAGACGGCCGCCCAGCTGGCCTTCGCGGTCCACGCGGCGCACCACCCGCGGCTGGCGGAGGCGCGGCAGCGCGTCGACCGGGAGCTCCGCGACGCCCTGGCCGACCGGCTCGCCACCGCCGGCAGCCCGCGGCCCGGGCCGGCCGCCGACGCGCTGATCGCCGTCTCCGACGGCCTCGCCCTGCGCCTGCTCTACGCCCCCGGCGAGGCGCCCGCCCTGCTCGCCGCGCTCGACGCCGCCCTCGACGCCCTCGCCCCCGCCGGCTGACCCGCCTGAAGCACAGGGCGCGTCAGAGGGAGGCGAGCAGGCCGTCCAGGGGTGCGGGCACGCGGGCCGGGTCCAGTGCCTCGGTGAGCACGCGCCCGTAGCGGATCTTGCGTCCGGCCGTCGTACCGAGGAAGCGGCGCATCCGCAGCAGAGGGCTGCGGTCGCGCTGGGCGGGCTGGCTGAGGAAGGTGCGCAGGGCGCGGCCCTCGCCCTCGGCGTGCACCAGCTCCTCGACCCGCGCCACGCCGAGCGCGCGGATCAGTTCGTCCTCCAGGTCGGCGACGCAGACGAAGAAGGCGTCCGGGTCCGCCCCCGCGTCCGCGAGGCCGCGCGCGTAGTGGGCGCGTTCGGCGTCGTCGCAGAGGCCGGTGAGGCGCAGGCCGAGGCCGGGCGGGCCGAGCAGCCGGGCGTGCCGGGCGGCGTTGGTGGCGCCGTTCATGGACAGCACGCAGACGCCCTCGGCGGCGAGGTCGCGGCCCCGGCGGGCGGCCAGCGCCTCGACCGCGGCGACGTCGCTGCGCCCTTCGAGGAGCACGGCGGTGCGGACGGGGAGGCGGGCGGCGCGCTCGCGCGCGGGGTCGCCGGGTCCGCCGGCCGCCCAGGCGGCGACCTCGGCCCGGAAGGCGTCCATGTCGGTCATGGGGCGAGTCTGGGCGCTCGGCGGGCCGGACGGTACCGGTTTTCCCGGCGGCGGGCCTGCGCCGGGTCAGTAGCGCAGGGCGGTGCCGACCGAGGGGGTGACGGTGCCGGAGAGCTTGTGGGTGCTGCGGGCGGTGCCGTCGCCCGGCTTGCCGGCCGGCACGTCGGAAAGGGTGACGACGACGGTGTCGACGACCTTGTCGTCGCCGTCCTTGAACTGCACCTGGACCGCGAAGGACCGGGTCTTGTCGTCCTTGTTGTCCACGGTGACGGGGACGGTGGTGCGGCCGTCGGCGTCGGTGGCCACCTCACCGAGGGTGACGTCGTCCTTGGCGTCGACGCCGTTCTTGATCTCGGACAGCTGCTTCTCGGCCTTGTCGGCGGCCTGCCGGGCGGCGTCCGAGACGCCCTCGGCGGCGGAGGCGACGGCCGAGGCGGCCTCGCTGACGGCCCCCGAGACGGGGTTGTCGCCGTCGTCCGAGCAGGCGGCCGTGGTCAGCAGCACGGCTCCGGCCAGCAGGCCGCCGGCGGCGCCCCGTACCCAGCGTCCGGTCATGTCGTGGTCTCCCTCGGCTCGCGTGCGGTCGTCGGGCCCAGTCAACGGCAGGGCCCGGCGGCCCGCATCCCGGGGAAGGACGCCCGTCCGGCGGCCGGGGGGCGCCGTCAGCCGTCGGAGGCGCGCAGGGCGGGCAGCAGGGTGGTGCGGGCCCATTCCAGGAAGGGCTCCTGGTGGCCGCCGCCGATCTGGACGAGGGCGAGGTCGGTGAAGCCGGCCTCCCGGTAGGCGTCGGCGGCCTTCACGACCGCGTCGGGGTCGTCGCCGCAGGGGATCGCCTCGGCCACGTCCTCGGGCGTGAGGTGCCCGGACGCCTGGTCGAAGCTCTTCGGCAGCGGCAGCTCCGGGTTGACCCGCCAGCCGCCGAGCGACCAGCGGAACTGCTCGTGGGCGCGGGCGACGGCGGCGTCGCGGTCGGTGTCGTAGCAGATCGCGAGCTGGCCGATCCGGGGCTTCCCGGTGCCGCCGTGCCGGTCGAAGTCCTCGGTGAGGTCGCGGCGCGGTTCGACGGCGACGAGCAGGTCGCCGCGGCGGCCGGCGAGCGCGCTGGAGCGGGGGCCTGAGGCGGCGATCCCGATCGGCGGCGGCTGGTCGGGCAGGTCCCAGAGGCGGGCGGCGGTCACGTCGTAGTGGCGCCCGTGGTGGTTCACGTACTCGCCGGTGAAGAGGGCGCGGATGATGTCCACGGCCTCCTCCAGGCGTTCCAGGCGGACCCGGGCGGTGGGCCAGCCCTCTCCGGTGATGTGCTCGTTGAGGTTCTCGCCGGACCCGAGGCCGAGCCGGAACCGGCCCTCCGAGAGGAGCTGGAGCGTCGCGGCCTTCTGGGCGACGACGGCCGGGTGGTAGCGGAAGGTCGGGCAGGTCACGAAGGTCATCAGCGGGATGCGGCTGGTGGCCTGGGCGGCGGCGCCCAGCACGCTCCACGCGTACGGGGCGTGTCCCTGGGCGTCGAGCCAGGGGAACGAGTGGTCGGAGATCACGGAGAAGTCGAAGCCGACGCGTTCGGCCTCGACCACGTGGTCGACGAGCTCACGGGGGCCCGCCTGCTCGGTCATCATCGTGTAGCCGAAATTCGTCATGCGCGGCGCCTTGCCGGGGCCGCGCGGTCGTAAACGGCGCGGCGGCGGTCCGGGCGGGAAGCCCCCGGCGGCGGGCGCCGGGGGCCGGGGTCATTCGTGACGGGGTGGGGCGGCGGCCACGGCGACGGGGCCGACGACGGTGAGGGGTATCCGGACGTTCTCGCAGAAGCGGCGCACCTTGGAGAGCACGCTGAGCGAGGCGGGGCTGGGGTCGGCGGTGGAGAGCTGGACCCGGACGTGCCGGGGACGGTGGGCGAGGGCCAGGGCCTCGGCCTCCAGGTCGGCCGCGGAGCGGCTGGTGAGGGAGAGGTCGCCGGGGAGCGACAGGTGCAGGACGCCTTCCTCGAAGGCGTGGCCGATGAGCATGACCGCCTCCTTCCGTCGTACGCCGTCCCCGCCGCCCGGGGGCGGGGGGACGGGCGGTTTCCGTCAAGGCGTTGTGCCGGCACGCAAGCACCAGGCTGGCAGACGCGGACCGTGTCCGCACCCGCACGGCCCGCAGCCGCCCGGACCGGCGGGTCCGGCGAACCCGCTGGTCGGGCCGGGTGTGCGGGTCAGTGCGTCATGGTGGCCTCGGGTGCGGTCCGCTCGGGCGCGGCGTCGTCGAGGAAGCCGCCCGACTGGTGCTGCCAGAGCTTGGCGTACGCCCCGTCGGCGGCGAGGAGTTGGTGGTGGTCGCCCTGCTCGACGATCCGGCCGCGGTCGAGGACGACGAGCCGGTCCATGCCCGCGACGGTGGAGAGCCGGTGGGCCACGACGAGCGCGGTCCTGCCCTCCATCAGGCGCCACAGGGCGTCCTGGACGAGGAGTTCGCTCTCGGAGTCGAGGGCGCTGGTCGCCTCGTCGAGGAGGAGGATCGGCGCGTCCCGGAGGATCGCCCGGGCCAGCGCGACACGCTGCCGCTGGCCGCCGGAGAGCTTCACCCCGCGCTCCCCGACCAGGGTGTCGAAGCCGTCGGGCAGCGCGTCGGCGAACTCCGTGACGTGGGCGGCCTCGGCGGCCCTGCGGATCTCGGCCTCGGTGGCGCCGGGCCGGGCGAAGGCGATGTTCTCCCGCAGGCTGCGGTGGAACATGGCCGGATCCTGTGGTACGGAGGCGATGAGGCCGCGCAGGTCGGACTGGCGCATGCGGCTGATGTCCTGACCGCCGATCAGGATCCGGCCGGCGTCGACGTCGGTCATCCGCAGCAGCAGCCGGGTGAGGGTGGTCTTGCCGCCGCCGGACCGGCCGACGAAGCCGACCTTGGTGCCGCTGGGCACGTCCAGGTCGAGCCCTTCGAACAGCGGCTTCGCGCCCCGGTGGGCGAAGTGCACGTTCTCGAAGCGGACGTGGCCGGCCGGGCCGGCGAGCGGCTCGGGCGCGGGCGGGTCCACGACGGTCGGCGGTTCGAGGAGGAGCGCGGTGAACTGGGCGGCCTCCGTCATGGAGCTTTCGAGGCGCCGGTAGATCTGGTTGAACTCGAACATGATCCGGGTGGCGTTGGCGTAGTACGTGAACGCCACGATGATCGCCTCCACGCCCCGCTCGCCCGCCCCGAGCGTCAGGGCGAGGACCAGGCCGAGCACGTTGGTGACGACGGAGAGCGGCGCGACGAGGGTGTCGATGCGCAGGTTGCCGTAGTCCCAGGAGCGCAGGGTGATCCGGCGCGATTCGGCGACGCGGGACCGGTGTTCGGCGGCCTCCCGCTCCTCGGCGGCGAAGGCGCGGACGGTGTCCATGTTCGCCATCACGTCGGAGACGTGCCCGGAGACCCGGGCGATGGCCTCCTCGCGCTCGGCGACGATGAGCTGCCGGCGGCGGATCAGCGGCACCACGCAGACGGCGGTGACCGTGATCATGACGAACAGTCCGACGACGAGCAGCGGGTCGTACTGCCACAGGATGACCGCGGCGAACAGCAGCGGGACCATGCGGCCCATGATCTGGAAGACGAGGGTGTCGGCGAACTCCTCGAAGCGGGCGGCGAAGCTGATGACCCGTTTGGTGAGGGAGCCGGCGAAGTTGTCGTGGAAGAACGTGGCGTCCTTGGCGAGGAGTTCGTCCATGCCGACGACGTAGAGGTGCTCGATGCCGCGGGCGTCGAGCCGGTTGAGGCAGTGGAGTCCGATCCGCCACAGGGCCTCGCCGAGGAGCATGACGCCGGCGAAGGCGAGGGCGTAGGGCAGGACCGCGTCGAGGGTGGCCGAGCCGTCGTCGGCGACCTGGCCGACGAGCTTGGCGACGATGAGGGGGGCGAGGTAGAGGATGCCGATGTTCCCGAGGGCCGGGAGCAGCAGCGCGGGGGCGGCGACCCACCGCAGCCGCAGCAGTTCTCCCCCGTAATGGCGGAGTGCGAGGCGGACGGGGCCCGCGCCCGGCCCGCCGCTGGGTTGTTCTGGTGTTCCCATCGCGACCTTCCGTCGTCGTTCCGGCGCATACGGTGACGGAGTGTGGCGGAGGACGGACCTGCCGGTCCACGGATTTTCCGGGCGGCGCGGCCGGTTCCGGTACGGTCAGCGGCTCAGCGCGGCGGTGAAGGCGGCGAGTTCGCGGGCGACGCGCTCCGGGGTCTCCGCGTACAGGAGGTGTCCGGCGCCCTCGTGGACGAGGAGCCGGGAGTCGGGGACGGCGTCGAGGATCAGCTGTTGGTCCGAACGGGTGAGCAGCGGGTCGCGGTCGCCCCAGACGACCAGGGTGGGCACGAGGATCCCGGTGAGCGTGGCCGCGAGGTCGGTCTCCAGGAGGCCGCGCAGGGTCTCGCGCCAGACGCGGGCCGGGACCTTCAGGTTCTCGTCGACCATGGTCTCCAGGAGGCCGGGCGCCACCCGGCCGGCGGCGAGCCCGCGGGTGAACGCGGCGGCGAACTCCCGGCCGACCGGGTCCTCCAGGGTCCGGACGGTCTCCCACATCTCCGTGACGCCGGGTTTGCCGGCGAGCACGGCCGGGACACCGAGCAGGACGAGGCCGGCGACCCGGTCGGGGCGCCGGCCGGCGACGATCCGGGCCGGGACGCCGCCGCTGGAGCCGCCGACGAGGACGGCCCGTTCGACGCCGAGGTGGTCGAGGAGGGCGACGAGGTCGTCGGCGAAGTCGTCCGGGAGGTATCCCTCCGCCGGCTTGTCCGCGTCGCCGTGGCCGCGCTGGGTCGGCGCGTAGGCGTGCACCGCGGACGGCAGGGACCGGAGCACCGGTTCGAAGCTCCACCAGGAGTCGGCGTACCCGTGGACGAGGACGGCCGGGGGCCCGCTGCCGGCGCGGCCCGCCTCCGCGTACGGAAGCGTCGGCCGTCCGCCGCCGAGGACGGCGCGGTGCACGACGACGGCGCCCATGGGCACCCTCCCGTCTCCCCCGCCCCAGCGTAGAAACGGTTCTCCGGGCCCTCAACCCGGGGCGGGCGCCCGCATCCGGTCCGCCGCACCGGGCGGGGCATGCGGGAGGACCTTCCGGGGAAGCCGCGCTCTGCGCGCGCGGCGTCCGGTGCCGCGCCGCCGGCCCCGCAGGAGGCAGTCGTGACGCCCTTCCGGTTCCGCTCCCGTGAGCTCTCCCCGCCCGCCCCGTCCGCCGCCCCCGTCGCGGGGGCCGAGACCGCGGCGAGGTCGCCGGTCCTCTCGTACACCGAATGGGATCCGCTGGAGGAGGTCGTGGTGGGGCGGGTCGACGGCGCCACCATCCCGTCGCGGCATCCGGCGGTCCGCTGCACCATGCCCGCGTGGGCGGCGCGGCTCCAGGGCGCCGCCGCCGGTTTCCGCTATCCGCGGGCGCTGGTCGGGAAGGCGGAGGAGGAGGTCGAGGGGTTCGTCGCGCTGCTGGAGTCGTTGGGGGTGACGGTCCGGCGGCCGGATCCGGTGGTCCACCGGCGGCGGTTCGGGACTCCCGAGTGGTCGTCGCGGGGCTTCTGCACCGCCTGCCCGCGCGACAGCATGCTCGTCGTCGGCGACGAGATCATCGAGACGCCGATGGCCTGGCCGTGCCGGTACTTCGAGACGCACGCCTACCGCACGCTGCTGAAGGAGTACTTCCGGGGCGGGGCCCGCTGGACGGCGGCGCCCCGGCCGCAGCTGACGGACGAGCTCTTCGACCCCGCGTTCCGGGTGTCGCCGCCCGGGCAGCCGGTGCGCCGCCTGGTGACGGAGTTCGAGCCGGTCTTCGACGCGGCCGACTTCGTCCGCGCGGGCCGGGACCTGTTCGTGACGCCGAGCAACGTCACCAACCGCATGGGCATCGCGTGGCTGCGCCGGCATCTCGGGCCGCGGTACCGGATCCACGAGATCGAGAGCCGCTGCCGGACCCCCATGCACATCGACACCACGTTCATGCCGCTCGGTCCCCGCCGGGCGCTGGTGAACCCGGAGTACGTCGACCCCGGCCGGCTGCCGCCGGTCCTGGACGACTGGGAGATCCTGACCGCGCCGGAGCCCGACCCGCTGCCGGACCGGCTGCTGCGGCTCACCTCGATGTGCGGCCGGTGGCTGAGCATGAACGTGCTGATGCTCGACGAGAAGCGGGTCGTGGCGGAACGGCACCACACCGGAATGCTGCGCGCCCTGGAACGCTGGGGATTCGAGCCGGTGCCCTGCGATCTCCTGCATTACGCGCCGTTCGGCGGCTCCTTCCACTGCGCCACCCTCGACGTGCGGCGCGGCGGCCCCGATCCGTTCGCCGCTTCCTGAGGCATTTCCTTTCCGCCGTCCCGGGGCCGCCGCTCCCCGCGTGTTCCGCGGGCCCGGAGGACGGGTGTGCGCGACCATACGGACGCGCCGCCGTGAGAAATCCCGGCCGGCGGCGGGAAAGAGCGAGCACACAGGAAGAAGGCCGTACGTGACCGGCAGCGAGAGCGAGAACCCGGCAATTCCCTCCCCCACCCCGAAGGACACCCGGCCCCGGACGAACCGGGACTGGTGGCCGAACCAGCTGGACCTCTCCGTACTCCATCGGAACGCCCCGCAGGCCGACCCCCTCGACAAGGACTTCGACTACGCGAAGGAGTTCGCGGGCCTCGACGTCGAGGCGCTGAAGCGGGACGTCATCGCGCTGATGACGGATTCGCAGGACTGGTGGCCGGCGGACTACGGCCACTACGGTCCGCTGTTCATCCGGATGAGCTGGCACGCGGCGGGCACGTACCGCATCGCCGACGGCCGGGGCGGCGGCGGAAGCGGCGCGCAGCGTTTCGCACCGCTGAACAGCTGGCCGGACAACGCGAGCCTGGACAAGGCGCGCCGGCTTCTCTGGCCGGTCAAGCAGAAGTACGGCCAGAAGATCTCGTGGGCCGATCTCCTGGTTTTCGCCGGCAACTGCGCGATGGAATCCATGGGATTCAAGACCTTCGGATTCGGATTCGGCCGCGAGGACATCTGGGAGCCGGAGGAGATCTTCTGGGGGCCGGAGGACACCTGGCTCGGCGACGAGCGGTACAGCGGCGACCGGGAGCTGTCGGGGCCGCTCGGCGCGGTCCAGATGGGCCTGATCTACGTCAACCCGGAGGGCCCGAACGGGAACCCGGACCCGCTGGCCGCCGCCCGTGACATCCGGGAGACCTTCGGCCGGATGGCGATGAACGACGAGGAGACCGTCGCGCTCATCGTCGGCGGCCACACCTTCGGCAAGTGCCACGGCGCCGTGAGCCCCGAGTTCATCGGCCCGGAGCCGGAGGCGGCGCCGATCGAGCAGATGGGCCTCGGCTGGAAGAACGCGTCCGGCACCGGCGTCGGCGGCGACGCCCTCACCAGCGGCCTCGAAGGCGCCTGGACGAACCATCCGACCCGGTGGGACAACGGTTACCTCGACAACCTCTTCCGGTACGAGTGGGAGCTGACGACCAGCCCCGCCGGCGCCCAGCAGTGGAAGCCCACCGATCCGGCGGCGCAGGACACCGTCCCGGACGCGCACGACCCGTCGAAGCGGCACGCGCCGATGATGCTGACGACCGACCTGGCGCTGCGCGCCGACCCGGTGTACGAGCCGATCGCCCGCCGCTTCCACGAGAACCCGGAACTCCTCGCGGACGCCTACGCCCGGGCCTGGTACAAGCTGCTCCACCGCGACATGGGGCCGCTGTCGCGGTACCTCGGCCCGTGGGTGCCGGAGCCGCAGCTGTGGCAGGACCCGGTGCCGCCGGTCGACCACGACCTGGTCGGGGACGAGGAGATCGCCGCGCTCAAGGAGCGGATCCTGTCCTCGGGGCTGACCGTCCCCCGGCTGGTCACCACCGCCTGGGCCGCCGCGGCCAGTTTCCGCGGCACCGACAAGCGCGGCGGCGCCAACGGCGCGCGGATCCGGCTCGCGCCGCAGAAGGACTGGGCGGTCAACGACGTGCCGGAGGTGGCCGAGACGCTCCGCACCCTGGAGACCGTCCGGGACGAGTTCGCCGCCGGCCGGAGCGACAACACCCGGATCTCGCTGGCCGACCTGATCGTGCTGGGCGGCTGCGCGGCCGTGGAGCGGGCCGCGAAGGACGCGGGCCACCCGGTGACCGTGCCGTTCACGCCCGGGCGGACGGACGCCACGCAGGAGCAGACCGACGTGGAGTCGTTCGCGGTCCTCGAACCGCGCGCCGACGGCTTCCGCAACTACCTGAAGCCGGGCGAGAAGCTGTCGCCGGAGACGCTGCTGCTCGACCGGGCCAGCATGCTGACGCTGACGGCCCCGGAGATGACGGCGCTGATCGGCGGCATGCGGGCGCTCGACACCGGCCACGCGGGTGCCCGCCACGGCGTCCTCACCGACCGTCCGGGCAGCCTGACCACCGACTTCTTCGTCAACCTGCTGGACATGCGGACGGAGTGGAAGGTCTCGGACTCCGACGAGAACGTCTACGAGGGCCGGGACCGGGCCACCGGCGACCTGCGGTGGACGGCCACCGCCGTGGACCTCGTCTTCGGCGCCCACGCCCAGCTGCGCGCGCTGTCGGAGGTGTACGCCGCGCGGGACGCGGAGGCGAAGTTCGTCCGCGACTTCGTCGCCGCGTGGACGAAGGTCATGGAGCTGGACCGCTTCGATCTGCGCTGACCCACCCGGCCGGCCGGTCCGTGTCCCCGGGGACACGGACCGGCGCCCGGACGGGCGCCGGTGCGGCCGTCCGGGCGCCGGATTCCCCAGGGGCGGATTCCCCGGAGGGGCGGTGGGTCAGGTGGAGATCTCGGGCAGCACGCCCAGGACGGGCGCCGCCTGGTCGGTGAGCTGGTGGAGCTGGTGGAGTTCGTTGATGCGGCTCAGTCCGCCGAGCTGCTCGCGGACGCCGGGGTAGCCGGCGCGGGCCTCGTCCGTCATGCCGGTGGTGGCGAGGCCGTCGAGTTCGGCGATCGGGCTGATCGGGGGTCCGAGCGGCCCCGCCGGAGCGGCGGCGGCCTGAGTGGCGGCACCGCCGAGGCACGAGAACGCGGCGGCGACGGCGAGGACCGAGGAGATGCGTCGAGATGAGGTCACGCCCCCACAACGGAACGTTCCGCCGGAGGGACACGCGACGGGCCCCGGCGTCCTCCGAACGGGCCACGGCGCCCCGCCCGCCGGACCGGCCCACGGGCCCGGGGCCGCGCTGTAGGCTGATCGTCCCGACCGAGGCCGACGCGCGTTGCGGAGGGCAGTTGAGCGAGCTCGTCCGCGGCACCCCCGGACTGGTCCGGGCGGTCAACGACCGCGCCGCCCTCCACCTGCTGCTCCGTCAGGGACCGCTGACCCGCCCCGAGATCAGCCGCCTCACCGGCCTGTCCAAGCCGACCGCCTCGCAGGTCCTGGCCCGGCTGGAGGAGGCGGGCCTGGTGGTCGGCAACGGGCTGCGCACCGGCCTGCCGGGCCGCGTCCCGGAGACGTACCGGGTCAATCCGGCGGCGGCCTACGCGACGGCCGTGGACGTGACGCCGGAGTGGATCGCGGTGCGGACGGCCGACGTCACCGGCGCGGTGCTCGGCGAGGCGGAGGCGCCACCGCCGGCCTCGGCCGGCCGGGAGGCGTTGGTGGCGGCGCTGCGCGCGGCGCTCGGCCGGGTGCCGACGCCGGAGCCGCCGCGGCGGGTGGTGGTCGGCGTGCAGGGCGCGGTGGACCCGACGACCGGCCGGCTGGCCCACGCCAGCGAGGAGGACATGGCGGCCTGGTTCTTCGTGGACGTGGAGCGGACGCTCGGCGCGGAGCTCGGGCTGCCGGTCCGGATCGAGAACGACGTGAACCTCGCGGCCGTCGCCGAGCGGGCGCACGCGGCGGCCGACTGCCGGGACTTCGTCCTGCTGTGGGCGGACGAGGGGCTGGGCGCGGCGCTCGTCCTCGACGGGCGGCTGCACCGCGGCCACTTCGGCGGCGCGGGCGAGGTCGGCTACCTGCCGCTGCCCGGCGCGCCGACGGCCCGCGAGGCCGGCGGCCCGTACGGCCGTCACGGCTACCAGGAGCTGGCGGGCGGGGACGCCGTACGGGACCTGCTGCACGCCCACGGGGTGCCGGGCGCCGACTTCGCGGAGACGGTCGCGGAGGCGGTGCGCCGGGCCGGGTACGAGGGTGCGGCGGGTGCGGCGGAGGCGTCCGGTGCGGAGGCGGCGCGGGCGGGGCTCGGGCGGGTGGCGGCCCGGCTCGCGGCGGGTCTCGCGTCGATCGTCACGGTCGTGGACCCCGGGCTCGTCGTCCTCGCGGGGCGGCTGTGCGCCGCGGGCGGCGAGCCGCTGCGCGCGCTGGTCGAGCGCGAGCTGCGGGTCCTCTCCCACTCGCGGGCCGTGATCCGCCTGTCGGAGGTGGCCGGGAACCCGGTGCTGGCCGGCGCGCTCGACCTGGCGCTGACGGCCGCCCGGGACGAGGTCTTCGGCGGGCCGCCGCCGGTGGGCGGCGGCCCCGTCCTCTGACGTCCGCTCGGCCGGCGTCGGCTCAGCGGCGGTGGAACCAGCCCCTGCGGTCGGCGGCGGGCGGCGGCGCCTGCCAGGGGTTCGCGGGCGTGCCGTCCGGGAAGAGCGGGCCGGTGCGCGGCTGGACGCGCTTGAGCCGGGCGGTCCACGGGCCGTCCGCGTGCTCGAACTGGACGACGAGCGGCCCCTCGGGCAGCGGCACCTTCTCGGTCCGGCGGCCGATCTCGTTGACCACGTTGTCGTCGTCCGGGAGCTCGGCGTGGTCCTCGTGCCCGGCGAGTTCGAAGAGGTTGACGATGAGGTTGGAGTCGCCGCGGTAGTGGATCGCCAGGTCGGCGACGCCGCCGGTGTGCAGCAGCACGTCGGGGCCCCGGAACTCCTGCTCCCGCTCGGTCAGCCGGCGGGCCGAGGCGAGCGGCGAGACCACGATCCGCCAGCGGCCGTCGGCCTGGAGCCGGAGCCGGAGGGTGCCGCTCTTGGGGACGGTGGTGAGCAGCCGCCCGACGTAGTGGTCCTCGGTGCTGTTGACGAGGTTGTCCTGCTCCTTGTTGCGCTTGTCGAGGACGTCGAGGCCGGTGTAGCCGGCGTCGGGCACCTCCAGTTCGACGACGACGGGGCCGGGCGGCAGTCCGTCGACGGTGATCACGTCGTTGTCGCGCCCGGTCTCGACGTACGGGGTGAACACCGGCCCGTACGCCCACGTGTCGTCCTGCGGCGGCGCCGGCTGCTGCGGGGGCACGGCGCCCGGCGCGGCTGCCGGGGGCGCGAAGCCCGGTACGGGGGCCGGGGGCGCGGGCGGCGGTGCGTAGGGGGCG